>CAWKCG010000040.1:0-111244 GCA_963847965.1 uncultured Actinomycetes bacterium
ATAACTTCGCGGCCGACCGTGAACTCGCTCAGACGATGCTGGCGGTCCACCCGATCTCCGCGCAGATGGCCAGGGAGAACAGGCAGTTCCTCAGGCGTGCCGTCAGCTACGTGGCGACCCGCGGAGTCCGGCAGTTCATCGACGTCGGTGCCGGCCTGCCGACCGCGCTGAACACGCACGACATCGCCCGGCAAGTCGACCCGGAAGCACGCGTGGCGTACGTGGACAACGACCCCATCGTGATCTCGCACGCCCGCAGCCTGCTGGCCAGGAGCCGCGGGGTCATCGCGGTGCCCGGCGATATGCGCGACCCCGGCCGCATTCTCGCCGATGCCGGGCTCGCGGAACTGATCGACCTGACCAAGCCGGCCTGCGTGATCCTTTCCGCGATCCTGCACTTCGCGGACGCCAGGACGGCACGCGAGGTGGCCGCCGCCTTCGCCCGGGCGATCACCCCCGGCAGCTACCTGATCATCTCCGTCGGTTCCGGCAGCAAATCCGAGGGGGAGAACTTCACCTCGGCGTATACGGCCGCGCGGATCCACATCCACTCGCTGGAGGAGATCCTGCATTTCTTCGACGGCCTTGAGCTGGTGCCTCCCGGCGTGGTCGCGGTGGCGTCCTGGTCCGGCGATGACCCGCCGCCGCCCCTGGAGCCGCGCACGGCCACCTTCCTCGGCGGCGTAGCCAGGAAGCCCTGAGGCACACTGAGGCGCACTGCGGCACGCTCAGGCCCGCCGCGCGCGGTCGGCCCGTCGGCCCGGTCCGGTTTATCCCGCGAATTCGTATCCGGCCTCGTGGACGGCATCCCGCACCGCGGCGTCGGCGGGCAGCGGCTCGCCGGTGACCCGGACCGTGCCCGCCGCCACGTCGACGTCAACCCCCGTAACCCCGGGCAGCTTGCCGATCTCCGCCCGAACCGCACGAGCGCAGTGCTCACAACTCATCCCCGTGACCCCCGAACGACCGAGTTTCCACGGTCGCGATCCTAGCCCGCCCCAAAAAACGCGGGGCCGTCCGCCGCCGCGGGACCCAGCCACGCAACAAAAGGATCCGCGGCGCCCCCCCAAGAAGGCGCCGCGGACGCTTTGCCGCTTGCCGTACGGTCACGCCGTCACCAGCGTGCGCAGCCAGGCGGCCACGCGCAGCGGGCGGATCGTCGGCCGGGCCGGGCCGGTGCGGAGGGCCGCCCGCCGGGCGGAGCGGACCTGCCAGGCCCAGGCGCTGCCGGCTGGCGTCGGCGTGGAGGTCGGCGTGCCTGCTGGCGCTGAGCTGTCCGATCAGGTTCGGGTTCATGGTGATCGTCTCGCTTTCTGTGTCCGTGTCTGTCTGGTGGCCGTCGGCCTGTTTCGGCCAGCGGCAGTCGGGCGGCCCTACCGGATGAAGTGCGGGCTGGTGAGGCTGGATCCGGCGGCGGTCCGGAAGACGCTGTGGTGCACGGTGCTGGCGCCGGCGGTGCCCGCGGTCGCCCCCGCGAAAGTGATCGCGGCGAGCAGCGCGGCGGCCAGGGTAGCGATGCGGCGGGTGAACATGGCTGGTCTCCTTCGGCTGGCGGCCGGGTCGACCGGCCTGCGGTTTGCCTCTCTGACAGGCACGCTATGGGGCATCGTCCCTCCTCACCAGGAGAAACAAGGCACAGGAAGACCCACAGTCCTGCCGGAGAACTGTGGGCCTGCAGCACATCCCGCGCCGGCCGGGGCCGTGCCACCACCGCCCGTTCGGGATCACTGAATTCTTTTCGCCGAACGAACCGTGGTCTCTCCCCCGGAACCAACGATCCCGGTCCGGGGTTAAAGCAAGCGACGGATCTGCTAGCGAGAAAGTTGCCGGGGTGGCCGGAGCCGGGCACACGCCCGAGTCCCGCCGCTGGTGACCCGCATATGGTTAGGCCGGACGGGCGCCGTCCGCCGACCGGGCCGAGGGGAGGGGCTGTGGCCGACCCGCCGGTTACGTTCGCCGCTTTGCTGCGGAAGCTGCGTACCGGGGCCCGGTTGACGCAAGAGGAGCTCGCGGAGGCGGCGAGCATGAGCCCGCGATCGGTCAGCGACCTGGAGCGGGGCGTATCCACCGCCCCGCGCAAGGACACCGTCCGCCTGCTGGCCGACGCGCTGCGGCTGACCGGCCCGGCCCGGGCGGAGTTCGAGGCGGTCGCGCGGGGCCGCGTGCCTGAGGGCAGCGATGCGGGCGGCGGCGCGGCGGCGGCGACCAGGACGCTACCCCGGGACATCGCCTCGTTCACGGGACGGCAGTACGAGCTGCACGAGCTCGTGGCCGCGGCGGCGGACGCCGCGGCGGGGGCGGGCGGGGTGGTGGGCATCCATGCGATCGGCGGGATGGCCGGGGTCGGCAAGACCGCGTTCGCCGTGCACGCCGCCCACCGGCTGGCGGACCGGTTCCCGGGCGGGCAGATCTTCCTCCCCTTGCACGGGCACACCCCCGGCCAGCAGCCGGTCGATCCCGAGGACGCGCTGGCCAGCTTGCTGCTGACCATCGGGGTCTCGGCGGCCCAGATCCCGCCGCACCTGGAAGCCCGGATGGCGCTATGGCGCGACAGGCTGGCCGAACGTCAGTTGCTGCTCATCCTGGACGACGCGGCCAGCAGCGACCAGGTCCGCCCGCTGCTGCCCGGCAGCAGCGGCAGCCTGGTGCTTGTCACCAGCCGGCGCCACCTGTCCGCGCTTGAGGACGCCACCGCGATCAGCCTGGACACCCTGCCGCCGGACGATGCGGCCGCGCTGCTGGTCCGGCTGGCGGCCCGCCCCGGGCTCGGCGCATCGGATCCGGCCGTCGGCGACATCACCCGGCTGTGCGGATACCTACCGCTGGCGATCGGGATGTTGGCCCGCCAACTGCACCACCACCCGGCCTGGACCCTGACCGGCCGAGCCGCCGACCTGGCCGCCGCGCGGGACCGGCTGGAGCTAATGGCCACGGAGAACCTGTCGGTCGCGGCCGCGTTCGACCTGTCCTACGCCGACCTCGGCGAGGACCAGCAGCGCCTATTCCGCCGGCTCGGCCTGCACCCTGGCACCGACATCGACGCATACGCCGCCGCCGCACTGGACGGCACCGATCTGGCCACCGGCCGCCGCCAGCTGGAAGCCCTGTACGATCACTACCTGATCACCGAGCCCACCGCGGGCCGGTACCGGCTGCACGACCTGATCCGCGAGCACGCGCGTGCCCTGGCCGCCCGCGATGATCCAGCTGAGCGGGACCAGGCGATCGAAGGGCTGCTGGATTACTACCAGCACACCGCCACCCTCGCCGAGAGCCATCTGGCCCGGCAGAGCCGCACCAGATCCACGACGCCGGCACCGTCGAGTGACGCCCCGGACCTGCCCGACAGCACGCGAGCGCTGGCCTGGGCCCGAGCCGAACGCGCCAGCCTGCTCGCCTGCCTCGACCACGCCACAGAATCCGGCCAGCAGGCCCGGGTGGTCGCGCTGACCGCCGCGGTGGCCGCCCTGCTGCGCCTGGACGGGCCGTGGACCGACGCCGTCGCCCGGCACACGGCGGCCAGGCAGGCCGCACGGCAGATCGGCGACCGGCTCGGCGAGGCCGACGCCCTCAACGAGCTGGCGGTCGGGCGGCGGCTGACCGACGATTATCCTGGCGCGGCGCAGGCCCTGGCGGAGGCCATGGACATCTACCGTGACCTCGGCCACCGCCTCGGCCAGGCCAATGTCGGAAACAACCTGGGGATCGGGCGGCTGCAGACTGACGATTTTCCCGGTGCAGTCCAGGCCTTGGGCGAGGCCCTGGACATTTACCGCGACCTCGGCGACCGGCTCGGCCAGGCCAATGCGCTGAAGAACCTGGCGTCGGCGCGCTCGCTGACCGACGATCTTGCGGGCGCGGTCCGGGCGGGGCAGGAGGCGCTGGGCCTGTACCGCGACCTCGGCGACTGGCTCGGCCAGGCCGGCGCCCTCACCGAGCTAGGCATCCTCGGGGAGTTCACCGGTGATTTTCCGGCCGCCGTCCGGGCCCTGGCGGAGGCGCTGGATATCTACCGTGACCTGGGCGACCGGCTCGGCCAGGCCAACACGCTGACCGATCTGGGCATCATAAGGCAGGCGAGCGCGGACTATCCGGGCGCGGCCGACGCCCTGGCCGAGGCGCTGGACATCTCCCGTGACCTCGGCGACCGGTTCTGTCAGGCCAACGCCCTTACGTACCTGGGGGAGTTGCGGCGGCTGACCGGGGACCACTCGGGCGCGGCCCGCCTGCTTGATGAGGCGCTGGTCGTCTGGCGCGGCATCGGCAACCGGCTCGGCCAGGCCAACGCCCTCCTGTACCTGGGCTACGTGCGCCGGCAGGCGGGCGAATACCCGGACGCGGCCCGCCTGCTGGATGAGGCGCTCGGCCTCTACCTCGATGTCGGCGACCGGCTCGGCCAGACCGTCGCGCTCACCGGCCTGGCGGGCGTGCGCCGGCTCACCGGGGACTATCCCGGTGCAGCCCGGGCTCTGGAGGAGGCGCTTGACATCTGCCGCGACGCCGGTTTCCGGGGAGGCGAGCTGTCCGAGGCGCTCGACGAGGCGGGGACACTGCACCGGGTCAGCGGCGAGCTCAGCCGGGCCGTTGACTGTCACCGGGAGGCCCTGGATGCGGCCAGGGAGAGGGGCAGCGTCAGGGACGAGGCCTGTGCCCTGGCCGGCCTTGCCCGCTGCGCGCTGGTCGCGGGCCGAACGGCCGATGCGATAGCCGGCCTGCGGCAGGCGCAGGAAATCTTCCAGCGGATCGGCGCGGCCGAGGCCGCCGACGTTACCGCGGAGCTAGAAGCCCTGACCGGAGCCGGACCGGCCGCCTAGCCGCTCCGCTTCTCCGCCGCCGCCGAACGATCGGTGGTCCCTCTCGCGGAACCAACGATCCCGGTCCGGGGTTAAAGCAAGCGACGGATCTGCTAGCGAGGAGGATGCCGCGGTGGCCGGAGCCGGTTCGCTGCGCACCTACCTGGGCACCGCGCCCGGGGTCGGCAAGACCTTCGCCATGCTGGGCGAGGGACGGCGCCGGGCCCAGGCGGGGGAGAGGGTGGTGGTCGGCTGGCTGGAGCCGAAGGACCGCGCCAAGACCAGCCGGCAGGCGGACGGCCTGGAGATGCTGGCCCCGCGGACCATCGCCTACCGGGGCGCGGAGTTCGCCGACTTCGACGCGCCCGTGGCGATCGCCTCCGGCGCCAACCTGGTCCTGGTCGACGAGCTCGCGCACGCGACGCCGGACCGTTCCCGGCAGCGATGGGAAGACGTCGCCGACGTCCTGGCCGCCGGCCTGGACGTCGTCACCACCGCCAACGTCGCACACCTGCAGTCGGTCCGCGATTACGCGGCCCGGATCACCGGCGTCGGGCCCGTGGAGTACGTGCCCGACGAGTTCGTGCGCTCGGGCGAGGTCATGCTGATTGACCCGCCGCCCGAGGCGCTGCGCGCGCGGATCGCCGCCGGCGTGGTGGTTTCGGCGGCCCAGGTCGGCGGGGCGCTGGCGGACTACTTCCGGGTGGCGAACCTGGAGGCGCTCAGCGAGCTGGCCCGGGCCTGGATGGCCGGAACCGCCGAGGCGGTGGGGGAGGACCTGCTGGTCCGCCGCGGCCTGGCCGAGCCCCAGGCGGCGCCGGTCATCGTCGCCGGCGACTCCGGTTCGGCCTGGGGCGAGGCGGTGATCCACCGAGCCGCCGAGCTGGCCCGCGCCGACGACGCGCAGCTGCTGGTCGTGCACGTCCAGCTCGGTGACGGCCTGGCCCGGTCGACCGAGAACCTGGCCCGGCACCGGGAGCTGACCGCCGAACTCGGCGGGACCTACACCAAGATCCAGGGGCACGCCGTGGCGCAGGATCTCGCTAGCGCGGCCCGTGCCCAGGGCGCGGCCACGGTCGTGGTCGGCCGTCACCAGTCTCGCCTGGCCGAGTTCGCCCACGGTTCGGTGTCCTCGAGGCTCCGCCGCCTGCTTCCCGCGGTCGCCATCGACGAGGTAGCTCACCCCTTACCGCTCCCGGGTAGCGAGGCGGCCATCTTCAGCGCCTGGCTGGCGCAGACTGCGGCCGTCGGCTCAAGCTGGAAGCCGGATGACAGCCATAGCCGAATGGGAGCTCAAGAATGGCGCGCTGACCGAGGCTGAGCTGGAGACGCTCTTACGCAAAGAATGAATGGAACGAATTCTAGAAACGCCGATAACCTGATGGATTATTTCTACCGTTCTGGCCACCAGACGACTGGAACCTGAGAAATGCCTACCCAGGCGCGTTGCGCGACGGCCTCAGCTTACGAGCCGAGAACGCCGAATACGCCAGCCTTGATATCGCGGATGAAGCCGCGCCATTCCTCGATGGGGTAGTAGAGCATGTTACCGTAGGTCTGCTTGGAGTCGCGCACGATGATCGGGTCGTTCCGCTGAGCGATCTCGACGCATTCCCCAGATGCACAAAAGCTCGCCTTGCGCCAAGTGGGCTGCACTCGCAACCCGGCCTCGTCTGGTGACATATGTCCACTTGCTTTCTACGAAAACCCGTATTTCCAGTCTACCGCCAGGCAGACCGACCAGGCGGAGTACTATCACTCGTGATCGCGGCCAGTATGAGTCTACGTGTCGCCGTCTGTAGCTAATTGCCGAATGTTATGATGATTGTTACCGCGCGGTCAGGTGCGGTATGCGGTGGCAAGCCAGGCGGCCTCACGGACCAGACCCCATCGGTGCTCTGCCGGGCGGAGTATTCCTCGGCGATCGTCGCGAGGGCGTACGGTCGTCATCGGGTCGTTGAGACTCGCCGCCAAGGCTACGGATCCTGGGTACGCCGCGGACCTAGTCCATCACGTCATCGACGTCGGACCCGATCCAGGCCGTCTCGATGACCGGGATGACCTAAACGTCCTGCCAGTCCGTGCCGGACAGCAGGTCCGTGATCCGCTGCGGGTCGACGAACAGCGTATCCGCGGCGGGGCTCGGAAGTTGGGTATGGGCGGCGGAGGCACGCAACGGGATGGCGAATATCTCGTTTCTTGTGTCGTCCTGCCAGCACGGGAAGGCTAGTCGGCCGCCCGGACATACGTCGGCGATGCTCGCGAAGGCCGCGCCGGAGTCGTTGAAGAACATGACGCCGAAACTGCTGATTATCACATCGAACGAATCCCTGCGAAACGGGCAGGCCTAGACGTTGGCCTGCATGAGCTGGGCGTTGGCCGCACCGCACTTCACGGCAAACTGACGAGCGACTTCCAGCGTTGGCGCGAACACGTCTAGGACCATAGCGACGTGCCCGAGTGTCGGCTTCGCAAGCAGGCGGCGTCCGGCCCGTCTCCGGGTGCCGCACCTGCAGCCGACATCAAGCACACGCACGTCTGGCGAGATTTCCCGCGGCGCCGAACAGCTGGGTCAGGTACTGGTGTTCGGCCAGATGCTGCTCACGGTCCTCGATCCAGGACCGGCCGCTCGCACCATTCCAGCGCTGCGCCTGCGCTGCGTTGGTCGCCAGACCGAAGTCGGCTACCGTTGGGTCACCGCCCATGCCTGCCCTGCTGCAAGTCACGCTGTCATGAGCATTGTTGGCGTTGAAGAGGGGCGCGACGAGACGGGCACTGGTACGGCTCCAGGACGCTGACTCATGTGAGGCATGCCTCCAGTGCCGCGCCAGTCGGCGGTCCTCGCGAGCGATGTGGCCGCCGACAGCCGACCGGCATCCTTAACACGGTTAGTGGTTGCTCTGTACGAGCACGAATATGCCTACACCGACTGCGGCCGCGATGATCGCGAGCACAATGCGGAGTAGGTAGCGCCAGAAGATCATGATGCCCGCCGCGACCAGAGCCACGACGACTCTGGCGTTCTCGATGTCCTGGGCTGATCCTTGGCTAGGGAGCATGATGTTCCCTCCTGACTGGCTAGTCCGCCCAGGAGGATCAGGCCGAGGAAGGCTACCGCACCGGTAACTGTTGCATTCGGTCGCCGGGTGGGGTGACAATGATTCTCAGCGCTGACCCTCCTTGGTATGGGCTGGGTCCTGTGCTACTGGCACGGTCGATGGGCAAACATCGGCCGTGCTTTGTGTCCGGCTTCTTGCACGACTGCTAGCCGTGCAAGTCCAGTTCGAGGTATGCCGCCGTGCGGCGTTGCTGTCCCCCGGGGTGATGGCCCGCAGGAAATCCTGCGAGGCCTACAAGCGATAGGCGCCTCCTCTCTGTCGCTAAACCTGGGCAGTGTCGCTCGGGCGGCCGTTTGCCAGGTTTCTTGTCGATACTCACCATTGAAAGCGGAACAAGGCACATCCTCAAGGCACTTTGGCGGCGCCAGGCAGGTGGCAATTGCCACTTCCGTCTGGAGGCGGTGGGATGCAGCCACGCGAGGTTTGGCATGTTACATCTCATACCCACAGGGGGTGGACTGAAGTGATATCACAGAAGCCCAACGGTCCGCCGCCGGGAACTCGGAGCGTTGCTCAAGGCGTTGAGGAACGCGAAGGCCTGGACCGTCGAGTACGTGGCTGATCGCTTGCTCATCAGCACCTTGAAGCTGAGTCGCCTCGAAACAGGTCAGCGCGACGCCAGCGCCCGGGACACCCGTGACCTGTGCGACCTGTACGAAGTCGGCGACAAACAACGCCAGCATCTTCCGTACGGCGTTTGCTGTCCCGGGGTGATGGCCCGCAGGAAGTCCTGGTGGCCTACAAGCAATGGGCGCCTCCCCTCTGCCGCTCAGCGTCGCGCTGTCGCGGAGGGTTTACCTGGTGGCCGCTTGCCACGTGCTGCCGCTGTCGATACGGCTCGTTAGGACGCGCCCTGTACTGATTCCCATGGTGACCACCGTTTTTTAAGATTGGCAAGTGCCATTTTGCCGCGAGGGCGTAAAATGCCCTTCGCGGGTTTGGCTGTGTTTCATCTGACGCCCATAGAAAGGGGCGGGACTGAAGTGCACGCCACGGGAAGCCCAACCGTCCGTCGCCGGGAGCTCGGAGCGTTGCTCAAGGCACTCAGGAACGCCAAAGGCTGGACCGCCGAGCAGGTGGCCGAACGCCTGCTGATCAGCGCCTCTAAGCTGAGCCGCCTCGAAACGGGCCAGCGCGGTGCCAGCGCACGGGACGTCCGCGATCTGTGCGACCTGTATGAAGTCGACGACGAGCAGCGTCGCCATCTTCAGGAGCTCGCCCGCGAAGGCAAGCAGCGAGCCTGGTGGCAACCTCTCGCCCTGCCCTATTCCACCTATGTGGGACTGGAGGCGGAAGCGGCATCCATCCGCGACTACGGCCTCGGCATCATGCCAGGTCTGCTTCAGACCCCCGACTATGCGCGTGCGATCGTCCGCGCACAGATACCTAAGCGTGAGCCGGACGTAGTCGAGCAGCGCGTGCAAGGGCGGATGACCAGGCAGCAACTTCTCCACTCGGCGAACGCTCCCGACTTCGAGGCAGTAGTCGACGAGTCGGTGCTGCATCGGGAAGTCGGCAGTGCCGCCGTCATGCAAGCTCAGCTTGAGCAGCTGATGGAACTGTCCGACCTGCCCAATGTCACGCTGAGGGTGATCCCCTACGAGGCAGGCGCCCTCCCCGCCGGAAACAACAAGTTCATCATCCTCCGGTTCGCCCAGCCCACCGTCTCCGACGTGGTGTTCATCGAAGGCCTGACCGGTGATCTCTACCTGGACGATCCCCGCGAAGTCGAGATATACAACACGACGTTCAGGACACTCGCGGACCTGGCCGTCAGTCCCGATGCGACGCTTGACATCATCGCGGCCATGATCCCGAGCTACCGTGCGCGAGCGAGCTAGCCATCGCCTCTGTCGATGTCGAGGATCACGCTGGAGCCCACCAGCGTGACTGGCCGCCCGGCGGGCGACGGCGAGGCGGGGCGGGGCGGATCATTCGTCACGGAGCAACCCTAGGAGCTGGTCGGTGCCCATCGTCGTGGTCGCCCGTCCGCGCATCTAGCGGACGAGCCGCTGTCCCCAGGGAGGGGCTTGCCTCAACCCGGACAATGCGCAATGTGAGGCCCCGGCCGGGCCATGGCCGCGACCGGGGCCTTCTGACTAGTGGTTATGCGGGTTGTGCTGCTGGTTGTGGACGGTGAAGCTCTGGCTCGTGCAGTCCCGGACGTTGCCGCCCCACTGGTTGGCGGCGCATAGCGTAATCGTGCCGCTGTTGGTGTTGTACAGGGTGCCGCTGAACTGGTCGCTCTGGCCGGGACCGGCCGAGCCGATCAGCTGGCCCCGCTCCAGGAGTTGGCGGACAGGAACACCTCCTCGGTGGTCCCCCGGCGGAAGCCGTAGCGGCCGGAGCCGTTGCTCGACACCGTGCCGGACACGGTGACCGAGCCACCGCCCCGCTGGCCGTACTGCCCGAACTGGCCGAACTGGCTGCCGGTGATCGTGCCGCTCGCGTTTCCTTCGTTGTTGTACAGGCTGAAGCCCTGCCCCTGGAAGGGGAATTGGGTCGTCGAGGCCATGGCCGGCGAAGCGAGCAGGCCGGCGGTGGCGATAGCAGCCGCAGAGACGGCTGTGTAAATCACGGGGCGCCTGATGCGCATCCTTTCCTCCCGTAAGATTTCTGGACGTTACCTGAAAAGCAGTTAAAGGTCTTGTGTGAAGTCCCCCTTTTTGGCCGCTGACCCTGCGTTGTTGCGGCACGCGAGCCGTAAGCTGGGCTCGCGTGATATGGGGATATATGCACCCAGTCATTACTGTGTGCGCCTGATTGCACGATTGCTCCCGTAGCTGGAGCTTCGCTGCAATAATCGGCAGTATTTCCTGAATAATCAGTTTTCGGCGGCGGTGTCTTGTTTGCAGGCCTGTGACGGGTTCGCCGAACGAGCGGCGGTGCTTCCCCTCGGTGACCCGGGGCTGCCGCGCACTACCCAGGCACGCCGGGTCGGCGGGTGTAGCGGACGGCGAAGTCGTGCTCCCAGGTCATGCCGCCATCCACCGACTTCTGCCAGGAGCCGTTGATCTCCGCCTGGCCGCGCGCCGACCTCGGCCTCGAAGCGCTGAGAAAACTCGGGCGTGTCCCGCCACATCCGCCAGGTGCCGTCGCCGAAGCTCATCCGGTAGACCCGCGAGACCCCCCTGCCATCGGCGTACAGGACGTGGTACCCCGGTTCGGCGTCATCCCGCCCGATAATCCAGGTCGCCGTCGGGGTTCCCGCGTCACCCATCCGCATCGCCAGCGCCGCGCCCCCTTCGACCCACTGGAAGATGACCGACCCGCGCAGCTTGGTCTCCGGGTCAGGCAGGAACGACGCCTCAGATAGCTCCATGTCCCAGGCGCCTACCAGGAACCGCAACTCATCAAGCGCCGGGTTGGTGGTCATCGCTTCTCCCTTCGAGTCGCGCCTGGTCACTGTCAACAGGTATAACGGCCGGGCCGCGCCAAGCTCATCGGCCGGGTCAGAGATACAGATCAGGCTCGTGCTCCGATAGGTTGCCGTCCATGGCTAAGCGCGGAAGAGGGTCTAGCCGGCGAAAGGCCGGGCAGCACCCGCGCGGGAGGCAGGGCCACCCCGCGCGCACGCGAAGGCACCGCCCGCCCGACCTGATGGCTGACGCCCGCCAGCGGCTCGCGAGCGGTGAGCCGCTGAACTTCCTCGTCTACGTGAGCACGCTGCTCGCCGCCCTCGACCCGCGCGCCCAGAACCCGTTCGAGCGCGGGCGCGCCGGCGGACCCGAGCGTGCCACGCTGCCGGACCTGCTCGAGTCTTTCGCCGGGGTCGTGCTGCCCGAGACCACGGCGCTGCTCGCTGCGCTCGCTCAGCTCGGCCCCGATGAGCTGACCAGGGCCCGGGCCCGGCGGGCCCTGGCCGCGCGGCCGCATCCGCTGCCGGACTGGCTGGCCCGGCTCGGCCAGGCGTCGGTCTACCGCGCGGTGGAGAGCACGCACGTGCTCGGCGACGGGGAGAACGTCATGCTCGGCGCGCGGCTGCCGGGCCATGAACTGACCGCAGTCATCTACATCGACCACAATCTCGGCACCGTGGTCAAGGACGGCTTCCCGGTGCCGAACCCGATCAGTGACGTCATCGAGCGCATACGGGAGGCAGCCGACGACCCGGATGTGGGGATCCGCGACATCGCCCTGGCCGACGCGCGAGCCCGGGTGGCCGAGGCGGTCGAGAAGGGCGCGATCATGTTCCCGCCGTTCGAGACGGACACCTGGCCTGCGTCGCGTCCGCTGACCGAGTGGCTGCTGCGGCTGATGCCCGAGGGCGGGACCGGGTACGTAAGGCCGAACTGGACCAAGGCCGCGAAGAAGAAGGTCGCGAACCGGTTCTTCGGTTCGGAGTTCGGCCAGCCGCTCGATGACGCCGGCCACCGGGACCTGCTGGATGAGCTCCTCTGGTTCGGCACGGACTACGGGCCGGGCGACCCGATGCGGTGGAGCCCGGTCGCGGTGGAGATCCTGCTGGCCGACTGGATACCCCGCAAGATCGCGGCCAGTCCCGAGCGCCTGAGCAAGGCGCCGGCGCTGCTTCGCGCGTTCATCCGGTTCTGCCACGCCGAGCGGAAGATCCGGCCGGCGCTGACCGACGAGACGCTCGCCGCGGTCGACGCGTACGAGCCGGAGTATCAGCGGGTTATCCGCTCGCCGCGGCCGCAAGGGCCGATGGCGCTGCTCGCCGCCATGGGCGTGCTCGGCGACGAGGAGCCGTGGCAGGACGAGGCGTGGCAGGAAGAGCCGTTCCAGGTCGAGCAGTACTTCCTGGACGCGCTGGCCGAGGAGGTCGGCGGGCCGGATGCGCTGGACGCCCTGGACGATACCCCGCTGCCGGACGAGGCGTTCGGCTGGGACCAGGTTCCCGCCGAGGTCCGCGAGCGGGTCGGTGATGTGCTGGCGGCCTGCGACCGCTGCTGCGATGACCTGCTCGGCGCCGAGTACCGGACGGCGGGCCGGCGGCTGCTGGCCCGCGCCGTCCCGGGCCTGTCCGGCATGCTGCAGGGGACCGGCAAGCCTGAGGCGATCGCGGCCGCGGTCTGCTGGGTGATCGGCAAGGGCAACCAGCGCCTCGGCCAGGGAGCGGGCGAGCTGCGGGTCAAGGACCTGATGAACCATTTCGGCCTGAGCCAGTCGAGCGTCTCCGAACGCGGCTACCAGGTCATGCACGCCGCCGGAATCCACCCAGCCAGCGCCTACCCGGCGGTGCGCCTGGGCTCGCCCGACCTGCTGGTCTCCGCCCGCAGACGGCGCATCATCGAGCTGCGCGACCGCCACCGCGCCGCGATCAGCGGCGAGCCCCAGGCGTGACGCGATCCGGGACCTTGAGGTGCTCGAGAAACGGCCCCGCTGACCGCCCGCGCCCGTTGGGTCAGGACGTGCGCTCGAGGATGGCCTTGAGCTTGTCGAGCTGGGCGACCTCGCGCCGCATCTCCATGGTGATGATCGGCGTCATGAGCCTCATGACCCCGGCGGGTTCGAGGTCAAGGCTGAACCGGAGGCGGGTGGACCCCGCTGCGTCCTCGCTCAGCTCGAAGACCCCGCCGGGACGCGCCGGCCCCGCGGTGACCTGGAACTCCAGCCGCCTGGGAGGGTCGAAGACGGTGACCCGGTAGTCGCCGTCGATGCGCCGGCCGCCGGGACCGGCCAGGACCTGCCGGTAGGTGGCGCCCTGGCCGTCATTGGCGGAGGTCCGGCTGATCTCCAGCACCCCCGCACGCCACTCGCGGTTGTGCGTCCCGTCGGCGAGGTAGTCGAAGACGTCCTGCGGCGGCCTGCTGATCGTGACGGTGTTCTCGGCATGCGGCATCGGTGGCTCAGCCCTTCTTCTGCTTGGGTTCTCGGCGGCCAGCCCTTCAGCCAAGGCTTCCTCGGCTTGGCGGCGGGCTTGGGTCAGGTAACGGCGTTCGGCCTGGTTGCTGGCGAGTTCCAGGGCCCGCTCGTAGTCGGCAAGCGCGGTCGCCAGGGTCCCGTCACCGAGCAAGCTCATCGCGTACTCCCCGACGCGCTGCACAGCCTCCTTGCGCTGCTCCTCGGTCGCGATCAGCTCCGGGTCCTCGTAAAGCACGAGCATGAACTGCACGATTGACTCTCCTCCCGCTGGTGTGTTCCCCTCACCCCTACGACACCGGCGCGGCCCTCAGATCGACTGCCCGTCCGTGACAACCAAATTTCGCCGAACGAACCGTGGTGCCTGTCCCGAGCAAGGTCACCCTCAAGCAGCCCGCAGTCCCGTCAGGATCAGGCTGGCGTTTCCGCGCCTGCTGCTCGGCCACCCCGTGCAGCATATGGTGAGGTCTCATGGAGGACGCTGATCTGCGTATCGATCCGTTGACGGGTGCCCATGTGGTGGTCACCCCGTGGCGGCAGCAGCGTCCCAATCTTCCCGAGGGGTCGTGCCCGTTCTGCCCGGGCGGGCTCGAGGCGCCCGAGCCGTACGACGTCCTGCACATCAAGAACCGCTGGCCCGCCCTGCCCGACGGGCGTCACGAGGTCATCATGCACAGCCCCGACCACGATTCTTCCTTCCCGGCCCTGGGCGAAGACAAGTCGGCCCAGGTGGTCGAGCTATGGTCGGCGCGCACGGCGGCGCTCGGGTCACGCGACGACGTGGCCTACGTGTTCGTCTTCGAGAACCGCGGGCGGATGATCGGCTCCACGATCGACCACCCGCACAGCCAGATCCTGGCCTTCGGCACGATCCCGCCCATCGCGCAAGCCGAACTCTCGGCCAGCGAGTGCCACCTCTGCCAAGACCCCGGCGACGGCCTGCTGGTCACCCGCCTCGACGGGTGGCAGGCCGCCGTGCCCTGGGCGCCCTCGTGGCCCTACGAGCTGCTGATCTCCCCCCGCGACCACGTGGCCGACCTGCCCGCCGCCGGCCCGCAGCTACGCGCCGGGCTGGCCGCGATGCTCGTCGACGCCCTGACCCGCATGGAACGCCTCCTCGGCCGCGACACCCCCTACATGCTGTGGGTCCACCAGCGGCCGAACGACGGTGGTGACTGGCCCGCCGCGCACCTCCACCTGCACCTGTCGCCCGCGCGGCGGGCTCCCGGAGTGGCCAGGCACCTCGCCGCCGCGGAACTCGGCGCCGGCGTCTTCTTCGATCCGGTCGATCCCCACCAGGCCGCCGCCGACTGGCGAGCCGCGCCCTCGTGACCGTGCACCGGACCGAAGGCCGACGGACGTCGGCGCCTGGTTCGCCCGTTGCTACGGCCGCGAGCCGGAAGGCGTCTGGTTCGCGCCAGGCCGGGTCAACCTGATCGGCGGCCCGGACTACAACGAGGTGTTCGTGCTGCCCTTCGCGCTCGACCGCGGGGTCTTCGCCGCCGCGGCCCGAAGGCCCGACCGGCGGATCGCGCTGGTCTCCCGGCAGGCTGGCGGCGAGCCGGTCCTGCTGTCCATCGACGCGCTCGAACCCGGATCGGTGGCCGGCTGGGCCGCGTACCCGGCCGGGGTGGCCTGGGCGCTCCGCCAGGCGGGCTACCTGCCCGGCGGCGCCGACGTGGCGATCGACGCCGACCTGACCGCGGGCGCCGGGCTCTCGTCCTCGGCGGCGCTGGAGTGCTCGGTCGCGCTCGCGCTGACCGAACTCTACGGGCTATCCGTACCGAGGCCCGAGCTCGCCGCCCTGGCCCGGCGCGCGGAGAACGCCTTCGCCGGCGTGCCCTCGGGGATCATGGACCAGATCGCCGCGCTAGCGGGCCAGGCCGGCCATGCGCTGCTGCTCGACTGCCGAGCAGGCGCCTGGACGGCGGTCCCGCTCGACCCGGCCGCCGGCGGCCTGACGCTGCTGGTCATCGACACCCGCGCCCGGCGCGCGCTCACCGACGGCCGCTACGCGGAACGCCGCCGGGCCTGCGAGCGGGCCGCGTCCGCGCTGGGCGTCCGGGCGCTGCGCGACGTTACCGCCGACGACGAGCTGGCCAGCCTGACCGACCCGTCCCTCCAGCGCCCGGCCAGGCACGTGGTCTCCGATAACCGCCGCGCCCTGGCGGCCGGCGAACTGCTGCGCGCCGGCGACCAGACCGCGGTAGGCCAGCTGCTGACCGCCTCGCACCACTCGCTGCGCGATGACTTCGGCATGTCCTGGCCGCAAGCCGACGAGGCCGTCGAGGCCGCGATCGAGGCCGGTGCCGCCGGAGCCCGCATGACCGGCGGTGGCTTCGGCGGCTGCGTGGTCGCCCTCGTCCCCGCCGGCCTGGCCCGGCAGGTCCGCCAAGCGGTAACCGCGCGATTCGGCGGGCGCCGCTGGCCGACCCCGCGCTACCTGGACGCGGTGCCCTCCGACGGCGCCCGCCGCCTACGCTGAACCCGCAGGAGCGGTCGCGGCGCTCACGGGATCGTGTAGGCCACCAGTTGCGGGTTCCCGCCGCCCGTGGCCGTCTTGGGGCCGCCCGCGGGGACCAGCACCGTGTTGCCGAAGACGGCGATCGGCGCGTTCGTCGAGGTGGGCAGCTTCTGGCTGTAGACGATCGCACCCGTGGCGCGGTTGAGGGCGATCAGGGTGCCGGTGTAGAGGGTGGTGAAGACCAGGTCGTTGGAGACCGTGGCCGCGCCGAGCGGCAGCGTGGAGACCTTCGTGTCCCATTCGACCTTGCCGGTGGCCAGGCTGAGCGCCTCTATCTCTCCGCTCTCCGGGCCGGCGCCCTTGTTGCCGTCGGCCACGTTCGGGCCGGTCCAGGCGAGCGGGAGGTCAATGGTGGCCACGTAGACGCTGCCGTCCGCCACGGACATGTTCGACAGGATGCCGCCCAGCGATCCTGGCTCCAGGGTGTAGGGGTACTTGATCGTGAGCTGGTGCTCGAGCAACAGCAGGCCGTCGTTGTCGTGCCCGTTGTGCTTGCCGACCGGCGTCTTCCACAGCAGCGCGCCGGTCTGCGCGTTCAGCGCGTAGACGATGCCCACCTTGCCGCCGGCGATGATCACCGGAACCCCGCCGATGGAAGCCGAGATCGGCGACGCCTGCAGGTCGTGGTCCGCAAAGTCGTTCGGGACGGCCTGGTAGTACCAGCGCAGCTTCCCGGTCGCCGCGTCCAGGTTCACCGCGCTGTCGGTGTAGAGATCCCGCGCCGGGTGCGCGACGGCCTCGCCGATGGTCTGGTAGGGGTTCCCGATGCCGAACGTCACCGATCCGTCGCTCCCGACGAGCGGTGGCTCCCAGGCCCCGCCCGAGCCGACACCGAGGGACTGCACAGCCGTTTCCTGGCCGATGACCGTGTTGAACTTCCACAGCACGGCACCGTTTGACGCGTTCAGCGCCAGGATCAACCCGCCGCCCGGTCCTGAGCCGTAGGCGCTGGCCACGTAGACCCGCCCGTCCGCCACCTGCGGCTGGATCTCGAACGACCCTTGGCCGCTGTTCAGCAGGCTACTATCCACCCAGATGGTCTTGCCGGTCGTTGCGTTCAGCGCGAAGACCGTATTCGACGAAGTCCCGTATACGGCGCCACCAGTGACCGCCACGCCGTCCGGCCCTGGCCCGCTCTTCTCGGCGATGCCTACCTGGTACTCCCACTTCAGCTTGCCCGTGGCGAGCGCCAGCGCGTATACGTTGGCGTACTGGTCCTGTATGTACACCACGCCGTTCTGGACGACCGGCGGCGCGGTCATCGAGCCGGTGTACGAGACGCCGGCCGCGGCCGCGCCCGTCAGCTTGAACGCCCAGGCCTCCCGCAGCTCGGACACGTTGGCCGCCGAGATCACCGAGCCCGGCGCGACCCTGGTGTTGGCGAGGTCGGCGTCCGGGTACGGCCACGACCCGGACGGCGCCGTCGCGCCGTGAAACGTCGTGCTGATCGGCGCGGGGCTGCTGCTCCCGCTGCACGCCGTGGTCAACAGAGTTATCGTCGCGAGCAACGTTACCGGGGCAAACAGCCCAACCCCGGTTCGCGCGCGCCCAGTCAGCTTCGCCCTCATCCCGTCACCGCCTTCATCCCCGTACCGCCTCGTGTTAAATGGATATCACAATGCTAGATTTATGAGATCAGTAAGTCAAGGCTGGCGGTCAACGCCCGATGGGTGATTACTGATCGGGACGCGGGTAGCGTTTTCGGCAGGAACGCCCCGCTGTTCCGCCGGAGCAGCCCCTACCCGGAGTCGACCATGGCCAGACGCACGCAGCCCGCGGAAACGGCACCTGCCGGGGATGCGCCCGCGACGGTGCTGCGGTTCGGGCGGGCGCCCGGGGCCTGGCCGTTCCTCGGCCACGCCGTGGCGCTGCTGCGCCGGCCGCTGGCGCTGCTCGATTCGCTGCCGGCGCACGGCGACCTCGTGGAGATCAGGCTCGGCCCCCGGCCCGCGTTCGTGCTGTGCCACCCGGACCTGGCCCGCCGGATGCTGACCGATTTCCGCGGCTTCGACCGGGCGGGACTGGGGTACGACCGGGTGCGGACCGCGCTGGGCAACGGGCTGGCCACGGTCGTGCAGCAGGACCATCGTCGCCAGCGCCTGGTGATGCAGCCCGCCTTCCGGCATGAGCACCTGCGTGGCTACGCGGCCGTGATGCACCAGGAGATCACGGCGGCCATGGAGGGCTGGCGGGACGGCGACGTGATCGACGTGGTGGAGGAGATGTTCACGCTCACCACCACGATCGCCCTGCGGGCCCTGTTCTCCTCCCGGCTCGGCTCCGCACAGGCCGAACGGCTACGCCAGGCCTTCGACGTCTTCCTGCGCGGCATCTACGCGCGGGCGGCGCTCCAGTATGCGGGCCGGCTGCCCACTCCCGGCAACCGGCGCTACGCCCGGGCCGTGACCTACTGGCGCGGCCAGGTCAGCGAGCTCATCGACGGTTACCGGCAGGCCGGCGCCGGGTCCGAAGACCGCGACGACCTGATGTCCCGGCTGCTCGAGGCGCGCGACGAGCAGGGCCAGGGCATGTCCGCCACCGAACTGGCCGACCAGGTGGCGATCATTATGCTGGCCGGCGGCGAGACCACCTCCTCGGCCGTGGCGTGGTCCTGGCACCTGCTGACCGGCCACCCGGACGTCCTGGCCGCGGTGCACGCCGAGGCCGACCAGGCCCTGGGCCGGGACGTGGCGGGCTGGGACCACCTGCCCCGGCTGGACCTGACCGCCCGGGTGATCCGGGAAGCGCTGCGCCTGTACCCGCCCGGCTGGATCATCCCGCGGACCTGCACCAGCCCGGTCAGCCTGGCGGGCCGGACCATCCCGGCCGGGAGCATCGTGGTCTTCAGCCCCTACATCCTGCACCGCCGCCCCGACCTGTTTCCCGAAGCGCATCGCTTCGACCCCGACCGCTGGCTCACCCCGGCGCCAGAGCACCGGGCCTCCTACCTCCCCTTCGGCGCGGGCGCCACCAGGTGCATCGGCGAGGAATTCGGCCTCACGGAGGCCACCCTCATCCTGGCCTCCATGGCCGCGCGCTGGACCCTGACCCCCGAACCCGGCACCACGGTCTCCCCGGCCGTCCGCGCCGTCCTGGTGCCCAGGGCCTTCCGGGTCCGCCTGTCAGCCCGCTCCCCCTTCTGCGGCTTATGTCCGGACACGCTGGCGGCGGGCGATTCGGCTCGTTCGCCATGGAATCGGGCCGCCCGTTACGCCGGGATCTGATCTGGTCCGTCCGCGCTGCCACGGCGCGTGCTGTTCGGCATCTGGGGCGCATCGTCGATGGCGCGCGACAAGGCCGCGCAGGCACCGTTATCTCGAGAGGACCGCTGCTAGAAGGGTGCCCTGATGAGCGATTCGTTCCGGTCCGCGTTGGAGCATGACGGCTACACCGTAGCCCGGCAGGCTCGGCGCCGTGCTGCTGTCGCCGACCGCGGTCGGTTGGACGCGTCAGATGCGGATCTCTGCGCCGGGAGCAGTCTCAGCGGTGTATCAAGAGCTTGCTGATGGCCTCCGTACTGGCGAAAAGGGTCCGGCACAGGAAGAAGGCCGTGCCGACCGGAGATCGTCTATATGGGGGCGGCCATGCCGAATCCGAGCCCTTCACCCAAGATCCCGTCCGGCTACCGCCGCTTGCCAGGCAGTGAACGCAGCGCTGCGCCTGGTGCCGAACTCATCGGCCCGGCGCCGGCCTCGGATCCTGTCCATGTCACCGTCGTGCTACGACGCCGGCCTGATAGCCCGGCAGTACCTGATCCGTCGTACTACCTGAACACTCCGCCGTCGCGGCGCCGTCGCCTGTCTGAAGGGGAGTTCGCGGAACGCTACGGAGCTGCCGAGGACGATATTGCCAGGGTGCGCGACTTCGCCGACCGCAACAACCTTGAGGTCACGGAGGTCAGCGCGGCGAGACGAATGGTCGAGCTGTCAGGGACGGTCGAGCAGTTCAGCCGCGCGTTCGCGGTCGCGCTGAACCAGTACCGGCGCCCGGCGCAGCCAGGCCAGCGCCGCGAGGAAGCGGACACGGAGGTCTACCGCGGCCGGGAGGGATTCATCTACGTGCCGGCCGCGCTGGTCGAGATCATCGTCGGGGTGTTCGGGCTGGACAACCGATCGGTCAGCCACCGCAACGCCGCCGATCCGCCCAACACAAACCCGGTGCCGCTGACCCAGATCACTCAGCTTTACGACTTCCCGGCCAACCAGGCCATCGGCCAGACAATCGCCATCTTCTCGTTGGGCGGATCTCAGGGCGGCTACCTGCCCTCGGACATCAGCAGCAACTTCGGCGGCAACCCGCCGGTGGTCACCGACGTCCCGGTCAACGCCAGCAACGGTAACTTCGCCGCCCCCGAGACGACCCAGGACATTGTTATCTCGGCTTCGGTGGCGCCGGGGGCCGACGTGGCCGTGTACTTCAACGACGGCACTCAGCAGGGCTGGGTCACAACGGTCGGCCGGGTGGTCCACCCCCAGGCTGGGGATCCCGTCTGCTCCGTCCTGTCCTCTAGCTGGTACATCCGCAACGGCGACGACAGCGCCTTGTCCTCGGGCACCACCGCCGCCTTGATCACTGCGGTCAGCCAGGCCTTCGAGGACGCCGCGATCCAGGGCGTAACAGTCTGCATCGCCTCCGGCGATACGGGGTCGGAGTCGAAGATCCCCGACGGCAAGGCGCACGTCCAGTATCCGGGCAGCGATCCGTGGGTGCTCTCGTGCGGAGGCACGGCAATCGGCAGCGTGAGCGGCACCAGCTTCGACGAATGGGTCTGGAACGACGCCTGGGGCGCGACCGGCGGCGGAGTCAGCGCGATCTTCCCGCTGCCTTGGTACCAGGTCGACGCCGGGGTGCCGGGGTCGGTCAACGACGGCCATCACGGGCGCGGCGTCCCCGACGTGGCCGCCAACGCCAGCGGCGCCAGCGGCTACCCCATCATCGTCGGCGGCTCGCCGTTCCCCGGTAACGGCACCAGCGCGTCGGCCCCCTTGTGGGCGGGGCTGATCGCGGTCCTCAACGCGGCGCTGAAGGAGAACATCGGGTTCGTCAATCCCGTGCTCTATGCGCTGGGCTCGAGCATATTCCGCGACATCGTCGCAGAGCCGGGGGCAACCGACAACAGCCGGTTCGGGACCCCCGGATATCCCGCCGGCCCGGGCTGGGACGCCTGCACCGGATGGGGGACCCCCAAGGGCAAGGCCCTGCTCGCAGGATTGCACGGCTTCTACGGCCCGGCGATCGCGGTCAACCTGCAGGACGACCTGGACTTCGGTGTGGCCTGTCGCGGACCGCGATACCGCACAGTCCACGTGTACAACGTGGGCAACCGGGACCTGATGATCCTGAGCGTCCAACGGGTTTCCGGTTCAAGCGATTTCACCGTGCTGTCGGCTCCGGCTACTCCGCTAGCGATCGCCCCAGGCGCCGGAATTGACTTCACGATCGAATACCACCCGGCGGCACCCGGCACCACCGCTACCGCGACGATCCAGATCACCAGCAACGACCCCGTGAACCCGACGCTGGATCTGGCCGCCCACGGTGCGAGCGGCGCCGGGAAGCTGGCGGTAACCGGCTCTACCTACTTCGGGGGCGTGCGCGCCCGTTGCTACGAGGAGCGCATGATCTGGATCGCCAACGTCGGCGACTGTGCAGTGCACGTCGCGGACGTCGCCTTCAGCCATCCAGCCAAGGCGTGGAAACTGGTGAACAATGCGTTCCCGGCCACGCTGCACCCGGGGGCCTCCCTGGCGGTGGTGATCCGCTACCACGCAATCGAACGGTACGCGCGAGTCCGCGAGCTGATCGTCACCAGCGACGACCCGCACACGCCGGCCCGGGAACTGGAGGTGCTGGCGCACACGATCTGGGACGAACAATGCCGCGACGACTGCGCCAAGGGCTGCTGCAGGAAGCGGGGCCGCTGCGCGCCCTCATCGCGCGGCTACGAGCGCTGCCCGGACGAGGACAATGACCAGGACTAGGGCGAGCTCGATCGAATGGCGAACGATCAAGGTGCCGGCTGCCGTCCAAGCGCGTCTAACACGTGATCAGCTATATTTCGACCACGTTCAAGTGGCACCTTGAGGCAGAGAATTAGCGGCGTCCCATTGCTCGCGGCGATCCACGTATGGATTGAGCTAGACGGCGAGATACCCTGGGCCACCGGGAGCGCCGGCTGAACACGGCGTCGGGAGCGGTCCGCGCGAGCGTTCTGCTGGGCCTTATATAGGTTGCGGTGCAGACGCCCATGCTGCGAGGTTGCCCGTAGTGACACGCTTTGCCCTGTTCCTGGTCCGCAGGCTGCTCGGGATCGCGGTCCTGGTGTGGGCCGTTACCCTGACCGCGTTCGGGCTGATGCGGGTCGGGGTGCCAAGCCCGTCCACCGACGCGCAGATCAACGCCCAGCTCGGCGCGGGCGAGCCCGCCAGCTGGCAGTACTTCCACTACCTGCTGCGGTTGCTGCACGGTAACCTCGGCGACTCGCTGACCGTCGGGTTGCCGGTCAGCACCGTGTTGTGGCGGGCGCTGCCGCCCACGTTGTCGCTGATCGTCGGCGGGATGATCGTGTGGCTGGCCACCGGGGTCCTGGTCGGCACGATCAGCGCGCTGCGCCCGGGGTCCTGGGCGGACCGGATCGTCACCGGCGCGGCGCTGTCGGCCCTGATCATCCCGACGTTCCTGCTGGCGGCGCTCCTGCTGGACCTGTCGACCTACCTGGCCACGTCGGGGAACTTGTGGATGCAGCCGGGCTACGTGCCCTTGACCCACAGCCCCGGGCAGTGGCTCGGCCGGATGATCCTGCCCTGGATCGCGGTGGCCGCCACCCAGGCGGCCATCACGGCCAAGCTGACCCGGACGGCCATCCTGGACGCGCTCAGCGAGGACTACATCCGCACCGCCCGCGCCAAGGGACTGCCCGAGCGGCACATCTTCTGGCGCCACGTGCTGCGCCCGGCGAGCATTCCCGTCATCGCCAGCGTCAGCGCCGGCTTCGGCGTCCTGCTCGGCTCCGCGGTCATCATCGACCAGGTCTTCGCGCTCGGCGGGATCGGGCAGGCGCTGCTGACCGCGGTCAAGGCGGGCGACCTCATGGTCACCATGGGAACCGTGCTGGTCACCGTGATCCTGATCTCGGTCGTCAACCTGATCGCCGACATCGGCCAGGCCATCCTCGACCCCCGGGTGCGCCTCTACTGACGTCGGGCCTGCCGCCCGGAGCCCTATCCCGTCAGCGGGAGCGACCGCGCGAGGCGGCGGCTGTACCAGCGCAGCAGGTTGGTCGAGCCATCCGCCTGGGGCGTCCCGGCGAACGCGATAACCAGGTCGCGCGCGGGGGAGACGTACAGCCCCTGCCCGCCGAACCCGCCCTTGAACAGGTCGCCGTCCTCGAACCGGTAGAACAGATGAGAAGGATCGTCATATCCGCCCGGGACGTCAACCTCCAGGCAGTCGATGCCCGAGGCCATGCCGAGCACGTCCCTGACCGGGACCCCCGCCCAGCCGAGGGCTCGCCGCCGAGATCCCAGTTGGCCAGCGTGACACCCGGCGGCCTGGCAGAGGTGCGCACGGGCACACCTTAAAACGCCGACGGCCGTTCGACCTTGGGCCCGCACCGGCCCAGGCCGTAACACCCCGCCCGTTCGGGATATTCTTTTTTGCCGAACGACCGGTGGTTCCCCGGCCCGGTATGGCCCCCGCGGGTCAGGCGAGGAGGCGGATGGTGGCCGCGTGCCGGCGGGCCAGGTCACGGTAGACGGCGGGATTCGTCTCGACCCACTGCTTCGCGCCTCCGGTCACCTCGCCCGCGACCTTGGCCGGGACCCCCACCGCGAGCATGCCGTCGGGGATGACCATCCGCGGCGGCACCGTGGCGCCCCCGGCGACCAGGGCGCGGCGCCCCACGATCACCCCGTCGAGCACCGTGGCGCCGTTGCCGATCAGCGCCTCCGCGCCGATGACGGCGCCGTGGACCACGCACAGGTGCCCGACGGTCGCCCCTTCGCCGATCTCGGTCACCGGGTCATCGCCGCCGTGCAGGACCGAACCATCCTGGATGTTCGCTCCCCGCCGCACGATGATCGGCCCGAAGTCGGCGCGCAAGACGGCCCCGTACCAGATCGAGGCCTCGGCCTCCACGCGCACGTCGCCTACCAGCGTGGCGGTAGGCGCGACCCACGCCTCCGGGCTGACCTGCGGCTCCAGACCTTCAAACGCGAAGAGTGGCACCTGCCCATCATGCACCCCGTCACCAGCTCGCACTGGCCAGGACGGCGACGGCGGGCAGGGCGACCTGGCCGTCGGCCACCGCGCAGGGCGCGATCAGCCGGTCGAACTCGGCCTTGATGCGCGCGACGGTGGGGGCGTCCTGCCGCGCGATCACCATGCCGTTGGAGCCGATGGCCGACAGGTAGACCTGCCACCACTGCTCGGGATCGACCCGGTGTTCCCAGCTCAGCTCGCGCGCCGTCGCCTCGGTGAAGCCCGTCCCGGTGAGCAGCGCCTCGAACGCGCTCGGCGAACTGTAGACGCGGAACGGCGGGACCGGCACGTCGTCCGGCCAGGGCACGCCCGCCGCCTCGATGGCGTCGGCGGCGATGCCGAGCGCCGGGGCCGGCGGGTGGCGCCAGCAGGTCAGCGCCACGCGTCCGCCCTCGTGCAGCACCCGGTGCAGTTCCGCGAGCACGGCCGGCGGGTCGCCGCACGCGTTGATGACGAAGTTGCCGGTCACCGCGTCGAACTCGCCGTCGTTCAGCGGCAGGTCCGGCAGCACCGCGACCCGGACGTCCAGGCCGGGGACGTTGTGCGCGGCGGCCTCGGCCATGCTCGGCTCGGCGTCGACGGCCGTCACCCGGGCGCCGCGCGCGACCGCCGCCCCGGCCACCACGCCCGGCCCTGTCCCCACGTCCAGCAGCCGGGTGCCCGCCTCCACCCCGGCCGCGTCGAGCAGCGCCCCTACCGTGTGTGCGGTCAGCCGCGCGAACGTCTGCTGGTAACCCGCCGCCCTCCCCGCCCACAGCCTGCGCTCGTACGCATCGAAGTCCATGCCACGATCACAGCACATCCACCCATGGCCGCGGTGCCTGATGTGTTGGGCCCGCGCGTTCGTGTGTTCCGGTCTATGCTCCAGGCGACTGGCAGTTGACGGCGAGGTGAAATCACGTGGCCGACGCGGCTCAAGGCAACGGCGCCCGACCGGCCCGGCTGGGCGAGTCAGCCGCGGCCGTGCCGCAGGCGACGGCTGACGTGCTCGGGCTGGTGGCGGGGACGGTCCCGGCCACCCCGCTGAAGTACTCGGTCAGCCTGGCGCCGGGCCAGTACGCGCAGCTGGACGACGTGGTGGTGACCCGGCGCGGGCTGCCGGGCCGGGGCGACATCCAGATCGCGGGCGTGGTGACGAACGTGGAGGCGGTGCATGAGGGGGCCCGGTTCGCCTCCGACGTGTTCCTGATCCAGCAGGGCGCGCTGCCCGCCGAGGTGTGCGAGGTCGCCGAGGTGACGGTGACCCGGGTCGAGCCGGAGCTGTACGTGCCGCCGCTGCCCGGAGCGGCGGTGACCCGCGCGGCGGGGGCGCAGCGCGACTCGGCGCTGTACTTCGATGAGATGGGCACGTCCAGGGTCCCGATCGGGTTCGCCAGGGACGGTCAGCCGGTCTACGTCAACTTCGAGTTCGTCGACGGGACGCGCGGCGCGCACGTGTCGATCTCCGGGGTGTCCGGGATCGCGACCAAGACCTCGTTCGCCATGTTCCTGCTGCACTCGATCATCCACTGCGGGGTGCTCGCGGGCGAGGCGCACAACACCAAGGCGCTGATCTTCAGCGTCAAGAGCGAGGACCTGCTGTTCCTGGACTACGCCAACAGCAGGCTCACCCCCGCCCAGCGGGAGCAGTACGCCGCGCTCGGGTTGCCGGCGGGGCCGTTCGGCAACGTGCGGGTGTTCGCGCCGCCGCGCCCGGACGACCCGGCCGGCACCCCGGACGTCTCCGCCAGGGACCGCGCGGTCAGCCCGTTCTACTGGACGCTGGCCGAATTCTGCGAGCAGGAACTGCTGCCGTTCGTGTTCGCCGACGCCGAGGACGAGCGCGCCCAGTACACGATGCTGATCGGCCAGGTCGCGGCGCGGCTGCGCCGGGACGTGATCCCGGCCGGCCAGGACGGGGCGATCAGGATCCGCGGCGCGGACCCGGACCAGATCCTGCGCGGCTTCGGCGACCTGGTCGCGCTGCTGGAGGCGGAGCTGGGCGACGATGCCACCCGGGCGATGTGGGTGGCCGGCAGCGCGGTCACCGGCAGCGTCAACGCCCTGCTCCGCCGGCTGCGCTCGGCGGTCCGGCCGCTCTCGGCGATCATCCGCGGTGACCTGTCCTACCGCGGCGAGCGCTCGATCACCACCTCCCGGGCCCAGGTGACCGTCGTTGACCTGCACAACCTGCCGGACCGGGCGCAGCGGTTCGCGGTCGGCGTCACGCTGCGCGGCGAGTTCGCGCGCAAGGAACGGCAGGGCACCGCGCGGCCGCTGATGTTCGTCATGCTCGACGAGCTGAACAAGTACGCGCCGCGGGAGGGCGACAGCCCGATCAAGCAGCTCCTGCTGGATATCGCCGAGCGCGGCCGGTCGCTGGGCGTGATCTTGATCGGGGCGCAGCAGACGGCCAGCGAGGTGGAGCGGCGCATCGTGGCCAACTGCGCGATCCGCGTCGCCGGCCGGCTGGATGCCGCCGAGGCCGAGCGGCCCGAGTACGGGTATCTCCCGCCCGCGCAGCGCCAGCGGGCCACGCTGGCCAAGCCGGGCACGATGTTCGTCGCCCAGCCCGATATCCCGGTGCCGCTGGCGGTGGACTTCCCGTTCCCCGCCTGGGCCACCCGGCCCAGCGAGAAGGGCGAATGGGCCGGGCACGACCCCGGCCCGGCCCGCCCGTCCGACCCGTTCGCGGCCATCGCCGCCGCGGACGACGAGCCGCCGTATTAGGCCCGGCGATTAGGCCGCGCGACTTTCCCCGACGGGAGGGCTGCTGATGAAGATCCTGCATACCAGCGACTGGCACGTCGGCAAGGTGCTCAAGGGCCGCGACCGCTACGACGAGCAGGCCGCCGCGCTGGGCAGCATCGTGCGCACGGCCCGCGACGAAGACGTCGACGTGGTGCTGATCGCAGGCGACCTGTTCGAGAGCGCCGCGCCCACCGCCAGGGCCCAGGGCCTGGTCATGCGGATCCTGCTCGCGCTGCGCGAGGACGGCCGGCAGGTGGTGGCGATCGCCGGCAACCACGACAACCCGAACCTGCTGGACGCGGTGTACCGGCCGGTGCTCCGCCAGCTCGGGCTGCACGTCGTGGGCCTCCCGCGACGACCAGGTGACGGGGGCACCATGGCGCTGCGCACCCGCAGCGGGGAGGCGGTCAACGTCGCGGCGCTGCCGTTCCTGTCCCACCGGCACGCGGTGCGCGCCGCCGAGGTGATGCTGCACGACTTCGCCGAGCACAGCCTGGACTACGCCAGGCAGGTCGGCGCCATGGTGGCGATGCTCACCGAGGGGTTCACCGGCGACGCGGTGAACGTCGTGACGGCGCACGCGACGCTGCTGGGCGGGCGGCGCGGCGGGGGAGAGCGCGACGTGCAGACCAGCCTCGGCTACGAGCTCCCGGCCAGCGTCTTCCCGCCGACCGCGCACTACGTCGCGCTCGGGCACCTGCACCGGGGCCAGGAGATCCCCGGCCCCTGCCCGATCTTCTACTCCGGATCGCCGCTGGCCATCGACTTCGGCGAGCAGGACAACGACCCGTCCGTGCTGATCGTCACCGCCGAGCCGGGAGTGCGTGCCGACGCGCGGCGGGCGCCGGTCACCGGCGGCCGCCCGCTGCGGACGCTGCGCGGGACCCTCGACCAGGTGATCGCCGAGGGCGAGCAGGCCGGCGATGCCTACCTGCGCGTGGTACTGGCCGAGCCGGGCCGGGCGGGCCTGGGGGACCTGGTCCGGGAACGGCTGCCGAACGCCCTGGAGGTCATGCTCGATGACGAGCACCAGCCCAAGCCAGGCGGCCGGAGCGGGGAGCGGGCCAGCCGGATCGGCCGCAGCCCCCGGGAGCTGTTCGCCGACTACCTGACCGAGCAGAACATCGACGACCCTCGCCTCACCGCGATGTTCGCCGAGCTGCTCGACGAGGTGACCAGCGACCCGGCCCCGGCCGCCACCGGGGAGGCGTGATGCGACCGCTGCGGCTGTTCCTTGACGGTTTCGGCAGCTACCGCCAGCCGGCCGAGGCCGACTTCTCCGACGTCGACTTCTTCGCGCTGACCGGCCCGACCGGGTCCGGCAAGAGCACGCTGATCGACGGCCTGTGCTTCGCGCTGTACGGCACCGTGCCGAGGTGGGGCAAGGAAAACGCCATCGCCCAGGCGCTGGCCCCCGCGGCCGCCGCCTGCCGGGTCGGCCTGGTGTTCGAGGCCGGCGGCAAGCGCTACGCCGCGGTGCGGGCCCTGGCCCGTGACAAGCGGGGCCAGGTGCACACCAAGGAGGCCCGGCTGGATCTGCTCGACTCGGCCGTCCCGCCCGACGCGCCGCTGGCCGACCTCCTCGCCGCCAGCATCGATCACCTCGCCGAGGGCCCGGACCCGGTCAAGGCCACCGTGCAGGACATCCTGGGGCTCACCTACGAGCACTTCACCCAGTCGGTGCTGCTGCCCCAGGGCCGGTTCTCCGACTTCCTGCAGGCCGAGCCGCGCAAGCGCCAGGATCTCCTGGTCGAGCTGCTGGCCTTCGGCGTGTACGAGAAGGTCGGGCAGCGAGCGCGGGACCGCGCGCGCCTGGCCGCCGACCGGGCGCAGACGGCGCAGCGCGAACGTGACGAGCTCGCCGGGGCCACCGAGACCGCCGAGGAACGAGCCGCCGGCCGCGTCAGGGAGCTCGAGGGCCTCCGCGAGACCGTGGACGCCGGGCTGCTGGCCCTGAGCGAGCGCGCCGAGCAGGCCCGGCAGGTGGAGCAGCAAGCGCACGAAGCGCGCGAGGAGACTCACCTGCTGGCGGCGATCCGCATCCCGGCCGGGATCCCGAGTCTCTCCGAGAGGATCACCCAGGCCGCCGCGCGGGTCATCACCGGCAAGAAGCTCGCCGACGAGGCGGACCAGGCCGAAACCGAAGCCGAACGAGCGCGCGGTGCCCTGCCCGACCAGGGCGCCATCGAGGCGTTCGCCAGGGCCTACGAGCTCCAGGGAACGCTTGGCCTCCAGCTGCAGGCTCAAGAACAGGAGCTGGCCGCCAGGCTGACGAGGGAGAACACGCTCGCCCTGGAACTTGAGGCGGCGGAGCGGCAGGCCCAGCAGACGAGCGCCGAACGGGAGGCCGCGCAAAAGGCCCACGCCGCCTACGCGCTCGCCGAAGCCCTTCAACCCGGCGAGCCGTGCCCGGTCTGCCTTCAGCCGGTCACCGAGCTGCCCCATCACGCCGCTCCTCCCGGGCTGGCCGCAGCCAGGGCCGCCGCCAATGCCGCCGAACGGAAGCTCGCCGAGGCGCGGCAGGCCCACGCCGCGGCCAGCAAGCAGGCGGCGGCCGCCGACGCCGTCTTTACCGGCACCCGTGAGCAGCTTCTTGGCGTGGCGGCCACGCTGGCCAGCGCCCCCGGCGAACCCGAGGTAGCCACCACGCGAGAAGCGATCGCCAGGACCGGCGAAGCCCTTCGCGGCGCGCGTGAGGTGGCGCGGGCGCGGCGCAAGGACCTGGAGGCGGCGGGCCGCGACCGTGAGGCCCTCGCTGACGAAGAAGCCTCGGCCTGGCAGGCCTGCGGCGCTCCCGAGACGGTGTGGTTAAGCTCGGCGCGCCTTCCGTCGAGGAAGGCGACCTGGCCGGCGCGTGGGAAGCGCTGGCCGGCTGGGCCGCCCGGCAGCACGCCGCGGCGCGCCAGCAGCTCGACAGCCTGGAGGCCAGCGCTTCCGGTCTCCGGGAGCAGCTCACCGCCGACGCCGCGGCGCTCGGAACGCTCCTGGCCGGGCACGGCATCACCGGCCTCACCGACCTGGCCAAGGCTCCCGCCGCCGTGGCCGAGAGCCGTACCCAGGCCGCGAACGACCTGTACGCCATCCGCCGTGACCGGGACAAGGCGGCCAGGCTGGACGAGCAGATCCGGGCCAGCCGCGAGGAGGAACAGGTCGCCAGCGAGCTGGGCCGCCTGCTCCGGGCCACCTCGTTCGAGCGCTGGCTGTGCAGCGAGGCGCTGGACTCGCTGGTCGCCGAGGCATCGGCCACCCTCATGGAACTGTCCGGCGGGCAGTACCAGCTGGACCGGGACGACCGCAACAACCTGGTCGTCATCGACTTCCAGGACGCCGGCGCCCGCCGCCCCGTGCACACCCTGTCGGGCGGCGAGACCTTCCAGGCCTCGCTGGCGCTGGCCCTCGCGCTGTCCCGCCAGGTGGTCCAACTCTCCGCGGGGATGCGCGACCTGAACTCGATGTTCCTCGACGAGGGGTTCGGCACCCTCGACCCGGAGACCCTGGACACGGTGGCCACGACCCTGGAGCGGCTCGCCGCCGACAAGGACCGCATGGTCGGCCTGGTCACCCACGTCGCCGCATTGGCCGAGCGGGTGCCGGTCCGGTTCGTGGTCAGCCGCGACGGCGCCACCTCCACACTGCGCAAGGAACGGGTGTGACCGCGCCGGCGGCGGTGTCGTTCACCGTTGATCCCTGGGATCCGGGGTACGGCGTCGCGTTCAGCGAGGAACTGGACGGCGGCGCCCTGGAGGAGTCCAGCGCCGAGCTCAACCTGGACCTGGAGATGCCCGCCGCGCGGTGGCGGCCCGTCGACCCCGATCCCGCGCTGGTCCTCCCGGAGACGGTGCTGTTCCTGGACGGCGTGCGCCGCATCGACGCCCGGGTCTGGGTGCACGGGACCAGGCCGCAGCCCGCCCCCGGGATCGCGGCCTCGTTCGCCGCCGGGCTGGTCTCCTGCGACGGCGCGGCCCGCATCGCGGCGGTCATGGTCGAACGCGGCCTGTTCACCGCCGCCGCCGAGGCCACCGGCATCACCGCCGGCCGGATCGACTATCCGGCTCGGCTGGCCGCGGGACCCGCGTTCGACCAGCTTTCCCTCGCCCTGCAGCAGCGGCTCACCAGCGCCGAGGTCCAGCTCGCCGTGACCTACCGGACCGAGAATCCGGAAGCCGACGACCTGCTGGTCATCGACGGGCCGCTCCGCGGACGCACCCACCTGGCCCGCGCGGTCGGCTACATCAAGACCCACCACGCCTCCTACCTGCCCCCCGAGCAGGCCGCCGTCGTCTCCGCGCTCCGGCCGGGCCAGCGCACCCCGGCGTTCACCATGGGCACCTCGTGGCGGCGTACCTCCTGGTACCTCCAGCTGCCGCGCACCTCGGGCGTGCCCTGGTCCGGCGTCGTCCGGCTCGAATGCTCAGCGGACCTGCCGGTCGCCGAGGTGACCCGCCTCGCCGGCCTGACCGCCCGCCTGCTGCCGCCGCTGGCCAGCGCGCCGCACAAGGATCCCCGCGCCCCGCAGAACCTGGTCCCTATCGGCGGCCTGGAACACGAACTCCGGCACCGCCTCGGCGACCAGCAGGTCCTCTACCGCGCGCTGCGCGCAGCCGCCATGGCTCTGCCGAAGGGGTGAGCCACGGGCACGCAGATCAACACGGCTCACACCTGACGCGGCAGCCGTGCCCTGGACGATCGGATCCGCGCGAGTTCGGCCGTCTGCGCCTGGTGCAGGGCCTGCGCGTAGCCCGGGGACCTGAAGAACGCGGTGGAGGCCGGGAGCCAGAGCACCCACACCGCGGCCAGGCCGGTCAGCCAGGTCAGCACGGGGAAGATCGGGCTGAACACCGTCCCGCCGAACACGATCCCGGGGCCCCCGAGCGCGTTGCTCAGCTCCAGCGTCGCCAGGCCGAACAGCACCGTGGACAGGGTGCGCGCTCCCGGGGCCGGCTGTTCGCCCGAGCCATCCACAGCCACAGGACGATCGGGATCAGGCTGGTGAGAACCGTCAGCGTGATGAAGACCGTGTTCAGCCCGCTGACCTGGGCCGCAGTGAGGCGGTGCCCGAACACTGCGTGGTAGGTCTTGGCGTAGCCGATGAAGGCCAGCAGGAAGATCAGGTTGACGGTGCTGACCGCGGCGCCCGCGCAGATGAGCCAGACGGCGGCCCGCACCGTGCGCGCCGACCGCGGCACGCTGGGCCGCAGGCGCATCCACAGGCCGCTCCTGATCAGGTCCGCGGACTCGGCCAGGCCGGGCCGGCGCTGGCCGTCCCGGGCCCCGGCCATCAGTACCGCGAGGATCTCCTGCCCCTTCTGGTGCCGGAACGCCCGGGGATACCAGGCCAGCAACCGCCGGTAGGATCGCTCGAGGTTTGCCTGATCAGTCATGTTGCCATCCCCCCGGCCAGGTTCAGCCGCCTCAGCGCGGCGGCGGCGTGAGCCTGCAGCCGGGCTGCCTCGTCGGCGAGCCGCGTGGTGCCCGCGGGCGTGAGCCGGTAGTACCGGCGCAGCCGCCCGTCCACGACCTCTTCCCGGTCCACCCTGATCAGCTCGTCTGCGCACAGGCGGTCCAGGGCGGTGTACAAGGTCCCCGGGCGCAGCCGGATCTGGCCGCCGGAGATCTGCTGGACGTCGGTGATGATCCCGTACCCGTGCTGGCTGCCGTCGGCCAGCGCGGTGAGGATCAGGAAGGTCGCTTCCTGCATCGCACGCGTAGCCATACCGACGTTATATACTGTTGAACGAACTATTGCAAGCCCGCCATCCGGCCTGCCCTCGCGCCGGTCCGGACACGCTGGCCGGGCTCCGGCCAGCCAGAGCGGATACCGGGCGGCACCGGCGCGGGAGCAGCGGGCCCGTTCCGGCTCAACCGGCTGGCCGCCAGACGGGCAGGACTGGTACATGATGACCTCTGCAAGGTGAGCACGCCGGACAGCGCAGCCCGGTCATGCGTGCCAGGCTCATGAGCACTGTGCCAGCGCGGCATTGACCCGCGATTACGGCGTGATTGCGCTGGCGCAGGCCGACTGCACTGATGGCGGTCCTTCGTCACCGTCGGACGCAGTTGGCGCGGTCAGCACTTGCCCCGCTACTACGACCCCGCCGTCCCCGATTCGGGTGTGTCGTTCCCGGAAAATGTCAGCGGGGACTGGTAAACTCGAATAAAAGATCAAAGACCTTATAATCCCGAACGATCGTGGCTCAACCCCCGGAACACCCGCGCCCGCCCGCATGGCGCGAGCAATCCCCGCCCCCCGCGCGCACCCCTGATCGGAGGTGACCACTCCCGGTGAGCACCGCCCCCGCCTACGCCAGCGCCAGCCAGGCCCTGCAGGCGGCGTGCGCGGCGCTGCGGTTCGCGGCCGCCGCCGACCCCGCGGCGATGCCGGACGCGGCCAAGGCCGCGTGCCTGCACGGCTATGAGCAGGCCGGCGCGATGCTGACCGCCGGGCGGGCCCGGACCCTGGGGTCGTTCACGGCCAGCCAGGGCTATGCCGCCGATGCGGAGTACAGCGCGGGGGCGTGGCTGCGGCACCAGACCCGGGTGACCAAGACGGCGGCCCGCGGGCAGGTGGCCTGGGCCCGGCGGGCCGTGGCGCACCCGCGGGTGATCGCGGCGCTGGCCGAGGGGAGCGTGCTGAGCGAGTCGGTGGGCCGGTCGGTCTGCTGCTGGTCTGACCGGCTGCCGGAGGGCTGCCGGGAGGCTGCCGACCAGATCCTGGTCACCGCGGCGCGGGCCGGGGCCGATGAGTGGGACCTGGCCGGGCTGGCCGCGGAGATGTACGCCCGGTGCGCCGCCGGGCCCGGAGGACGGGTTCGGGGACCGGTCGGTGCGGCTGGAGACGACGTTCGGCGGGGCCGGGGTGATCGCGGGGGAGCTGACGCCGGAGTGTGCGGCGCTGGTCGGCGCGGTGCTCGATAGCCTGTCGGCCCCGGCGGGTGCGGCGGATACCCGGACCCATGAGCAGCGCTATCACGACGGGCTGCAGGAGGCGATGCGGCGGCTGGCGGCCAGTGACCTGCTGCCGGAGCGGGCCGGGCAGCCGGTCAAAGCCCTGGTGCACGTGACGCTGGCCGAGCTGCGGGCGCTAGATGGGGACTCGGCCCTGGAGGCGGAGTGGGTCGCCGCGGCGCGGGCCCGGTGGGCGGCGGCCCGGGCGCAGGCCGCGGTCGGCGGCGGGGACGGCGGCGCGTGGCTGGACGGGGACGCGGCCCGCGGCCTGAGCTGTGATGCGATGGTGGTCCCGGTGGTGACCGGTGAGGTGGATCCGGGCGTGCTGGAGGACCTGGTCCAGCTGTGCGTGACGCTGGCCGGGCACCACGGGCCCGGCGGATGCGGCCAGGGCCATGCCGGTGCCGGTGCGGGCCAGGACGGGACCGGCGGGTGCACCGGCCACGACCCGGCCGGTGACCCGGTGGCTGACGGCCGGTCCGGGCCGCCGTGCTGCGACGGCCTGCCGCTGACCGCGCACGCCCGGGAGATGCTCGAACGGCAGATCATCGGCCGGGCCGTGGACCTGGTCTCCGGCCCCGGCGGGCTGGCGTCGTTCCTGCGCCGGGAGCAGCTCGGGGCCCGGCTGGCCGGGCCGAGCCTGCCGCTGGATATCGGGTACGCCGACACGGTCCCGGCCGGGATCCGCACCGCGGTCATCCAGCGGGACCGGCACTGCCAGTGGACCGGCGGGTGCAACCAGCCCGCCAGGGCCTGCGAAGTGCACCATGTCCGGCACAAGGCCGACGGCGGGCCGACCAGCGTCAAGGAGTGCATCCTCCTGTGCACGTTCCATCACCAGGTGGTGATCCACCGGTGGGGATGGACGCTGATCTTGCACCCGGACGGCACCACCACCGCGTGGAACCGGGACAAGACCAAGGTCCTGCGCAGCCACAGCCCGCCCGCCCGCCCCGGGTGACCGGCCCGGCGCCCCGCCCGCCCGTGACCTTCAGCCGGCGGCGGATCATGTGCCGGCGTAGCGGGCGAGCAGGGGGACGAGCACCTGCGCGTTGGGGCTTCCCCAGCCTGTTACCGGGTCCCACCCAGGTCCAGCCTGGTAGCCGGTTATCGTGACCCCGTTGAGGACGACCGTGTTGTTGCCGGTGGTGATGTCGTGGAACGCCTGGTGGTACAGCGGGCCGCGCGCGATCCGGTAGATGGCGGGGTTGACGAAGCCGAGCGCATGGCCGGCCTCCTGGTCAGCCAGGGCGATCAGGCCGGCCCAGAACGGCGCGGCGGCGCTGGTGCCCCCCGCCCCGATGAACTCGTAACCGCCGCCCGGCGCGCTGAACGCGAGTGCCATCCCGGTGCCGGACTCGCCGTCCACGGCCACGTCCGGCACGCCCCGGGTGGCGCCGATGCCGGGCACGCCATCCTGGTAAGCGGGCCGGGCGAACAGGCGGCTGAACCCGCCACCCGACGCGGAAGGCCCTTCCCCTCCGGACGAGGTGTTCCAGGCGGTCTCGCTGATGTACGCGCCGGTGACGGGGTTCGCGGTCAGGCTGGTGCCGCCGGCCGCGAGCACGAGCGGATCGGAAGTGGGCAGGATGACCTCCTTGACCGGCGTGGACGAGCCGTTGCCGATCACGCCCTCGTCTCCCGACGCGACGACGACGGTGACATGGCGGGCGGCGGCGTACTCCAGCGCCGAGTTCATGGTCGCCACCTCCGCGCTGGTCCAGGAGTCCTCACCCAGGTTGAAGTCCTGACCGATGCCGCTCTGGGAGATCACCTCGCCGTTGCGGGCGGCGATCCGCACCGCCGTGGCCCACGTGGCGGCGAACTTCGCCGGGGTGCTCACGTCCGCCGGGTCGACCAGAAGCTCACGGATGGTGGCGTCCGGGGCGACGGCGTGCACCAGTTCGGTATCCTCCACCTCCTCCACGCTGGCCAGCCACGGCGAGGCCGACGGGCCCGCCAGGGTCGTCCGGATGACCTGGATCCGGGCCGGAGGCAGCCCGAACCGGCTGTCGAACTCCGCCAGGTCCTGCCGGATGTCGGTGACCGCATTCAGGAGGCTGGTGATCGGCTGGGGTCGCGCCGGCCCCGTTTCGGCCTCCTCGGGCAGCACCACCGTGACGCCGCGGCCGTCAATCCCGCGGTCCAGCAGCGGCGCGATGCCGTAGGCCACCCGGAACTGGCGCGGGGCGTAACACCGCGGCACGGTCAGGCAGTCAGCCGCCACGGCACCAGGCGGGCTGAGCGTCGCCGGCGCTGTGGCGCCGCCGCCCGTTCCCGCGCTGCCGGCAGGCAGCAGGTGCAGGCAGGCGTCATTAGCCCGCGCCAAGGGGCTGTTGGGGTTGCCGGTCGGGTTCCCGCTGATGCTGATGCGGAAGCCGGCCGATGGGTTGGGATCGGGGAAGCCCGGCACGCCGTGGGTTTGCATGCAGTGCGCGTAGGCCAGATCCGCCCGGTAGGTCGCCGACCCTGTCGAGGCAGAGCCGGCGGAGGACGAGGGACTGCCGCCGCCGCACGCCGTCAGCACGGCGACGGCTGCCACGACAGCCAGGGCTGCCGCGCGCCTCGGGCCCCGGCTACCGCCGGTCTTGCCGTTCATCGCGGGCCCCCTGAAAAAGCCAAAACGGTACATCATGTCTTCCTCCTGCTTCTCCCCCTGCAACCCGTTGTACAGAAGGGGAGGTCACAGCACCGTGACGGAAAATGTCACCTGGCTGTCACCTGCGGCCTGCGATCCTGGGAAGCAGGCGGCTGGTTGACATGCCGCGGGGCACGCGAAGTGGCGGGCAGGCGATGCGGGTTCTGGTGACCGAGGACGACGAGGTGCTGGCGACGGCGGTGGCGGCCGGGCTGCGCCGGGAGGGGATGGCCGTCGACGTGGCCCTGGACGGCGCCGCGGCCCTGGAGCGCCTGGCGGTCACCCGTTACGACGTGGTCGTTCTGGACCGGGACCTGCCCGGCGTGCCCGGCGACGACGTCTGCCGGGCCCTGGCCGCGGGCAGGTCCGAGACCAGGGTGCTGATGCTCACCGCGGCCAGGTCGGTCCGGGAACGGGTCGAGGGCCTCGGGCTGGGCGCCGATGACTACCTGCCCAAGCCGTTCGATTTCGCCGAGCTGGTGGCCCGCATCCGGGCCCTGGGCCGGCGCGCCGCCGCGCCGCTGCCTGCCAGCCTCACTCGCGGTGACCTGAGCCTGGACCCGGCCCGCCGGGTCGCGGTCCGCGCCGGGCGGCGCCTGCCGCTGACCACCAAGGAGCTGGCCGTGCTGGAATGCCTGCTCGCCGCGGACGGGCGGCCGGTCCCGGCCGAGGAACTGCTCGAACGGGTATGGGATGAAGCGGCCGACCCGTTCACCAGCACCGTGAAGACCACCATCGGCCGGCTGCGGGCCAAGCTCGGCGACCCGCCGGTGATCCAGACCGTCCGGGAGGGCGGCTACCGCATCGGAGAACCATAATGCGCACCCCCCGCCCGCGCCCCGGCCGCCCGCGCTGGCTGCGGCTGCCCCGCCGCACCGCCCGGGTGCGCCTGACCGTCATGTACGCCGCCGCGACCTTCCTGGCCTGCGGCGCGGTCGTGGTCGCCGTGACCTACGTGCTCTACGAGCAGCTCGGGAACGCGACGCAAGCCGTGCTCCACTACCATCTCCGCAAGCCAGGCAAAGTAATCCCCATCGCCGCCGTCCCGTCGGCGCAGGCGACGATCCACTTGGCGGGTCTCGGGCACCTGTCCTTCGACCGGCAGCAGCTGCTGATCGCCTGCGGCATCGCCCTGGCGGTCATCGCGGTGGCCGCCGCCGCGATCGGCTGGCTCATCGCCGGCCAGGTGCTGCGCCCGCTGCGCACGATCACCGCCGCCGCCCGGCGGATCTCCGCCAGCAGCCTGCACGAGCGGCTGGCCCTGCCCGGACCCGCCGACGAGCTCAAGGAACTCGCCGACACTCTCGACACCCTGTTCGCGCGGCTGGAGGCCTCCTTCGAGGCCCAGCGACACTTCGCCGCCAACGCCTCGCACGAGCTGCGCACCCCGCTGACCCGGGAACGCGCCCTGCTCCAGGTCACCCTGGCCGATCCGGATGCCACCGCCGGCACCTGGCAGGCCGTCAGCCGGGACCTGCTCGCCTCCAACGCCGAACAGGAACGCCTCATCGAGGCGCTGCTCACCCTGGCGAGCAGCGAAGCCGGCCCCGGCGAGCGCGAGCCCCTCGACCTGGCCGCCATCACCGGCGCCGCCCTAGCCGTCCCGCGCCCCGCCGTCGAAAGCCTCGGACTGAACGTCCACGCCAGCCTCCAGCCCGCCGTCCTCGACGGAGACCCGCTCCTGGTTCAGCAGCTGGTGGCCAACCTGATCGACAACGCCGTCCGGCACAACATCCCCGGCGGGGACATCCAGGTCACCACCGGGACCAGCCACGCCGCCGCCATCGTGTCGGTGACCAACTCCGGGCCGGTCATCCCGGCCGCCGAGGTCGACCGCCTGTTCCAGCCCTTCCAGCGGCTCGGCCCCCGCCCCGCCCGCCGCGACGGCCACGGCCTCGGCCTGTCCATCGTCCGCGCCATCGCCACCGCCCACGCCGCCACCATCACCGCCCGGCCCCGGCCCGGCGGCGGCCTGGCCATCGACGTCACCTTCCCCCCGCCACCCGCGCGGCCAGCCCGGCCAGGCGTGCTGACCAGGCTGGGACCGTAAACCACGGGCCGTTCGGGATCACTGAAATTCTTTTCCCCGAACGGCCGTTGGTTTCTCCTCAGGACTCGCTCACCGCGTCCTCCGACACCGCCGTCCGCGGCAGCAGCAGCGACAGCACGGCGCAGAGCGCGAACGCGCCCATCGCGTACGGCGCGGTGTGGACGATCGCGGCCTCGAAGGTGTGGCCGTTCAGGTAGCCGAAGAACACCGTGCCGAGCAGCGCCACGCCCAGCGCGCCGCCGAGCTGCTGCGCCGTGCCGAACAGCCCCGACGCCCCGCCGGCCGCCTCGACCGGCACCGCCGCGAGGACCACGTTGACCAGCGGGATGACCAGCAGCGCCAGCCCGGCGCCCGCCGCCACGAGCCCGGGCACGACCGGCCACGGGCTGCCGTTCAGGCCCACGTGCGGGGCGGCCAGCGCCACGCCCACGATCCCGGCCGTCATCAGCGCGCCGCCGATGGCCAGCACGCGCCGCCCGTGCTTTTGCGCCAGCGGCACCGCGGCCGGCGCCCCGATGAAGCTGCCGACGCTGAACGCGACCGCGGTCAGCCCGGCCTTCAGCGGCGAGAAGTGCTCGCCGGCCTGCAGCCACAGCGCGAAGGCCAGGAAGAAGCCCTGCAGGCCCGCCGAGAAGACCAGCTGGACGCCAAGCCCCGCCGCGAACGCCGGGACCCGGAACAGCCCCGCGCGCAGCAGCGGCGCCGCCCCTCCGGTCCCGTGGTCCCCGCCGGTCCGCCGCCCGGTTCGCCTGGCCTCGAGCAGGCCCAGCGCCGCCAGCCCGGCCAGCCCGGCGACCAGCAGCAGCCAGATCCACGCGGGCCAGCCCTCCTGCCGCCCCTCGAGCAGCGCGTAGACCACGGCCACCAGCGACCCGGCCAGCAGCACCGCGCCGGGTACGTCAGGCCGCCGCGCGCCGGAGTCCCTGGTCTCGGGCACGAACCGCAGCCCGGCGATCAGCGCGCCCACGGCCACCGGCACGTTGACGAAGAACACCGCGCGCCAGCTCCACCCGAACAGGTTCGCGTCGGTCAGCACCCCGCCGAGCAGCAGCCCGACCGCCGAGGCGAAGCCCAGCATCGCCCCGTACATGCCGAACGCCTTGCCCCGCTCGGCCCCCCCGAAGATCGCGCGGAACGTGGCGAGCACCTGCGGCGCCATGGCCGCCGCCGCCGTGCCCTGCACGACCCGGGCGGTGATCAGCTCCGCGCCGGACTGCGACAGCCCGGCGGCCAGGCTGGCCAGCCCGAACACCGCCACGCCGGCCAGGAACACCCGCTTGCGCCCGAACCGGTCGCCCAGGTTCCCGGCGATGATGAGCGCCGCCGCGAACGCCAGCATGTACCCGGAGACCACCCACTCCAGCTGGGTGGCGCTCGCGTGCAGGTCACGCCGGATCGTGGGCAGCGCCACGTTGACGATCGTCACGTCGATCATGTCCATGAGCGCGCCGACGATCATCACGATGGCCGCGAGCCAGCGCCGGGGGTACCCGGCCGCCGCGGCCCGGTGGCCGGTACCGGCCACTGACTGTGCAGTCATCTCGAACTCCTCGAACCCGGTTCGTTTCTCGAACGTCGTTCTATCATGGATCGGCGATCGAGTCAAACACTGTTCGAGTCTGGTACAGTGTTCAATATAACGAACGCATGCCGGTGTAAGGTGAGACCCTGATGACGAACGACCCGGAATCCGGCGACGGCGCGGCGATCCCGCCGCCGCCCTGGCAGCGCGCCCCCGACCGCCCGTCCCGGCGCCGCCGCGAGCCGATCAGCCGCGACGCGATCGTCACCGCCGCCATCGGCCTCATGGACCGCGAGGGCCTGGCCGCCCTCAGCATGCGCAAGCTCGCCGAGGAACTCGGCACCGGCGCCGCGTCCCTGTACTGGCACGTCGGCAGCAAGGACGGCCTGCTCAACCTGGTCATGGACCAGATCATCGGCGAGGGCAAGGTCCCCGACCCCGACCCGCCGCGGTGGCGGGAGCAGCTCAAGCAGGTCGCCCGCGACCAGCGCGCCGCCATCCTGCGCCACCCGTGGCTGGTCCGGGTCTCGATCGGCCGCATCCCGATGGGGCCGAACGCCCTGCGCTACTCCGAGCGCATCCTGGCCATCCTGCGCGCCGGCGGCCTCCCCCCGCACCTGGCCGTCCAGGGCTACCTGCTCCTGATCGCCACCGTCAACGGCTTCACCATCGACGAGACCGGCGTCGACGACCGGCCCGCCGGCGACAGCCCCCTGCCCATCGACCCGGAGGACCTCCAGCAGGTCGCGAACATGGCCCGCGACTACATCGCCTCGCTCCCCGCCGCCCTGTTCCCCAACATGACCGCCCTGGCCGACGAGTTCGCCTTCTCCAACCCCGACGAGCGCTTCGAGCTCCTCATCGACATCTTCGTCGACGGCCTGTCCCGCCGCGCGACCTGATGCGCGCGACCCTTCGTTACATGTAACGCTGCCGGCGAAGAGATGTCCCGCCGGTGCAGTATTAAGGGTCATGGCTGAAGATGAGGATCCGGAGATCGCGGCGGCGCCGGCGAGGCTGTACCGGAAGATCCTGATCCTGCTCGCTGCCGCCGGGCTTGGCGCGGGAGTTGCCGCGTGCGGCACCGCGGCGCAGCAGGTCACGCCCCCCGCGGCCGCCAGCCCGTCACCCGCAGCAGCCCGGTCCACCACGACGACCGTGCCCGTCACCGTGCACGATTCGCCGCGCGCCGCCGGGCCGGCGAACCGGGCCGGGTCGGCGAACCGGGCCGGGTCCCTGCGGCTGCTGACCGAGCCCGCGGCCGGGATCGGGCCGGTCTACCAGCTCATCACCGCAGCGCGGTCCTCGGTTGACCTGACCATGTACGAGCTGGCCGACCCGACGGCGGAAGCGGACCTGGCTGCGGACGCCGCCCGCGGGGTGGACGTCCGGGTGCTCCTCGACCAGCACCTGGAGAAGGCCAGGAACACGGGTGCCTACGACTACCTGACCGCCCGCGGCGTCCACGTCCGGTGGGCTCCGGCGGGCACCACCTACCACCAGAAGACCCTCACGGTCGACGACGCCACCTCGGTCATCATGACGCTGAACCTGGTGACGGAGGATTACCCAGGCACCCGCGACTTCGCCGTGATCGACACCAACCGGGCCGACGTCTCGGCCATCGTCGCCACGTTCAACGCCGACTTCGCCGGTCAGCCCATCACCCCGCCGGACGGCGCCGACCTGGTGTGGTCACCGACGAACGCGCAGGCGTCCGTCCTGTCGGTCATCAACGGGGCGACCCGCAGCCTCGCCGTGGAAGACGAAGAGATGGATGACCCGGCGGTCACCGCCGCCCTGGCCGCCGCCGCCCGGCGCGGCGTGCACGTCACCGTCATCATGACCGCCGACCCGGACTGGGACGCCGCGTTCACCGAACTGGCCCGGGCGGGCGTGCACATCCGGCTCTACGCCGACGACAGCAGCTCCCTGTACATCCACGCCAAGGCCATCGTCGCCGACGCCGGGCGGCCCGGCGAGCAGGCGCTGGTCGGATCGCAGAACTTCTCCGTCGCCAGCCTCGACTACAACCGGGAACTGGGCATCCTCACCCGCGACAAGGCTCTGGTGGCCGCCGTCAGCGCCACCCTGGCCGGCGACTACGCCGGCGCCACGCCCTACGCCCCGGCCGCCGCGCCCAAGCCGGGCCATGGCAAGGCGTCGGGCGCCTGGTGCACGGCCACCGCGAGCGTCTACGACGCGGCCGACGACGAGAACAACGTCTACGTGCACTCCAACCAGCCGTACGAGGAGGCCACCGCGACCGCCGACGGCTACTCCCACACCTACCGGACCGACGGCTCCGGTTACGCGCTGATCTACCTCAACGGCCCGCCGCCCGGCGCCCGGATCACCGTGACCGTCGGCGGCGCGACCTGCACCACCAGCGACTGAATACCTCCGCGCCCGCCCAAGGACGTCGGCGTCTGACGCAATCTTGCGGCCGGGAATGAACACGGGGCTAGCGCGCGGCGTATTAGCTGTCGTGGCCGCTTCGGGTTGCGACGGCATGGCGGATACCTGGATGAGGTCCTACCGCGTGCCGCTGGTCGGGTTCGTGCTGCCGTTCGTCAACGGTGACGTGCAGGCCGCCGAAGACGTCGTGCAGGAAACCATGCTGCGGGGCTGGCAGCACGCCGCCGAGCTGGCCCCGGAGCACGCCGGATCGTGGCTTCACGCCGTGGCCCGGAACATCGCCATCTCCGCGTATCAGCGCAGGCGCCGGGCCCGCCCGCGGGAAGTGCCCCTTGACGAGAACACGCTGCCGCTCATCGATGATGGCCTTGACCGGTTGTTCGATGCGTGGCTGGTGGCGACCGCGCTCAACTCGATCAGCGCCGAGCACCGGACCGTGATCGTGGAGTTGTTCTACCGGCGCAGGCGCGGCCGAGGTGGCGGAACTGCTGGGCATCCCGAAGGGCACGGTCCGGTCCCGCAGTTTCTACGGCCTGCGGGCCTTGCGCGAGGAACTCGGGAAGCTAGGGATCACCCGGCCATGACCTGCCATACGAGAATGTTGCTGGGCGTCTACGTGCTGGGCGCCGCAGACGCCGGGGAACGTCGGCGGGTGGAGGCCCACCTGCCCGGCTGCGCAGGCTGCCGGGCCGAACTGGCGCGCCTGGCGCCATTGTCCACCCTGCTCGCCGACGTCCCGGACGACATGCTGGTCGACGTCCCTGACGACATGCTGGCCGCGAGCCGCCCGCCACAGCTGAGCGCCGCTCAGCCACCGGGCAGGGACCGCGGCCGTTCCGGCCGACCCTGGCGGGCCGTCGCCGCGGCCGCATGCATTGCCGCCGTCGCGGGCGCCGCGGGCGGGTTCGTGCTGGCTCCCGGGGACACGGGCAGCCAGCCGGCCACCGTCACGCTGTCCGCCGCGAACCCGGCCTCGCACGTGACCGCGACCGCGGCCCTGACCGCGACGTCCTGGGGGACGAGCATCCAGCTTCGGCTCAGCGGGATCCCGCTGAACGTGCCGTGTCGCCTGATCGTCCGCTCCCGGACCGGCGCGACCGAGGTCGCGGGGGTCTGGGACGCGTGGCGCAACGGCCCGATCAGCGTCCCGGCCAGCGCCGACTGGCTGCCATCCGACATCGCCAGCCTCCAGGTAGCCACCGCCACCAGGGCCCTGGTCACGATCAGCGCAGACCAGAAAACCGGATGAACACCGCGGCCCCCTCGCGCGTATTAGCCCTCGCAAGCGGATGAGCGCACGTGAGAGGAACCATCATGGCGAGAAAATCCCAAGCAGAGACCAGCGACCGGCGACCCGGTGGTGCATTCCAGGCCCGGCGCGGCCGGGCGACCCGCCGGCTGGTCATGACCGGCCTCGCGGTCGCGTCGTTCGGCCTGCTTGCGGCGTGCGGCAGCGCCGCGACCAGCCAGGCACCGGCCGCCGGACACGCAACGCCGGCGTCTGCGGACATCATCTCGGCCCGCAACCTGCCCGGTATCGGGACCGTCCTGGTCAACCGTTCCGGCAAGACGATCTACACGCCCAAGCAGGAAGCAGACGGCAAAATCCTGTGCACCGCCGGCTGCCTGAGCTTCTGGTTCCCGGTGACAGTGGTGCCCGGGACCGCCCTGCGCAGTTCCGGCGGAGTCACCGGCGTGCTGGGCACGATCCGCCGGGCCGACGGCATGATCCAGCTCACCTACGACGGCAAGCCCCTGTACACGTTCCGCCTGGATGCGGCACCCGGCCAGGCCCGTGGCAACGACTTCACCGACCACTTCGGCGGTGCCACGTTCACCTGGCACGCCGTCACGACGGGAGGAACCCCGGGCCGCGCCGGCCCAGCCAGTGCCTTCTGCCACCTACTCATACCCGAGCGGATCATCCGGCTACTGACACATCACAGCGTCCCTGCCGTGCCGCTCTTCCCGGCTGCCAGGCCTCGCCCAGCGGACGGTAATACGTTCTGCAGCCCCGCGGGCGCCGGATGAGGTCCGCGGAAAGCAAGGAGACAGTCATGAGCCAGTCGTGCGCCCGGTGGCGCGGTGACATCGGCGCATACATCCTTGATGCCCTGGACCCGGAAAGAGGCTCCGGGCTCAGACGGCATATGGAGGCCTGCGCGGCCTGCCGGGCCGATTACGAGGATCTCCTTCCCGTCCGCGACTGGCTTTCCCGCCTGGTCACAGCCGACGAATCCGCGGATCACCTTGCCCGCTGGCCTCCGCCGTGCAGGCCGCCGTACCCAAACCATCCCCTGGCCCCGACCCCGTTAGTCGCTTTTGCGCCGACACGCCCGCCGCATCTGGTGCAGCGGCGCCGAGCCCGTTCCGGCCGAGCCGACGCGCTGGCCCGGGGACTCGCTCGGCGACCGGTTCTTCGGTGGCACCAGCGTGGAAGAGGCGCGCACCGCGCCGTGCCTCCTGACCGCGGAGATCCCGGCAGGCCTGGCGATCCTGTCCGCGCTCGCCCACCTGTGCCGCAGCGGTTCCGCCTCAGTCCTCCAGCCGACCGCCGCCTGATCGTTCTCTCCTCATCTTCCCTCTGCTCGCATGCGGCCGGGGGAGCGTGGCTAGCCGCCGCCCGACGTCGATCGGATGGGCACGACCGTGTAGAACGTTGCCTGACGTTCTACACTGGCCAACCGTTCCTACCGGGACCCCCATGAGACAGTCGGCAACGGACGAACCGGGTGATTCGGCTTCGCGTCGCCAGCCGATCCCCGCCTCGAATCAGCGACGGTAATGGTATTCGTCCGAAGGCGCCAGGAGCCGCGGGCAACGCCCGCCAAGGCCGTTGCCCCGGTTCACGGCTCGGCGCGCCCGGCCCAGCCGACAGGGCGTCGGTCGGCTCCACGATTGATCAGCTGGACCGCGCTGGCGCTGCTGACCGTGGGAGCGGTCGGGAACCTCGGATCGGCGCCGCCGCTGGCCGTCTTCGGGCTCGCCTCGGTCTTCCTGTACGTGCTGCCCGCGCTCGTGTTCTTGGTCCCGGTGTCGCTGGTCGCCGCGGAGCTGTCCTCCGGCTGGCCGGGCGGCGTCTACCACTGGGTGGAACAGGGCATCTCCGCTCCCATGGGGCTGCTGGCGGTGTGGTGCGAGTTCGCCCAGACGATCTTCTTCTACCCGGCCCTGCTCGCCTACGTCGCCAGCACGCTCGCCTACGTCTTCGATCCGGGCCTGGCCAGCAACGGTGTCTACAACGCCGTCATCATCATCGTCCTGTACTGGGGCGGCGTTCTGCTGTGCTCACGCGGGCCGGCGCTCGTAGCCAGGCTCGGGTCGGGCGGGACCCTGCTCGGAACGGTGATCCCGGCCGCGATCATCGTCGGGCTCGGCATCGCATACCTGGTCCAGGGACACCACCCGGCGGCGCCGATGACGGCCCGCCATCTCCTCCCGGCGTGGAGCGGGCTGGCCAGCATTGTCCTGATCGTCAACAGCTTCTTCACCTACGCCGGCGTCGAAGTCACCGCCGTCCACGTCGACGAGCTCAGGAACCCGGCCCGCGAGTACCCGAGGTCCATCTTCCTGGCCATGGGGCTGGTCCTGGCCGTCTTCATCGGCCCGACGCTGGCGATCTCCTGGGTGGTCCCCTCGGCTCAGATCAGTTTCACCGCCGGCGTGATGCAGGCCTTCAACAGCCTGTTCACCCACTTCCACGTCGGGTTCGCCGTGCCGGTGATAGCGATCGCCCTGGCGATCGGGGCGCTCGCCGGGATGATCTCCTGGCTGGACGGCCCGTCGGAGGGGCTGCTGAGGATCGGGCGCGAGCGGGGATACCTCCCGCCCTACTTCCAGAAGGTCAACCGCCAGGGCATCGAGGTGCGCATCATCTCCGCGGAGGGCGCCGTGATCACGGTCATCGCCCTGTTCTACGCGTTCATCCCCAGCGTCTCGCACGCCTACTGGATCTTCGCCGTGATGGCCACGCAGGTGTACATGATCATGTACGTGCTGATGTTCGTCGCGGCGATCAGGCTGCGCCGTTCGCAACCCGATCACCCGGGCGGCTACCGAGCCCCGGCGCTGGGCCTGCTGTGCGTGACCGGAGCCATCTCGTCCGCGGCCGCGCTCGTGATCGGGTTCATCCCCCCGTCGCAGTTCGGCCACCTGAACCCGCTCACGTACGCCGTCCTGATCCTGGCCGGGATCCTCGCCGTCGGCATCCTCCCGCCGCTGCTGATGGACCGGCTCCGCAAGCCCGGATGGAAGGCAGCCGACGACGGATCAGCCCCCCAGCCAGTTCAATGACGCTGGGATTGGCCGGCAGCGCGTAGAAGTTGAAGGTTCCCGTGAGCGTCCCGTCCCCGGCGGCCCGGAGGACGAGCCGGACCCCCGTAAGGCCCTGGGAGCAGAAGTATGACCCGGTCCACGTGCCGGTGAGCGGTCAGAACTGCGTGGGCGCCCCGGTCGTGGGCGGCGCCGGTTATTGCCCGCTCGGCTGCGCATCGGTGTCGGCCACGCCCGGGGGGACGACCCGCCCTTGCTCGATTTCTTCGGACAGTTTCGCCTTGGCGGCCAGGGCCCCCTCGTCCAGCACGCCGGAGCCAGCCGCCCGCGAGATGACGTCGCCGCCGCGGCCGCGCAGCACCAGCGCGAAGCCGACGGCGATCAGCGCACCGGCGACTGGCCCCGCGACGTACGCCCAGTAGCTGCTCCAGTCACCGCTGACCAGGGCGGGGCCGAACGAGCGGGCGGGATTCATCGAGACGCCGCTGACCGGTGCTGCCCACAGGCCGGCCAGGGCGATATACCCGCCGACGCCGAGCGCGGCGATCGCCCCGACGTTCTGCGCGGCCGATGCGGTACCGAGGATCACGCTGACCAGGATCGTGGTGAGCACGATCTCCATGAGCAGGGCCTGCCAGGTCTTGTACCCGGGGCCCGGCAGCGTCGCCCCGAGATGCTCGATGTTCCCGAACACCAGGCGGAGAAACAGGCAGGCCAGTGCCGCGCCGGCGAGCTGGATGACGATGTAGCCGGGGACGCGCCGCCACGGGAAGTCCCCGCGCAGCGCGAAGGCCAGCGACACCGCCGGGTTCAGGTGCGCGCCGGAGACCGCGCCCATGAACAAGATGATCGCCGTCACCATCAGGCCCGGGGCGACCACGGCGGCAGCGAGGCTGATCTGACCCTTCGCGTGCAGGATCCCGCCGCCCGCGGCGACCAGGACCAGCGCGAAGGTGCCCAGCAACTCCGAGAACAGCCGCCGCCATTCCTTGCGCGGGTCGTCGAAGTCCGCGCGGCTCCCGAACTCAAGCCAGAGCACGTGGTTCGTGCGCGGGAAGGCCGTTCCCAGCCGGGCTGGGTCGATCTTCTGCGCCGTCGCGTCGCTCACGGCGTCTGCCTCCTGTGCGGTCCCGTGCGCCGCGGACCGTCCCGCCAGCTCGCCCATGGTCACTCTCTCCTGCCGGTTCCGCAGGAAACGCTTACAGGTCGAGGATGCCGGATCCGGCCGCCGTTGTCGCGCAGCGGCGCGTTGCAGGCTGAGATGGGGTCAGGCGGTGCACACCCCCCCGACGGCCGTCACGTTCTGCTCCGCCTTGGTCCCGTCGCCTTGCCCGGCTTGCCGCGTGCCCGGCGGCCCGGGCCGGCGCCGTCGTCGAGGGACTGCAGGGGGATGGTGACGCGGGTCTGGATGACGTCGGTGCGGGTCCGCAGCGCCCTGGTGAGGATGAGGTCGATCTGGTTGTGCAGGAGGCGGTCGCGCAGGTGATCGGGGCGCACGACGGGGATCAGGACCACGATCTGCTGGTCGTGCTGCTGGCGGAGCTTGTCGATGAACGCCACGATCGGCCCGGCCAGCGAGGCGTACTGGGTGTGCAGTACCCGCAGGGGTACCCCGGGATTCCAGCGGTCCCACTGGTGGCTGAGGCTGTCGGTGTGCCCGGTGCTCGGGTCGGGGTCGGCGGTCACGACGGTCACGGCGATCACGTTCTGGCTGATCGACAGCGCCTCGGAGATCGCGTACTGGGTCAGCCGGGATACCCCGGCGACCGGCACGACGACGATGACGGGCTTGGCCTGCGGCGGACCCGGGGTGGTGCCGAACTCGAGGAGGCGCCCGACCCGCTGGTAGTAGCGGTGGATCCGGGTGAAAAGGACGATGAGGGCGGGGATGGCCACCACGACCACCCATGCTCCGTCGGTGAACTTGGTGAGCAGGAAGACCACGGTGGCGATGGCGGTGGCGGCGGCGCCGACGCCGTTGATGGCCGCGCGCTGCTGCCAGCCGCGCGGCCGGCTGACGCCGCCAGTGCACGACCATTCCGCCCTGGGCCAGGGTGAAGCCGGTAAACACCCCGATGGCGAACAGCGGGATCAGCCGCAGCGTGCTGCCGTCCACGGCGATCAGCAGGGCCGCCGACATTATCGCCAGCACCCAGATGCCAGAGGCGAACACCTGCCGGTCGTCGCGCAGCGCGAACCGGCGAGGCAGGTAGTCGTCCTTGGCGACCAGGCTGGCCAGTATCGGCAGGCCGCCGAATGAGGTGTTGGCGGCCAGCGCGAGGACCAGCGTGATGGTCAGCGACATCATGTAGTAGGCCCAGTGCCGCCCGACGGCGGCAGCCATGATCTGGCTCAGCACGGTCTGGCCGGAGCGGGGGCCGACGTGCCAGCGGTCGGTGAGCACCGCCAGGCCCAGCAGCATCGCGCCGAGAATCCCCCCGAGCAACAGCTCGGTCTGCTTGGCCCGGCGCACCCGGGGCTGCTTGAACAGCGGTACCCCGTTGGCGATCGCCTCGACCCCGGTCAGCGCGCTGCACCCGGCCGAGAACGCCTTCAGCAGCAGCAGCACGCTCACCGCCTCCAGCGCGTGCGCGGGCAGCAGGGAGCGGCCGGGCTGAGGGGCGTGCAACGCCAGCGGGTGGATCAGGCCGATGACGATGATGACCAGCAGGCCGACGATGAACAGCATCGTGGGCAGCAAGAACGCGCGCGCGGCATCGGCCAGGCCGCGCAGGTTGAGCAGCGTGACCACGGCCAGGATGCCCAGGCAGATCGGCACCGTCTCCGGGCTCAGGCCAGGGAAGGCCGAGGTCAGCGAGGCGACCCCGGCGGCGATGGAGACCGCGACGGTCAGCGTGTAGTCCACGATCAGCGCAGCGGCGGCGAGCAGGCTGCCCCGCGGCCCGAAGTTGGCCCGCGACACCGCGTACGCCCCGCCGCCGCCCGGGTAGGCGTCGATCACCTGGCTGTAGGAGAACACCAAGATGGCCAGCAGCGCCACGATCACGACCGTGACCGGCAGGACCAGGTGCAGCGCCCCCGCCCCGGCCACCGCCAGGACGGTGATGATCGCTTCCGGCCCGTAGGCGACCGACGTCAGGGCATCCAGCGACAGCGCAGGCAGCCCCTCAGCCGGGGTGATCTGCTCCCTGGACACCTCCCGCGCCCGCAGCGGGGGCCCGACCAGAAAGCGCCACACCGCCCGGCCGGCCGACCGCGTGCCTGCCACGCCCGCACTCTACGTTACCGCCGCCCTGTCCCGGCTGACCGGACGCCAACGGCGCAGCACCGGTGCTAGGGCGGCGGCTGTGCCTCCTGCGGGTGTTCCGCGCCGTCCTTATGACGGACCAGGGCAGTGACCTCGTGCGTGATACCGATCGACGGCCCGCCGATCAGCTCCCAGGACCGGGCGATCCCGACCAGGAAGCAGACCACCGCGAGGATCGCGATCGTGTCCACGGCCCCCGAGTCGCCCGGATGGACGCCCACGTCTACTCCCGCGATCAGCTGGAACACGAACGTGACGGCCAGGATGACCAGGAATACCGCGTCACGCACTGTGCTCCACCGCACGCGACGCAGGCGGATCAGCGACAGCAGCGACGCCGCGATGAACGTGAGCCCGACGACCGCCACGCTCACCGCAGCCCACGCGATCTTGTGCCCGGGTATCAGCGCGAACAGCGATACCGACAGCGTGTTGGTGAACGCCGTCAGCGCCGCCACCGCGCGTATGCGGTGCAACTGCCCCTCCGCCTCGGCGCGGGCCAGCCTGTCGGAGGCGACCGAGATAGCCACGAACAGCAGGCCGATCAGCGCTCCGGCCACGCTTGCGCTGGCCGTGAAGAAGTCGCGAAAGCTCGATGGGACCACCCGGTGATTCTCGCAGCAAAGGCTTATGCGGCGAGGAGGGCATAGCGGCCCTCGCCGGAGATGAGGCTTTCGTGGTCGCCGGCCTCGACGACGTGGCCGTGGTCCAGGACGACGATCTGGTCGGCGTCGCGCACCGTGGACAGCCGGTGGGCGATGGTGATGGTGGTGCGGCCCCGGGCCAGGGTGTCGAACGCCTGCTGGACGGCGCGCTCGGTCTCGGTATCCAGGGCGCTGGTGGCCTCGTCGAGCACGAGCACGCGCGGGTCGCGCAGCAGGGTCCGGGCGATGGCCAGGCGCTGCTTCTCGCCACCGGAGAAGCGGTGCCCGCGAGAGCCGACCATGGTCTCGTAGCCCTCGGGCAAAGAGGCGATCAGGTCGTGGATCTGCGCCGCGCGGGCGGCGTCCTCGATCTCGGCGTCGGTGGCGTCAGGCTTGGCGTAGCGCAGGTTCTCCCGCACGGTGGTGTGCAGCAGGTAGGTTTCCTGGCTGACCACGCCCACGATGGCGGCGAGGTCGCCCAGCCGCATGTCGCGCAGGTCGATGCCGTCGATGCGGACCACGCCGCTGGTCGGGTCGTAGAGCCGGGCGATCAGGGAGCCGAGGGTGGTCTTGCCCGATCCGGTCTCGCCGACCAGGGCGAGCGTGCTGCCGGCCGGGATGTCCAGGTCGATGCCGGCCAGGGCGGGGCGGTCGGCGCCGGGGTAGATGAAGCCGACATTGTCGACGCGGACGTGGCCCTTGATCTTGGCCAGGTCGATGCGGGCCGGGCGGGCGGGCTCGTCGATCTCGACCGGCAGGTCCAGGTACTCGAAGATCCGCGCGAACAGGGCCAGCGAGCTGATTACGGAGACGCTGGTGGACAGCAGCCCGGTGATCGGCCGGAACAGGTTGTTCTGCAGCGTGGTGAAGGCGATCAGGGTGCCGATGCTGACCGTGCCGGCGGTGACCGGCAGGCCGGCGGCCAGGTAGATGATGGCGGGGATCGCGGCGAAGATGATGCTCAGGGAGGCCATCCGCCAGCGTCCGGCCAGCTGGGAGCGCAGCTCCAGGTCGATCAGGCGGGCCGAGGAGTCGGTGAACCGCCGGACCAGGGCCGGGCCGGTGCCCATGGTCTTGGCCAGCTGGATGCCGTTGATCGACAGCCCTTCCTCGATGGTCACGTTGAGGTCGGCCAGCTCGCGCTGCTGCTCGGTGGTGATGGCCCGGCGCATTGAGGCCACCTTGCGGGTGAAGATGATGGCCGGCGGCATGACCACGAGCGAGATGAGCGACAGCCGCCAGGACAGGGCGACCATGGCGACGGCCGTGGCCACCGCCGTGGTGAGGTTCGAGGCGATGGAGGTCGCGGTGGAGGTCACGACGGCCTCCATGCCGCCGATGTCGTTCTGGATGCGGGACTGCACCTCGCCGGTGCGGGTGCGGGTGAAGAACGCGATCGACTGCCGCTGCAGGTGGGTGAAGACGCTGGTGCGCAGCTCGTGCATGACGTGCTGGCCGACCTTGGTGCTGATCCAGGTCTGGATGACGCCGAACGCCGAGGTGACGGCCGCCACCGCGACCATCCCGATGACCAGCCAGGCCAGCAGCCGGACGTTCCGCTCCGGCAGGGCGGTGTCGATGACCGCGCGGAGCAGGAACGGCGAGGCCAGCCCGACCACCGAGGAGGCCGCGATGATGGCGGTGACGATGGCCAGCTGCCACCGGTAGGGGCGGAACAGCCGCCCGATGCGGCGCAGCGATACCTCGCGCGCCTGTGCCTTTTCGGCGGCGGTGACGGTCCTCGGGCCGTGGCCCCGGTCCCGGTCGCCGGTGTCTCGATTCGTGTGTGGTGACGCCAAGGGGTTCTCGATTCTGTCGTGGTGGGCCCGCGCCCGGGCGCGGGCCGCTGAAGTCTATTACTGAGGTTACCTCAATATGAGGCTACAACAACAGATGCTGGTACCATATTCCGGTGAGCCAGGATCGCGACGTGACGGGCCAGCCCGACGCGGCCGGCGACGAGACGCTGCCGGAAGCCTTCTGGTCGGTCGCGCGCCAGCTCCGCGAAGCCTCCCGGGAGGCCCTGGCCCCCTGGGACATCACCCCTTCTAACCAGCGGGCGCTGAGTACGCTCAGGGACCACGGGGCCATGCGCCTATCGGAACTGTCCGAGCACCTGCACATCGCGCCGCGCTCGGCCACGGAGGTCGTCGACGCCCTCGAATCCCGGGGCCTGGTGAAGCGGCACCCCGATCCCGGCGACCGGCGGGCCACGCTGGTCGAGGTGACCGAGCAGGGCGCCGGCGTCCTGGACGCCATCCGCGCGGCCCGCGGCACCGAGGCCGAACGGGTCTTCGGCCGGCTGAGCCAGGCCGACCGCGCCCGCCTCGCCCGCATTCTCCGCAAGCTCAGGGAATGACGACGCCCGCACAGCCGCAGGCCGCGGCGGCGTTTCGCCTGGCTACCTGGCAGCCCCCGGGCGCAGGAAGCGCTCGGCGCCCCAGTAATCCGGGCCGAAGCGGACGGCGGTGATCCGCACCGGCGTGGCGGCGTCGTAGGCCTCGATCATCTGCTGGTTCCCGATGTACATGGCAACGTGATAGATCGAGTTCGGGTCCTGGCTGGTGGCGTAGAACAGCAGGTCACCGGGCTGCAGATCGTTCGTGCTGACCATACGGCCGCCCCCGTACTGCGCTTGGGCGCTGGCGTCGCGGGGAATGGTGATGCCGTTCACCTGGTAGATGAGGGAGGTGAAGCCCGAGCAGTCGAACGCGAACCCGGAGCGCCCGGCCCACAGATACGGCCTGCCCAGGAACCGTTCGGCGTAGGCCACCAGGCTGGCACCTGTGGGATACGGAATGTCACTGGCCGACCGGTAGACGGTCGCGTCGCGGGCGGACAGCCATCTGGCGCCGCCGTCGGGCGTGGCGACCAGGATCGCCTGCCCGGCGCGGGCCAGCACCGGCAGCCGTGTGTTGGCGCTGATCTGCATGTTCTCCCGGGTCAGCGCGGAGTTGTCATATAGCCATGCGGTCGGCGCCTGGACCAGGGCAAAAGGGCGGCTCTGCAGCGCCGCGAACCCGTGGCCAGCCGTGAGCTGCACGGCGGGAACCCAGCCCGGATAACCGAGCGGGTTCTTGGGCGTGGGCTGTCCCGGCACCGCTACCTCGTCCCATCCCGCCTGCTCAGCGAGGATGTAGACCCGGCTGCCGTACAGCGCCTGGGTCTGGGTCAGGTTGTCATCGGTGAGGCCGAGCTTGTCAGCCAGCGACATGTCGCTGAGCCAGCGCGAGATATTGACGGGATTGGTCACCGCCGGCTGATCGACCGGCCGCGGACTGGCCGGCGCGGTCCAGACCGTCGCGACCGAGACGTCGACGTAGGCGCTGGGCGGCGAGGCCGCTGCGGAGGATCCCGGTGCGGCGGCTCCGGCCGCGGGCAACTCCCGGGCAGACGCCGCTGCCGCGGAGCCAGTGCCTACGGCGGCGGGCCAGGTGATGGCCAGCGCCGTAGCGGGCGCGCACGCCAAGACAATAAGCCGACCAATGCTCCCGCGACGCGGGGGAAAGGCCATGGGATTCCTTCCGTCGCTCGCGGACTTGCCTCGTGATCGGCGAGACGGCCAGCGGTGCCGGCTGTTTCACGTACTTAATTCTGTCTTTTCATCCGGGTCTAGTGCCGTCACGGCGGGTCTGACGTAAAAAGTGCTCCGGCGCTGGGAAAGTTAGCGTATCTGACGTCCAGTTCGCATATGAGGTGGCACACATGAAGCGCGACGGACTAACGCGCCGGGACATCATGCGGTATGGCGGGGTAACCGTCATCGGGACGGCCGGGCTGACGCTGGCGGACATCGGCGGGTATGTCTGGCCGCAGCCCGCGTCGGCGGGCACGGCGACCGCGCAGGCGGGCACGGCGGCCGTTCGGGTGACGCCGGACGACGACGACGGCGTGCTGCATTTCGTGACCCGTCCCGATCTGAAGCCGCCGGCCATCACCGTGTCCTACCATCGCCGTCCGGCCGCCGGTGATCCGGCGTATTTCATCCTGTCCCCGGCCGGCTATCCCCGGCCCGCGCCTGGCGAGCCGGGCCTGATGATCCTGGACCGGTCCGCCAACCTGGTCTGGTTTTCGCCGAATTCCGACTTCCCCGCGGACAAGGGCATGGCCCGGGTGGACCTGCAGGTACAGACGTACCGGGGGCAGCCGGTGCTCACCTGGTGGGAGGGACGGATCGGGCCAGGCGTCGGTTACGGCACGGCGGTGATCGCGGACAGCTCCTACCGCACCATAGCCACCGTCAAAGGGGGCGACGGCGTGTCCGCCGACCTGCACGAGTTCGTCATCAGCCCGCAGGATACGGCGCTGATCACGGCCGTCCGCCCCAGGCCCGCCGACCTGCGGCCGCTCGGCGGCCCGGCCCACGGAACGGCGCTGACCGGCGTGGTCCTGGAGGTCGACATCGCCTCCGGCAAGGTGCTGTTCGAGTGGAACAGCCTGGATCACGTGCCGGTCACCGACACCTACGCCGCGTTCTCCGGCGGAACGGCGAAGCACCCGTTCGACTACTTCCACATCAACTCGATCGCGGTGGCGCCCGACGGGGACCTGATCGTCTCCGCGCGCAATACCTGCACCGTCTACAAGGTCGCCCGCCGGGGCGGCAAGCTGCTGTGGCGGCTCGGCGGCAAGCGGTCGAGCTTCCACATGGGCCCGGGCGCCAGGTTCTGGTGGCAGCACCATGCCCGCTCGCACGGGGCGCAGAGCCTGTCCGTGTTCGACGACGCCGCTTCGCCGCAGAAGGAGCCGCAGTCCCGTGGCATCCTGCTCGACCTGGACACCTCCGCCATGCGGGCGACGCTGAGCCGCAGCTATACGCATCCGGCACGACTGCTGGCCGCCAACCAGGGCAGCATGCAGCTGCTCGCCGGCGGCCGGGTGCTGGTCGGCTGGGGCAACCTGCCCTACTTCACCGAGTTCGCCGAAGACGGGACGCTGCTGGTTGACGGCCAGTTCCCGGTCGGAGACCAGTCGTACCGCGCGTTCACCGCGAGCTGGACCGGTCACCCCACCGACAAGCCCGCGGTCGCCGCGCGGGTGAATCCGGCCGGCGGCTCGGTCGTATACGCCAGCTGGAACGGGGCGACCGACCTGGCCAGCTGGACGGTGCTGGCCGGCAGCACGGCGACCCGGCTGCGGAAGGCCGGGTCGCAGTGGCGCGCCGGCTTCGAGACGGCGATCACGGTCAATTCCAAAGGACCGTACTTCGCCGTGACCGCCAACGACGCGGGCGGCCGCGTGCTCGGCCGGTCGGACACGGTGAAGCTGAAGCGCTAGCCGCGGTCAGGGGCGGATCAGGCCCTAATGATGAGCAGCACGCGTGCCCCGTCCGCGACCAGTGCCTGGGCTGCGGCGAAACCAAGGCCCCGGCTGCCACCGGTCACCAGGTACACCCTGTCCCGCAATCCAAGATCCATACGGCCATCCTGCCCTATAAGCTAGCAAATCACCTAAAATGACGGTATTGACCCAGGCCACGACAGCCTTATGCTTGTCGCTATGACGCAGGATAACGTGGCGCATGACCAACCTACTACAGACAAGAATGACGACTGGAAGTGGTTGAAAGACAATTCGACTGCCTTTATTGCAGTACTTTCGGTGGTGGTTGTCGCCATCAGGTTGCTGGCCGTCTCCAGAGGTGATCCAGAGACCGCATACGCAATCCTTCAGATCGGGGGAACTGGAAGCGTACTTATTGCCACGCTGGTCTCCACGCTGGGCTTGCTAGCGATACCGGCCAGCGCGACATTCGGATTCTACGCGTGGCGCACGGCAAACGAGAGGGCTACTGGATCGACCATGCTGTCCACTCGATTTATTCTATTTATTGCCGGCGCGACCGTCACGTTTCTTATAGCTCTTTACATGAGCCCCGTCCTCTATCTAGCTTACAGTATAGTTTTCCTGGGAATTCAAATGCTTATAGCCTTCCGTGCGAGTGGCGGCAGGGAGAAGCTGTTCCTCTTGATTTCCGTTGTCGTTTATGTTCTCGGAATCATCGCTTATGAGGGTCTTTCTCCGACTCCGTGGCTTCCCGTTCAAACTGTAACTGTCGCAGGACAAAATCCGTTCAGCGGGTATATACTGTCACAAGCTAACGGACAAACATCTATTCTGACCGCAGATCCCGAAGGCATAATTACCCTTCCTTCTCAGAGCATTATGACTACCGAGCAATGCACCTCTCACCTCTTCCTATTGGAACAAGCAACACTTTTCGACCTGTTTGAGAATCTTGGGCACAAGCTAATGACCTATAAGCCTTGCCTGTCCACCCCGTACAGTCAAGTCAGCAGCCCGGCGCCAGACCCTAGTGACGGCCACTGATCACTCCGTTTTCATGGTTATGCCGCTGCCACCTCGCCCGCATTCTCCGCAAGCTCAGGGACTGATGACGACCGCACCGGCCCAGGCCGTAATACCACTGCCCGTTCGGGATAATTGAAATTCTTTCCCCCGAACGAGCCGTGGTGCTAGTCCTGGGTCCTGGATCACCCTTGGTTCATGACCACCAGGTAGGTTCAGCTGTGAATGTGTCCCCGGCCGTGAGGAAACGAATGCTATGACGCTCGCGATCGAGGCGGTGGGCCTGGTCAAGAGGTTCTCCAAGACGCTGGCGGTGGACGGCGTCGATCTGGCGGTCCGGCCGGGCATGGTGCTCGGCCTGCTGGGTCCGAACGGCGCGGGGAAGACCACCGTGGTCCGGATGCTGGCCACGCTGCTGCGGCCCGATGCCGGTTACGCCCGGGTCTGCGGCGCGGACATCGTCCAGCAGGCCGACCGCGTCCGTGAGCTGATCGGGCTGACCGGCCAGTACGCGGCGGTCGATGAGGATCTGACGGGTTTTGAGAACCTGCTGCTGATCGGGCGGCTGCTGGAGGTGCCCAGGGCGGAGGCGAAGCGGCGGTCGGCCGAGCTGCTGGAGCGGTTCGACCTGGCCGACGCCGCCGGGCGTTCGGTCAAGACCTACTCCGGCGGGATGCGGCGCCGGCTCGACCTGGCCGCGAGCCTGGTCCAGCGGCCCGCGGTGCTGTTCCTGGACGAGCCGACCACCGGCCTGGATCCGCGTAGCCGGGGTGAGGTGTGGGCGATGATCAGGGCGCTGGTCGCCGAGGGCACGACGGTGCTGCTGACCACGCAGTACCTGGACGAGGCCGACCGGCTGGCCAGCCAGATCGCGGTCATCGACCATGGCCGGGTGATCGCGACCGGCACCGCGGCCGAGCTGAAAGCCAAGATCGGCCGGCAGACTCTCGACGTTCGCCCGGCCGATCCGGCGGACCTGGCGCGGGTCGCCGGGATCGTCGCCGCCGCCGTGGGCCGCGCTCCGGTCAGCAGGGAGGAGGACCCGGGCCTGCTGTCGGTCCCCGTCGACGACGCCGAGGTCCTGCCGGCCGTGATCAGCGGCCTGCAGGCGGAGCGGATCGAGGTCACCGAGCTCGCGCTGCGGCTGGCCAGCCTGGATGAGGTCTTCATGGCGCTGACCGGGCACGGCACCGATCAGGGCGGGGCCGAGGAGGGCGACCGATGACGGCCGACACCGCGGCCTGGCCGGGCCGGGCCCGGAGGATGACGCCGGCCCGCGCGCTGCGGCACGCGCTGACGCTGGCGTGGCGGGCACTGGTGCGGATCAGGCGCAACCCGGAGCAGTTGCTCGACGTCACGCTCCAGCCGATCGTCTTCGTGACGCTGTTCGTGTTCTTGTTCGGCGGCGCGATCAAAGGCGAGAGCAGGCACACCTACCTGCAGTACGTGCTGCCCGGCATCATGGTCATGACGGTGCTGTTCGCGAGCATAGGCACCGGCGTCGGCCTGAACACCGACGTCACCAAGGGCATCTTCGACCGGTTCCGGAGCCTGCCCATCTCCCGGTCGGCCCCGTTGACCGGGACGATCATGGGAGATTTCGTCCGCTACGTCATCTCGATCGCGATGGTCTTCGCGTACGGGTCGCTGCTGGGGTTCCGGATCGCCACCAATCCCCTGTCCACGCTCGGCGCGATCGGGCTGATGTTCGTCTTCGGCTTTGCCATCGGCTGGATCTGGGTGCTCCTCGGCCTGTACGTGAAGTCCCCGCAGAGCCTGCAGGGATTCAGCTTCATCGTCATGTTCCCGCTCGCGTTCGGGAGCAACGTGTTCATCCAGACCAGCACCTTGCCCGGCTGGCTGCAAGCCTGGGTCAGGGTCAACCCGGTGACCGCGCTGGCCGGCGCCAGCCGGGGCCTGATGCTGGGCGGACCGGCCGCGACCCCGGCGTGGCACTCCGTCGCCTGGAGCATCGTGATCATCGTCGTCTTCGCGCCGCTGGCCGTACGCCGGTACCGCCACATCGGCTAGCCAGTGCGCGCCGGATAGCACGCGCACCCGTTCGGATCATTGAATTTCGAACCGAACGGACGCCAACCCCTGACGGGCGCGCGCCCTCGCTCTACCTGGTACACCTATCATACACGTAAGGTGTAGAGTAGGTGTATGGCTAAGGTACGTACGAATATCGAGATTGAGGACACCTACCTCCGGACTGTGATGGGCCGCTACGGCTTGCGGACTAAGACCGAAGCCGTCGAACTCGCCCTCCGGCACCTGGCCGGACAGCCCATGAGCAGGGAGGAAGCCCTGGCGATGCGCGGCGCCCACGCGATCGATGAGCTACCCGCAGATACCCGTCCGCGGGGAGCGGCGTGATCCTCGCTGACACGTCGGCCTGGGTGGAATACGACAGAGCCACCGGGAGCGCGGTTGATCTTCGCCTGACGGAATTGATCGCGGCCGACGGCCCGATCGCCGTCACCGAGCCGGTGATCATGGAAGTGCTCGCTGGAGCGCGCACCGACGCCCGGGAAGCGGACCTGCGCCGCCTTCTGCTGCGGTTCCACCTGTACCAGTTCGACGCAGCCGCCGATTTCGAGGGCGCCGCCCGCATCTACCGCCGATGCCGGCAGGCTGGCATCACGCCGCGGGGCCTGGTCGACTGCATGATCGCCGCCGTCGCCCGGCGGCATGAGGCGACGCTGCTTGCCTGCGACGTCGACCTCGATCGCGTGGCCCGCGTGGTCGGCGTCGAGCTGGACCAACCGGCAAGGCCGGAACGGCCGTCGCCGGCTGGATGACCGCGTCACCGGCCGGGCCGTGTCCCCAGCCAGCGCCGAACTCGAGCTTGGCCTGGCCGCAGGCGACACGGCGGCGTGAGCGCGCTGATCCTCGACTCCGGCGCTCTGGTGGCGGTAGATCGCGACGATCGCGCCATGGTGGCCAGGCTGTATGCCGCCGGGCGGCACGGACTAGAGCTACGCAGCAATGCCATGGTCATCGCCCAGGTCTGGCGTGACCGCCACGGGCGGCAGGTGAATCTGGCCCGGCTCCTGCGCGCGGTCGACGTGCGCACGGTAACCCAGCAAGACGGGCGAGAGGCCGGCGTCCTGCAAGCTGCCGCGGGCACGGCCAACCCCATCGACGCCACCGTCGTGCTCCTGGCCGCACCCGGCGACCGCATCCTCACCGGTGACCCCGGCGACCTATCCCGCCTGGCAGAAGCAGCCGGGAACCGGCCCGTCATCGTCGCCTGCTAAGCGCCGCGGACGAAGCATTGGCAGCAAGAAAGTGCGTCCTGGCTGACTGCGATGGACGCCGCGCGACCGCTGCCCGATGACGGTCAGGTCGCTGGGCGGTCCAGATCTGAGGCCATTCAGCGCACCCGGTAACGCCCACCCCGGTTGCGGTAATCGCGTAGGGGAGCGCGCGGGCGGACCGGGACGGGCAGCCAGAAGGCGCCCGGCCCGGTCCGCTGGCAGTTAGAGCGGGCGGACTTCCTCTGCCTGGGGACCCTTTTGTCCCCGTCCGGCGGTGTAGGCAACCCGCTGGTTCTCCTGCAGGCTGCGGAAGCCGTCAGCCTGGATGGCAGAGTGATGGACGAACACGTCGGGGGTTCCGTCGTCGGGGACGATAAAGCCGTACCCCTTGTCGGCGTTGAACCACTTGACGGTGCCTTCAGCCATGTACTTCTTCTCCTGTAGAGACGATCGTTCGGGAGGCACGTGCGTGCACCCCGGGTTATTCGCGATCGCCAGCCCGCCGGGAAGACCCGGCCGTGTACTCGCGGCGCCCGCTGTCAGAAGTTCGCAGGCGCAGGTACACGTAACGAATTTCGACTACAACCAACACCTATTAAACACCATGCCGGACACCAGGCTGACCAGCGGCGCTCGCGCCGCCGCCGAAGGCCAGGTCAGCTCAGCCCTGCGGCGCGCAGGGCATCAGACCATGCGCGCGACGGGGAAGCCGCCCGGGCCTACCCGCCAGGCGGCAAAAAGAGCGGGTCCGGTCAGGGCAGACATGAGGATCAGAACTCGCCGGGGAACAGGCCGGGCGGGGCGGCGGTGTAGGTGTTGTAGCTGCCGATGGCGTGGCCGGGATACAGCACCGTCATCTGGCTGTATCCCCGGTCGCCGGGATGTCCCTTGACCGGCAAGCTGCGCCAGAAGATCAGGTCCACGGTCCGGTGCGACCACCGACCTTGCGCGCAGTTCGGCTCACAGTTGTCCAGGTACACCACGCCGGTCGCGGCGGCCATCGAGGCGTTCCAGGTATTCCACCGCAGCCTGGTGAAGTAGCCGCTGCCGTCACAGAACAAGTCGAACGTGCCTGGCCGGACCTCGGGCTTGTTCAAGCAGTCGTACACGGCAACGGATGACACCGCGGACGCGTGCGTTTCGTGAGTGGTTTCCCGCGCGGTGGCCGCGTGCGCGGCGAACGGCGCGCTGACCGCTACCAGCGCGGCAGCCGACAGCGCGATCACGGCGAAGCGAGGCAGTTTCATGGCCGTCCCCTTTCCGGGAAGTTTGTGTGCGGCACTCAACTACAGACGCCGCGGGCGTAGGGATGGTTGACTGCGGTCGCCACACGTCCGCGCGTGGCCTGCGTCGGCCGGCCTGGATCAGCCGCGTTCCTTCCACGCCCGGCACAGGGCGGCCGAAATGTCGGCGTGATGGATGGCGATGCTCATGGCCGGCCCTCCACCGGACCGCCTAGCCCTGGACACCATCCCCGGCGGACACGGTGCCTGTCAGGGCGGGGCTGGCCCCGGCGGACACGGTGCCTGTCAGGGCGGGGCTGGCCGCCGACGCGGCACCGGCCGCGGGCTCCGTGTTCCGCAGCTCTTCTAGCCTGCGCCGGGACGGCACCAGCAGGACCGCCGCCAGCGCGCCGGCGCCGAACAGCACCGCGGACACCGAGAACGCCACGCTGTAGCCGTGCACCGCGGCCGTGGCCAGGGCCAGCCGGCCGACATGGTGCACGGTCAGGTAGGTAGCCGTCGCCGTGAGCGCCACCGTGCTCAGCGCCGCGGTCCCGATCGAGCCGCCCACCTGCTGCATGGTGTTGACCAGCGCCGAGGCCACGCCTGAGTCGCGCCGGGCGACTCCGGCGGTGGCGGTGTTGATGGCGGGGGAGAAGATCATGCCGAAGCCCAGGCCCAGGGCCACCAGGGCCGGCACGATGCTGCCCGCGTAGCTGGAGGTCACGGTGAGCTGGGTCAGGTAGGCCATCGCGCCGCCGCCGAGCAGCATGCCGGTCACGATCAGGGTCCGCGGGCCGACCCGCGGCAGCAGCAGGATGCTGGAGGTGTTCGAGGACAGCAGGATGCAGCCGATCATCGGTAGGAAGGCCAGCCCGCTGGTCACCGGGCTGTAGTCCTTGACCGTCTGCAGGTAGTAGGTGAGGAACAGGAAGACGCCGAAGACCGCGATCCCGGTCAGCCCGACCGACAGGTAGGAGCCGCCCCTGGCCCGGTCAAGGACCACCCGCAGCGGCAGCAGCGGGTGACTGACCCGGCTCTCGGCGAACGCGAACGCGGCCAGCAGGATCACCCCGCCGGCCAATGAGCCGATGGTCAGGGCGGCGGTCCAGCCGGCCAGTTCGGCATGCGAGAACCCGAAGACGAGGGCGAACAGCCCGGCCGAGGCGAGCACGGTTCCCGCCCAGTCCATCCGCGGACGGGTGTCCGGCCGGTTGGTCCGCATGTAAGCCAGGGCGCCGGCTATGGCGATCGCGGCGAAGAACAGGTTGACGTACAGGCACCAGCGCCAGGAGAAGTACTGGGTGAGGACACCGCCGAGGATGAGGCCCACGGCCCCCCCGCCGGCCGCGACGGACCCGAAGACGCCGAACGCCCGGCCGCGCTCGCGCGGGTTACGGAACGTGCTGACCAGGGTGCCCAGGGCGGCCGGGGCGAGAATGGCGCCGAATGCGCCCTGCAGGGTCCGGGCGGCCACGAGCATGCCGAACGACGTGGCGGCGCCGCCGAGCGCCGATGAGAGCGCGAACCCGGCCAGGCCGGTGATGAAGACCCGCTTGCGGCTGAACATGTCGCCCAGCCGGCCGCCGAGCAGCAGCAGGCTGCCGAACGCCAGCGCGTAGGCGGTCACCACCCACTGCCGGTCACTGTTGGGGAAGTCCAGGGCGCGCTGCGCCGACGGTAGGGCGATGTTCACGACGGTGGAGTCCAGTACCACCATGAGCTGGGCGACGGCCACGATGACCAGGATCAGCCACCGATGGTCGCTCTCCGCGGGACGCTGACGGCCGGCGACAGGTGTGAAGGATGACATAACGAGCTATACCCCCGATGAGAAATGTGACTGGCGCTGGCCGTGATGGTGGGACGGGATCCGGCGGTCATGCCGAGACCGCCGCCGGTACGTGCGGCGTGGCCGGTGCCGGGATCAGCCTCCGGGCCGCCTCGTCCAGGCCGTCGAGCAGGCGGAGGAAGGTCGCCCGGTCCGCCTCGCTCAGCGCACCGAAGATCTGCGTGAACAGCCGCTCCAGCGTGGCGTTCGCCACGTCCAGGCTGGCCTCGCCCCCGTCGGTGATCGCGACGAGCTTGGCCCGCCGATCCGTAGGGTCCGGCCGGCGCTCGGCCAGGCCGAGGCGCTCCAGCCCGTCGACGAGGTCGGTGATGGAGTGCGGAGATAGCCCGAACTCGGCGGCCAGCACGTTCTGCCTGGCCGCCCCGTGCTCGTGGAGCCGCCGGAGCACCTTGGTGCGGGCCATCGACAGGCCGCATCCGTTCATCTCGTCGTTGACGGCCCGGAACATCCGGTGATGGACAGCGAGGTACCGTTCACCAACCTGCTCAGGTGTAATCATTACTGGCCTTCCTGCCCTGCACTGACGCTGACCCGCCTCACGCTGACGAACCTCACGTTGATACCTCTCATAATGAGGAGCCTCACGATTTCATTCCCGGCCACCCGGGCGCCCCGCAGAGTTCCTCCAGCAATTCCCTCAAGTTGCTGCGGCAGGCTCGCGAGCGCCTGGGCCAGGGGCTGCGAGCCGCCCAGGCCGACCACATAGCCGAGTCCGACGAGATCTCCGTGCGCAACCCGCAACCCCCCGCAACGCGCCAGTTAACGTCCCGCGCCCGGTGTTAGTCCGCGCGGTTCCATGCTCGTCGAACGGGATCCCAGGTCGCCGGATCGGCGGTGGAGCCGGCGATGACCGGGTTCGCGAACTCCTTCAGCGACTCCAGGGCATGGCCGAAGTCTTCGGGAAGGGTCTCGGTGAGCTGGAGTTTGCGCCGCCATGATGCCCACCTCGGCTGGCCGATCTCGGCGTACCCGTCGACCGCGTCATCAAGGTTGGCGAGTTCGACGTGCCGGTAGTCTGCGACGGCCTGGAGCGCTTGCCGCACTTCTCCCGCTTTGAAGGTGAGTCGGCCGGTGATTGCGAAGATGTCGCCGAAGTCTCGCCATCGGGTGCTCGCTGAGCCGCGCTGCAGGGCAGTAACTATCTTCTCGGCGAGGACCATCTCCATCGAATAGCCGCGCAGTTGTATCGGTTCCTGTCCGAGCAGGCGGGGCAAGGAGATCTCGGCCGGCTCGGGCCAGATCGGGTCACCGATGTTGACATCGACATGAAACGGTTCTCGTGCGCTTGCTAGCCGCGCGACCAGCCGGATCCGCACGCCGCCGTACTTATCTTCGTCTCGGATTGCCTCAGCGGTAATGTTGTCCAAGTCGAACGTAACGCCGTCGTCCAGTTCAGCTGGCAGCGCCGTGCTGGCCACGGCGGTGACGAACTGCCTTATGTCCTCCACGTCATTCGAGGTCTGCAGCGCCGCGCCGTCGATGTCGGCCGTCGGCCGGCGAAGCCCATAGGCTGCGAGGAGTACGCCGCCTTTCAGGACGAACCTGTTTCTGTATGGTGAGTGAGCGAGACGAAGCAGGAATCCTTCGAGTGCATACAGCCGCAGATACTCGGCGGTCGTGCGGCGTGCAGTCTTGGCTTCCCTTTGCAACGCCAAGAAGGCTCGTCCGCCGACAGTGGCTTTGGTAGGTCTGGTGATATAGTCCCCATCTCGTCGCCCTAGCGGCTTAGCCACAGAAGAACCTCAGCCGCGATGCGCAACTGTCACAGCAACACCTGCAGTGCGTGAAGCAAAGCCGGTTTGGCTGCGGGGAAGATCTTGGTAAGGCGCATAAGGTCAGCGGGCTTACCTCCGTAGCGCAGCCAGCGCCGCAATGCCTCATTCGCGATGTCGGGCCCCACGGCATGACGTAGCCGGAACGCGTCAATGATAGTGCGGGGAGCGTCATACAGGCCGATGGCGTAAGTGTCGTCCAGCCGTATCGTGGTCCGCCCCACCTCGAATGTGGCCGGGGCGAACTTATGCCACTGTACCGGCGCGGACACAACAGGCTGCCACGCCCCGCGGGGTATCGCAATGTCATGAACGGGCGGGATGACATCAGTCAGCTCATGCCGGGCCAGCGCCGACACCAGGCACAACGTAGGCTGGTGTGCCCTTGCTGCGACCTCGATCAGGTCCTGGTCGGTCGGCTCTTCATCGGTGCGCCGGTACAGTCCGCGCCCGATGCGCTCAACCGTGCCGGTAGCCAGCAAGCGCTGAAGCCTGCGCCGTGACAGCCCGCGGTCCCCGGCCTGCGCGAACGTGAATGTCGCCGGCAGTTCGGGTTCCACGATGGCGCTCACCCCCCCTTAGTGTACCTAATCCTATCTACGTATAGCCATCCTGGATAGGATTGAGTACAGCAGAAGCAAACGGATCTCATGACAGGGAGGGCTCGTGGGCGAGGTGATGGTGACGGGCGCTACCGGAGGCATCGGGCAGGCTCTTGTGGCTGCGCTGGTAGCGGTCGGCCACCAGGTCAGCGCCGTCGGCCACGACCCAGACCGGCTGCGGTCGGGGCCAGGAGTCCGGGCCGTCGCTGCCGATCTGGCCGAGAATGGCACCCCTACGATACCGGCCGAGTGCGGACGGTGCCCGGGGCAGGCTAGGCGGGCGGCGCCGCGCAGCCCGGGTTGCGGTGGTCAGAGGTGGCGCAGGAACCGCCTGCCGATGTACAGGCCGCAGCATACGAGGCAGACGATGATGATCAAGACGATGAACATGGCTCGCTCCTTCGGTGAACCGGGGGCCACGAGCCGTCGGCGGGTGTTTCCCGGGTTCTGCTCCTCAGCTTACGCTGGAAATAAAAAACTAGCAATATTATTCTAGCATTATTATTCTCAGATACGTGGAGAACTGGACGCTGCTGACCAACCACGCCGGGTCCCGCCGGCCATCGCTCGCGACCCGGAGCCGGGCGATAAGTCAGGAAGGCCCAGCTCGCCATCCTGGCACGATACCAGATTCCGGAAAATACTTGCTAGTTTTCCGGTGCGGGTATACGTTCTGAATCAGGCACCGGACGTCAGCCGCCATCAGCGGCCAACTTCCCGGGGCTACCGGAGGAGCTCATGCGCGCTGATGCGGTCATGACGATCGCTGGCGCCAATGACGCTCGCAATGCCGCGTCCCGGCTGACGATGCCGGTGCCTGATAGAAGCTGCCGGGCCAGGATCCTGGCCTGGCGGCAGCGATGACACGATGAATGCCAGCGACGCCCCGGCCGCAGGCCGGCCGCCCGCCCGCCCACTTCTCCGTCGCTGCGGCGGACCCCGACCTGCCAAGGGAAGACACCATGCCCGAACCAGCCGTACCCAACCCGGATCCGAGCCCTGCCACCACCTGGCCGCGCCCATCCCCTAACGGCACCGCCCCGCCGAAGCCGCCGGTCCCGCCGATGCCGTGACGCACTGCGCGGCTCATGATGCCAGCCCCAGTCTTACCTCCCCGGCAGACCGCGGGCCAGCAGGGGGACGAGCACCTGCGCGTCGGGGCTGCCCCAGCCGGTGACGGGCCGTAGCACCGCCGCCCGTTCGGGATAGTTGACATTCTTTTCGCCGAACGATCCGTGGTTCCCGGACCAGGCCCCAGCTCGGGAAACCTGGCCTGCGGCTACCTGAGATACAAAAGAACCGGCTGAGCACGCCTTCTGCTCACCCGGCCTCTTGAGAGTGATTACGCCACGCGCAGGGGTTTAGGCCTCGGCCGGCCATGGCCGGCCGGGGCCCTCTGCCTAGTGGCTGTGGTGGTTGACCGTGAAGGTCTGGCTTACGCAGTCACGGACGTTGCCGCCCCACTGGTTGGCGGCGCACAGCGTAATCCTGCCGCTGTTGGTGTTGTACAGGGTGCCGCTGAACTGGCCGCTCTGGCCGGGACCGGCCGAGCCAATCAGCTCGCCCCGCTGCCAGGAGTCGGAGGACAGGAACACTTCCTCGGTGACCCCGCGGCCGTAGCCGTAGCGGCCGAAGCTGTAGTTCGATACCCTCCCGGCAACGGTGACCGAGCCACGGTCGTACCGGCCGAACTGGCCGAACTGGCCAAACTGGCCGAACTGGCTGCCGGTGATCGTGCCTCGCGCGCTTCCGTGGTTGTTGTTCAGGCTAACGCCCTGCCCATGGGAGGGGAAGTTGGTCGTTGAGGCCATGGCCGGCGAGGCGAACAGGCCGACGGTGGCCACGGTGGCTCCGGCGGCGGCGGTGGCAAACACTGCGTTCCTAATGATCGTGCGGGTTTTCATTTCTGTCTCCTTACTGTGCCCCCGGGTGGGGGATCAGGCTCCTGTGAGCCTGGCGGGGAATGCAGTCGGGCTGCGTTCCCCGCCGGGCCAGCAGTGGCCAGGCCGGCCCGCTGATAGTGCCGGGCGGCGTGGTGGGCGCTGTGCGGGCCAGGGCAGTGCCGGGCTGGATAGGGGAGTCATTGTGCGGGCCGACGCGGGGACCCGCGCCGGTCTGAAGCGGTCGGAGTAATTCAGGGCGGCGGAATCACGGCTTCCTGAAACATTTAGCTCCGTGAAAACTTCATTTTTGCTTCCTAAATCTGACTCTACCACGGGGCCGGTAATAAAGCGAATCTGCTGCCAATCCATGGATATTCTGAGTCGCCGGAAATATCTTTTCCTTCCGGGAAGCATCTCCATCAGCCCGTTGTTATTCCCGTGGGTGCCGCGTTCCCACGGGAATGTGGGCGGGCAAAATAGAGGGGAAGATCGCGGCGGCGTGCCGGCCCATCTAGTATCGCGTGAACGAAGTTTTCTTACCTGAGCCTTGTCCGAGCGGAGCTGACCACCCCGTGGCTACGCCAGGGCGGCCAGGATCAGGATCAGGCCTTCCGCCTGGGGTCCGCCCAGACGTTGAACTCTTCGGGATGGTCGCGCCGGGCTAGTGATTCAGCCATCAAGGCGTCACCCTCGGCGGGCGAGCGCCTGTTCTTGACGCGTCCCAGGTGACTTTGCTTGGCCCAGGTGGCTCGCGACCGGGGGGGCGGGTCGAGCGGGTCGGTCCCGCCGGGCTGCGAGCAGACCCGGCATTCCCACTGCCGGGGTGGCGTCGCGGTCCAGATGAACGGCACCGTCGTCCTGTGCCCGTTCGCACAGTGATAAACCACGACGATTTTGGCGACGGTGGATCCACGGCCGTAAGGCTCACCGGCAGGACCGCCTCCTACCCTCGTCCCCCGTACTGCGCCTTGGTTTACAGTCCGCATAATGCCTCCGTCAGTCCTCACTCTACAGGCATGTTCTGGGCGGTTTTTACCGTTAACGCCGCGGATAACCGCCATCAGCCCCCTGGAATTAAGCTGAATTCGGCCAGCAGGGGCCAGCTCACGACAGGCTGAAAGGTCCGGCAGCACCTCTCCCGCGGTCACCGCAGGAACATACCGCCAGGAGCGGATTAGGCCCTGAGTCTTTCTGCGGCGGTCCGGGCGGCGTCGGCCGTGCGGTGCAGGAAGCCGGCCAGGAGCTGGAGGTCGGTGTCGTCGTACTCTGCGCAGAGCTGGTCCAGTGCGGCGTTCATGCCGGAGTCGACGAGGTAGAGGCGGAGGATTTCCGCGCCGCGGCCCCGGGCCGCCTGGACGACGACGCCGCGGCGGTCGGCAGGGTCGCGGCCGCGGTCGATCCAGCCGCCGCGTTCGAGCCGGTCCAGAATGCCGGTCATGGTGGCGGGGTGCAGCCCGGCGCGACGGGCCAGGGCGCTCGGGCTGAGCGGGCCGTACCGGGTGATGAGGTCAAGGCACTCCAGGTCAGCGTCCTTGAGATCCAGGCGAGTGCCGACGCTGTGGTTGAGCAGCGACAGCTGGGCGCTCAGATCCCGCAGCGACTCCTTGATCTCGCGATTCAGCCGCCCGCGGTGCGGTGCCTCGTGCGCATCTCCCTGTAGTATCGATTCCATATGATATGATCTCCATATAGTATGACTTCCGGAATAAATATACCGGAGATCAACCGAACCGAGAAGGCGAACACGATGAAACTCACCATCTTCGGCGCGACAGGCGCCACCGGAACCTGCCTCACCAGCCAGGCGCTCGCAGCCGGCCACGAGGTCACCGCGGTAGTACGCGATCCCGCCCGCCTGGCCGTGCCGGCCCACCCTCGGCTGCGGACCGTCACCGCCGACGTCATGGACCCCGCATCCATCGCCCCGGCCATCGAGGGCGCGGACGCCGTCATCTCCGCGGTCGGCCCGCGCGGCACCGGCCCCACCACCGTCATCCAGGACAGCGTGCACAGCATCATCGCGGCCATGGACAAAACCGGTACCCGGCGGCTCCTGCAGGTCAGCGGTTCCATCGTCGCCGACGAAGGCGAAAGCCCCTACCTGCGCTACCTGATCAAGCCCGTGGCACGGCGCACGTTCCTGCGCCACGTCTGCGCCGACATGAGCCGCGGCGAGGACGAGATCCGCGACAGCAACCTGGACTGGACGATCTTCCGCCCGCCCGCGCTGACCGGCAAAGCCGCCACCGGCGCCTACCGCACCGCGATCGACCGCAACCTGCCGCACGGATTCACCGTCTCGCGCGCCGACCTGGCCGCCTGCATGCTCGCCATGCTCACCGACCAGGCCACCGTGCACCGCCACATAGCCATCGCCAGCTGATGACCCGTCCCGCCCACAGGGTGGAGCATCGCGATCACCGTCGTCTTCGCACCGCCGGCCGTACGCCAGGGAGCCATCGCTGACGACGCTGGCCAGGCTGGCCCAGGTGCTGGGTGAAGATTTCAGCGTTGATATCAGACCAGACCGCATGGAGTTGCGTTCTGCTGGCTTATCCTGCGCGAGGTTAGAGCGCCGGAGGGAACGGATCACAGCAGTACCAGGCCGCTGCCCACCCTGGCCACTGGTCCCTATGCCGAACGAACCATGGTGCCAGCTGGGTCAACTCCTGGCACGGTCAGCGCCCAGGCTATCCGGTCGCCCGCAGCGCTGCCTTCAGCGTTTGTACCGTGATCGTCCGATGGCGTTGCTGTCCTACCTCCTGTGCTACCATGGCTGGGTGGCTCAGCGTGAGAAGCGTTCGGTATCCCTGCCCCCCGAACTGGCCAGGGCCGTAGACGAAGCCGCCCGGGCCGAGGGCACCACCTTCAGCGCCTGGCTGGCGCAGACCGCCGCGCACCGCCTCAAGCTGGAGGCCGGCCGGAAGGCGCTGGCCGAGTGGGAACAGGAGAACGGCCCGCTGACCGACGCCGAGCTGGCCGAGGGCCGCGCGCGAGCCCGAGCCTCCCTCGGCCGCGCTCCTGCTGACCCAGCCGAGCGCAAGTCCGCGTAACCCGCAATGGGCGGGGTCACCTACGACACCGGCGCGCTGGTCGCGGCCGAACGCAACAACCGCCAGATGTGGGCACTGCACGCGGGCTACCTCGCTGAGGAGGTCATCCCCACGGTACCTGCCCCGGTCCTGGCCGAAGCCTGGCGAGGAGGACCCCGCCAGGCCAGCCTGAGCCGCCTGCTCCGCATGTGCGACACCGAGCCGATGAGCGAGGAGCTGGCCAGGAACGTCGGGGTCCTGGCCGGCAAGTCTGATCACGACAACATCGTCGATGTCTCCGTCGTGGAAGGCGCCCTCCGCCGCGGCGATGCGGTCGTGACCTCGAACGTGACCCACATCCGGAAGGTAGCCGACGCCATCGGCGCTAGCCTGCGAATCGAACCCGTGTAGGGCGCCACAGCCAGCTGTAGTCCCGCCGGGCGAGCAGCAGCGCGTACTTTCATCTTGTCTCCTAGTGAGCCGGTCCAGCCGACCTACGCGGGCATCCCGTCAGAGTCGACACCGCCGCCTTGGGGATTAAGCTCTACCGAGGGCCGAACACGCGGGCAGTAAGGGAGACGAGTGACGCAGAGCACGCCACCTGAGTTTGGTCATTTCCTTAGTGCCTGAGAGGGACTGTAAATACAACTTGACAGACCCGATCGAATGGGCTCGTGAGTCCCCGCAAGGTCCACGCCAACCAGGTCGACATCGACACACCGCTCGTCCGCGAGCTTGTGGCCGCGCAGTTCCCGCAGTGGGCCGTGTTGCCGCTGGAGCCGGTCGACTCCTGCGGATTGGTGAACGCGGTCTACCGCCTCGGTACCGACCTGTCCGTACGGCTGCCGCTCCGGCCCACGATCACCGACGAAGTCCGACGGGAGCAGGCGAAACTCGCGGCACTCGCGCCGTTCCTGCCTGTGGCCATCCCTTCTGTCGAGGCGATCGGCTCACCCACCGGCGCGTTCCCGGGCGAGTGGTCCGTCCACCGCTGGCTCACCGGTACGAACCCCTCCCCCGGCGCGCTCGCCGACCCACGCCGGCTGGCGACGGACCTCGCGGCGTTCGTCGGTGCGTTCCGGCGGATCGACCTGCCAGACCGGCCGCCGGCGTATCCGGGCGAGCGCCGGACGCGAGCTTCGATGGTCTCGATGGACTCCTCGACGCGGAAGGCGATCGGCGAGCTAGATGGCCTGATCGACACTCGCGCGGCGCTGGCGTCGTGGGAGGAGTCGCTCGCGGCGCCATACGACGGGCGCGAGGTGTGGGTGCACTCGGACCTGAAGCCGGACAACTTGCTCGTATCGGCGGAGGGCAGGCTGACCGCGGTGATCGACTTCGAGACGTGCGGTGTCGGCGATCCGGCGTGCGACCTGTTCCCCGTGTGGTACCTGCTGCCCGCGAACGTCCGCGACGAGTTCCGTGCGGCGCTGGACGTGGACGACGTGACGTGGCTCCGCGGCCGCGGGCGCGTGCTGTCCCAGGCCCTGGGCTATTTGCGGGACTACAGGGACACCGGCCCGGCGCTCGCGAGCTACGCGCGGCACGCCATCGGCGAGGTGCTCGCAGCTTCCCGGTGAGCTGTCTGCTCGCCGGGGTGCAGGAACCTGAGTTTGGTGATTTCCTTTAGTGCCTGAGATCTCGCCCGTTCTTGAGGTCGTCGAGGATCTTCTGCTGTTCGGGGTGGATGGCTGGCGGGAAGGCCTGGACGGCGCCGTTGACCGCGATGGTCGCCGAGCGCAGCGGGCGGAGCTGGCGGATGACGTTGCGGATGGCCAGGCCGGTGCGGTCCTGGGCCTCGCGGGCGACGGCCAGGGCGGTGAACACGATGGTCAGGTGCGCCTCGATCGCGTCGCGCTTGCGGGCGAACATGGGCCGGGCGGCCAGGTCAGTCTTGCTCATCCTGAAGGACTGCTCCACGTTTATGTCGGCTCTCCGTGGTGTCTCATCGGCCTGCTGTTATGTGACTACCTCGGGTGTCTCACACCTCTCGTCGATGCCGTCTTTTGCTCGCTCGGCCGTCCCGGACGCCGCATGGTTCGCGCTTGCCTCCAGTGAGGCTTTTGCCCGATGAGACACCGGGACAGGTCACATAACGATCCGCCAGAGGTCGTGGTAGCAGCTGATGACCTCGGCCGGGGGCATGACGGAGGCGGGGATGTTCGTGACGTAGCCCTTCAGGCCGGCCAGCTTCCTCGCGCGGGCGAGGGCCTTCTCGTCCAGGGCCGGGGTCCCGCCGGCGTTCTTGACGAACCGGGGCGTGCGGGTGGACTTCGCGCCGCTGATGACGTCGCGGGCGCGGTTCTCCTGCGCCGTGAGGGTCCGGTTGTCCCGCGCGAACCGCTTCGCGGAAAACGCCCAGACCGCCCGCCAGGACTTCGGGTGGTCCTCGCGGCCCCAGGCGGGCTCGGCCTGCAGGGCCGGGTCGTTGTCCTTGTTCTTCCCGGTCTTCGGGGTGACGGTGTCGATGACCTGCCCGTCGCTGAACGCGTCGCCGTGCCAGCGGAAGTGCGACTCCAGGTCGACGGGAGCCTTGGTGACCCGCGACCCGACGATGAACCCCAGCCCGGCGTCGTCGAGGTCGGCCAGGTTGGCGGCCGAGAGCATGCCGGCGTCGGCGACCACGACCATGGCCTCCAGCCCGTGCCGGGCCTGGAACTGCCGGATGACCGGCAAGATCGTGAGCTTCTCCGCCTGGTTCCCCTCGAAGCAGCCGATCTCCAGGGGAAACCCGTGCCGGCCGGCGAGCAGCCCGACCACGATCTGAGGGCCGACCCGCCGTTCCTTGCTGTAGCCGACCTTCCGCAGGGCGTCCTCGTGCTCGGCCTCGACGTACAGCGTCGTCACGTCATACAAGATCAGGGAGACGTTTCCGCTGGCCAGCGCGTGCGCAAAGCACAGTTCGGCGATCTTGTCCCGGTAGCCGCGGTCCGCGCAGCGGGCCAGGGTCCGGCGCATGGTCTTGTCGCTGGCCGCCGTGCGGCCCAGTTCCGCCAGGACCCTGCCGGTGTCCAGAATCGAGGTCGGCTCGACGACCCGGGCCAGGACCAGGTCGCGGAACACCTCATCGCCCAGGACGTCGAATCCCAGGTCACCGAAGACGCCATCCAGGACCTGGAACAGCACCCGCGAGTCCGTCGACACCACCCGCGCCGGCCCCGCAGCCGCCGGGGTCTCGCCAGGGGAACCCGCGTCGAACAGTGCTGGCGCGGCCTCCCGCGTCACGAGCCGCGCCCGCAGCGCGACAGGCTCGATGCCCAGGTCGAACGACCCCTGGGCGGGATCGGCCAGCATCTCCCGCGCACGCTCCAGCAGGATCCCCAGCTCGGCCTCGGTATGCGCAGACCCCACGTGCGCCACGATCTTCCGCCGGCCGCCGTCGTACCCGGCGATCTGCACGGCCGTCGCCCCAGATGCCGTCCGCACCCGCCGAATCCACGCCACGGCACCGAGCCTAGGCCACCGATTAGTGCCTCAAACCAGCCCGAGGCACCGACATCGTTCCAGGTCAGCTGTTTGCGATCCTCGCTAAGGAGCTGAGGTGACCAAACTCAGGTCCTAGTGAGCCGGTCCAGCCGACCTACGCGGGCATCCCGTCAGAGTCGACACCGCCGCCTTGGGGATTAAGCTCTACCGAGGGCCGAACACGCGGGCAGTAAGGGAGACGAGTGACGCAGAGCACGCCACAGGACCGCGCCGCGGGCGGTGCGAGCCGTCTGCCGTCCTTCGACCCCGGCGTGCCGAACCCCGCGCGGATGTGGAACTACTGGCTGGGCGGCAAGGACAACTTCGCCGCCGACCGGGAGCTGGCCGAGCGGGTCCTCCAGGTGATGCCGACCATGCCGCTCATCGCCCGGGCCGTGCGCCTGTTCCTGATCGACGCGGTGGACCAGCTGGCGACGGTCCACGGCATCCGCCAGTTCCTCGACATCGGCACCGGCCTGCCCACCGCCGACAACACCCATGACGTCGCCCAGAGCGCCGCCCCCGATTCCCGGATCGTCTACGTCGACCACGACCCGGTGGTCCTCACCCACGCCCAGGCCCTGCTGACCAGTACCCCTGAAGGAACGACCGACTACCTCCAGGCCGACCTGCGCGACACCGAGACGATCCTCAAAGGCGCGGCCCGCACCCTGGACCTGGCCCGCCCGGTCGCCGTCCTGCTGATCGCGATCCTGCACTTCATTCCGGACGCCGATGACCCGTACGCCGTCGTGACACGCCTGATGGACGCCGTCCCGTCCGGCAGCTACCTGGTCATGGCCCACGCCGCCAGCGACATCGCCCCCCAAGCCGCCGCCGAGATGGCCCGCCGCTACAACGCGATGTCCTCGGCGCCGATCACCCTCCGCAACCGTGAACAGATCGCCCGCTTCTTCGACGGCCTGGACCTGCTCCCTCCAGGCTTGGTCCCGATCAGCCAGTGGGGCCTGGCCGGCCGCATCGATGCCACAGTCGGCGGCCTAGCCGGCTACTGCGGCATCGGCCGCAAGCCGTGAGCCTCCGCCTCGCATCGCAGCTTGACGAGCGTCAGGCTCAGACCGTAGAACGATGACCTGCCCTGTGCTGGGCGGATCCGGGCAACTGGGCTCGTTCGCCGCTCACGATGCTCCCCGCGCGGGGGCAGGCGTGGCGTCGCGGTGGGGCTGGGGCGTTCGGGCGCCGGTGCGGGTGGCGCAGATTCCGGCGATGACCACGAAGAGGATGCCGGCGGCGGCTGCCGCGCTGGGGATCTGCCCGAGGACGAGCAGGCCGGCCAGCAGGGCGATGGCGGGTTCCAGGCTCATCAGGGTGCCGAAGGCGCTGGCGGTGAGGCGCCGCAGGGCGAGGAGTTCCAGGCTGAACGGCAGCACGGGATGCAGCGCGGCCAGCGCCAGCATGGCGGCAAGCAGCGGCCAGGTCACCGCGTGCAGCCCGGAGGAACCGGCGGCAAGCAGCGCCACGATGCCGGCCACCGGGATGGAGACAGCCAGCCCGCTGAGGCCGGTGACCCGGTCGCCGACGTGCTGGGTCAGCAGGATGTAGGTGCCCCAGCAGGCCGCGGCTCCTAGTGCGAAGCCAAGGCCGGCGGGGTCGATGCCGCCGGTCCAGGGCCGGGTCAGCAGCACCACGCCTGCTGCGGCCAGGATCGCCCAGCGCCTGCGCCCGCCGCCGGGCCCGAGCACCGAAACCGTCAGTGGCCCGAGAAACTCCAGCGCGCTGGCGGTGCCGAGCGGGATGCGCGCGATCGCGAGCATGAACAGCATCATCAGGCCAGCAGTCACGACGCCCAGCACGCCGCAGGCCAGCAGGTCCTTGCCGGTGAAGTCGCGGGGGCGGGGCCGGACCAGGATCAGCAGCAGGACGCCGGCCCAGGCCAGCCGCAGTCCCACGATGCCCAGCGGGCCGAGCTGATCCAGCAGGTGCGCCGACAGGGCCAGCCCGAGCTGGACACAGGACATGGATCCAACCGCCATCATGACCCCGCTCCCCGCGCCGCGCAGCCAGCCGCCCAGCAGGCACGGCAACTGAGGTCTTCGCCCGCTTCCGAGCGTACGACTGGATCGGCAACTCCCGCAGCACCGCCGATGAGGACGTTATCCGCACCCTCGCCTCCATGGCCGGGTTCACCCCCCGCATCACCCACCGGGCAGACAGCCTCGACCTGATCCAGGACATGATCACCGCAGGGCTGGGCGTGGGACTGCTGCCCCTCGGCCACCCGGTCCAGGCCGGGGTGCGGATCCTGCCGCTCACCGGCCCGCGCATCGAACTGCGGGCCTACGCCGCCGCCCGCTGCGGCCGCCTGAGCTGGCCGCCGCTCGCGCTGGTGATAAGCCTTCTCCGCCAGGCCACGCGCGACCTTAGGCATTCACCATCGGCCGCCGGGTCGGCTCCTGGTCAGAGTGGGTGACGGGCTGGCCTCTAGATGATCTTTCCCAGATCGGCCCAGCGTGGTTGCCGTAGGCCGCGGCTCGACTCAATGGCCCGCTGCCGAGCCGACGGTGGTGGCCTCCCTCGGCGTCAGCATGTACCTCACCAAGGACGCGAACGCGGCCACCGGACGATCTTCCGTCCGCCCTCGCTGACCGGCAAAGCCGCCACCGGCGCCTACCGCACCGCGATCGACCGCAACCTGCCGCACGGATTCACCGACGACATGGCCGTGGTTCAGGACGACGATCTGGTAGGCGTTGCGCACCGTGTCGCAGACGGCGTTATCGTCAGGCCGTTTGTTCCTAGCCGGGCTCTGCCTTATCGTCCGGACCGGGCTCTACTGCCGTTTCCGGCTCGTAGGTCTTTGCCAGCTCCGGGAATTCCGCTCGCATGATGTCCATTGCCTGCTCTTCCAGGACCGGCACTTCCTCCTGAGAGATCTGCCATACGACCGCCCAGTCAACACTGAAGTACTTGTGCACCCGCGAGGTTGCGGAACGCTCGGATCTGGCGCCAGGCCACATCCGGGTACCGGTCTCGGATGGCGTCCGGGAGCGCGCTCGCGATTTCACCTAGCAGAAGCAAACGGTAGAGGACCGCGTCGCGCAGCACCCGGTCGTCATCCCAGCGCTCGCGGCTGATGCCATCCAGGTACTCACGTACGGCGCGTGCGCTGTCTACAAGGTCGGCGACGTAGAGCTCGTCATGCCGCATACAGAACCTGCGCGGCGGCCAGGACCTGATCTCGGATGACTCGGTGGAGGCCCTCCTTCGGGACTAGGTCAACAGGTCGGCCGAACAGCTTCTCCAGGTCGTCTTGCAGAGCGAAATAGGACATGCCGAGATCATTTCCTGGCACGCGCACGTAGAGCAGGTCAACATCGCTGTCCGGCCGCGCATCCCCGCGCGCGACCGACCCGAAGATGGACAGCTCCGCAATGCCGTACTTCTGGCACAGTTCAGCCAGTCGCGGCCCCATCGCCTCGATCTCGTCCAGGGTCACGCGAGTTGCTCCCTCCGCCGACCTGCGCAACATCCTACGGCGTACCCAGTCTGGGACGAGGATGCACTGGTGCGCCGCAGTCGGCATCCGCACCTCCCGGCTGAGGCCGGTACATAGCCCGCGTTGGGCCGGCGAGCGGGGGATACTTCAAAGGTGCGAACGAAACCACTGATCGGGCGCAAGGCGTGGTTCGGCCCTCGGCGGATGGGGTGGGGCCTGTCCCCGGTCACGGTCGAGGGCTGGGCGGTGGTGGCGGTCGGGGTAGCGGCAGCCATCGTGCTGGCCTCCGTCGACCGGCATGCCCGCTGGCTGGGGCTGATCGTGGTGGCGGTGCTACTCGCCATCACGTTTCTCAAGGGCACCTCTCCGGGAGGTCCTGACGCGTGGGAAGAGTTCAAGGCCGCACGGGACGATAACCGCGACTCCTGACCGCCCGTCCTCGGGGCAGCCCAGGCCCGGCCGAGGATAGGTCAGCAGTGATCCGCGCGGGTCGGTCGGCAGCTGGCCACCGCGCGGGCTCGTGCCGGCGGGTCGGTCGAGCCGCGGCACGTGATCGCGCCGCTGCCGCGGGTGCTGCGGCGCACCTGCTCACTCCCGCCACACCCGAACGCCCGTAGCTCACCCGGAACTCACACGCAATCCACACGGCGTCCGGGCACTCCGGTCCCGCGATCACCGACGGCCGCGGGATCCTGCTCTGCTCCGGCTGAGGTTCGTGAGCAGCGCCACGGCCTGTTCGGGGAAAACAATCATTGAGGCCGAACGGGCCGTGGCGCACCAAGTACCGCCCGCAGCTCAACCAGCTCGCGCTCGACGAGGCCCTGGACACCGAGGCCCTGCTGCTGGGCCGGCGGAGCCGCTGAGCAGCGGAGACGGGCGCTCGCGCGCGAGCTTGGCGACGGCATGCCCGGTGAGGCCGGCATACGACCTATCCGGCAAAGCAGGCGTTTCCGCGGAAACCGCGGCCCTGGCACCGGCACCATCCAGGTCGCCCGGTGTAGTTACCGAACCGTTATCTCCTGCGTTAACCTGGCCGCGCCCGCGGGCGTGTACTGCTCGTGGTATCAGTGAGCTCGTCCCACCGGGAGCGGGTATTGGAGCAGGCCAGGGACTTCGAGGAGTTCTACGCCGCCAACTACGGTAAGGTCACCGCCCTCGTGGCCGCCGTCATCGGGGACCGGAACGAAGCCGATGATGTGACGCAGGAGGCGTTCGCCCGTGCCCTGGCCCGCTGGATCCGGCTGAGCAGGTATGACCTGCCGGAGGCCTGGGTCCGCCGGGTGGCGCTGCGGCTGGCCATCGACTCGGGCCGGCGGCTGCGCCGGACGCTGCGGACGCTGCCACTACTGCGAGCGGCCGAACGCAATACCGAACCCGATCCGGGCACCGCGCTCACCTTCACCCCGCTGGGCCGCGCGCTGACCCGGATTCCGCTCCGCGAGCGAGAGGCCATCGTCTTGCACTACGTCGCCGACCTGTCGGTCGAGCAGATCGCACACGAGCGCGGCATCGGCGTCAGCACCGTAAAGGCGCGCCTGGCCGCCGGACGCCGGCGCCTCGAACGCGAACTTGAGCTGGAGGTGCGCGATGCATGACGACGATCTCCGCGAGGGGTTCGACACCTTGCTCAGCCCGATCCGCGAGGCGGCGCCACCGCCGATGCAGGTCATCAGGCGCCGCCTGCGCCGCCGCCGGGTCAGGACCGTCGCCGCCAGCACGGCGGCACTGGCCGCGATGGCCGCCACCGTGCTGTCGGTCCACCTGACGGCGGGCCCGCGCCCGCCGACCGCGAGCCCGGCGACGACGCCGACGCCGACTGGGTTCACCGCCCCCAGGTCCGTCCCGCCGTCCGGCTCGCCGATCCCCGGGGTGCGGCGCACCGCGGTAACATACCAGGTCCTGTCGCCGGTCAACTCGCTTGCCTTGTCCGCGGATGTATCACTGGTCACGATCACCGGGAGCCAGCAGCGGACCGTCTCGGTCACCGAGCAGATCCAGTATTCCCAGACGCCCCCGTCGTTCAGCCGGTCCGTCAGCGGAGGCGTGTTGAGCCTCGGGTACACCTGCCCGGCCGAACGGGACTGTGGTGTCAGCTACCAGATCCAGGTACCCCGTGACACCGCTGTAAGCGTGACCCTGCAGACCGGGTTCGATCACGCTGTCCGGGCTCGCCGGGCCGGTCACCGCGAGCACCGGGACCGGTGCGATCTCCGCCACCGGCCTCAGCGGCGACCCGGTCAGGCTGCGCACCGGCACCGGCGAGATCACCGCCGGCTTCACCTCGCCGCCGACCGCCCTGCAGGCCACCGCCCAGGTCGGCGCGATCAACATCGGCGTGCCGGGCACGGTGCTCTACAACGTCACCGTGAGCGCCTTCAGCTACGTCGTCAACGTCAACATCAGTGGGTCGTCCCCGTATGCGATCACGGCCCGGGCCGGCACTGGCGCCATAACGATCGTCCCGGGCGCCCCGGCCACGTCGCTTTCGGCCGCCATGCACGGCGGCGTCAACGACTACTGCACCGGCCCCCAGTGCGTCATGCCCAGAGCCTAGGCACAGGCACCGACAATCTCGAAGCGCCCGAATCGGTCGCGATGGAGAGCGGCTTTGCTGTATACAGGCCTGCAGTGGCCCGATAACTCCACGATCTGCTTCCCGCGGCGGATGGGAACCCGGGGGGTCTGCTCTGCCGATGGAAGCTCTTCAGCCTGGTGATCCCGGCAGCGTGGGCGGCTACCGGCTGCTGGGCAGGCTGGGCGCCGGCGGCATGGGGCAGGTATTCCTCGGGGAGTCGCCGGGCGGCCGCACGGTCGCGGTGAAGCTGATCCATTCGGTGCACGCCAGGGACGCTCAGTTCCGGGAGCGGTTCGCCCGGGAGATCGCGGCGGCGCAGCGCGTCGGCGGTTTCCACACCGCTCCGGTGGTCGACGCCGACCCGCGTGCCGATCCGCCGTGGATGGTCACCGCCTACATCGACGGGCCGTCGCTGCAGGAGGCGGTCGGCCGGGCCGGGCCGCTGCCGGCGGGAACGGTGCGGGCGCTGGGCGCCGCGCTGGCCGAGGGGCTGGCCGCGATCCACGCCTGCGGGCTGGTGCACCGTGATCTCAAGCCGGGCAACGTGATCCTGGCCGCCGACGGGCCGCGGATCATCGACTTCGGGATCGCCCGCGTGATCGGCGCGAGCACGGGGATCACTATGGCCGGCGCGGTGATAGGCACGATCGCCTACATGTCGCCGGAGCAGATCCGGGGCGAGGTGGCCGGGCCGGCCAGCGACGTGTTCTCGCTGGGCAGCGTGCTGACGTTCGCGGCCACGGGCCGGCCGCCGTTCGGCGCTGACTCGACCGTGTCGATCATGTACCGCGTGGTCAACCAGCCGCCGGACCTCGCCGGCGTGGCCGACGGCGCGCTCCGCGAGGTGATCGCCGCCTGCCTGGCCAAGACTCCCGGCGGCAGGCCCGCGGTCCGGGCCGTCATGGCCGCGCTCAGCCGCCCGGGCCCGGCGCCGGCCGCGCTCGGCGGCCCGGCGTCAGCCCTGTACCGCCCGCCTGCGGGCCCGGTGCCAGCTGCCGTCAGTTACGGGGGGTCGACGCAGCCCCCAGCGTCGGCACCCGCCGCCACAGGCCCGGGCCGCGAGGCGATTCCCCCGCGCGGCACGGTGCCCCCAGCCGGAGCGCCGCCGTCCAGGGTCGCGCGGTCCAGGGCCGGGCGCGCCCGGCGATCTCGCCGCCGGGCAGCCGGGCTCATCGCGGCCGCCGCGGTCGGCGCCGCAGCGGTCGCCGTCACCCTCGTGGTCTCGCTCGTCCCCGGCAGCACTCCGCAGGCCGGTGCCGGCCACCGCCCGGGCGGGGCCGCCAGCACCGGGAGCACGGCGACGACGCGGGACCGCCCGGGTACCAGCCAGACCAGCGCAGGCGGAACGACCTCGGTGCGTGACCTCACCCTGCATCATGACCCGGCTGACGTGGGAGAGAACGATATCTCGTTCAGCGCGAACGGCAGCCTGCTGGCCGACACCGGTCCCGACGGCCGTGCCTACGTCTGGGATGTCGCCACCGGGATGCTCGCCCACGCCCTGACCACCGCGAGCGGGAGCGTCGCCATCCCGGCGTTCAGCCCGGACGGCACGCTGCTGGCCAGCTCCGCCGGCGGCACCGCCTTCCATGACGTCGACCTGTGGGACGTCGCTACCGGCCAGCTCATCACCACCCTGATCAACCCGCCGGAGCCCATCGGCGTCGATGCGCTGGCGTTCAGCCCGGACGGCAAGTTCCTGGCCGTCGGCGACGGGGGGCACGTGTGCGTATGGGATCTCGCCACCCGCACGCTCACCATCAACCTCACCACCCCGGGCACCCTCGTCGACACGATGGCGTTCAGCCCGGACGATGCGCTGCTGGCCACCTCCACCATCACCGGCGGCGACGGCGCCAACCCCGTCCAGCTGTGGGACGTCGCCACGGGCGACCTCGTGGCCACGCCGCTGGCCGGCCTTCAGGAAGTCGAGAAATATGATGTCCACAGTCTCGTGTTCAGCCCGGACGGCAAGCTCCTGACCGCCAGCGGCGGCGGCGGCATCTACTTCTGGAGCGTCGCCACCCGTAGCGTCACCGCCACCATTCCGCCCCCGGGCGACGGCACACTCCCGCTGGTATACAGCCCGGACGGCAGGCTCCTGGCCGCGGGCGACTGGGGGAGTTCTGATCGCGCCTACCTCTGGGACGCCGCCACCCGGACGCGGGTCTACACCTTCACCGATCCGGGCGGGTACGCCGTGTCGGACGTGGCGTTCAGCCCGGACGGCAAGCTCCTGGCCTTCGCCGACCAGGTTGGCGACGTCTACGTCAAGGTCACCAGCCAGCTCGTCCCCTAAGCACGGGACGAGGGGTGACATGAAGTCGCCTCCCGGCTCCTTTGACCGGCCGGTCGGCCAGCTCAGCATGGACGGCCTGCAGGCGCATGGCCATGACCTCCCCTGTGCCGGGCGGATCCGGGGCAACTGGGCTCGTTCGCCGCTCACGATGCCCCACCGTGATTACCTGACTTCGGCCATGGTCTCGCCTTGATCATCTCTGCGGGTCGCTGACCCGGGGTTCCGCTGTTCGCGCTTGCTGGGGTTGCGCACTAGGCCGGGCCCGCATGGTGGGCTGGATCCCCCTGTATGTTCGGAAGGTGAAGACCACGTTGGTGCGACGGCGATGCAGATCGTCCATTCGTCCCAGTGCGGGTCGCGGGATATCGCGCACATCGGCTCCGCCCATGATCAGAGGGTTGATCCTGACGGGCGAAGCGGCTATCGAGGTCACGCCGCCCCTCGTAAGCTGCAGAGGTGGGGAGTCGCAATGCCGAGCGCGTCAGGCTGAGGGCCGAGCGCGACAAGCTGAAAGCGGCGGACCAGGTGGGCCTGGCCGAGGCCTGGGCGATGATCGAAGACCAGTGGAGCGGGACGGTCGACCGGGCCAGGAAGCTGCCCGAACCGGTCCTGCACGAGCAGGTCGACGGCGAGTGGAGCTTCGTGCAGACGCACCGTCACCTCGTGCTGGCCACCGACTGCTGGCTGCGGCGGATGGTGAAGGGGATCGCCCGCCCGTACCACCCGTGGGGCCTGGGTGGATCGTGGCTCACCAGTCCTCGCCGCTGGGGCCTCGACCCCGACGCCGACCCGTCGCTCGACCAGGTGCTCGAGCTGCGCCGGGAGCGCATGGACGAGGTACGCGACGTGATCGCCGGCGCGACGGCGGAGGAGCTGGAGCGGAACTGCGTCCCTCCCGGCACCCCCGGCCACCCGCGGAAAGACCACACCGTGCTGCAGTGCCTGCAGGTGCTCCTTAAGGAGGAATGGCAGCACCACCGGTACGCGGTCCGGGACCTGGAGGTTCTCGAGAAGCAGCCCCGCTGATCACTGGCACCCGCTGACTTGCGCCTAGCCTGGCCGAAGTCAGGCGATAACAACGAACTAGAGCTGCCGTATCTGATCAACGCGCTGGCATGCGGAATTGAGGGCGCTAGCTGCTAAGCAGCGACGGGATGGGCGGCGGTGGCGGCCAGGCCCAGGGCGTTTCCGCGGAAGCGCTTTGTGCGGAATTTCACAAGCCGCTGTCGCGGAAACGCGCTTATGCCCATTTCATGCATTCGGCGACTGTCCGAGCATGATGCCGAAGGCCGCACCGCACGGTGAGCCTGCCTGCGTGATCTGCGCAACTCGATCGACAGGAACTGGCGATAGCTCGCCACGCCGGATTCAGGGACGCCAGCTACGTCAGCGCGGCCATGCTTAACGAGCGCTACTTCGCCGCCAGGACCGATGACCTTCGCACCTCACTCGGAGAGGAACTGCTGGTGGCCACCACCTGAGACCCGTGCGATCGCGTCGGTCGGCGAGCCGTCACCACCAGCCGGCCTTCCCGTCGATCCGCTCCCTGATCAGGTCGGCCTGCCCGGTGTGCCCGGCGTACTCGCCGATCATGTGGATCAGAGCCCAGCGCAGCGACATCTGGCCCCAGCGCGGGTTCACGAAGATCTCCTCCAGCGGCATGCCCGCCACCGCCTGCCGCGCTGCCTCCTGCTCGGCGACCAGGCGCTGCAGGTCGCGTTGCGCCGTGGCGGGGCTCGCGTCTTCGAAGTCCGCATCCGGGCGGTCCTGGCTGGCGTAGTAGCTGGCTATCTCCTGCCCGCCCCAGCGCCTGCGGAAGTAGGTGAGCTCCACGTCGGTCAGGTGCCGGGCGATGCCGATCAGGCTGAGGTTCGACGGCGGCACCGGCCGCTCCGCCAGCTGCCCGGCCGTCAGCCCCGAGCACCTGTTCAGGAAGCTGGCCCGGTACCGGTCGAGGAACCCGTCCAGGATCGGCCGCTCGACCCCGGTAAATGGCTCATCCGGCAGGACATGCTCCGGTGCTGTCCAGCTCACCTGCTCAGGCTAACGAAGCCATCACCCGCTGCGCCGAGACGTCCACGTCATGGACCGCCGGACACGGGCTGTCTACCTCCTTCCGGCTGGCCCGGCGATCCTGTCCGCGTTGGCCCACCCGTGCCGCAGCCGTTCCGCCCCGGTCCTCCAGCCGGCCGCCTGATCGTTCATCCCCGCCCGGGCTCAGGCCGCAAGACCACTACCGGTCTCGGGATCATTGGCAATCAATTTTCCGAACGACGGTGGTATCTGTCCCGGTGACCCGCCACGAGGCCAGCCACGTTTCCGCGGAAACGCGCATCATGCCCCCGCCGCGGAGCCTGCGCCGTCCGGCCTGAATCAGCCGCGTTCCTCCCACGCCCGGCACAGGGCGTTGGCCAGGGTCATCTGGTGCGGTGTCCGGCAGGACACCCGGATGAGGTCGGGGCTGGCCACGATGATCGCCATCGCCCGGGCCCGCGAGGTCGCCACGTTCAGCCGGTGCCGGTCGTAGAGGAACTCCAGGCCGCGCGGCGCCTCGTCGGCCGAAGACGTGGCCATCGAGTAGATCACCACCGGGGCCTCGCGGCCCTGGAACTTGTCGACGGTCCCGACCCTGAACCCGCTCAGGCCCCGGGCCGCGAACGCACCCTGGATGGCCCGGATCTGCGCGTTGTAAGGGGTCACGATCAGGATGCCGTCACGGCCAACCGGCTGAACGACCCCGTGCCGGTCCCGCCACGAGCAGCCCGCGAGCGTCTCGGCCAGCCGCGCCACCTCGCCGGCCTCTTCCGGCGACGCGTTCGTGTTGCCCTCGTGCGGCACCTCCACCACTCGCAGGCCAGACCCGGAGAACGGCCCCTCGCCCAGGATCTCCTGCAGGCCGAGCCCGTCGGCTCCGTGCAGCTTCCCGTCGTAGAAGACCTCGGAGGTGTACCGGCACAGGTCCGGGTGCATCCGGTAGGTCTGGTCGAGCAGCAGCCCGGCGCCGTGAGGCATCGTCGCCCGCTCGCCCAGAATGTGGCCCAGCGCCGAGGCGCCCGCCCCCGGCGGGTGTGTGGCCTGACTCGGCTGGGCGAGCTGCTGCGGGTCGCCCAGCAGCACCAGGTTCCGGGCCGCGCCGGCCACCGCCAGGACGTTGGCCAGCGACATCTGCCCCGCCTCGTCCACGAACAGGGTGTCCACGCTGCCCGCCAGGCCGCCGCGCGCCCACAGCCAGACCGTGCCCGCGGCCACGTCGAGCTCGCCGTCGCGCAGCGCGAGCTCTAGCCGCTCGTTCGTCATCCCGGTGGCCGAATCATGCAGGAACGGGTTGTCCGGATCCGCCCGCTGGCCGATCCGAGGCGCGAGCCGCCACTGGCTGGCGTGCCTGTACACGGTGTCGATCAGGTGATGGATGACCGCGTGCGACGGCCCGGTGATGCCGACCGTGCGGCCCTTCGCGACGAGCGCGAGGATCTGCTCGGCGGCGGTGTAGGTCTTCCCTGTTCCTGGTGGTCCCTGCAACGGCAGGTAGGAATGGCGGAGCGACGTAGCCAGCCAGACTGCGGCCTCGGCTGCCTTCTCGTCCCCCGCGCCAATCTGACCATCCGTCTCGGGCGGCCGTCTCAGCAGGAGGGCGGTGGCCGCATCCCCGCCGCCGATCACCTTCGCGCACTACCCGGTCACCGAGGTCCCTGAGCCGTTCCCGCAGCTCTTTGGTGCCGATCGGGCCGCCTTCGACCAGGGCCGCAGGCAACGGACCGTCATAGGTGTTGCCTATCTTCAGGTCGATCGTCCCGGCGGAGTCGTCCACCGCCCAGACCGTCCAGCCCCTGCCGGTCTCGGCGTCATGGGCAGTCTGCCCGGCCGAGAACCTGTGCTCCTGCGGCGGGAACCAGAAGCGCCGTACCACCGACCGGTTGACCCATTCGACGATCTCGCCGCCGGTGAGCCCGCCGAGCGCGTCCGGCTCGCCGATCAGCTCCGCCGGGCTCAACGTGCGGAGATAGAAGTAGCGCCACCAGGCGGGCTTGTCCTCCCGCCGGTGCCAGTCGATCAGGTCGGCCAGCAGCGCCCGCGCCTTCTGCTCCTCCGTGCGCTCGCCGTCCTCGGCCGGGACGCCGTCCAGCAGCGCCGACCTGATCCGGGTGACCTCGGGATCCTCACGTGCCCGCGGCTCCTCGTCCACGACAACCGGGCGCGGCACCTGCTCCCCGAGCCGTTCGGCCAAATCAAGCCGTCGTTCCTCCAGCCAGTCCCGCAGGGCCAGTGTCGCCCGGCAGTCGTCCTCGTTGTACCCGGCCACCACCCGCTGCCGCCCGGCGTCACCCGCGGCCGTCCCGTCCTCCAGCGCCGCCTCGAACGCGATCAGGTTTTCTGTCGCCTCCCGCAAGTCCACCTGCCGCTGGTACCCGCACAGCGGCTCGAGCCGCTTGATCGAGTAGTTCTCCACCCCGGCCTGCACACCCTGCCGGACCACCCGGTACAGGTCGACGAACACCCCGAGCCGGAACAGGTCGTCCACCTCGTCCTCGCGGGTGGCGAACCGCCCCATCAGCCTGCCCACCGCCTCTTGCCGCGTGCCGTGCAGCTCGGTGAGATGGTCGACCGACGTCGGCTCGTAGTGGTTGTAGTGGTACACGTGCAACCCGGGACGGCGGGCACGACGCTCGGTGATGAAGTCGACGAGCTCCTCGAACGCCCGCTTCTCGTCCTGCCGATCGAACGCCCAGATCGCCGTGTACCGCGGCCGCGCCCGCCTCATCCAGGTCGGCGGTATCCACGACGCCGAACAGGTACTGCAACCCGAACTCCCGGCTGTCCTCGGAGTAGTAGCGGGCGCCCTCGATGTCGAAGAACAAGTCGCCGGTCACCGGTTCGGGCAGCCCGAGCAGCCCGCGATTCGGGACCAGGGCGCCATCGGCGTCCCGCTCCGGCTCCAGCAGCCTGTACCGGATGGTCCCCTCGTCCTCGCTAGCCACCTGCAGCCGAGCCTGGCTTCGGGCGCGATCCAGGGAGTCCGGGCTCACCCGGTCCAGCCGGGGGAGTTCAGCCACGCCCGCGAACCCGCGCCGGGTGGCGATCCCGGCCCCCTTCAGCGCCCGCCGCTGCCCCGTCGTCATCCCGGCGACGAGCGACAGGTCGTCATCGTCCCGCCGCCGCTTGGTGCATAGCTCGCTCCACCGGCAGATCGCGCAGTGCTCGACCGGTTCGGGATACAACCCGGGCGGCGGTCCCGCCCCAAGCACCTCAACCAGCCGCCGCCGGGTCTGCCGCTCATACGCGGCGAAGTCCCTGACCTTGAACGGGACGAACTCCCCGTTGCCGAGGGCCAGGTGCATCCATCGCGGCTCGATCCCCTGCAGCTCGGCCAGCAGCCGCGAGTAGAACGCGCTCTGCAGAACGGCCCGGGCCTTCGCCGTCCGGGCCAGCTTGGCGTCCACCACCTCGTAGTGCCGCCCGCCCGCCCGCGGCTCCCCATCCGGGGCACGCAGCAGCTCCGCCCGCACCAGGAAATCCGGCCGCCCCAGCAGCGCCACCCCGCCCCCGGCGCCGGTCAGCGTCCCCTGGTAGATGACCCCGGCCCCGGCCCGGATCGCGGCCGCGGTCGCCTCGCCCGGGTCCGCGGCCCCGCTGAGGTCCATCACCTCGCACCCGTCCACCCGGAACCGCTCAAGCACCGCGCGCTCGTGCTCCTCACCGCGCCGCACCAGGTCCTCGAACCCGAGGTCGACCGCCCGCGGCGGCCGCAGCTCTCTCCGCGCCGCCAACAGATCCAGCTGCGTCAGCTGCTGGCAGGCCAGGAAGTTGGCGACATCACTAGCCGACACCCGCAGCCGGCCCTCAATGATCTTCATCGCCCCTCCGCGCTCCGTCCGCTCCATAGGACGCGCCAGCCGCCTCCCGCGTGCACAGAGTCCCTCTGGGCTTTGCGGACGGCCCACGTCACTTGGGTTCCAAAGGGCGAACTAGAGTAGCTGCGTCCAACCTTCCGCCGATCAACGCACCGCCTGACGCGGAGGAGGTACAAGATGAATATGGCTGATGCCGCCGAACAGGTCCTCCGACGCAGTGGCCGCGACCTTTCGTCTAAGGAGATCGCTGACCAGGCAATTGCTGATGGCCTCATCGCGCCGCGCAGTGACAAACCATGGGCCTACATAGCAGCTGCCATCCGCAAAGACAATCGGCGCAAGCGGGACCAAGGCGAGGCGACACGTTTTACCTCCGCGGGCACTGGGCGCTACAGACTCAAGGTATAGCCCGCCTCGACCGGCATCGGCACCGTAACCAGCTCACACCGCTCAGCAGTTCCTCGACAGAAACCGCCTCTGCGGCGCCGCTGCGGGCCAAGGCCTCGGTGACCAGGCCGATGGCGACCAGGTTGGCAGGCTCATGGCGGACATTGACCTGCTCCTGGATGTATTCAAGTCCCCCATTCGCGTACTCCTCGAAGATCCGCACACGCTCGCTTGCTCTGGTGCTGTCCATGATCTCCGGGTCGTCGGCGACCTCGTTGGCCGCGATCATGTTGATGAGGGTCTCGGAGAACATCGGCTCCTTCAGCGTCTCGTAGCGGATCGGCTCGCCGCTGCTGGTGAACGCGACCCGTCGCTGGGTGTGTGCGCCAACGGCCGCGGCGAACAGCAGGATGTCGCGGAAGGTGGCGAAGGCTGCCTCGTCCCTGCAGCTCAAGCATGAGGGCTTCGTACTGCTGAGGGCGGCGGACCCGGATGTCCCCGGCTGGCATGGTCACTTGATTGCCTTCAATTCTGCGTAGTCGGCCTCGGCTGATGGCCGGATGTAAGGGTAGGCGACGCCGTCGAGCTCGATGTCTTCTGCTGCATCGCTGATGCTGGTCGTGTGGGTGACTATGACGCCGAGGTGGCTGACGTAGGGTTTCAGCTCGCCGACGACCTGACCGAGCCCTTGGCTCTTGGAGACCAGAACCACCAGCTGCGGCGCCATCTGGGCGAGTGCCCGGGAGACCTCGCGCTGGTAGTTCTGATCAAGTGAGCCGAAGGCCGCATCCATCACGATCGGATAGGTGCCCGCATCGGCTGGCAGTTCGCCTTCCGCCCGGCGTTCGGCGCGGATCTCGCGGGCTAGCTCCGACACGGCGGCGACGAATGACAGGCTGAGGATCTGGTTCTCGCCGGTGGACTTGGGAACGGGCAGCTCGACACCGTTAACGTCCTGGTACAGGGCCAGCTCGAAGTCCGGGCTGAGGCGGGGCACGTACGGCTTGATGGTGATCTTGGCGAACACGTCCTTTAGCTTGGCATCGAGCCGGCTGCGCATGTCTTCCTTGCGGATCGTCAGGATCTCCTCGAGCGCGCGGCGGACCGCCTGGACCAGATCGGAGCGTGCCCGTGCCTTGGCGGCCAGCTCATCGGTCACTTCCGCCTTGCTTCGTTCTGTGTTCTTCTGCTCGATTTCTCGCCGTATCTGTTCGATGGCGCTGCGGAGCACGCCGATGCGGGCTCGCGTCTTGCCGATCCGGGCTTCGAGGTCGCGGCGCTTGCTCTCCAGCTGCTGGACGTCCTCTCGGCGGGGTCCTTCAGCTGCCCGTCAAGTTCGGACATGGCTTCCTCGAGCCGTGCTACCCGGTCGCGCTCGGCGGTAATGCGTTTGACAGCCGACTGCAGGGACTCATGCAGTTCTTGCCGCGCGCCGGATAGCTGCGTGATCTGGCCGCTGAGCTGCTGCCAGGCAGTCTCGACCATCTGCAGGCCTGCCCGCTGGCGCCAGTCCGTGACATGGTGCCATGCCGCGGAGTCTCGGGATGAGCGCGGTCCCGCAAATGCACTGGCCGTCCTCTAGCAGCTGATCGACGAACTCCCGCTTCAGGGGTGCCGGCAGCGCGCCCTTCTGGTAAAGCGCTGCTGCCTTCTCGGCGGTCTTGGCCGCCAGCTCGTCGGTGAAGGCCAGGAAGCCGCGTGTCGCGACGAGAGAGGCCCGCTCGGTGATCGCCGCGTCGCGCTGGGTCCGGGCGTCGGCGAGTTCCTCGGCTACCCTGTCGCGTTCTTTCTGGATCGGTGCCGCACTGGCGTGCTGGCGCAGCAGCTCGGTGACGCTGTCGCGCTCCTCTATCAGGGTTGCCAGGTCAGCCTTCGAGCACCTTCAGCTCGTCGCGGCTGCTGGCTTCGCGGTCGAGCAGGTCGTCGATCGCGGTCTGGATTTCGCTGGCGCGCTCGCCGCCGTGCTTCTTGAGGTCGGCCGTCAGGCGGCGGTCGACCTTGGGCAGGTGCTCAAGCGCGCGCTCAACCTGTTCCAGATCCAGCAGCGCCTTGATGTCCTGCTGGACCTCGGCGTAGGCGCCCTTCTGCACAAGCTTCTCGATGCGCTCGCCGTTGAAGAAGAAGAACCGGCTGACTCCGCTTGGGCAGGATGCTGTAGATCCGCTCCTGGGGGGCGCCGATGGCCTCGGAGGAGCCGTCGGCCATGGTCTGCCACAGCCGGACCTCGGCGGAGGGCTTCTGCTGCTCGTCCGACTGCTTGCGGACTTGCGCGCTGCGGCGCAGCCGGTAATCGTGGCCCTCGTGGTCGAATGTCAGCTCGACCGCCAGCTCGGCGGAGTCTCCCGGTCGGCAGTGCCCGCCAGACGCTGTCGGTGACCATGCGGTGCTGTTCTTCGACGTCCTCGGACATCGTCCCGTAAAGCGCCCAGGTGAAGGCATTGAGCAGTGTCGTCTTGCCAGCGCCGTTGGCGCCGAAGATGAGCGAGACGGGCTTGAGTGGAGCGGACTGCAGCTCGAATCGTCTGCGTGCCGCTGAACTGGCGGAAGTTGGTGAGCGTGATCGAGTTGATTCTCACGGCAGGATCGCCTTCACCGCGCTGAGCAGGTCATCGGTCAGGTCGGCCGCCTTGACGTGCAGCTTGGCGCGCTCGATCTCCAGCACGCGCTTGAGGAGCTGCTGCTCGTTCGGCGGTCAGTTCTTGCAGGACATCACGTTCTGTGCGCCTGGCGGTCGCCATTCCGGTTCCTTCGTCAGCCTGTGCCATGTTCTCCACCTACAGGTGCATCAGCTGGTACTTCTCTTTCAGGGGGCGGAGCAGGGCAAGAGTAGCCTCATAGTTCTCCGCCAGCTTGCCGAACTCGTTGGCCCGTTCCAGCTCGCGTGTCAGCAGGCTCCGCTCGACATCGAAATTCAGCGGCGTGCCAGCCTGCGGCACGGCCAGGTAGTCGATGATCTCCGCCATGTCCTTGCCAGGGGCCGGGCGCAGGATCCGGCCGCGGCGCTGGATGAACTGGCGCGGGTTGCTGCTGCTGGCAAGCAGGTAGGCGACCCGGGCATCCGGGATGTCCACGCCCTCGTCGAGGCAGCGCATGGCGACCAGCACGCGAAGGTCATCACCGGTGCCGAAGCGGCGCAGCAGCACCTGCCGTTCGGCTCGCGGCGTCTCGGCCACATAGGAGTGGGCCGCGAGATGAAGGTCATTGCCGATCAGGTCCATGACCTGGGAGATCTGCGTCGGCCCCGCGGGCTCGCCGGGCTCGGCGGGCTGGCTGCCCTCCGCGCAGTAGACGAGCTGGTACCACGCCTCGCGGCGTGCTTCCATGTCGCCGCGCAGCTGCGCCAGCTTGCCGTTCGCGTGGCCGAGGACAGCCGCCCGGCGCCGGAGCAGGTAGCCGATCGGTGAGGCTGGCGTCATCATCCAGGCTCTCGCCTGCGGCCAGCCGCTGGGCTATCTGCGCGGTCAGGTCGACGTAGAGCTCGTTCTCGGCATCGGCCAGCTCCACCAGGCGCGGAAGGTAGCGGTACCGGCACAGCGCGCCCATCTCGATGGCCTGGCCCAGGCCGAGCTCGAAGACAACCGGGCCGAAGTAGCCGGTCAGGGCGTCCGTGCCGGCATCGTCGAACCAGCGTTCCGGCGTCGCCGACAGCGCGAGCCGGTAGGTGGCGTTCTGCGGGAGCGACGAGCGGTACGCCGACGAGCCGAGGTTGTGCGCCTCGTCGGCGATGACCAGCAGCGGCTGGGTGATCCGGGACAGCACCGCCTGGAAACGGTCCCCGGCAAAGGAGGCGTTCGTCGCCACCATGGCGACCACGGGCCGCTGGCCGAGCCGGGCCTCGGCGAGCTGGTCCTCGACGACCGGAAGCCAGCGCTGGCTGGATTCATAGACGGCAACCGGCCTGACGCCGAACGACTCCACCTCGGTGTATCCACTGGTCGACCAGGTGCTGCAGCGGCACGATGATCAGCAGCACGAGCGGCTGCTCACGGCGGCCGAGCACCTGCGCCAGCTGGCAGGCGGCGAACATCGCGGTCTTGGTCTTGCCGGTGCCGGTGGCCATCTTCAAGATGCCCGCGGCCGCGCTGGCCGAGCCAGGCTTCGACCGCCTTGCGCTGGTAGTCACGCACGACGATGTCAGGAGGTATCGCCAGCCTGGCGTGCTCGCTCGCCGGCCACGGCGGGCGGTTCGAGAGCGTCATCGTGGCCTGGCAGGTCCGCCCCGGGCGGCTGGCTGGCGATCTCGATCAGCCGTTCACGTGCGACATCCGGGAACGGCTCGACGCGCAGGCTGGCCGTCCGGTCGTTCCACAGATCCTCGAAGTCCTCCTCGATCCGCAGTGCCCGCGGGCCGTCGACCGGCAGCCAGCCGAGGTAGACCTCGACCGACTCGAAGTTGGCCAGCAGCCCGCCGAGTGTCTCGTTGGCGCTGCCGGTGAAGGCGACGAGATCACCGGCGCCGTCGCGGAAGATCCCGAACTTCTCGTGGTAGATGCCGATCCGGCCCTGCCGGACGACGAACGCCAGCTTGATGTCCAGCCGATGCTCGGCGATAAGCCGGCCGATCAGGCCGAGCCCGTCCAGGATCGCATCGCGGTCCTCGGCCTCAAGCTCTCGGAGGGCGGCGCGCTCGATCACCTTCCGGACTTCGTAGCCTCGCTCGATGTCGATGATGTCGTCTGCGTTCAGGTGGGGCGAGGCGACCAGCCGCATGGTCCCGCCGCGGTCGGCGAACTCCCGGATGCCCCGGGCGAACAGCGCCAGGCTGGTGGACGTGAAGTAGCCGACCGCCCGGCTGTAGCTGACCGAGACCGACAGCGCGGGCACATAGAAGTCCTGCGACCACGTCTTCGCGGTCGCTCCGGTAGCGGTCCGCGATGTTCAGCGACCGGAGGCCGGGCGCTGCTGTGCCGCCGGTCACAGCAGATCCAGGATCTCGTCGATGTCCGCAGACGGGGTCGGCTGACGGGCGGCAGGCGGCTCTTCGAGCTGGTCGCGGGCCGACAGCAGCAGTTCGGCGATGTCGCTGTCGCCGCGTTCCCGGTATCCGCCGATCACGCTCGCCGCGGGGGAGTCCTCGGGCAGCCCGATCGCGGCCGCCAGCGCGGCACGTGGTTGCTGGCGGGCTGCCGCGTCGGTTGCCCCGACGAGCCGGAGCGCGCGCTCCAGCGGAGCCGCATCGCTTGCGTCGACGGGCTCGATGCGGAAGGAACCATCGTCGCCGATGACCAGGAAGATCTCGCTGCCGGTCTCGATGTCGCTGTCAACCAGGAACCGGCGGATCGTCCCGAAGGCGGGCTGGTTGCCGGTCCAGCTGATGGTCTGTGGGCCCAGCGCCGAGTCCAGCTGCCGGGCCTGGCCGTGCTGAAGGCCGAGGATGGCCGCGAGCGCTATCGGCGCCGGTGAGCCGCTGCCGCGCAGATGTTCCTTGGTGACCTTGACCCGGTACAGCCAGCCATCGGCGCGCCGGTACAACCGCCTGGTCCGCTCTGGGCCTTTCCGCACGTCACGGTCGCCCGCCGCGAGCCGCACGATCCCGGCCCTTGGCCTCGAACGGCGGCGCGCTGGCGTAGGCGATCACGCTGCTGGCCTGACGGTGTACTTGCCGGTGATGCGCTCGATCAGCGTGTCCATGGGAATCTGGCCGCCACCGCGGGCGATCTCGTTCGCGCACCAGTGCCCTGATCCCGCTGTAGGATTCCAGCCCCCAGTCGGCCAGTGCCCACTTGTCCCGGTCGACCCGCTCGAATCGGTCGTCGCATGCCATGGCGTTCCTGAGCGACCCCAGGCTCCGCTCGATGCCCAACCGGTCCAGGATCTCCTGGGACGACATCGGCGAGCCCGTCGACGGACAAGATCGCAGCCGCGCGGTCCCCGACGGACTGGACCCGGGTGAAGACGTGATCGCCATCCACCATGAGACCGCAGTAGCCCAGCCAGTCTCGCAGGGATGCAGGCGCCGATTCTGCTGGCTGGTTCGGGTTCAGCGGGGCGCAGATCGCCGACGGCGGCGACGCCGTGCCGGTTCGCGTACTCCTGCAGCCTGGTCAGGGTCTCAGTCTGGGCGCTCAGGATCGTCGGTGCTGCGCACCAGCCGTCTTTGATCTCGTAAGCGTCATCGAGCCGGTCCAGCACGCGCCATGCGGGCTGCCCGGCTGCCGGACCGGGCGAGCCAGCGTGGGGATTAGTGTGATCAGGTCCGCCAAAGGAAAAACGATGCCAACTACCTCCCGGACCGCGGCGCTGATCGCGCCCAGCGGCGGCGGAGTCCAGGGCTTGCATCATGTCGGCGCGTGCCCCTGACTCAATCTGCCGGACACGTTCACGGGTCACGCCGAGATCCTGGCCGATCTCGTCGAGCGTGTCGGACCGGTCCGCGAAGAACCGCCTCGCCAGGATCTGCTGAGCCCGGTCATCCAGCATGCTTACCCGACGTTGCAGTAGTTCGGCCGCGTCAAGTTCTGCCTGACTCTCGGCGAGCACATCCCCCGCGCTGGCGAGCTCCAGCCGTTGCCGCGCCTTGAGGACTTCGGGAGGACTGCCAGGCGGTACCGGAGTGTCCAGCAACGGGCGTGTCGGCAGCCCCAAAGCGGCATACCAGCCCGCTAGCGTCCGAAGATCCTCGATGATCGGCCCAATGCGTTCTGCGGACTCAACTCCGTGATCGGGTGGGGCGATAGGTACGCCGGCCTCTCCGCCTCGCCGAGCTGGGATCGGTGCCGGATTCAACGTTGTCGCGGCGGCCAGTGCCTGGAGAATCGAATCGACTGTGCCGACGCCAACGTTCGGCAGGTCGAACAGCTCAACAAGCTCCAGTCCCTGGACATCGCCCGCGGTCTTGTATCCGAATCGGGCCAGCGCATTCCGCGCCCGGTTCGTCATGGGTAGGCTCGCAAGGTCCGTCTCAGCAGGCAGGTTCGGGAAGATCTGCCCGATCGTCCACCTCGTCAGCCGCTCCAGCATCAGGTCTGACAGGTCGGCCAGTCGCTCGGCCTGCAAGGCGGTCGCGAACGCGTCTATAGGCCCAAGCCACCATGCATGCGCGCTCTCGTCGGCGGTGAGCAAATCAGCTGCTGCCGCTTCGATCCACGGGAACGCGTCGACCCAGCGCTGTACCGGGTGCGCCTCAGCCTGCGGACGATTGGACACGGGTCACCACCTCTGTCGGCTGCCGTAACTTTCTGCGACATCGGCATCCAGCTGTCGACGACGTTGCTGAGCTACTTGACGGCTGATGTCTTCCTATCCTTATCAGCTCCTGCTGACAAATTCGTAGCCGCCCGACCGTGCTGGGACCGCGCATCTGCACATACCGGTTGTTGGGACTCGCGCATGCTGTCTACACGGCAGGCAAGATCCAGCTGGCCGGAGGCATCGTCCTTTGGATACATTGAGTTAATGGGGCTCAAGGTTCTCCGGTGATTTTTGAAATACCAAGGCAATTGTTTATAGTGTTGCGGAAGGCGCTATAGTGGCATTCTGTCTATTGCTTCAGGACGGCCTCCCATGTTGAAGGCTCAGACTGATGAACAGGTACAATCATTCCGCAGGCAGCTCGCTATGGTTGGGTATCAATGAGTACGCCAGCGGCGGGTTTGATGTGCTCATTACTCAGTAATGGCATGAGTAGCCATGGAGCCTGGAGAAATTCACGCCACGCTACTTTCCGCATATTTGATGAAGTCATGAACCAGAGTGAGCTGGCAGGATGATGTAGTAGGCCTCTGATTTGGAGACAGGCGATCTTCAACGCGCGTCCATAGCGTTGTGGCGGAACGGACGGCTCGGAATCCTCTCGGCTTTCGTGGCGCTTTTTCCACGTACGAGGCGGTGACCGCGGATGGTGATGTTCGCTGCCGACAGCGTTGCCTGCCATCCCTTCGACGTGCCAATCTGTTCAGGGTGGTCATACAGGCCAGCCCGGTACTCGGCGCGCGTCAGCCTTTCGTACAAAGCGCGGCGTGAATCCTGGCTGCTGAGAAATTCTTCCTTGCGGTGAAGCAGTGGCGGGTTGTCGGACTGGCTGTAGTCCCGCCAGTCGACTATGAGCTTCTTGAGGTTCACGGTGACTGCCGCGGCCAGGGTCGGGTGGGCGTCACGGTCGAAGCGCGGGTAACGCAGGTAGGAGACCTGTGGCTGGGTAACCGAGAGCTTGACCATGTTGGCTCCGTCGACGGTGCCGGTCAGTACCCGGGCGCATCCCTCGTAGACCTGCAAGACCGGAGGCAGTTCGCCCAACGCAGTGCGATGGACATAAAGGGCGCTGGGAGTTTGCTTGCCGACCTGGGAACTGCGCGCCGTGATCAGGATCATCGCGGGGTCGCCACAGGCCACCAGTAGCCGGTCGGCCTGGTCGCATGCTGACTTGTAGGTCCCGAACAGCGCGCGGATATCCGCGGCAAGTGTGGGCCCGAGCTGGCCGAACCGGGGGCGACGGCCGAACCGAGACAGCGCGATGTAGATCAGAAGCTCTGCGCGGCGCTGGGAGGTGACATGTTCCCAGTGTGCCTGCTCGGTGACCTGGTGGATCAGCTGCAGTCCGCGGCCGATACTGCCCAGCGATTCTTGGATGGCCTGCTGCTGGTCGGGCGGCAGCTCGCCGGATCGCGGCGCGCGGGCGTGTTCGTTCAGGAAGTCAAGCAGAGGCGCAAGCCGGTCACGGTGTGCTTCGTAGAGGGAATGCGGGTCGATCTTGATGCGAGGCCGGAACTGGTATACGCGGCTGGCCAGGACCTGCTGAGCCAGGCTCGGGTCGCGGAAGACGTAGAAGATGCCCGGGGCGGCAGCGTGTGGCTGGACGCCCAGGGCCTGCTCGATCCAGGCTGCCAGCTCTGTCTGCTCGTAGAACTTCTGGAAGGTGCCGGTCCTGGTGATTAGCCCGTCGCCTAGCGGTCGCCCGGCCAGGTTTCGGGCGTCCCAGGTCAGCCGAGCGGACACGACAAGCACCTGGCGAGCCAGGTCCCAGGCGTCGCGCAGTGCCTGCTCACGCTCGCCAGGGTGCTCGATGGCGTTGACGACATAGCCGAGGTTGACGACGTCCGCGGGTTGGCGTTCGGCATGCGGCCGGTGGGCCGGATCCCAGCCGTCGGCGGCGTACCCGAGCGCCTGCAGATGACGAAGGTCGTCGCCGCGGCCGCAGCCGTAGTCAAATACCGAGGAGCCGGGAGCGAGGAGCCTGGTCGGCGGCTGCCGTGGCCAGCGGCCGTGACAAGCTCGAGCGCCTCATCGCAGTCCGGTGCCGGGCCACCGCAGCGGTCATCACGGGGCGGCCGAGCCGGAAAGGGCCAGGGCGGCGAGCCCGGCGATGTCAGATACCCGCGTATCGCCGGCGAGGTAGCTGATACCGCGGTGCAGGTGCAGGCGGAACTGCTGGGTCATCGTCTCGTCGTCCAGCGGCAGGCCGTCTAGATCGCAGCGATAACGGACTAGCGCCCACAGGACGTCGCCCAGGTCGCCGGCGAACACACGCCAGGTCATCTCGACATTGCTATCGAGGGTCAGCCTGATTGCCGGGGGCGGTGCGGGCTCGGCGAGGGAACGGCACAGGGCCCACCGGCACAGCACGTTCCAGTGCATGATTCCGGTGCGGCGCTTGAGGGTGATGAGCTGGTCACGGGCGGTGCGGGATATGCCGGACGTGCTCGATGGTCATAGCGGGTTACTCCCAGAAGTACCCAGATTCGACGACAGTCGCGTTAGTGCACGGATCGAATTCCAGCCGGTACGCCCTCCCGACATGCCGAGCCAGGCGATCGTAGGCAGCCTCGTCAATCTCGGTATCGGTGGACAGGAGGATGACCTGATGGCTCGCCGCCGGAAAGTATCGGTCAAGCAGGTGCTCGCGGTGGGATCCGTCCAGTCGGCCCAGCGGTGTGTCGATCACGACCGGCAAGGGCTTCCCAGCGGCGCGTGCTAGGCCCCACAGCAGTGCCACCGCCAGCAGCTGTCGCTCGCCGGCAGACAGTTCCTTAGACGAAAGCCGCCGTCCGTTCAGTCCTGTCAGCTCAACGGCGTAGGTCTCCGCGTCAATCGTGATGTCGGTTACCAGCTGTTCCTTGCGAAGCAGGTGGCCAAGTGCCTCGAGGACCAACTGGCTGATTCGGCCCAGGTGGCGCTCAGTGGCGGCAGTACGCAGGCGGCTCAGGGTGCCTCGAACCCGGTCGACATGCTCGATCATCCGAAGGCTGTCATCGGTGGCGAGGTCGGCATGGGCGGCCTTGTCTAGTGCCGCCTCGTGAGCGGTATGCGCGCGTGAGGTTTCTTGACGGGCGGCGGCTAGATGTTCTTCGGCGTGCGTGAGCGCGGCTCCGCTGCGGATGGCCTCAGCCGAGGCAGCGTCCAGTTCCTTACGCAGCGGGGCCAGGAGCTCAGGGTCAGGCATGGCTACCAGGACGCGTTCCGCCTGATCGAGCTCGCTGCGTGATTCGGCCTGGCGGTCGAGCAGCTGGCGGATCCGGCGGGCGGCTCTGGGCAGGCTGGAGTCACGGAGGAAGTCAATGGCACTGGCATCTTGCAACCCGGTGATCACCGGGACCGACGCGGCCTCGTGATGCTGGGCACGATCGGCGGTCAGGTAGGCATCGATAGCCGCGAGTGTGTCGCTGCTGACCTCGGATTCCCAGAGCTTGCGGATGACTGCCTCGTCGCGGGCCGCGACGAGGTCTGCGACGACCCGGTGCCGCATCGCCACGGTCTCACGCGCCGCCTGCTCGGCCAGATCATCCACCATTGCTGTCAGCTGCAACAGAGGAGCAGCACCCGCCAGCTCCTCACGTAGTTCATCCTCGACCCTCTTCAGCGCCTCGCTATGTGTCATTGCGGCTGCTTCTGCGGTATCACGTCGGTCGGCTAGTTCCCCCCCGGCCGACCGGTAGCGCTCCGTCAGCTCGAACCGGAGCTTCTCGGCTCGCTCAACATCATTGCGCAAGGCAGCTACGAGACTGGATGCGATCTCCTCAGCCTGGCGCGCTGCGGTAACGGCCCGCTGCCGTTCATCGGCCAACGCGCGCAGCTCGTCGGAAACCTGCTGGCCGCGATGGCGGCGCCGCAGTACCGACAGGTCAGTGCTCAGGCGGTCAACTAGGTCCAGGCCGAGCAGGGCAGCAAGCGCCGAGCCAAGTACCTCCCGCGACTTGTCCATGTCCGCCAAGGCTTCGATCTGCTCGCCGTCAAAGAAGAACAGCCCGGCGATCCCGCGCGGCAGGAACGTCTCGACTTGATCGTTCCATGTCGATGTCAGGGCCTCGTCATGGCGGCCATCCACCGAGACCGTCAGGTCCTCCCGGACCGCCGCGCCGGTATTGCGCCACCATCGCCTGAGCCGATAGTGATGCTCAACGCCCTCGTGGCGGATATGAAAGGTCAGTTCCACGGCAGCACCTTCGCGGGCGGGCGCCTGGTGGTTGATTAGGTTCCGCAGGTAACTGTCATAGCTGCCGGAACGACGCCCAGATACTTGTGCGAGCGACCCGTACAGAACTAGATGAATGGCGTCCAGGATGGTCGTCTTTCCCGACCCGTTCAGCCCGCCGATCAGCACGATCGGTTTTCGCTCAGACGGCGGGGTTAGCGTGATGACGTGACGGCCGGCGAACGTTCCCACATTGTGCAGGACGAGCTCGTCGAGGATCATGTGCTCGTCACATCGGCAGCAGCAAGCCGGATGTAGCCGGTTTCCAGGTCAAGCGGGTCAGGCTCGGCATCGGGCTGCACGGGTGCATCCCGCCGCAGAGCGTCCCGGCGCCGCAGAGCCCGCGCCGTGGCGTCGGCCTCATCGTCGTAGAAGCCGCGGCGCAAGGTCTTTTCCAGCGACTCGAACAGGCCAGCACGGCGGGCCTGGGCACGGTGCCGCTGCTCGATGTCGAGCAGCTCACGTACCAGCTCGAAGTGGAGCCGATCATCTCCCGTGACCGAACGCAGGATCTCGGCAGTGTCCGGGCCGAGCGGCAGGTGCTCATCCAACGCCGCGCCGGGATACTGCTCGCCGGTAGCGGCTTGGAAGATGACCGGCACGCGGTCATCGAACTCGTGCTTGTCCACGACCCAGATCCGGCGGATCTCCTCTAGCTCCGGCAGGGTAATGAGCTCAAGCGAGCGAACGTATTCCGGGCCATTGGTGCGGATCCAGGTCTGGGCTTCGAGGAGGCGATTCAGCCAGCGCTCCCGCGCCTCCTGCGTATACGGCCCGGGAATCGGCTTGTCATGGAACAGCTGAACCGAGCCGTTCATCCGGCGGAAGTCGCGCAGATGCCGGTCATCGGCCACGTCCAGGGCATTGCGGAGATCCAGCAGCGGCAGCATCCACTCCTTTTCCTCGTCGTTCTGGATCATCGCCGACATCGACTTGTCTTTGTCCACCAGCGTGCAGGTCCAGCAGCCGAAGCGGCTGTCCCCGCAGCTAGGCGTGCTGGCATCGACTACCAGCGGGCACTCGCCGTCAGGCGACGCGCCCTGGTACATGGTCAGAAGCTCCTTGTTTGAGTAGCCCCACGGGTTGGGCCGCTGCATCAGGAAGGTCCACACATCGTCATTGGACCAGCTCTCGATCGGCGAGTAGACGAGGCAGTTCGGCAGGGAGTCGTTCGGACTCAGCAGGTCACGGACGCGTCGGGCTTCCAGCGCCGTCATCCGGTGTGACCGGCCCGAGCTCTCGGCTTTCCGGGTTCCGAGAACCAGGATCGCCTCGCCGTGAGAGCGGACCATCTCGCGGATGAACGCATTGGACGGCTTGATCTTCAGCCGCTCGGTGCACCAGCGGAACTTCGGCCGTGGCGCTGGGTAGCCGCGGCCGATGAGGTTGACCCAGAAGCGTGTCAGCCACCGAGGGCGTCAGCCGGTGCGGGGTGATCGGCAGGCCCTGCTGTTCCGCGGCGTCCGCGAGCACCTCAAGTGAGTGCGTAACCCAAGCCGCTACGACCGGGTTCTCTACCAGAGTGTCGGTGCTGATCACGTGTACCGGCTTGCTGCGCTGCCCGGCCGGCAGTCCGGCCAGGGCCATCCAGGTCAGCTGCAGCACCGCGGTGGAGTCCTTGCCGCCGGAGTAGCCCACCACCCAGGGCACCTCGTCGGCGAGATACAGCGCCTGCGTCTGGGCGACCAGCGCGTCAAGTGTGTCGGCAAAGCCGGAGTCGTCAAAAGCAGAACGGGCGCGGATCGGCAGGCTGCGGGTCACTTCTCTCCCCTGGTGAAAGCATCCTCAGCATGCTGCTCCTCAGGCGGCAGCCGCAGGCCGAGAGCGGTTCGGATCGCGGCCGTTGTCAGCAGGACGTTTGTTGCAGTCTTGCTAACCTTGCCGCCTAGCAGCGCGCGTCCCTCCCACATAGCAGTGTTAGCGCGGCGCCAGTCGATCTCCCGGAGCTTGTGGAGCGCGGGCTCCCAGCTGGCCGAGTCTGTGCTGGCCAGCGCCAGGCTGTTGCCGATCTTGCCGAGTGCGTGCAGAACGATCCCGTGGCTGTGGATGAAGTCGCGGCGGATCTCGCCCGCGGTGGCCTCCCGCTTGTGCACCTGGTGCCATTCAGGGAACTGCTCGGCCGCCAGCTCCCAGAACTTGCCCGCCGCATCGACGCGCCTTTCGAACGAGGTGACCTCCACCCCCTCCAGCAGCGCCTTGGTGGCGTGATAGAGGCCCGATAGCGTGAACAGCTTGCGGGACCTGGCCGCCAGATTGCTTGTTTCCATGTCGGTCAGGTCGCTGAAGAGCACTGAGCGCATCACCAGGAGCTTGGTAATGGCCGACATCTCGTCACGGTGGTCATACAGCACGCCGATCGACCGGGACGGCCGGATCGCGTATCGGTTCAGGTCCGCAAACATCTGCTGACAGCGGTCTAGGCCGATGTCGAGGAACAAGACGATCGCAATGCTCTCGTCCCCCAGTTCTGGGCTGTCGACAAGGGCCTGCTGGATGGCTGCCCGCCGGTGCTGCCCGTCGTTGATCACGAACTTCGCCGACATTGGCACGATCAGCGTGCCGACCCGCTCTGCAGGGCCGCCCTCGGCATCGAACGGCTCGAAGTGCACGGCCGCGTTGATCGACGCGGTCAGTGCCGAGAACACATAACTGTTCGGGTTGCCCACCACGTAGCGCGCCATCTCCGGCACACGCGCCTTGTTCAGGCTGCGCTGGGCGCGCATCTCAGGCGGAAGCTCCTCCTCATCAAACACGAACAGCCGCGGGATGAGCCGCAGAGGGCACATTGTCACGTAGTACTCCCGCCCGGCCTGGACACCCCGGATAGCCGGGAAGACGTACTCGAAGACCCCCGCCCGGGACCGGCCTGCGCGGGCCGGGCTCTGGATCGGGCTTGACCTCGGTTTGCGCCATGTCCTATACCTATCAGGTTTGGGGCGCTTGTACGGAGATATTATTCCGAACACGCATTGGCGTTTCTCCAAACAGGTAACAGCTTCTGCGCGTACGCTGAGGTCTATGACGCTAGCAGCAGCCACCGACAATCCGAGCATCATCGCCGGAGATGCAGCCCCCCGAGCACGGCCGCTATACCTGGACTGCAACGCCACCACCCCGGTCGACCCGCGTGTCCAGGCCGAGGTTCTTACCTATCTTGCCGAGGAGTTCGGCAACGCAGGCAGCCGGACTCACGGCTACGGCCAGGCTGCCAAGGATCGTGTCAACCGCGCCCGCCAGCAGGTCGCTGCAGTCGTCGATGCCCGATCAGAAGAAGTCATTTTCACCAGCGGTGCAACGGAAAGCGACAACCTGGCCATCCTCGGGCTGGCCGACCACGGCACGCACGCCGGGCGGCGGCACATCATCAGCACCCAGATCGAGCACAAGGCCGTCTTGGAACCGCTGGAGGAGATGGCCCGCAGAGGCTTCGAGGTCACCCTGCTCCCGCCGACCGCTGGAGGCTGGATCGCCCCGGACGCGATCCGGCAGGCGCTTCGCCCGGACACCTTGCTCGTGTCAATCATGGCCGCCAACAACGAGACCGGTGTTATCCAGCCCATCCCTGAGATCGCGGACGCCCTTTTCGGAAGCGAGGCATATTTTCACGTCGACGCCGCCCAGGCATTCGGCAAGCAGATCGAGCCCCTGCGTCATCGCCGGATCGATCTCATGAGCATCTCCGGCCACAAGATCTACGCCCCGAAGGGCATAGGTGCCCTCGTAACGCGGCGGCGTGGCTACCAGCGCCCCCCGCTCCGCCCGCTGCTGTTCGGCGGCGGGCAGGAACGCGGTCTCCGACCAGGGACACTCCCAGTCGCGCTAATCGCCGGCTTGGGCACGGCCGCGCAACTAGCCCTACGAGAGCACGCGGAGCGGGCACGATCTTGCGCCGCAGTCCAGACCGCCGCCCTAGCCGCACTCAGGCCTCTGGGCATCATCCTCAATGGCGACCCCGACCGGTTCGCAGCACACACGCTCAACTTCTCCCTGGCCGGCGTGGACTCCGAGGCGGCAATCGTTGCGCTCAAAGACATAGCCGCCATCTCCAACGGCGCTGCATGCACCTCCCAAACCTACGAACCGAGCCATGTCCTCACTGCGGCTGGACTACCCAGCGAGCAGATAGCAGGAGCACTCCGGCTGTCGTGGAGTCATCTGACCCCGCCAGTGGACTGGGGTCAGATCGCTGATCGCCTGCAACGGCTCGCCCACGCCAGCTCCTGTTAGCTCCACAACGACTACAGCCCGGCCGTCCGTCGACCGTCAACCAGCTTTGGTAAAAAAGATCGGGTTCAGCCCGCAGGTCCCGGTGCATCGGGCTGCGGAGCGGGATGAGTGTCGTGTGAGTCGGCGATCGCCGCTGGCGGACCGGGACCTGGGCGAAGGTACGAGGCTAGCGGCGGCGGCCGGGGCGTATGTGTGCTTCGAGGACGAGGACGGGCTGGCGCTGCGCCCGCCGAAGGCCCGCACCTAGGCCCGGCGGGGACACACTCCCGTGGCCAGCGTGTCCGGGAAGGGCTCCGAGCGGGGTGTCGGTCGCGGGCCTGGTCTGCCTGAAGGTGAGGCGCCCAGCCACCTGTTCTGCCGGAAGCGCATCCATCGCGGCCGCAAAAGGGCGAGCACCGGAGCATGTCCGAAGCCGATTACGCCGGGCTGATCACCGCCTCGCACCACCAGTTGCAGGCACCGCTGATGGTCTGCTGGGACAACCTGAACACCCACGTCAGCGCGGTGATGCGCGAGTTCACCCAGGCGCAGCCTAACTGGCTGACCATCATCCAGCTGCCGGCTTATGCGCCGGAACTGAGCGCGGCCGTGGGCCTGTGGGCAGGTACCAAGAACGGTCTGGGCAACCTCGCCGCCGCAACGTCGATCAGCTGACCGCGGTGATCCGGACCCGGCTCAAGCGCATCAGTACCGGCCAGCGCTCATCAACGGGTTCCTCGCCCAGACCGAGCTCAGGCTTGAACCTGAACCGCCGTAGAGACCAGACCCTGGCCTTTCAACCTCTGCAGCCCGGCTCCCCTCGCTTCAGACAGTGCGAACTCAACAGAAGGCGGTCGCACTCCTACTCAGTAAGCGCAACATCAATTCTCTGCTTAAAAGTGAGCAGAAAAGTATCCAGCGCTCTCGGTCTATCATCATACCAATCCAAGAGCACGTCAAAGCCCCCGTGTGCATATCTGTTGAACTCCCGCACCCCGGCATCGCTTAGGTGATTCGGGTTGCTGGGGTTTACAAGACCGGCGATAGCAGAATGAACGGCTCCCTTTTCGACCATGGTTACTCCCAGCTCTTGTAGTTCCCGCGTCAAGAACAGAGCGACCAGCAGCTTGCTGCGCATCCCATATCGATCCGGAAAGTAATCCACTAGTTCGGCAGTCTCATCGGATGCAACCGTCTGCTTCTGGCGCTTCGCAATGCCGGCCATAAAACAGAAATAGAAAGAGTCAAAGTCGGTTCTGAACGTTTTCTCATCACGCAGTTCCTTAAACCACGTTCGCGCGCTTTCGCGAATACGAAACGGCTGGGCCATTACGACTCCTCAACATCAAGCTGGAAGGAATTGAAAAACTCCTCGCCCTTTACTACAATGCCGTCGACGCTCTCGATGCTGACCAACCGATCACCCAAGACATTTCCTGGAACAGGCGTTCCCTTGCGGAACAGGGTAATGAACTGAACATCGCCATTGGCAGCTTCCTTCAGCCGAGGGACAAACCCTTCTCGCTCAGATGAAATCGTAAATGCAACGAACTGGGAGGTAAGTCTAGGAATCAGTTCGCCAATCCGTGGACGTATTGCCAAATCGATCGGTCCGGCAGGACTGTCGACGATAAATGGTAGCTGGTGGTCCGAACGGTTGAAGAGCGTCGCAAGAAAAGCATACGCGACAGACAACGTTTCGCCTGCGCTGCCGCCCTCTTGGCCCTGAAGTATCAAAGCCTTATCAATTCGCTCGATAAAAATCCTGTTATCTGGCATCAGGCGCCCGATGCGATCATTCGCATCCGCGCAGATCTCCGCGTTTATCAGAGCGCTCGCCCTCTCACGTGCATCTTCAATAATCCGTACAAGGATATCGCGTTTATCCCTCATCTCTAGGGTCTCGGTGATTTCGGCTAGTCTCTGCTCGGCTTCCGCTAGCCAATCCGCAACGACGTTTATACTGAACGTCCTCTCCATCGTAGATCCGCCCTCCGTGCTATTGTATTTCATAAGTTCTTTATTAATGATCGCCAGCTTCGCGTCAAGGTCCTTGATCACCTCACTAGCACGTTTGACCGCTGGATCGGCTTGTTCCGCCAGCAAATGTAGCTCGTCCAGTTCATTAAGAGCATCCCGTCTCCGTGCAACAAGGATCTCGAGCTCACGTAGCTCGCCCGTAAGTTCTATCTCGCTTTGAACGCGTGACAGACCGACACTGTCCTGTATTGCGCTCTTCATAGAATTGAGGAGCGAGACATCATCCGAGCTTAGATACTGGCTCGCTCGCTCGCGGATGACCGCGCTTACTTCTTCATCGATCGGACGGCCACAAACGCAATTTTCTTCCGTTGCCAGTTCCTCAAAAAATTCACGGGCCGCACTCTCGGGCAACTTGACGCGATCTAGACCGAGCTTGAGCTCATACATCGCTTGAGCAAAGTATGGCGAAAGGGCCTGAGGGTCGCGCATATGATCAAGAACACCAAGCGCTTCCTCGCGTGTCCTACCGGAAAAGCCGTCTGCTTTCTCCTGCGCCTCTTCCAACTCTCGTGATCGAGCCGCCTCCTTATTGATCTCCATATTGTAGGTTTCTTGCTGATGGTCGATTTTCTTCTGCAAATCCTTGGCGAGCTGCCGCAACCGCTTCTGTTCGGCCACTAGCACTCTCAGCCGGTATGCAGGTTCTCCACACGGTTCCGGCGACGAGCTAGTCCGCGCTCCTCGGTTGCCGAGACATTGCGAGTGAGATGAGTCCAGTAATCACGAACTCTTCGCGCGAGCACCTGAAGTGCATTGACTTGAAATAGGGTCTCGACTACAGCCTCCGCGTCGACTTGTTGACGGTCAAGCAGGTTATGCGCCAACTCTCCATCGAAGACAAAAAACCGAACGAACCTATCATTTAGGAAGCGTCTGAATTCCGCTGGCGGGTCAAAGTTATCAACTTGGCCAGCGCCACGAGTCGTCTTATAGAACACGCGTCCGGACTCAAAGTCGAAGCTCATAATGATCGTAACTCTCCGTCCATTTAGGAGGAGGCGAACCTCGAATGAGCCCGATCCACGTTCTTCTGCTCTTTTTTGAAGCGATCTGACGATGTTTTCATCCCAGCCGCCATCTCTTGCGGAGCCTGCGAGCGCCGCTCGCAACAGGGTCAGAGTCGTTGTCTTTCCAGTACCGTTCGGCATCTGAATAAGAGAAACTGGATATGGGTTTCCGTCTTCATCGCAACAATCAATCTCATGATCTGGGCATCGAAGCCCTTCTGCCTTCCAGCCGAGGAGCTTCACGACAGACGTCATTGGGCTGCCCCTCCCTCTTCGGCAGAGCTTACGACAGCCTCCGTATAAAGGAGCTCTAGATGACGGGCTGTGGCGTCCGCATCATTAAGATCTTCATTTCCGGATGTAACGCCTTCCATCCAAGCTACGAGTCGGCGGGCCAAGGCAGGTGATTGGCCAGCTTCATCAACTGTGGCGCTGATTGCCTCTATAATCTTTGCGTCGAGGGTCATGTCAAACCTCTTGGGGTCTGATCATGGACAGGCTGCTTAGCCACTCACTCCTGTCCGCATCGGCGTCTGTACCATCATCATCGTCTGTCTGGCGTACGAAGTCAACCACATTCGCAATCTTGGCCGGATGGTCTGGGTCGATTCGAAGGCACCTACCCATGCGCTGTATCGTCTCGAGGCGAGCGCGTGCTGAGGAAAATAGAATGACTGTGTTAAGCGATTTGATGTCGATACCCTCTGAGAGTCTATGGCACGTCACCAGGCACTCAAGCTCGCCAGAAGCGAAGCGTTGCAAAGTGATTGACTCTTCCCCACTGAAATAAGTATGGAAGTCTGGTCTATACCTATGAACCAGCTCGAGCACCTTATATCCGTACTCCTGTGTCTCAACAAAAATGATGCAGCGTTTAAGGAAATCGCGATGATCCGCTATGAAAACCTCGAATACAGGCAGCTTGGCAGGTGAGGTCTTGTACACTCTGGCGAGCTCAATCCAGAGCTCTTCATCAGTCATCGGTTCTCCCGCAGCGGCGCGTGCCGCACGCTTGCGATAGACATCTCGTAGACGTTCCCTATCCTCGTCGGTTAGTCTGTAAGTGAGAGGATAATATCTAAACGGACAAAGAACGCCGGCACGAATGGCGTCAGCTAGGCCAAATGTAAATATGACCGGACCAATTTGATCTTCGATGAAGCGATTCCCTTCATCGTCGTATTCGCGCTCCGGCGTTGCGCTTAGCCCAAGGCGATAGCGAATGTGTTGAGTAAGGCCGTGAAGGCGTTCACGGCTTCCCGGGCTACCGAGGCGATGTACCTCATCATTGATTAGGAGAGTCTTGAAGCCAGAAGACACGCTAATATTGCGCAGCGATGACACAAGCGGATCGCGCGTCGTTCCGGCCTGACGTGAGACAAGCAAGATGGCGTCTTCGAGCATCGAGAGTGAACTCTTGAACCTGCTTCTGCTGATCAAAGTCTTCGATGAGCCGGACCTGACGAGGTAGCTTCCGCCGTAGGGATAGAAGGTCCCTGTGCCACTGTTTAAGAAGGTCTGTTCCGTCCATGGTTATAATCACACTGTTTATTGAACCACGGTTGAATAGCTTTTCAATGATCGCTAGGGCGGTTTTGGTCTTGCCCGTTCCGGTAGCCATGTTTAGAACGCCGCGTTCACTCACGAGGAAACGCCGCACAGCCTCATCTTGATGGCGCCAACGGTCCGGTGCTGGTTCATCACCTGGAGTTTCCCTTTGTGCGCGGAAGGTTTTTATCAATCTCTTTTCAGCAGCCTCTGGAAATGTCCACACGTCAACGCCGAGGTCTCGGCCTGCCCACAGTGCTTCAAAATGATCTAGTTTGCGCTTAGCGCGGATAGGAATCAGCCAGGAAGGATAGACGTCTATGCATTCACGATTATTTTCAAAGGCTGTTCGGGTTTCGTTCGAGGAGCCAGTGAAGGCAACGAAATCCTCTTCGTCAAAGAATATTCCGACCTTCTCGTGGTAGATGCCGGTACCAGATTTAGGCACTGCGATTCTGATCTCAAGTCGTTTCAGTTCAAGCAACCGTGCGAGGCGAACAACCCCTGGGCCAGCAGTATCGGAGAACTCCTCTTCTATGATCTGTTCGAGGCGTTGGGCGCATATCTCTTGCTTTGAGGAGCCAGCATCGATCGCCCTTAGGTCTGCTTCTGATAGCTGTACAGATGTTACCAGGCGTATCATCCCACCATTGAGAATGAATTCACCAAGTGGTGCTCCGAAGGCCTCCAAGGCTGAGCTTGAAAAATAGCCAACAGCCCGCCAGTATTTGCGTGCTTCCCGGAGCGAAGGACGGAAGAAGTCTTCGACAAGATCATCGTAACCAGATCGGTAGTCTTCTTGATAGTGGATATCCCTGAGACTCATTATCGCTACGCACCTTTGGGCTGCATCCGGAGGGCTTGCTCAAAGTGTAGTACCGGCGGGACACGTAGTGTTCTTCGGGTCATGCGGGATCCCCTAGTCCGTTCCAAGCGGTAGCTGTCGTCTGGACGTGTAGGCCGACGGGACCCCTGCCGCACTGTCAGCCATCACGAGGTTGCGCCAGCCTTGAAGCGGTGGCGTGTCGGTGGACGTAGTGGCGTGGCAGATCGGCCGGGGCGCCGGTTGGCTAGTGGAGTGTCAGCTTCTTGCTCGACTTGCCTATGGCGAGAAGTCTCATCTCATGAGCACGATTACAGCCAATGCCGGTCAGCCATGTGTGCCCGTGGGGACGTCGCGCGGAGCGCGAAATGTCCGGTCCGTGCGGCTTGGTGAGTGGCTGGGGTCGGGCGGGCCGGTTTTCGTGATCTGGGCTGCGTGGCCGGGCGGCGGGGCGGGACAGTAGCAGCGGGCTGCCCGTTCTCAGAGCCCGGCTTTTACTTGGAGGTTCAGTCCGTCGCTTAGCCTGGCGCCGGGGTCCTGACCTATGGGTCACGCATTGTCGCTACGAGCACGCCGGTCAGCTAGTTCATTCCGACCGGGGGCCCGCGGGCAGCCCGCCTGTCATGCCAGTACGAGCATAAGGGAGGTGCCCGAGCCGTGGAAGAACCGCAGGAGGTCCCGGCGGATGAGGAGCACGAGCGGGTCTGGGAACGAGTCGCGGCGGTTGACATCGCTAAGGCGTCCGGGGTGGTGTGCACCCGGGTTCCCGATGAGGACCGGCCCGGCAGGCGCAAGACGCATGTGTGGACGGTGCAGGCGACGTCGAAGGCGGTCATCGAGCTGGGCGACTACCTGCGCGCCCGGCAGATTCAGGTCGTGACCCTGGAATCAACCGGGGTTATCCGGGGTTCAAAGGCCTGAAGTTTCGGACATTGCCCAGGTCGTGGCGTCGCGGACGCGTCCGCGACGGGAAGGACAAAAGCGGCAACGACGAGAGGTAGTGGCGGGATCAGCGCCGTGGTCGGCTGTCTGCGTCGCGGACGGTCCCAGGTAACCCGTCCGCGACAGGAGGAGGAACGAGCAAAGCGGACCGTCACCTGCCGTGGCAGACGGCCCTCTCGTGACCCCGGATTACCAGCGATTACTGGCGGATATGGTTCGTGGTCCTGGAGGCCGCCGGGCTGAAGGTGCAGCTGGTCAATGCCCGCGCCGTGAAGAACGCGCCGGGCCGGGCCAA
>CAWKCG010000041.1:0-122420 GCA_963847965.1 uncultured Actinomycetes bacterium
CGGGCTGCATACTGCACCTCTTCGGGACGGTTCGCGTGGAGTTAGCGTTCGGGCTGGTCAGTGGTTGTTGAGCGGACGGCCGATCTTGGGGCGGTTGGGCGGGTTGGCGGGGTCGGGCGGGCAGTAGAGGACTTCGCCTTTGTCGTTATACCGCTGCCCGCTGACAATTCCGGCGTGGTGCCAGTCTTTGACGGTTGCGGTGGACACGCCGAGCTGTCCGGCCATCTGGCTGAGCGGGATCAGGCCGGCGTCGAGCAGCCGCTGGCGGCGGCTGCGTAGCTGGTAGGTGCGGATGACCCGCTGCACCATGGCCGGGGTGAACTGGCGTCCTTCGCCGTTGGCCAGGCCGCGGCTGCGCAGGATGCCGGCGATCTCGGCGCAGGTGTGGTGGTCGAGCAGCTTGTCGATCTCGGCGATGGTGCTGGCTTTGGTCTGCCGGAGTTTCCAGGCTGGCTCGGGCACGGGCAGGGTGAGGGTGCGGGTCTGGCCGCCGGCCAGGCGGACGTGCGCGGTGATGGTGTCGCTGGTGCGGGTCACGGTGACGTCGGTGAGCAGCAGCCGGGCGATGCGCTTGCGCTCGCGCATCGGGGTGGCGGGATCGTGCCAGATGCCGGGCAGGTCGGTGACCAGCTGGCTGATCCGGGCTTTCTGGGCGTCGGTGAGCTGCCCGTCGTGCTGCTCGCGGGCTTTGTCGTAGGCGGCCTGGGCGTCGCCCAGGGCGCGCAGCGCGGTGTTCCAGTCGGCTTCGAGGGTGCCGGCGACGAGCCGGTTGGCGGGGTCGACGGCCAGGTAGCGGCGGCGGGCCAGGTCGGCGTGGTAGCGGGCGCGCTCGACGTGGGCGGCGCGCAGCGCGTCGGCGTCGGCGGCTCGCTGCTGGAGTTCGGCGGAGACCTGGAGGGCGGCCTCGACCGCCAGCGGGGTGAGCGTGTCGATCAGCAGCTGGCCGACGTGCTCGTCGAGGGTGTGGCCGGGGATGATGGCGCAGACCGGGCGGGCGTTGTCGATGCCGTCACGCTGGCAGGCGTAGGTGGGCACCTGCCTGCTGCCGCGGGCGTGGTAGCGGACGGTCATCCGGCTGCCCGCAGCGGCCGCAGATGATGATGCCCTGCAGCAGGGCGGCGCCTTCGCGGGGCGGACCGGCGGCGCGGTCGCGGCCGTGCGCGGCGGCGTTGGCGGCCAGCTTGGCGATGTTGGCCTCCCACTGGTCCAGGGTGATGTATCCGGGGTGGGCGCCGGGGATGAAGGAGGTCCACTGGTCGCGGGGCAGCGTGATGCTGGCTCGTTTCCCGCCGGGCAGGACCTGCTCGCGGCTCCGGCCGTAGGTGAACGCGCCGGCGTAGCGGGGGTTGTGCAGCACCCGCAGCACCGTGTGGTGGCGCAGCGGCTGCCAGTCGACCTCGCCCTTGCGGGGTCCTTTCTTATGCCGCCAGGGGAAGGACAGCCCGGCCGCGCGGAACGCCTTGACGCACGCGGTGGCCGACCCGGTGGCCTCGAACGTGGTGAACAGGTGCCGGACCGCGCCGGCGATGGCGGTGTCAGGGTCGAGGATGACGTGCCCGGCGGCGTCGTAGACCAGGCCGACCGGCAGCGGCATGATCAGCTCGCCGCGGCGGGCCCTGGATAGCTGCCCGCCGCGCAGCCGGGCCCGGAGGAAATGCAGCTCATACTCGCTGATCTGCCCTTTCATGCCCAGGACCAGTCTGTCGTTAAAGGTGCGCGGGTCGTAGAGGCCGTCTTCGTCGCAGATCAAGGTGCCGGTCATGGCGCAGATTTCCAGGAGCTGGTGCCAGTCGGCGTTGTTGCGGGCCAGCCGGGAGCATTCCAGGCCGAGCACGATCCCGGCCCGGCCCAGCGACACCTCGGCGACCAGCTGCTGGAATCCTTCCCGGTCCGCGGCGCTGGCGCCGGAGTGGCCCTGGTCGATGTCGATCACGGTGATCTGGCTGGCGTCCCAGCCGAGGCTGATCGCCTTGCCGCGCAGGTCGTACTGGCGGATGGCGGATTCGGTGTTGTGGATGACCTGCTTGAGGCTGGACTGGCGGACGTATTCCCTGAACTAAAGATGATCATGAAATCCCGGTGGCGGCCGGTGTCCTGAAGCGTGCAGGACGGCTTGGATCACGAGCTGGATGCCGCGGCCGTCGATGCCGGTGAGGGCGTCGCGGAGATTCACGGGTATGCCGGCGGCCAGGCTGGCTGCCAGGCGGAGCATTCTGTTCTCGCCGCCGGAGCAGGGCAGGCTGCCGTCCAGGGCGGCGATCGCGGCGGGCCAGTCGATGGCGGCTAGGCCGGCGCCGTCGCCGGGGATGGTGATGAAGCGGCTGGTGAAGTCGGCGCGGTGCAAGAACACGCTATGGGCGATGAGCAGCTCGACGCCGGCCTCGTCGGGGTAGATCCCGCGGGCCCAGGCGCGCAGCGGGCCGGCGAGCGGCGGCTCGGCGGATGCGGGCGTGCTCATCGTCGCGGGAGGGCCGGCCGGGCGGTCCAGGTCCTCTGTCCAGCGGTGGCCGGTCCCGGCGTGGCGGCAGATGGCGCCGGGATCGGTGACGGTGACGGCGAAGCGGAACACCCGGGTGGTCACCCGGCCGCCGGCGTGGTCGTGGTGGCCGAGGTATCCGGTTATCTCGTCGATGGTCAGCCCGATGGCCGCGATGGCGGGGTGCAGGGCGTCGGTGAGGGTCTGGCCGGGCAGTACCGGCCCGGCGGGCAGCTGCCAGGTTTCATCGGTGAAGTCCGGGCCGGGCTCGGCGATGAGCAGGACGCGGTCGTCGTGTTCGATGGCGGCTTCCACGCCCAGGGCGGTAATGCCTTCGGCGTGGCTGCCAGCGGCCAGGTCGTGGACTAGGGCCGCGGTGACGGCGGCGGGTGTCATGACGGCTCCGCGGGCGGGCTGGGCCGTGCCGGCGCGGTGAGGACGCGGCCGGCGGTATCGGCCGGGCCGGGCATGCCGAGGTGCACGGTGGCGGCGCGGCGGGCCAGCTGGTCCAGCTGGGCGAGCTTGTGGTGCGCCGCGCCGAGGCTGATCTTGAGGCCCTCGGCTTCGCCGGCCCAGCCTTCGCGTTCGGCTTCGGCGATGCGGGCGGTCAGGTTGTCGCGGATGCCTTCCATCCGCGCCCGCTGAGCTGGGTCAACGCGGAGGAGGGGGCACCTGACGCAGCTGTGCTCGTGCGGGCAGCTGGTTCCCCAGGCCCGGCCGCAGTCGCCGAGGGCCACCTTGCGGCGCTGGAAGTGGCCGAGGAACTCGTCCCATTCCTCGTCGCTGGGAACCCGGTATTCCTCGCCGGGGCGGGTGGCGCGGCGGCGGGCGATGAACGCCCGGTGGGCGTTGATCACCTCTTCGGGGTAGGTGGCCTTGTATCCCATCGTGACGTTGATGTCGGCGTGCCCGGCCACGAGCTGGGCGATGTGCGGCGGCATGCCGTTCATCACGGCATCGGTGATGAAGAGCCTGCGGTAGTCGTGGGGGGTGAAGGTCAGCGGCTTCCCGCTGGCGTCAGTCAGCCCGGTGCCGGCCAGCGCGGCGTTCAGCAGCCTGCGGATCCCGTGGATGGGGATGGGCCGGTGCTCGATGCCGATCTGGCGCTGGAACAGCAGCGGCATCGGCGGGTTCCAGACCCGCTCGTGGATGTCATAGGCCACCACCAGCGGGACCGTGCCGTCGTCGCGGCGGACCCGGCAGATGATCGCGCTGAGGACGTCGGCGAGCTCGGGCGCGATGACCAGCAGCCTCTCGGTATCGGTCTTGGACGGGGCGATCTGCAGCAGCGGGATCAGCTCGCCGGTGGCGGGCAGCCGGTACTGGACGAAGCTGTGGTGTGACAATTCTGCGAGTTCTTCGATCCGGATGCCGGTGAGGCGGAGAACCTCCACGGCCGCCCAGGCCCAGAACGCGCGGTGTTCTTCGAAGGTGAGGTCGCGGCGCTTGCCGGCGGCCGGGTCCTCGGCCCATATCTTGGCGCTGGCGCCGGGTTTGGCCTGCACCGCCCGGCGCAGCGTCTGCCCGGCCGCGGTGAACATCCCGCCGGGGGCGGTGGCGCGTGCGGCCTGCAGGAGTCCGGCGGCCGTGGTGCGGGCGGCGTCGACGGCGGCGACCAGGACGGGCAGGACCGGCAGCCGTTCCCTGGTCCGCTGGTCCATCCGTGACTTGCGGCGGGCGCGTTCCTTCTTGCGGGACATTTCCTCATCGCGGATCGGGCAGGGCACGGCCCACGCGGCCCAGCGGGCCGGGTCGCCGGCCGCCCACTGGGCGATGTCGAGGTAGAAGGCCCGCACCATGGCCAGGGTGTTCATGCTGTCGTGCCGCGGGACCACCGATTCGGTGAGCTGCCCGCCGGGGCCGGCGGCCCGGATGGTCTTGGTGGTGACGCGGTGTTTCCACGCCGCGGCCACGGCGGGGTCGAGCCGCAGCGAGCTGATCCCGGGATGGTGGAGTTCCAGGTCACGCCAGAACAGGCCGGCCAGCGTGCGGGACAAGCTGCGCAGCGTCGCGTGGTCGACCGCGGGCTGGCGTTCCCGCAGGTAGTCGATGATCAGGGCGCGGACTGGCCGGCAGGTGACCGGGTAACGGTCGACCAGCTGCTCGATGGTCAGCTGCCCGGGCGTCTTGAACGCCCGGACCGTGGGCGGCGCCGCCGGCGGGAAGACGCCCAGCGTGTGGAGTAGCTGGTAGAAGTACGGGCTGGTGCTGCCGTGGCCGGCGGCGAGGGTGCCCAGCAGTTCCAGGCAGTCCCCGACGGTGATGTCGGCGATCGCCCCGCCCTTGGCCGCCAGGATCGCGGCGATCCGCCGTGCCGCCAGGTCCTTGGTAGCCGCGCTGGCCGGGTCGGTCCGGGCCAGCGCGGCAAGCGCGGCGAAGCCGCCGGGGTCGCGGGACCGGGCCATCTCGGCCGCGAGGTTCTTGGGCGTTTCCGGGAACAGCAGCCACGGCAGGCTGGGCCGGATGACATCGCCGCAGATCAGCGGGAGCACCCCGCGGCCCAAAGCGATGAAATCGGTCCTGGGCCTGGCGCTGGCCCAGCCGGTGTCGCGGAGCCAGCAGGCGGCCAGTTCCCGCCAGGCCAGGTTGCCTGCGGCGTCGGCGCCGCTGGCCACCCAGCGCTGCTGCCAGGTCCTGCCGGGATGCTCCTCCAGCCAGTGCACCAGCTTGGTCAGGCCGATCCGGCGGCTGGACTGCAAGCGATCCCCGGCGGCGGTGAACGGGGGTGCGAACAATCGCGCCAGCACGTGGCCGCGCCGCTGGCTGGTCGCCGGCCAGCCGTCCTGCGCCGGGCGCGGCGGGAACCGCCGGGACAGCCCCGCCATCTCCCCGGCCGGCCCGTCGCCGGCATCGGACTCCCGTGGCACGGACCGCGGGCGCGCCCGTGCGAGCCTGGACACGGCGCCCCTCACGGGTGGTCACGGCGCTCCCCGAACAGCACATCCAGCGACTCTGGCCGGTACCGAAGACCCGGTGGCGGCGCCGCGCCGGGCGGCCGTCCCTGGCCCGATGCCATCCGGGCGTGGTAGGCCAGGACGCTGGCGATCACCTCGTCCGCGGGGGCCGCCAGGTAAAGCTGCGTGGTCGTGAGCTGGGCATGGCCCAAGATCCACTGCACGTCGGCCAGTGGCATCCCAGGGTCGCGGGTCATCCGGTAGGCCGCCAGATGCCGCAGGTCATGCAGGGACCAGTTCGCCGCCAGCGAGGCGCTGGCGCGGTGGAACATCCGGTAGGCGGCGTGGTAGCTCAGCGGCCCGAACGGGCGGCGCAGCGTCCACCACAGCGGGTCATCCGGCCCGGCCGGGACCAGGCCGTGCATCTGCGCCTGATACAGCCGCAGCCACACGAACGCATCCGGGGAAGCGGGCAGCTGCTGCAAATGCCGCGTCCCCTTGCGGATCACCGTGATCAGCTGCTGCCCGGGGTCGGCGTCCCGGCACGTCATGCCCAGCAGCTCGCAGGCCCGCGCGCCGGTGGACACCCAGAACGCGACCAGCGCCCGGTCCCGGTGCGAGCCCAGCGCGGCGAACAGCTGATTGAACTTCTCCTCCGGGATGTGGTGCGGTGCGCGGCGGGCCAGCCGCGGCCGGTACAGCCCCGAGCGCTCCCCGCGGTGCGGTTCCATCGGGTTGCGGTGCGCATGCGCCCGCCTGCCGCGCCGCACCCGGGCCAGCGGGAACGGGTTGACCACCGGCCCGGTCCCGGTCTCGCAGCAGAAGTCGTAAAAGCCGCGGAGCACGCTCTCGCATTGCAGCACCGTCGCCGGCGCGTAACCGCGGCCCGGCGGCGCCTTCCCGGTCACCGAGTCGGGCACCCCGGCCCCGCCACCGCCCCGGCCCGGGTCAGCGCCGGCCGGCCCGGCCGTATCGCCCGCGTCTTCACCCTCGCGGCGGCCAGCCCGGTCAGGCTTGACGGCCTGCTGGATCCAGCAGCAGAAGTCCCGGGCCTCCGCGCGGGCCGCCTGATCCCACGGCACCCCAGTCGCCCACAAGAACCGGAACCACCGCAACAGCGCGATCGCGTACGCCCGCAGCGTCGTCTCCGGCCGCCCGCGTGCCTGCAACTCCCGCAGATACGCCGCCACCGGCGCCACCACACCACCGGCCGGGTCACATAGCCGGTACGGCTGCCACGGATCTTCGGCGTGCTCCAGCCGCCCCGCCTGCGGGACCACCAGGGCCGCCAGGTCCCTGGGCTCCTCTCCCTCGATCACAGCCAGGGACCGTAGCGCCCGGCATCGCACACCGCCCGCTGAACTGCGAAGACCGGCCGTTAGTTCAGATAACTGGTACAAGTAAGCCGTTCTGGCGAGGTGGGCGGCGGTCACCTTCGACGCAGCGGCGTCGGGGAGCATCGGGGTCTCCTTCAGGTATGAGTGGTTACGGGGCCGGGCCGGTGACGGTTCCGGCGAGCGCGACGGCGGCCAGCGCGCTGATGAGCTCGGCGGCTACCGGTGCCGGCAGCCCGGCCGCCTGGGCCGGGGCGGCGCCGGGCCGCGTGGGCGGGGCCGGCTGCGGGACGGCCAGGCTGGCCAGGGCACGCTGCCAGGCGGTGACACCGCTGCGGGTCAGCACGCCGAGCCCGAGCGGGAACGCCTCGCCGCGCGCGTGCAGGGCGGCATGGCGGAGCTGCTCGTAGCGGGCGTCCAGCCCGCCGCCGGGGGCACTGTCCTGGCCGGCATCCGGGCGGGCGCCCGGTTCAGCAGCCGCGTGGCCAGGTGAAGGTCGCAGGGACAGGGACGGGTGCTCCTCCTTCCGCATCTCGCGGGCGGGCAGGTCAGCGGCTTTTGGAGCGGCGCTCCCGGCGGCGGGCCAGCGCTTTCTCGACCGAGCGGGGGTGCACGCGCACGCCGAAGGCGGCCTCGATCGGGCCGGGCAGCTGCGCCGGGCGCAGGCCGGGGTCGGCGGCCAGCTGCTGCTCGGCCCAGGCCAGGATCTGCCCGGTGAGCTTGTGCCCGCCGCGTGGCCCGGGCCTGGCCGGCACCAGCCCCTCCAGCCCGGAGGACTCCAGCGCGGCCGCTGCCTGGTAGTAGGCCGGCCGGGAGTAGCCGAACGCCGCGGCGGCCCCGGTGACCGGGGCGCCGCCGGCCCTGACCTTGCGCACCATCTCGTACTTGACCTGCACCGCGTCGCGGGCGTCGAAGAAGTCGCTGGCCAGGAACTCCGGGTCGGTCACCTGTTCGGGGTGCGGGTTCAGGCAGCGCCCCTGGGCCAGCGCGGCCTCCTTCGGGTCCGGTCCGGTGCGCCGCCTGGCCATGCCGCCTCCTCATCCCGATGACTGTAATGATGATTCTGCCGCATATCCGGGCCATGGCCCTGCATGCGGGGCGGCGTGTCGCGGCATTCCCCGGCACTACGAGCAAGGACAGGCGGAACAGGCGCGCCCTGACGATCCGGGACCCGAGCCGCAGCGGCATAATCCGGCTGACATTCACGGCGTAATCGCCTTTACATCCCCGCCACTATCGCGCCGCGCGCGGAACCGGTCCACCAGGTCCGCGACGGCCAGCAGGCCACCGGTGGTGAACGGGCACCGGCCGGCCGCGACCACCACGAACGGGTCCGCCGCCACCACGTCGGTCCACGCTGCCGGCAGCGAGAACAGCTGCCCGTTCTCGTCGTGCAGGTGGACCCGGTCCTCGCCCCAGTTCTGGCGGAAGGCGACGAACTCGAAGTCGCGGCCTGACAGCGGGTGGAACGGGTGCGTCACACGCACGTGCCGGTACCGATCGCGCGGATCGGGTGTAGTTGACGATGCGGGATAAGACCCTCGCCGAGCGGTGGAACGGATCGTCCTGGCGGGTCATCGGCTCGGTCGACGTGGCTACCTGGGACCAGCTCAGCGCCGTCTCGTGCACATCACCGCGCGCGTGCACCGCGGTCGGCAGCAGCGCGTCGGGGCAGTTCGCGCTCGCCGAGCGCTGGGACGGCTCCACGTGGACGACCCAGCAGGTACCCGACGTGAACCTGATCGGCTACACCCAGCTGACCGCCGTGTCATGCAGCTCGGCCAGCGCCTGCATGGCGGCGGGCACCTACAACGGGGGAATCACGGCCGTCGCCGAGTCGTGGAACGGCGCCGCGTGGCAGCTGTACCCGATGCCGGGCCCGCCGCAGCCCGAACCGTACGCGCCGGCCGGCCTGTCGTGCACCGGGCCCGCCGCATGCGTCGCGGTCGGCACCGACCGCCGCACGCTCGCCGAGATCTGGGCCGGCGCGCACTGGCAGATCACGCCCACCCCCAGTCCATAGTCAGGCCCAGTAATCAGGCAGCGCCGGACGTCACGACCCGGGACAGCTGGTGTATCCCCGACGCGGGCCTGACCCGGTGTCGCCCGCCGCGGCGCCCGTGGCGGAGCACCACAGCGGCAGCCGAGCCACCCGCAAGCACCCCCGTCACGATCCGTGGGAGGGTATCACTCTAGGTGTGTAAAGGAGTTACTCAGGGTAATTATACGGCGGGTGGGGACACCCGGTGACGTGGGGGGAGAACGATGGTGAAGTCCGGGAACAGGGGAAACGCGGAGATAGAGGCCATCTTGGCCGGCAGCGGCGCGGTGCCTGCCGCGGCCCGGGATGCCGCCGGTGACGGGCCGGGGTCCGGCCCGGGCGGGGCGGGGCCGGGCGGGCCGGCGGGCCGGGTGCCGCTGCGGCAGCTGATGGATGACCGGCTGCTGGATGAGCTGCTGGAGCGGTCGAGGGACGAGGCGGGCGGGCTGCGGCTGACCGGCGAGGGGTCGATGCTCGGCGAGCTGGTCAAGGCGGTGCTGGAGCGGGCGCTGGAGGCCGAGCTGACCGCGCACCTGGGCTATGACCGCGGCGAGCGGGCCGGGCGCGGCGGCGGCCCGGGGAACTACCGCAACGGCACGATCGCCAAGACGGTGCAGACCGGCGTCGGGCCAGTGCCCTTGCAGGTCCCGCGGGACCGGGCGGGCACCTTCGAGCCGCTGCTGGTGCCCAAGCGGGCCGGCCGGGTCGCCGGCGGGCTCGATGACATGGTGATCAGCTTGTACGCGCACGGGATGAGCGTGCGGGACATCCTGCACCACCTGGAGCAGGTCTACGGCACCCAGCTGTCCCATGAGACCGTCTCGCGGATCACCGACGCGGTGCTGGAGGAGGTCCGGGCCTGGCAGTCCCGGCCGCTGGACCCGGTCTATGCCGCCGTGTTCCTGGACGCGATCGTGGTCAAGGTCCGCGACAGCCAGGTGGTGCAGAACAAGCCGGCCTACATCGCGATCGGCGTCGATTCCGACGGGGAGAAGCACGTGCTGGGCATCTGGCTCGCGAAGACCCCGCCGGAGACCGCGACCGCGGGCGAGGGCGCCCGGTTCTGGGGCAGCGTCATGGCTGACCTGAAGAACCGGGGCGTCCGCGACATCCTGATCGCCTGCTGCGACGGCCTGTCCGGGTTCGGGGACGCGATCACCGGGGCGTTCCCCCGCACCGTGGTGCAGCGCTGCGTTGTCCATTACGCCGACCTGCGGGTTATGCCGACCTGGTGGCGGGAGTGCCTGGTGGCGGCCTGATGGCGGGCTGGAAGGTCGGCATAATCCTGTTTCTGTGATTGACACTCGCCTCGTTGGGTTCCGACGAGGAGGGGGTGTTGATCGTGAGAGATCCGTCGCGGGCGCGTGTGAGGGGCCCGCTGGAGGAGTACGCGGCCGGGTTCTGCGGGGAGTTGGCCCGGCTGGGGTATACGGCCGATTCGGCGAGCGGCCAGATGTTCCTGATGGGACATCTGAGCCGGTGGCTGGCAGGCGAGGGTCTGGGTGCGTCCGGGTTGACTCCCGAGGTGTCGGGCAGGTTCCTGGCCGCCCGGCGCGCGGCGGGGTACTCGCTTTACCTGTCGCCGAAGGCGCTGGCCCCGCTGCTGGGGTACCTGCGCCGGCTGGGCGCGGTGCCACAGGCTCTGGCGCCGGTCCCGGCAGGGCCGGCGGACGTGCTGCTGGACCGTTACCGGCGTTACCTGGTGACCGAGCGGGGGCTCGGGGCGGAGACGGCCGCCGGTTACGCTGCCAAGGTCCGGCCGTTCCTGGACGCCCGCCGGGAGGCTGGCGGGCTGGACCTGGCTGGGCTGACCGCGGCGGAGGTGACGGCGTTCGTCGTGGTGGCCTGCCCGGCGATGCGCAAGGGCACGGCGAAGCTGACGGTGACCGCGCTGCGGTCGCTGCTGGGCTGGCTGCACGTCGCGGGCGAGATCCCGGGTCCGCTGGCCTGGGCGGTTCCCGCTGTCGCGGCCTGGCGGCTGGCGGCCCTGCCGTCGCCGCTGGAGCCGGGGCAGGTCACCGCGATGCTGGCCAGTTGTGACAGGGGAACGGCTGCCGGGCGGCGGGACCTGGCCATGCTCACCCTGCTGGCGCGGCTCGGGCTCCGCGCCGGGGAGGTCGCTGCCTTGTCCCTGGATGACATCGACTGGCGGGCCGGGGAGATCACCGTGCGCGGGAAGGGACGCCGCAGCGAGCGGCTTCCCCTGCCGGCCGATGTCGGTGAGGCCATCGCTGCCTACCTGCGTGGCGGGCGGCCGGAGCCGTTCGAGGGCACCAGGCGGGTGTTCGTGCGGGCCCGGGCTCCGCATGGCGGGCTGACCTCGACGGGGGTCAGCCAGGCGGTGTTCGCTGCCGGGCAGCGGGCCGGGGCCGGGCGGGTCTTCGCGCACCGGCTGCGGCACTCAGCGGCGACCGGGATGCTGCGCGCCGGGGCGTCGCTGCCCGAGGTCGGCCAGGTGCTGCGGCACCGGCGGCTGCTGTCCACGGCGATCTATGCCAAGACCGACATCGCGGCACTGCGCACGCTGGCGCGTCCCTGGCCGACGGGAGGTCCGGCATGAGCGGGACGCTGCGTCAGGCGGTGGCGGACTACCTCGCGGTCCGCCGGTCCCTCGGCTATAAGTTCGCCCGGCCGGAGAAGCTGCTCGGGCAGTTCACCGGCTACCTGGAGCAGTCCGGCGCTGTCACCGTGACCACGGAGCATGCGCTGGCCTGGGCGGTCCTGCCCGGCGGCGACCCGTCCTGGCACGCCTACCGGCTGGCGGTCGCCCGCGGGTTCGCCGCCTGGCTGCGCACCACCGACCCGGCCGCGGAGATCCCGCCGGCCGGCCTGATCCCGTCACGCAAGCTGCGCGCCACCCCCTACCTCTATACCGATGGCGAGATCGCCGCGCTGATCGCGGCGGCGACCTCGCTGCGGTTCCCGCTGCGGACCGCGACCTACCAGGCCCTGACCGGGCTGCTGGCCGCCACCGGGATGCGGGTCGGCGAGGCGATCAGCCTAGACCGCGGCGACGCCGACCTGGACACCGGCGTGCTGACCGTCCGCAACGGCAAAAACGGCAAGTCCCGGCTGGTCCCGGTGCACGACACCACCGTCCGGGCGCTGCGGGGATACCTGCGGCTCCGGGACCGGCTATGCCCGGACGCCCGGACCGCGGCGGTGCTTATCTCGCCGGCCGGAACCAGGCTCCTTTACTGCAACGTCCACGCCACCTGGAAGAAGCTCGCGGCGTCCGCCGGGCTCCGGCCCCGGTCAGCTGCCTGCCGGCCCCGGATCCACGACCTTCGCCACTCCTTCGCGGTCCGCAGCATGCTCGATGCCTACGAGTCCGGCCGGGACGGCCAAGCGACGCTATCGGTGCTGTCCACTTACCTGGGCCACGCAGACCCGAAGGCGACGTACTGGTATCTCACAGCCTCACCAGAGCTGATGGCCGCGGCCGGGCAGCGGCTCGACGCGTGGCTGGGACAGCCGTGACCGCGCTCGCCCCGACGCTGCAGGCCTTCTTCACCGACCGGCTGATCCGGCAGCGGCACGCCAGCCCGCAGACCGTCGCTGCCTACCGCGACACCTGGCGGCTGCTCCTGACGTTCGCCGCATCACGCACCGGGAGGCAGCCCGGCAATCTCGACATCGCGGACCTGGACGCCCCGCTGATCGGGGACTTCCTGGACCACCTCGAACGCGACCGCGGCAACAGCCCCCGCACCCGCAACGCCCGCCTGGCCGCGATCCGCTCCATGTTCGGCTATGCCGCGCTCCGCCACCCCGAGCATGCCGGGACCATAGCCCGGGTCCTCGCCGTCCCGGCCAAGAAGTTCGACAGGGCTCTGGTCACCTGGCTTACCGAACCGGAAGTCGCCGCGCTGCTCAGCGCACCCGACAAGGCCACCTGGGCAGGGCGGCGCGACCACGCGATGCTCACCCTCGCAGCCCAGACCGGCCTGCGCGTCTCCGAGCTGACCGGACTGACCTGCAGCGACGTCCACCTGGGCAGCGGGCCGCACGTTTCCTGCCAAGGCAAGGGGCGGAAACAACGGATCACCCCGCTCGCAACAGTCACCGTCACCGTCATGCGCGCCTGGCTCGCCGAACGGCACGACGAACCAGGCCAGCCCCTGTTCCCGAACCGCACCGGAGGCCGGCTCAGCCGCGACGCCATCGAGAAACGCCTCGCACAGCACGTCGCCACCGCGACAGCAGAATGCCCCTCACTGCAGGCCAAGAACGTCACCGCGCACACCCTCCGCCACACCGCGGCCATGCGCCTACTGCACGCCGGGGTCGACACCTCGGTGATCGCGCTCTGGCTCGGCCACGAGCAGGCCGACACCACCCAGATCTACCTGCACGCCGACCTCACCCTCAAGGAGAAAGCACTCGCAAGGACCAGCCCGCCCCACACCAAACCGGGACGCTACCAGCCCCCGGACGAGCTCCTCGCCTTCCTCCAAGCCCTCTGATTATGCCGACCTTCCAGCCCGCCATCAGGCCGCCACCAGGCACTCCCGCCACCAGGTCGGCATAACCCGCAGGTCGGCGTAATGGACATTATGCCGACGTCGGCATAATGTCCATCTCATCCGGAACGCCCTGCGGCCGGTCGCCCGCCGCGACGCCGGGGAGGTCGCCAAAGAGCTCCGCGCGATCTACACCGCGCCGACCGCCGAGGCCGCCTTCGATGCCCTGGCCGCCTTCGCGGCCTCGCCCTGGGGGAAGAAGTACCCGCAGGCCGCCCGTGTCTGGGAAGACGCCTGGGAGGAGTTCACGCCGTTCTTGGCCTTCACCCCGGCCGTCCGGAAGCTGCTGTATACAACAAACAGCCATCGTTATCTCCAGCCTCAACTGACGTGTCCTTAACGTCCATCACGAGCCGTCTCCGGTATCCGGATGACGGTTTTTTCGTGGTTATCTCCTGCCTTGTCCATGACGTTGCTCAAGGAGGAGACGATGCTCGTGCATCCGGTGGTGATCCCCGGTTCGGGGACCCGATCGTGGACGGTCCTGGGGGACGACGACGTGCCCGTTGCCCCGGTCGACCGGTTCCTTGCCTATCTCACTGACATCGGCCGGTCGCCGAACACGGTGAAGGCGTACTCGCACGATCTGAAGGACTACTGGCAGTTCCTCGGCTTCCGCGGCCTGGACTGGCGAGAGGCTCGGCTGGAGGACGTCGGCGAGTTCGTGGTGTGGCTGCAGCTTCCGCCGGCGGGCCGGGCGGGCGAGGTCGCGGTGCTGCCGTCGGTGACGGCTGCGGTGACGGCCTCGACAGTGAACCGCAAGCTCGCCGCGGTGAGCGCGTTCTATGCGCACCAGGCCCGCAACGGCGTCAGGGTCAGCGACCTGCTGGCCGCGTGGCGGACGGGCGGGCGGGGCGGCTGGAAGCCGTTCCTGCATCACGTGACCAAGGGCGAGGAGTACCGGGGCCGGGCGATCGCCCTGAAACAGGAGAAGAAGCTGCCGCGGATCCTGTCCGTGGCCGAGGAGCAGGCGATCCTGGATGCCTGCACGAGGCTGCGGGACCGCTTCTTCTTCGCCGTTCTTCATGAGAGCGGGTGCCGGGCAGGCGAGGTACTCGGCCTGCGTCATGAGGACATCGCCGCCGCGGAGTGCGAGATCAGCATCGTGCCGCGGGAGAACGCGAACGGCGCGCGGGCCAAGTCCGGGGGCCGGACGGTTCCCGTCGGGCCGGAGCTGATCAGGCTCTATGCCGATTACCTGAACGACGAGTACGGCGGCTGCCCCAGTGACTACGTTTTCATCAATATCTGGGCGGAGCCGCAGGGGCATGCGTGGACTTACCAGGCCGTTTACGATCTGGTCCTGCGGCTGCGGGCCCGAACCGGGATCGTTTTCGGCCCCCACTGGTATCGTCACGGCGCGGCTACTCGCTGGCTGCGGGACGGCGTTCCGATCGAGGTCGTGTCCGCTCTTCTAGGGCATTCCTCGGTAGCAGTCACTTCTTCGGTCTACGGCCATCTGACCGTCGAGGACGCGCGGGCGGCGCTGGAGAAGGCCGGCTGGTTCACCGGGAAGGGCGTGTCGTGGTGACCCGTGGCTGGATCACGCAGGCCGACCGGTCCCGCTGGCAGCAGCGGGCGGTCTCCGAGCTGGCCGTCATCCTGGACGCGCACCCGGGCATCCCGGTGATCGCGTGGACGGTCACCGCATCCGGCGGGGCCCTGTCCGGCCAGGTTCTCGTTCCTTCGCCCGGCCGGCGCGGGCTGTTCGCGCAGTGGCAGCAGGCGCTGGGACTGGACGAGGTCACCGAGATCCCGTCCGCGGGCGGGACGCCTGTTTACCTGCATGCCCGCGGTGTCCGCGGCGGCGTGGCAGTCAGCATCGCCGCGACCGTCTTCGAGGAGAAGGAGGACAGCCGGTGACCGGCCCGGACGCTGCCGGAGGCGGCCAGTACCGGGATCCTGCCGGCCTGCTGGAGAAGCTGATGGCCGCTGTCCGCCCGGAGTTCCGGGCCGATGAGCTTGCCTTCGATCCCGCCGACCCCGTATTCGGCGGCGCGGTCTGCCAGGTGACGGGCTGTCCCAGGACAGCGCGAGGAGGCCGGGGACTGTGCTCCGGCCACCATGACCGGTGGACCGCCGAGGGCAAGCCCGACATGGACACGTTCATCGCCGTGACCAGTTCCCGCTGGCGCAGGCAGTCCCCGCTGACCTGCTGCCGGGCTCCTGGCTGCCGCCGCGGCGTCCGCTTCCAGGGACTGTGCACGCGCCACAGTGCCGCCTGGATGCGCGCCGGGCGGCCGGACTCGGACGAATGGCTGGCCGGCGTCCCAGAGACCGCGGTGCCGGAAGGCCAGCAAGAGTGCCTGGTCTGGTTCTGCGATCTGTGGGCCGAGCGTGATATCCCGTTCTGCCAGGCCCATGGCGTCACCTGGAAGAACCGCGGCCGCCCGGAACCGGGCGAGTTCGCCGGCGGGTACCACGACGATGATCCGATTCCCGGCCACGAACGCGTTCACCTGGAGTGCCTGCCCGCGCCGCTGAAACTGGAGGTGCAGTACGCACTGCAGCGCCGTCGCGGCGAGCGCGAGGGCAAGGCCCCGCCTTACATCGTGATGACCGCGGTCCGGTTCCTGGCCTCCAGCGGGGCGTTCTCGCTGCTGGAGCGAACCGAGCAGGACTGGCGGGACGCGTTCGGCAAGCGCGGGAACGCGATCGCGCTGCTGATCTGGTCCCGCCGCCAGATTGCCGACCTGGCCGAAGCCGGCGGCTGGGATGCCGAGTATCACCGCGACACCTGGCAGATGCACCGCCTCGGCTTCGAGAGCCGGACCGTCCTGGACTTCTCCCGCATCCCCCAGCAGCAGCTGAAGAACCTGGCCAAACGCTGGGTCCGGTGGCGGCTGAGCACCGGCCTGAGCCTGCAGTCAGGCGGCCTCCTGCCGCTGCGCGTCCTGACCCGGCTCGCCGCTTTCCTCCAGGCCCGCGGCATAACCGGTGCCGACGGCATCAGCCGGGCCGTGCTTGAGGAGTACCTCGCTGACCTTCATGCGGCCATGGCCGGCAGGCAGGAACACGGCGCCCAGGTCAGCGCCCTCGGCCTGTTCCTCACCGCGATCCGGCAGCACGGCTGGGCCCCGGACCTGCCAGCAGACGCGATGCTGTTCCCCGGCGACCAGCCGCCCCGCATCGAGCTGCTGCCCCGGGCACTGGCCGGGCACGTGATGGCCCAGGTCGAACAGCCCAGCAACCTCGGCCGGCAGGAGAACTCCGCCTACCGGCTGATCACGCTCATCCTGATCCGCTGCGGACTGCGCATCTCCGATGCCCTGAAGCTGCCCTTCGACTGCACCGTCACCGACGACACCGGGGCTCCTTACCTCCGCTACCGCAATAACAAGATGAAGCGCGAGGCCCTCGTGCCCCTCGATGACGAACTGCTGGAACTGATCCGCGGCCAGCAGCAGCGCGTCCTGGAACGCTACCCCTCCGGGATCGTGCTGTTCCCCCGCCGGGCCAAGAACCCGGACGGGAAGAAACCGGTGAGCAGCTCCACCTACCGGCTGGCGCTCTACCGCTGGCTGGAAGACTGCGACGTCCGCGACGAGCATGGCCGGCCTGTCCACCTGACTCCCCATCAGTGGCGCCACACGCTCGGGACCGTGCTCATAAACCGGGACGTTCCCCAGCATGTCGTGCAGAAGATACTTGACCATGACTCACCTGCCATGACCGGGCATTACGCACGGCTGTCTGATAAGACCGTCCGTGAGCACTGGGAGAAGGCCCGCAAGGTCAACGCCGAGGGGCAGCCCGTCCAGATCAGGCCCGACGGCCCGCTCGGCGACGCCGCCTGGTCGAAACAGCAGCTATCGAGGGCCACCCAGGCACTGCCAAACGGCTACTGCGAGCTTCCGATGGTCCGGGTCTGTCCGCATGCAAATAGTTGTCTGACCTGCCCGATGTTCCTGACAACCGCGGAGTTCCTCCCGGAGCATCGTGCCCAGCGGCAGCAGACGCTGCAGATCATCTCCGCCGCGGAGGCGAACGGGCAGGCCCGCGTCGCCGAGATGAACAAGCAGGTCGCCGCCAACCTGGACAAGATCATCGCCACCCTCGAGGCCGGGGAAGACGACGGCGGGGAGGCGGCCGGCGATGCGCCCTGACCCGCTTTCCGCGGCCGCCGCCCGGCGGCACGAGCTGACCCGGTCCAGGGCCGTCCAGGCCCTGCGCGAACTCGACAGGGCCGGCGTCCCCGTCACGTTCGCCGGCGTCGCGAAGGCAGCAGGGATATCGAGGTCGTGGCTCTATACCCAGCCCGACATCAGCAGCCAGATCCGCAGGCTCCGGAAAGAGACCGCAAATGCCGCCGGCCCCGCCGGCGGCATCCCCGCCGCCCAGCGGGCCACCGACGCGTCGCTGGGCGCCAGGCTCGCAGCCGCCCTCGACCGCAACAAGCAGCTCGCCGACGAGAACGCCCGGCTCCGCCGCCAGCTCGCCCACGCGCTCGGCGGCCAGCGGTCAGCCCGGTCCCGAACAGGTAACAATCCAGAAGGATGAAATAACCAGGATCAGGCCGCGAGTGTCCCGTCGGCGACACTGTCCACGACGGGACACTCCAGGTCACAGCCCCGGCTGACACGAAAGCTCAAGATAACCATCGAGTCGCTGAACTACCAGCTGCGCAAGGTCACCAAGGCCCGCGGCCACTTCCCGACCGACGACGCCGTGGTCAAGCTGCTCTGGCTGGCCATCATCAACATCGAGGACAAGCGGGCCCGCGAGCGCGCCGCCCGCCGCCAGCAAACCGGGAAACGGTCGGACCAGCCAGCCCGGCTCGTCGAAGGACAGCGAGTCATGGGATGGCGCGAGGCCCTCAACGAGCTCGACAGCGCTTACCCGGGTCGGCTACGATAGCAGCAGCTGAAAAAGATAATTCAAAAATGTTTACACATCTGAGGTTACAGGCTCACCGTGTAACTCAGCAGAATAACCCGTGAAATTTCAGGCGCGGCACACTAGCGACACCCAGGCCGCCCGGGTCCCGCCGCCGTACCCAACGTACTGATTAATCGTTCGGAACGGCTGCTCGACCGTCTCTCCACAAGGCCCCGAGGTAGCGCCGAATCGGCATGGAGCATTCCTCGGGCGGTTTGCTGCGAGTTGGAGCTCGTTCATGGTGACATAGCGTGACTAGGCCCTTCAGGGCTGGCGCCGGGCCAGTAGGTACGCGCGGCGCGTCTGGACTTCCTGGGGATAGCTCAACCGCTCCAGACGCATCTCGACCCGGAATCCTGCCCGCTCCATGGCCCTGGCGATATCTGACGGCTCGAAGAAACGGAAGTCCACGTTCACCTCATGGCCCAGCCACTGGGCCAGATGCCTTACCTCCGAGCCGATATGAAAGGCAACCAGGAAAGGCGCGCCCGGCCGCAGCACCCGATGGATCTCCCCGAATGCCCGGTCCATCTCGGCGGGCTGAAGATGGATGATCGAGTAGAACGCGACGGCAGCCGCGAACTCACCATCGGCCGCGGGAAGCCCGAGGAAATCGCCCTGACGGAACTCCACCTGCGGATAGTCCCTGCGGCCGACGGCGATCATGGCAGGCGACAGGTCGATACCGACCGAGGCTACGCCACGGCCGGCAAGCCAGGCTGCCACATGCCCAGGGCCGCACCCGAGATCGGCCACCGGCGCACCGTCCTCAGCCTCCTCGGCAAAGCAGGCCAGCAGAGCCCGATCCAGCGGCTTTCCGGCGAGCTCGTCGCGGAAACACTCCAGGTACTCCTCGGCAACGGCGTCATAACTCTGGCGGACAGTATGGTGCTGCGAGCTTGGCCCGTCCATGACGCAAGTCTGCACCGCCTGCCGCTGGCCAGCGAGCAGACACCGGCCGGGCACCCGCGGTTCATCGGAGATCGCTGTCACATTCAGTGGTCAGCCTGCCGTCATTTGACGAACCGGAACCGCCGTTCGGTATGCCTGTCGGCGGCCTGGCGCTGGGCCGCTCTCACGCACAGATCAGGCTGATCTGGGTTCATGTTTTCGTCCTTCCTCGGTTTTCATCGCGCTGAACCGCGTGCGGGGGCCCGGCCTGCTCGCGCTCCGTCCTCAAGTTGCCGGTGAGTGGTGCATAGCGGGAGGCACGGCGGCGGCCTCCCGGTAGCGTGCAGGGGTGAGGCTGTTGGTGGTGTTCGCCGGGCTCCCCGGTTCGGGGAAATCCGTGCTGGCACGCGGAGTAGCCGACGCCATCGGCGCGACGTACCTGCGCATCGACACCATCGAATCGGCGATCGTCTCGACGCTGATGCCCTACCAGGACAACCCGGTGGGTTATGTCGTGGCCGAGCGGGTCGCCGCCGACCAGCTCATCGCGGGCCGGGACGTGGTGGCCGATGCGGTGAACGCCGTGGCCGTGGCGCGGGCGGGGTGGGTGGCGCTGGCGGCACGGACCGGGGCAGGGCTGCGGTTCGTGGAAGTGCGGTGCAGCGACCTGGCCGAGCATCGGCGCCGCGTGGAGGCGCGCGCGCCGGAGATGCCCGGACACGGCGTGCCTACCTGGGAGCAGGTGCGGTGGCGCCGTTATGAGCCGTGGCCGCCGGAGCTGTCGGAGCGGCTCGTCGTCGACAACATCGGCGACGCGGCGGGACACGTCACGCGTATTGTCACCGAGCTATCAGCTGGGGGACAGGACCGGTAGCAGCACTTGGCGTGACCTGCCACTCCCCGGCGAGCGCGGCAGACTACGCCAGCACATGGCGTAACGCGTGCCGATAAAGAAGGTCGCGGAGGACTGCACTCAATCCCGCCGTTCTGGTCGGCCGCGCCATTTGTGATCTCGCCTGATGGCTGCGTACAGATCAGGCCGATCTGGCGCCTGTTCGGCCGCCGGACACGACCGCTCATGCATGAGAACAGCGGGGTTGGATCCGTCAGCCTGCGCGATCGAGCACGACGACGCTGCCGCTATCGCCGATTTACGCGATGAGCATCGCTGCTTGGAATGCGTCGGCAGCTACCCGCGCTCGTAATCGGATACTGGTCCCGGCCGGTCCGGTCGGCGCGTATTGGCCTGCTGTAGCGTACGCGCCGCCGGCCGGCCGTCATGGCCACGGCCAGCGCGGCGACGTTCCGGTTACCCGCATAGACCCCGGCAGCCCGCTCGGCGACCCCCATCCGCCACGCGACGTGGACGTTCTCCGCGCCCGGCACCCCATCCGGCACCTGCATGGCTCCCGATCCCGCCATCAGGCAGCGGGACAGCCCCAGCCAGATATGCCCGGCCACCGGCTCCAATGGCGTAGGCACCAATTGTCGGGTGTCGTCGAAGCCGACCGCGAACCGCCATTACGTGCAGTCAAGCGGTTCCTTGCACGCGACCAGTGTCGCGCGCAGAACTGGCGGTTCGGGTTCGCTGATCGGCAGCCGTGTGCTGCGAGAAACGACCGCTCCTGGCGGGGATTGCGAGCCCGGATCGGCCAAAGGCGCACTCTATACGGAGGCCAGGTGTTCAAGGGCGGCAGCCATGCTGGGACGGCCATCGGCTGCGGGGATCGTCCAAGTGACGAACTTCGTCGGTCCCATGAGTGGCTTGAGCGAGGTCATCAGGTGGGCGTGCGGAGAGGTGCGCATGAACTCCCGGAGCGCGGTGTTGTCTCTCCAGACCGACAGGGTCCAGTAGTCGCGGGCCAGCGGCCTGGCCCGCAGCGTGTAGCCGACCAGGCCGTCTGCGGTTGCCAGCTGCTTGCGCACCGCGGAGACTCCCCGGAAGAAGCGCACCGTGGCGCTGATTCGGTTGAGCGGCAGATGGGAGGCCATGACCAGGTAGCCGGTTCCGGGTTCCATCTCCGCGCGGGATGTCCAGGGCAGGTCAGGCACGGCTCCGAACCTATCAGTGGGGCGAACCGGCCGCTACGGCTGCCCGAGTTGCCCGCTGCGGCTTGACGCGGGCTGTTGCGGTGGGATCATCCGGATCATGACAGATGGTTTCATGATGGGCCCTGGCCAGGGCGAGCGGGTCTCGCCTGCCATGACGCTCAAGGTGGGCGACAAGAACTCGCAGGCCTGGTCGATGTTCGAGGTCGTGGACATCGGGCCGGGCTTTGACGTCGGCGCTCACCTGCACCGCAACGCCGAAGAGCTGTTCTATGTCCTGGAGGGCCAGCTCGACCTGCTCGCCTTCGAACCGCTGGTCCGGACTGCGGGCAACTGGCAAAGCTGGCAGTCGCACAGCGGGGCCACGGTGGCCCGCGGCGGGCCAGGCAGCATGATGTACGTCCCGCGCGGCTGCCCGCACGCATTCGCCAACCCGGGCCCCAGCCCGGCCCGTATGATCTTCCTGGTCTCCCCCTCCGGCCACGAGCACTACCAGAAGGAACTCGCCGCGCTGGTCGCCAGCGCCACAGGCCCGCTTGACGCCGCGATCGCCGAGCTGCGCGCCCGCCATGACATCGAACAGCTCACCCCCCAGCTGATGCCCGGGCGGCCGTAAACACGCCCGCGGGTCTCCCGCCAGCGCAGCCATTGCCGCGGCAGCGCAAAGCCGGCAGGTCCAGCCAGCCGGGCGATCAACGTCGTTACGGAACGTGCTGGAGCGCATTACCAGGTCAAGCACGCGAACCGCCCAATTGTTTGTAGGCGTTGCGGGCCTGGCCGGGATGGCAGTGAGCCTGGCTCGTAGCGTTGAGAGGTCCCGGCAGGTCTGGTTCTCAGATCCGCTGCCGGCCCGTTGCTGGGCTTGGCTTTCGAACGACGTGCCTGCTTGCCGGGGCCTCGCCGTGGCGTGGCTCAAAAGAGGGGCGTGAGCGCCGCTGTGATCCCTGGAATTGGGCGTGCCCGCCACGGTCTTCATCCCCCGGGTAGCGGAAGGAGATGTCGGTTCATGGCGGTGGTGATGATCGGGGTGGATCCGCATAAGGCCTCCCACACGGCGGTGGCGATCAACGCCGCTGAGGAGCCGCTGGGCCAGCTGCGGGTGCGTGCCTCGGCGGTGCAGGCCGAGCGGCTGCTGGAGTGGGCGCAGGCGTGGCCCGAGCGGACCTGGGCGGTGGAAGGCGCGGGCGGGCTGGGTCATCTGCTGGCCCAGCAGCTGCTCTCCGCGGGTGAGCGGGTGCTGGACGTGCCGCCCAAGCTGGCCGCCCGGGTGCGGCTGCTGGCGACCGGGAACGTCAACAAGAACGATCCCAACGATGCCCGCTCGGTGGCGGTCGCCGCGCTGCGCTCTGCGCAGGTCAGGGAGGTGCGGCGGGATGATCACGCCGCGGTGCTCAAGGTCTGGTCCAAGCGCTACCGGGACCTGGGCCGGGCCCGCACCCAGGTGGCCTGCCGGCTGCACCAGGTGCTGTGCGAGCTGGTGCCCGGCGGCGTGCCCGGCGAGATCACCGCAGGCCAGGCCGCGCCGGTTCCTGGCGTCGGTCACGCCAGCAGGAGCGGTGGAAGCGGCCCGCTGGGAACTCGCCGCCGAGCTCACCGAAGACCTGCGCGGCACCGACGCGCGGATCCGCGAGACCCGCAAGAAAGCCGCCGCCGCGGTCCGGGCGGCCGGGACTAGCCTGACCGCGCTGTTCGGGGTCGGCCCGGTCATCGCCGCCGCGGTCATCGGCGACGTCCGCCACGTGTCCCGCTTCCCCGGCCGGGACCGGTTCGCCGCCTACAACGGCACCGCCCCCATCGAGGTGTCCTCCGGCGGCCGGAAGGTCTACCGGCTGTCCCGCCGCGGCAACCGCCGGCTCAACCACGCGATCCACATGGCCGCGGTCACCCAGATCCGCTACCGGCACACCAAGGGCCGCGCCTACTACGACAAGAAACTGGCCGAGGGCAAGACCGGCAAAGAAGCCCTGCGCGCGCTCAAACGCCAGATCAGCGACGCCATCTTCGCCTGCCTGCAAGAAGACGCCCGGCGCGCCGCAGCCAGGAGCCCGGGAGGGCAACCGGGGAACCACTCTGCAACCAGGGCGGCCGGCTCACACCCCGACCACCGGCTCTTCGGGCCAGCCACTCCCGGGCCTGCCACCCACCCTACGACCCCCGCTGCTCCCTTTCCCGCGCCGCTGCCATCTCGTGCGAGCGAGCAGCCGGGTCCAGGACCGGGCGCAACCCGGCCGCGCAGCGGCGCCCGCAGGGCGTCCTCGACGCGGCCGCCCGCGAGCCGATAATCCCCGCAGCGGGAAAGGAAGGCGCACCAGACGCACCGCAGCAGTCCACCGCAGGGCCCCGTTCCCGCACCGCATCAGCGCTCCCCCCTTGACCTTGAAACAAAGAGGTGTTCGATCTGCACGGTTCTCTAGTCAGAGTCTCTTGCCACCGTCGTCGCGCATAACGGGGTGTTCTGGCGATAGGGAACCGCGTAGTGATCTGCCCCGAGCTTTCCGGACAGATCACCTCGGGCAGCCACGCGCGCATATCCACCGGCAACAGCAACGGCTGATCACGCTGCGGGAAAACGAAATTCTGCGCCATACACCATGATCCCAGGCAAAGGGCCTGACCCCATGGAGGCGCACCGTTTGTGCGACAGGCTGGACTATGCATTCAAGGTGCCGATCAGGTCAATGTCGACCACCACGCGGAAGCCGTTCGACGACTGCGCATTGGCCGCGGCGACGAAATTGCCGGCGCCGGAGACCAGCACGTCGATGGTGCCAACCTGGCTGACCGCGCTGCCGAACGCACGCCCGACCGCGTCGAACGCGGCGACGCCGACAATGTTGCCGCCAGTTGTCCCCGGCGCGGCCATGGCGGCGTCGACGTTTTCCTGCTTACGACTGGCGACGGATACGTTCGCGCCGTGCTCCGAGAAGTTCTGGGCGACCCCGAAGCCGGTACCGGTCGTGCCTCCGAAGACGAGCGTGTGCTTTCCGGTGAAGTCCAACGTCAGCGCCATGGTGACCGCTCCATTCTTCGAGACATGGTCACGGGTTCATTAGGTAGGCGCCGGAGAGCGCCTTGACCTGCTCCCATACCCGCTCGAACCGGCCGGTGTCGATGACCGGCTTGCGCACGTTGGCCAGGGCCCACTGCTGCTGGGCCTCGGTGGAGGACGCCTTGCCATGCAACTCGACCGCGAGTGCCGAGGAATCCCGGACAAAGACCTCGAAGATCGTGTCGAGCACGTCGGGGTCGAGCCCGGTCAGCTTGGCCTGCTCGAGGATCAGCTGAGCATAGACGATCAGCGTGAACAGCTGTCCGAGCACCAGCCGGAAGTCCAGGTCCTGCTGTTGCCCGGCGTCCGGCGCCGCGGTCCGCAGCAAGGTCGTGAAGCCCTCCGCCTGCTCCCGGAACCGTGCGACGTTGGGCAGCCCGGCAAACGGCTCGAAGGCCAGCCGCCAGTCGGCGAAGGTGACCTTGCCCAGGCCGCGCGCCGGGCCCTGCCGGAACAGGAACTCGTCATCGGCCGGGTCCTGCCGGGTAGGCACCGGTGGTTGCCCGGCCGGCGCGAACAGGTAGTTCGGCATGAACTTCAAGATCAGCGCGAGATTGACGTGCACCGTGCCCTCGAGCTTGGCCGGCGCGCCGATGTCCTTGCCCGCGCCGCAGAAGTACGTGTCGCGCTCGAATCCCTTGGCGGCGATGACGTCCCACAGCAGCCCGATCACTTTCTCGCCCTCGGTGGTCATCTTCATCTTGGTGACGGGGTTGAACAGCAGGTACCGGCGATCCTGCGGGCTGGCCGCCCGGAAGTAGTCGATCGCGCGGTCACCGAACGCCTTCATCGCGATCAGCCGCGCGTATGCGTCCACAAAGGACCGGCGCACGTGCGGAAAGTCGGTGACGCGCCTGCCGTAGAGGATGCGGTTATGGGCATGGGTCACCGCCTCGTACATCGCATGCTCGCTCATGCCGACGGAGGCGAACCCGATGTTGAACTTGCCGACGTTCACCGTGTTCAACGCGGCATCGAAGGCCGCTTGCCCGGTGTGCAGCACATCCTGCGCGCCCACCGGGTAGTTCTCCAGCCGGAACTCGGACACGAACATCTGCGCCTGGACGATGTTCTTGACCAGCCGGTAGCTCTCGTGCTGGCTGTCCGCCGCGAAGAACACGTACCCGTCCGGACCATCTACGTCCGACCGCCGGCCGAACACCGAGACCATGCGGGCCACATTGCCGTTACCGATGTAGTACTTGCCGCCCGTGGCCCGGAAACCGCCCCTTCCGTCCGGGGTCAGCACCATGTCAGTGTGGTAGATGTCGGCTCCGTGTTCGCGCTCCGACAGCCCGAATGCGAACACGGCACCGTCGTCGAGCCACTGGGCCGCGCGGCGGCGGGCCGAGGCGTTGCCGCTCTGCCAGATCGGCCCCAGGCCGAGGATGGTGACCTGCCAGGCGTACCAGTAGTCCAGGCCGTAGAAGGCCAGGATCTCACTAAACGCCGAGATCCTGCTGGTGTCCCAGCGCTTGTCGCGGTCGCCGTCCGCCTCGCGCGCCTGCGTGCCCATCGTCGCGAACAACCGCTCCCTGGCGACGAACTCCAGGAAGTCGGCGTACCAGAGGCACTCGCGGTAGTCCTCGAGCAGCTTTTCCTTGCCCCGGTCCTCGAACCAGTCGATGGTTGCCCTGAGCAGCCTTCTGGTCACGTCGTCGAAATGGGACGGGTCGTACGTGTGCGGGTTGAACAGAAGCGACTCGGCGGCGCCGTGCTGTTCTCCCGTGTCGACCTCGCCCGAAGCGCTCATCGCCGCCTCCTCGCACGGGTGACCCCCCCTGGACCCTGCCCGCCCGCGGTCGTCGCAGCATTGGGCTCGGCAGACCATCTTCGGTCGTCCCGATCAGGCTACTGGCACACCGGGTCATCCGGGTGGCCCTCTCGGCATGCCCCGGCGCCGGCGCTCTTCGCCGACGCGTCGCCGGGGCAGCCGTGGACAAGGCGACATGCCGGGAGCACGCCGGGCGGCGCGCGAGATGCAGCCGGGGACGGGAGACGGACACCGAGCTCGCGTCCTGGTCAGCGAGACCGGCGCTGGAAACGGGTTCGTCATCGTCACCCCAACGGGCGTGCAGGTTGTCGAGACCTCGGCGGCCATCAACGATGTCACCGAGGAGCGACCTTGGGGCGCCCATACCAACCACTACATCTCAAACATGTTCCAAACGGTTGCGAACAGTGCAGGAGAGTCTGTCCAACGCCTGGAGGAAGCTGTGGCGACGCTATGCTCGTCCGGGTAGCACTCGGCCGCCAGACCAAACAGCGGCAGGGCCGGGTGGATCAGGCCGAACCTCGGCGCTTCCTCGTGAGTTTCGGCATAGAGAGCGACAGCTACGCCGCCGCCGCACGCGAGTGCCTTACGTCCGTCGCGGCGGTTCCCGAGATCGAGCCGCGCCTGGGCACGCTTGAGGAAGTCGGAGCGGCCGACGAAGCGGGCTACCCCGTCGTGGGAGCTGACGACCTCGAGGAGCTTCGGCACCCAGCGGACTGAAATGCGCGCTCATGGTTGATATGCCTGTGATCGTGAGGCACCAGGATCGAGGAACGCTGCGCCGCGATCACAGGCATGATCAGGCATTATGCCGAGCCCGAAGGGCGATGTGATCTTTGATCACCGGCATAATGCCGCGGACAGGGTCGAGCGCCGCGGCCCGGCAGGACCTCGGCCGTGCCACATGGTCAGTCGCCAGCTGTGAACTCTACGAGCCGAGTACGGAAGCCGACCTGAAGCCCGTCACGGAGAGCAACCTGACGCTTCGCGCGCCCGCGCGCGAAGACCCGCCGATCTGGCGTCATGCATAGTCGACGGAAATAGCCGCCGGTGCAGCGCGCGAATGGCCGTTCGGGGTGCCCGGCGGCCTGATGGCCGGGCCTGATGACGCCAAGCCGGAATGCTGCCGGGGGGTTACGGCTCCGCGGGAACAGGGTGGCCGGACGGCCGACAGGCCTGGGCAGGCCGCGACCGGGTCCTGGCGGTGGGGCAGACTTGCGCGATGGCTAGCTGGGCGCAGTTCGAGGCTCAGGCGTCCGAGCTGGCCGAGGTCGCGGCGTGGTTGTGGCCAGGAGTGGTTGCCCTGCATCGCGGTGCTGCCGTACCCGGGGATGTATCGTGATTCGCGGTCAGCTACATCGCGCCGGTCCGCCGGGGACGGCAGCCCGCGTATGCATCCGTTCTACCCGGTCCTGGCCCGCGGCCGGCTCTTCGCCGCGATCCCGCGTTCGTCCCGAAGGGGCAGGACCTGCACCGGGACCCGCGGTGCGTGATCCACGCGCTCCCTGTGCCCGAGGATGACGAATTCTGCGTTCGCTCGGCCGCGGCCGAGGTGACAGATGATCCGGCGGTCCGGGCGCTGGCCGCAGGTCGGCAGGGACCCTGGCATTACGTCGTCGACGATGATCGTCAATCCGGTGGGCTGTCGAGGCCGGTCGGCCCGACGGAGTACACGGTGTAAGAGATGATGCTCGCGTCGTTCTCCCGCGTGGTTCCCGAATCGTCAGTGACGCCCGCCGTCGTAACGCGGCCTAGGAAAAACAGCGGCGGGTTGACCTCGACCACGAACTCGTAAACGCCATAGGCAGACGGGGCGGGACCTTCGACGGCGCCCTCCAGGTCAGCCATACCCCGTAGTCGCTTGTCCAGCCGCACTGCCCGCTGGCGGATAGGGCACGTCGCTGGGTGAGACCTTCTCGGCGGGCCCAGTGAAGTAATAGGACCCGGTCGATGTGCCGATGTATTGCGTACCCTCGGCCACGGTGGCGCCCGCCTGGTCGACGATGGCGCGCGCGTTCATCGTCCGGGGAGCCCCGCCCGATCCTGTGGGTGTCATGTGGGTGTTGCTGTGTGGCCTCGCTCGGCGCGAGACCACACAGTGGTCTTAAGCAAGGAGACACGGCGTCTCGGATGGAGGACCTAACGTGCACAGCCTCATTTACCACCTTATAAAGCATCTGCTAAGAGGGCTAGTGGTAGTCATCCAGCACCTTATCCACTACGCGCCTGCCGCGCATACGGCGGTCAGGCACGGAGCTGCCGCGCATACGGCGGTCAGGCACGGAGCTGCCGCGCATACGGCGGTCAGGCACGCGGCTACCGCGCACACGGTCGCAGCAATGCCTGTGGCCCAGGTCGGCGCCGTCCCCCTCAGCAGCACGGCTGCTGCTCTGCACGCCCAAAACGTGCAGAGCAGCATCATGGCATCAGTAGGCCAGGAGCAGGCTGCGGCCATACCTGACGTCGGCGATTTCAGCTTGTTCAGTTCTTGATGAAGGGTGCCCGGAGCACACCTGCTGCAGCTCGAGCGGCGGAGGAACCTGCCTCCGCCGCTCTTTCGCATCTTGTGCCCGCGTGTCAGAAATGCCAGCCCACGATCACGCGCGCGGCTTCGGCTACCTCGAGGCAGTTTCTCTGACCGCCGGTGTAGCTCGACGTGTGCCAGTTGGCTAGCCATGCATCGACCCTGATCTCTGCCATGAGGAGCCATGAGTTTCCCTGGGACATTGCGCAGCCCTTGGTGGTGCTAAAAGGGCGTCTAGTTCGGCGAGCAGGTCCGGGGCCTCGGCGGCGCCGATCCGCTGGAATATCTCCACTGCCTGCCGCAGCAGGATCTCGGCCTGCGTGGCGTGGCCGGCGGCCACGGCGCAGCGGCCCAGGCCGGCCAGCGCGTACGCCTCGTCCCAGGAGCTGGCGATGGCGCGGGCTAGGTCCAGGGCCTGCCGGTGACAGCCCTCAGCGCGTGTGAGCTCACCGCTGACCCGGTGCAGCGTCCCTCTCTCGTTGAGCGCCGCGGCCTCACCGGCCCGGTCGCCGAGGTCGCGGTAGACGCCCAGCGCCTGCTCCAGCACCTGGGTCGCGGCCGGGTAATCACCCGTCTCCCGCCGCACGGCCCCGAGGTGTCTGAGGGCGATGGCCTGGCCGCGCTGGTCGCCGAAGTCGCGGTAGATGCCCAGGGCCTGCTCCAGCACCTGGGCCGCGGCCGGGTAATCACCCGTCATCTGCCGCACAGCCCCCAGGATGCTGAGGTCGTTGGCCTGGCCGTGCCGGTCGCCGAGGTCGCGGCGAAAGCCCAGGGCCTGCTCCAGCACCTGGGCCGCGGCCGGGTAATCACCCGTCAGCCGCCGCACCTGCCCGAGGTACCCGAGGGCGATGGCCTGGCCGCGCCGGTGACCGATGTCGCGGTAAGATGCCCAGGGCCTGCTCCAGCGCCTGGGCGGCGGCCGGGTAATCACCTGTCAGAAACCGCACGGCCCCCAGGTCGCAGAGGGCGTTGGCCTGGCCGAGCCGGTCACCGAGGTCGCGGTAGATGCCCATGGCCTGCTCCAGGGCCTGGGCGCGGCCGGGTAATCACCCGTCGACAACCGCATGGCCCCAAGGTAGCGGAGGGCGTTGGCCTGGCCACGCCGGTCACCGAGGTCGCGGTAGATGCCCATGGCCTGCTCCAGGGCCTGGGCCGCGGCCGGGTAATCACCTGTCAGCAACCGCACGTCGACCAGGTCGCAGAGGGCGTTGGCCTGGCCGAGCCGGTCACCGAGATACCGGGCGGCCTGGATCGCGGCCGTGTGCCGGGTGATGGCCTCAGCGTACGGGCCGTCGCTTCGCAGCAGCCCGGCGAGGCCGGCGGTGAGAGCGGTGACCCGGGCGTGCTGGCCGGTGGCGGTGGCGTGGTCCAGGCACGCCAGCAGGCTGGCACGCTCGGCCTGGGCCCAGGCCAGCGCCTGCTCCTGGCTGGCCAAGGCGGGAACCGCAGCCGGTACCGCGCCGCCTGCGGAGGCCGGGGCGGGCCGGGTCTGGCGGGCGATGAGGGCGTCGGCGCGGGCGGCGGTGTGCTGGTAGTAATCCAGCAGCCGGGCGGTGGCACCGTCCTGGTCACCGTCCGGGTCAAGGCGCCCGGCCAGGGCGCGGGCGTGCTCGCGGATCAGGTCGTGCAGCCGGTACCGGTCCGCGGCCGGCTCGGTGAGCAGGTACTGGTCATACAGCGCCTCCAGGCCGCGGCGGGCAGCGGACAGACCGGTGCCGTCTAGGGCGGCCGCTGCGTAGGCGTCGATGTCGGCGCCGGGGTGCAGCCCCAGCCGGCGGAACAGCCGCTGCTGATCCTCGCTGAGGTCGGCGTACGACAGGTTGAACGCGGCGGCCACGGACAGGTTCTCCGTCGCCATCAGCTCCAGCCGGTCCCGCGCCGAGGCCAGCTCGGCGGCCCGCCCGGCCGCCGACCAGGCCGGGTGGTGGTGCAGCTGGCGGGCCACCATCCCGATCGCCAGCGGCAGATACCCGCACAGCCGGGTGATCTCGCCCACCGCCGGATCGTCCGGGCGCAGCCCGGCCCGGCCCGCCAGGCCGACCAGCAGCGCGGCCGCCTCGCCGGGCGGCAAGGTGTCCAGGCTGACCGCCGTGGCGTCCTCCAGCGCGGACAGATGCCGGCGGCTGGTGACCAGCACCAGGCTCCCCCCGCCGCCGGGCAGCAGCGGCCGGACCTGGTCGCTGCTGGCCGCGTCGTCCAGGACCAGCAGCAGCTGCCGTTCGGCCAGCCGGTCCCGCCACAGCGCCATCCGCGCTTCCAGGCCCGGCGGGATCTGCCCGGCCGGGACTCCGGCGGTCAGCAGCAGGCTGGCCAGCGCGTCGGCCGGGTCGACCGGGGCCTGTCCAGGCGTGTGCCCGTGCAGAGGGAGGAAGATCTGCCCGCCAGGGAACCGGTCGGCGAGCCGGTGCGCGGCGTGTACCGCGAACGCGGTCTTGCCGACCCCGGCCATCCCGCCGATCGCGTGGATCCCGACCACGCCGCCCGCACCCGCCGCGGCATCCACCAACTGCTCGAGTTCCCGCTGCCGCCCAGTGAACGAGGCGATATCGCGGGGCAGCGTCCGTGTTGCCGCCGCGACCCCGCCAGTCCCGGCTCCGGCAGGCACGGGCCGACCCTGCGCGACCGCCTCGAACTCGGCCCGGGCCAGGCCGGTCAACCCCAGCGCGTCGGCCAGCAGCCGGGCGGTATCTTTGCGGGCTGTCCGGTTGACGCCCCGCTCCAGATCGCTGACCGCCCGCACGCTCAAGCCGGTCGCCTCGGCCAGTTCCTCCTGGGTCAGCCCGGCGTCGGTACGCAGCCGCCGCAGTAAACCGCCGAACGTCATCGGATCCTGATCCGCCACCGCCCCTCCCTCGCGCCGACGCACGGCACGAGTCTAAAACCCAACCCTGTACCCGCGCGAGCACAGCACGGCACCCGCGTGAGCATCAGCCGGCCTGCTGCGGGCTGGCTGCTCGTGGGTGCCGGTACCCGCTAGGTCCCCAGCACCGCTGGTCAGGACCTCCTGACCTGGCTCGTCAGCACCATGCCGAGCCTCCCTCCCCAGCGCGGGCCCGCTGGACAGCATTGGCCCATATCCCAGGCGGCGCCCACGCCAACGCGGCTGGTACCAGCAGATAGCACAACACCCAGAGCCGGGCAGCCAGGAGCCGCCGAACCAGAATGGCGAATATGCATAACACCGGGACCACCACCCGCGTCCGTCCAACGCAAAAATAATCGGCGATCGCGATCAGCGGAGGCCGACCGCTTCGGCTCACGTTGCGTGACCTGACCTCGACGTGAGTAGGCGCGCATTGCCGCCGGTACGGAGCAACAGGTTGATCTGGGCGCTGCCCTGGTGTCGGCTGGTGAGCCCCGGGCCGAGGGCCGGCCCGGTTGAAACACGGTACCGTCCCGGTCATGGCCACCAAAGCCGAGCGGCGCGCCGCGCGCGAACGCGTGAGCGTCTACCACGAATCGCAGTTGGCTGGACTTCTCGGCCGTGTCGGGGTAGAGATCGACCGCTACTGCGTCGGCGAGATCGACGCCTATGCCGCAGATGAGACGATCCACCACTACCACCGTGCCGCCGCAGAACTGTGGAAGTTCTGCTTCGCCCGAGGCGGCGGCGCTCATGCCGAGTTCATCGCCGACCTCCTCGACCGCATGACCGCCGCCGCAGAAACCGTCGACTGGTGGGAACGCGCCGCACCGCGACGACACCAATGACCCGACCGTGCTGCGCTCCCGTGCGGCGTGCCGGGGTTCTGTCACGGACCGTGGCCACGCCTCCAGACGGTTGAGCGCGCTAACCGCCGTTCTGGTCGGGGTGCTGGGTTGTGCTGATCGGCGAGAGGTCCGCGCATATTGGGGCGATCTGGCGTACTGCCATTTACCGCGCCGCACGCAGGCCGGTGTGGTTGGCGAAGCTGGTGGTGACGAGTTCGGCGAATTCGGTGGTCAGGGGGCTGAGCAGGCTCCACTGGCGGGCGGCCCAGCCGACGGTGAGAGGGTCGAGGGCTGGGATGGGGATTGTGCGGATGGGGCTGGCTGAGTTATCTCTGATTCCGGGCAGGGCGGGCAGGATGGCGTGACCGACGCCGAGTTCCGCGAGCAGGATCGCGGTGTCCCAGTCGGCTATGCCGGCGGGAGCGGGGAGGCTGATCCCCTGGCGGATGAAGTTCTCCTCTAGCTGCTGCCGGGAGGTAGAGCTTTCGGGGTAGGCGAGGTATCGGATGGCCGCCAGGTCGGCGGGGCTGATGGAATCCAGTGCGGCCAGCGGGTCATCGGCGTGCACGGCCAGCACCCAGGGCAGGTCGAGAACGGGCCGCTGCTGGACGCCGGGCAGCGGCTGTCCGAGCGTGATCCAGGCTAGGTCTATCTGGCCGTCATGCAGCAGTTCGATGCACTGCCGGGTGGAGTAGGCCGACCGGAACTCCAGGGTGACGGCGGGATGGCGACGGCGGAAGGTGGTGATCGCGCTGGCCATGAAGTGGCGCACCGTAACGCCACCCGTGGTGACGCTGACGGTACCGCCGTGCCCGTCGCGCACTTCACCCAGGTGGCGGAGCGCAGCGTCGAGGGAGGCGATGCCGGCGAGCGCTGCCTCATAGAGCACCCGCCCGGCCGGGGTCGGGACGACCCCGCGGGGTCGGCGCTCGATCAGAGCCAGGCCGGTCTGTTTCTTCGAGGCGCTTGATGTGCTGGCTGACGGCCGACTGGGTGCACGACAGGGTCCGCGCGGCCGCGCTGAGGTTCCCGGCCTTGTACACGGTGACGAAAACGCGCAGGTCTTCCAGAGTCACTAGACCAAAGTTACACCTGGGGCTTTATTTAGAAAACCCTGGAATTGACTTAAGGGTAGCCCGCCTTCAGGCTGTTGTCAGCGGCAACCCGCCCGCAGGCCGGGAGGGCGCCATCCGGCGGCCCGGGACGTACGGCACTGGCACCGCAGCGCACGGCGGGCGGGTGCCGACTAAGCCTGGAGTGAGGAGGCGCAGTGTGACACCCATCCATGAACCGGAGCATCTGAGCCAGGAACCGGCGATCGCGGCCGTATCCAGGGCGCTGGCCTCGCGAGGCGCGGCCGAAATCGCGCATCCGGGCGGTACCTTGCTGGCTCATCTGCTGCGCGTGGGCGCGCTGCTTGACCAGTGGGGCGCCCGGCCGGCGCTGCGGCTCACCGGGCTGTGCCACGCCTGGTATGGCACCGACGGCTTCGACGCTGGGCTGGGCAGCCTGGCCTTCCGGGATGAGCTGGCCGCGATTACCGGGACAGAGGCCGAACAGCTCGTCTACTTCTATGCCAGCTGCGACCGCCGTTTCACCTACCGCCAGCTTGCCCAGCCTGCAGGCTTGTTCAGGGACCGCTTCACCGGCGCAGTTGCCTGCCCGCCGCTCACGCTGCGGCAGGACTTCGCGGAACTCACGGTCGCCAACGAGCTGGACATCGTGGGCGTCAACCCCCGCGCCCGGGCCAAATACAGGGCGAGGCTCCTGGAGCTGTTCACCTCATGGAGAGACCTGCTCAGCATCCCTGCCTGGCAGGACGTCCAGGCGACCCTGCCAATGACACCCGGGAACTGAGGAGAACTCCCATCCCCACGCCCGCCCCTCAGACGAGCTGGCCAATCTGTGCTCGTAAGGCGCTGAGCCTGCTGGGCAGAAGAGACGAATATTCGGCAGGCGAAATCGGGCCAGGAATCGGGTGACGCTCGGTAATTAACGCCGGCCTGCGTCAGCGCGCGTGTAACCGCCCTACGAATTCCAGAGAAGCGTGAACCGCTCCGCACTGAGCGCGATCGAAACACGCGACGAGGGAGTCCGCCGCAAGCCATCCGTTCACTACACCAGGGGAAGTGGTGCCACCATACGCTCAGTCCGCGCATAGGTGATAATCTGCGCGCTTCCAGTGCAGAGGCTCGCCGCCAGCCCCCACGAAAATATTCGGCGATATGGGTGCTTTGATCCTTCGGCGCATGCTTTGTTCGTCACAGCGGGTCATTCTCGGCCTGGCTGAGGGGTAACGGGATGGTTGGCAGGCCAGCTGGTAGCCGACGGCAGCCGGTCTTCGATCGGCTATCGGCATCGGGTGAAAAATGGTCGGCGTTGACAAGGCGGGCGGGCACGCGCGCCGGTGTGACAGGGCCGGGCCGGGGTGCAGGCGCGACGGCTGATCGGGGCTGCTTCGGCACACACAAGAGCAACACAAGTCCGGGTCCGGGAGGCGTCCAACACGCCGGTAACACGGACAAAACGGCATTCTCCTGCACGAACAGCTGTCGGCGTGCTGGCCGGAGGCGGTCATCGCAGCCGGAGGCGTGAGTGGCGCCGGTCAGAAACGAGCGCTCGGCTGGGCCGGCCCGGTAATGGCTTCGCCCGCCGGTGCCGGTTGGTCCTGGAGCGCCTGGGCCACGAGCGCGTCGGTCTCCGCGTTCTGCATAGCCCAGCTGTTGCGCCCGTCGGTCATGTCGAAGCAGGTCTCACCAGAGGCCGGGTTGTAGACGAAACCCTCTGACGTCGCCGATTTCCGGCTGGTACGGGGGCCAATGCCACAAGCGCCAGATATAGGCCGCAGTCCGCCATCAGGGCGCCTGTGGCAGAATATAATGCGCTGCCAATGCGCGCATGCCTTTGAATCGCATTGTTATCGGGCGTTATCAGTGGACAGGGGATCGGCCTGTTAACGCGAGAGCAGATTATGACTCGTCAGCTAGCCGCTAAAGCGTATGGCGGATCCTGATTGATTATTTATATGGGCGGTCCGGGAGCCATTGACCTAATGATGGTGGTGGTGCAAGACTCAGGTACTTACAGTAGTTGCGGTCGGCCAGATGGCCGATGTGGTGGGGAGGGCCGCAGCGGAGCGCAGCGCGCACCAGCGAGCAGGAAATGGGCGGTCCGCCGGGACGGCCCGGGGGGCAGATCGACATGCCGGAGTGGAAGATTGCCGGGTATACCGAGCTGAGAGCACTGGGCTCGGGCGGATTCGGCGACGTGGTGCTGGCCCGGCATGATCGCTCGGGCACCCCACTGCCCTTTACTTCCAGGACTTCTGTTCCTGTGTGTCCGGTTCTTAGCGTTGCGTTACGAGTGAGTCACGATTGCGGCCGATGCTCCGGTGCGGCCGTGAACGCGACGAGGCCCCTGCTATGACGTTGGGTGTCGAATCCATGACCGCCAGTCACAGGAGCCTCGTTGCCCGCGAATTTTGCCATGCCCGTCGCTGTCCCGTCCACTTCCGGCGATGATGCGGGCGGCCCGCCGGAGGCGGGCCTGGCCGCCCGGGTCGCGGCCGGGCCGGGCCTGTGGGAGGACGAGGACTGGCTGGCTGACCTGCGGCGGGAGAGCCTGCCGGAGTCGCTGCTGGCCGGCGGGGCGATCGCCGCCGCGGCCGCGGCGGAGCATGCGCACAAGCAGGAGCGGGCGCTGAACGCCGAGGTCACGGCCCTGTGCCTGGTCACCGGGGCGCTGTTCCCGGTGCTGGGCTACGACAGCGGTGCTCGCCCTGGTCTTCGGCATGCCCGGCCTGCCTGCCAGGCCCGGCACCCCGGTCCCGACCGGCCCCGCCTACTCCAAGGCGCGGGCACGGTCCGGCGAGGCCCCGGCCCGCGCCATGTTCGGGTTCGACGCGGCCCGCGGCGACATTCCCGCAGGCCCGGACGGGACCGCGTTCGGCCTGGAGATCACCCAGATCGACGGCACCACCCTGGAACTGTTCAATGACCCGCTGCTCGCGGACGAGTTCGGGGTCCCCTCCCCGGCCGCGAAGCCGCTGCTGCGCCTGGTCGGGCTGCTGCACTCGGGCACCCGCCGGTGGCGGGCCGCCGTCATCGGCCGCTACCTCGACGGGGAGAACGCCCTGGCCGACGGGCTGCAGGACGCGTTCGGCCCGGGCAGCTGAACCTCGCCGACCGCGGCTTCTTCTCCATGGACCGCTGGATCCGGTTCTCCGGCACCGGCGCGCACCTGCTGTGGCGCGTCAAGAACGGCGCGAAGTCCGTCCCCTTCAGGACCCTGGACGTGCTGAAAGACGGATCGGAGCTGGTGCTGCTGCGCGAGAGCAGCGGCGATGCGCTCCCGCCGCCGCAAGGCCGCCGGCGACCCCGCCCTCCCGTCCCTGCCGGACACCGTCGCGCGGCTCGTCTGCTTCACCGCGCTGACCCGCACCCGCGGCGGACGGGTGAAAACCACCCAGATCAGGCTGCTCACCACCCTGCTGGACCCGGACCTTTACCCCGCCGGCGAGCTCGCCGTCCTGTACCAGAAAAGATGGCTAATCGAAATCGCGTTCCTGCACCTGAAGAAAACCGTCCGCGGCGCCGGCCGCGTCCTGCGCGGGCGCTCCGCGGCACTCGTCCGCCAGGAAGCCTGGGCGCTGCTGCTCGCGCACAACATGATCGCCGGGCTCGCCGCCCGCGCCGCCGCCACCGCCGGCCTGACCCCCGGCGAGATCTGCTTCACCGCCGTGCTGTCCCTCGCCCGCGCCGCCGTCACCGCCGACACCTGCTGCCCGCACTGCCGCAAGCGCCCGGCCAGCGGAAACGCTCCCCTCGCCGGGCTGGACGCCGCGATCCTCGCCCTCCCGCCCGGCCGCGCTGACCGCCAGCGGACCTCCGGCCGCACCGCCGCCGAACGACGGAAATGGACCAGCGAACCAGCCGAATACACCCTCACCATCGTCCCGTCAAATCTCCCGAAAACAGACGTAAGTCCCGGAAGTTAAGGGCAGTGTCGGGCACCCTGGTGGCGATCAAATACCTGCGCTACGACCTGCTGGCCGACCCAGAATTCGCCGAGATGTTCCGCGCTGAGGCCAGGGTGCTGGCCTCGCTGAACGACCCGAACGTGGTCCGGCTCTACGAATACGTCGAGTCGCAGGCCGGGGCGGCGATCGTAATGGAGCTCATCGACGGGGTCTCGGTGCGGCAGATCTTGTCCCGCCAGGGCGCGACCACGGCCGAGGCGGCGCTGGTGGTGCTGCAAGGGTCGCTGCTGGGCCTGGCTGCGGCGCACCGGCGTGGTGTGGTGCACCGGGACTACAAACCGGAGAATGTCCTGGTCGACGGAGGCGGGGTCAGCAAACTCTCCGATTTCGGGATAGCGGCGCGGGCCGGGGACCGGGCGATCCCGGCGGGGACGCTGGCCTACGCGCCGCCAGAGCAGTTCGCCGGCGCCGCGGCCACTCCGGCCGGAGATGTCTACGCGGCTATGGCCACGTTCTACGAGTGCCTGACCGGCCGCCCGCCGTTCACCGGCACCACGGCCGAACACCTGCTGTACCAGCACCAGGTCGCGCCGGTGCCGTTGGACCCGGTACCCGAATCGCTGCGGCCGCTGGTGAAGCCGGGATGGCCAAGGACCCCGGACGCCGCCCGGCCGATGCGGGCGCCCTGGTCGCCGAGCTCAGGACGGTGGCAGCAGGGGCTTACGGCGAGGAGTGGGAAGATCGCGGCCGGTCGCACCTCGGGGAGGCGGCGCTGCTGCTCGCCGCGCTGTGGCCGTCCGGCGCGGCGCCCGCGGCGCAGGGCGCCACCGTGCACCGGATCTCACTGCGCCGACGGCTCCTGCACGGGTGCCCAGCCCCAGCTCCGGACCATTCGATGACCTCGACTCCGTGGCCGCCACCTCCGACGGCGGCGCCTGGGCGGCGGGCTTCACCGGCAGCGGCACCAGCTCCAGGACGCTGATCCTGCGGCTGGACGGCACGACCTGGACCCGGGTACCCACCCCCAGCCCCGGAAACGGCGACGAGCTCCTGGGCGTGACCACCGCGCCCGACGGCACCGTCTGGGCGGCCGGCTGGGCCGACAGTAGCCCCGGCGCCCCGTATCCGCTGCTCCTGCGATGGAACGGCACGGCCTGGACCCAGGTGCCCGCGCCGGTCCAGGGATTCGGCGAGTTGTTCGGCGTGACCGCCGTATCGGCGGACAACGCCTGGGCGTTCGGCTACACCATCACCGGCTCGGCCACCGTCCTCTCCCACGGCGTGACGCTGATCCTGCACTGGAACGGCGCGACCTGGACGCGGGTGCCCAGCCCGAACGTCGGCCTCGACAGCGACGTCACCGGCGTGGCCGCCGTCTCGGCGGACAGCGCCTGGGCGATCGGCTACACCGACATCAGCCATTCCGAGAACGCCCTGCTCCTGCGCTGGAACGGCACCTCGTGGACGCTGCTACCCAACCCGGCGCCCGCGGGCACCTACCCTCTCAGCGTCTCTGCCTCCGCCGGCACCGCCTGGGCGGTTGGCACCACCACGCCGCCCGGCTGCCATGCCGTCACATGCAGCAAGAACGCGCTGTTGCGGTGGAACGGCACGGCCTGGACGCTGGTACCCACCCCGGGCCCGCCGGGTACCTTCCTGGGTGGCATCGCGGCCCTCTCCGGCAACGAGGCCCTGGCCGTCGGCGGCAGGGACGGCAAGACCCTGATCCTGCGGTGGAACGGCACGTCCTGGAACTGAGACCTGGTCAGGAACGAGCGAGGATGCGGCGGGTACCGGGCAACAGCCGTTTGTCCACGACGTTGCCGACGATCTTTTCCCATTGCTGCTCACGGCCGGGCCCGTCCTTCGGTCCCTGTGTGCCGTCCGCCGATCGCATCGCCCTGCGCTGTGGGACCGGCCGCCCGCCACGACGGCGATCGGGCCAGTCACCGGGTCAGATTCGTACGCCCTCTGACACTGGCGGCCCTCATAGGCGCCGCGAACAGGGCCGTTCCGCGGCCCTCAGAGCCGAGCCTTAACGGACGAGCGTCCCTCCGGGCGCCGGCTGACCCGGGCTCAGGTGCCTGGCTCGGGATCTTCGTCCTCCAGTTCGGGATCTACGTCGCCTTCCCGGTGCTTTTCTGATGCGCATCACCATGCCCCCAACGCAGTGGATAACCCGGCGCATGGTCACCCTCCGTGCGGGCCCGGTGCGCCTTGCCGCGCCGGTACCGCTCCATCAGCTGGGCCTTCTCATACTCGGCGAACATGCCCTGGAACTGGACCAGCGGCTGGTCTTCGGGGCTGTGGCCAGCCGGGGCATGCACCTCGGTGGCGAGATCGGGGAAGCGCCGGGTCGCGGCCGGCCTAGGCGCAGGGTGGCGGCGGCGTCGTTGGCGATGCCCTGCAGTCTGCGAAGAAGTTACCGGCCCCGGGTTCAAAGGAAGATGCACCGGGCCATGTTGGCCGGGCGCTCGGGTCGGCGAACACTTCCCGGGGAGAGCCTGTACCGAGCCTGTCGGCTGGCAGGATCGTAGATATGCGCGGCACACCGAGCCGCCCGCCGGTTAGTCCGTGTCGGCCAGGCCAAGCGCAACCAGGTCGTTGACCGGCTCGTCGGTGCTGCAGGTGCCGAACGAGGTGAACAGGCTGCGGACGGCTGAGACCGTCTCCACGTCCAGGTTGCTGATCTTGGCCGCGACCCGCGCCGCATCCCGGTCGGCGAGCTCGGCCGCGACCTGCTCCCGGCTCGCATCGTCGAGGGCCGCTGCCACCGCCAGCAGCAGGTTAAGGAAACCGTGATGCTCGAAACCTGTGTCCGCGGCCCGGTGCCGTACCGCGTGATGCAGCCCGGCCGTGCATTTGAACGCCAGCCGTGCCTGAGCCAGCGTGACTAGGCAGTTCGCCAGCGTCTGGTCGTCCGGGAATGCTTCTGCGGTGGTGCCGCCGGTACGCACCTTGGCCCAGTATCGGTGGTCGTCTACGGCGCGAGCCGCGGCGCTGGTGAAGTCGCGGGCCGGGACCTCGATGAAGGCGGCGGCGCCGGCCAGCGGGGTCCGGTCAAGTGCGGCAGCCACGTCCGCGACCGCGGTGGTGATGTTTTCCCCCGCGGCGGCCGGCAGTTCGACGGCGCGTAGCCGCAGCCGCGGGTCAGCGAATACGCCGTCCACTGCCGCGTCCAGGGCCGCGGCGCCGCCCGGGAGCACGAGCGCGAGGTCGAGTTCGGCGACGCCGGAGGCCGTGAGCGCAGCGCTCAGCTCGGTGATCTTCGCGTCGCCGCAGACGAATGGGCCGGACATCTTGCGGTACCACGCGGTCTGGTGATGCAGGTGTCCGGCTACGGCGTCGGCCATCGGCAGCGAGGCGGGCGGGAATAGCGACGCGTCGTCGAACAGCCCGCCGAAGATCGGCCACGCCATTGACACGCCTCCTGTCCCTACCGACGGGTGAACAGTACCCGGCGGCAGGAGCAGGTCGGCCTGGTTAGATGATCTATTCCAAGCGGTCCAGTGGTCGCACGCCAGCGGTGAGCACCTGACTGGTTGGCCGGGCTGGTCGTTGTGCCAGATGGCGGCAGTCAGGGCGCCGATGCGCTGCAAGACGCGGACCAGCACGCCAGCGGTGGTGTGGCCGCCGCGGCGCTCGAGGTCGAGCTGGCCCTGGACAGTGCCGGTGACTGAGTCCGGGCCCGAGCTCGGCATCCAACCGCGCCCGGCGCCGCCAGTCTTAACCCGGGAACCGCCGCGCCCCGAGCACCACCGTGCCCGCTCGTCCGCATTAACCGCGCCGGCAACGGCCGCCGCCAGCGCGACCCCACCGTGACAGGCCCCGCCCCCGTCGCTCCCTCACCCCGCGAGCGCTCCGGGGCGACGACTGGATCGTGATTGACGGGCGGCCGTACTTCGTCGCGGGGTACACCTCGGGCGGGGCTCCGTACGGCATCTACCTCGACGAGATGGACGACGACTACCTCACCGGGATGATCCCGCCAACCAGACCTGACAACCTATCCAACCTGGATCTATTCCGTCCGTGATCACCGATACCGGTTCGGTGCTCACATCGCGGCATGAACCTAACTCAAGCTCGCAAGACCAGCAGCCGCCAGCCGACGTAGACAGCTCCGAGGGTGCCCAGTAGCCATAGCAGGGCCCAGAGGAAGCGGGGAAGGTGGGTCTGCCTCGTGAGAATAAGGGCGTCTGCGGCATTGGTGCCGTGCTGCACCGCCGTGCGGACGCCGGACAGCAGGAGCACCCAGGTCACGCAGTAGGCCATGACGACTTGAAAGTCGAAGGCGGTGTAACGGACGAGGACGAAAAACAGCGCCATGGTGACGGGGACCGAGACGAAGCCGAACGAGCGGAGGAGCGTCAGCAGCAGAACCAGAAGAAATGCCGTTGTTACCCACAAGACGGCGATGATGTAGCCAAGCCTGATGAGCCCCGCCGCGGCGAGCCCGAAGGCGCTTGGCCCCAGGTAGCCAGCGAACCCGGTAACGAGCCCCCTGCCGCCGACAGCAGGCACCCGGTAATGGGTCTCACCGTCGCCATTGCGATGGAGCTTGACGCCCCGCACCGAAATGCCCAGTACGGTCCCAGTGGTGGCATGCATCCCCTCATGGGCCATCACGTGGAAGTGCTTCGCGAGCGACCAGAGGCTCTTTGCATTGACCACCAGGAATGCTGCCACTCCGAGGAGTGCGGCATCGGGTCCCGGCAGCGGCGTCTGGTTAAAGCTCACACTACCGACGTTAAGCACTGGCGACAGTTTGGCAACCCGGCGGCGGCCGACTGCCAGTAGTTCGCGTCAGCCAGCCGTAACTGAGAAAGGCAACTATGCAGCACTTTGTCAGGCCGGACGGCATGCCGCCGGTCAACGGGTACAGCCACGCAGTTGCGTTCACCGGGCCCATGGCCGTGGTGTCAGGCCAAGGTACCGGTGGATGGGCAGGGCAGGCTCGTCGGCCACCAGGACGCGGAAGGCTCAGGTCCGGCAGGTATTCCACAACCTCGTGGCTGCCCTGGCTGCGGCAGGGGCGAGCATGGACCAGGTGGTAAAGCTGACAGACCTGGGGACCTGGAAGTCTTCCGGTGAGTACGTGATGAGTAACATCGCGCTGCAGAGGCCCCGGCGAGCTCTCTGGTGCGTCCGGTCCGGGTTATGTGAGGTTCTTGAGATACTCGTCAGGTGGGTGTCCGCGCCGAGTTGATTGTGAGCGGGCGGACCCTGGCCGTAAATGATCCTGCCTTCGACGCACGGCCCCGTACTACCTGGGATTACCAACCACCGAACGTCTACGTTGACGCTATCCGATAAGCCCGCTGGATGATTGGTGTCCTGAGCAGATCTAGCGTGCATATAACGGGTGAGATCTGCCGATCTCGGCCGTAGCAGCGAACGGATGGTTATGGATCACGACAGCTGCGCAGCTGGTAAGGGAGGGGCAAGCGACGCCGCCGAGTCCTCCCGGCCCTCCGGACATAGGCAGTGCGACATGCGGGGTCCATACGCCTTTGGACAGTGTGACCGTCCACGGCATAGTGGCACCGATCGTCCCCTGGGGGGTGCTGTTATACGTGCCCGTCGCTACGCATGCACCGGCTGTGGGGCATGCCACGCCGCCCAGGTAGGCGAAACCGGACGCGCCCGATGGGAGTGGCGCTGCTGAAGCCGTCCAAACCCCGTTGGACAACGTCTCGATGAGCGGTTGGATGCCCGTTCCCGTGAGGTTCCAGTCATAGGCGCCCGCCGCCACGCACGTGCCGGGTGCCGGGCATGTTACCGCAGGCAGCAACACATCCTGATTGGACGCACCGGCCGGCAACGGCACCACGCTCGGCGTCCAAGTGCCGTGCGCCAGGGTCTCGATCAGCCCTTGGCCTTGCCCGCTGTCCGCCACGTTGTAGCCGCCGGTAGCCACGCAATATCCGATAGCAGGGCACGCGATAGCGTCAAGGCCCGAATTGCCGAGCGACGATCCGGGCAGCGGCGCAACGGACGCGCTCCACGTTCCGCCGGCCAGCGTCGCAAGCGCGGCCTGACTGAACTGGTTCTGGTCGGTGTAGGAGCCAGTGGCGACGCAGGCGCCGGCTGCGGCACAGGCCACCGCACCGAGAGGCATGCTTTGAGAACTGCCGGCGGCAGTGAGGGCCGGGCCTTGGGCTGCTGTCCACGTCCCCCCGGAAAGGGTGTCGATCAGGCCCTGCACGTGCCCGCTTTGGTCGGTGTAAGACCCTACGGCCACGCAGTTCCCAGGGCTGGGGCATGCCACTCCGCTAAGGCTCACCTGAGACTGTGCGGCGGCGTCGGCCGGTGTTGGCGCCTGAAGCGATGTCCACGCGCCATGCGCGAGCGTCTCGATCAGGCCATCGCCGTTCATCTTGGTATCGGCGTAGGAGCCGACGGCTACACAGTTCCCCGCGGCGGGACAGGCCATCCCATTGAGCATGACATTTGCCCCTGTCGGGGCTGACGTCGCGGCGTTAGGCGGCAACGGCAGCTGACTCGATGTCCACGTCATGGACTCCAGCAGCACAGGCGAGGGCGTGCGCGTCTGGGAGGATGCGCTCGCGGCTGACGGTGAGCCTCCCGCGCCGGTGCCGGAGGGTGAGTGGGAGGAGCCGGTGGTCACGACGACGACCACCACGACGGCCGCCACCGCGACCGCAGTCGCGGCCGTGGCGGCCATGGCCAGGCGCAGACGCCGGAGATGCCTGAGGTGCGCTTCATGGGAGGTGCCGGAGGTGCCGGAGGTGCCATCGATGCTGGGATTCCCGCGATCCCTGCGTACTTCGGGGCAGCCTTATCTGCCGAACGGCGGTGGCTTGCGTCGCGGGCAGTGCGCCGGATGGCCAGAGGGCCGCCAGCAGCAGCGCCGCCTCGGCCAGGCGCGACCGGCCGCGTTCGGCCCAGTCCTGGCCGAACGCGCCCGCAGCGATGGTGCGCAGTTCGCTGACGAAGGCGGCCGCATCGGCGGGCCGGTCCGCGGGGTCCTTGGCCATCCCGGCCGTGACCAGCGGTCGTAGCGGCTCGGGTACCGGATCCAGCGGCACCGGCTCGGACAGATGCTGATACAGCACATGCTCGGCGGAGTCGCCGGTGAACGGCGGATGCCCGGTCAGGCACTCATAAAACGTCGCCGTGGCCGCGTACACATCCCCGGCCGGGCTCGCCGGGGCACCGCCGAACTGCTCCGGCGGCGCGTACGCCAACGTGCCCGCCGGGACCGGCTGGTCCCCGGCCCGCGCCGCGATGCCGAAATCGGTGAGCTTACTCACCCCGTCCCCGTTGACCAGCACGTTCTCCGGCTTGTAATCCCGGTGCACCACGCCGCGGGCGTGCGCCGCGGCCAGCCCGAGCAGCGACCCCTGCAACACCACCAGCGCCGCCTCGGCCGTGGTCGCGCCCTGGCGGGACAAGATCTCCCGCACCGAGACCCCGTCGACCAGCTCCATCACAATGGCCGAACCGCCCGGCGATTCGACGTACTCATACAGCCGGACCACGTTCGGGTCATCCAGCGCGGCCAGCACGGCCGCCTCGCCGCGGAACATGGCGGCGAACTGGGAGTCGGCCACCAAGTCATGGTGCAGGTACTTGATCGCCACCATCGTGCCCGACGGATCATGCCGGGCTAGCACCACGTCCCCGAACCCGCCCGAGCCCAGCGCCCTCAGCTCGGTATACCCGGCAATCGTCCGCTCCGGAATATCCATCCGTCCCCCCTCGAAGAATCAGCCCGGTCCGCGAGGCCGGGCAGCGCATGCACACATAGATAGCGCACTCTATTCGGCAGTGCCGGGCGTATCTCGGGTCGTGCGGCGGGCCCTCCTGCCTGATGGCGGTTTGCCTAGGATGAGCTGGTGAGCGGGGACCGTGAGCTGGATGTGGTGGTGTTCGGCGCCACTGGGTTTGCCGGGCGGCTGGTGGCCAGTTACCTGGCCGGTCATGCGCCTGGCGGCGTGCGGATCGGCCTGGCCGGACGCTCTGAGCGGCGGCTGGCAGATGTCCGGGCGGGGCTGGGCGCCGCCGCGTCGGCCTGGGCGCTGCTGGTCGCCGACTCGGCCGATCCGGTATCGCTGGCCGCGCTGGCGCGGGCGGCCCGGGTGGTGGTCACCACGGTGGGGCCCTACCGCGCCCGCGGGCTCGGGCTGGTTCAGGCCTGCGCCGAGGCGGGCACCGACTACGCGGACCTGACCGGTGAGGTGCTGTTCATCCGGGACAGCATCGACCGCTGCCATGAGGTTGCCGCCGGTACCGGTGCGCGGGTCGTGCACTGCTGCGGGTTCGACTCGGTTCCGTCCGACCTGGGGGTGCTGCTGCTGCATCAGGCCGCCCGCGCCGATGGGGCCGGTGACCTGCTGGACACGACGCTGGTGGTGACGGCGCTGCGGGGCGGGATCAGCGGCGGGACGCTGGCCTCGATGATGGGGCAGGTAAAGGAGGTGCGGGCCAGCGCTGAGCGCCGCCAGGTGGTGGAGGACCCCTACGCCCTCAGTCCTGATCGTGCGGCCGAACCCGGCTTGGGCGACGAGCGTGACCTGGACCGGTCCCGGTATGACGGTGAGCTGCGGATGTGGACCGGCCCGTGGGCCATGGCCGGGATCAACACCCGCGTGGTGCGCCGCAGCAACGCCCTGCAGGGATGGGCCTATGGCCGCCGGTTCCGCTACCGGGAGGTCACCGGGTTCGGCGCCGGCCCGGCGGCGCCCGTGCTGGCCGTCGCGGCCAGCGCCGGCGCGAAAGCCACGGAGGCAGGGCTGGCGTTCGGGCCGTCCCGGGCGCTGCTGAGCCGGCTGCTGCCCGCGCCGGGCCAGGGTCCCGGCGAGAAGACCCGCCGGACAGGCTATTTCCGTATCCAGATCCATACCCGGACCTCAGCCGGGTTCCGGTACCTCGGCACGATCGAGGCCCAGGGCGACCCGGGATATGCCGCCACCTCGGTCATGCTCGGCGAAACCGCGTTGTGCCTGGCGCTGGACAGGGACCAGCTGCCCGACTGCGCCGGCGTCCTAACACCCGCCACCGCGATGGGCGTCGCCCTCGCCACCCGGCTCAGGTCGGCGGGCCACACGCTGGCCACCCGGCAGATCATTCAGTTACCCACCGGACTCCCACGTCCTGGCTGGCTCGCCCGAGTGTCTGTGCCCGTGGAGGCCGGCCCCCAGCAGGATTAGCGGACAGAGGCGGGCCGGGGGTTTACCTGCCGGGCGAATGGCGCATCCTGGTCGTGACAGATGGCGGAGGACGAAACGGGGCACCGGGCATTTGAGCTACGATCCTGCGGTTGCCCATCGGGTGCGGCAAGTGCTGTCCGGCCGGAGCGATGTGGCCGAGACCGCCCCGCACGAACCGCGGCCGGTCCTGGCATCTGGAGCGGCAGATGCGAGCGCGGGAAGCGTCCCGGCCGCCTCGCCGGTCGGCCCGCGGCGGACGCGGATATGCGCGCAGCGGCGGGTGGAGCGGCGCGGGGGCCGGGACGGTGGCCGGTGCCTGCCGGGTGGACCCGTACGCTTGGGTGATGCGTGGTTCGGTCACGGTTCATATGGCGGCACCGGCTGACCGGGTTTGGGATCTGGTCAGTGACATCACCCGGATCGGGGAGTTCAGTCCGGAGACCTTTGAGGCGGAATGGCTCGGTGGCGCTAGCGGGCCCGGGGTGGGGGCGCGTTTCCGGGGTCACGTCCGGCGCAACGGCCGGGGCCCGGTGTACTGGACCGCCTGCACGGTGGTGGCGTGCGATCCGGGCCGCGAGTTCGCCTTCGCGGTGGCCGGGCCGGGCGGGACGACCGTGAACACGTGGCGCTACCAGCTCGAACCGGTCGCGGGGGGCACCGACGTCACCGAGTCGTTCGAGCTGGCCGACACCCCGCTCATGCGCCTGTACTGGACCGTCGCCGGGTTCGCGCGCGGCCGCACCAATCTGGACGGCATGCGGGTCACCCTGGAACGGATCAAGGCCGTCACCGAATCCGCCGGCCCCTCCCGGTAGGCCCGAGGCCGAATCTCCCGGCCGCCGATACGCAGCCGGCTGCACAATGCCGCCCACAAACGCGCACCAAGCGGAATGACAGGACGCTCCCGCGCCGTCGGCGGAGGTGCACATTTCCACGGGAACGGATCGTAAAATCGCGCTTCCGCGGAACCGTGATAAACACAGCGACCAGAAGTATGACGCTCCGGCTCAGCGCCTTGTCCGCGAAAAAGTCGAGCGTCTTTTTTAAGGTTTAAACGCGCGAATAACACGTGGGTCCAAGGCGAGAGGGTGTTCATTCATTTTGAGCGATCTCACGGATAAAAACCTACAACCCGGCATGCCGGCGTTTCCTAGGCACTCTGGCCGCGGAAATCGTCATTGTCGAATACCGTGATACATACCCAGACGTCCAGTAGGCTCGGCCAATCGATCTCAAGGCGGAATGCAACACCACCATTGTACGGAGCAATATTATGTATTGTGAACTGCGCGTCTCCGATGAATCGCTCAGGAGATTGGTTCGATATTATAAATTGGCCGTCTTCCAAAAACCCTCTGCCTTCGGCGGCAGTAATAACTACAGAGGAGGTGTCTTTGATGATGTCCCAGCTGAAATTGTAATTGCCCGTATTGTTCAACCCATAATTGTAAAGGTAGTACTGGGCCATATCGGTTCCCATCTCCCCTCTTACGCTTCGGGCGGGGTTATCACTGCTCCGGAAGGCGAATAAATAGGCGGCCATTTATCGGGACAGCCTTCAGCTGAATGGATAGCAGCCCATCCTCGGTCAATTGTGCTTTGCCGACACAAGACATGAGATCCTCGGCTTCGAGCGCGGCACTGACGTGCGCGGGCACCGGTTTTGTGGCTTCAGAAGGATGCGCGCCGTGTACCATTCTGCGCGTCTCGATGACTGTCATTACGTCAAGCTGTGCTGCTTGATACGGCATAGAGTCCGCCTCCCTTGCTGCTATTGGAAGCATGTTATGATATTAAGCAATTAATAGCGACAGAACAGACGGCCAGGAGAGCCAGGTTTTCAAAGGATAAACTTCACGGCATTCCACTTAGTATCCGAAGTATGCACGAATGGACGACCTATGTCAAGCGTCGGTCGAACATCCCGGCGATGCCCTGCCGGATGCAGAGCAGCTCGAAGAGCCTGAATAATGGCCACCCGAGACAGTCAGTCCGACATCGCTGAAGGTGGTCGAAGTCATCCGGAGATCAGTGCCAGGGGAATGGCGGCCATCGACGCCGCCAACAATATATGGCCAGCTCGACGGGCCAGTACGTACTAGACTTTCAATGACGAGCCACCCTGACGCTATTGAACCTGATTCATTAGTTATCACCAAAGCGCTGTGAGCGAGATGACCGGATGCGGGCGTTTGAGCTGTCGCATACTCATTTCGGCATGCAGAATCGGACGTCAGTTAGCCGAGTCGGCCGCTTTAGGCTCGCATGGACGACACCGGTTGGCTGTCGGTGTCGGTTGGGTTACCTGCCGATGCGCTCGACTTGGAGCTCTCAAGAGCCCCCGGCCGGCGGCAGGTCCTGCGCGATCTCCCAGATGTGCCCGCCGGGATCGGTGAAGCTGGCCGTGCGGATTCCCCACGGCCGGTTCATCGGGCCGTTGAGCAGCGTCACCCCGGCGGCGGCCAGTTCAGTGCATACCGCGTCGACGTCATCGACGCCGATGGTGAGTACCAGTCGCGACCCGGCCTCGCGGCTGGCTACCGCCGCGGGTTCGATAAGTTCGGGTGCCGCGCTGGTGGCGAGCAGGTTGACGCCCATGTTGTGGAAGCGGAAGAACGCGGAGTTCTCGTCCTCGAACGCCACCGGCAGGCCGAAGACGTCCCGGTAGAACACCTTCGCGCTGTCCAGGTCATCCACGAACAGGGTGATGACGTCGACGCTCTTCATCGGCCAGCTCACGTCGTGGCCCCCTTTCCTGTCTCGTCAGCACGGTAGCGAAATCTCGCCTCCGCCGGGTCAGCTCGGGCGGATGGAGGCGCCCGAGCGGCTGACGATTTCCTGCAGCGCCGCGACGTGCAGGTCGAAGGCGGCGCGGCCGGCCTTGCTCAGCCTCGCCGACGTGCGCGGCCGCTTGCCCACGAAGGCCTTGCGGATCTCCACATAGCCGGCTTCCTCCAGCGTGGTCAACTGCTTGGACAGCGCCGAGTCCGAGAGGCGCACCTCGTCGCGGATGAACTTGAAGTCTGCCCATTCCACGGCGGCCAGCAGCGAGACGATTGCCAGCCGGGTCGGCGCGTGGATCAACTCGTCGAACCTGGACGGACTCACCGCTAGTTCCCGGCCCGGTTGCTGAGCATGATCTCGCGCAGCCTGCGCATGAGCCGCGGTCCGCCGTAAGCCAGCGCCACGCCGCCGACCGCGGTCGAGATCGTGGCCGGCCAGGGCACTCCGGCGGCCCGCAGGCCGAACCCGAGGCCGAGCGTCAGCCCGACCACCAGCCAGACGAAGACGACGATGTACACCGCTCCGCGCTCCCCGAGCAGTTCGCTGCCGACCTGCGCCCCCCGGTACGCGCCGAAGATCATCGCGCCGGTCATCGCCACGATGGCGACGACGGCGACGGGGATGACCACGGCGAGGACGACCGTGCGATGGGTATCCGTGGCCGCGCCGACGGCCAGCATCGCGGCCCCCACGCCCGACCAGTACCAGCGCGGGACCAGGATAGCGTCGATGACCTGCTCCTGCTGCTGGCGGATCTCGGCCAGCGCGCTCGCGGCTTCCTCAGGTTGCGGTGCCCCGCTCATGGCGTTCTCCTCTACTGGCGGGCAACTATTTTCCTAATGGGAAAGTATCGCTGTGCTTTCCTTATGCGCAAGTACTTTCCGACTCGGATCATGCCTGCCTCCTTGAGCGGCGCCGCGAACCTTGAGCGAACGCCACGAACCAGAAGTACCCCATGATCATTCGTCGGCATTGATAACGCGGTCTCCGGACCGCTCCGCGAGCTCGCGCTCGACCATCGCGATCAGGTCCGGGTGGGCGCTCAGGCCCCACAGGACGTCCGGGGGGACGCCGAGCCGCCGCGCCGCCTCGGACACCACGGGCTGGAGCATGCCGAGCGCCTGGGCCAGCCCCTCGTCCCGCGCGTAGGTGGGCGGCAGGTCATCGAGCGACAGCTCGGCCGGGCGGCGGAAGGACCCGTCCCGCCGCGGCAGCCAGGCCTCGGACGACACGGCCGAGGCGATCGCCGACCTCACCGTCTCCACCCGGGAGTCGCCGAACGACGGCAGGATCGACGTCTCGACCACGCCCGCCACCAGGCGGCGATTGGGAACGAGCAGCACGTTCCACACGTATTCCGAGCGAGCGTGGCCAGGGTGGCGCAGCGCGAAGTCCAGGCCGTCGATCTCCGCCTCGGGGTCGAACCCGTCGACGCCGCGCTCGTTCCGGCCGAAGCTGGCCACGATGAGCACGTGCCCGAACGCGTCAGCGGCCCGCGCCCTCACCGAAACGGCCTGCCGCACGCCCATCGCGCGGAGCTGGGCGAGCCACGGCCCGTAGCCGTCCCCGGCGAACCAGGCCTCCGGGTTGCCGTCGAAGTAGACCTCCAGGTCCTTGGTCCGCTGGTACAGCCCGGTCGGCGGCATGAGGCAAACCTCGCCCGTGGCGGCGTTCTCGGCGATCAGGAAGTCCGTGTGCCGCAGCCGCTCGAGGAGTTCCTCGCGCTGGGCGGGCGCCGCCTCGTCCATCGCGCGCATGACGCAGTCCAGGTCGGCGGCGTGCTGGGCCAGGTCAAGCTCCGCCACGTCCAGGCCGCGGTACCGGGGGAGGATGAGCTCGAGGACCTCCGCGATCAGGTCCGGCTCGGGCAGGTTCAGCGCCGAAAGGAACGGCCGGGCCGCGGGGGAGTCCGCGATGGCGCGCCGCACGGTGGGAAAGCCGCTGGCGGCCGGGCCGGGAAGGTACACCGCCGGGCGGCCCTGGTCGTCGAACGGCGCGACGTGGGTGCCGTCCTCGAGCCTGATCACCGGCTTGGCGCGGACGGCGCCCGGCGGTTCGTCGCCGAACCGCGGCGCCCGCCACAGCGCGGGGTAGTCGAAGAGGAACGCGTACAGGCGCGCCACCCACTCGTCGGGCTGAACCTCGAGGAAGTCACGCCTGAGGTGAGCGACCACGCCGCCCGGCGTGACCTCCCCGATGCCGATCTCGTCCCGCAGGTACCGCCAGAGGACAGGCGTTCCCGTCTCGGTGACGGACTCATCGGCGAAGAACAGCGGACCAGACCCGTAGAGCGCGCCGAGCTGACCGGGATCAAGGAGCCCGGGCAATCCCCGGCCGTCGGCCAGCCTCACCTCCGCGGCTGCCCGGTAGCCGCCCGCCGCCACCGGGATCAGCTCCCGGCCGGCCAGCGCCTCGCGCACCGAGTCGAACAGCGGGCGGAACATCGACCCGGGCGGGAACCTGGCGGCGTCGATCGGCAGCGCCTCCAGCGCGTCCGCCGTGAGCAGGCCGTCCGCGCGTAGCTCCGCCAGCACGCCGGCGAGCAGCGCGGCGGTCTCGCGCACCAGCGCCTGGTTCGACGGGTCATGCTCGGGGATGTTGTCGCGCGCGGGCGTCGTCCGGTACGGACCCTGGATCACGAACCCGAGGAAGGTCTCCTTCTCGGTCGGGAAGAACACGGTCAGCGGGGACCGGTCGCACCCGGCGATCCGGCCCCCGGCCGGGTCCAGCTTGAAGGCGATCTCGACCCGCTGCGGCCCCTGGCCGAGGCCCTCGACCGGCCGGTGCCAGACCAGCCACTCCTCGCCATCGCCGCGGCCACCGCCGCGGCCGCCCAAGTGCCCACCGCCGCGGCCGCCGCCGTGCCCACCGCCCGCGGACAGGCTGACGCGCCGGAGCGCCGCGCTCTGACGGTCCACCCGGCGCGAGATGACCGAGCCGGCCACCGCGACCCCAGGAGCCCCGCCTACCCGCACCCGCGCGATGTGCTCAAGGAACAGCAGGATCCTGGCCTGCATCGCGTTCAGCGCCGCGGATATCTCGCGGGCCGCGGTGGCGGCGGGCACCGTGTCGTGGTCGAAGGGGAAGACGAACACCGTATCCCGGCCAGGCTCGGCCGCCGGCTCCACGGCAAACGGCCGGACGTACCTCTCGATGCCGAAGTGCTCGCCGCCGCTGTAGACGCGCGGGGTCTTGGTGTACGCGTACACCGACTTGAAGCCGATGCCGAACTTCCCGATCGCGGTCAGCGACTTCCCGCTCTTGGCCACTCCGCAGAGGCCGCGGACGTCGGCCTCGGTGAACGGCCGGCCGTCGTGCCGTAGTTCCAGGCGGTCGTCGAACAGGTCGAAGGCCAGTTCGGTGGCGCCGGCGTCCTCGGCGTTCTGGATCAGCTCGAAGAGGAAGTGGGTGCGCTCGCTGTACAGCTGCCCGAGCAGGTCCAGCACGGCGGTGTCCCAGCCGTACCTCGCGATGTTCTCGTCGCGGATCTTCTCGTAGTCGGCTGACACCCAGGCACGATATCAACCCCGCCCGGAATCCAGGTCGCCGAGCAGCCCTGCGAAACTGCGGACCGCGTTGCTGATCGGCCGACCCTGGAGGTGCAGCCAGCGCATGCCCGAAGTATCCAGGATCGCCCAGTTGCCGCTCTCCGCGCCGTCGCAGTCCAGGCCGGTCACCTCGATCGGGCCGCCGCCCAGGTCGACCCGGCGCTGGTAGGCGATGTGCAGGTGGCCGTGCATCAGCCAGCGAGGCCGGACCGCCAGCACGACCTCGCGCAGCAGCGCGCGGTGTGCGTCACTGCGCCGCAAATCGGAAGGCGACCACCAGGAGGGCGCGGGAGGGAACGAGTGCTTGACGCCCGCCGGGCACTCGTGCGTGACCATCACGTCGGCCCGCCCGGCCGACATGACCGACCCAGCCTGCGCCCGGGTGATCTCCTCCTCGGGCCACCAGTCGATTCCTTCGGTCCGCCCGGCGCGGTCGAGGCTGACCGCGCCGCCGAGGGCGAGCCATTCCCGCCCGTGCCAGCGCCAGCGGTGCCCGCGGGGCAGATGCCAGATCCGCCCGGTGACCTGCTCGCGGCCGTCCGGGCCCGGCCTGAGCCTGGCGAGCTGGGTGAAGTCCTCGTGGTTGCCGTCGACGAACCATAGTTCGGCGTCGGCGGCCGTCAGCGCCGCGTCGAGCCGGGACAGGTAGTCGCGCCCCTCGGGTCCCGGCCAGATGCCGAAGTCGCCCAGGTGCACGATGACCCGCCGGCCATCCCGGGGCAGCAACGCGGCCATCCTGCGCACCGCCCCGACCGCCCACGCGGTGTTCCCGTGCCAGTCGCCCGCGACGCCGATGCGGTCCGGCGTGTCCTCCATGCGCAGCAGCGTAGGCGAGAAACCCCGGGGTCCATCTGCGCGTTGACATCTGTCAACGCGTTCGTTTAGCGTCGTTTATCCCGCGTCCATCATCTGGGGGGGAGCATGCAGGGCCTGTCGGCCGTCTCGCGCCCGGCCTGGACGCTGTCCCTGTCCGGGCCGGAGGGCCGGCGGTCACCGGTGGAGATCGTCGCGAACCTGGGGGCGTACGTGACCCGGACCCACGCCGCCGAGGTCTCCGGGCTGCGCGCCGGGTCGTTCGGGCGCTGGGCCGACGGGGTCACCGCGATGCGCGCGGACTGCGCGGCCTTCGCGGACCACTGGCAGGCGCACAACGAGCGGGTGCTCAGCCAGCCCGCGGGGTCCGGTCCGCTGTGGGTCGTGCTGGGCGACTCGACCGCGCAGGGACTGGGCGCGCCCAGCCCGGAGGGCGGGTACGTCGGCCAGGTCCTCGCGGCGCTCCGGCAGCGGACCGGGTTGCCGTGGCAGGTGCTCAACCTGTCGGTGTCCGGCGCGCTCATCCGCGACGTGCTCAACGGCCAGCTCCCCGGCGTCCCGGCCGGAGCTGACCTGGTGACCTGCGGGATCGGCGTCAACGACGTCTTGTTCAACGGGCCGGGGAAGCTGTTTTCCGACCTGCGGGCGCTGGTCGCGGCCGTCCCCGAGCACACGGTCCTGCTCGACCTGCCGCTGCCCGCGAGGTACGGCGGCCTGATCGGGTGGGCCGGCCTGCCCTACGTGGCCCGGATCAACCGGACCCTGCACGACGTGGCTGCCTCCCGGGGCCTGCCCGTGGCCGAGGTGTCCGCGCACTTCATGCCGCCGTGGGGCGGGAAGCTCGCCTCGGACTGCTTCCACCCCAGCCAGGACGGGTACCGCGACTGGACCCGCGCCGTCCTAGCCGTCATATAAACGGGCCATGGCACAGGTAAGCGACTCTACAGAGGTCGTTGACAATCCCGAGGAGTCCCGACTCGAGCTCCGCGCGGACGGGCACCTAGCCGAACTGGTCTACCGGCGCTACGGCCACCGCCTGGTGCTGGTCCACACCGAAGTCCCGCCCGAGCTGGAGGGCCGGGGCATCGGCGGCGCCCTGGTGACCGCCGCGATCGACCTGGCGTCGCGGGACGGGCTGACCCTGGTGCCGCTGTGCCCGTTCGCCCGCAGCTGGCTGGAGCGCCACCCCGACGCGGCCAGCCAGGCGGTCATCGACTGGAACCGCTGAGCAGGAAACGACTGGAAGGCCGGCCGGCCAGCAGGTTACACTCGCGCCATGGCCCGGAGCCTGCTCCTCGTTACGCCGCACTGACGCGATCGGTCAGTGCGGCAGCCCCTCACGCGTGAGGGGCTTTTTCATGTCCCGACCGGCGAGTCGACAAACCGATGAGGAGCGCGAAGATGGACGAGGGCAGGCCGCCGTTCCGGTACGACGCACGGCTGGCGAACGAGATCGAGCTGCGGTGGCAGGACCGCTGGGAACGCGAGGGGACGTTCCGGTCCCCGAACCCGGTCGGCGCGCTCTCCGAAGGCTTCGACCGCGTGGCCGGACGCCCCAAGTTCTACCTGCTCGACTTCTTCCCCTACCCCAGCGGCATCGGGCTGCACGTCGGCCACCCGCTGGGGTACATCGGCACCGACGTGTTCGGCCGGTACCTGCGCATGACCGGTCATCACGTGCTGCACCCGTTCGGCTTCGACACCTTCGGGCTGCCCGCCGAGCAGTACGCGATCGAGACCGGCCAGCACCCGGCGGTCACCGTGCAGCGCAACGCGGCCGTCATGCGCAGGCAGCTGACCCGCCTGGGCCTGGGGCACGACCGCAGGCGCGAGATCTTGACCAGCGACCCGTCCTATTACCGCTGGACCCAGTGGATCTTCCTGCACATCTTCAACAGCTGGTACGACCCGGACGCCGGGCCGATGGGCCGCGCTCGCCCGGTCGGCGAGCTGATCGCCGAGTTCGCGTCGGGGCAGCGCCCGACCCCGGACGGCCGGCCGTGGGCGGACCTGTCCGTCGGGGAGCAACGCGATATCGTCGACGCTCACCGGCTGGCCTACCTGGCCGAGGAGGTCGTCAACTGGTGCCCGGGGCTGGGCACCGTGCTGGCTGATGAGGAAGTGACGGACGAAGGCCGCAGCGCGGTCGGCAACTACCCCGTCTACCGTAGGTCGCTGCGGCAATGGATGCTGCGCATAACCTCTTATGCCGAACGACTAGTGGCTGACCTGGACCATCTCGACTGGCCGGATCACGTCAAGCGCCTGCAGAGGAACTGGATCGGCCCGCGCGGCGGGCCCTACCACCTGCGGGACTGGCTGTTCTCCCGGCAGCGCTACTGGGGTGAGCCGTTCCCCATCGTGTACGACAAGGCCGACCCGTCCAGGCCGATCGCGCTGCCCGAGCAGATGCTGCCCGTCACGCTGCCGGACATGACCGACTTCCGGCCGGTGCCGCAGGACGAGGACAGCGAGCCGGTCCCGGCCCTGGCCCGGGCCCGCGTCGGGGGGGCCAGCTGGGCGGAGGTCACGCTGGACCTGGGCGAAGGCCCGAGGCGCTACCGGCGCGAGCTCAACGTCATGCCGCAGTGGGCCGGCTCCTGCTGGTATTACCTGCGCTACCTGGACCCGTCCAACGATTCGGCGCTGGTGGACGCCGGCCTCGAGCGCTACTGGATGCGCCCGGCCGGCGTCGACCTGTACGTCGGCGGCGTCGAGCAGGCCGTCCTGCACCTGCTGTACGCCAGGTTCTTCCACAAGGTCCTGTACGACATCGGCGTGACAAGCACCACGGAACCGTTCGGCAGGCTGTTCAACCAGGGCTACATCCTGGCCGACGCGTTCACCGACGCCCGCGGCATGTACGTGCCCGCGGCCGACGTCACACGGCGGGCCGACGGGTGGGAATACCGCGGGCAGCCGGTCATCCAGCGCAAGGGGAAGATGGGCAAGAGCCTGAAGAACGGCATCAGCCCGGATGAGATGTACGACGCCTACGGCGCGGACACGCTGCGGCTGTACGAGATGGCGATGGGCCCGCTGGACGGGGACCGCCCGTGGCACACCGACGACATCGTGGGCATGCACCGTTTCCTGCAGCGCCTGTGGCGGCTGATCATCGACGAGACGACGGGGGAGACGCTGCTGTCCGCGCCCCCGTCCCCGCCGTCGCCGGATCCGGCGGTGCTGCCCTCGCCGTCGCCGGATCCGGCGGTGCTGCCCTCGCCCCCGCCGGATCCGGCCGTGCTGCCCTCGCTGTCGCCGGACCCCGCGGCCGCGCCCGCCGGGGCGCTGGACGAGGCGACCGCGCGGCTCCTGCATCAGACGATCGCCACGGTGCGGGAGGACTTCGCCTCGCTGCGGTTCAACACGGCGATCGCCCGGCTGATCGAGCTGACCGCACACGCCTCCCGGCTGCCCGCGGTCCCGCGCGCGCTGGCCGAGCCGCTCGTGCTGATGGTGGCGCCGCTGGCCCCGCACATCGCCGAGGAACTCTGGCGGCGCCTGGGGCACCCCGCGTCCCTGGCCTACGAGCCGTTCCCGCAGGCCGATCCGGCGCTGGCCGCCGAGGCCAGCGTGACGCTGCCGGTCCAGGTCGACGGCAAGGTCCGGTTCACCATCGAGGTGCCGGCGTCAGCGGAACGGCAGGACATCGCCGAACTGCTGGCCGGCCACCCCGACTACCCGCGTCGCGATGTCGCCCGCCTGGTCATCGTCCCAGGCAAGATCGTCAACGTGGTCCTGCGCCGCCCGGGACCCGGTCAGGCGCCGCCGTAGCGCGACAGCGGGTCGGTCTGCGTCTGGGACACCGTGTACTTCTTGCCGCCGGCGGTGTAGCTCCGGTTGCCGGTGTAGATGATGGTCATCTCGGTGTAGTACCGCACGCCGGCGTGACCGGGCAGCGACTGCACGCCCCAGAGCACGACCAGCGCGGGGAACGTGTGGCCGTGCCCGGACAGGCAGTTCGGGGTGCAGTCGTTGAAGCTGCTGTTGCCGCTGGCCAGGGCCGAGGACGCTCCCCAGGAAGTCCAGTTCAGCGAGCTGACGTAGGCGTTCCCGTCGGCGCACGCCAACGTGAACGAGCCGGGGCGGACCTGGGTCTTCATGGAGCAATTGACGACGACGGGAACGGAGGCCATCGCCTGGGCGTGCTGCCGTCCCGCGGACGCGGCCGTTCGCCCCGACTGCGCCGCCGACGCCGAGGTGGCGTAGGCCGCGGTGGCGATGACGGCGATGCCGCACGCCGCGAGGGCGAGGGCCTTGATGCGGCTGCGGGCCGGTTGAGTGGTCGTCATGTGTGGGTCACCTCTCGGGTCAGGAGCACGCGCGCTTGAAAAGACGGCAGTGTCGGCAGGCGCCCCGCGCCGACGCGGCCCGAGCGCCGCGCGCGAAGGTGGCCGGCCCGAACGCCGCTACGACGGTGAACCAACGCCATTGCGACACGCCGCCCTCCCCAAGCCCGAGGCACCTGGCTGAAACGTACAGCCGGCGGGCCTGGCCGGCAAGGATCAACCGGGCGCGCAACCACACGACCATCCCGGCCGCCAGGGGCGCTGACGGCCGGGGATCTCGCTACGCGCGTCCTCAGCGGATGTAAAGTTCGCCGACCTCGTAGGTGGTGAGCTCGCTATTGGCCATCACGTCGTCGGCCATGCCGAACTCCTGGAACACCGGGAAGAGTTGCTCGGCCGCGAACCGCTCCTGGTGCGCCTGGGACTGCCAGATGGTCACCACGTTGAGGCCGTTCTCGTCGTCGCCGGCCGCCCAGGCGAGCAGGCCGTCGATGTCCTGGGGCGGGTCGTGCCTGGCGGAGACCGCGCGGAATTGCTCGATGGTGACGCCCTTCACCTTGGTGGAGTGAACGAAGGCCATGATCTGTCCTGCCTTTCCCTATCTGCGCCCTATGTGCGCTGGCAGGAACGACGCTACGAGAAGGGCCGGATCCGGCCATCGTGGAAAATACTCAACCTGGTACTCATTCGCTGAGTACTTATCCGCGCGGGTACTCAGCCGCGGCCCGGTTACGCGTCCGCGTTCAGCCCTTGGCTGGCCTCCGTGGCCTGGGTGCTTGCCCGCGGCCCGGTTACGCGTCCGCGTTCAGCCCTTGGCTGGCCTCCGTGGCCTGGGTGCTTGCCCGCGGCCCGGTTACGCGTCCGTGCCCAGCCCTTGGCTGGCCCACGCGGCAATCTGGCTGCGGTTGCTGAACCCGAGCTTGACCAGGATGTGCTGGACGTGGTTCTCCGCCGTCCGTTCGGAGACGAACAGGGCCTCGCCGATCTGCTTGTTCGTCAGCCCGCGCGCGACCAACTGGGCCACCTCGAGCTCGCGCGGGCTCAGCGGCGATCCGGCCTGCGCGGCGGCCGGGAGCCTGGCGCGCAGCCGCCCGATCCGCTCGGTGAACGGGACCATCCCGAGCCGTTCGGCCTCACCCGCCGCGGCGTCCAGCGCAGCTCGCGCGCGGTCCAGGTCTCCCGGCGCCTGTCGCCGGGTCAGCGCGGCGGCGAGCTCCACCCGCGCCTGGACGGCGTACCCGCGCGCGCCGTTGGCGTCGCAGATCGAGGCCGACGTCTGCAGGTCCCTGACCGCCGCGTCTAGGCGCCCCAGCGCCGCGGCCGCCAGGCCGAGCTGCAGCTCCACCGGCCCCATGTAGACCCCGGGCCCTGCGCCGTTCGCCGCGTGCTGGCCGCGGAACGGCTCGAACTGCTCGGCGAGGAATTCGATGTCCGAGGTGCGCCCGAGGCCGATGGCGATCGCCAGCCCGTGGCCCCAGGACGCCATGCGCATCGCCGCCATGGGCGTCCACGAAGCAACCGGCCCCGCCAGCGCGTAGGCCGCTTCGGCGCCGGCCCGATCGCCCTGCTGGAGGCGAATCTGCGTGAGCATGAGCGCAGGGAAGACGGTGGCGGTGCCGCGGGTGGTGTCCACGGTCTCCGGCCGTTGGTCAGGGGGGATGAGGTCGAACGCCTCGGCCAGGCCGGCATGGTCCAGCCCGACGTGCAGTGCTGACTGGGTCAAGATCACGGCGAGAGCGCCGATCGCGGCCGGGTGTCCCATATCGTTGAGCACCTTGAACCCCTCGCGGGCCAGCCGTGCTGCCTCGGCGAACCGCCCGGTCGCCAGCGCGAGCGTGGCTGCGCCTTCCATGTGGTGCCATTGCCCTACCGGGCCGCTGAGCCGTTCCAGGCAGGAGCCGAGGTCGACGAGTTCACGCTGGACCTCCCGGAGCTGGCCGGTCTCGAACAGCGTGTCGATCCGCCACAGTCGACCCCACATCTCGACCCAGGCGCTGCCGAGGACATCGGCGGCCTCGATCATCCGTCCCGCCAGCACCACCCGCTCGGCGAGGCCCTCCGGGGCGGAGCAGGCCAGCTGGCGGGCCTGCAGCGCATCGACGAGCGCGATCGGGTCGTCGGACGCGTCGGCGTCGGCCAACGCGTCCCGGCTCACCTCTTTCGCGCGGTCATACTCGCCGCGGTACGCCAGCGCATGCGCGTACCGGGACAACACCCGGGCCCGCAGGTCGTCGGGAAGATCGTCCCCGGCCAGGGCCTGCTCGCAAAAGCGGCAGATCTCACCGTCCCACTCCGGTACGCCGGTGGCCTCCATGACCAGCGCCGTGCGGGCCAGCCACAGCCGGTCCCGCCGACGCAGGGCCCGCCGCCCGACTCCGGCCGCCGTCTCCTGCGATCCGGGCAGGTCGCCGCTGCGGTGCAGGGCCGCGGCCAGGGCTAGCTCGAGCCGGGAGCGGTCATCCTCACTGATTTCACCCTCGCCGACCGACAGCGCCTGCCGGCACAGGCGCACGGCCTCCTCGAAGGCCAGCGACTCCGCCGCTACGTCGGCGGCCGCCTCGCACGCCGCCACCGCCCGCACCCGGTCGCCCGGCCACGACGCCTCGACCCGGTGCCGGGCGACCTCCGCCAGGTGCAGCCGCACCTGCCCCTCGTAAAGCGCCTCGATCGCGTCCGCCGCAGCGGTGTGCAGGCGCCGCTGCTCCGCGGCGCTCAGCCGGGCGATAACCGCCGAGCCGACCAGTGCGTGCGAGAACCGGTGATCGCCACGCCGGTCGCCAGTCACGAGGAACCCGGCCGCCCGGCATTCATCCAGTGGGCCGAGCAGGGCGAGCACGGGCACGTCCAGCATCCGGGCCACCACGCCCACCGAGAAGCTGTTGCCTGCCACCGCGGCCGCCTGCAGCAGCTCCCGGGCGGGACCTGGCAGCTGCGCGATCCGGTAGGCCGTCGCCTCGACCACCCGCCCCGGCACCGATCCCGGCCCGCCGCGGCGTTCCTCGAGAAGCATGAGGGCCAGCTCTTTGACCAGGAACGGGTTGCCTCCGGTTTCCGAGTGGACCTCCCCGACTGCCTCGGCTGACGTCGGCAGCCCGGCGGCGCGCAGCATGTCCCCGATCGCAGCGGCGGGCAGGCCACGCAGATCGACCCGCTCGGTATTGGCGTCCGCCGACAGGCCCGGCAAGAGCCTGGCGCTCACCTCGTCGGGCGCCGCCGAGTCCCGGTAAGTCGCGAATACCAGGATCGGCGTCCCCCGCAGCTGACGCACGACGTCGGTGAGCAGGGCCGCCGACGCCTCGTCCGCCCACTGCAGGTCGTCGAGCACCAGCACGAGCGCGCTCGGCCGGGCCGCCTCCGCCAGCCGCAGGCGGACCTTGGCGAACAGCGCGAACCGCCGCGCACTACCAGAATCGGCCCCCTCGGCGACCGCCGGGCGCTCGGCGTCACCGAAGACCGCCGACCACCGGTCGGCCCCGGACGCTTCGTCATCGACGGCCCGGACGGCGGGGTCATCCAGCACCATCCGCCACAGGCCGTACGGCGGCGAGCTGCCCCGGTCCGCCGCGCGAGCCCACACCACCGGCACGCCCCTCGCCGCGGCCAGCGCGGCGGCCTCCTCCGCCAGCCGGGTCTTCCCGATCCCCGCCTCGCCCGTGCACAACACCAAGCGCCCGCGCCCCGCGACGGCATCGTCGAGCAACCGCGCGACCCGAGCCAGCTCGCGGTCACGCCCCACCATGAGCGCGGCAGCCTCGCCGTGGACACCCCCCACGCGCCCACCATAAGCGCGAGGGACCACGGCTGCCTAGCGCCGCACGCCACCGCCCGGCCGCTCGGGTACCTCATCCGTCCCGCGCGGCTACCGGTCCAGCGCAGCCAACTCCAGTAACTTTAATTTTTGTTCGAAATGTGTCGCATCTACGCGTGAAATGTCAGCGGTATTCGCTACTCTATTTCATAGAGGCCTTCGGCCTGTACCAAGATCATTAAATCCGAACGGGCGGTGGTGCGTGGCAGCAGGACCGGTTCCCCGGGACCCTGGGCGAGACGAAGACCCGCCTAGCGGCCCGGCCGGCCCGCGGCCGGAGGATTGGTGGCCCGACCAGAAACCAGGCTGGCGTCGGCTGCCGTCCCGGCCGGAACCTACCGAGGAGGACCTACAGGCCTGGCTGGACCAGCTGGAATCGGAGGACGAGCCGCCCGACCCCGAGATGTACCCGGACCCGGACGACCCGCCGCTACCGGGCGAGATCGACATGGACGCGATCGCCGCTGAGTGCGCCGAGATCGCCGCCGAGGAGGCGGATGCGGCCGCGCGCGCCGCCCGGGTGGGCGCTACCGGGGCGCTGGCCGGCGGCCTGGGCCGCCGCGGGCCGGGCCAGCCCGGCTCGGCGGAGTCGTTCCCTGGCGAGTACGCCGGCCCGGCGGGCTCCTTCGCCACCGGGCAGGCTCTGGACACCGCGCCTGGGGGCGCGCCCCTGGCCGCCTTCGCCGACGCTGCGGCCGGGGACGACGATAGCTACACCGACGTCAGCGACGACGAGCTGGTCGGGGTCATATGTGCCTGGGGGCGAGTCGGCGCGCACGTCGCCGCCCGCACGTACGCGGCGATCGCCGAGCTGATGCGCCGGCGCGCCAAGCCGGGCTGGCCGCTGGAAGGACCAGGGCGGCTGCCGCGGGTCTGGGATGAGTTCATGGCCACCGAGCTGTCCCACGCCATGGCGTGGTCCCGGTATCAGGCCGAGGGCACAATCGGGATGGCAGCCGCGCTGGAGGCCCTGCCCGGGACCAAGGCGGCGCTGCGTAACGGGGTCATCGACGACTACAAGGCCAGCATCATCCTCACCGCCACGGCGGCCCTGGAGCCCGCCGAGGCCCAGGCGGCCGAAGCCATGGTGCTGGACCGGGCCGGGCGGCTGACCCCGGGCGGGCTGCGCGCCGCGATCACCCGGGCCGTGATGGAGGTCGACCCCGACGGAGCGCGCAAGCGGCGGGAGAAGGCGCAGCAGGAAGACGCGCGGGTGGAGCGCTGGGCCGAAAGCTCGGGAAACGCCGCGCTGGCCGGCCGGGAACTGCCCCCCGCCGAGGTCCTGGCCGCCGACCAGCGGGTCAGCTGGTGGGCCGAGCAGCTGCGCAAGGCCGGCCTCGACGGGACGATGGACCAACTGCGGGCGCGAGCCTACATCGACTTGCTCCTGGGCCTGGACTCCCGGCCACCAGTCGGCCACGACGCCACCCCAGATGATCGGGAGAATCCGGGTCCGGACGGCCCAGCTCCGCGCGGGTCAGGTCCGGACGGCCAGGCTCCGCACAGGTCAGGTCCGGACGGCCAGGCTCCGCACGGGTCAGGTCCGGACGGCCCGGCCCCAGCCGGGCTGGGTCAGCCGGGTACTCCGCCACCCGGCGGGCCACTGGCCGGAGCGATCCCGCCCGGGTTCGTAGGCAAAGCCAACCTGACGATTCCGCTTGTTACCTTGCTGGGCCTCGCCGACCGGCCCGGGGAGCTCGGCTCGGTCGGCCCGGTCGACCCGGCCCTGGCCCGCGACCTGGCCGCCGCGGCCGCCCGGAATCCCCGGACCACGTGGTGTGTAACCGTCACCGACGATCAGGGACACGCGATAGGCCATGGCTGCGCCCGCCCCGGACCCCGGTCGTCCCGGTCGGCACGCCAGAAACACAGCGCACCGGATGGCCCTGACCCGCCGGGGTTCGCGTTCACCGCGTCGGGGCAGCCCGGACCGCCGGGCGGTTACGGGACGTGGCGATTGGCCACCGGACTCCCCGGGACCCGGGACCTGATCGTCGCCCTGCATCCGATCGCCATCGATACCTGTGACCACAGGTTCGAGGCTTCTGGCCACGATCCAGGCTCGATGCTCCGCCACCTCACCGAGATCCGGCACGCCACATGTACCGGGCCGACGTGCCGGAGACCCTCGAACCGCGCGGATTTCGAACACAACATCCCGTACGAGGCCGGCGGCCGGACCTGCCAGTGTAATGGCTCCCCGAAGTGCCGGACCGAGCACCGGATCAAGCAGGATCCGAGGTGGAAGGTGGAACAGATCACCCCGGCCGTCCTCCGGTGGACAACCCCCTCGGGCCGGCAATACGAAAGCGAACCCACCCGCTATCCCATCTAATGAACGCCCGGCCGATCACCACCGGACACAGCAGGTCAACCACGATGTCACGGCCCGAGCCCGCGGACCCAGCAGGCCCATCCGGGCGCGACGGCACAATGGTCTGATGGACGTCGACGTGGTGGTGATCGGGGCCGGTGCGCTGGGACTGAGCACCGCGCTGCACTGTGCGCTGGCTGGCCGGTCTGTAGCGGTGGTGGAACGCCACACTCCCGGGTCGCAGGCCTCCGGCCGGGCGGCGGGCCTGTTCAAGTCCGTCCAGGCGGACGAGCTGCGTACCAGGCTCGCCCGGCGCAGCATCACCAGGGCCAGCACCTTCGCCGAGTGGGCGGGCACGCCGCTGGCGGTGACCCGCCCGGGGAGCTTCCTGATCGCCCGCACCGACCAGCACCGGGACTTTCTGTACCGGGAGCTGGGCCAGTCACGACGCTGGGGCGCCGACGTCCACGAGGCAACCCCGGCCGAGCTCGCCGAACGCCTCGGCTATTACTACCCCGCCAGCGACTACTTCGCCGTCTCGTGCCCGGAGGACATCTACATCGAGGAGCCGGCCAGCCTCATCCAGGCCTACCTCGCGGCCTGCCGCTTGCACGGGGCCGTGGTAACCGAGAACGAGCCGGTCATCGGGATTCCCGTGACCGCCGGCCGGGTGACCGGCGTCGAGACCGAACGCCGCTCGATCACGGCCCCCGTAGTCGTGGACGCGGCCGGCGGCTGGGTCCGCCAGGTGGCCGACCTGGCCGGGGCCCGGGTGCCGCTCGCCCCGGTCCGCCACCAGTTGCTGATCACCGCGCCCACGGCCCAGGTCGATCCGGCCGACCCGATCATCAGGGTGGTGGACGCCGCCGTCTACCTGCGCCCGGCCCGCGGCGGGCTCATGGTCGGCGGGTTCGAGCCCGAGCCGCTGCCCGTCGACCCTCGGCACCAGCCCGCCTCGTTCTCCACCGATGACGTGCCGCTGGACCGCGGCGTCCTGCTGCAGCTCGCGGCCCAGGTCGCCGCCGAGGTTCCGCTGGCCAGCACCGCCCCGGTCGCCGAACACCGCGGCGGACTGTTCACGATGAGCCCGGACGGCCGCTTCGTCACCGGCCCCGTCCCGGACCTGCCCGGCCTGTGGGTGGCCAGCGGGTGCAACGGCTCCGGGTTCTCCTCCTCACTCGCGATCGGCGAGGCCCTGGCCGCCTGGATCACCACCGGCACCCCGCCCGAAGGCCTGACCGCCCTCTCGCCCTCCCGCTTCGGTCCCTTCTCCGACGACACCCTCGTGTCCCGCGGCCTCTGGCAGTACGCCCACTACTACGACCCCGCCGCCCCCGAGCCGAGCTGACTACCCCCGGAATCGTGGAGGGCGGGCCGCCCGAATCGTGGGAAAATCTCGTGTGGTATTCGATCCGTCGTTGCGCACACCTGTGGTTTACGCGATCGCGATCCGGTATCAGACGCCGTTGTGGCGGGCCGGGGCGATGCTGCGGGCCGGCTGCATGGTCGCGTTCTGGGTCCTCCTGCTGTGGTTTCCGCATGACACGTGGCCGAAGGACGCGGCCATGCTGGCGCTCGGCTCGATCGGCGCGGTCACGGCCTGGGCGCACAACCGGGCCTCGCTGCTCGACCTCCTGGTCGCACGCGACGTCATCGGGTTGAGCGCGGCGGCCGGGCACCTGATCAGCGCCAAGGAGCGCGCCACCGCCGACCTGTCCGGCCTGCTTGAGGGGTTCGGGATCATCTCGGTGGCGCTCCTTTTCGCCGGGCCGCTTGAGGTGCGCCCGCTGCCGGAACGTCGTCTACGCGCTGGGAACGGTGCTGATCGTCATCCACGTCTGGAGCGCGTTCCTGCAGGCGATGACCGACTCGAGCTGGTATGCGCCGGACGTGCCGCCGGGCCGGGCGGTCCTGGTGCTGCGCCCGCTGATGCCGCTGCTCGTCGCGATGATCCTGTTCGCCATCCTTGGCTACCCGGTGTACTGGGACCACCAGGCGGTACCCGGCGGCCTGTTCGGCGCCATCCTGGCTGCGGCCGTCGTCTTGCTGCTGCTGCCGTTGACGCTCATCTACGAGCTGGTGCTGCGCGCCGCCCGCGACGCGTCGAGCGCGGAGGTTCGCCGGTACCGGGCCGACGACGCCGTGATCGTGCACAGCTTGGTGAAGAACGCGGAGTACGCGCTGATCAACGAGGTGGACTCCGATCCCGGCGTCGGCCCGGAAACCCGGTCGCTGGCCCGGGAAATGCTGGCGCTGACCGAGGAGGCCCGGCTCATGCTCCTTGGCCGAACCGCCGAGCTCAGCACCGTCGAGCTGCTCTGGCACTGCGTGACCCGTATCCTCCCCAGCGGGGACGTCACGGCGGAACTCGACCCGGCCAGCCGTTCGGTTCAGCTGAGCGGCACCGATTACCAGCTGGCCCGGCGGTGCCTCGTGGACCTGATCACCAACGCCTGGAAGGCCGGCGCGCGGCGGATCGAGGTCGCCATCAGGCTGGAAGAACAGCCGGGCACGGCCCGGACGCAGACCGTGCTGCGCGTCGACGACGACGGGCTGGGGATGCCGGCCGGGGTTCTCGACGACCCGACCACCAGCCTGGCCGTGATGGCCGAGCACCTGCGGGGATATTCGGGCTCGCTGGCGTTCTCCCCGCGGGCTGGCAGTGGGACCAGGGCCTGCGTACGCTGGCGGTCGGCATGGTGAGCGAGCGGGAGACAGGGTGAGCGAGCTGAAGACAGGGTGAGGCCCGGGGAGGAGCTCTGGTGCGGATCCTGGTGATCGACGACTACCTGAACGTCGAGATGGCCCTGCGCGGGATCCTCGAAGGTCATACCGTGACCGGCGTCCGCGACCCGGCCGTCCTGCCCAGGATGCTGGCCTACGAGGAGCCATTTGACCAGGCCATCATCGACCTGCGGTACCCGCAGTCGACTGCGACCGGGCTGACCGCGCTCGCCACGCTGCGCCAGCTGGCGCCGCACACCAAGACCATCATCAGCACCACCGACGAGGAAGAGAACCGGCTGCTCTACCTGCTCGCGGCCTTCCAGTTCTTCGAGCCGAAGGCCCTGCTGGCCAAGCGCGCGGACGCGTTCGTGACCCGGGCCGTAGTCGAGGCCGTCGGCCGCGGCGATCCCTCTCCCAGCCCCGACGCGGACCCATTCCGCACGGCCGCCGCGATGCGCCCGCCGCTGCTCGACCGGGTCGTGCACAACCGGACCGAGCTGGCCATCTGGCGGGAACTCGCCCGCTTCGACAAGCGCCAGGAGATCGCCAACGCTGCGCACGTCCATCCGCGGACAGTGGACGCGTTTACCGCAGCGAAGTGCGCCGCGATCGACAGCGTGAATGCCCATTTCTCACGGCCGGCCCGCAGGCCCGAACCGGCGGCGGCCGTCGAGCAGGCCGCGGCACACGGCGCCAACCTGATCCGGGTCATTCATTTCGCCCGCATCCATGAGCAGTTCTTCGCCGACGACGAGGTGGCCGGGCTGCTGGCCGCGAGCTGGCGAGCCCCTGACGCCGCAGCCTCGTTACGCCTACGGCAGGCTGGATGACAGCGAACTTTTACCTGTTCCGGCTGCGGGCATCCGTCCACGCTGGCATCTCATGAACCACGCGGCCCGCCCGCCCGGCCAGCCCCAGTGAGCACGGGCTACCTGCCCCTGCTCGGCAGCGCGCTGCGCCACGGCCCCTGGGTTGCCGGCCTGTGCGCGTTCGCGGTAACACCGGGCAGCCTGATCGTCATCGCCCGGACGCTCGAACGGCGCTGGCTCGTTCCGTGGGAGCAGTTCACCGCCGTCACCTACGGCGACCCTCTGCTGGCGGTGGCGGTCGGCGTGGGCGCCTGGCTCTACGGACCGCGCACGCCGCGCGGCCTGACCGGCCCGGCCGCCGGGGTGGCGGTCGTAGTGATCACGCTGGTATTCGGGCTGGTACAGTGGCGCGCCGAGCTGCGCCGAGGCTATTACACCCGGGCGCAGGCCGCGGCGCCGACCAAGATCTGGCACCAGCTCGTCATCTACCCCGTGATCGGGTACTGGATGTGGACCGCGGGCCTCGGCGGGCTATCGGTACCCGGCGGGTGGGTCAAGAAGGCCCTGCTCCTGGTACTCGTCGGGATCTGGGCAGCCACCAACGTGTACGACCGCGGCCATCCCAAGCTCGGCCACCCGCCGTTCGACTGGCGCCACGGGCGACCCCAGCCGCGCCCCTGGCCAGCCGAATCGCAGACGCTGCAAGCGGCCGAGCCACAGACGCTGTAAGCGGTCGGCAAGCGGTCCTGCCCGGCCCGGGCCCGCCTCATGGTCCTGCCCGGCCCGGCCTGCCTCACAGTTCTGCGAAGTTTTGTATTTGGCCGCGGCAATCCACCTGGCACTGTGCGGGTACACGCAGCGGCGGTCCGGCTCGACGAGGGGGCGAGCCGGAGCGCCTGGCGTTGCCCCATGATTTCACCGTCACTGGCCGACGCGGCCGTCAATCCGTTCCCGCAGCAGGTCGGCGTGGCCGTTGTGGCGGGCGTACTCCTCGATCATGTGGACCAGCACCTCGCGTAGCTCGATGCCCTGGCCGTCCTGCATGGTGCCCTTGAGGCCAAGGTCCGGGGAGTCGGCGACGAACTGCTCCGCGAAGGCGACCTCCTCGCGCCAGGACCGCCAGGCGTCGTCCACGACCGCCGGGTCGGCCACCGCGCCGACCCAGTCAGCGTCGGGTACGTCCTTGGACCAGTACAAGGGCGGCGCGTCGGCCTGCGCCATCACCCGCCGGAACCAGTTGCGTTCCACGTCGGCCATGTGGCGTACGAGGCCGAGCAGGGACATCGTGGAGGGCGGCACCGACCGGCATGCGAGCTGGCTCGCGTCAAGGCGGGCGCACTTCATCTCCATCGTCAGCCGACAAGCGCGCAGGTAGTCGAGCAGCGTCGCCCGCTCGCCCTCCACTTCCGCGCCCGCCGCGAATCTCGGGTCCTGCGCCGTGTCCATCCACATGTCGGAGTCAGGTCCAACGGCATTCCACCGTTGCGGCACAGCCTCAAGGGCGTTGTCATCAGCCACGGCCACCACCCTGTCACACCCACGCTTGAGCGGCCAACGCCTTTCTGGCGCGTGAACCTCCGCGCGGTGACCGGCCGTCGTGGGTCACGGCGTAGGCTCGTTCGGCGTGACACCCGATGAGCGCTGGCTGTCCGCGAACTGGCTGTTCGTGCGCGCCTGGCTTCCGGCGGCACCGGCCCGCGTGGTCGAGATCGGATGCGGGCCGCTGGGCGGGTTCGTCCCGATGCTGGAGTCGGCGGGTTACCAGGCGACCGGCGTAGATCCCGAAGCCCCGGCCGGACCCTCGTACCGCAAGGTCGAGTTCGAGCGCTCTGAGGTGCCCGGCCCGGTGGACGCGGTCGTGGCCTGCACGTCGCTGCACCACGTCGCCGACCTGGGTGTGGTGCTTGACTTGGTGAACACCGTGCTGGTTCCCGGCGGCGTGCTGGTGATCGTGGAATGGGCTCGGGAGCGGTTCGACGAGGCGACCGCCCGCTGGTGCTTTGCCCGGCTGCCCGAGCCCGAACAGGACCACGACTGGCTGCGCCACCGGCAAGCGGACTGGCAGCAGTCGGGCCAGTCCTGGGATGACTACCTGCGGTCCTGGGCGGACGCGGAGGGAATGCACGCCGGTCAGGACATCCTGAATGAGCTTGAAGCCCGGTTTGACTCACACCCCGTCACCTACGGCCCCTTCTTCTTCTCGGACCTGGCCGACACCACCGAAGCCGATGAGCAGGCGGCCATCGACGCCGGACTGATCCGGGCCAACCGCATCCAGTACGTGGGCCGGAGGAGCAGCCGCAGCCCAGCGTCACCGGCCTGACCTGGGCAGGCGGTGCGTCGGCCGGCACTGTCGCGAGGCCTATATCCGGATCCTGGCCGCCTGGCGCCGCTGCGGATCCAGCGACATGACGGCCAGCGCCGACCAGGAGGGACGCTGCCCGGCGGGGAAGAACCGGGTGATAGCGGTGCCGATGAGGGTCGCCTCGACGATGTGGTCGCGCCGACCCACCTGTACCGGGCAGTCCCGCTCGCGTACCCGCACCTGCATGCTGGCGATGACCACGCCCTCGGCACCGAGCCGCCTGACGTCGCTTTCCAGTAGCCGCCTGGCGTCGTGCCGGGACTCGCTGACCAGCTCGGTCCATCCCGCCACCTCGGCGTTACGCGAACCCCAGCGCGCCTGGCGGGCGGTGGTCCGGTCATCGTGCCGCAACCCCATCGATACGCCCAGCGCGAGCCCGGCCGGCACCCAGCCCGCCATGATCAGCTTGGCGAAATCCTGCCCGGACACATCGGAGGTAAAGGGCACTCCCCGCCCGAGCGCGGCGCCCGGCACGCGGACCGCGGTCCCGATGGCCGTGAACTCCACCCCGCCGAGCAGGAACGACCCCCTGGACAACCGGACGCCCACCACCCCGTGCCCGCCAAGCTCGCCGCACTCGGCGCTCATCCGGGCGATGGCCACGTCCCGCGCCTGGTACATCGCCCTTACCAGCGCGCCGAACGACCCGGCGGTGCCGTCCCGCCCCGACACCTGGGTAACCGCCCGGGCCGGCGTCCCGCCCCCGGAGGAACCGGAAACCCCGGGACAGCCATATCCGCTGGCGGACCCGGCGTCGAACACGGCCGCGCCGAACACCTGGCCGACGGGTTCGAAACCCGCGCTGCGGATGGCGGCGAACTCGCCCGAGGTCAGCGCGGACCCCCACGTACCACTGGACCGCATCTCCGCCAGCCGGGCCCTGGCTACGGCGGGCAAGTCCTCGCTCACGTCCTCAGCCTAAGTCCGCTCCCTCCAGGGGCACATCGGCCGCCGCACCAAGGACGGAGGGCTGCGCTGCCCGGCGACGTTATCGTGACGGCGTGAGCAGCTGCGTTTTCTGCGCGATCGCCGCGATGCTGGCCTACGCCTGCGGCCACCTGTTCTGGCCCCACGCCAGGTACGCCGACCAGGCCGAGCAGGCCAGCTACGCACGTCGGCTCCAACGCGCACTCGACCCGGCTTCATGGCGCGTCGGGCACGAGAGGCGCGGGATCGTACAGTTGCGTCCATGAGCGATCTGAAGAGCAGTGTCCGCGATCTGCTGCCCGGTTTGATCAGCGACCTTGAGGATCTGGTCCGGATCCAGTCCGTCAGCGCTGACCCGAAGCGTCTGGAAGAGGTGGAGAAGTCCGCGCGGAAGACGGCCGAGCTGCTGGCCGCTGAGGGCGTCGGGGCCGAGATCGTCCGTGCGCGCGACGGCGCCCCGCCGGCCGTGATCGGCGAGCGGAAGGGACCCGAGGGCGCTCCGATCGTCCTGCTTTACGCACACCACGATGTCCAGCCGGAGAACGACCCCGCCGACTGGGACAGCCCGCCGTTCGAGCCCGTGGTCCGCGGCGACCGGCTGTACGGCCGGGGCGCAGCCGACGACAAGGCCGGGATCGCGGTGCACGTGGGCGCGCTCCGCGCCTTGGGCCATGACCTACCGGTCACCGTGCGCTTCTTCATCGAGGGCGAGGAGGAAGTCTCTTCTGAGACCCTGCCCGACCTGCTGCGCCAGTACCGCGACCAGCTCGCCGCAGACGTCATCGTCATCGCTGACGCGGGAAACTGGGACATCGGCGTCCCGTCGCTCACGACCAGCCTGCGCGGCCTCATCCGGATGGACGTCGAGGTGCGCACGCTCACGCACGCCGTCCACTCCGGCATGTGGGGCGGCCTGGTACCGGACGCGATCATGGCGCTCACCAGGCTGCTGGCGACGCTGTGGACCGGGGACGGCAGCCCGGCCGTCGAAGGCCTCGTCTCGGCGTCCGCCGCCGACGTGGACTACCCCGAGGAACGGCTGCGCGCCGAGTCCGGCGCTGCTCCGGGGACCGACTGGATCGGCACCGGCTCCGCCGTCGAGCGGCTGTGGACCCGGCCCGCCATCACGGTCACCGGGTTCGACGCCCCGAAGGTCGCCGGCGCCTCCAACACCCTCGTCCCGGTCGCGCGCGCCCGCGTCACCATCCGCCTGGCGCCGGGCGACACCAGCGCGAACGCCCGCGTCCGCCTCCAGGAGCACCTGGATAAGCACACCCCGTGGGGCGCCGAACTTACGACCACCCTCGTCGACGCCGCCGAGCCGACCGTGCTGCCGACCACCGGCCCGGCCTACGCCGCCGCGCGTTCGGCCTTCGCCGAAGCCTGGGACGGCGTCGCGCCGGTCGATATGGGCAGCGGCGGCTCGATCCCCTTCATCGCGCAGTTCCAGGACGCCTTCCCCGCCGCGAGCATCCTCGTCACCGGCGTGGAGGATCCCGACACCCGCGCGCACAGCCCGAACGAGGGGCTCCACCTGCCGGAGTTCGAGCGCGCCGTTCTCGCCGAGGCCCTGCTCCTCCAGCGTCTCGCCGACGCACGGTTAGGCTGAGCCAGCCGCGGCCAGCCTCTCCAGCTCGCTCGCGCGCCGCAGGTCCTTCGGCCGGCCCGCGGCATACCGCATGCGGATCAGGTCGGCGCAGTCCAGGTAGCGGATCACCAGCCCGTCCCCGGCTGCCGCGACCCGGCACCGGGCCAGGAAGCCCGCGACCGGCAGGTCACCCCACGACAGGGCCGGGGTGCAGCAGTCCCCGCTGGCCAAGGCCGAGCGGAACAGCACCTTGGCCCCGCCGAACGCCGCCGGCTCGCACGGTAGCGGCCTGCCCTCAGGATCAGCCAGCCCTGCCCCGGCCGCGGCGAAGGCGGCGGCCAGAGCCGGCGCCTGCCTGCGGTCACCGTCCCACAGCAGGTCAAGGTCCCCGGTCAGCTCCCGGGATCCGTGCATGATGCCAGCCACTTGGCCCATGACAGCCACCACGGCGCCGTGCTCATGCAGGGCGCGAAGCAGCGGCAGCGGGTTGAACCCGATCGCGTCGTCGGTGGCAGCAGTTCCGGTGACATCGTCGGCGTCGTCATGACGCAGCCCGCGCCGTTCACGCCTGGCGGTCGCCACCCGCAGCAGCCGCACCGCCTCTTCCAACCGCCAGATTGCTAGGTCGCCACCATCATCGTCCCGCACCTGTCCATACTGCCGCGGCTCAGTTGCTCGTCGCCGAAGGTGCCGCAGCCTCGAGGCGAAGGTCAGGCTGGCCTGCCGCCTGGCGGGTTTGCGGTGGGATCGCGGCGCCAGCACGACGGAATACCTGACGCAACCCCTGGTGGCGCGCCCAGGCGGCGCGGGGGAACCGCGCGGGTGAGAATCTCGCCCGGGGCGCGGTGAGTATGACGAGGCATCCGGCGACCAGGGCCAGGCCAGCCCAGCCGGCCGCGGGCAGGCGTTCGCCCACGACGATCACCGCGAGGATGGTGGCGATGGCGGGTTCGAGCAGGGACAGCGTGGTGGCTGTGCTGGCGGCGACGTGGGCCAGTGCCCGGCCGAACAGGAGGTAGCCGGTGAACATGGGGACCAGGGCCAGGTAGGCGCCGACGGCCGCGTTTGGCCAGGTTGCTGCGAGCGGTGTCCCGGTGGCCAGCAGCACGGGCAAGAGCAGCAGGCCGCCCAGCCCGAAGACCGCGCCCATCGCCGCGCGTGGTGCGACGCCGTGGCCGATGAGGCGGTGGGCAGCCCAGGTGTAGAGGGCGTAGGTTACCCCGGCGGCCAGGCCCAGGCCCACGCCGAGCATGGCCGACCAGGCCGCCGGGTGGCCGGAATGGGGTCGGGTAGCGCCGGCCAGGCTCAGTAGCACGATGCCGACCAGGCCGACGGCGGCGCCGGCCATCCAGCGGGCTGTCAGCCGGCGCCGGTCGATGATGCGTTCGCCCAGCGCAGACGCCAGCGGAGCCGAGCCGATGGACACGGCGGTTCCGACCGCGACCCCGGCCAGGCGCATGGACGTGTAGAACGCCAGGGGGTAAACCGCCACCGCCGCCCCGCCGAGCAGCACCATGCGGCGCTGCGCGTGCAATGCCGCGCGCTGGCTCCTCATCGACCGGGCGGCGGACAGGGCCTGGAGCAGCCCGCCCAGACCCATCGCGGCGGCACCGATCGCCAGCGGCCCGGCGGCCGGGGCGAAGGTGGCCGCAGTGCCGGTGGTACCCCATAGGACCGAGGCCCCAAGCACGCACAGCGTTCCTCGGCCGGCCGGCCCAGCCGACCGCCTCACAGCGTCTCCAGCAGGCCGGATGCGATCTGGCGGGCATGATGCAGCCGCGCGTCGTCGCCCTCCAGCCCGGCCCGTGCCATCGCGCCTTCGAGCAGGAACGCCAGGTGCTCGGCCATCGCCCGGGCCCGGTCGGGACGTCCGGGCAGCAGGTCCTCCAGGTGGCCCGCCAGCAGCCCCTCGACCTCCTCCTTGTGCGCGCGCACCACCGCCCGCCCTGGGTCACCGGCGGGCAGCTCGGCCGCCGCGTTCAGCAGCCCGCACCCGCGGAAGCCGTGCTCGTAGGCCAGCCGCGCATGATCGGCGTAGGCGTCGAAGACGGCCAGGACCGCCTGGCGCGGGTCGCGGGCCTCCGCCAGCCGCCGCCGGTAAAGCGCCAGCCACTCCTCATGTCGGGCCTCCAGGTAGGCCCGGACGAGGTCCGCCTTGGAGGAGAAGTTGTTGTACAAGCTCATCTTCGCCACGCCGGCCTCAGCGGTAATCGTGTCGATCCCCGTCGCTGCCACGCCATCGGCGTAGAACCGCCGCGCCGCAGCCTCCAGAAGCTGTTGGCGCGCGCGCCCCCGCCGGCCCGCCCGACGCCGCGGACACGGTGCCGCCCTCGCCCATCACGCCTCCCTCGCTGCCCTTATAGGTAGGACAGTCTACCTAATATTAGGTAGGTCAGTCTATCTACTTTCGAATCGAAAGCAACCGCCCGGACGCTTATAGCCCCACCAGGCACAACAGCTGATCCCGGTAGTCCTGCAGGTGCAGAACATCCCGTACCTGCTGGCGTGACCTGCCGAGCAGCCGGAGGACTGAGCCTGATCCCATCTGCGCCCGGACCGGTAACCAGACCTGCCGCGGCACAGGGAGAATGAATCCATGCCAGGTGACCTGATCCGCTGCCCGCACTGCGGCAAGACCAACCGGGTCCCGGCCGCGGCGACCGGGACGCCCCGGTGCGGGAAATGCCATCAGCCTCTGCCCTGGATCGTCGATGCCGACGACACCACCTTCGCCGACATCGCCGATGCTGCCCCAGTCCCGGTCATCGTCGACCTGTGGGCGCCCTGGTGCGGGCCGTGCCGCATGGTCAGCCCGGCCCTGGAGCAGCTCGCCCGCGACCTGGCGGGCCAGGTGAAGCTGGTCAAGGTGAATGTCGACGTGTCGCCGCAGCTGTCGCACCGGTTCGGGGCGCAGGCGATCCCGACGTTGCTTGTCCTGCGCGGCGGGCAGGTGGCGGCCAGGCAGACCGGCGCCGCCCCCCTGGCCGCGCTGCGAGCGTGGGTCGACAAGGCGCTCGCCACACCCGCTCACTGATCCTCATGACTGACCATGAGCTAGCTCAGCCTGGTCCGCAGCTCTTGGACGCGGTGGCGCGGATCGCTGGCGTCGACCGCGTTCGGGTGATGGATGAGACGCTACGCGGGGAATCCCGTTCGACCCTTGCCGTTTCCGCTGGCGATGACCAGCTCGTCGTCAAGCTGGTCCCAGGCGCCCAGCGAGCCATTGACAACCAGCGGCGACTGATCCGCCTAGTCAGCGACCTGCGTCAACGAGGCTACCCCGCGCCCGAGTACGTCGGCGTGGGGGAGTCAGGCGGCACGATCTTTACCGTCCAGCGGCGCCTGCCAGGTCGAACCCTGCTGGGCGGGCCGGGCATGCCGCCTGCGCCCGAGCTGTTCGCCGCGGTGCTTCCGAGCCTCCTTGCTGCCATCGAGCTGCAGCGCGACGCAGGCGATCTGGCCCACCCACCCTGGCCGGCCTGGCTGCTCGACACGATCGAGACCGGCGGTGACGGCTACTGCCTGCACGCCACCATGCGCCAGGCGCCCCGCACCGGTGCACTGCTCCGCCGCCTGCAGACGCTGGCCCGGCGCAACCGGCAGGACGAGGCCCGGACGCGGGACGTCGTGCACTTCGACATGAACCCCGCGAATATCCTCCACGCCGGAGGGCTCCTCAGCGGCGTGGTCGACTGGAACATCCCATTCGACGGTGGCGGGCAAGGCGACCGGGCCTTTGATATCGCGACCTTGCTGTTTTACACCTACGACATCGAGCAGACCCGCGAAGCGCTGTGGGAACGCGCACTGGAGCTCAGCGGCCTGGCGTGGACCACGGTGTATCTCTGCCACCTCAGCCTGCGACAGGTGGAATGGTCGCGGCGACACAGCCCTGGCCGCGCCGACGACGCACGTTTCATGGCCATCGCCGAAGCCGTGCTACACGACTGCGAAGCGCGAGGTGCGTGACGAAACAGCTCCGAGCGCCTCACCGCGATAAGCTGGTCATATAGGACGAAATCCCTGCTGTCCGGACATGAAATACCTCGGCCCATGGCTTTACCCGACCCGACATACCCGACCCGACATTCGGGATTGACATAGCCGCGCACGCACTTCAGTCTTGGGAGGGGTCATCAGCTGGGGGGTTTACTTATGCTCGGACGCGGGCTGGTTGCACGTCTCCTGGCGCGGGATTCTCTCGGGCAGGATGCCATTTGTGCGCTGTCATGTGATAGCCAGGACGTGATGACGCTGACAGCCGGTGCCGAACCGTCGCTTGCCTGTAGTGGTGCACCTGGCCCGTCACGCCCAGAGCTCCCAGAGCTCCCAGAAATCCCAGAGATCCCAGAAATCCCGAGAATCACGCCACCTGCGGCACATTAAACATCTTGAGCATCTCCGGCATCTTGCGCACCTCAGACGTCTCAGGAGCCTACCCGGGGCCATTGCGGTCACCGTCACGGCCGCATTGGTGGCAGCGGTCGCGGTTCTCGCCGCCACCAGCGGCTCTTCCCATGCACCTTCCGCCTCCGGGGCCGGCCGTTCGCCGTCCGCGGCGAGCGCTTCCCCTTCACATCACGGCGGCGCACCGCCGCCGCCGCCACCGCCGATGATCGCCTACGCCACGACCTTCGCGGTCGTGCTGCGGGACGGCGCCGGCGCACCCAGGACCCTGGGCACATTCCCAGGCGCGGGACCAACCCCCGTCCTGGCCTGGTCGCCGAACGGAAAGGAGATCGCCTGGCTGGCCAACAACGCGGTCAACCTCACACCGGTCAACGGCGGGCCGACCCGGCATTGGCCCTGTGACGGCTGCTTCGGTATCGCGTTCCAGGGAGATCAGGTCGTGACCGTACCCGGGGACGCGATCGGCGGCGCATACACCGGCAAAGCAATCCCGGAGTTGCTCGTCTTCCCCGCGAACGGTTCGTCGCCGTTGAAGGAATCGATCACCGGAATACCGTTCGGCCAGATCGATACCGACTTCCGGCTTCTGGGCGACAGTCCGTCCGGCACCCCGGTCGTCGCCTACGGAAACGCCGGAGGCAGTGATCTCGGAGGTGCGCAGCAGCTTTACCGGGTCAACCAGGCGGGCCAGGCCACACCGCTCGGACAGGCGCCATCGTCTAATCCGATCTTCGGCGACCTCGGCACGCTCGCCACCGACAAGTCCGGCGACCAGGTCAGCGTCGTCACCTATACCGCCGAGGGAGCCTGCGGCGGCGTTTACCACGCCTACGTGATTAACAGCCTCACCGGCGCTGTGACTACGCCCTCTACTCCGAGCGGTGGCGGTGCGTCCGGATTCGCGGTAGAAGGCCTGTGGTACGACGCCGCCGGAAACGCCTACGCGTCGCTCGTCTCCAACCCCTACCCCGGAATCTGCGGGACAACAGGCAGCCCGGCCCCGGGTCCCAACCTGCGAGCCGCCATCGTGTGCAAGCTGGTGGGCGGGCAATGGGTAAGAACCGGCGCAGGACCGTTGCAGACTGCCTACGCTCCCGGCGGATGGCTCGCACAAACCAGTCCCGCCTCGTCTGTCCCCACTCCCGCCTCGCTGGTCATCTCGCACGGCACCACCGCCATCACCGTCCCAGACGTGATTACATTCGCGTGGGCCCCCTAATCGCGCGGCATTGCCGCTCGATCCTGGCTCCATCCAGCCGGCCGCCCGCAAGCCCGAGTTAAAGTCGGTGCGTGTGCACCGTAGTGCTCAGCCTCGCCCCGGCGGAGCGAATGCCGTTGCTGCTCCTCGGCTTCCGCGACGAGTTCACCGGCCGCCCCTGGCAGCCGCCGGCCCGGCACTGGCCAGGATCGCCGCTGATCGGCGGGCGTGACGAGCAGGCCGGAGGCACCTGGCTCGCCGTCCATCCCGGCATCCCGCGCGTCGCCTGCATCCTGAACGCGCGCGGCCAGCAGGCCCCGCCCGGCAGCCGCAGATCACGGGGCGAGCTACCGCTCCGCGCGGCCGCCGACGGATCCCAGACCCTGGAGCAACTGCACGACGACCGGGCCACCCTGGCCCGCTACGACCCGTTCATCCTGATCTGCGCCGACCTGATCCCCGCCACCCACGCACTGATGCTGAGCTGGGACGGCGCCCACGCCGCCCTCGAGCACCTCGGACCGGCCACCCACGTCATCACCAACGCAGGCCACACCTTCCCGTCCGCCCACCAAGACGCCAAGGCCGCGCACTTCGGCGCCAAGTTCGCCGCGCACCGTCCCGACGCCGACCCGGCCGCGACGATCAAGGACGCCTGGGGCGACTGGCTCACGCTGGCCGACGGCGACGGCCTGTCCGACACCGACCCCGCCGCGATCATCGTCCGCCATGAGCTGCCCGACGGCCGGGTCTTCGGAACCACATCGGTCAGCCTCGTGGCCCTGGGCGCCGACGGGCTCCGCTACGACTTCCAGCCCGTCCCTTCCGACCCGACGACCTGGTCCAGCGTCGACCTCGACCGGTAGATCCCGCTAGAAGAACTCGAAGTACTCCCGCATCTCCCAGTCGCTGACGTCCGGAACCGCGGCACCCGGGGAGCCCGCCGCCAGGGCGGCGGCCAGCGCGTCCTCGTACCGCCGGACCTCGGCCCGCTTCATCATCACCAGGTAATCGACCAGCGTCGCGCCGAACACCGACCGGTAGAACTGGTCCGCATCCAGCGCCGCCACCGCCTCGCTGAGCGACCCGGGCAGCCGCGGCGCGTCGACGGCGTACGGGTCGGCCGACACCGGCGGCGGCGGCTCAAGGCCCCGCCGGATCCCGTCAAGCCCGGCCGCGATGTTCGACGCCATGTAGAGGTACGGGTTCGCGGCCGGCTCGCCCAGCCGCATCTCCACGTGGCTGCTGAGGTCGCCGGGCGCCCCCTGGACCCGGACCAGTGCCCCGCGGTTCTCCAAGGCCCAGGTCACCCGGTCCGGGGCGAAGGAGTAGGGCCGGAACCGCTTGTACCCGTTGACGGTCGGCGTCGCGAACACCGCCATCGGCGCCGTGTGCTCGAGCAGCCCGGCCACGTACCGCCGCCCGACGTCCGACAACGCTTCGGAAGAGGAGGCGAACGCGTTCGACCGGTCCAGCCGGTTCAGCAGGGACTGGTGCAGGTGCCAGCCGGAGGAGAAGAAGTTCGGCAGCGCGGGCCGGCACATGAAGGTCGCCAGCAGCCCGCGCCGCTGGCACACCTGCTTGACCGCCGAGCGGAACAGCACCGCCGCGTCGGCCGCCGCCAGCCCAGGAATCGGGCTGAAGCTGAACTCAAGCTGCCCGGGTCCCCACTCGTCCTCCATCGACCGCGGCAGCAGCCCGACCCCGTCCAGCGCGTCGCGTACCGCCTCGAGAACAGGCCCCATGCCGTCGAGCCGCACCTCCGACAGGTACTGGTAGCCCCGCTCGAACACGCTGACCGCCGGCGGCGGGGGAGTGAACCCCGCGTTCTCCGGCAGCAGCGGCCCACCAGCCAGGACCACGATGTAGAACTCGACCTCGATCCCGGCCAGGAACTCGTACCCCGCGGAACCCAGCGAGTCAAGCACCCGCCGGAGCAGCCCGCGCCCGTCAAGCGGCATCGGCTGCCCGTTGCCGAAGTACACGTCGCACAGCATCCAGCCGCTGCGATCGGCCCAGGGCAGGACGCGGAAGGTAGCAGGGTCGGGCACCAGCATCACGTCGGGGAACCCGGTGAACTCCTCGATGCCGAAGCCGCCGCCTTGGGCGAACGCGGGCACGAACACCTGGTTGCCGGTGTCCAGGCTGTAGATCGCGCCGGAGAAGTCGAGGCCGTCGGACATGGCCGCGATCGCCGCCTCCGGCGACAGCATCTTGCCCCGCGGCACGCCGTGCTGGTCGACCACGACCAGTCGGACGGTCTTCAGCCCCAGCGACCGGATCCTGGCCGTGACCTCCTCGGCGGCGGTCTCCCGGTCATGCGACGCCAGGCCGTGCCTGCCGACGAACCCCGGCTGCCCGACACCAGAAGGATCAATGCTCACGAGAGTCAATCGTCGCCACCCTGGCCGTCAAGGTCCAGGAATCGGCGAAAATAACGCGGCGCTCACGGGCGGTGCAGGGCGAGCCCGAGCTCGGGGAAGAGCCGCTCCGTCTCCAGGAAGAACGTCCACCGTGTGAACCGCCCGCCCGACGCCTCGTGCACGAGCAGCGCCCAGGCCGAGTACCCGCCGGCCGGGTCCGGCTTGTACTGCCCCCACGACTGGACGCCGTTGACCCGTCCCGCGGGCACCAGGATCGAGCCGCGGCACTGGCTCGGCCCGGGCAGGCCCAGCCACGGGCCGATGGTCTCCGGCCCGCGCAGCCACATGGAGATCGGCGGCATCGACATCACCGCGTCCTGGTGCAGCAGCGCGACGAGCTGGTCGATGTCGTAGCGCTCGAAGGCGTCCACGTACCGCGCGAGCAGGTCGGCGTTCTCCGCCTCGACCGCGACCGGCCGCTGCTCTTCCGGCAGGGCGGCGAGCGTGGCCCGGGCCCGCTGCAGCGCGCTGTTCACCGCCGGCACGCTGGTGCCGAGCGTCTCCGCGGCCTCGGCGGCGGGCATCCGCAGCACCTCGCACATGATCAGCGTGGCGCGCTGCCTGGCCGGCAGGTGCTGCAGCGCGGTCACGAACGCCAGCCTGATCGTGTCGCGGGCCACCGCGATGTCGGCGGGGTCGCCGTGCTCGGGTATCACCCGCTCGTCGGCGATGGGCGAGATCCAGAGCTCATCCGGGTGCCAGTCGGACAGCAGCGGCTCGACCGGCGGCGAGGCGGGCCCGAGGTCCATCGGCATCGCGCGGCGCTGCCTGCTGCGCAGCATGTCCAGGCAGATGTTGGTGGCGATCCGGTACAGCCAGGACCGCAGGCTGGACCGGCCCTCGAACCCGTCGGCCGATCGCCAGGCGCGCAGCATGGTCTCCTGCACCGCGTCGTCGGCTTCGAACCCCGAGCCGAGCATGCGGTAGCAGTAACCGGTCAGTTCCCTGCGGTACTGCTCGAGGGCGTCCGGGCTGACTTCGGCAGGCGCGGCAGGCGGCATGCAGCCACCCTACGTCAGCCCTCCGACATTCAGGCGGGATCCATCCCGTACCTGCTCATCAGCTCGCGTTCGGCCTCGGTCGACGGCGGCGAACCGCCCGCCCACAAGCGGTGCAGCTCCTCGAAGTACGCGTCCATGGCCGGCGCGTGCAGCACCAGCAGCCGGGCAGGCTCTTCCCCCCGGTTCCCGAACGTATGGGCTGCACCCCGAGGCACCAGCAGGAAGTCCCCGGGCCCGCCCTCCAGCACGGCGTCGTCCAGCACGAACGTGATCGTCCCCGATAGCACGAAGAACGCCTCCGAGCAATTCACGTGCCGGTGCGCGGGCGGGGTCCTGGCCCCCGGCGGCACGGTGCGCTCCATGAGCGAGAAGTCTCCGCCGGTCTGCGCCGCGACGGCCTTGAACGCCAGCACGTTCCCGCGCGCGGTCAGCAGGTGCCCCTGTCCCGATGGCACGATGCCAGTCATGGTGCCTATTCTGCCTAGATGACCGACCTGGTGGCCGAGGCGGTGGCCGAGTTGTACGACGCCGACCCGGACGACTTCATGCCGCGCCGCGGCCAGCTCGCCGACGCCGCGAAGGAGGCGGGCCAGCCGGACGCGGCCAAGCAGATCACCGGGCTGCGCAAGCCGACGCGTTCGGCCTGGGTGGTGAATCACCTCGTCCGCGCCGACCCGGAGGTCACCATCGAGCTGGCGGCGATGGGCACCCAGCTGCGCGGCCCGGGCCTGGACGCGGCGAGGATCAGGGAGCTGACCACCGCCCGCGCCCGCCTGGTCGACGAGCTCACCCGGCGGGCCTTCAACCTGGCCGGCCACTCGTCGCCGCCCGCGGGCCAGCGCGAGGAGGTGAGCGCCACCTTCGACGCGGCGATCGCCGACCCCGACGTGGCCGGGCGCCTGGGCACCCTCGTCCGCGCCGCGCGCTGGGCCGGCTTCGGCCTGGACCCGGACGCACCCCCGCCGCCCCTGCCCCCGCGCCCGCCAAAACCAAAAAACCCACGCCGGCTGAGGCGATTGCCGAGACCGAGCGCCGCCGCCGCGAGAAAATCCATGAAGCCGAACGAGCGGTGGTTGAAGCCAACCACGCCCTCCACGCGGCCAGCGCGGCGGAACAGCAGCTTGAGGACACGGTCCGGCGACTGGAAGACGAGTTGGCCGAAGCCCGCCAGCAGCTGGCCGAAGCCCGGCGCGGGTCCTACCGGGCCGAAACACGCCAGCGGCGGGCCAACGTGACGCTCGGCAGGCTCAGGGAGTAAACCATCTCGCCCGCCCGTCGTCTCTATACACGTGAGGCCGCTGGCCCGGAACGGAGGATCGGTGGATACGTTGCCCGGGGTGGGTCGTCCGCATGAGCCGGAAGGGTTCCGCGAGTTCGTCCAGGCCAGGTCGAGCGCGCTGTTGCGGTCCGGCTGGCTGCTGACCGGCGACTGGCCGAGCGCCGAGGATCTGGTGCAGACCGCGCTGGCCGCCGCCTGGCCGCGGTGGGGCACCCTGCGGCGCCAGGACGCCCCCGAGCTCTACGTACGGAAGATCATGGTGAACACCTTCCTCCGCTGGCGGCAGCGCCGCTGGAACGGCGAGGTCGCGACCGGGCGCCTGCCCGAGCTGCAGGCTTACGGGGACGCGTTCGCCCAGATCGATGCCCGCCAGGCGCTGCTCGCGGCCCTGGACAGGCTGCCCGCCCGGCAGCGGGCCGTCGTGGTGCTGCGCTACTTCGCCGACCAGAGCGAGTCGCAGACCGCGGAGGCCATGGGCTGCTCGGTGGGCACGGTGAAGGCGCACGCCGCCAAGGCCCTGTCCCGGCTCAGGGACGCGCCGGGCCTAGCCGAGCTCATGATCGGAGGTGTGACGTCATGAACACCGAGGAACGGCAGCTGACGGATCTGCTGCACCGCCTTACTCCCGAGCCGCCGCGCCGGGTAACCGTCGAGGACGTCGCGTTCCGGCTGGCCAACCAGGCCGGGCGCGGTCGTGCTGGGCACCACGAGTCCCGCCCGCGGCGCGCCCCGCGCCGCTTCGGGGGCCGGGGCTTGGTACCGGCTCTGGCCGCGCTGAGCGTCGTCGCGGTGGCCGGCCTGAGCGCCGGCCTCGCGGTGCTGGTCTCGCACCACGGCACGCCGCCGGTCACGTCCTTGGGCGGGCCGACCACCACGTCAGCGCCGGCGCCGTCGTCGTTTTCGGCTACGACGACGTTCGGCGCCGGCTGCTACGGGGCAGCCCGTGCAGGCATCCGCCATCCAGGGCGGGCCGTTCGGCGCCGAGCTGATCGACCACCACACGTTCAGCCAGGACTCGCTGGTCGCCGGAGACGGCTCGCTGTTCGCGATCGAGCCCGGGTCCCTGGCCCGGATCGACCCGGCCACCGGGGTCGTCGCCGAGGTCCCCGTCGAGTCGGCGGCCTCCGGCACGCCGGTCGTCGCGGGTCACACGGTGTGGGTCGTGTCGTACCAGCCCGGCGGCACCATAGACCTTCAGGGCTACGACGCCAGCACGCTGGCGCGGGTCGCGTCCTGGCAGGTGACGGCCCTCGGCGCCATGTCAAGCACGGTCGAAGGGCCGCTGGCCGTCGGACCCGACGGCACCCTGTTCGTGGCCGCGGGCGTCACCGTCGTGGCGGTGGACCCGGCCACCGGCCAGGTGGTCCACAGGTACTTCCTGAACTCAACCTCGGCCAGCTCGGTGGCGGTCTCGCCCGACGGGAGCACGCTGTACGTCGGCTCCGGCTCGTTCAAGGTAACGAAGTTCGACGTGACCGGCGGAGAGGTGATCGGGGAGTCGAGCATGCCCGTCGCCGGCGTGGCCGGGAACCTGGTCGCGACCCCGCGCGGGCTCTGGGGAACGGTCGGCGTCGGGATGTCGGAGTGGGTCTGGTTCGCCCCGAACGGGGACCTGTCCCGCGCCGCCCGGGTCAGCCAGGGCGCGGGAGCCGGCCTCGCCTCGGTTCCCGCCTACAGCGGCGGCAGCGTCTGGATCGGCGGCGGGCAGACGCTGGTCTGCGCCGACCCGTCCACCGGCCAGGTGCTGGCCAGCGCCAAGCTCCCCACCGACAACGGCACGCTTGAGTACTTCAGCAGCGTCGCCGTGGTCAACGGCCAGGCCTACGCCTACTACCTGAACCAGGCGACCCAGCGGAGCGGCATCGTCCGGATGACGCTGCCCAGCCAGTGCGCGGGCTGATCAAACCCTGCCAGCCCGCAGCCTCGCCGAACGGCCGCCCGCTGAGCTCCTCGCGCCTATGCGGGGTGAGCCAGCCGCTCAGGTCCGGCCCGGCCGGAACGATCCCTGACGGGTTCAGGCGGGTGTGCACGCGGTAGTAGTGCTGCTTGGTCTGCTCGAAGTCGATCGTGTCGCCGAACCCCGGCGTCTGGAACAGGTCACGCGCGTAGGCCCAAAGCACCGGCATCTCGGTGAGCGTGCTGCTACCTCATGCTTGCGTTTTCAAGTACCTGAGCCCTCGCCCAGCCCCGCGCTCTCCCGCCAATCTCGGTAAGGTTGGCGCAGGTTTGTTAGGTTAGCCTAAGCTAAGCTGTCCGCGGCCTGAGTCGTGTCGTACGGTGAGCGACCAATGAGGAAGGGGAGGTGCTGCCTTGTGATGCGCCGCCGGGTCAGCATCGCGACCGTCGCCATAGCCGGCAGGTTGCTCGTCGGCTGCGTCCTGGTTACCGGATGCGGATCGGCGAACTCCGGACCGTCGATCACCCTCTACAACGGTCAGCACGAGCAGACCACCGACGGGCTGGTGTCCGCGTTCGAGCAGAAGACCGGGATCACCGTCAACGTCCGCAACGACGACGAGGACACCCTGGCGAACCTCATCGCGCTGCAGGGTTCGAACTCCCCGGCGGACGTCATCTACACCGAGAACTCGCCCGCGCTGGAGTTCCTTCAGGGAAAGGGCTTGCTGGCCCCGGTGAGCGCGAGCACCCTGTCGCGCGTCCCGGCCAGGTACAGCTCACCCCAGGGGGACTGGGTAGGGGTTTCCGCGCGGGTCAGCGTGATCATCTACAACCCGTCGCTGATCTCCAGGAGCCAGCTTCCGACCAGCGTGCTGCAGCTTGCCGACCCGAAGTACCAGGGCAAGCTCGCCTTCGCCGCCGGGGAGACCGACTTCCAGCCGATCGTTACCTCGGTGATCAGAACCTACGGCCAGGCGGCGGCGCTGCGCTGGCTTGACGGCATCAAGGCGAACGCGGCGAGCCATATCGTCCCGGACAACGAGACGATCGCCTATGAGGTGAACCGCGGCCAGGTGGCCTTCGGCGTCATCAACCAGTACTACTGGTACCGGCTGAAAGCGGAGATGGGCGCGTCGGCGATGCACTCGCAGCTCGCCTACTTCGCCCCGCATGACCCGGGCTACGTGCTCGACGTCTCCGGCGCGGCGGTGTTGAAGTCGAGCAAGCACCAGGTGGCCGCCCAGGAGTTCCTCGCCTTCCTGGTCAGCCAGCAGGGCCAGGACATCATCGCCCGCGCGGCGGGCAACGAGCAGAGCTACGAGTACCCGCTCGCGTCCGGAGTGACGACGTCGGCCCCGGAAACGCCGTTCGACCAGCTCCAGCCGAACTCGATCACGATTGCCGATCTCGGCGACGGATCGGCGGCCATCGCCCTGCTGCGCCAGGCGGGACTGCTGTGAGCCATCCGACGGGCAGGCGCCGCTGATGGCCGCGACGGGGACGCTCGCTGATCGCCAGGGCACGCCGGCTGTTCCCTCCTCGCGGCGCGCCCGCCGCCCGGTGGCCCTGCTCACGGTCAGCTACCTGGTGGCCGCGGTCCTCGCGCTGCCGCTGGTCTTCCTGCTGATCGAGGCCCGCGGCGCCGGAGCCTCGGCGGTGGCGCACCTGATCTTCCGGCCGCTGACCGGCTCGCTGCTGTGGAATACCGTCCGGCTCACCGTCGTGGTCACCGCCGCGTGCGCGGTGGTCGGGACCCTCGCCGCGTGGTGCGTCGAGCGGACCGACCTGCCGGGTCGCCGGGCGCTGGCCGTGCTCGTGGTGGTGCCGCTGGCGATCCCCGACTTCGTGGTCAGTTTCGGCTGGAACTCTCTGTGGACCTGGGCGCAGGGCTTCCGCGGCGCGGTCATCGTCATGACCCTGGCCGTTTACCCGCTGGTATACCTGCCGGTGGCGGCGAGCCTGCGCAGCGCCGATCCCGGCCAGGAGGAGGTGGCCAGGGCCCTGGGCTCCGGCCGGGTCCGCACCTTCGTCCGGATCACGCTCGGCCAGGCCAAGGGCGCCATCGCGGGCGGCTGCCTGCTGGTTGCGCTGGTCCTGCTGGCCGAGTACGGAGCGTTCGAGATCCTCGGGTACCAGACCTTCACCACCGAGATCTTCAGCGAGTTCAACGGCTACAGCTTCGCCGCCTCCTGCGCTCTCTCCCTAGTGCTCGTCCTGCTCAGCATGCTCGTCCTGGCCGCCGACGGCCTGCTCCCCGGCCGGGGCCGGGTCGCCAGGTCAGGCCCGCTGACCCAGCGAGTCAGCCCGCCCCAGCGGCTGGGGCGGGCACGCTGGGCGGTGCTGGCCCTGTTCGCCGCGCTGATCCTGCTGGCGCTCGGCGTCCCGGTCGGGGCGGCCCTCTACTGGATGGCCGACGGCCTTCCCCCTGCGCTGTCCGGTGGGGCCAACGTCTCGCTGCTGGACGCCGCCGGCCACACGGCGGCCTACAGCGGGGCCGCGGCGGCCCTGGCCACGGCCATGGCGTTCCCGGTGGCCATGCTCGCCATCCGGCACAGCGGGAGGATGCGGCATCTCCTCGAGCGCAGTACCTACCTGGTCTTGGGCATGCCGGGAGTGGTCATCGCCTTCGCCCTGTCCTACTTCTCCGAGCGTTACGCGGCCGGGTTCGGGTACGGGACGTCGATGCTGCTCATCGCCTGCTACGCGATCATGTTCTTCCCGCTGGCGCTGGTCGGGGTCAAGGCGTCGCTGGTCAGGGCCCCGGTCAGCCTCGACGAGGTGGCCAGGTCGCTGGGCCAGCGCAGGCTGGCCGTGCTGTTCCGGGTCACCCTGAGGCTCGCCGGGCCGGGCCTGGTCGCCGCGTTCTGCCTGGTGTTCCTGTCCGCGGTCACCGAGCTGACCGCCACCTTGCTGCTGATCCCCACCGGGACGCAGACCCTGGCCACGCAGTTCTGGGTCTACGAAACCAACCTCTCCTACAGCCAGGCCGCCCCGTTCGCCCTGGTGATGATCATCGTCGCGGCCGTGCCCAGCATTGTCCTGGGCCGGTTCTTCAACCGCACCGCCCAGGCGCAAGGATGAAGGCATGCGGGACGTCGCGGTAACCGGCCTGCGCAAGGCGTTCGGCGCCCACCAGGTCCTGACCGGCGTTGACCTCGACGTGCCCGCCGGGTCCCTGACCGCCATCCTCGGCCCGTCCGGCAGCGGGAAGACCACGCTGCTGCGGCTGATGGCCGGTTTCGAGCGCGCCGACGCAGGCACGATCAGGATCGGCGACGTCGTGGTCGACGGCCCAGGCGTCTTCGTCGCGCCGGAACGGCGCCGCATCGGCTACGTCCCGCAGGAAGGCAGCCTGTTCCCGCACCTGACGGTGCAGGCCAACGTCGGTTTCGGCCTGCCCGCCCGGGAACGCCGGGGCGGCAAGGTCGCGGAGCTGCTGGAGATGGTGGGCCTGGGCGGGCTCGGCCACCGGTACCCGCACCAGCTCTCCGGCGGCCAGCAGCAGCGGGTCGCGCTGGCCCGGGCCCTGGCCATCGAGCCCGCGGTGGTTCTGCTCGACGAGCCGTTCGCGTCGCTGGACGCCCACCTGCGGGCCAGCGTCCGCGCCGATGTCCAGGACATCTTCCGCCGCGCGGGGACCACGGCCATCCTGGTGACCCACGACCAGGACGAGGCCCTGTCCACCGCCGACCGGGTTGCGGCGCTGCGCGACGGGAAGATCGCGCAGTACGCGGCGCCCGAGGAACTCTACGCCCGGCCCGCCGACGCCGACCTGGCCGGCTTCATCGGAGACGCGAACCTGCTTGAGGGAGTGGCCAGCGCAGGCGTGGTGAAGACGCGGCTCGGCCGCCTGCCGCTGGACGACGGCGAGCGCGTCCCAGCGGGGCAGGTCACGGTCCTGGTCCGGCCCGAGCAGATCGAGCTCGGACCCGGCGAGGATGGCGTGCCCGGCCGCGTTACGTCGTACCGTTATCACGGCCACGACGCCGTCCTCCGCGTGCAGCCCGAGGACGACGCCGCAGGCCAGCAGATAATCGTCCGCGTGGTCGGCGGGCCTTACCTGCCGCCAGGCTCGCCCGTGACGCTCCGCGTCCGGGGCCCGGTCCTCGCCTGGCCGCGCGACTAGCCGAAGGAGCCCGCGCGGCTTCTTCCGGCACGTTTGCGATGGCCGGCCAGAACTGGAAGGCTTGCGCCTGTTGTCCGGCCGGCTAGTCCGCGGGGGTCCCCATGACGGCGCGTGCCCGGTGGCCGGCGGTTCGCCTGGCCAGCCTCGCCTGCGGGATGATCATGCTCGTCTGCGCGGCGCTGGTGCTTTCCGCGCCCTCGTCGGCGGCGAGCCTCGCCCGGCCGGACGCGCGCGCGGCCGCGGCGGGCCCCAGCGACGTGCAGGCCGAGGCGGCCGCCCTCGCCGACGCCTCCGACGGCACGGTGCTATGGAGCCGTGGCCTGAACACCGAACGCCCGATCGGCAGCATCACCAAGGTGATGACCGCGGTCGTGGTGCTCGACTCCGGGGACCTCGACCGGCTGATCACCGTCCCGACCGCGGCGGTGGACTACGCGAACGACAACGACGCCAGCACCGCGGGCCTGCACCCGGGGGACACGCTGACCGCGACCCAGCTCCTGGCTGCGCTGCTGCTTCCCTCGGGGAGCGATGCCGCCTACACCCTGGCCTCGGCCTACGGCCCGGGCATCCCGGCGTTCGTCGCCAAGATGAACGCCACCGCCGAGGCGCTGGGCCTGAACCGCACGCACTTCAGCAACTTCGACGGGCTCCCTTATCCGTCCGAGTGGTCGACGTACTCGACTCCGGCCGACCTGATCACGCTCGGCCGCTTCGCCATGCAGTCGGCGGTCTTCCGCTCGATCGTAGACAAGCGCACCTACCGGGTCTCCGCCGGATCCGGGCACCACGCGTACGTATGGCAGAACACCGACCCGCTGCTCGGCGTCTACCCAGGCGCGATCGGGATCAAGACCGGGTACACCCAGGCCGCGGGGCACTGCCTGCTGTTCGAGGCGACGCGGGACGGCCGCTCGTTCATCGGCGTCACCCTCGATAGCCCCGGCGTCGGCACCACCGTCAACGGCGACGACCCGACCCGCATCCTGAACTGGGCCTTCAGCCTTCCAGGAAGCTGAGCACCGGGCCATCCGATGGTCCCGGGTTTCCCCAGTTACGCGGCTGATGCTGCCCGGACAGTGTGCGTTCGGATCCCTCTGCCCGGCCACCTCCGGCACGGAGAGCGGCGGCGCCTACACCGAGCAGTACGCCAACGACGGTTACACTCACGTCGCCGGGCTGAACACGCCTCCGGCCGCACTCACGATCTCGATCGGGGACATCCCCGCGGCTGGCACCTATACCCTCACGATCTTCTACGAGAACAACATCGGCAGCGACGGACTCACCGAGCCCCGTGACATGAACCTGCTGGTCAACGGGAACCTGGTCGGCGTGCTCGACTTCGCCGTCACCAGCAGCTGGTATGAGACGGCCTCGAAGTCCACCATTGAGAGCGTCCAGGTTCCTTCGGGCCTCAGCACTTTCGCTATCGCCTGCCGGTCCGGCGACTCCTGCCACGTCAACCTGTGGAAGATCAAGCTGTCGCAGTAGCCGCGGAGCGCGCCGGGGCCGTTCGTGGGCTGCGGGAGCGCGGTCGCGACGCGGAACGGCTGGTTTCCGTGTGCACGGGCGCGTTCCTGCTCGCCGAGGCGGGCCTGCTGGGCGGGCGCCGGGTGACCACCCACTGGGCGTACTGCGCGGCGCTGGCCGCCAGGTTCCCCGAGGTCACCGCCCGGCCTGATGCCGTGACCCGCGGCGTACTTCGTGAGATTGGCCCTAATCTTGGCTGGTGAGCACCTGCACGGCTGAGGGCGTCCTGCTGACCGGGGTCTACGGGTCGGGGAAGAGCTCGGTGGCCCAGGAGATCGCCTACCTGCTCGAGCAACGGGGCGAGCCATACGCGCTGCTCGACCTGGACTATCTCAGCTGGGGCGGCACCGGCACCGGCGATCGCGCCGCCGAATTCGGGTTGATGCTGCAGAACCTGGCCGCGGTGGCGGCGAACTACCGCAGGGCCGGGATCCGGCTATTCGTGCTCGCCTACTTTGTCCGCAGCCACGGCGAGGTGACCGGCGTCCGGGAGGCACTGGGGCTGCCGCTCCGGGTGGTGCGCCTGGAGGTTCCGCTGCCCGATATCGAGCGGCGGCTGTCCGGCGACGTCACCAGCGGCCGCCGCGACGATCTGCGTGAGGCGGCGGCAGCGATCGCAGGAGCGGAGGGTACCGGCGTCGAGGATGCGGTCATCGGCAATGACCGTCCCGTCGGCGTCGTAGCACAGGATGTGATGACCTTCCTCGGATGGTTGTAGGTCTCCTGATTAGCGCCGCGGAGCCGACTGCTGACTTGAGATTTCCTCCGCGCCAAAATGGCGCGGGCACCCTACTCCCATCTGTATCGTGTTCTGCATGGTACCTGGTGGAGCTGCTAACCTGCTGGCTCAGATGCGGCGGGGTGCGATCGAGTTCTGCGTCCTCGCGCTGCTGCGCGATGAGGAACGGTACGGCCTTGAACTATCCCGCACGCTCGCGGCTGATGGCCTGGTGACGAGCGAGGGAACGATGTATCCGCTGCTGGCCCGGCTGCGGCAGGACGGGCTCGTCGAGACCTCATGGCACGAGTCGCCGCAGGGACCGCCCCGCCGCTACTACCGGTTGACCGCAGACGGCCGCGACGCGCTCGATGCCTTCACCGTGCAGTGGCAGCAGTTCCGCGACGCCGTCGACAGCCTGCTGGATGGGGGGCGAGCCTGATGAGCGAGCCGAGCCCCGATGCCATCGTGAGGGACTACTTCTCGCGCCTGAGGCGGGCCCTTGCCCCGCTGCCGAGGGCCCGCAGGGATCAGATCACGGACGACCTCATGGACCACGTCACCGCGGCGCGGGCCGGACTGGCCCACGAGTCGGCGGCGTCGGTGCGCGAGATCTTCGACCACCTCGGCCAGCCGGAGGACATCGCCGCCGAGGCACTCGCCGCCGAGGCGCTCACCGCCCCTATCCTCTCCTCCGCCCGCCGCAGACGCGGTCTGGCCCGGCTGACCAGGCGCTATGAGATCGTCTGGGTGGCCGCCGCCGTCCTCGGGCTGATGACCGGAGGAACGCTCGGCGTCGTCCTGTCCCTTTCTTCCCCGTCGGTCGGGGCCGAGACGGTCGCCCCGGCGGTGAACGTCGGGGGCTTCCCGACGGGGCTGGCCGTCGACGCGGCGACTGGCACCGTGTACGTCGCCGCCGGCCAGGCCAATGTTCTGTCGATGATCAACGGGAGTACCTGTAATGCATCGACCATCACCGGCTGCTCCTCGAGCACGGCGAGCGTGTCCACCGCGGGCCAGGACCCGATCGGCGTGGTCGTCGATGAGCAGACTCGAACCGTCTACGCGGTGAACGCCGGGTCGGACACGGTCGCGGTGATCAACGCTCGTACCTGCAACGCCATCGACCGAAGCGGCTGCGGGGCGAAGCCGACCCTGGTGAACGTGCCGGGCGGCCCTGAGTTCCTCGCCCTCGACAGCTCCACGAACACGATCTACGTCGCGGACACCAGCTCCGGGATGGTTTCCGTCATCAACGGCAACGCCTGTAACGCCCAGACCCCGAACGGGTGCCGGAACGCTCTCGCGTCGGTCGACGCCGGGCCTGGTGCCTTCCCGATCGCGGTCGACGGCGACACCAACACCGTGTACGTCGGCACGAACACCGGTGTCGCGGTAATCGACGGCAGGACCTGCGACTCCGCGAACACGCGCGGCTGCTCCGCCCAGCCGGCGACCGTCCCGCTCGGCAACGGGGCCGCCGGCGTGGCCGTCGACGACGCAAATCACACCGTCTACGTCAGCGGTGAGGCAGGCACCGTCGGCGTCATCAACGCGGCGACCTGCAACGGTACGGACACGGCCGGCTGCTCGGACAGCCCGCGCACGGTCAGCGTGGGGTCCGATCCGAGGGGCGACGCCTACGACCCGTCAACGGGCACCGTCTACGTGACCAACGCGGGTTCCGATACGGTCTCGCTGCTCAACGCCTCGTCGTGCAGCGCCTCGGTCGCTACCGGGTGCTCGGCGGTACCCGGGTCATTCCCCGTCGGCAGCAGCCCGCGGCGCATCGCGATCGACGGTGCGAACGGAACCATTTACGTCGTGAACACGGCCGGGAACACGGTGTCCGTCATCCGGGAGCAGTCCTGCAACGCGACCGATGTCCGGGGCTGCCCCAAGCAGGGCGCCGTTGGTGCGTCCGGCGGCTCTGTTGCGCCCGTCGCTAATAGCGGCCCGGCGGTGGATTCTGACTGTTCGCCGGTGACGTCGGCTTCTGCGTCCGGTGGTCCGGCTTCGACGCTGACCGACAGGTCGACCGAGGTGGCCAGCGGCACCGTGGCCGGGCACAGCTGGAGCCTGTGGTCAGCCAAGGGCCAGTCCGGCGCGACCGGGCTCGAAGACGCCGGCCTGGTCATCGACGACCATGCGTACGGCCTGTGCCCCGGCTTCCCCAACCCCGCCGAGCTGGAGCTGGCCGACCTCGGCCCGGTCGGCCTCGTCTACGGCGTGGTCGGCTACCCCGGCCTGGCCAAGGTCGACCTGTACAGCAGCACCGTCGGTACCTTCAGCCGCGGCACCGCCCTGCCCTCGCCGGCGGTGCGCGTGGTGCACGGCGTGTCGTTCTTCATCGGCGCGCTGCCCCGCTCGGCCTGCGGCTACCCCTCCCTGGAACTCAACACGACGTCCGGTGCGGTGTCGGCAGAACACAACTTCGGCTTCGGCCACTGCACCGCAGGCCGGATCGTCCCGATCACCGCGAGCCAGGGCATCTGGCAGCTCCCGGCCGGCCAGTTCCCTGACAACTTCGGGAACCCGGGCGGTGCCGCGAGTGGCCCGGCGGTGGACTCGGATTGCTCGCCGGTGACGTCCGCTTCTGCGTCGGGTGGTCCGGCCGCCGGGCTGACCGGCAGGTCGACCGAGGTCGCCAGCGGGACCGTGGCCGGGCACGGCTGGAGCCTGTGGTCAGCTAAGGGCCAGTCCGGCGCGACCGGCCTCGAAGACGGCGGCCTGGTCATCGACGGCCATGCGTACGGCATGTGCCCCGGCTTCCCCAACCCCGCCGAGCTGGAGCTGGCCGACCTCGGTCCAAACGCGATCGTCTACGGCGTGATCGGCTACCCGGGCCTGGCCAAGGTCGACCTGTACACCAGTACCGTCGGTACCTTCGCCACGGGTACACCCCTGCCCTCGCCGGCGGTGCGCGTGGTCGACGGCGTGTCGTTCTTCATCGGCGCCCTGCCCCGCTCAGCGTGCGACTATCCCTCCCTGGAGCTCAACACCGCGGCCAAGGGAGCCTCGTCGCAGCACAACCTCGGGTTCGGCCACTGCGTGGCCGGCCAGATCGTCCCGATCACCGCCAGCCAGGGCGCCTGGAGCGCGTGAACCGGGGCCCGAACGGGGGCCAGCCCTGATGGCGGAGCCCAGCCGCCATCAGGGCTGAACGGGATGGGTATCGTCCCGGATCCTCCCGCAAGCCCGAATCCTCCCCTAAACCATGAAACGCAGCCCTCCCGGTTGCTGGTGGTGCGTCTGCGCTTGATGGTGCGCAAGTTCGTTCCGGTGCAGCCGACCCTAAAAAGATCTTGCAAGATCCGGGTTCCACGAAGCGCGGATCTTCCACGCAAATCTGGCCGGGCCGCAAACTAGAGGTCGGCGAAGACGCCTTCGCGGCGGTCGTAGTCGTAGTGGTAGATCTCCCGGCCGTCGATGAACGCCCGCTCGGCGCGGCTCATCACGTCCAGCGGGTCGCCGGACCAGATCACCAGGTCGGCGTCCTTGCCCACCGCCAGCGACCCGATCCGGTCGGCGCAGCCGATGATCCTGGCCGGGTTGATGGTGACCGACTCGAGCGCCGTGACCGGGTCGAGGCCCTCCTTGACCGCCAGCGTGGCCTGGTGGATGAGGAAGTGGATCGGCACTACCGGGTGATCGGTGGTGATGGCGATCGTCACCCCAGCCGCCGCCAGCCGGCCCGGGTTGGCCAGTGACCGGTTCCGCAGTTCCACCTTGGATCGGCTGGTGAACAGCGGCCCGATGATCACCGGGATCGACGCGGCCGCGATCTGGTCGGCCAGCAGGTGCGCCTCGGTGCCGTGATCGATCACCAGGTCATAGCCGAACTCCCTCGCCATCCGTATCGCGGTCGCGATGTCATCCGCGCGGTGGCAGTGCTGCCGCCACGGGATCTCCCGGCGCAGGACCCGGCTCAGGGCCTCGAGCTTGAGGTCGCGTTCCACCACGGGTCGTTCGGGAGACGGGTTATTCTCCGCCGCGGTCAGTTTCGCCTGGTAGTTGAGGGCGTCCACGAACGCGCTGCGGATCACCGCCGCGGTGCCCAGCCTGGTCGAGGGGATCACGTTCCGCTCCCCGTAGACCCGCTTGGGGTTCTCGCCGAGCGCGGACTTCAGGCCGGCCGGCTCGCGCAGCACCATCTCGTCGACCGTGCGGCCCCAGCACTTGATCGCCGCGGTCTGGCCGCCGATCGGGTTGGCGGAGCCGGGGTTGACGTTGACCGCGAGCACGCCGCCGGTGATGGCGTCGCGGAAGCCGAGGTCGGCCGGGTTGATCGCGTCAATCGCGCGGACCTGCGCGGTGACCGGTTCGGTCTTCTCGTTGGTGTCCTGGCCGGCCCAGCCTTCGGCTTCCTCGTGGACGCCGGCGTGGGCGTGCGCGTCGATGAACCCGGGCAGCACCCACTTGCCGGTCGCGTCCACCACGTCCACGCCGGGCGGCACGGCGAAGCCGGCGCCCTCGACCGCGGCGATCTTCCCGTCTCGCAGCAGCACGACCCCGCCGACAAGCGGCTCTCCCTCGACCGGGACGACCCGGCCCCCGACAATCGCGGTCCCTGCGGTGCCCGTCTCGCCCACGCTTCGCCCTCCGCCGCTCGCCCCAGATCGACCCGGTTCATCTTAGACGTCGGGCACCAAGGGACTGAGGGCGCAGGACCTGTCAATCCAAACCGCGTCACCCAGTCGCCCTCGGGACCCGTGGAGCCCATCGGGCCAATAAACAGATCGCCGTGTGGCTTACTCGCCCCTGGAGCCGTCGATCCGCTCGCGGAGGAGGTCGAGATGGCCGCAGTGGCGTGCGGTCTCTTCGATCATGTGCGCCAGTGCGTACCGCAGCGTGAAAGTCATCCCGGCACCGCGAGCGGGCTCATCGAGCGCGTGTCCGTCGATGGCCATGCGGGAGCGTTCGCACTCTTCGGCGTAGGCGGCCACGACAGCCGGGAGCGTATCGGCCGGGGTGATCGGGAAATTGCCGTGCGGGTCGTCCTCTGGCCACGGAAACGGCAGGTCAGCACCGGCGAAATCGATGCTGAACCAGAACCGTTCCACGCCGGCCAGGTGCTTGATCACACCGGCCGGGGTTAGTGCCGACGGCGGAACCGGCATGCTGAACGCCTGCTCGGAGGTCAGCCCGGCTACTTTGTTGATCGCGGTTGCCCGCAGGAAGTCCAGCAGGCCGGTCAGCACCTGCAGCTCGGACCCGTTCTCCGACGGCCTAGACCGCGGCACCGGCGCAACGCCCGGGTCTGTCATGGCGGGCAACTCCTTCCCGTTCAGCTGGAGGGACATTCCTGTCTTGGTACCCGAGAATGACCACAGCCCTGAGGCTAAGGAGCCCAGGAAGAACTCGGCCAGCACCGGCGTGAGCACCTCGGGCGGCGCGCCGTGGTCCTGGCCCTCCAGCATGACCAGGCGCGCGCCAGGTATCGCGGCGGTAGTCTCCTCCACCGTGCGGTGGAACCAGTCCGGGCTGTTCGCGCCGCCCAGGACCAGGACCGGCACGGTGATGGCCGCCAGGTGGCCGGCCGGGACGCCCTGATCGCCGGTCAGCTCGAGGTCGTAGGGGAGCGTGTGGGTCAGCGCCTCCAGGCCCGCCCACATCGGCATCCTCTCCATCATCGTGACCACCTGGGCAGGCACCTGGACGACATCGGTCATCCAGTACCGGACCGCGTCGCCGCGGCGCCCGGCCTCGACCAGTTCGGTGATCCGCGCCGCCGGGTTCGCCGCTACCTCGCGCGTCCCGCGGATGACGTAGGGCGCCTCATACGCCACGACGGCGGCGATGGGCAGGCCCTCCCACGCGGCGCGGAGCGCCAGCGCGGCCCCCGACGAATGCCCGAACACGAACGCCCCGGCCCCGGCCCCGGCCCCGCCTCGCGCGGCCTCGATGACGGCGGCGAGATCGTCGACCTCGCGCTCGGGGGAGTAGGGCTGGGTGTCACCGCTGTCGCCGCGGCCGCGCCGGTCGTACGTGTACACGGTGAACCGGGCGGCCAGGTCGGCGGGGGGCACGAACGTCTTCCTGTCGCAGAACGCCCCGACCGCGATGATGAGCGGCGGGCCCTGCCCGGCCCGGTCGTACGCGATGACGGTGCCGTCCGCCGATTTCGTCGTTTCCATAAACCCTCACCTCGCGTCCTGAATCGGGCGGCCTGCCCGCACTTACGACGAGCAGGCCGCGCCGGGTTCATCGCGACAGCCCCTACGCGCCCTTGCCGATCGCCGCGAGCTCGTCCGGGCTCAGCTCCAGGGCCGCGGCGGCGATGTTCTCCTCGGCGTGCGCGGGGGAGCCGGTCCCCGGGATCGGAAGGATCGATGGTGAGCTGGCCAGCATCCAGGCGAGCACGACCTGGCGCTCGCTCACGCGGTGCCGGCTGGCCGCCTCGGCCACCGCCGGATTGCTGTCGGCCTCCTGGACCGGCGCCCAGGGCAGGAACGTCAGCTGTTCCTGCTCGCACAGGTCGACCATCGACGCGGACCGCCGGTCGGTCACGTTGTACCTGTTCTGCACCGACACGATGGGGACGATGCGCTGCGCCTCGCGGAGCTGTTCCTCCGACACGTTGGAGACGCCGACGTGGCGGATCTTGCCCTCATCCTTCAGCGAGGCGATCGCGCCGATCGACTCGGCCAGCGGCACCCGCGGATCCGGGCGGTGGAACTGGTACAGCGGGATCTGCTCCAGCCTGAGCCGGCGCAGGCTGCCCTCGCAAGCCTCCCGCAGGTGGGAGGGGCGCCCGTCGGGGTCCCAGCGGTTGGGACCGGGCCGCACGAGGCCGCCCTTGGTCGCGATCACCAGGTCATCCGGGTACGGGTGCAGCGCCTCGGCGATCAGCTCCTCGCTCACCGAGGGCCCGTAGGAGTCGGCGGTGTCGATGAAGTTCACCCCGAGCTCTACGACCCGCCGCAAAGTGGCGATGGCCTGGTCGTGGCTGGGCGGATTGCCCCAGATGCCCCGGCCGGTGATCCGCATCGCGCCGAATCCGAGACGGTTGACGGTCAGGTCGCCGCCGACGTCGATGGTCCCCGCCGCTGCCGCGGTTGGCGGTTTGCTCACGTGCTACCTCCTCCTCGTCACCGCCAGCCTCTCACGATCTCCCCCCGCGCCCCCGCTGCGGGGGGAGACCATGATTAAGGCCCACAAACTGCGGCCGACGCGAAGGCACCGGACAATTGCTTCGTTATCCCCCGATAAATGAAGCTTCGCCGATGAATTAAAGCCCCCGCAGTCCAAGGCTGGCACAACGATTACTCTGTGTCACGGATGCTGAGCTGCTCTAATCCGGCGTGTCCACCGGTCAGGCGTTGATTACCACCCTGGCCTTGGCCAGCTTGACCGCCTTTGTCAGGGATTCGATGTCGTAGGCGCCATAATGCCTTTGCCCATTGACGAAAAAGGTCGGCGTTCCCGATACGCCGGAAAGATCCGCGGAATCCGTGTCCTGCCTGACGCGTTCGGCTCCCGCGTGCGCGCTCAGGTCCGAGGAGAACCGCTGGGTGTCCAGGCCTAGCGAGCCCGCGTACCCGAGCAGGTCGCGCGTCGTGAGGGCGTCCTGATGGTCGAACAGCAGGTCGTGCATCTCCCAGAACGCGCCCTGCGCAGCCGCCGCCTCGGCGGCCTCGGCCGCCAGTTGCGCGTGCGGGTGGACGTCGGTCAGCGGCAGGTGCCGCCAGACGTACCGCACGTCGCCGTGGTCCCTCAGCAGTTCCCGCACCGCGGGCTCGGCCTGCCCGCAGTACGGGCACTCGAAGTCCCCGTACTCGACCACCGTGACCAGGGCCTTCTCCGGCCCTCGCACGTGGTCTCTCGCGTCGTCGACCGGCACCGCCAGGTCGGTGATGACCTCGGCCGTGCCCAGCAGCGCGCGCAGCCGCGGCCGGATGGGCAGCATGTTAAGCAGCCGGAAGACGATCCAGGTCAGGAGCGAGGCGGCCAGCGCCGCGGACAAGATCCCGACCTTCGCCTCGGCCAAGGACACTCCGTGCAGCGCCAGCGAGGCGATCAGCAGCGAGACGGTGAAGCCGATCCCGGCCACCGTCCCGGCCCCGGCGACCGCCCCCCAGCCCACCGGCGGCCGCAGCCGGCCGTGGCTGACCCGCGACACCAGCCACGCGGCGCCCGCCGTCCCGGCCGGCTTGCCCACCACGTAGCCGATCAGGACCCCGAGCGTGACCGGCGAGGCGTAGGCGCGGGCCAGGAACCCGGCGTTGAGTACGACCCCGGCGTTGGCCAGCGCGAACAGCGGCACGATGACGTAGCTCGACCACGGGTGGAAGACCCGCGCGAGCCGGTCGTTCGGCGAGATCGCGGTCCGCACTACCTCGCCCGCCGAGGCGGCCAGTTCCGCCGTGGGCTGCTCGCGGAACAGCCGGAACGCCGCCGACGCCTGCTCCAGTTCCGCCCGCCTGGCCGGGTAGGCGTAGGTCAGCAGGCCCATCACCAGGCCCACCACGATCGGATCCACGCCCGAGGAGTAGAACGCCACCCAGGCCGCGATCCCGACCAGCAGGTACGGCAGCCCGTACTGGACGCCCCGGGCCCTGATCAACAGCACCACGACCAGGAACCCGAGCCCGGTCAGCAGCGGCGCCACCCGGATGCGCCCGCTGTAGACCACCGCGATGACCATGATCCCGGCCAGGTCGTCGACCACGGAGAAGGTGAGCAGGTAGGTGCGGACCCGATCGGGCAGCCTGCGCCCGACCAGGGCGAGCGCGCCGAGCGCGAACGCGGTGTCCGTCGACATCGACATCCCCCACGCCGCCGCCGAAGGCCGCCCGGCGTTCACGATCAGGTAGATGCCGATCGGCACGAGCATGCCGCCGAGCCCGGCCAGCAGCGGCAGCGCGAGCCTGCTCCGCACGCGCAGTTCGCCCATGTCCCACTCGCGCCGCGCCTCCAGCCCGACCACCAGGAAGAACAGCGCCATCAGCCCCGAGTTCACGAACGCGTGCGCATCCAGCGCCAGGCCCCAGCGGCCCACCGACACCGACAGCCGAGTGCCCCACACCCGGTCATAGGACGACGCGCTGACGTTCGCCCAGACCAGCGCCGCGACCGTGGCGCCGGCCAGCACCGACGCGCTCCCGGTCTCGGTCCGGAGAAACCGGCGCAGCGGCGTGGCGTTGTTCCTCAGCCAGGCCGTCCGCCCAGAAAACTCCGCCGCCGCCTCTCCCATACGTAAACCCTAAAAGCACAAACCCGTTATGCCGAACGACCGGTGGTGCCCGTCTTGCGCATCCTCAACCGGCCTGCCCGCAGCACGGGTTCAGGGCGCGAAGCGGCGTCCTACGCCGGGCTCGGCGCCGGCCCGATACTCCGCGGCATCGGGATGAGCCCCCCGGACGAGTGCCGCCGATCCTGCCCAGCCCCCCGGGCGCGCACCTCGGCGCCGTTCCAGTCGTCGCGCATATCGGAGCCACTCCGGCTGTTTCCGCCGGGCCGCCCGCCCTCGAGTCCGGGGTGCCCATGGTCGTCGCCCTGGCCATTCTGGCCGCCCTGGCCTGTGCTGGCCCGCCGCCTCAGTTCCCGCCGCTCGTGCCAGGCGTCGGCCACCCCGTATCCGAAAAAGCCCGACGCCGCCACGAGCGTGAAGACGGCCGCGAACAGCAATCCGCCCGCCTGCATCAGGATCGCCCCCTCGAACAAGGCGACCGTGAGGAGCAGGAGTATCGCCCCTCTCTTGGCCCCTCTGGCCAGCGTCCTGGCCGGGTTGCCTGGTGGCACGGCCGCGACGGGCCCGGCCGCGGCGACGTCGGCGGTCCCGGCGGGGATGTCGGACGTCAGCGCCGCTAGTTCCGCGTAAGTCCGCGAGGCCAGCGCCTGACCGACTCGAGCGTCGAGCTCGTCTTTGTCCAGCCGGCCCTGCACGAACGCGGCCTTGAGCGTGGCCACCACGCGGTCGCGATCGGCGTGGGCCGCCCGCAGGTGGCCGCCGCCCGCCGGCGCGCCGTCGTCCGGTCCGGTCATTACCGGCACCTCCCTGCCCTGGAGTGCAGCCAAAGCGTAACCCGGCCGCTCTCCAAAGGTTATCCGCCCGGTGGCCGCTCACAGGCGCCCCGCGTCGACGATGCGGCGCAGGAAACGCTTGGTGCGCTCGTCCGCGGGCTCGCTGAACAGCTGGGCGGGCGGCGCCTGCTCGACGATCTGCCCGTCCTCCAGGAAGCACACCCGGCTGGCGATGTCGCGCGCGAACCCCATCTCGTGGGTCGCGATCAGCATCGTCATCCCGCCGGCGGCCAGTTCCCTGATCACGTCAAGCACCTCGGCCACCAGTTCCGGATCGAGCGCGCTGGTCACCTCGTCCAGCAGCATGAGCCTCGGCCGCATGGCCAGGGCCCGGACGATCGCGACCCGCTGCTGCTGCCCGCCGGACAGCCGGTCCGGGTAGTCGGCCCGCTTATCGGCCAGGCCGAACCGCTCAAGCAGCACCCGCGCCTGCTCGCCGGCCTCGGCCCGGGACAGGCCGAGCACCTTCATCGGCGCCAGCGTCACGTTCCGCTCGACCGTCATGTGCGGGAACAGGTTGAACGACTGGAACACGATGCCGATGTGCCGCCGCACCAGGTTCTGGTTCACACCGGGCCCGGTGATCGGCTGGCCGTCCAGCCAGATCGTCCCCGCGTCGATCCGCTCGAGCAGGTTCACGCAGCGCAGCAGCGTCGACTTGCCCGAACCCGACGCCCCGATCAGGCAGACGACCTCGTGCGGGGCCACCGACAGGTCGATGCCCCGCAGCACCTGGTTCGCCCCGAACGCCTTCCGGAGCCCCTCGATCCGCAGCGCCTCCGACCCTGCGACCTCCCCGGCGCTGTCACCATCGGCCGTTCGGGGCATTACTGGACTGCCCCGGCCAGGCGGCGGGCCCGGTCCCTGGCGATCAGGCGGTCGGTGAAGCGGGCCAGCGGAATCGTCAACAGGAGGAACAAGATCGCGGCCACCACGTAGCTGGAGTAGTTGAACGTCGTGTCGGCGTACAGCTCGGCCGCCTTGTTGGCCTCGATCGAGCCGAGCACGCCGACCAGCGCGGTGTCCTTCTGCAGGCTGATGAAGTCGTTCAGCAGCGGCGGGATGATCGTGCGGACGGCCTGCGGCAGGATCACGTGCCGCAGCGAGGTCCACTCAGAAAGCCCCAGCGAGCGCGCCGCGGCGACCTGGCTGCGGTGCACCGAGTTGAGCCCGGCGCGGTAGACCTCGGACACGTAGGCCGAGTACGAGATAGTCAGCGCGGCCACGCCGTAGACCGCCGCGGACTGGTACGAGATCACCTTCAGCTCGAGCGCCGGAGCGCCGAACCCGATCGCGAAGATGAGCAGGATCAGCGGCACGCCCCGGCAGACGTCGACGTAGATGGTGGACACCACCCGCAGCGGCAGCAGCACCGGCCCGGTGGACTGCCGGATCACGGCCACGACCAGCGCCACGATGAGGATCAGCACCTCGGCGATACAGAACATCCGGATGTTCAGCCAGATGGCCGCGCCGACCGAGTAGTAGCCCTGCCGGGGGTTGCCGATGAACGCCCGCCACATGTTGGTCGGGTTGAAGAACGTATGCCTGACCGCCTCGCTGCCCGGCGCCACCAGGAAGATGGCCACCAGCGCGGCCAGCACGACGACCGTGCTCGCGGTGGACAGCGCCAGGCCGCGGCGGCCGCCCTCGCCCAGCATCTTGGACCGCCGCGCCGACAGGTCGGGCAGCCCGCTGACCTCCACGGAACTCAGGGCGCAATGGTCGGGACGGTGGTGTAGATCTGCAGGTACTCGGCCTGCAGGTGCGCCAGCGTGCCGTTGGAGGTCAGCGTGGCCAGCGCCTTGTTGACGCAGCCGACCAGCGGGTTGCCCTTGGCGAACAGCAGGCCGTAGTGCTCGCCGGTGGACGGGAACTGCGCCACCATGATCGTCCCGGGGATCTCCGAGGAGGAGATGTACTGCGCGGTCGGCGTGTCGGTGACGAAGGCGGCGATCTGCTTGTCCTGCAGGGCTTCCTTCACGTCGTTCAGGGTCTCGTAGATCCTCGGCGTCTGGGTCGGCTGGATATCGCTGTTGATGAAGGCCAGGCTGGTGGTGCCGATCTGGTCGCCGTAGACGTAGGTCTTCAGCTCCGCCGGGGTGTGCTTGGTGACGATCGGGCTGGTCTTGTACGCGACCAGCGCCTGCTGGACCGCGTAGTAGCTGTTGGAGAAGGTCACGACCTGGGCCCGCTGCGGGGTGTAGGAGATCTCGTTGATGTCGAAGTCGAACTTCTTCGGCCCCGGCGCGTAGGAGTCGTTGAACGGCTCGTAGGCCCACTTGACCTGCGACCTGGAGAACCCGAGCTGAGCCGCCACCGCGTAGGCCACGGCGCTCTCGTAGCCCTTGCCGTTGCTGGGCTGGTTGTTCTCGAACCACGGCGGGTAGGCAGGCTGGTCAGTGGCCACGGTGAGCTGCCCCTTGGTGTACAACTCGCCCTGGATGGCGGAGTTCGAGCACGCCGCGGCGCTCGCGGTGGTGGTGCCGGTGCCGGTGGCGGCGCTGCTCGTGCTGCTGCTGGTGCTGCTGGCGCAGGCCGACAGCCCGGCCCCGAACGTCAGCGCGGTGATGACGGCTACGGCCGCCGTGGTGATCTGTCGCATCCGGGTACTCCTCAGTAAGGCCAGGCCAGCTTACTCCCGCAGGCCCCCGGGCCGAACTGATCCAGGAAGCCCCCGGCCGGCCGGCGATCGCACCCGGAAAACGCCGAACGGACCCTAAGATCACCACGGTCAGGGCCTGCCGCCGGGATTCCGGAGGCGTTCCAGGGTCTCGGCCGCGATGTCCGCCGTGGCCACCGGGTAGGACGACGCGTCCTCCGGGTGCTGAGCCGCCCAGGCCGGGTCGAGGAGCGTGCTGTCGACCCGGATCGGGACGCCGGCGGCCAGGGCCAGGGTCACGGCGTCGCTGGGGCGCGAGTCGACCTCTCGGGGCCCGTCGGGTCCCCGGACGATCACCGATGCGTAGTACACCACGTCTTTAAGGCTGGTGATCCTGACTTCTTCGATGCGGGAGCCGGCGGCCTCGACCAGGCTCATGGCGAGCTTGTAGGTGAACGGGCGCGGGGTTTCCGCCGATTCCAGGGTCAGGGCCAGCGCCGCTGCCTCCGCCGGCCCGATCCACATCGGCAGCCGGCGCGCGCCGCCGCGCTCGTGCAGGATCATGACGTGCTTGCTCTGCCACGGGTTCTCGCCCTGGCTCCGGCGGATCTCCGCGACCGTGGCGTCGATCCATTCTGCGGTGTCGGTGGTGGTCATGGTCGTTACCTCCGGGACTTCCGTGATCTGCGCGAGCTTGGGGGCCAGCGCGGCCCTGGCCTGGTGGAGCCGGGCCTTGACGGCCCCCACCGAGATGCGAAGGTCAGCCGCGACCTCGCGGTGGCTCAGGCCTTGCAGGTAGAAGAGCATGATGGCCTGCCGCTGCCCGTTGGGCAGGGCCGCGACGGCGCAGCGGACGCGCGCGGCGAGGTCGGCGGCCTCGGCGGCCTCCTCCGGGCCGGGGTGCTCGGACGCCCGGTCGAGCAGGCCGGGCGTCTCCGACCGGAGCTGGCGGAGCCAGCGCCGCGATACGTTGAGCGCGATCCCGCAGAACCAGGCGCCGAACCGGTCCGGGGTCCGCAGGCGCTCCAGGTCGGTCATGGCGGCGATCGCCGCCTCCTGGGCGGCATCGCAGGCCAGGTCCGACGAGCCGAGAACCCGCGCCGTCAGGAATACCGCGGTGTCCCAGTGGCGCCGCAGCAGCTCAGCGAGCGACTCCCTGTCTCCCGCGAGCGCCTCGCGCACCAGGTCCGCGTCCGGCTTACCCGGCTCGGAGCATCCCACGCCTCATAGTGCCAGCAGCGCCCCCCAGGGTTAGCTGAAGCCCCCGTCCCGCCCCCGATCACGCCCGGTGCGCCCCACCCGCCGCAGATCCCGAAGCCCTTGTCTGCGGCCCTCCGAAAGTCTAGACTGAACGTTCAGTCAATCATTGGAGAGATGGTGGCCGTCCAGTACAGGGCAGAGCGCGCGCCGTCCGGCCGCGCGCTCAGCCAAGCCAAGCTCGCCCGGATCATCGCAGAACAAGAGGAGATCTTCGTCCGCCGCCAGCCGCAATCGGCGCGGCTCGCCGCGGACGCGAAGGGACGCCTGGCCGGCGGGGTCACCTCGAGCTGGCAGATCACCGTGCCCCAGCCGGTCTGGCTGAGTCACGGCCTCGGCTCGAAGGTCTACGACGTCGACGGCAACGAATACGTCGACCTGCACGGCGGGTACGGCGCGATGCTGGCCGGGCACGCGCACCCGGCCATCGCCGAGGCGGTCCGGGCCCAGGTGGGCCGGGGCACGCACTTCGCCCAGCCGACCCCCGACTCCCTCGCCGTCGCCGAGGAACTCGCCCGCCGGTGGGGCCTGCCGAGCTGGCGGTTCGGCAACTCGGGCACCGAGGCCACGATGGACGCCGTCCACCTGATGCGCTCGATCACCGGCCGCGACCTGATCATCAAGATCGAGGGCTGCTACCACGGCCACCACAACTCGGTCCAGGTGTCCGTCATGCCCGGCCGGGAAGCGGTCGGCCCGCGGCAGCGGCCGAACAGCGTCCCCTCCTCCACCGGCATCCCCCGGGCCATCACCGACCTGACCCTGGTGGCCAACTTCAACGACCTGGACGGCGTGGCCCGGCTCCTGGACGAGCACCCGGCCGAGGTCGCCGGGATGATCATCGAGCCGATCATGATGAACGCCGGGATCATCCCGCCCCGGCCCGGCTATCTGGCCGGCCTGGCGGACCTGCTGCACTCCCGCGGCGTGCTGCTGACCTTCGACGAGGTGAAGACCGGGCTGACGGTCGGCCCCGGCGGCGTTACCCGGCTCAGCGGCGTGCAGCCCGACCTGGTTCTGCCTGGCCAAGTCGCTGGGCGGCGGGGTGGCGGTCGCCGCCATCGGCGGCACGGAACCCGTCATGGACCACATCGCCAGCGGCGGGTACGAGCAGGTCGGCACGTTCAACGGGAACCCGCTGGCCATGGCGGCCGCCCGGGCCATGCTGACCGAGGTGGCCACGCCCGAGGCCTACCGGCGGATCGAACGCCTCCGCGCCCGCGCCGCCGACGGCATCGAGCAGGCCATCAAGGACAACGGCCTGACCGCGCACGTGGTCACCGCGGGCGCCAAGGGCTGCGTGGTGTTCGCCGCCGAGCCGGTCCGCGACTACCGCAGCTTCCTCGCCGCCGACGACAGGTACAGCCACGCCCACTGGCTGTATCAGCACAATGGTGGCGTCTTCCTGCCCCCCTGGGGCAAGATCGAACAGTGGCTGATATCGGTCCAGCACGACGAGGCGGACATCGACCGGCTGGTCGAGAACTTCGGCGTGTTCGCCAGGGAGGTCGGGGAGGGCTGAGGCATGGCGCACCCGCGAGAAGGTTGGCAGGGCCACGGGGTCCCGAGAAAACTGACCCGGAGGTCGTTCCTGGGCCGAAGCGCGGGTGCGGCCCTGGCCGCGATGGGAGGCGCCTCGCTGCTTGACGCCTGCGCGTCCGGCCTGACCGGCGGGGGCAGCTTGCCGCTGCCCCGGCCGACCCACCCGGTGCGATGGCCGCTCTTCTCGGACAACACCCCCATCGCCTCGAATCTGGCCCCGGAACGAGGCGCCACGCTGCAGGTCTATAACTGGGTCGCCTACGTCAACCAGGCCTGCGTGAACAACTTCGCCAAGAAGTACAAGTGCAAGGTGCAGGTCACCACGTTCAACACCATGGACGAGGCGATTGCGAAGCTGCGCAGCGGGCTGTCCTTCGACGTCCTGATGGGCGCCACCGTCGACATCCTCGGCCAGCTCATCGAGTCCAAGCTGGTCAAGCCGCTCAACCACTCCTATATCCCGAACATCACCCAGGCCTGGCCCGACTTCACCAACCCGTTCTACGACCAGGGCTGGCAGTACACCGTGCCGTACACGATCTACACGACGGGCATGTCCTGGCGTAAGGACCTCGTGCACGAGAACCCGTACACGATGAGCAACCCGTGGGCCATGCCGTGGCAGCCCAAGTACAAGGGCAAGGTCGCCATCCTGGACGACTACCGGGAGGGCATCAGCCTCGGCCTGATGAAGAACGGTATCTACAACCTCAACACGACCGACTACCGCCAGATCAACGCGTCGCGGGCGGCGCTGGAGGACCTGTCCCGCCTGGTGAACGTGCGCATCGACAACAACGACTACACCGAAGTCCCTGATGGCGACACCTGGATCCACCACGCCTGGTCCGGCGACATGGCGTCCGCGGCGTCCTACATGCCGAAGGGCGTGAACGTCAACGTGGTCGGCTACTGGTTCCCCGCGGACGGCAGGGGCCCCGTCGCGAACGACACCAACGTGGTGCTGAGCACGGCCACCAACCCGGTGCTCGCCCACCTGTACCTGAACTACTTCCTCGACCTGCCCAACGTGATCGAGAACATCAGCTTCAACGGGTATATGCAGCCGCTGACCGGCGTGACGCCGCAGGTCCTGGTCAAGGAGCAGATCCTGCCGCCGTCCCTGCTGTCCACCATCGTGCTGCCGTCCTACTTCCGCCGCGGCGTGTCCGAACTGCAGCTTCCCGTCGACGTCGACGCGCTGTGGCAGCAGGCCTGGCTCGTCGTGAGCAACGGCATCTGACCGGGAGGCCGCCTACCATGAAACGCCAGAAGAAGAACGCGTTCTTTATCGCCCTCGCCGCGCCGGGGATGATCTGGCTGGCGGTGCTGTTCATCGTGCCGTTCTACGCGGTGCTCGCGATCGCGATGGGCAAGCTGGACCAGTTGTTCGAGTCGCCGGTGGCGGTGTGGAACCCGCTGCAGTGGAGCTCGGAGAACGTCATCGACGTCTGGCACGACCTGTTCGGCAGCGCCTCGTTCGCCGGCCCGATCGTGGTGAGGACGATCGTGTACGTGGCCATCGCCAGCGCGCTCTGCCTGGCCATCGGCTACCCGGCCGCGTACTTCGTGGCCCGCTTCGCCGGCCGCAGGAAGGCGCTGTTCCTGGTCCTGCTCATCGCGCCGTTCTGGATCAGCTACATGATGCGCATGCTGGCCTGGGTCGACCTGCTGGAGACGGGCGGCTACGTGAATAAGGCGCTCGGCTGGTTCGGCATCTCGCCGGTCAACTGGCTGGGCGGCAAGCCGGCCACGGTGGTCCTCGGCCTGGTCTACGGCTACATCCCGTACCTGATCCTGGTCCTGTACGCGGGCCTGGACCGGATCGACCCCGCCCTGATCGAGGCGGGCCGTGACCTAGGCCTCGGCCGGGCCCGCACGTTCGTCAGGGTCACGCTCCCGATGTCACGGCAGCCGATCCTCACCGGGCTGCTGGTCACCGTCCTGCCGATGCTCGGCGACTACTTCACCAACCAGCTGCTGTCCGGTGCGGCCTCGACGTCCATGATCGGCAACCTGATCGAGGGCCAGCTCGGCACGCCCGGGATCGAGGGGCAGGGCGCGGTGCTGTCGCTGATGCTCCTGCTGGTCTTGCTCATCCCGATGATCTACTACGTCGTCGCGACGAACCGGACCTCCCAGGTGGCGTCATGACCGCCCCGGCCATTCCCGCCGAAACCCCGGCCGCCGAGCCCATCGCCGCGGCTCCCGTCCAGGCCCGCCGGCGGATGTTCCGCCGCAACCCGTGGGGACATGCGTGGTTCCTCGAGGGTTTCACCTGGCTGTACCTGATCTGGTCGCTGGTGCCGATCGCACTCGCGGTGCTGTTCTCGTTCAACAAGGGCAAGTCGCAGGCCACCTTGCAGGGGCTCTCCTTGCGCTGGTACTACAAGGACCCGGTCAACTCGGTCTGGCACGACCCGGCGCTGCACGCGGCGGTCTTCCAGACGGTGCGGCTGTCCGTGCTGACCACGGTCATCGCGGTGCCGCTCGGGGTGTCGTTCGCGCTCGGCATCAACCGCTGGCGCGGGTACACCTCCTCGACGTTCAACTTCGTGATGATCCTGTCCTTCGTCATCCCCGAGCTGATCTTCGGCGTGGCGATGTTCTTCGTGTTCACGGTGCTGTTCACCACCGTGCGCCTGGGCACGGTGGCCGAGGTCGCGGGCCTGGTCACCTGGAACGTGAGCTGGCCCGCGATCATCGTCCAGGCCCGGCTGGTCACGCTCGGCCGCCAGTACGAGGAGGCCGGCGCCGACCTGGGCGCCAACCAGTTCCAGGTCATGCGGCGCGTCATGCTCCCGCTGCTCGGCCCGGCCATCTTCGCCAGCGCGGTGCTGGTCTTCTCCGGCGTGATCGACAACTTCGTCATCGTCGACCTGCTGTCCTCCAACGCCACCAACACCCCGATGTCGGTGATCATCTACTCCACCCAACATGGCGGCAATGGGGGCCCCGCGCTGAACGCGCTCGGCACGATCAGCCTGGTCATGTCATTCATCATCGCGATCCTCGGCTACTTCGGTTACCGCTGGCTCACCCACGGCGAGCGCAGCAGCAGCCGCCTCGACGCCCTCGCCACGATCGCAGGCAGCGATAAATTTGAGCCGTAAACCCGCCCGCCCCGCCGATGAGTCGCCTGCCGGCCGCGCGTCATAAGGACCATGACCGAAGAAACCTGCCCACCTGTATCGGTATCAAGGCAGATCGGCGCACCGGCCGAGAAGCTGTTCGCCATCCTGGCCCGCCCGGCCAACCACCCGCTCATCGACGGATCGGGAATGCTCAGGGAAGCGACGTCGGATGCGGTCCTGACCGGCGTCGGCGACGTCTTCACAATGACCATGCACAACGACGAGATGGGCGACTACGAGATGGCTAACTACGTCGTCCAGTACGAGCCCAACCGCCAGATCGGGTGGGAGCCGGAATTGAAGGCGGCCACCCGTGCCGAGGACCAGGAGGGCATCGGCGAGCGGGCCGAGCACCTCTGGGCCTTCAACCTGGTCCCCGTCGATGCGGGCTCCACCCTGGTCACGGAGACCTTCGACTGCTCCCGCTCGCCCGAATGGCTGCGCAAGGTCCTGCGGGGCGGCGAGCGCTGGCGTGACAGCATGACCCTCACCCTGGAGAAGCTGGACGCTCTCAGCCACGATTAGCCCCCGTGACGCGCATCACATCTCCTGCCTGTCCCACGATGCCGCGCCGGTCCGTCACTCAGGTGGAACCCACACGAGAACGGTAAGGGGATCATCATGGAAGCGCGTCTCAACGTCATCGGCAACCCGGCCGTAACCGGACAGCTTGCGCTACGCTACGCCACGGTCTCTCTCCGTAGAGGTCAACGCCGCGTAGTCAAATCTTTCGATCGTGTAATTCCGGCCCGGCGATACGTGCATGTGGTGCAGCCTGGTGCCTTAATAGCACTCATGGTGTGGCGTTGCCTCACCAGAGTGACAGCTGAGCGCGTTCGCCGCGCCCGACCGAAGGCGAGATTTGTCCAGTACGACGTCCCGGCATCGTAAGCCGTCGCGGTCTTCACGCGCCCGCTCAGGCGAAGCTCGGCCGCAGCGATCGTCGGACACCCCCTCAGCCGAAGCTCAGCCACAGTGGTCCTCGCGTACCCCCTCAGTCGAAGCGCAGCCACAGCGGTCCTCACGTACTCCCCCAGGCGAAGCTCGGCCGCCGCGGTCCTCACCCACCAGCCCCGGCGCGGCTTTCCGGGCGCGGGAGCCGCGGTGGATGCGGGCCTGGCTGAAGGACAAGCCCGCCCTCATCGTGGGTGCCATCGTGGCGAGCCTGCTGGCCCTGGTCTCGGCGTGGCCGGCCGCGGCCCACTATTTGGAGCGGGCGGCGAACACGGCGTGGGCGAACGAGGCCGATGCGCTCGGCCTGCAGGTGGCAGCCTCGCTGGGCGCGCAGGCCAGGAACCAGCCCGAGATCGTCAGTTCCGGCCTCGCTGTCGCGCCCACCTACCTCAACCCGCTCCGTAACGTCGATGACCTTGTTCCCGAGCGCATCGACCAGGGCGTCGACTTCGCCGGGTCGGGCCCGGTCTACGCTCTCGGCAACGCGGTCATCACCAACGCGCAGGCGTACAACGGCGGGTGGGGCGGCGGGTGGATCACCTACCAGCTCACTGACGGGCCGGCGGAGGGGTTGGAGGTCTACGTGGCCGAAGACGTCACGCCGGACGTTCAGGTCGGCCAGCCGGTGACGGCCTACACCGTGATCGGCACCATGTACAACGGAGGCGAGGGCATCGAGACCGGATGGGCGCAGTCAACCGGCGCGAACGCGGAGTCGCAGCTTCCCGTGGCCGGGGCCATCGCCGGGCTTGGCCCGTTCCCGACCTCGGTCGGACTTAACTTCGAGGAACTGCTCCAGTGGCTGGGAGTACCAGGCGCACCTAACCGCTACCAGACCCCCAGCGGGCTCCTTCCCGCGAACTACCCACAGATCTGGGGATAAGTTCAGGCCTGGCGGCTGGGCCTGCCCAGTGTGCCGCCGCCTCCCGGGGGCCCTTAACCCGAAGCGGGCACCGACCACGCAGTACACTCACGTGCGCTGCTGCCGGGCCAAGGAGGCATGATGACTGAGCTGCCGAGCTACGCCGACCTGCCGCCTGCCGCGCAGGGTGGCCGATCCGCGTGGGGCCTGTTCGGCCCCGGCGACAATCTCGGCCTGGTCAACCTGATGACCCCGGAGCGAATCGCCGCGGCCGCCGCTCTGGTCCGGCGTGGACAGGTCTTCTGCCTGGATATCCCGCTGGGTGCCATCTCACCGGCGCTGGCGGCCTTTCGCGGCACGCCACGGCATCACGTGCTGCACCCGCCGGGCACGGCGGGCTTCAACGACGTCTACGACAACTTCTACCCGCAGGCCGGCAGCCAGTGGGATTCGCTGGCCCACGTCGGGTACGCGCCGGACCAGATGTACAACGGCGCCACCGAGGCCGAGGTGCTGGCGGGTACCAGGAACACCATCGACCACTGGGCCCGGCACGGAATGGCGGGCCGCGCGGTCCTGCTGGACATCGAGCGCGCCCTGCGGGACACCGGGCGCCCCTACAATCCCGGCGTCAACGCCGAGTTCGACGTCGAGGACCTGGAACTAGCCCGGCGCCAGGCCGGCGTGGAGTTCGCGGCGGGGGACATCATCCTGCTGCACACCGGCTTCCTCGCCTGGTACCTCCGCCAGCCTGGCCAGGTGCGGCTCCGCCTGCACGGCAACGTCGCCGCGCCCGGCGTGGCGCACACCGAGGCGATCTGCGAGTACCTGTGGAACAGCCACGCGGCGGCTATCGCCTCCGACACCTTCGCCGTCGAGGCCTTCCCCGCCGACCGGAGCGCCGAGGCGCACCCGTTCGGCTTCCTGCACAACATGCTCATCGGCCAGCTCGGCATGGCCCTGGGCGAACTCTGGTGGCTCGCCGACCTGGCCGGCGACTGCGCCGCCGACGGCATTTACGAGATGTTCCTGGTCAGCGCCCCCATGAACGCGCCAGGCGGCATCGGCTCACCCGCCAACGCCGTGGCCATCAAGTAACCCGCCCCTCGTGCCGCCCTAGAACGGTGGCTCGTCGGAGTAGCCGCCGCCGCTGTCGGCCGCCCACGGATCGGTGTCGTCGCCCGAGGCACCCTGGCCGCCGCCCGCCCGGCCGCCGCCGTTCCCGCTGGACCGGGCCGCCCGGTTGACCTTGGCCGAGGCGTTCCGCAGCGAGGGGCCAACGTCGTCGACCTCGACCTCGTACACGGTCCGCTTCTCGCCCTCTTTCGTCTCGTACGACCGCTGCCGCAGCCGTCCCGAAACGATTACCCGCATCCCCCGGGTCAGCGACTCGGCCACGTTCTCCGCCGCCTGTCGCCATACGTTGCAGGTCAGGAACAAGCTGTCCCCGTCCCTCCACTCCCCGGTGGCGTTGTCGCGGAACCGCGGCGTCGAGGCCACCCGGAACCGCGCCACCGGCTGCCCGGCCGGGGTGAACCGCAATTCGGGATCATCGACGAGGTTCCCCGCGATCGTGAGCTGGGTGTCACCTGCCGCCATCAGAAGTTCTCCTACCTGAGTATTCGCGCTGGTTCGCTATCCGTCTCAGATATTGTGTGCGAGACCACTGACATTTCTGACCGACCCTGGCCGATCAGCCGGTCAGGACCGGCCGGGCCAGGCCCGCGGTCAGCAGGCCATCGGTGTAGCTGACCGTATTCGTCCGCAGCGCCGGGACCCGCGGCCCGGGCAGCACGATGCCGGCCAGGTTCAGCGGGTCCGCGCCCGACAGCGTGACCGTCTCGCCGTCCCGCGGGCGCTTCCTAGTCTCGCGCAGCAACGCCACCGCGTCGGGATGCGCGAACTGCTCGCCGCTGAATCCGTTGACGAACCGCCCGCCGGCCACGGTACCCCGGGCCTCCATCCGCCGGAACGCCCACAGCACCTCGCGCCAGGGCACCGCGATGTTCTCCCGGACCAGCAGGTCGCGGAAGACCACGCCCCACCGGACGGCCAGCTGCTCCGCGACCGCCTCGGCCAGCTCGTCCGGGTCGCAGTCGGAGGTCGGCTCGGGCAGCAGCGACCACCGGCCGGCGGTCCGCGAGGTGAGCTGGCTGCCGCGGCGCAGCCGGTGCCTCCCGAGCGCGGTCTGGGCCAGGGCGCGTTGCGCGAACAACGACCGCACGGCCCGGAAACCGTCCCCGGTCAGTAGCCCGCGGGCCACGCCGTCCCACAGCGCCTCCTCCACCTCGCCCGGCAGCCGTCCGGTCCTGGCGGCCAGGTCGGTCTGGAACAGCGCGCCCCGTTCGCACAGCGCGTCGAACACGTCCCTGGTGCACCCGGGCCCGGGCTCCGCGGGCCGGCGATCGCCGCGCGCCGCGCGCAGCAGCCAGGGCAGGTCGTCGCGGATCGCCAGCGTGATCGGCGTCGCCCGGGACGGGGTCAGCCCGCCCCGCCGGACCTGCTCGTCCGCCTCGTCGCGCACCGACAGCCGTCCCCAGACGACGCCGCCGTCCAGGCACACCTCGTCCAGCCATTCCCTGCGGTAACCGGTCACCCGCGCGGGCAGGATCGCCTTCTCCCAGGCCCCGGCGGCGAGCTCGAACCCCTGGAGCTGCTCGACGACCGCGAGCACCCCGCGGCTGCCCTCGCGCCTGCCCTCCGGCGTGACGTGCTGCCAGCGCAGCAGGAACCGCATGAAGTCCTGCGCCGTGACCGGCTCGACCTCCCGCCGCTTCCGCTCCCGGGTGTAGGCGTGGATCCTGGTCAGCACCCGCCGCGCGCACCACTCCTCGGGTCCGTCCGGGTCGGTGAACCGTCCCCGTAGCGCGAACCCCTCGGTTTCCAGCCGGACCAGCGCGAGTGAGACCTCACCCAGCCCCACCGCCGTGACCCGGGCCAGTTCAGCAGCGGTGCACGGCCCCGACACGTCCAGGTGCCCGCGCAGCATCTCCGCCGCGACGGCCTCCCGCTCCATCGCCTTCAGCCCCGGAACCGGCCAAGCCACGGCCGCCCAATCAGGGAACAGCGGAGCGAGCACCATGGATCGTTCGGCAGTACACCACAGCACCCCGTCCGGCCCGCAGATCTCCACGGCCCGCCCCGCCGCCGCCAGCTCGGCGAAGAACAGCCCCCACTCCGGCTCCGGCCGCATCACGAACAGCGTCATCAGCAGGTCGTGCAGCTCATCGGCGTCCCGCGGCTGGGGCCGGACCTGCTCTCGCACCCGCGAGATCGCGCCGGGGTCCAGCCGGGCCAGGTCGCGCGCCTCGACCGGCAGCCCGCGGGGGATCTTCACCTGCCTGCTGCGCCGGTTCGCGGCCTCGCCCTCGTCGTCCAGGTAGGTGAACGGCATCCCGTTCAGGATCTCGTGCGCGAGCACCGAAGGCTCGGTGGTATCCCGCGTGATCACCCTGATCCGGCCCGCCTCGATCCCGGCCACGAGCTCCCGCAGCCCCTCGATGTCCATCGCCTCGTGCAGGCAGTCATCCAGCGTCTGCCGCACCAGCGGGTGGTCGGGGATGTCGATCGGCCCGGGCGCCACGTTCTCCTGGCAGGCGGCCAGCGTCGGGAACACCGCCGCCATCAGGTCATCGGCCTCCATCCGCTGGATCGCGGGCGGGTTCTTGCGCCCGCCCCGCATCCGCAGCACGGTCAGCGAGGTGTTGAGGTTCCACCGCCAGCGCGCGGCGAACAGCGGCGACGTGAGCACCGCCTGCCGCACCACCTGCTCGACCGTCGCAGACGCCAGGAACTTCGGCACCCGGTCGAGCGGGAAGCTGTGCTGCGGCCCGAGCGACAGCAAGATCGCGTTGTCGCTGGCCGCCGCCTGCAGCTCGAAGTCGAACGTCACGCAGAACCGCTTGCGCAGCGCCAGCCCGAACGCCCGGTTCACCCGCGACCCGAACGGCGCGTGCCCCACGAGCTGCATCCCGCCGGCCTCGTCGAAGAACCGCTCGAGGATGATCGCGTTCATGGTCGGCAGCGCCCCGAGCTCGGCCAGCCCCGTGTGCAGGTACGCCACGATCGTGTCGGCCGCGGCCCGGTCGATCCCGCATTCCTCCTCGAGCCACTTGCCTGCCGAGGCCGGCGAGCGCTCGCCCACGGCCTGGCGCAACGCCGAGACCTCCTCCGACAGTTCCCTCGTCCGCCCGGGGGCCTCGCCCTGCCAGAACGGCACAGAAGGCGGCGCCCCGTGCGCGTCCACCACCCGGACGGTCCCGGGCTCCACCCGGCGGATCCGCCAGGAGTGCGTGCCGAGCAGGAAGACGTCGCCGGGCCTGCTCTCGGTCGCCCACTCCTCGTGGACCGAGCCGACCTGTACTTCGTCAGGCTCGGCGATGACCCGGAAGTCGCCCAGCTCGGGGATGGCCCCGCCGGAGGTCAGCGCGGCCAGCCGGGCGCCGCGCCGGCCCTTGACGGTCCCGTTGACCTGGTCCCGGTGCAGGTAATAGGCACGTCGGCCGCGTCCGGTGCGGATCCCCTCGGCGAGCAGCTCCGTGACGTCATCGAAGTCCTCGCGGGACAGGTCGCGGAACGGCGCCGCCCGCCGGGCCAGCTCGAGCAGCGAATCCTCGGCCCACTGCTCGGCCGCGGACTCGGCCACCATCTGCTGCGCCAGGATGTCGAGCGGCCTGCGCGGCACGATGATGGCGTCCAGCCTCCCGCCCCGGACCCCGCGCATCAGCGCGGCGCACTCCACCAGTTCGTCCCGCGTCGTCGGGTACAGCCGCCCGGCCGGCGTCCCGCTCCTGGTGTGATTGGAGCGGCCCACCCGCTGCAGCAAGGTGGCGATGCTGCGCGGCGAGCCGATCTGGCACACCAGCTCGACCGGCCCGATGTCGATCCCGAGCTCGAGCGAGGCCGTCGCCACCAGCGCGCGCAGGTCACCGGCGCGCAGCCGGGCCTCGACCCGCTGCCTGCGCCCCTTGGACAGCGACCCGTGGTGCGCGGCCACGTGCGCGCCGAGGTCGTCGCCGAGCCGTTCGCCGAGCTGGTGCGCGACCCGCTCGGCCATGCTCCGGGTGTTGACGAACACCAGCGTGGTCCGGTGCTCGCTGACGTGCCCCGCGATCCGGTCCAGGATCTGCTCCATCTGCGCCGTGGTGGGCACGGCGCCGAGCTCGTCGTCGGGAATCTCGAGCGCGAGGTCCAGCTGCCTGCGGTGCCCGGAGTCCACGATCGCGCACCGCGGCGTCCCGTCCGGGTTGTCGCGGTCCTCGCCCGAGCCGACCAGCAGCCGGGCGATCGTCTCGATCGGCCGCACGGTCGCGGACAGGCCCACCCGCTGCACCGGCGCGTCCGCGACGTGCGTCAGCCGCTCCAGGGTGAGGGCCAGGTGCGAGCCGCGCTTGTTCGAGGCGACGGCGTGGATCTCATCGACGATCACCGTCCGCGTGCTGCGCAGCATGGCCCTGCTCCGCTCCGCGGTCACCAGCAGGTACAGCGACTCCGGCGTGGTGATCAGGATGTCCGGCGGGTTCTTGAGCATGGCGGTACGCTCCGCGGCGGCCGTGTCACCCGTCCTGACCGCCACCCGGATCGCCGGCGCACCGAGCCCGAGTTCACCGGCCACCGCCGCGATCTCGCGCAGCGGCGCCTCGAGGTTCTGGTGGATGTCCGTCGCCAGCGCCTTCAGCGGCGACACGTACACAGTTGTTGGCCCCCGGGGGGACGACCCCCCCGGTGACCCCCCCGCACCTGGGGGGAAACCTTTCCCCCCAGACCCCCTCGGGCCGGCCGTGGCCCAGTACAGCCGGTCGATGCAGACCAGGAACGCCGCCAGCGTCTTGCCCGATCCGGTCGGCGCCGCGATCAGCGTGTGCCCGCCTCCCGCGATCTCCCGCCATCCGCCGACCTGCGGCTCGGTCGGGCCGGCCGGGAACCGGCGCCCGAACCAGACGCGGACCGCGGGATGGAACGAGTCAAGCACCCGCTCACGGTACCTCGGGCGGCCGACATTTCCTGGTCAGATGAACAGGGTGTACTTGAACACCGTGTTCAGGATGTCCGCGAACATCAGGTAGAACAGCCAGAACCCGGTGATGATGTGGAAGAACCCGAGCGCCCTCTCGCCCAGGTTGGCGAGCCCTCCCAGTTCTTTCAGGCTGGCGAAGAAGTCGGAGACGTAAATACAGGTCAGGCCGACGAACAGAAGGCCGACCCCGTTGTCGTGAACTTTGAAGAACACGATCATCCCGAGCACCGACCGCGAGGGGCGGGAACGGGGAGGCGGGCAGGCTGACAGACGATTGAAGCAGCGATAGATCCATCAAGGGCCTCCGGCGGCACGGCGACAATCCTGCAAGGTATATCGTGCCACGAAATAAAGTTCCAGCACAAGGCCGCGACCTGCCCGCTCGCCACCTTCCGTGTCGCATCCGCTAAAAAACAGATTCGGGGGTGCGGCGTGATTCGGGTGCGGCGTGATCGGCGCTGGGCTCGCATGGTCGGCTCACCCCGGGCTTTCGTGGTGGACCGGCGGGACCGCGGGCGGCGTCTGGCTGGTCACGGACTTCTGCACCACCTGGCTGCTGGTGTGCCCCAATGCCGGGCCTGCGCACGCCGGCCACGTTCCGGTGCACGCTCGTCCGCTTGCGCCATGGCTGAGGGCCAGTGCGACCCCGACAAGGACGATCCCGAGCACCAGCCACACGATGAGCGCCATCCGCTGGAAGCCCAGTCGCGCGTAGAGCCAGTGCGCGCGCCTGAGCAGACCCCGCCGAGCCGCCAGGACCTTCTCGCCGGTCGGCATCGCTTCGCCCGAGGTCAGCCGGTTGAACGTGGTCAGCAGCGAGGCCAGCCCGGGGTCAGAGTGAGCGAGCCGGGTTTCTATGCCGTCCAGGGCGTGCTGCTCGTGTGCGCTGAGGCTCATCACGGCCACCTCCATCACTTTGCCGCGACTGGAGTCCCTCCGGCGGGCAATGCCGTCTTCAATGGCTCGCAGGCACCGTTCCCTGCTCCCTGAATAGCTATATCGTAGCACGATATATTTGGGAAAGGCGCGGTGCGCGGACGGCTAAATGCATCATCCCGCCGGCCCGGCCAAGGCTCCGGCATGTTCTGTGATTGTCAGTTTCTGTCCTGATGCTCCGGCGGCACTTCGTGGCCGTGCTGTGCAGCGGCGGTTGACGTGAGGCTGCCGGCACGCTGGTCCGGCGACGGACACGCTGATGAGAGCGCAGCGTCGCGGCAGGGCAGCTCATCTGCCGGATGGGTGGGTCGGGTAGCGTTAGGCGATGGGGCTCGGCGCTGCGCTCGACCGGTTCTGGGAGGCCGCGGATGCCCGGCGGCTGGGCATCGATGCCATTGAGGTCGTCGCCGACGATGGTCCTGGTGGCGAGCGGCGCCGGATCGATGACATTCGCCGTGATGTGTTCTCGGTGTCCAAGACTGTGACGTCGCTGGCGGTCGGCATGCTCGAGGGCGACGGTGCGCTCAGTCTGGAGGACCCGGTACTGGCGCATCTGCCCGAGCTGGCCGGCACCGCGGCGGCGGGCAGCGAGATGATCACCGTGGGGCACCTGCTTCGCATGACGGCAGGAAACGGCTACCGCTGGCCGGATGAGGATGCGGATCATCCCGGCGACCCGGCCCGTGACTTTCTTGCCGCTCCGCTGGTGGCCGAGCCCGGCTCGACCTACCATTACGCGGGCGGGAACACCTACGTCCTGGGCCGGGTAGTCCAGGCGGTCTCCGGGCTGGACCTGCGCGACTTCCTGGTGCCCCGGCTGTTCGGCCCGCTCGGCATCCGGAATCCGCAGTGGTTGCGGTGTCCGCTCGGCTTCTCCCTTGGAGCGATCGGCCTTCAGCTGCGGACCTCGGAAATCACCCGGATCACGCAACTGCTGCTGCACGAAGGGACCTGCGGCCGCCAGCGCCTGGTCCCGGGTGACTACATCGCCCGGATGACCGCGGACACCACAGACACGGGCCGCGCCGAGCCGGACAACCGCACGTACGGGCTGCATGTGTGGCTGTGCGCTCGCGACGGGGCGTGGCGCATGGACGGCATCTACGGGCAGTTCGGGATTGTGCTCCCCGAACACCGCGCGTGTGTGAGCGTCACGGCGCACTACCTGGGACCGACCACGCACATCCTGGACTGCGTGTGGGAACACATCGTGCCCGCGCTGGCATGAGCGCCGTTTGCCAACCGGGTCAGCCACGCTGCGCGGGTCTGCGCGCTGGGTCTGCGATCGGCAGGCACAGCCGGGCCGGCGACGCCGGAGCTAATCGAGGCCGTGGAGGCGGCGGTGAACGCGCAGAGCGCGATCGCGATCAGGCAGGCCAGCGGGTAGATCCGCCCTTGCGGTGAGCGCGGGGTTTCTCGTGACCCAGGCCTTCTCGCACCGGACCGCAGGCGTCCGCCCCGAGCCCGATCAGCCGCTGGTAGGGCGCCAGGTACCGATGCGGATCCGCGAGCTGCTCCACGAGTTCCCGCGCGCTCATGCCCGTCACCGGCAGCGAGAACGTCACGCCTCAAGTCTGCATACGCTGCGTCAACCCAATAAATCGCCCTCAGCCACGCGTGTCGCTTCCCGAAAATGTCAGCGGGGACTGTTAAACTCGAATAAAAAATCAAAGATCTTCCCTGCCGAACGATCCTGGCTCACCCTCCGCGACACCGCATCCGCCCGCATGGCGCGAGCAAAACCCACCCCCCGCGCGCACCCCTGATCGGAGGTGACCAACCCCAGTGAGCACCGCCCCCGCCTACGCCAGCGCCAGCCAGGCCCTCCAGGCGGCCTGCGCGGCCCTGCGGTTCGCGGCCGCCGCCGACCCCGCGGCGATGCCCGACGCGGCCAAGGCCGACTGCCTGCACGGCTACGAACAGGCGGCCGCGATGCTTACCGCGGGCCGGGCCCGGACCCTCGGGGCGTACACCGCCAGTCACGGATACTCCGCCGATGCGGAGTACAGCGCGGGTGCCTGGCTGCGGCACCGCACCAAGGTGACCAAAACGGCGTCCCGCGGGCACGTGGCGTGGGCCCGCCGCGCCGGCGCGCACCCGCGCGTTATCGCGGCGCTGGCCGAGGGGACGGTGCTGTCGGAGTCGGTGGGCCGGGCGGTCTGCTGCTGGACTGACCGGCTCCCCGCGGACTGCCGCGATGCTGCCGACCAGATCCTGGTCACCGCGGCCCGGGCCGGGGCCGATGAGTGGGACCTGGCCAGGCTCGCCGCCCAGATGTACGCCCGCTCCCAGCCCGGTGCGGACCAGGACGGCCCGGACGACGGATTCGACGACCGCGACGTCCAGCTGGAGACCACATACGACGGCGCCGGAGTGATGGCCGGGAACCTGACCCCGGAGTGTGCGGCGGTGGTCGGCGCGGTGCTGGACGCGCTGTCCGCGCCGATGGGTGCCGAGGACACCCGCACCCACGGCCAGCGTTACCATGATGCGCTGCAGGAGGCGATGCGCCGGCTGGCCGCCAGTGACCTGCTCCCGGAGCGGGCCGGTCAGCCCACCAAAGCCCTGGTCCACGTGACCCTGGCCGAGTTGCGCGCGCTGGATGAGGACTCGGCCCTCGAAGAGGAGTGGATCACCGCGGTCCGCGGCCGGTGGGCTGCGGCCCGGGCGCAGGCCTCGGTCGGCGGCGGCGACGGCGGCGCGTGGCTGGATGGCGACGCCGCCCGCGGCGCGAGCTGCGACGCCATGGTGGTCCCAGTGGTGACCGGCGAGGTGGACCCCGGCGTGCTGGAGGACCTGGTCCAGTTGTGCGTGACCCTGGCCGGGCACCACGGACCCGGCCGATGCGGCGACCGCGACCCGGCCGGTGACCCGGCGGCTGACGGCCGGTCCGGGCCGCCGTGCTGCGACGGCAAGCCGCTGACCGCGCACGCCCGGGAGATGCTCGAACGGCAGATCATCGGCAAGGCCGTCGACCTGGTCTCCGGCCCCGGCGGCCTGGCGTCCTTCTTGCGCCGGGAGCAGCTCGGCGCCCGGCTGGCCGGGCCGAGCCTGCCGCTGGACATCGGGTACGCCGACACCGTCCCGGTGGGCATCCGCACCGCGGTCATCCTGCGCGACCAGCACTGCCAGTGGACTGGCGGGTGCAACCAGCCGGCGAAGGCCTGCGAGGTGCACCATGTCCGGCACAAGGCCGACGGCGGCCCGACCAGCGTCAAAGACTGCATCCTGCTCTGTTTCTTTCACCATTACGTGGTGATCCACCGCTGGGGCTGGACGCTGATCTTGACCCCGGACGCACCACCACCGCGTGGAACCGGGACAAGACCAAGGTCCTGCGCAGCCATAGCCCCCCTCGGCCCGCCCCGGGTGACCGGCCCGGCGGCCCCAGCGCCCCCCGGTTGCCGCGGCCATAAACCGACTGGCCAGCGCTATAAGCACGTACTGCTAGACACCAGGACGCCGAGCCCTCGCGGGCAGGAAGACCAGGGCAGCCAGCGCGGCCAGCGCGGTCGCGCCCGCGGCGACCAGCGAACCGCCGTGCAGGCCAGTCATGAACGCCTGCCTCGGATGGCCGTCGCCGCGTCCTCCCGCACTCCGGCCGGGAAATGGGCGGCCACGCGCAGGCCCGCGACCACGGACTGCTTCGCCACCGAGGTCGCGCCGGCCTGCGCGCCGAGGCCCTCTGAGGCGCGGTGACCAGGTGGCTGCTGTAGGCCGAGCTCATCACCGAACCGACGATCGCCACGCCCAGCGTGCCGCCCAGTTCGCGGGTCGTGTCGTTGACCGCCGAGCCCGCGCCCGCCTTGGCCAGCGGCAGCGCCCCCATGATGGCCTCGGCGGCGGGCTGGCCGTCAGGGCGAGCCCGGCGGACATCAGGACCATCGCGGTGATGATCCGGCCCCAGTAGGCGGCGTCGACGCCTGTCCCCACGACGACCAGGAAGCCGGCGCTCATCAGGACCAGGCCCGCGCTCACGACCACCTTGGTGCCCAAGCGCTTCATCAGCGCGATGGCAGCGGGGAACACCGCGCCGGTCACGATCGCGAACGGCAGGGTGGCCACCCCGGCCCGCAGCGTGTCGTACCCGCGCACCAGCTGGAAGTACTGCGTGATGAGGAAGATGAACCCGAACAGAGCGAAGAACGCCAGCGCGATGGCCCCGCTCGCGGCGGAGAACCGAGGGTTCCTGAACAGCCGCACGTCCAGCATCGGGTCCGGGCGGCGTACC
>CAWKCG010000042.1:0-41733 GCA_963847965.1 uncultured Actinomycetes bacterium
AGCGCGCAGACGGAGCAGGAGAGCTTCAGCTTCCAGGCGGAAGTCGTCCAGATCCTGGACCTGATGGTCCATTCGCTGTACAGCAACAAGGAGATCTTCCTACGCGAGCTGATCTCGAACGCCTCCGACGCGATCGACCGGCTCCGCCTGGAATTGCTCTCCCGGTCCGAACTCCCCGACGCCGACGGCCCGCTGCAGATCCGGGTCAGCTATGACTCCGAGGCGCGGACGATCACCGTCGCCGACAACGGGATCGGCATGAGCCGCCAGGAGGTCATCGAGCACATCGGGACCATCGCCAAGTCGGGGACCCGCGAGTTCCTGCAGGCCCTGACCGGTGACCAGCGCAAGGACGCCGCCCTGATCGGGCAGTTCGGCGTGGGCTTCTACTCCTCGTTCATCGTGGCCGACCGGGTGACGCTGACCACCCGCAGGGAGGGCCTGACCGCGGCCGAAGGCGTCCGGTGGGAGTCGGACGGCCGGGGAGCGTACACGCTGGAGACCGCGGAGCAGCCGTCCCGCGGCACCACAATCGTGCTGCACCTGCGCGAGGGTGAGGACGACCTGCTGAACGGCTTCCGGCTGCGCACGATCATCAAGAAGTACTCCGACCACATCAGCCTGCCCATACTGATGCCGCCCGAGCTTGCGGAAGGCCAGGAACCCCCCGCCGAGGAGGCGCCGGTCAACCAGGCGTCCGCGCTGTGGGCCCGGCCCAAGAGCGAGCTCACCGAGCAGGACTACCGGGACTTCTACCGGCACGTGGCCGGCGACTTCACCGACCCGCTGGCCTGGGTGCACAGCAAGATCGAGGGGACGTACGAGTACACGCTGCTGTTGTTCGTCCCGTCCCGCGCGCCCTTCGACCTGTGGATGCCGCAGGTCGGCCGGGGCGTCAAGCTGCACATCAGGCGGGTCTTCGTGCTGGAGGACTCCGGCCAGCTGATGCCGCAGTACCTGCGGTTCATCCGCGGGGTGATCGACTCGAGCGACCTGCCGCTCAACGTCTCCCGCGAACTGCTGCAGGGCAGCCGCGTCGTCGACAACATCCGGTCCAACGCGACCAAGAAGGTGCTGCGACTGCTCGCCGACACCGCGGAGAAGGAGCCGGAGAAGTACGCCGCCTTCTGGAAGGAGTTCGGTGCCGTCCTCAAGGAGGGCCTGGCCGAGGACTACGGGAACCGGGACGAGATCGCCAAGCTGCTGCGCTTCGCCTCCACCAAGTCCGCCTCGGACGAGCCGGACGTCTCGCTGGCCGACTACGTAGGCCGGATGAAGGAAGGCCAGCAGCACATCTACTACCTGCTGGCGCCGGGCCTGGCCGCCGCCAAGGCCAGCCCGCACCTGGAGGCGTTCCGGCAGAAGGGCATCGAGGTCCTGCTCCTAGGCGAGGGCGAGGGCATCGACAACTGGGTCGTGGCCAGCCTGCGCGATTTCGACGGTAAGCGCCTGCAGTCGGTCGCCCAGGGCAGCGGCGACCTGTCCGAGCTCGAGGACGAGGCCGAAGCCGCCGCCAAGGAGCAGGCCAGTGCCGAGTTCGCCGGGCTGGTCGGCCAGCTGAAGGCGGCCCTGGACGGCCGGGCCTTCGACGTCCGGGTGAGCAGCCGGCTGACCACCTCGCCGGCCTGCATCGTGGCCAACGAGGCCGATATCGACATCAACCTGGCCCGTCGGCTGCGCGGCTCCGGCCTGCCCAGCCAGCCGGTGCTCGAGATCAACCCGCAGCACCCGCTGGTGCAGCGGCTCAACCACGAGCCCGCCGACCCGCACCTGGGCGAATGGGCCCACGTCCTGTTCGACCAGGCGGTGCTCACCCTCGGGGCGCGGATCACCGAACCCGCCGCGTTCGTCAACCGCCTCAACGACCTCCTGGTAACGCTCAGCGGAGCCACGCCAGCGGCCCCCAACGTCGTCCCGGCCCCGGATCCCGCGGCGGCCCCGGCCCCGGATCCCGCGGCGGCCCCGGCCCCGGATCCTGCTCCGGACCCGGAGTCTTAGCCGACGTGCCGGATCCTCCAGCCGCGCCGGGAAAGCTCATGGCCGTCAGCGACCTGCACGTGTCGTACCCGCAGAACCGGCAGTGGGTGCAGGACCTGCCACCGGGCAGCCCGGGGGACTGGCTGCTCGTGGTCGGCGATGTCTCCCAGAAGGTCGCGGACATCGAGTGGGTGCTGCGGACGCTCGCTGGCCGGTTCGACACCGTGGTATGGGTGCCCGGCAACCACGACTTGTGGTCTCATCGTTCGGACCCGGTCACGCTGCGCGGTGAGGACCGCTACCAGCACCTGGTGGCGCTGTGCCGCGGGCTCGGCGTGATCACCCCGGAAGACCCCTACCCGGTGTGGCCGGGGGCCGGCGGCCCCGCGGTGATCGTCCCGCTGTTCCTGCTCTACGACTACACGTTCCGCCCAGACGGCGCCAGCACCAAGGCTGAGGCGCTGGCCCTGGCCTACCAGAGCGGGCTGATGGGCAACGACGAGAGGTTTCTGCATCCCGATCCGCACCCCAGCCGCGAGGCGTGGTGCCGGGCGCGGATCGACGCGACCACGCCCCGGCTGGCGGCCCTGGACCCCGCCCTGCCGACCATCCTGGTCAACCATTTCCCGCTCACCCGCGAACCCACCCGGATCCTGCGGTACCCGGAGTTCGCCCAGTGGTGCGGCACCGAGCAGACGGCCGACTGGCACCTGCGGTACCGGGCCCTGGCCGTGGTCTACGGCCACCTGCACATCCCGAGGACCACCTGGCAGGACGGCGTGCGGTTCGAGGAGGTGTCGCTGGGCTACCCCCAGGAACAGGAGAAGTACCCGGCCCGCCCGCGACGTCTGACCCAGATCCTCCCGTTCGAGCCCGCGTCGACGGTGGCCGCCGACGTGGTGTAGTGTGCACCCGGTGCCGGGGCGGTAGCTCAGCCGGTCAGAGCAGCGGACTCATAATCCGCCGGTCGTGGGTTCGAGCCCCACCCGCCCCACCAGCGGTTTTGATACCCGTGGTCGGCGAGTCGTGGACCGGATTGTATACCGATGTCGGCGGGGCGATGTTCGAACCGTCGGGCCGCATCTGATCACATAGAGTAGCTGTCGAGCGGGTCTGGCGTACCAAGGCGTACGGCGGGAAGGACCGGACTGGCTGCTTGCGTGGCTCGCCAAGAGTATGCGGGACTGGACAACGGGTGTTGCCGCCAGCTGGCTAGCCTGGCATGACGCGCCGCGGGTGGTCTGACCTGGGGTTCCGTGAAGTGGCCGAGGACACGAGTAGCATGTGTATTGGGAAAGGACTCATAGTGCCAGGTCCACCGCAGCAGGAACGGCCGCCGGATCTCGGGTCCCTTCGGGCGGCTCGGAGGCAGATTCTCGCGGCCGCGTCCCAGCGCGGCTTGCGTGATGTGCGTGTGTTCGGTTCGGTAGCTCGCGGCGAAGCGGTCGAGACGAGTGACGTGGATCTCCTGGTAGCCCCGGGTCCGGACACCACGCTGTTCGACCTCAGCGGTTTCGCGCTTGACGTTGAGGAGATCGTCGGGCGTCATGTGGATGTGGCTACGCCGCGTGGGCTGAAGGCGCGCATCCGGGACCGGGTCCTGGCCGAGGCCGTCGCCTTGTGAGAGACGACCGTGAGCGTCTGGCGGACGTCTTGGCCGCGATCGACCGGATCAGGCGCTACGTCCAGGACGACCGGACGCGCTTCGACACCGACGAACTGCTGCAGAGCGCGGTGCTTCATTGGATAGAGATTATCGGCGAAGCGGCACGAGGCGTAGGCGATAAGGTTCGGACCGCGCATCCTGAAGTGCCGTGGCGCGTGATCACCGACATGCGCAATCGGGTGAGCCACGGCTACTTCGATATCGATCTCGACGTCGTGTGGAACACAGTGACGCGCGACCTACCGAAACTCCAGGAATCTGTCACCAGGATCCTTGCCGAGCTTGACTCGGAAGCAGAAGACTCGCGGTGAGCAGCCTTCCGGCTCGGCGTTGGCCGGTGGGGACATTGCGCCCGTCGACTTGACGAGCACCGACTATGCGCGGATGGCCGACCTGGTGAATTTGCACAAGTGCCTCCGCTGGGAACCACTGATGCCTCGGATTTCGCTATCGCCGAACCGCTCGGGGCTAACCGACGTGGCGGCGTTGGACCGCCGTCACCCCACGGTGGTCCGGCCGAGCACGCGGATGCGCTGACCCTTCCGCCCTGAAGTCCGTGAACGACAGCGCTCTTCGCAGTTGCGTAGCGCGACAAACGGGGCATTGTTATTGGTTCGAACAATTTCAGTCTCCCTGCCGAATATTTACGCGACGTGTGCTGACGGACTCCGATCGTAGAGGCACGCAGATTATCTGATCGGTGCTGGCTGTGCGGCCAGGACGCTGCGGCGATCATTTGTCAGGGCTGGCTGCACGGCAGCCACCGGTGAGGGACAGGGGCATCCGGTGCTCGAAAGAACACGGTCGGCGATGGCGCCGGGCGGCGGTGGTGTTGAAGGCGATGAAGTCGGATTGGTGCGGGGCGCCGGGGTGAAGGTGGAACTCGACGGGTACGCCGGCCTGGCCGAGGCGCGGGGCGTAGGCGGGTCTTCGTCGTGGAACGTGTCGAGCTGGGTAACTTCGATGTAGGCGGGTGGCAGCCTGGCCGGGTCGGCGACGCGGGCCAGGGCGGCGTAGGCGGGGGTGTCCGGGCCGCCGGCGGCCCTGTGACGCCGGCCACCACGTATACGGCCACCCGGCCTGGCCAGGCCAGAGGCAGGGACTGGCCGGCCTGCTGGCCGGTTACCCGGTGACCAGTTCGGCGAGGTGAGCGAGAGAGTTGCTCAGATGATCTGCGGCGAACGGGGGGAATGGGAATGGGAGTCGCTGGCGGAGGGAGTCGGGGACCGCCGACCAGTCATAGGAGAGGGTGACCTCGGTCCCGGATGGTCCGGCAGGGGCCAGGTCGTAACGCCAGGTGTGGCCGACGATCTGCGGGTTGCCATCGCCGGTGTCCATGCCTGGCTCCCAGGAGATGGCGCGTGGCGGGTCGAACACCTGCACCCGGTTGCCCATCTGGTAGTGCCCGCCCGGGACGTTGTCGTTGTACATGGCCATCCGGAACACCTGACCGGCCGCGGTCAGCGGCTGGCCGTCAAGGGGTTCGCGGACCCACCCGGTGCCGTCGATCGCGGCGTGCTTGGCGGGGTCGGCGAGTACGGCGAAGATCGCCTCGGCTGGGGCGTCAATGATCGTGGTTGCGCTGATGGTTTCGTCGGTCATGGTGGTGCCTCCTGGTGAACTCAGCTGGGTACCGGATCTGACGCCCGGCGCCCCGGCCTGCTTGGTGCTGCTGCCAGTCATCTGCTTCTCCTTTCCTGGGCGATCCGCGAGATCGGGGACCGCTTGCAGGGAAAGGACGAACGGTGCGGCGGGCGGAGGACATATCCGGGGAGAAAGCCAGGCAAGGAAAGCGAGAAAACCAGAACGCGGTCAGCCGAGCTCGGACCGCACCTTGCGCAGACGGCCCTGCAGGAGGCGCTGTTCGACCTCGCTGGGCGCCAGGGTCACCGCGGCGTGAAGTTCTCCGGCCGCGTCGCTCGTGCGGCCGAGCCGGCGCAGGTTGTCTGCCAGGGCAGCGTGCCATAGATGGGAGTATTCCAGGCCGGCGATGGTCTTCAGGGCCGCCAGCCCCGCCTCGGGGCCGTCGCGCTCGGTAACCGCGACCGCCCGGTTGAGCGCCACCACCGGGCTGGCCGTGATCGACCCGAGCAGGTCATAAAGGCCGACGATCCGGTCCCAGTCGGTCTCCTGCCAGCTGGGCGCGGTCGAGTGGGCCGCGGCGAGGTGAGCCTGGATCTGATAGGGCCCGGCGGCCCCGCCGGACCGGGTCACCGCCTCGGACAGCCACGCCGAACCCTCGGCGATCGCGGCCCGGTTCCAGCGGGTGCGGTCCTGGTCGGCCAGGGTCACCGGGTTACCGTCGGCGTCGGTGCGGGCGGGGGTGCGGGCCGAGGTCAGCAGCAACAGGGCGAGCAGGGACAGCGCCTCGGGCTCGTCGGGCATCAGGCTGGCCAGCAAGCGGGCCAGCCGGATCGCCTCGGCCTCGAGATCGACCCGGGCCACCGCGTGCCCGCCGGTCGGGGCGTGGGCCTCGGTGGCGATCAGGTACACCACCGCCAGCACCGCGGCCAGCCGGCCGGGAAGCTCGGTATCGGCGGGGATCGCGTAGGGGATGCGGGCGGTGGTGATCTTGGCGCGGGCCCGTACCAGGCGCTTGGCCATGGTGGCCTCGGGCACCAGGAAGGCGCGGGCGATGGCCGGCACCTCGAGCCGGGCCAGCGTGCGCAGCGAGAGGGCCACCTGGGCCTCACGGCTGAGCGCCGGGTGGCAGCAGGTGAAGATCAGGCGCAGCATGTCGTCGCGCAGAGACGTCTCTGGCTCCATCGCCTCGATCGCCTCCTCGATCTGGTCTGGTGCGGCCCCGGTTCCCCACCGGAACGCGGCGGTCTCCTTGGCGGCCCGGGCTGACTCGCGTCGCAGCAGGTCAAGCGCCTTGCGGCGGGCGACCACGGCCAGCCATGCCCGCGGGTTGTCCGGGATCCCCGTTTCGGGCCAGGTATCCAGGGCGGTGATCGTGGCCTCGGACAGCGCGTCCTCGGCGACGGCCAGGTCGCCGATGGTCCTGGCCAGCGTGGCCAGCACCCTGGGACCTTCGCCCTTCAGCACCTCGGCCAGAGTGCCGGCGGCGTCCATGCCAGGGCGCACCTAGGCGTGGGCCGGCGCTACCGGGCGCAGCTCGATCTTCCCCCGCCAGGCAGCCGGGATCTGCGCCGCCCACGCGATGGCCTCGTCCAGGTCGGCCGCCTCCACCAGGAAGTACCCGGCCAAGACCTCCTTCGCCTCGGCGTAAGGGCCGTCGGTCACCAGGACGTCGCCGCCCTTGCCGCCCGAGACGGTGATGGTCGTCGACATGGTCACCGGGTACAGAGCTTCGCCGCCGCGCATGACCCCGGCCTCGGTGGCCCGCCGGGCGAACTCCGTGTACTCGGGGGTGAACTCCATATCCGGCACGTCCTCCCAGGACTGGTCGCGGTCGTAGTAGCACAAGGCCACATACAGCGTCATCGTCAAGGCTCCTTCCGTTCAGCCGACCATGCCGTACCGTTTTACCTGGCGACCACGACTGCGACAACCGCTGCCACGGCCCCGGAACCCGTTTAGCCCCGTACCCGGAAGACGGCCTTTAGCTGGCGGGGCTGTTGTGGTAGGAGGCGATGCGCCAGCCGCCGTCGCGCCTGACCAGCACCCAGGTCGCGCGCACCAGGCGCTCGCTCGCGACAGCGTCCTGCCCGGGGAAGATGATCCCGTCCTCGCTGACCACGATGGCCGTGTCGCCGGTAAGAAAGCGGACGTTCACCGGGCGGGCGGCCACCCGCGACCCGCTGAGCGGGCCCGCGAACGCCGCGGCCATAGTGGTGCGGATCTCCTCACGGTCCTTTTGGTAGACGCCGGGCTGGATCACGCTGGCGTCGTCGGTGTAGTCGGCCACGAACGCCTCGGCGTCGCCGGCTTCCCACGCCTGGTACACGCGCGCGAGCACGTCGAGAACGGCCTGCCGGTCGGCGTCGGACTCTGCCGTGGTGGTCGTGCTGGTCATCGGTTTCCTCGTTTCTCTCCGCGTGGTGGCGAGCGCCACCCCGGGGGAAGGACGGACGGGCCCGCCCGGAGAGGACACCCCCGCGGCGCGAACCACTATTACCGCGCCGAGGCTTGATCAGACACCAGCCGGGGCCGGCCCGCCAATGTCGCAGTTGTTCGCCGAGTTCGGTGTGCCAGCGGGCGGGCCGCCGCCCCTCCTGCCCGGTGCAGATCGCCGGGATGAGCCCTACGTCGCCCAGGCGGCTGAGTACCCCGTACAGGGAGCCCGGCGAGATCCCTGCCTACTCGGTCCTTTCTCGAGGTCCGGCTTCCCGCAGGACCTGATGCCCGTGCATCTGCCGCCGGCTGAGCATTCCGAGCACGAGGGCCCGGGCGGGCGAGATCGAAGGCACACGATCACCCAATACGGGTATTCCGTACCGCGCTGCCACGGTTCGCGGCGTTCGGTGTGAGGCTCGGCCGGGCCTCACCAGCCGGGCGAGTTGCCCGGCGGTGACCTCGATACCCTCCCAGATGTGCCGGGTGAACCAGCCGGCCGTGTCGATGGGGCACTAGTCCTGCTCACGCTCACCGCTTACCCGGCGGGGCGCCTGCGACTCGCCCAGCCGCGACGGATCGTCCGCCGCCGAGCTGCCCGCCGGCCTGGCCGCGTTCATGGCCGACGCTCAGGTCCCGTGGAGCGCCGGCGCGCCGGGCGGCGCGGTGACCGATCCCGCATGGCGGGCCAAGCCCAGCTGGTATCTGGTCGCCACCGAGGACCGGATGATCCCGCCACCGGCGCAGCCGGCCCCATCCTGGGACTATCAGCACAAGCGGCAAGCAATTGCTCGCCCCGGCAAATCAGGAGCCGGACAAGGATGCACTCAATTCGGCATCACCCGGCGTCCGCAGGCACACAGATCCGCCAGTTCAGGCGCGGCGCAACCGGCCATGGGAGCGAACAGGATGCAGCACATAGCGGATATCGCATGTCACGCGACTGCCGAGTCGTCACCGTATGTAAGTAAACGCCGGAACCGGTCGCCGATGACGAATTACGCAACACACGACCAGGATGCGCTCGTAGCCGGTGCGACCTGATCTCTGGCTTGCCCGCGCTCACCGGGCCTGCTCCGTAGCGGCGACGGCGCGTAGCGGCCGGGCAGCGGAACGTGCGCGTTCCTGCTGAAAGCGGACGGTGACCATGGCGAAGCGCTGGCCCGCCACCAGGCCGAGCGCGACCCGCCCGGCGCCGGTAGCGTGCCAGGGGTTTTCTCAGGGCAGCAGGGCCAGTTTGCCGACGGTGGCCCTGGCTTCCAGTTCGGTGAGTGCCTTCGGCCCGTCGGCCAGCGCATAGGTAGTGGGCTGGCCGGGGCCGAGCACCCCGGCCGCGAGGAGCCCGAACATCTCACCCATGACCTCGCCGAAGATCTGCGGTGCGGCCTGGATCAGGATGCCGATGTTCAGGCCGATGATGTGAACCTGGTGCTTGTAGACCAGCTCCCAGTTGGTGAGCGCGGCTTCCCCGCCGGCCTGGCCGTAGACCACGACCCGGCCGGTGACTCGCTTGGCCGCGGCCAGGCTGGCCTCGAGCGTGGCGCCGCCGACCGACTCCAGTACCAGATCGGCGCCCGCGCCGCCGGTCAGTCGCAGGACCTCGGCGGCGAGGTCAGCGCCACGGGAGTCGATGACGTGGTCGGCGCCCAGTGCCCGTACCACCTCGTGCTTGCCTGGCGAGGCCGCGGCGATCACTGTCGCGCCGTAGTGCTTGGCCATCTTGACCGCGGCCTGGCCGGTCGCGCCGGCCGCGGCGTGGATCAGCACGGTTTGCCCTGCGGCGATGCGGCCCAGCGGCTTGAGCGCTGCCAGCGCGGTCGGCCAGTTCACGACCAGGCCAAGTGCCTGCTCGTCGGCCCAGCCCGCTGGCACGGGGACCGCCGCGGCCGCGGGCAGCACCATGTACTCGGCGAAGGCGCCGCCTGTGATGCCGACGCCGATGACGTGGGCGCCGGGCTCCAGGCCGGTCACCCCCTCGCCGACGGCCGTGATCTCACCGGCGCCCTCGATGCCCGCCAGGTACGGCGGCTGCGGGCCGCCCGCGAATGTGCCGCGGGCCTGCGAAATGTCGACAAAGTTGACGCCGGCGGCGGTGACCCGGATCAGGACCTCACCCGGACCTGGGTTCGGTACCGGTGCACCGGTGATGAGGCGCAGGTCCTCCGGGCCATTCAGTGACGTCTGCTGCAGTGCGCACATGGTAGCGGGGATGCTCATGGCAATCGGGGTCCTTTCCTTCCATTCGTGACTAACGTCGGCCCTGCGGTCGAGTGAGGTCATGGTTGCCTCCGTGCTCGGTGGTGTGCTTGTCATGCCACCCAGTGTTGGCTGGCGTGGGCGGCCGCGGTATTGCCCCAGCGGCCCGGCCGCGGCTGCGGCCGAGCCGCCGCGGGAGGCCTCGGTGAGCAGCGCCAGCGCCCAGCAGGCCCCGGCCTGGTGGCCGGGCTCGGCGGTGCTGCCCGATACCGGCCCGGTGTAGCGGGCACAGAGCCTCGCTGGGCCGGTGCCGGTCAGTGCCCGCAGGCCATCGGCGAGCACCGCCAGGGAGACTGCCAGGCCGGTGGCGATGTGGCTGAACTCGGCGAACGCGCTGATACCGGCTCTGGTTGCCTGCAACACCCCCGGGTCGTGGTCATATCCGGCCGGTAATTCTCGCTAAGCCTGCTGCGGATCAGCGTGGCGCGTGATGCTGCGACGGTCGCCGCGGAATCAGCCCTGGAGCGTGATCACCACGCCGGTGTCCGCATAGGGAAAGGGGCCCTTGCCCAAGTGTCGCACACTGTCCACCAGCCGCATGATCGGCACCATCAGGCCGTACCTGGCCTTCACCCTGGACGTGATCGCCTCGAAGTCCGGACCGGAGGTCACCAGCTCAACAGTGCCGGTCACCGGCGTAGTGCCGGCTTTGACCCGGCCTCGGACGTCGCTCGGCTGCAGGGTCACACTCGGGTTGTTCCGTAGCCGCTTGGTCTTGCCGGAGGCCGAGGAGGTCAATAGGCCGACCCGGCCGCCGTCGAGCGGGACGATCCAGGTCGCCGTTGCGACCGCCGCCCCGGTCTTGCGGAAGGTGGCCACCGACACGTACTTCTCCTGCGAGATCGTCTGCTCGGCGTTGCTGCCAGTCATCTGCTTCTCCTCTCCAATGTGATCTCCGAGATCGAGATCTGCGTTTGGTGAGAGGACGAACGCCGAAACCAGTAAAGGACACCAGCAGCCCTGGAATCTATCAGGCGGGCTCGGGCCTCACATCGAGGAGACGAGACAGAAGCAGCCGCCGTTCTCCCTCGGTGGGCGCCAACGCGGCGGCGGTTTCCAGCTCCCCGCCTGCCTCGGCGGCCCGGCCAAGCCTTCGAAGGTTGTTGGCCAGTGCGGCATGCCAGAGATGGGACCTTACCATGCCGACGATGGCTTCCAGCACGGCCAGCCCGTGCTCAGGCCCGTCGCGTTCAGTGATCGCAACGGCCCGGTTGAGCGCCACGACCGGGTTGGCTACGACCGACCCGAGCAGGTCGTAGAGCTCGATAATCCGGTCCCAGTCCGTCTCGGCCCAGCTCGTAGCCGTGGAGTGGGCCGCCGCCAGGTGAGCCTGAAGCTGGTAAGGCCCCGCTTTACCATCCGATCAGCTGACAGCTCTTTGCAACCACCACGATCCCGCCACAATGGCTTCTCGGTTCCATCGACCGCGGTCCTGGTTGGCGAGGGTCACGACGTGGCCCTCGGCGTCTGCCGGCCGATCCGCCTCCTGTACGTTTCGTCCGCGAGGTAGCTGCGTAGGCGGTGCGCGATCGCCGCCAGGGCATTGGAAACCGTGCTCTCGCAGCCCCGCGTCGCGGCATCCGCAGACGAGCGGTGCATCGAGGCGCTGCTATGCCGGGCGCTCGACGTCGTTCCCGGCCTCGGCGGGGTATTCGGTCTGCCGGACGGCCTGCGCTACCAGTTCGGCCAGAGAACAGTGCAGCCAGACGTCGTCGCGATCGGCGTCGAGGGGAAGTACGCGGGAGGTATCGAGGTCAAGATCCGCTCGAACTTCAACGTCAATGTCGGCGGCTCCCAGTTCGACACCACGCCGCAGGTGCCCCTGCCGACTGCCGTCTCACAGCGCTGGTCGCCCATTCCGCCTCGGCCAGCAAATTCCGCGCCAAACTCGCGGCCGACAACGCAACCAGCGCGGACCGGTGGAACACGGTCACTCTGGCGACGCTTCACGGTGCCGTGATCAAAGCAGCGGCCGACGCACCGCGCATCGAAAACGCCACAGCCCTGCTTGTGCTATCGCTGGCGCGGCTCATCTGAGCCAGGGATCCCAGCCGAGAAGAGGGGATCGTCGGATGAGCAGCAAGCTTTAATCCGCCGGTCGTGGGTTCGAGCCCCACCCGTCCCACGTAATATTACATGAATAAAGATTCGAAAAACTCGCCTAGCAAGAACCGACGGTATGGTTCCTGGGAACATCCGGGGAACATCCAAGCGTGCCCGTCCTTTACGGCGCGACGCGGGTAGTATCCCGTGACGCCACGCCGACCGGAAATGCTCACCGCAGGTCCGTCCCGCTTGATGCTGGATTGTCATCGTTCTTTCCCGCGGCGCCATCCGCCGGTCGTGGCCCGTGACGTATCGCCCGGAGACTTTGCCAGGGCGCGCGGCGATACGCTTGAGCAGTGACCAACGACGTGTTGACCATGGAGGGGTTGCGTCGCCGCCGCGCAGAGATCCTTGGCGTCGCGCGGAAGCGAGGGGCTCGTCGGATCGCCGTGTTCGGCTCAGTCGCTCGAGGCGAGGCTCACCCAGACAGCGATCTAGATCTGCTCGTGGATTTCGAGCCAGGCGCATCCCTCCTTGATCACATCGGCTTGTTCCAGGATCTGGAAGAGCTTCTGGGCGTCGGAGTGGACGTCGTCGCACGGAGTGCCCTCAAGCCCCGGGATGACCACATTCGCGCCGAGGCCGTGGATCTGTGACCAGAGGAGTCGATGACCTTCTGGCAGATCTGGCTGAGGCAGCCGATGCAGCAGCCGAATTGGTGAGGCTTGGGAAGGAGCGCTGGGACACCGAGCGCCCGCTGCGCCTCGCGGGCGAGGCCGTCATAGGCCGACTGGGCGACATTGCCACCAAGCTGCCTGACGAGGTCATCAAGGCGACGCCTGAGATTCCCTGGCGGGAGGTCAAGGGCATGAGGATCATTACCGCACACGCCTACCATCGAATCGACTATGAAGAGGTTTGGGTCACTTTGCGCGACGACGTCCCGCGAATGGACCAAGCGATCAAGCACTGGCGCCAGACCCAAGCTTGATCGTGCCAGATACGTGCCTAAACCAAGGCAACCAGAATCACTCTGCCTCAGTGCGATAGGCCGTGTCGTCGGTGCAGCAGTTGCGCAGCATCCCCATGTGCCCGGTCGGCGGCCCGGTGGTTCCCCCGCGCGGGCGGGGAAGGGCGGGTGCGCTGGTGGCTAGGGCCACAGTTCGGGAGAGCGTGACGGTGGCCGGGCGGGGCGGTCACGGTGGCGGTCAGGACGGGGAAGGGCGTTGTCCGGGTCGAGGTCACCAACCGGAACGGTACCGGGTTCAAACCGGCCGCCGCCCAGGAACGACATCCGGGCCTCACCCATGCGCCACGAACACGATCACCGTCCGTGACCCACCTCAGCCGCCCCGCCGACGCGGCTCAAACCCCGAAACCGCTCACCTGCATGGCATTGCCCTCACCCTGGTCGCCGCTCATTGCTGCCAGGATAAGAGAAACAGCCGGAACCCATTCACTTGTTCATTTTCTGTGAACCCTGACCGAATTCACTCTCATGACCCTATAAGGGCCGGGCCTCTTCCCAGCTCAGCCCGGTAGCGGGACGCTCCGGGTGAAAGTACGAGCTCGGGAAAGGAGACCCGGCAATGTCTGTTTACGTCGGCATCGACGTCCATCGCAAGCGCTCCCAGATGGCGGTGGTCACCGAGGACGGCCAAGTGCAGCTCAACAAGAACGTGGTGAACGGCTCGGAGCCGATGCTGCGGCTGATCGGGGATCTGCCCTCGGGGACGCCGGTGGCGTTCGAGGCCGCGTTCGGCTGGGGCTGGCTGGTCCAGCTCCTGGAGGACTACGGCTTCGACCCGCACCTGGTGCACCCGCTGCGGTGCAAGGCAATCGCCTCGGCCCGGCTGAAGAACGACCTGTTAACCGAACTCCCTGGCGTTCCCGCAGGTCACAGCCTCGATCGGTCGTTTCCCTGAAGGAGGTGACCTGTCCCGGGCCCCTCCGTACGAGGCCACAAAGGGCGTGAGGGCCGGATACGTGACTACCGGAAGCGGATATACGGTCCCATACCACCCATCTGCCTTCTCCTCGCTGCTGCTTGTCACCCCCGGTTAAGAACGGACTTGTCGCCGTCAAACGGCCCTTGACCTGTGGATGCGCACTGCCCGCCAGGACGGATGCGTTAGTTCGGAGAAGACAAGGTCGACGCGGCGATCTTGGCGCAGCTGCTGCGGGCGGACCTGCTGCCCGAGGCGTGGATCGCGCCGCAGCCGGTGCGCCAGCTGCGCGCGCTGCTGCGGCACCGGACCAGCCTGGTCCGGCTGGGTACCCAGCTGCGGAACCGGATCCATGCGGTCGCCGCTGACCACGGCTATGACCGGTCCGCCAGCTACTGGACCGGGCCGGGCCGCGGCTGGCTGGCCGAGCTGGACCTGCCCGCGGCGTCCCGGGAGATCGTCACCGACTGCCTGGCGGTCATCGACGGCCTGGCACCGCTGATCGAGCGGATCGACGGCGAGCTGCACCAGCACGCCAAGGCCGACCGGCGGGTCAAGGTGCTCAGGACGCTGCCGGGCGTCGGGGAGTTCACCGCCCTGGTCATGCTGGCCGAGATCGGCGACATCACCCGCTTCCCCAGCGCCCGCAAGCTCGCCGCCTGGGCCGGGCTGACCCCGACCGTGCGCGGCTCGGACCTCAAAGTCCGGCACGGGCACATTTCCAAACAGGGCTCCGCTTGGCTACGGTGGGTGCTCAACCAGGCGGCGCAGACCGCCAAGCCTCCCCGGACTTCGCCGCCACCTACACCGCCATCGCGAAACGCCGCGGGAAGAAAATCGCCACCATCGCGATCGCCCGCAAGCTGCTGACCCGCGCGTACCACCTGCTCGCCGACATGCAGGCCACCGACATGAACACGCCGCCGCGGCGGCCGCGAAGACGGGAGAGTCACCAAGCCCCGGGCACGCTCGCCCCAGCGGCATGAGCAGGCCTCCAGGCCGCGCTCGATCTCATGAATGAGCAGCCCGGTCCCGGACACATGGTCATGGCGCCCGCCTGCACGCTGGCGGGACCGCCGGATAGGTGCTTGCGAGACCACTCCGCCAGCCACGCACCGGGAACATGCACGTGACCCCCTCATAAGCCAACCGCAAACGAACCCTTCCCCGCCCCTCGATGATCTTCCGCCGCTTGCCGGCGTCAAGCTCGTTCGTCCTCGCCGCTGCGCGGCTGCGGGCGCTCCAGCTTGACCCCTGGGCCGCGCGGCGAGAAGACCCGGGGAGCGGCGAGGAAGGATCCAGAAGAATAGTCAGCCCAGCCCGGCGGCGCGCGTAGTCACCGGGCCAGGTTCGTACGCACTCTTGACACTGGTGGCCCTTATGGGTGCCGCGATGAAGGTCATCGGCAAGCAGGGCTGTGGAGGCTTCCCGGCAACAGAAGGTTTCGTCCGCGAACTCATTGCTCCTCGCCGTATCGTCCAGCTTCATTTGCGACATGCCTCATCATTTCGGCAAGGGTGCGGCCTAGCTCCGTCAAGTGGAACTGCCTCACGGCTCCGCCGAGCAAGTCACCGAAGGTGCCGCCCGGCCTGGCCAGCGGCGACCGCACGCACCCATCCCGTCGGGACCGCCAGCCCCGGGCGGCAAGCGGATCGCGCACAAAAACACCCTCGGGAAAACGGACATTAAGTGATTAACCACGCGGCGGCCTGCAAAAGCTTGACTGGGCCGTTTCATATGGGGAGTCCTGTTAATATGGCTCCTGCTTTCGGCCGGATGATACGTCCGCATTAGCTTTCTCTTCCGCTTGTCGTGCGGGGCGCTCGCCCTTACGGGAAGCGTCGCCTAGGGCGTTCCGGGTCAGGTGAGGGGGGTTGGGTTGCGTCGCATGCTGCTGCGTCCGCGTCGGTTCGGCACGCCCGTGGTGCTCGCTGTGGCCGTCGCCACCTTCGCCGGGCTCGCCGCCAATTCGCCTGGCTTCCCGGTGGAACATGTCAGCCTCAACGACGGCGGCATCTGGGTCACCAACAATGCGCTCGGCGAGATCGCCCGCTTCGACGATCCGATCGGGCAGCTGGACGGCCAGCCGCTCACGCCCACGACCGGATCCACCAATGTCAACGTGTGGCAGGACGGCCCCAATGTGGCTGGTTACGACGCGAACGGCGGCCGCATGTACGCGGTCAACTCCTACGGCCCCGCGTTCTACGACCATGGGCAGGCCGTCGCGCCCGAGTCGGCGTCTCAGGAGTCGGAGCCGGACGATATAGGGCTGGGCGACACCACGCTCGCGGTTCTCTCCAGCGACGGTTCCCTGCGCGCCGCGCAGCTCAGTGCGGGCGGCGGCAGCCTGTCCGCGCTCGGACAGCCGCTCGCCCGGCACATGCCGGCCAACTCCGCGATCGCGGTCGGCAGCGACGACACGATCTGGGTAGCCGGCGGCGGAAAGCTGAGCGGCTACCCCAAGGGCGGCGGCGCGCCCCGGGTGTCCGCGATACCGCTCTCCGCGACCGACCCCATGCAGGTCACCACGGTCGGCAACGTCCCCGTCGTCGCCGATCCGGCGGCCAGCCCCAAGGTGCTGTATCTGCCCGGCAGCGGACAGACGGTCCGGCTGCCTTCCGGGGACACCTCGACCGAGTTTGAACTGCAGCAGTCATCGGCCGCGAGCGACGTGGTAGTCGTCGCCACGAGTCAGGCGCTCTACAGCGTGAATCTCAGCTCCGGCGCGCTCACCACGCTACGCAACGTCCCCAGCGGTACCCCGTCCGCCCCGGTTCAGGTGGCCGGGTGCGTGCATGCAGCCTGGGCCGACGGCGCGACCGGGACATACGTCCGCACCTGCGGCAGTCCGCCGCCAGCCGCAACCACACCGCAGCGGTTTTCGACCGGGGACCCTTCACCGCAGCTGGTGTTCCGGGTCAACAACGGCGCGGTCGTGCTCAACGACGCGGCCAACGGCGACGTCTTCCTGATCGACACAACGCTCGATGTCCACGCCGTGAAGTGGACGTCGTCCCCGGTTAACAAGCAGACCGGGCCCCTGGCCCAGCAGACCCAGAATGACAAGACGAAGCTGATCGCCGGCAACTACACCCAGGGCGTGCGGCCGGGAACCGCCACGGTGGTGCATGTCCTCGACGCCGCCAAGGGGCCGGCCGGCGAGACGTACGTGGTGACCGGGGTAGGCACCCCCGACCATCCAGGGGTCAGCGTGACGGTCGCGCCCGACGCGCAGACTGTACTCGCCACCGTGACCACGCTGTCGGCCGAGACGCACTTCCAGTACACGATCGAGGACGAGCACGGCCATGCCGCCACCGGCGAGGTGACGCTCGTGCCGCGCTCACCGGGCGAGAACGATCCCCCGCACCTGCGCCCCAATTACCAGCAGCCGCCGCTGTCGGTCGCCTCCGGCGGCACCCTCGTGATCCCGGTCATCGGCAACTGGCGCGATTACGACGGCGATCCGACGTACATAGCCAGCGACTCGGTCGCCGCGAGCGCCGGGTCGGCCGCCGTCACCAGCGGCGGCGCGCTGTCCTTCACGGCGCCGCAGACCACGGCGAACGAGACCGTGACGATCCGGTACGGGGTCAGCGACGGCCGGGTCGCCCAGCCGACGATGGCCTCGCTCACCGTCTCCCTGGTCGGCTCGTCGTCCACCCGGTTCATCGCGCCCGTCGCAGAGCCGGACGCCGCGCAGGCGGTCACCGGCTCTCCGGTCACCCTCCAGCCGCTGGCCAACGACCTGCCCGGCGTTGATCCGACCAACCCGGCCGCGAAGCTGGCGCTCGCCGCACCGGTCGCGGCCGTGCCTGGCGACACCGTGTCCACAGACCTCGCCAACGGCACGGTCACGTTCACGGCGCAACACCCTGGTGACTTCTTCCTCACCTATACCGACGCCTATGGTGCCGCGCCGACCGCGAGCGGGTCCATCCGCGTGCACGTCCTCCCCGCGACCGGCACCCCCAAGCCACCGGTGACCACCCCGGACGCCGCGGTACTGCATGGCCAGCAGCCCGCCGTGGTGGACGTCCTCTCGGACGATTATGACCCGCAGGGCTGGATCCTCGGCGTCACCGGTGCCACGTCAAGCGACCCGGACATCCAGGTCGCGGTCATTGACCAGCAGTGGCTGCGGATCAGCGCCGACGACCCGCAACCCGGCATGACGGCCACCGTCGACTACACGGTCAGCGACGGCCGGGGCAGCGCGACAGGCACCGTGGCCGTCTCCGCCGTGCCCGCCAGCTCAAGCCCCGACCAGATCACGACGACCGACGCCGCCATCACCGTCCAGGCCGGGGACAGCGCCGCCGTCGCCGTGCTCGCGGGCGACGCCAGCTCCACCGGGCTGCCGCTGTCGCTCGCCGGCCAGCCGCCCACGACGAACCCGCCAGTTGACGGCCTGCTCGCCAGCGTGCAGGGGGGCGACATCCGGGTCGACGCCCCAGCATCGGTCACGGCCGAGGAGGAGACGACGGTCAGCTACGTCGCGACCGACGCCAGCGGCGCGGCCGCTACCGGCAGCCTCGACGTGACGATCGAGCCGCCCCCGTCCAAGGCGGACCCCGACCAGGCTCCCGTCCCCGAGGAGGTCGACGTGCGCGAGACCGCCGGCGACGCGGCGGTCATCCAGATCCCGGTCGACGGGGTCGATCCGGACGGTGACTCCGTCACGGTCACCGGCGTCACGACCCCGCCCGCGCTCGGCCGGATCGTGGCCATCGGACCTCACTCGGTCTCCTATCAGTCCTACCCGGACTCCGCGGGCACCGACACGTTCACCTACCAGGTCACCGACCCCTACGGGCTGACCGGCACCGCGCCCGTGCGGATCGCCGTGCTGCCGCCGGGGCCGCCGCAGCGGCCGGTCGCCGTGAACGACGTCCTGAACGCGCCGCCCGGCGCGTCGCTGCACTGGGACGTGCTCGGCAACGACTACATCGCTCCCGGTGACACGGTGAAGGTCGAGCCGCTCGCCACGGCGAACAAGACCGTGCCGCCTGGCGTCAGGCTCAGCGGCGACTACGTCTACCTGAAGGTGCCGTCGTCCCCGTCCGATCCTCCCCTGGAGTTCACCTACAGGGATACCGACGGGTCGACCCCCTCCCTCGCCCGGGTCATCGTGTACCCGGTGATCGGGGCGAAGGTAACGCCGATCGCCAACGACGTCGTGGCACCGCCACCGCCGTCCGGGGCGGCTACCGTCACGGTCAACGCGCTCAAGAACGACGATGACCCGCTGGGGTCGCCGAGCGACATCACAATCAGCTGGGTGCCTGCCGGGGTCAGCGTGCACGGCGCGTCGCTGACGATCAGGTTGGACAAGCAGCCTCGCGAGGTGCCTTACCAGATCACCGCGCCCGACAAGCTCACCGCCACCGCCGTCGTCTACGTGCCGGGCACGCAGGCGTCCGCGATCAGGCTGCGGCCGGGCGCGCGGATCACCCTGGACCGGAACGGTTCGGTCACCGTGCCGCTCAGCGCCAAGCTCATCGACACCTCCGGGCGTCAGCTCAAGATCACCACGACCGACCAGATCAAGGCCTCACCGGCCGGGAGCCTCGCGGTGAGCGCGAATCAGGACACCGCCTTCCAGGTGCACGCGCTCGGCGGGTACACCGGCCCGGGCGCGGTCACCGTGCAGGTCTACGACGGCGCGACGCTCCAGGACCCGCACGGCGAGACCGCCACGATCACGATCCCCGTCCAGGTCGGACCCGACGAGCCGATCCTGCGCTGCCCGTCGGCCCCGCTCCAGGTCGTGGAGGGCAGCGCGCCGGCGTCCTACGACATCGGCCAACTCTGCCACGTCTGGGTGGACACCACGGTCACGGTCGCGCCGCCGCGTTACGGCACGGCGTGGGCCAAGGCCGTGGGCGGGGTCAGCGACAGCGTGCCGGGCGGCACCGCACTCCAGCTCACCGCGGGCAGCGGCGCGGTGCCGGGCACCATGGGGACGCTGCGGATCAGCCCGGTCGGCGGCACCGCGTCCGGCACGCTCACCATCCAGGTCATCGCGGCGCCGCCGCCATCCGCGACCGCGGTCACCGCCTCGGTGGACGCCGGCCACAGCGTCACGATTGACCTCAGCCAGTACGTCACGAGCCCGCTGGCGCAGCCGGACATCCAGGTGCTGAGCGTCAAACCCCCGTCCGGGGTGACGGTGGCGAGGAGCGGCTCGACGGTCACGGTCACGCCGGGGGCGGACAGCACCGGCACCCTCAGCCTCGTCGCGACCGTGACCGATGTTCCCGGCCGGGCGGACCGGTCGGTGCAGGTCTCGATCACCGTCACGGTCATCGGCCGTCCGGGCGTGCCCGGTGCGCCGTCCGCGACGACGTCGAGCCGCACGGCCGTCGTCTCGTTCAGCCCGGCGGTGCCCAACGGCGCCCCCGTCGAGTACTACACCGTTTACACGAACGGCGCGCCGCACCAGTGTGCCGCGGCGCCGTGCACGGTCACCGGGCTGACCAACGGCACCAGCTACTCGATCTACGTGACCGCGACCAACAGCGTCGGCCAAGGCCAAGACAGCCGCACGGCCACGGCGACGCCGAACGCGGTCCCAGACCAGGTCACGGGCCTCGCCGCCACCCCGGGTGACGGCACGGTCGCGCTGACCTGGAAGCCTGCGGTGGATGCGGGCACTCCCGTCACCGGCTACGAGGTCGAGGTCAGCCCGCCGCCGTCCGGCGGGCAGCAGATTACCGACGTCGGGGTCACGACGTCGCACACGTTCACCGGGCTCACCGACGGCACCCAGTACACGTTCACGGTCCTGGCGCGCAACGCCCTCGGCACCGCGCCCTGGTCGCTCGGCGTCACCGCGATCCCCTTCGGCAAGCCGCTGACGATGGCCGCGCCGACGGCCGCCGGCGCGGCCGTGCCGGACCCGACGGCCACCCGCGCCATCACCGTCTCCTGGACGCCGGTCAACGGGACCGCGGCCAACGGGCGGCCGGTCACCCAGTACACCGTGTACGAATACCAGGCGGCCTCGAGCGGCGGACCGTTCGGCGGGACCCCGGTCTCCACCCAGGTCGTCACTGGTGCGACAAGCGGCAGCGCGTCGTTCACCGTCAACAACGACAGCTCCTGGTACGAGTACGAGGTCACCGCCACGAACCAGGCCGGGGAATCCGCGCACTCCCCGCTATCCACCCCGGCCATCCAGGCCGCCGCCCCGCCGGACGCGCCGGCCGGCGTCACGGCGAAGGCGACCGGGCAGAGCGACACGATCCAGTTCACCTTCACCGCGGGGGCCGCGAACGCGAAGCAGATCAGCTCCGTCGAGTACGGGATCAACGGGGCCGCCGAGAGCGGCACGATCACCGGCACGTTCGCGGCGGGCAGCAGCTACACCGAGACCCTCACCAACGCGACCAGCAGCGCCATCGTCAACGGCAGTGCCGTGACCGTCTACGCGGCCGAGTGCAACGACGCCGGCCTGTGCAGCTCGTGGGCAGGCCCGTCCGGACAGGTCGTCCCGTACCAGCCGATAGCGACTCCGGTGGTCAACGCGACCGCCAGCGGGACCACGGTCGCCTACACCTGGAGCGCGCAGAGCGACGGGCTGACCGAGACCCTGAACGTCTGCATCGCGAACTCGTGCACCAACTACACGGTGCCCGCGACCGGCGGCTACAGCGGGTCGTCCTCCGCCACCTACGGCTACAGCCAGCCGGAGACCATCACCGCGCACCTCACCGACACCGCGGGCCAGTCGAGCGGCACGGCCAGCAAAACCGTGACCACGGCGGCCGCGCCGCCCGCCGCCAACCCATCCGTGTCGGTCGCCAAAGGCCCGTATGAGACGGCGACTACTGGCACCTCGGCATGCACCAGCGGCCCTAACTGCTACACCTTCGACGTCTCCCTCGCGAACTTCCCCGCCAACGCGACCGTGAACTACGAGTGTTCGGATGGAGGTCAGTTCTGGCCGTCCTCCGGCACCATCGACCAGAGCTGGAGCGGTGGGGTTATCACCACGAACGGCAGCGGGGCCACGTCGTTCCAGAGTCAGTGCCTGCACGCCTCAGACGGTACGACGGTGACGATCAACGTCACCGCCGGCGGCAAGAGCGCCTCCGGCAGTTACAAGACCTAGCAGCAGAGATCTGGCAGCACAGGAATGTGGGGTATCCCATGACGACAGCAACCGCGGGCCCGCTGACGGCGACGTCCGAGCAGGTCAACTGGTTCGCGCGTGCCTTCGGCGCGCTGGTGACCAACGTGGAGCAGGCCGTGCTCGGCAAGCAGCATATCGTCCGGCTGGCGCTGACCTGCCTGGTGTCCGAGGGCCACCTGCTGCTCGAGGACTGCCCGGGCACCGGGAAGACCTCCCTGGCCAAGGCGATCGCCAACTCGGTGCAGGGCTCGCACAGCCGGATCCAGTTCACTCCCGACCTGCTGCCGAGCGACGTGACCGGCGTGACCATCTACGACCAGCGCAGCGGCCAGTTCAGCTTCCACGGCGGGCCGATCTTCGCGACGATCGTGCTGGCCGACGAGATCAACCGGGCCTCGCCCAAGACCCAGTCCGCGCTGCTCGAGGTCATGGAGGAGAACCGGGTCACGGTGGACGGCACCCCGCACCCGGTCGGCCGGCCGTTCATGGTAATCGCCACGCAGAACCCCATCGAGCAGGCCGGCACCTACCGGCTGCCCGAGGCGCAGCTGGACCGGTTCCTGATGAAGACCAGCCTCGGTTACCCCGACCACGCCTCCACGGTCGCGCTGCTCGCGGCCGCGGCCACCAGGGACCGGTCCGCCGGCGTGCAGAACGTGATCACCACGAGCGCGATCACCCAGATGTCGCGCCTGGCCGACCAGGTGCACGTGGACCCGTCGATCCTCGGCTACGTCAGCCAGCTCGCGCAGGAATCCCGCGAGCTCCGCCAGGTGCGGCTCGGGCTGAGCGTCCGCGGCTGCCTGGCCTACGTCCGCGCCGCGAAGACGTGGGCCCTCGCCGACGGGCGGGGCTACGTCGTGCCCGACGACATCAAGGAGCTGGCCATCCCGGTCATGAGCCACCGGCTGCTGCTCGACGCCGAGGCCGAGTTCTCCGGTGTCAGCGTGGAGGATGTGATCGGCCAGTTGCTGTCCCGGGTCCGCCCGCCGACCAGTCGGGGCGCGTGACGGTGGGGCGGCGCACGGGTCCGTTCGGGATCATCATCGGGAATCTCCGCCGGGCGGGGAGAGCGGGCGGCACGGCGACCGCGCTGGGAGACCGTCTCGCCCCCGCGCTGCGGGCGGCGCGTCGCGGCACGCGCGGGATATGGCGGGTGACGACACCCGCCGGCCGCGCCGCCGTCATCGTCATGGTGACGGCCTGGCTGCTCGGTATCAGGCTCGGCTGGCAGGAGCTGTTCCTCGTCGCGGCCTGCTGCCTGATCGCGCTGCTCATCGCGGTGGGCTTCGTCGCCGGGCGGCCGAGCCTCGACATCGCCATCGACCTTGACCCGGCCCGGGTCAGCGTCGGCACGCCCGCCGCCGGCCGCCTCGTCGCCACCAACAGCTCCAGGGCGCGGCTGCGCGCGCTGAACGTCGAGGTCCCGGTCGGCCTGAACCGCGCGACCTTCCCGATCCCCTCGCTGGCCGCCGGGGCCAGCCACGACGAGCTTTTCGTGGTGCCGACCGACCGCCGCGCGGTCATCCCCATCGGGCCGCCGACTGCGGTGCGGACCGACCCGCTCGGGCTGCTGCGCCGGGACGCCGTCGAGCAGACGACGGTCGATCTTTTCGTCCACCCGAACATCATCAGGCTTGACGCGCTCAGCCCCGGACTCCAGCGTGACCTGGAAGGGCAGGCCTCAAGGGACCTGTCCAACAGCGACCTCGCCTTCCACGCGCTGCGCGACTACGTCGCGGGCGACGACCGGCGGCACGTGCACTGGCGGTCATCCGCCAAGGCTGGCCGGCTGCTCGTCCGCCAGTTCCAGGACACCCGCCGGTCGCAGCTGACCGTCGTGGTGGACGGAGCCGCGGCGAGCTACCGAACGGACGAGGAGTTCGAGCTCGCCATGAGCGTGGCCGGCTCGATCTGCGTGCGGGCCGTGGCGGACTCCCACGACGTCTGCCTGGTCGCCGCGAGCGGCGCGGTCACCGCCGCCTCGCGGCACCGGATCATGGACACGCTCGCCCGGGGCGAGCTCGCCGAGAAGGGACAGGACCTGTCGACGCTGGCCGGGCGCGCCTACCGGCTGGCCCGCGACACCACCGTGCTGATGCTGCTCACCGGCAGCGTGATCCCGTTCCGGGCGCTCAAGGCGGCGTCCGTGTACTTCGGCCCGGACGTCCGGGTGTTCGCACTGCGCTGCGAGCCAGAGGCCCCGCCGGGGATCAACTCCTCTGCCGACCTGACGGTGCTCGCGCTGCGCGCCCTCACCGACCTGCCGATGCTGCTGGACGCGGGGAGCGTATGACGACGATCACCGCGGGGGCAGCGCGAGGGGGGGCGCAGCGCACCGATGCACGGGGCACCGATGCACGGGGCATCGCGCCGGGCCGCGACGAGCTGATCGACGCCGGCGCCCTGGCCGTGCTCACCGTGATCGGCATCGCCGGTTTCCGGCCCGCCTACGGAGGCCACGGGTACCTGGCGGCCGGCGCCGCCGGGGTACTGCTCGGCCTGCTGCTCAGCCACGCTGGGCAGCGGGCCCGGCTCCCGCTGCTCGCCGTGGTGGCGGCGAGCATCCTCGCGTTCCTGGCGTTCGGCGGTGTCATCAGCCAGACCGGGACGGTATCCCTGCCGACTCTCCAGACGATCACCAGCACCGCCGTGTCCGGGTGGCAGCAGCTGCTGACCACCGCTCGGCCGGTCGGCCGGACCGCCGGCCTGCTCGTGCTGCCCTACCTGCTCGGCATGTTCAGCGGAGTCGCCGGGCACGCGCTCGCCCGCCGCACGGACACCGTGCTGCTGCCCGCCGCGCCCCCCGCGATCGTCGTCGCGCTGTCGATCCTGTTCGGCGCGCCGCAGCCGGCGGACGCGGCGCTCCAGGGCGCGGGCTTCGCCGCCGCCGCCCTGGCCTGGGCCGGCGTGCGCCAGGAGCGCGGGATCAGCAGGCAGGCCACCATCGGCAGGCAGCGACCCTGGCAGCGGATCGGCGCTGGGGCCGCCGTGCTGGCGGTGGCCGGCGCGGGTGCCACGGTGATCGGCCCGCACCTGCCGGGCGCCGACGCGCACCAGCGGGTCGTGCTCGCCGCCGTGCCGCCGTTCAACATCGACGCCTACCCCAGCCCGCTCGCGAAGCTACCGCGACTACACCCTGGTCGCGCCACCGGCGATCAGGCTCTTTGACAAGGAGCTGCTGTCCACCACGCTGCCGGCGAAGACCCGGCTGCGCATCGCCGCGATGGACACCTATGACGGCCTCGCCTGGGGCGTAGCCAACGCGAGCGCCGTCGGCGCCTTCGGCGGCTTCCAGCGGGTCGGCACGCTGCTGCCCGGGGCGCCCGCCGGCGCTGCCGAGACGGCGACCATCACGACCACCGCTAAATACAAGCTGCCGTGGCTGCCCGATGTGGCAGGCACCACCAGCTTCTCCTTCGGGGCGGCCGACTCCGGTGTCGCCGCCGAGTTGCGCTACAACGTCGCGACCGCGACCGGCATCATCCCCAACGAGGTGCCCGCAGGGCTGAGCTACACGGTCAGGTACGCGCCCACGTCCGCGCCTGCCCTGAACACGCTGGGCAACGCCGACCCGGCCGGGCCGCCTGACCTGTGCGCCCAGTATGAATCCGGATGTATCCAGGTCCCGTCCGCCGTTCAGGACTTCGTGAACCAGCACGACGCGGCGGTGAGCACACCGATGGGCAAGGTCCTCGCGCTCGCCGCCTACCTGCTTGCCCACGGGCGGTACAGCGACGGGGCCGGCGCCCAGTCCTCGATCCAGCCGGGCCACGGCGCGGGCCGGCTCACCACATTCCTCGAAACCTCGCCGATCACCGGGGACGACGAGCAGTACGCCGCCACGATGGCGCTGCTCGCGAACTGGGTCGGCGTGCCCGCCCGGGTCAGCCTCGACGCCGTGGTGGAGGCCAACGGCAGCGTCTACGGCAAGGACGTGCACGCCGATGTGGAGCTCGACACGTCGCAGTACGGCTGGGTGACCCTGCCCTACACCGCGTTCACACCCACGAAGAGCCCGATCATCAAGCAGCAGACGGAAAATGCGCCGCCCCAGCCGGTCAAGGTCGTCCCGCCCCGGCATAACGAGTCGGCGCCGGTCGCCGCGGCCAACTCAGGCAATGCCGTGGCCAGGACCGCGTCCGCACCCGCCACCGGTCCGGGCTTCGTCATCCCGGCGATCGTGCAGGTCGTGGCCAGGGATGTGGGAATCCCGGTCCTCGCGCTCGCGGTGCTCGCCCTCACGCTGGCAGGCGCCAAGGCGCTGCGCCGCCGTCGCCGCCGCGCCCTCGGGCCGCCGGCGGCGCGGGTTGCCGGAGCGTGGCGCGAGCTGATCGACCTGGGCCGCGACCTGGGCATCGGACGGGCTGCCTCGGTGGCGCCGGGCCCGGCCGCTTCGGTCGCTGGCGGAGGCGCCATGACGCGCCGCGAGTTCGCCGCTTACGCGCAGGCGCGCGGCCTGTCGGCGGCATCCGCGGTGGCCGTCGCGGCCGACGCCGCCACCTTCGGCGCGGCGGACCCGGACGGCGCGGCGGTGGCGCGGATATGGCAGCTCGTCGAGAGGTCGCGGCGCGACGCCACGGCGCCGCTGCCCCGGTGGCGGCGCGCATGGGTCACGGTCAACCCGGCGAGCCTGTGGGCCTCGCGCGCGGTGATCGACCGGGCCGTCGCCCGGACGCGGCGCGCGGGCCGCCGCCCGGCGGCTCGCGGTTCCGGCGGTTCGCGTGGTTCCGGCGATTCGCATCATTCCAGCGGTGCTCGCAGTGCTCGCGGCCATCGGCGCGGCGCGGCGATTCCCGGAGGTGCGCACCGGTGAAGCTCAAGATCACGCTGGAACGTCCCCAGGGAGCGACCGACCTGGTCCTGACGGCCGCAGCCGACGCGACGGTCGGGGATGTCGCCACGGCGCTCACCGTCAGCGACCCCGACGGCCAAGGACGCAGCGCGTCGTGGCTCGCCGGCGGCACCGTCCCAGCTGGCGCCGTCACGCTGACCGTGCTCGACGGCCAGCGTGTCACCCTGGATCCCGCGCTCCCGGCCGCCGACAGCGGCATCAAATCGGGCGACCACGTCACCGTCGCCCCGGCCGGAGACCGGTACGCCGACCGGGCCGCCCAGCCGGTGGCTCAGGTGACCGTCCTTCAGGGGCCGGACGCCGGGCAGCGCGTTCCGTGCCCCAGGGGAAATATCACGATTGGCCGGGGTAACGGCTGCGACCTGGTGCTGTCGGACACGCTGGTGTCCCGCCGCCACGTCCGGCTCTTCCTCGCGCCTGGTTCGGCCGAGATCCTCGACCTGGGCTCGGCCAACGGGATCACGCTGAACGATGAGCCGGTCAGCCGCGGCTCGTGGCTGCCGGGAGACAGGCTACGGATCGGCGACACGGTGCTCGGCATCGAGTTTGCGGGCGCTCCGGCTGCGGCGGGGCCAGCCCATGCCGCAACCGCGGCGTTCAACCGGTCGCCCGTCATCACCGGCAGCTATGCGGGCCAGGCGGTTGAGACGCCGGAGCTGCCCGAGACCGAGCGCCCGCCTCGTTTCCAGCTGCTGCCGCTGCTCGCGCCGTTCGTGCTCGGCGGCGTGCTTTTCGCGGTCACCAAGACCGCCGTGATGCTCATCTTCGTCGCCCTCAGCCCGCTGATGATGGTGGCGAACGTCATCGAGGGGCGGATGAACGCATCGCGCGGCACCAAGGGCTCGATGACCGCGCTGCGCCGCGAACTCGGAGAACTGGGCCAGGCAGCCGACGAGGCGCACGCCGCCGAGTGGCGCGCCCGCAACGCCGAGCACCCGCCGACGGCGCAATGCCTCGACGCCGCCGCGCGGCGGTCCCCGCTGCTGTGGTCGCGACGCCCGGGCGCGCCCCGGTTCCTCGATATCCGGGTCGGCGCGGCCACCCAAGACTCGCGGCTGCGTTTCGAGACGCAGCGCAACCGGCGCGCCATGCCCGCCGCGCAGGCCGAGCTCGACGACCTCGTCGCGAGGTACCGGACGATCCGTGACGTGCCGTTCACCCTCTCGCTCACCGAGCACGGGGCGGTCGGCATCGCGGGCGACCCCATCGCGGCGCTTGACGTCTCGCGCGCCGTGCTCTGCCAGCTCGCCGCGCTCCATTCGCCCGCCGAGGTGGTGCTGACCGCGTTCTGCGGCGGCCGGTCGGCCCATGACTGGGACTGGCTGAAGTGGCTGCCGCACACCCCCTCCGCGCACTCACCGATCACCGGCCCGCACCTGGTCGCCGGACCCGAGTCGGTGCTGCTGCTCGCCCAGCTCGAGGACCTGGTGCGGGCCCGCCTCATCGAGGCTCGGGGTGGCCCGGCCAGAGGCCCCGGTGGCGACTCAAGCGGGCCAGGCGGCAGCAGCCAGGCCCGTACCGCGGACACCGGCGCCGCGGTGGTGGTGCTCATCGACAGCCGTACCGCCGGCGACCGGGCCAGGCTCGTCGAGCTCAGCCGGACCGGCCAGGCGGCCGGGGTCTACTGTGTCTGGCTGGCGCAGCGCGCCGAGCACCTGCCCGCCGCCTGCACCGCCTACGTCGACGTCCGAGGCGACCGAAGCGTGAGCGTCGGCGACAGCATCACGTCCACGTCCACCGCGGGCATCGCCGCCGACGGCGTCGACGAGGCGACCGCCGCCAGATTCGCCCGGGCCGTGGGACCGCTCGTCGACGCCGGCGCGGTGATCACCGACGACAGCGACCTGCCGCACTCGGTCTCCTGGCTCGAGCTGAACGACCCGAGGATCGCCGCTGACCCCGGCGCCATCGTCGAGCGCTGGCAGGAGTCCACATCGATTCTCACCGGCCCCGCTGCCCCGCCCGGCGGTTCCCGCCGCCCCGGCACGCTGCGCGCGATCGTCGGTGCCGCGGCGGACGGCCCGCATGCCCTGGACCTGCGGCTGCACGGCCCGCACGCGCTGGTCGGCGGGACCACCGGTTCGGGCAAGAGCGAGCTGCTGCAGACCTGGATCCTGGCGATGGCGGCGGCGCACAGCCCGCAGCGCGTCACGTTCCTGCTCGTGGACTACAAGGGCGGGTCTGCGTTCCGTGAGTGCGTCCACCTGCCGCACACGGTCGGCCTGGTCACCGACCTGAGCCCGCACCTAGTCCGGCGCGCGCTCCGGTCGCTCGGCGCGGAGCTGACCTACCGCGAGCAGCTATTTGCCACCAAGCACGTCAAGGACCTGCAGGAACTGGAGAAGGCCGGCGACCCGGAGACCCCGCCTTCGCTGGTCATCGTCGTGGATGAGTTCGCGGCGCTGGTGCACGAGGTACCCGAGTTCGTGGACGGCGTGGTCAACGTCGCCCAGCGGGGGCGCTCGCTCGGACTGCACCTCGTACTCGCCACCCAGCGCCCGGCCGGCGTGATCAAGGACAACCTGCGGGCGAACACGAACCTGCGGCTCGCGCTGCGGATGGCCGATGAGACCGACAGCGCGGACGTGCTCGGCTCGCCCGAGTCCGCGCACTTCGATCCGGCGCTGCCTGGCCGCGCGGTGTCCAAGACCGGCCCCGGACGGCTGGTGCCCTTCCAGGCCGGCTACGTGGGCGGCTGGACCAATGTCGGCAGGCGCGACCCCGACGTGACAATCGAGGAGCTGGTCATCGGCGCGGGCCGGACCTGGCTGCCCCCCGAGCCGGCGGTTCGGCCGGCGCCCCATGAGCAAGGACGCAGCGACATCGCGAGGATCACGGACTCGATCAGGCGCGCTACCGAACTGGCCCAGCTGCTGCCGCCAAGACGGCCGTGGCTCGACGAGCTCGCGCACGTCTACGACCTGGCCAGGCTGCCGACCCGGCGCCGCGATGACGAGCTGGTCTTCGGCGTTATCGACGAGCCTGACCAGCAGCGGCAGTCGGTCGCTGGGTTCTACCCCGACCACGAAGGCAACCTCGCGATCTTCGGCACCGGCGGCGCGGGCAAGTCCACTGCGCTACGCTCGCTGGCCATCGCCGCCGGGCTCACCGCGCGGGGCGGCCCCTGCCAGGTGTACTGCCTGGACTTCTCGTCCCGCGGCCTTGACATGCTCGCCGACCTGCCGCACGTAGGGGCGGTCATCGCCGCCGACGAAGGCGACCGTGTGCGGCGGCTGATGCGGACCCTGCTGGCCACGGCTGATGACCGGGCTCGCCGCTACGCCGCGGTGCGGGCAGGCACCATCACCGAGTACCGCAGCGGGGCAGGCGCGCCAGCAGAGCCGCGCATCATCATCCTGCTCGACGGCTTCACCGCGTTCCGTCAGCAGTACGAGTCGGCCGACGGCGGACGCTGGTTCGATGCGCTCGCCAACCTGGCGGCCGACGGCCGGCAGCTCGGCATTCACCTCATCCTGACCGCCGACCGCCCGGCATCGCTGCCGTCACGGTTCTCCTCGCGGGTGCAGCGACGCCTGGTGCTGCGGCTCGCCGACGACAACGACTACTTCACGGCGGGCGCCGAGGCCGGGGCGCTGACGCTGGACTCGCCACCGGGCCGAGGGCTGCTCGGCCGGGCAGAGTTCCAGGTGGCGGTATTCGGCGGGGCGACAGGGACCACCGCGCAGGCCCACGCGATCAGCCAACTGGCCGCCGCGATGCGCCGTCAGCGAGTGTCAGACGCCCCACGGGTGGAACAGCTCCCCACAATCGTCAGGCTGAGCGAGCTGCCTGCGACGACCGACGGACGCCCGGCGATTGGCGTGGCGGACGACAGCCTCGGCCCGGTCGGCTTCAAGCCGGAGGGCGTCTTCCTCATCTCGGGACCGCCAGTCAGCGGCCGGACCACAGCCGCCGCCACGGCGATGATCGCGCTCGACCGTGCCGCCCCCGGCATCGTGCCGGTGTTGTTCGGCGGCGAACGGTCGCCGCTCGCCAGCCTCGGCATCTGGCAGCAGATCGCGACCGACCCCGCCGAGGTAGCGGAGGCTGCCGCGAAGATCGACCAGGCGGCCACCAGCGGTGAGGGCGTCCAGCGGTACGCGGTGGTGATCGAGGCGGTCAGCGAGTTCCTCAGCACTCCGGCTGATGCGCCGCTCGTCGCCATGATCAAGACCCTCACCAGGCTCGGTCACGTGGTGATCGCTGAGGCGGAAACCTCCGCGCTCGGCGGGGGCTGGCCGCTGCTTAACGCGGTGAAGTCCGGCCGCACCGGCCTGGCGCTCCAGCCTGAGCAGGGCGACGGGACGATCGTCTACAAGACCGACTTCCCGCGGAGCCGCCGCGCCGATTACCCGCCGGGCCGTGGCCTGCTTGTCGAGGGCGGCCGTGTCCGCCTCCTGCAGGTGGCGATCCCGGAATGAAAGAACATCGGCCATTCAGAACGGACGCGTGGTCCCGCGCATCCGCCCAGACTTTCTTCCCCATCGGAATAACAACCGGGATGCATTTCCCACAGAGATGAATGGAGAAATCACATGGCAATGGAAGGCATGGACCTGGAGGCCGTGAGCCCCGTGCTTACCGCGCTCGGCAACGCGGTCAACGAGCTGGAGACCGTCATCGGCTCCACCACTCAGGCGTATCACACGATCGAGGGCAGCTGGACGGGGCCGGATGCCAATCAGTTCCACAGCCAGTGGCCGAGCTTCACGACCGCGCTGACCCAGGCACACAACGACCTCTCGCAGCTGCACCAGCACTTGCAGTCGAACTACACCGCGCAGCAGTCGGCCTCTAACCAGTACTAGCCCATGGCCGCTAGCGGTCTGCGGTGCCGCCCGGTTCCGGGCGGCACCGCAGACCCTGGCAACCCGAAAGACCCGAGAGAACGGAGCGCGCCGATGTCCTTTGAGGGCATGGATGTTGATCAGCTGCAGGGCCTGGCGAAGCAGATCGACTCGGACGCCCAGGCGCTGGACAACCTCGTGACCACCCTCACGGGTGTCGTAGGCACACTCAACCTCCTCTGGAACGGCCCGGTGGCGGCCACCTTCGAACAGGACTGGCAGTCCAAGAACCGCCCGGCGCTCCTCGCCGCGTGCAACACGCTGACCGCCCTGCACACCCACCTCGTCAACAACATCAGCCAGCAGACGTCCGCGAGCGCCGCGGAGGGCGGCTGGACAGCCGAGCGCGTGGTCGGCGACTTCGAGAACGTCCTCAAAGGCGAAGGTCTTGTGACTATGGCCTTGGGAGGAGCGACACTCATGGGCGGAACCCCCCTCGGCTACGTATTCGGGGGGATGGACCAGATCTCTACCAGCCTCGGCGTCTACCACACGGGAGAGGACGCGATCCACGTCGATGAAGACCTAGTACAGGGACACTACGTCGCGGCGGCCAACGCTTACACCAGCGAGGTCGGCGATGGCCTGGAAACAGCGGGCGGCGCCGTGATGGACAAAAATTTCCTCGTCGGTGTAACGCTCACTGTCGCAGGCGTCGATGTGAAGCTGGCCGACCAGGTGGCCAACCTCGACTGGAAGGACACCCCGAACCCCTTTAGCGGTTCCAACTTCCAGCAGGATTACGTGCCAGTTTTCGAGTCCATGGGGACCGGGGCCTTCTGGGATCAGGCGGGCAAGACTCTCTGGGGAGACATGTGATGGATACGACCATGGAAATGCTGGCGCTCACCGACGACGAAGCTGTCGCCCTCGCGACTTTCTTCCCCGACCCGTGGCGCGCGCCCCTGCCCACGGTCAATCACAGGAACCCCGACGACCTCGCCAAGGCCGTGTACCGAGGGCGCCGCTCGCTGGTCGTCCGTGATCTCGCCGAGTCGGACGGGTCGCCCGTCGGGCTGGCCGCGGAGGTCGTCAAGCGCCTCGGCACCGGGCTACGCGCCTTCTTCCTGTTCGCCGACGAGAAAGGCAACTGGCTGCCCAGCGGGGTCACCGTGTACCTATACGGCCCGGCGCTCGACGCGATCGAGGTGAGCCAGACCGTCGCCGACGCGGGCGTGCACTACTTCAGGCTCGCTCCCCCTCCGGGTCAGTGGGAGGCTCTCGCCTTGCTCGCCGAATCGATCTATGCCGACGGCTTCGCGGACCCGGCGGCGCAGCGTGACGGGTCACGCCCGGCCGCCGCCCTGCTGCACGTCGTCCGTCCAGACGGCATCCGCTCGGTCCGGGTGGCTCGCGGTACCGCCACCACGGGGCGTGGGCCGGTCCCGGCCCAGTTCCCCTCCATCCCCGAGGCCATTGCCTGGCTCCTCGCCTAGCCCGGGCGTTCCGCCTTGAATCTCACGTTCCGCGCTTCTGGCTGCGGTTATCTCGTGGATTAGCCGCTGGGCTTTGAGGTTCTGGCGGGGTGGCGAGGAGCAGTTCGCGGGCCTGGTCGCTGAGCTGCTGCATCTGGGTGAGCAGGTCGCGTAGCGCGCGCTCGTTGCTGATCCATTCCTGATACAAGGCGGCCTGGGCTGGGGTGAGCCGCCGGGTGACCGTCTTGTTGCGGATCTTGTGAGTGTGCTGCCAGTAGGGCCCGTGCCGCTTGCCCGGATCGGCGTGGCAGGCGCAGCCGGGACTGCCGCAGACGGTGCGGACCTGCAGGACGGTGCCGGTGGCGGTGAATCCGATGCCAGTGATCGCAGCGGCCAGCTCGTGGCGGCGGGCGCGCAGATCTTGCAGGGTGTGGCTGGCCGGGTGGGTCAAGCGTGTCTCCTCGCGGCTGGCGGCGCGGCGGCTTGCGCCGGCTGGCCGTTAGTAGATCTACTGTCAGGCATGGTCCCGGCTACTGTCAAGGAAGTGACCGTGAGCACTCCTGGTTCCGCGCCGTTCACGCTGGCCAGCCGGCGGCTGGGCGCCGTGCCGCTGGTCGCGCACTTCAGCCGCCGGATCGGCCTGCCAGGGCTGCTGGAGTGCTGGGTGCCGCCCGATGATGCCCGGCTGGCGCTGGACCCGGCGACGGTGCTTGCGATCGTGGTGGCGAACCTGTGCATCGAGCACCGGCCGCTGTATGCCCTGGCCGAGTGGGCGGAGGCCTACGAGCCCGCGCTGCTGGGCCTGGCTGCCGGCCAGGCGGGCCTGCTGAACGACGACCGGGCCGGCCGGATGCTGGACCGGCTGTTCCTGGCCGACCGGGGCAGCCTGCTCACCGAGCTGATGACCGGTGTGATCGGCAAGTTCGGGATCGACTGCTCGCGGCTGCACAACGACTCCACCTCCGTCAGCGTGCACGGCGCCTACCAGGGCGCCGATGGCGGCGAGGTGGCCGGAACCCCCACGGCAGCGATCACCTTCGGGCACAGCAAGGACCACCGGCCCGATCTGAAGCAGCTGGTGTACATCCTGACCGTCTCCGGCGACCACGCGGTCCCGGTCATCTACCGGCTGGCGGACGGGAACACCAGCGATGACCCCACCCACATCCCGACCTGGGACCAGCTGGTGAAGCTGACCGGGCACACCGGTTTCCTTTATGTCGCGGACTGCAAGCTCGCCTGCGGAGACGCGATGCGGCACATCGACCGCGGCGGCGGCCGGTTCATCACCGTGCTGCCGCGCAGCCGCAAGGAAGACGCCGCGTTCCGGGCCTGGATGCAAGACCACCAGCCGGACTGGGCCCAGGCGCACCGTGCGCCGGGCGCCCGCCTCGGCGACCCGGACCAGGTGTGGTCTGTCTGCGAGGCGCCCTGGCCGTCGGCGGAGGGGTACCGGATCGTGTGGGTCCACGACTCAGGCAAGCAGCAGCGCGACGCGGCCACCCGCGCCCGCCGGACCGGAAAGGCGGTCCGCGCCATCGAAGACGACCTGGCCGGCAGGCTGGCCTCCCCGCGGTCCCGGCTGCGCACCGCCGCGGCCGTGCATGCCGCCGCCGAGGACGCGATCGCCGGCGCGGACGCCACCAGATGGGTCCGCTACACCGTGCACGAGAAGACCCAGGAGTCTTACCGGCAGGCCGGGCCCGGCCTGCCGGGCCGGGCACCGCCTACCGGCGGATCGAGAAGAAGGCATTCCAGGTAACCTGCGACGTCGACATCACCCAGGTCGCCTGCGACGCGGTTAGCGACGGCTGCTGGCCGCTGATCACCAACGACAAGGACATGACCGGCGCTCAGGTGCTCGCCGCCTACCGCTACCAGCCGAACCTCGAACGCCGCCACCACCTGCTCAAGGGCATCCAGGACGCCGCCCCGGTCTGGATCAAGACCATTCCCCGGATCGAGGCCATCTTCTTGTGCCACTTCATCGCCCTGCTGGTCAGCGCGCTGATCGAGCGGCAGATCCGCCTGGCGATGAAAACCGCCGGCATCGCCAGGCTCGCCACCTACCCGGAGTTCCGCGGCTGCGCCGCCCCCACCGCCGACCGGATCTTCGAGATCTTCGCCCACGTCCAGCGGCACGAGCTACGCGACCAGTCCGGCACCCAGGTCCAGGTCTTCGAGCCCGAGCTCACCCCGCTACAGCTGAAGATCCTCGAACTGCTCGACATCCCCGCCACCGCCTACACAAGGACCGTGACCCTCCCGGCGGCCGCTCGATAATCCACACGAAACCCGAAGCCAGAAGCGCGGAACATCAGTTGAATAGGTCAGTACGTCATGATTTCGGCCAGCATGACCCGCTTGCCGGTGACTCCATGCCATGGGTGCTGATGACCTGAACCTGGATGCACAGTTGCTGGCCCTGCCCGACGCTGAGCACGAGGTCTGGCCTTTTCGGTCTGGCGGGCTTAGCGCTGTCCCCGTTCACCTGCACGCGGAACGAATCGCTCGGTGCGGAGTTGGCGTAGGTCCAGCTGAATTCGACCTGCTGGCCGCCGATAGCGCGAACGGTCACCGTCGGCGCACCAGGTCCCAGCTCCTGCCCAAGAGGATCCGAACCAATGCCGGGCTGGCTGCCTGTCGTCGGGGCGGGCGTCGGGCTGCCGCCGGCGTGGCTGAGGTTGAGTGCGGTCGCGGTGACCACCGCCACCAGCAGCACGCCGCCTGCTGAGAGCGCCAGCATGCGGCCTGGCTTGCCCCTTCGCGGACGTCCCGCGTCGCCAGCGTCGGCGCCAACCCGGTGCGTACGGCCCGACCCGTCCTGGTCCGTCGGCCATGACGCACGCGCATCCGCCGTGCCGAACGCGCCGATATCGGCTCCGCCCGGGACGACGGCACGGGGACGTGCCAGAGTGGCGGACTCGGGCGCCTCCGGCGGAAACTGCCGGACCCGACCGTCGGCCCCGCCGTCGGTCAGCCACGGGTCGAGTCGCCGCGGACCCCGCGCGCGGGTGGGATCGTCAGCGTCGCCTAGGACAGGATCAGGAACAGACCAGGCGGCAGGCTGCGCACGGCCGTGCCTTCCCTCCCTGGCACCGCCCCTGTTGTCGATAGCGGGCAGGCCGCGCGCGATGGTCGCGTCATCGACAGCGCCGCCCCAGAGCGGCAGGCCCGTCTGCCCCCGAGACTGCTGCCCAGCACCGGTGCGGTGGGTGTGTGTGCCGGTTGGTGGCCGGGAGTCGCCGTCCCCCAGGTCACTTGCGGGCAGGACGGGCTCGGTCACCGGCAGCCGCAGTTCCTGTTCCACCGACTGAAGCCCGCGGATCAGCTCCATCGCCGTCTGGGGGCGTGCGGCCGGGTCCTTCGCCATGGCCTGCCGCAGTAGCCGCTCGAGACTGTCGGGCACGTCGGCGCGGCCCGTGGGCGGCACCGGGTCGGACTTGATCCGGCCCATGAGCGCGAACGTCCCATTGTCGCCGCCCGGTTGCTCGAACGGCGACCGGCCGGCGAGCACGTGCCAGAGCGTCGCACCGAGCGAGTACACGTCGGAGCGCTGGTCGCCCGTCCCGGTACCGTACAGGATCTCCGGCGGCGACCACGGCACGGACAATCCCTCAGGCCCGTCCCCGCCCTTGGTCGTGGAGATACCGAAGTCGGTCAACGCCGGCTCGGCGTAGGAATCGGTGAGGATGTTCTGCGGCTTGATGTCCCGGTGCAGTACCCCGCGGCGGTGACTGGTCTCGACCGCGCTGCCGATCTGGATACCGATGCGCAGCACCTCCGCGACCGGCAGGTGCGCCCGGCGGGCCCGGACCAGGAGGTTCGGCCGCGGGTAATTCGGCATGACGATGTACGGCCGGCCGTCGCTGGTCACCTTGGCGTCGAAGACCTGGACGATATGCCGGTGAGCCAGGCCCGCGGTGACGTTTGCCTCGGTGGTGAACCGGCGGCGGGCAGCCTCGGACAGTGCGGACTCGTTGAGCACCTTGACTGCTACCTCGCGTTGCGGAAGGTCCTGTTCATACAGGTACACCTGGGCGTTGCCGCCGGCGCCGAGGTGCCTGATAAAGCGGTACCCCGGCAAGTCGGGTGGTGCGCCGTCGTGCGATTGCGGTCGGCTCACTCGGGGACCTCGTAGCGGAAGTCGATACCGACGGCCAGCGTCACGACGGTACCGGGCTTGATGGGCATCGGCTGACCTGGGCGGAGCTGCTCGGGCTCGCGGCCAGGCAGCGTGACCAACGTCCCGTTCGTGGAGTTCAGGTCGGTGACCAGGACGTGCCAGCCATCGAGCGTCACCCGCAGGTGAGTCCGGGAGATGTCCTCGCCCTCGCTCGGCAGCTTGACGACGTGCGGACGTTCCTCCCCGTCCGCGCCAGGGAAGTCGGGCTTCGGATTCCGCCCCATGACCACGTCCCGGTCAAGCGAGATCATGTCGCCGACCGATAGCCGGAGCACGCCGAGCACCGGCCGCGGCACGACCACGGGATCCGGCGGCAGCGCCGCGCCGCACCTGCGGCAGCGCGCCTCGCTCGGCGGGTTCACGTGCCCGGCCGGGCAGATCAGCGCGGGGACCGCCGGGCCGATCTTGTCCGGGGGCGGTGCCGCCCAACTGGCCGGCCCTGGGAGATTGCCCCGCTTGACCGTGAATCCGGTCTCGTCCGGTGCGGCCGGGCCTGGTCCCCAGGGCATAGCATCGATCAGCCCGCCCGCCGCCGGCGACGCCACTGGCGGCAGCGAGGGCCGCGCGCTCCCTGCGCTCATGCCGTTGAACGGACCGGATGCGGGGAATGCGGGCGGTCGGACGCCGTCCGCATCGGGCGCACTGATCGCCGCTTCCGCGACTGTCCGCGACTGCGTGGCGCCCCAGAGGAAGTCGTACTCCCCAGCAACCTCGGGAGGCAGACCGTCGGCAGGGGCGGGAAGCGGACGGATGGCGGCCGGGGATCCGGTGCCCTCGGCGGCGGGCGGAGGGGTCATCGCCACCGTGGCGGGATAGCGGGCGGATTCGGCTTGGCCGGCGGCGCGCGGGCCGTCGGCCACGATATCCGGGCGGATAACGCGAGCGGGCCGCGGCACGCTCTCGCGCACCACGGCGTCGGCCAGGTCAATGATCACGCAGCTGGCCAGCAGCACGCCGGCCGTCGCGGGCAGCCGTAGCGCGCCCCCGGCGGGGGCCACGCCGAGCAAGATACGGCTGGCAGTGCCGGGGACCGCCTGCTCGCGCCAGGTCAGCAGGCCACTGCCGTCGATCCGCATCGTCTCGGCAGGACCGCCAGCGACGCTACCGTGGGTCGGCTCAGTGCTCTGCACCGTAGCGGCGACGGCGCCACGGCAGAAGAGCCGGTGAGCGTCGCTGTCCTCCTGGTATAGCAGCGCGAATTCCGTCGCGCCCGCGAAACCAGCGCCGAGCAGCCCGGCGAGTATCGCCTCCGGCCGGGCGCGCTGGCCAAGCTGCTGCCAGAGCCAATCCACCGCCGGGGAGCCCGGTGTCGCGTCGATAAGAACCCAGGTACGGTCGCCCGCCACGGCAGTCAGCGTGCCGGGTGTGTAGCTGACGTCAGCTATCGCCGTCATGGGCACCACCAAGGAGCTGGGCGCCGAGCGCCTCACGCGGCGTCGTCGTCCCATCCGCGCCGTCGTCATCGGACTCGATGTCCACGATGACCGCCGTGATGTTGTCGCGACCGCCGACGTCGTTGGCCGCCATGACGAGTGCCTCGGCCGCCTGCTGCGGGGTGCCGGCGGAGAGCAGCGGCAGGATTTCCTCGTCCAGCAGCTCGCTGAACAGTCCGTCGGAGCACAAAAGGAACCGGTCACCGCCAACGGCTGGCAGCAGCCAGTGGTCAGCGAGCAGCACGGGGTCAGTACCCAGGGCGCGGGTGACGACGTTCCTGCGAGGGTGGATGCGTGCCTGTTCACGGGTGATCAGTCCGTCGAGCAGGAGTTCCTGCACTTCGGAGTGGTCCACGGTCAGTTGCTCGATCCCGTCGGCGGCCAGCCGGTACACGCGCGAGTCCCCCACGTTGAACACCATCAGGTGATCCGCGCCCGCAGTGCCCAGGCCGACCAGGCCGGTGACCGTGGTGCCCATCAGGTTGGCCGTCTCGCGCTCGATGATGACCTGGTTGGCCTCCTCAAGCGCGGCGAGTACCGCCTCGAGGAACAGCGGGTGCAGGGCCGCGCAGCTCGCAAGCACCTGCACGGCGAGCGCGCTCGCGAGACCTCCCGAGCCATGGCCGCCCATCCCGTCGGCGACCGCGTAAATCGGCGGGGCGGTAAGGTAGCTGTCCTCGTTTATCCGCCGCACGCGGCCCGTAGAGGTTGCAGCGCCATGTGTGAAGCCGATCACGGCACGCCCTCCCCATCGTGCTTTGCGTCGCAGTATGCCAGAGGACCTATCCGTTTGCGGCGTTTCAGCCGGTGGAAACCCGGCAGGAGCCCCGATCTAAAGCCTGCCACGGCGCACAACTGTCAAGCGGTGCGGAAAGACTCTCGTGGTGATCGTTATGGCCTGGAGGTTCTTGCTAACCGGGCCTTCTCGCTCCACGTAGTGCAAGCAGGCTCGGCGTACCCGCATGATGTGGGGCACGCCTGCTCCCACAACATTCAGCCGAGCTGGTGGAGAAGCTCCGGGGCAACCGGGGAGAACTGCCCAGGGTATCGAGCGGGATGATCCCGATGACCTGGCGGGCTCGCCCTCCCCTCATCGTGGAGGAAGGTCTAGGGCACTCGTGCGTGATTACGCACAGTAGTCAAAGAAGGAACTGAGGGGCCTCGGCCGTGGACCGGTTCGTGGACCGACGTGCCAGATAAACCCAGCGTCCTGAGTGCTGTCAGTGCAATAACCCGTGTCATCTGTGCAGCTAGCGTTCGTGGTGCATGGGGCCGTGCTTCTCATAATCCGCCGGTCGTGGGTTCGAGCCCCACCCGCCCCACCTAATCTGAGCTGCGGAGATGCCCTCTTATCTGGCCTTTGTGATCGTGCAGCAGACGGGCTTTCAGGGTCCGACGGACGCAAAATGTACGCACGCGGTCATGACACGGTCCTCCCCGCCTCGCGTGGCTGGCCTGTTAGCCGGCGCAGCGGTCACGGTGCTGCCCGAAGTGGCGTCCTGCGGGACGCGGCGACCGGGCTCGCGGACACCTTTCCGTGAGCCCGGCTAGCCAGTCGGCCGCCGACGGCCTTCCGCGGCCGGGCAACCCCGTGCCGCGGCCGACAGCTGTCATGACCCGGGGCAGCGCGCGACGGGGCTCCCGCCGGGGCCTGCCCTGCCATTGGCGCACCAGGCACAGGCTCGGCGACGGCATGCCACCGGTAAGGGCGTGACCGACCGATGAGCGCGTTTCCCAGGTCCCCGCGCCGTGGCAGAATACGCGGCCCGGCGCAGCCGCGCCGAGCTGACCGCACCCAGGCAGCCGTGCTGCTGCAGCGGGTCAGCGCCTGCCGGCGGCCACGGACGACGGCGACCGCCAGTCGCCCGTCATAGCCGCCGGGCTGCTGCGCAGCCTGGTGCTGGCCGTCCGCGACCTGGCCGGACCGGCCTGGCTGGACGCCAGCGGCGATGACCCCGCCGTGGCCGCGTTCACTTCCTGGAAGCCACCGCCAGCCCGCCAGATGCGGCCAGCAGGCCGACGGCCAGATACCTGCCGTGCCGCGGTCCGGCCCGGCTCGCCAACGTCCAGGCCATCGTGCTGGCTGCCTCACGCATTGGCGCGCCCCTCAGCCGGCGAGGGTCTCACCGCCGATGGGCGCGAGGACCTCACCGGAGTAGTAGCTGGACAGCCGCCCGCTGGCGAAGAAGAGGTAGGACGGGGCGATCTCGTCCGGGTGGGCGGCGCGTCCCATTGGTACCTGCTCGCCGAAGGAGCCGACCTTGTCCGCGCCGAATGTCGACGGGATCAGCGGCGTCCACACCGGTCCGGGGCCACGCTGTTCACCCTGATGCCGCGGTCCTGCAGGGCCTGGGCAAGGGCGTAGGTGAGGGCTAGGACCGCGCCCTTGGTCGCGGCGTAGTCGATCAGGGTCTTGTTGCCGCGCAGCCCGTTGATGGACGAGGTGTTGATGATCACGCCGCCGTCGGGCAGGTGCTTCAGCGCGGCCCGGGTGGTCCAGAAGTAGCTGAACACGTTGACCCGGAACGTCCGTTCCCACTGCTCGGTGCTGAGCTCGGTCAGGTCAGCGACCGGCCGCTGGGTGGCGACGTTGTTCACCAGCACGTCCAGGCCGCCAAGTTCGGCCGCGGTGCGCTCGACCGCAAGAACGCAGTTATCTTCCTCGGCCAGGTCGCCGCGGATCGTCACGCACCGCTGCCCGGCCTGGCCGACCAGGCCCGCGGTGTGCGCCGCGTCGTCATCCTCCTGCTCGGACAGGTACGCGATCGCCACGTCCGCGCCCTCCTTGGCGAACGCCACCGCCACGGCCCGGCCGATGCCCGAGTCGCCGCCAGTGACCAGCGCGCGTGCACCCGCCAGCAGGCCCCGTCCCTCATAGTCGCGCATCTCATCGCGTGGCCTGGATCCATCTCTGCGGTCCGGCCGGGATACTCCTGCTCCTGTTCCGGC
>CAWKCG010000043.1:0-343378 GCA_963847965.1 uncultured Actinomycetes bacterium
CCGACTCGGGCAGCCGCGTCCTGATCACCATGGACGGCTACTACCGCGCCGGCCAGCTGACCGATCACAAGGTCAAGGCCGACGAGGCCCTCGCGGAGGCGGCCAAGGAAGGCCAGGAGGTCGACAAGGTGCTGGTCTGGCGGCGCCACCCCGGCCAGTACGCCTCGCAGACCCCGATGGTTGAGGGCAGGGACTTCTTCGTCGACGAGGTGCTCCCGGAGCACGCTGGCAAGACCGTCGAGCCGGTATCCATGCCGGCCGAGGCGCCGCTGTTCCTGATGTACACCAGCGGCACCACCGGCCGCCCGAAGGGCTGCCAGCACAGCACCGGCGGCTACCTCGCGTACGTGACCGGCACGTCGAAGTACTACCAGGACATCCACCCGGACGACGTGTACTGGTGCATGGCCGACATCGGCTGGATCACCGGCCACTCCTATATCGTCTACGGCCCGCTGTCGCTCGGCACGACGACGGTGATCTATGAGGGCGTCCCCAACTATCCGGACGGCGGCCGGCCGTGGCGGATCGCGGAAAAGCTCGGGGTGAACATCTTCCACACCTCGCCCACCGCGATCCGGATGCTGCGCAAGGTCGGCCCGACCGAACCGGAGAAGTACAACTACCACTTCAAGAACATGACCACGGTCGGCGAGCCGATCGAGCCCGAGGTCTGGCGGTGGTACTACAACGAGGTCGGCAAGGGCCAGGCGGCGATCACCGACACCTGGTGGCAGACCGAGAACGGCGGCTTCTTGGGCAGCACCCTGCCCGGCCTGCAGCCGATGAAGCCGGGCAGCTGCGGCCCCGGCGTGCTCGGCATCTACCCGGTGATCTACGACGAGAACGGCGACGAGGTGCCGGCGGGCAGCGGCAAGGCGGGCAACATCTGCATCCGCAACCCCTGGCCGGGCATCTTCCAGACGATCTGGGGCGACCCGGAGCGGTTCCTGTCCACCTACTGGCGGAAGTACAACAAGGACCCGGACAGCACGGACTGGCACGACTGGCCGTACTTCGCCAATGACGGGGCGGTGCAGGCCGCCGACGGGTACTTCCGGATCCTGGGCCGGGTCGACGACGTGATCAATGTGGCCGGGCACCGGCTGGGCACCAAGGAGATCGAGTCGGCGGCGCTGACCGTGCCGGAGGTCGCCGAGGCGGCCGCGGTGCCGGTCATCGACGACATCCGCGGCCGCGTCGTGGAGGTCTACGTCTCGCTCAAGCCCGGTTTCGAGCCGGGCAAGGAGATGGAGGGCAAGGTCAGCATGGCGATCGAGACCGTGATCGGCAAGATCGCTCGGCCGAAGAACGTGTGGATCGTCCCGGACATGCCGAAGACCCGGTCCGGCAAGATCATGCGCCGGGTCATCGCCGCCACGTCCAACTTCACCGATGTCGGTGACATCACCACGCTCGCCAATCCCGAGATCGTGGAGAACATCCGGCATCACGTGCAGGCGGCGAAGGTCGCCCGGGGCGAGGTGCCGCGCCAGCTGACCGAGACCGAAGAGGCCGAAATCAAGGCCTTCGGCACCGAGTAGCCCCATCCTTTCCGTCCGCTTGTGGCGGGCCGCCGCGTCCAGGTGGCCCGCCACACTCATGTCATTGCTGCCGAACGAGCGGTGGTGCTCCTGACCGGGACCGCCGGGCGGCTCAGGGCTCGAGTTCGGCCGGGTCGCCCACCGAGATCCACCCTGGTTCCACGGTCGAGCCGTAGACGCCGAACTGGTTGCCGCGTTCGCGCGCTACCGCGCGCAGGATCGCCGGCTTGCGGGTCAGCGTCACCGGGTCGATGGTGATCATCACGCAGCGAAGGTCGGGCTTGTCCACCCTCATCCGCAGGGCCCCGATGCGCAGGACCCGGCCGACCCAGGCGTCCTCGGGGAAGTCGCACCCGCGGGCATCCACGAGGAGGTTAGGCCGGAACCGCCCGGCCGCCAGGTCGGTGCCGACCATCCGGCCGAGTCCGGCCAGGGCCGACGTGGTCACCAGGGACAGGGGCAGCGTGTCGAAGATCCCGCGGTTCTGCTTGATGACGCGGACGCCGGGCCCCAGCTCGGCCGCGAGCGCGGGGTCGGCCACGTCGAGCTCGCCGCCGGAAGGCGTGCGCACGAGCGTCGGGGAGGCGTCGGGGCGGTCAGGTTCGGTGAAGCGCGGCCGGTAGTGAGCCAGCTCGGGCCGTTCCCTGATCGTCAGCCACGGAAACCCGCTGCTCACTTGCCCGGGGCGGATGAACGCCCACCGGCGATCACCCGCCAGGCCGTGCCACGAGACCTCGACGCCGCCCAGCTCCTCGGGCGCCATGGATTTCACCGGGTACCGCCACAGCCCGGCAACTTGACCCACTACGGTCATGACCGTCAGGCCTTCAGGTCGGCGGGCATGGCGGAGTCGAGCAGGCGCGCCTGCCCAGGGGCGAGGCCTGGCCACTCGCCGTCGAACTCGAAGACCGCCACGGCGGCCGTGGGGAACCTGAGCTCCACGCCGGCCAGGGCGTTGGCCAGGTCTTCGATGCCCGGGTTGTGCGCGATCAGCAGCGCGGCGCGGCACCGGTCGGGCAGTTCCCTGGCCAGGTACAGCAGGGTCTGCGCACTGGCCGCGTACGCCCGCGGTTCGAAGTGGACCGACGGCGAGCCGTCAAGTTCCGGCGCCATGAGCTCCCAGGTCTGCCGGGTCCGCCGCGCGGTGGAGCACACCACGACGTCCGGCCGGTAGCCGTGGTCGTGCAGCCACCGGCCCACCACCGGCGCGTCTTTCCGCCCGCGCTTGGCCAGCGGCCGGTCGTGATCGGGCACGTCGGGCCAGTCCGACTTGGCGTGCCTCAGCAGGATCAGCCGTCGTGTTGTGTCGCTAGACGTACCGGTGTCGCTGGCCACGGCATCAGCCTGCCACGGCCTGCCGTACGCCCTAGAGCCAGCCCTCGCGGATGAGGGCCGGCGCGCCACCGGAGTCGGCGGCGGCCGGGGCGGCCCCGGCGAGCGCTCCGTCGCGCGGCGGCTGGCCCAGTTCGCCGGAACGCACCCGCTCGAGCAGCCTGCGGGTTACGTCCACGATCTCGGGCGCCGCGTCCCGCAGGCTCTGCGCGTCCTCGGGGCCCGCGGCGTCGGCGGGGAACCCGGCCGTGGCCACCAGGTCGTCCAGGTCCGCCAGCTGGCCGGCCAGCCAGCCGAGCGGATCGGCCGACAGTTCCCTGTCGAAGACCCGGCTGTTCGGATTCCAGCCGCTGAACACCGGGTGGTGATGCGTGCGGTTGAAGCTGCCCGGGCGGCCCTCGACCGACTCAAGCAGGTCGACCCGCCAGATCGGCGCCCCGACCTCGATCGGCTGAGCCGAGTAGGGCGATCCCTTGAGCGCGCCCCGTTCGAGCACCCGCAACTCGAGCCGGACGCCGTGCTCGGCGCCCTCCTGCCCCTTAGCCGGCCAGGGATCGACGAAGTACAGGTCGCCCACGACGATGCCGACCCGCTCGAATCCGAAGGCGTAGAGCACGGACAGCCCCTTTCGTGGCGGGCGCGGAGATCCGGCCTGGTCCTACTATCCCGCGCGGCGAGCCGCCGGGCTAGGCGTCCCCTGCCGACCGGGTAAGGCGTCCCCTGCCGACCGGGTAAGGCGTCCCCTGCCGACCGGGCTAGGCGTCCCCCGCCGGCCGGACGCGGAGGAAGTTGATCGCGGTGGCCCGCATCACGGTCTGGCCGTCCTGGTTCGCCGCCTCGATCAGGATCCTCACGATGCCGCGATCCGGTTTGCTCAGCGATCTGCGCGCCTCAAGGACCGTGGCGCGAACACGGAGCGTGTCCCCCGGTCGGACCGGGGCGGGCCAGCGGAGCTCGTCGAGGCCCGCGGAGCCCAGGCTCGCCTCGGCGGCCAGGTAGTTGTCCACGATCAGCCGCATGACCAGGCCTGCGGTGTGCCAGCCGCTGGCGATCAGCCCGCCGAATGGCCCGCTGGCCGCGGCCACCGGGTCGACGTGGAACGGCTGCGGGTCATACTCCTTGGCGAAGGCGATGATGTCGGCCTCGCTGACGCTGACGCTGCCGCAGTCGTAGGTCGTCCCGGGCGCGTAGTCGTCGAAATACCCCAGGCCATGAGCGTTCACGGGCGAAGTATCGCAGACCGGACGGCGCATCGTCAGAGATAACAGAAGAGTCACGGAAATACTTCAATTTGCCTGCGGGCCGGTAACGGATCCTGCCATGCTTCCGCACAGGCACAGACCACCGTAGAGCGAGAGTAAGCCGCAGCGGTCGCAGACAGTGACCGGAATGGCCCACCGACAGGCCCCATCAGCGGGACGGGTAGGCGGGCGCGGAAACCACTTGAGGAGTTCTATGGATTCATCGAGCAAGCACCGCCGCCCGCGGAAGATCCGACGAACCGGCCGGCACACCACCCCGTCTCAGGTAGAGAAAGTGGCAGAAGTCGCCGGCAAGGCCGCCCCCGCGATGGCGATCGCGGGCGTGCTGGTCGCGTCGTCCCCCGCGCACGCCGCCACCACCACGCTGGTGAGCGCCGCGGCCGTGGCCGGGCAGGTCCACACCGACGCGTCCGTCCGGCACGCGCAACCGCAGGCCCGCACCTACACCGTTGAGCCGGGCGACACGCTGTCCGAGATCGCCCAGAAGTTCTACGGCACCACGGCGGACTGGACCTGGATCTACGACGACAACACGTCCCTGATCCAGAACCCCAACGACATATACGCGGGCGAGGTGCTCAAGATCCCGGACAGCAAGACCGCCGCGCCGTACACGCCCAAGCACGCCGCGGGCAGCGTGCTGACCTCCGCCGCCAGCCTGAGCGGCACTCTGAGCTGCTCCCAGCTCGAGGACCTCTGGGAGGCGGCGGGCGGTACGCAGACCGAGGCCTTCACCGCGGCCGAGATCGCCATGGCCGAGTCGGGCGGCAACCAGTACGCCACCGGCACGGTCGGCGAGCGCGGGTACTGGCAGATCAATCCCAATCACGGCTCGCTGTCCACCTACGACCCGATGGGCAACGCCAAGGCCGCCGTCATCATCTCCGCCGACGGCACCGACTGGATCCCCTGGACGACCTACACCAGCGGCCTCTACATCGGCCGCTGCTGACCGGTCCGCCGCGCCCGTCCCGGGCCGCGTAGGTTCGAGGTATGGATAACCCCGACGTGCTGGCGTGGCGGGACGGGCATATTGAGGCGCTTGACCAGACCGCGCTGCCGCATGACGTGCGGGTGCTGCGCATCGGCACCGTCGACCAGCTTGTGCAGGCGATCACCAGCCTGGCCATCCGGGGCGCGCCGGTGCTCGGCGTGGCCGGCGCGCTCGGCGTGGCGCTGGCGGTCCGCCAGGGCCAGGCCGAAGGCTGGGATGATCTGCGGCTGGACGCCGAGGTCAGGCGGGTCGCCGCCGCCAGGCCAACCGCGGTCAACCTCAGCCGCGAGGTCGGCGCCGTCGCGGCCCGGATCCCGGAAGGGAGCCACGCTGTGGAGGCCGCGGCCCTCGCGGTGCTCGAGTCCACCGCCGCGGTCAGCCACCAGATCAGCCTGCGCGGCGCCGCCTACCTCGTCGAGGCGTGCGGCCGCGGCCCGCTCCGGGTCCACACGCACTGCAACACCGGCAGCCTGGCCTGCCTGGGCTGGGGCACGGCGCTCGGGGTGATCCGCGCCCTGCACGCCGACGGCGCGCTGAGCCATGTGATCGTCGACGAGACCAGGCCGCTCCTGCAGGGTGCCCGGCTGACCTGCTGGGAGCTGAGCCAGCTCGGCATCGAGCACCGGCTGGCCTGCGACGGCGCGGCACCGTTCCTGATCAGCCAGCACCTGGCCGACGCCGTAGTGGTCGGCGCGGACCGGATCGCCGCGAACGGCGACGTAGCCAACAAGATCGGCACGTACGGCCTGGCGCTCGCGGCCCGCCGCGCGGGCATCCCGTTCCTGGTCGCGGCGCCCGAATCGACCATCGACGAGGCGACCACGGCCGGCGCGGCGATCCCGCTCGAGCAGCGCGCGGAGGAGGAGATCACGGTCCCGGCCGCCCCGGCGGGCACCAGGGCGCTCAACTTCGCGTTCGACATAACCCCGGCCGAACTAGTCTCCGCGATCGTCACCGAGAAAAGACTGATCCAAAACCGGTGAACGCACGCGGACCCGGGGGGGTGGCCACTCCCCGGGTGGATCCTCGCCGATCTGGCCTGCCGGGCGGCTCTGTTACCCGGTGCACTGCTGACTGGCGTAGACCAGGTCCGGTTGCGCCGCTCCAGGCGACCGTGTCGCCCGCTGATCAGTGTCGTCCTGCCTGCTTTGGGCGCCGCCGGTACCCTGCCATGTGCTGGAGTGCCATGCGGACGGGCGCTGCGCGTTGCCCGGGCCATGACCACGGCCGCAGGACCGCCACAGGAGAACACATGCACGCCACCTCAGGCACAGACGACAAAGACCTCGTCCACAGTCCGTCGTGCCTGCCGGGCCGGAGCGTCGGTTGCCAACCGCCGCTTGGCTTCGAGAACGCACGATCACCTTTTCTGATGGCCATTAGCGGGTGCGGCTGCGTGGCGTCTCGAAAATGTCAGCGGGGTGGGATATGATAGAACAGGTAATCAAAGCTAGTGCTCTGAGCACTGATGATCAAAGTCGGGTAATCAAGGGAAACCGACCGGGAACCCCATTAGAAAAGACCTCGGTAAACCTTGGGTAAGACCCCAGTAAACCCCGCGGGATTAGCAGAGGAGGTGAGTCAGGTGAATACCATTCCGGTACCCAAGAGCAGAGCTGAAGCGCTGCGGATGATGCTGGCCGGGGCCAGGTTCCTGTCCGCGGCCGACGCGACGCAGATGACAACCGGGGAGCACGCCGAGTGCATGCAGACCCTCGAACCCATCCACGCGATGATCACGGCGGCGCGGTCGGCGATCCTGGCCGCCTTCACCGCCGCGCAGGGTCACCACGCCGACGCGGACTACAGCCCGCGGTCCTGGCTGATCAACCGGCTCCGTATCACCAAGGGGACCGCGACCGCGTACGCGACCTGGGCGCGGCGGACCGCCACCCACCCCCGCATCCTGGAGGCGCTGGCCGCGGCGGAGAAGTCGGGGATGTCGGAGTCGATCGCCAGGACCGTGTGCGACTGGACCGACAAGCTCCCCAAGGACTGCCAGGACGCGGCCGACGCGATCCTGATGACCGCGGCCCGGGCCGGTGCCACGCTGGCCGACCTGGCCGGGCTGGCCGGCGAGATCTACGCCAAATCGCGGCCGCAGGACTCCGATGACGGGACCGAGGACGGGTTCGATGACCGGTCCGTCCGGCTGGAGACCACGTTCGCCGGCGCCGGGGTGATCGCGGGTGATCTCACCCCTGAGTGTGCCGCCATGGTGGCCGCGGTGCTGGACTCGCTGTCCGCCCCGGCTGGCGCCGGGGATACCCGAACCTACGAGCAGCGGTACCATGACGGCCTGCAGGACGCCATGCAGCGGCTGCTGAGCGCCGGGCTGCTGCCGGAGCGGGCCGGGCAGCCGGTCAAGGGCCTGGTGCACATGTCCTTGGCCGAGCTGCGCGCGATGGACCCTGACTCGGCGCTGCAGGAGCAGTGGATCACCGCCGTCCGCGCCCGGTGGGCCGGGGCCCGGGCCGCCGCCTCGGCCGGCGGCAGCGACGGCGGCGCCTGGCTGGACGGCGACGCGGCCCGCGCGGTCAGCTGCGACGCCATGCTGGTCCCCGTCGTGACCGGCGACGTGGACCCCGGCGTGCTGGATGACCTGGTCCGGCTGTGCGTGGAACTGGCCAGGATCGGCGGCCGGGGCCCGGGTGAGAGGGGCCCGGACGCCCGGCCGTCCGGCCCGGATGCCTCGCGGGACGGCCTGGGACGCGAGTCGCTGCAGCGGGCGATCATCGGCAAGGCCGTCGACCTGCTGTCCGGCCCGGGCGGGCTGGCCAGCTTCCTGCGCCGGGAGCAGCTCGGCGCCCGGCTGGCCGGGCCGAGCCTGCCGCTGGACATCGGGTACTCCGACACGATCCCGGCCGGGATCCGCCACGCCGTGCTCCTGCGGGACCGCCACTGCCGGTGGGCCGGCGGGTGCAGCCAGCCCGCCGCGGCCTGCCAGGTCCACCACGTCAAGCACAAGGCCAACGGCGGCCCGACCAGCGTCAAAGACTGCATATTGCTGTGCTTTTACCATCACCAGGTCGTAATTCACCGGTGGGGCTGGACCCTCGTGCTCAACCCGGACGGCACCACCACCGCCTGGAACCCCGACCGCACCAAGGTCCTGCGCAGCCACGGCCCGCCCGCCCGGGCCGGGTAACACGGTCAGGTGGACGGTCGCTCGAAGCTGAGCTCCTTCTCCAGGGCGGCGAAGCCGCAGGTCCGGTAGATCTCGATGGCGGGGCCCGCAGGGTCGGCCACGATGACCAGCGTGCGGGCCTTGAGGACCTCGCGCCCGTAACGGCCGGCGTGCCAGACCAGGGTCCCGGCCAGGCCCCGGCGACGGGCCTCGGGATCGGTCTCGACGTGCTGGTAGCGGGCGTACCCGTCGCCGGCATCGAACAACCCGAGCTGCGAGACCAGGCGACCGCCAACGAAGGCGCCGAACCACGCGCCGATTCCCGCCTGGGTCAGCCGCCGACACGCGGCGAGCCTTCGTTCCAGAAATGGCAGCGGCTCGGTGCCGTCGAAGCAGCGGACACCCAGGTCAACGGATTGCTGCCAGTCGGCGTCCGAACTCAGCTGCCGGATCTCGGCCTCGGAATTGGGGTGCGGCGGCGGCCGGACGTCGGCGGTGGTGAGGACCACTTCCCAGTCAGGCCGGAGCCCGGCGGCGAGGAAATCGTCGGGGATCACCGCATCGTCGCTTACGGCGTCGACGCCGAGGGCCACGTGCCGGGCCGCGGGAAACTCGGCGGCGAACCGGGCCAGCCAGGCGCCGCTCGTGCCACGTTCAGGTAGCCCGGCGAGCAGGATGAAGTTCCCCCACCAGAAGCCCGGATTGCCCGGGCTGCGGATGACGAGATACTCGCCGCGATCGGCGACTTCGGCGCCTTCCAGGGCGCGCAGCGTCACGTTTGTCCGGAAGCCGAGCGAGGTAATTCGCATCGGAGCGGGTTCTCCTCCCTCGGTGCCTTCGGCATACCGCGGCCGCTTGCGTTCAATCCGCTCGGGCGCGACCTTGTTCTGGTGAGGCGATAGGTTCCTTGGGTGGCTAAGGATAGTGCGGCGAGGGCCGACCGGGCGCAGCAAATCGGGGTCGCCGCCGCGATCGGCGGGCTGGCCGGGGCGGCGCTGGCCGCGCACCGCAGCCCACGGGCGGCGGTCGCGGGGCGCTGGCAGGTGCGGTCGGGTCCGCGGCTTCGCCGAGCGCCTTGACGTGCACGTGGACGGCGGGGAGCTGCGGGCCGAGCACGCGTTCTGGGTGCCTGCTCGGCTGGAACCAGGGCGGTACCCTGCATCCCCATATGCATGTCATTCCACGATTCGACGACGAGCCACTGGCCGACCGATGGCTGCGCTCGGCGATCAACGTCCCGGAAAACAGACGGCCCGACCCATGGGCGCCCGGGAGCGGACGGGCCCTTCTGGGGGCCCAGGTAAGCGAGGCGCCCGGGGCCTAGTTCTCCAGCGGTCGCAGTTCCCGCACGAAGCCGTCGGCGAACCAGCCGAACGACTCTGGCGCAGCGGCCGGACGCACGACGAACTTGCTCAGCCCGGCCTCGACATACCGCTCGATCATGGAGCGCGCGCCGACCCAGCCGGACGCGACCAGCGCCGCCGGATCAGCGTCGGGCCTGCGGCGGCGGATCGAGGCCAGCATCGGATCCGGGATGCCGTCGAACGCGACGGGCACGCTGAGCCCGAAGTGATCCGGTTCCACCTCCCGGCCCGCATCCGCGGCGGCCTGCTGGATCACGCCGACCGCCGCTCCCGCCTCGGCGGGCGTGAGCAGCGAGCCGAGCCACCCGTCCGCCAGCCGTCCCACGCGCCGGAGCCCGCCGGGAGCCGAGCCGCCCAGCCAGATGTCCAGCGGCTTGGCCGGCAAGGTCCCGACGCTCGCGCCTGAGACGGTGAAGAACGACCCCTCGAACAACACCGTCTCCGAGGTCAGCAACAGCCGGAGCAGCGTCAGCGATTCGTCGAACACCGCTGCCCGCTGCCCGCTGGGGACCGGGAAGAGCGAGCGCTCGGCCGGCTGCACCGGCTGGAGGCCGAACATCGGCAGCACCCGGCCCGGGGCCAGCCCGGCCAGGCTGGCGAGCTGCTTGGCGACCAGCACGGGATGCCGCCCGGGCAGCACGGAAATCGCGCTCCCCGCCTTCAGCCGGCGGGTCCTGGCCAGCGCGAACGCCATCCCGGTGAACGGCTCGACCAGCGGGGTGTACACGTTCTCCGGCAGCCACAGCGAATCCACCCCGGCCTGCTCGAGCAGGTCGACCGCCGCCGCGAACCGGTCGGCCGTTCCGGCCGGGCCCAGGGATATTCCGATCCGAACCTTCATGACCCCATCCGATCACGACGGGCCGCGGCGGGCGGCGGTGAGGGGCCCGATCACGACGGGCCGCGGCAGGCGGCGGTGAGGGGGCTGTTAGGGTGCCGGCTATGACGACGGGTGGGCCTGGGTCGGCGTTTCCCGATTTCAGCCCGGCGCCGAACCATCCGGACTCGCTCGGGCTCAGCTACGGCTACGTCCTGTTCGCGGTGGTTCGCGAAGGTGAGACCACCGCTCGTTCGGCATAAATGTTTGTGATGTTAAGGCGCGCGACGGCCGGCCGGGGCGTGACCGGGCGGGCCCGATGTGCTGTGCTAGTGGTGTGACCAGCGAAACCGTGAACGAGTTCAACGCGCTGCCGCTGGACTGGGCGTCCAACCCCGTCCTGGTGGCGGGCCTGGTAGTGGACGACGACGACGAGCACGACAACCCGGTCCTGCGCTGGCCGGACGGCCGGGTGGTCGATACCTGGCGCGAGGACTACCCCTACGACGAGAAGATGCCGCGGAGCGAGTACGAGTACCTGAAGCGCCCGCTCCAGGTCGAGCTCGTCAAGCTGCAGAACTGGGTGAAGTCCACCGGGCAGCGCATCGTGATTGTGTTCGAGGGCCGCGACGCGGCGGGCAAGGGCGGCACGATCAAGCGGTTCACTGAGCACCTGAACCCGCGCGGCGCCACGGTGGTGGCGCTGGCCAGGCCGACCGAGCGGGAACAGACCCAGTGGTACCTCCAGCGCTACGTCCCGCACCTGCCCGCGGCGGGCGAGATCGTCTTGTTCGACCGCTCGTGGTACAACCGCGCCGGCGTCGAGCACGTGATGGGGTTCAGCACGGAGGAGGAGTACGAGGAGTTCATGCGGGAGGCGCCGGAGTTCGAGCACATGCTCGAGCGGTCGGGGCTGCACCTGACGAAGTTCTGGTTCTCTGTGACGCGTTCCGAGCAGCGCACGCGCTTCATCATCCGGCGGATCGACCCGGTGCGGCAGTGGAAGCTGAGCCCGATGGACATCGAGTCGCTGGACAAGTGGGACGCCTATACCGAGGCCAAGGAGGCGATGTTCCACTACACCGACACGCGGGAGGCCCCGTGGACGGTGGTGAAGAGCAACGACAAGAAGCGGGCCAGGCTCGAGGCGATCAAGCACGTGCTCGCGAAGTTCGACTACGACGGGAAGGATGAGGCGGTCATCGGCAAACCGGACCCGCTCCTGATCGGGCCGCCCTCGGTGCTGTCCGAGCACAACCCGGACCTCCAATTCCCCTGTCTCTGAACCGCCCGCGGTGGCCTGCCGCGGCGCTCCTGGGTTATCGTCCACGCATGACGGAGTCCGCCGGGATCGCCGACCATGGCACGCCCGCTGTTCGCAGGCCTGAGCAGGTCCCGGCTCGCCCGGTCGCGCCGGGCGTCACGGTCCGCGAGTTGCTGGGCGATGCGGAGGGCTGCCGGGGGTTGCACCAGAGGCGGCTGAGCCTGGCCGGCGGTTCGGCGATCGCGGGGACCGCGGGGGGACGCGGTGAGGCCTGGTTCGTGATCCGCGGGTCGGGTGCCCTGGACGCAGGGGCGCACGGGACGGCCGTCCTGGAACCCGGCACGGCCGTCTGGATGAGGGAGTCGGTGCCGTACGAGGGCCGGGCGCAGGCCGATGCGGACCTGGAGGTGCTGGCGGTCGCCGTGCAGGCCGGAACCGCGGACGAGGCGGACCGGCCGGACCCGCCTACCTGGCAGGTCGTGACGCTGGACGCCTGCGAACCCGAGCGGACCGGAGACCGGGAGTTCCGGGTCCTGCTGAGCGAGGGACTGGCCTTCACGCAGTTCGCGGGGCTGATCCCGCCGGGCCGGGCCCCGGAGCATCACCACACCTACGACGAGGTCGTGCACGTGCTGGCCGGGCACGGCGTGGTCCATCTGTCCGGGACCACGGCCGACATCGGGCCAGGTACCTCTATCTACTTGCCCCCGTACCAGCCTCACTGCCTGGAGAACACCGGCCGGGATCTGCTCCAGGTCCTCGGGGTCTTCTACCCGGCCGGAAGCCCGGCCGACAAGCACGAGGCCTAGCAAGAAGGCCTGGCGGGGGCACCGGGGGCGGGGGGCGGGGCCGGGTGAGCCGCGGCCGCGTAAGCCGGGCCCGCGTAGCCGGGGACGTGTAAGCCGGGCCCGCGCAGCCGAGGACCTGAAGCCGGGATTAAAGAAAACTTTCCGTAACATATTGACCGCAATCCGTAGCGGAGTTACGGTCGTAACCGGGTGAATTCAGACAATTACCCTCGGTCATCAGGGCTCGCGCCCCCCAATCGCGCCCGGTGGCCGAACCCCGGTCTCGCAGGAGGGTAGCGATGAAAGACCACAACCCCGGCTTCTGGTGGGTCAAGAGCTCGCTGAGCTTCAGTAACGGAAACTGCGTCGAGGTGGCCGCGCTACCCGGCGGCGGCGTCGGCGTCCGCAACAGCAGGGACCCGGACGGGCCGGTGCTCCGGTTCACGCCGGCCGAGTGGCAGGCGTTCCTCGGCGGGGCGCGGCTCGGCGAGTTCGACGGGTTCGGCGCAATTCTGTGACCGGCTCCTAGGAGTACTGCGGCCAGGTGTGGACCGGCTGGTTGGTGTGCATGTGCTCGATGTAGCGCTGGGTCATCTGCCGTAGCGCCTCCCGGCGGTCGACCCCGCCGTGCTGGGTGAGCCCCGCCACCGTGGCGATCTGCCAGGCCGCGCCGTTCTGGCCGGTCAGGCAGCGCTGCTCGACGATGCCGAGCAGCCGGTCGGCCTGGGCCGCGCTGACGCCCCAGCGGCCCAGCCCCTCGCGAGCCAGCGGGAGCAGGCGCCGCAGGATGAGCTCCGCGGCCGGCGTATCGCCGACCCCCGGCCAGTACAGCTGCGCGTCCAGGCCGTGGCGCGCCGCCTCGTGCAGGTTCTCCGTGGCGGTGGCGAACGACATCTGCGTCCAGATCGGGCGCTGCGCCTCGGCCAGGCACCGCACGAGCCCGTAGTAGAACGCCGCGTTGGCCATGACGTCCGCGATCGTCGGGCCCGCAGGCAGCACCCTGTTCTCCACCCGCAGGTGCGGCGTGCCGTCGACCACGCCGTACACGGGGCGGTTCCAGCGGTAGATGGTCCCGTTGTGCAGGCTCATCTCGGCCAGCTGCGGGATGGCGCCGGCGTCGAGGACCGCCAGCGGGTCCTCGTCCTCGCAGATCGGCAGGAGCGCGGGGAAGTACCTGAGGTTCTCCTCGAACAAGTCGAACACCGAGGTGATCCAGCGCTCGCCGAACCATACCCGGGGCCGCACGCCCTGTTCCTTCAGCTCATCCGGCCGGGTATCGGTGGCCTGCTCGAACAGCGTGATCCGGGTCTCGTGCCACAGCTGCCTGCCGAACAGGAACGGCGAGTTCGCCGCCAGCGCGACCTGGGCGCCGGCGATGGCCTGGGCCGCGTTCCAGTAGTTCGCGAAGGCGTCCGGGCTGACCTGCGTGTGCAGCTGCACGCTGGTGCAGGCGGCCTCGGGCGTGATGCTGTCGGCGTGGGTGAGCAGCTGCTCGGCGCCGTCGATCGCGATCTGCATGTCTTCCCCGCGGGCCGCGAAGATCTGCTCGTTGAGCACCCGGTAGCGCTCGTTGGCCGACATGGTGGCCTCGTCGACGTCATCCTCGGTCAGCGTGGGCAAGATGCCGATCATAACGAGGTAGCTGCCGACCGAGCGGGCCTTGGTGTCGGCGGCGTTGAGGCTGTCGCGGAGTTCGGTTTCCAGCCCCGCCAGCGCGTCGCCGTCAAGCTGCCGGGGCGGCACGTTGATCTCGAGGTTGAACTGCCCGACCTCGGTCGCCCAGGCCGGATCCGCGATCACGTCGAGGACCTCGGCGTTGCGCATGGACGGCAGGCCGCGCTCGTCGACCAGGTTGAGCTCGATCTCCTGGCCCACCAGGGTCGGGTCGGCGTCGAACAGGCGCTCGCGGAGCATCCGGGCGAACACGTCAAGCGAGCGGCGTACCTTGTCCCGGTACCTGCGCCGGTCTTCGCCGCTGATCCTGATCGCCTGGATGTCACGCCCCATGACGGCCTCCACTCCCGCTCTGGTCGCGCACCCACAAATCGAGGAGCCCCCGCAGGTGCGCGATGAACTGGTCCTGCTCGTGGGCCGGGTAGGTCGCCTGGACCGTCTTGACCAGCAACTGGTCAAAGTCGGGGCCGGCCACCCAGTCCAGGACTATGTTCGTCCAGGTGCGGCATCCTGTTCGCGCAGAAGTCGTAGTAGCGCGCCGCGTCGAAGTACTCGTCGGCCAGCGTCCGGTATCCCTCCAGTTTCTCCTCATAGGACAAATGGGGGTCATCCGCGACGGCGAAGAACCGGTCGGTCTCCAGGTCCAGCTTGGCCTTCCGCCCGGTCACCAGGGCGAACACGCACCACTTGACCAGCGCCTTCATGGCCCAGGGGAAGTAGTAGTGCAGGCTGGTCAGGGCCACGTCCGGGCACGCGTTGGCGTAGTCGATGGGGTAGACCTCGCCGTCCTTGATCAGCGTCTCGCACGAGTTGAACTCCCACCGGAAGAACGCGTTGACCAGCCGCCCGATCGTCACCACCTCCGCGCCGACCTGGGCGGGCAGGAAGCCATGCTCGACCGCGTAGCGCGCGTGCATGGGCTCATCAGGCTGGAACTTCATGACCATGGTCTCGGCGCCGATGGACAGCGAGCGGGCGAAGACGTCGAAGTCGACGGCCTTCTGCAGGTGCATGAGCATCTCGCCGCTGGCGTCGTAGGCCGCGTGCAGTTCGGTGGCGTTGCGGATGCGTGAGACGCCGCGCCAGGCCCCGCCGTCGTAGGGCTTCATGAAGATCGGGTACCCGATCTTCTCCGCGATGGCGTCGAGGTCGAAGGGTTGGTTGTAGCGAGCGGAGGTATAGGCGTAGCGCGCGTTGTCGACCGGGTTCTTGAACGGGACGAGGACCGTTTCCGGGATCTTGAGCCCGAGCCGGATCATCGCGCAGTAGGCGGCGTGCTTCTCCATCGACTGGAAGGTGAACGGGCTGTTCAGCAGGTACACCCCGTTCATCATGGCGACCTTCTTCAGCCATTCCCTCGGGTGGTAGTACCAGTAGGCGAGCCGGTCGATGACCAGGTTGTAGCGGGGCCGGTCGCGCAGGCTGAACGGCTCGATGGTGATCCGCTCCACGTCGAACGCGTGGCTGCCGCCGGACGGGTCCTGTACCGGGCCGAGCCTACGCAGGATCTCCTCGAACGCCGTCGGCCAGTCATCTTCGGTACCGAGCAGCAATCCGATCAAGTGCCTGGTGGCGGTCACGTCAGGTCTCCCTCCGGTGGCCGGCCGGTGCCGACGGTGCACCGCTCACTCGGCCATGGTGCCTGGTTCGCGCGCGCGCTGACAATAGGCCGCCGCGCGGCGGTCCCCGCCACGGCTGCCGCGAAGTGCGGCAGCGGGCGCCTCGCTCTTAACTGACGGCCTGCTCGGTGACCAGGTAGATCCCGAGCAGGATCAGGGCCACCCCCGCGATCCGCCCGGCGCGTTCCCGCCAGCGCTCGCCGATCCTGGCCCCGACGGCCAGGCCGAGCTGGGCGGCCACCAGGGCCTGGAGCGCTATGGCGGCGATCACCGCGGCGACGGGCAGGCGAGCCAGGCCGATGGAGAATCCGATGGCCAGTTCGTCCAGGCTGATGCTGAGCCCGAGGGCGATGAGCGCGAGCCCGGTGCTGGACAGTACCCGGCCGGCCCGCTCTTCTGCGTTCCGGTCGCCCGCCAGGAGCATCCAGCCCCCGATGGCGATGACCGCGCCGGCGGCCGCGAAGTTCGCGACATGCCCGATCCCGCGCGCCAGGGCGCTCCCCAGCCCCAGGCCGATCAGCGGCATCCCGCCCTCGAAGATCACGAAGATGAGGCCGACGCGCAGCCGCTCCGGCACCGTCGTCGCCCGGATGGCCCCGATCGCGGCCGCGACCGCGAAGGAGTCCAGGCCCAGCGGAAGCACGAAGGCCAGGAGCTTCAGTACCGAATCAGGTCTCATGACTCGTTCAAGTCTGCACCCTGCGAGCCATGAACCTTAAAGATCATTTATGCCGAACGACCGGTGGTGCACGTCCGGGGAATACCGGATCCCCCCGTAGCGGATCCGGTATTCCGCGCACACGCCTCAGCCGGAGCAGAGCAGGGATGCGCTGCCGTCGGTGATGGACGAGCCTTCGTTCACGAACAGCGTGCCGTTCAGCGCGGCGGTGAAGCTGTCCGCGCCGGGGTTGACCGTCCAGACGGTGTAGGTGTTGCCCTCATAGGTGAACTCCTGGGCCGCAGCCAGCTCCGGCCCGGAGACCTCGGTGAACGTGCTGCTCCCCGAGGCCAGATCGAACGTGAAGTTCCCGGCGCCGCAGAACTGCTGGGCCTGCGGCGGTCCCTGGTACGGCAGCGGGAACGGGCAGCCCCGGATGATCCGGTTATGCCTGTTGTGCCGGAAATACCGGCTCACGTGGATCCTGCCGTGGATCCTGACGTTGTGCGGCCGGTGCTGGAATAGGTAGGGCTTCGGGCACGCGAACTGGCCCGACCCGGTGTGGTCGGATCCGGAACTGCCCGTGCTGGCCATGGCCGCCGCCGGGACGGCGAGCATGGTGACGATCAATGCGGCCACCGCCGCGATGCGCTTCACGCTGACTCTTCCTCCGCGCTGGTGTTTTCCTGTCGTGGCCCCCGTGTGGCCATGGAGCGAAAATGTAATCAGCGAGTGTCTGAGCCCCGTCTGGATCGCATGTGAGTTTCGCGTGAGTGGCAGGCTCACACGAAATTCGCACATTAGTCACACGCGTTGTTGGCGATGACGTGGTCGGATTACCCGCAAGGGCAAAGGAGCACGGGGATGACTGACCTGGCGGCGGAGCGGCGCCCCGATCACGGCGAACTGCTCGTGGTCGACGACGAGCCGTTCCTGCGTGACGCCGTCGCGGCCTCGCTCCGCTTCCTCGGCTTCGAGGTGACCACCGCGGACAACGGCGCCGATGCGCTGCGGATGGCTCGCGACCACCGGTTCGACCTGGTCGTCCTCGACGTGATGCTGCCTGACACCGACGGTTTCGATATCGTGCGCCGCCTGCGCCGGGACGGCCGCCAGGTCCCGGTGATCTTCCTGACCGCGAGGGACACCCAGGCCGACAAGGTTGAGGGGCTCAGCATCGGCGGCGATGACTATATGACCAAGCCGTTCGGGCTGGAGGAACTGGCGGCCAGGATCCGCACCGTGCTGCGCCGGACGCGCCCCAGCGCCGCCGGGTCCGTGCTCGCGTTCGCGGACGTCGAGCTCGACCAGGAGACCTACGAGGTCCGCAGGTGCGGTCATCTCATCGAGCTGTCACCGACCGAGTTCCGCTTGCTGCGCTACCTGATGCTCAACCCCGGCCGCGTCCTGACCAGGGAGCAGCTGCTCGACCACGTGTGGGACTACGACTTCCGCGGGTCGACCACCGTGGTATCGACCTACGTCGCGTACCTGCGGCGCAAGCTGGCCAGGTACGGGCCGGACGTGATCCACACTCAGCGTGCCGTCGGCTACAGCCTCCGCCTTCCCCGACCCGAAGACCCCGGAGAACCCGACGACCCCGGCGATGAAGGGAGTACCAACGATGATTAGAGGCCGACGCCCGGAGACTGAAGGTCCGCGCCGCGGCAAGCTGCGCACCAAGGTCGTGGCCGGAGTCCTGGCGATCACGCTCGCCGTGCTCGCCATCTTCGACTTCGCCGCGGTCACCGCGCTGCGTAAGTACCTGATCGGGCAGACGGACGTGACGCTGAAGTCGGCGCTCACCCAGACCCAGCCACGGCTGACCGCTCTGCTCCCGGCCGCCCGCAAGGCGGCCGTCGCGCAGGCTAACTTCTCTTGGAGCTACCCGGTCGTCGGGGAGTACTACATCGGGTGGGTGCCCGCCAAGGGCGCGGTCGTGAACCTCCAGGTACAGGGCGGCGCAGGCGCCCCGGCCCCGGCGGCCCTGCAGTTCGCCAAGGCCAATGCCAAGGCCGCGAGCGTCCGCGCCGTGATCATCAAGGGCAAGCAAGGCAACGTAGTCAGCGTCATCGGTCAGGTCCCCCAGTACCGCATCGCGTCGCTGTCCGTCCCCGCCGACGCAGGCACGCTCGTCGCCGGGACTAACCTGCAGGACGTCAACGGCACCGTCAAGCAGCTCGAGCTCATCGTCATCACCGGCTCGGCGGCCGCGGCCGCGCTCATCTTCCTGGGCGTCGGCCTAGTCATGCGGCGGGGCCTGCGCCCCATCGAGCACATGGCGCGCGAGGCCGACCGCATCACGGCCGGTGATCTGACCGACCGCGTTGGCAACGCCGACACGGGAAGCGAGGTGGCCCGCCTCGGCACGGCCCTGAACGGGATGCTCGGCCGTATCGAGGCCTCCGTGGCCGAACGCGAAGCCAGCCAGGAGCTGATGCGGTCGTTCTTCGCCGACGCCAGTCACGAGCTGCGGACCCCGCTGGCCTCGCTGTGCGCCAACGCCGAGCTGTACCAGCAGGGCGCCCTCAGCGAGCGCTCGCAGGTCGATGAGGCGATGCACAGGATCACGCTGGAAGCTCAGCGCATGAGCCGGCTGGTCGACGACATGCTCCGGCTGGCCCGCCTCGACCAGCACCCCGACCAGCGTCGCAACCTGGTCGACCTCACGACCCTGGTCGGCAACTGCGTCGAGCGAGCCCAGGTCGCCGATCCCTCGCGAACCTGGAAGGCCGATATCGGGGCCGGCCTGGCCGTCGCGGGGGACGAGGAGCAGCTGCGCCGGGCCGTCGACAACCTGCTGGCCAACGTGCAGACGCACACCCCCGAAGGCACCGTCGCGACCATCGCCGCCCGGACCGATGACAGTGGCCGGGTCGTCGTGGAAGTCAGCGACGACGGCCCCGGCGTGCCCGCCGACAAGCTCGGCCGCATCTTCGACCGCTTCTACCGCGCGGGAGCCCAGTCCCGCCGCCCAGGGTCCGGCCTCGGGCTCGCCATCGTCAGCCAGACAGCCGCCGCCCACCAGGGGACGGCGATGGCCGCGCCCAACTACCCGCACGGGCTGCGCGTCACCCTGACCCTGCCCGCGTGGCGCTGGGCGTAGTCGCCGCGCACGTTCCCGGCCGGGCCCGCCGGGCACCTTGATAGGTTGGGTGCCCGGCGAAGGAGGCGCGACGTGAAGGCGCTCGTGTTCCGGCACAACCTGGCCCGTGAGGCGGCCTCGACCATTTGCGGACGCGTGGACCGGCGCGCATACGTATCCCGTTTCGCGCCGGTCCGCATCGAGGAGGTCGACGACCTACCGCTCCCCGCGCCGGACTGGGTACGCGTGGAGACGACCTTCTCGGGTCTGTGCGGCTCGGACGTGAAACAGATCCTGCTCAACGGCTCCCGCGACAACCCGCTCACCGCGCTGGTGTCGTTCCCGCACGTGCTCGGGCACGAGGTGGTCGGGCGCCGGGCGGACACCGGCCAGCGCGTCGTGCTCAACCCGTGGCTGTCGTGCCGTCCCCGCGGCATCGACCCGCCGTGCGAGGCCTGCCAGGCCGGCCGCTACCCGTGGTGCCGCAACTTCCGCTCCGGTGACCTGCCCGTCTCCATCCACCTGGGGAACTGCTCGGCGGCCTACGGGGCGCACGCCGAGCGGTTCTGCGCGCACCCCTCGCAGCTATTCGCCATCCCGGACGGCGTGTCCGACGAGGCGGCCGTGCTGGCCAACCCGGTCAGCGTCTCGCTGCGTTCGGTCCTGCTCGCGCCGCCCCCCGAAGGCCGGGCCGTGCTGGTCTACGGGTCGGGCACGCTCGCGTTCGCGGTGATCGCGCTGCTCCGCCACTTGTACCCGGCCACCGAGGTCTGGGCGGCGACGCGCCCCGGCGCCCGCGCCGCCCTCGCGACCCGCCTTGGCGCAGAGGCCGTACTCTCCTCTTCCCCCGACGAGCTGGTCGCGCAGGTGGCGCGGCGGGTCGGCACGACGCCGCTCGAGCCGTGGAGCAAGCGCGACTGGCTGCAGGACGGCCCGGCCGTCGTCTACGACACGATCGGCTCGACCGAGACCGTCGAGACCTCGCTCCGGCTGCTCATGACGGGCGGCACGCTCGTCATCTCGGGCGTCGAACCGCCGAAGCGCTTCGAGTGGACTCCCCTGTACTTCAAGGAGCTGCACGTCATCGGGTCGAACGGCTTCGGCATCGAAGAGGTGGGCGGCGTCGCCAAGCACTCCATGGAGCACTACTTCGACTTCGTGCTGGCCGGCATGGACCTGACCCCGGTCATCACGCACCGCTTCCCGCTCGACCGGTGGGATGAGGCCGTGCTGGCGCTGAAGAACTCGCGGCGCACCGGCGCGGTCAAGGTCCTGCTCGAACCGGCTCGCTGACCGCCCGCTACGCTGTCGGCCATGACTACCGACCTGGTCCCGCCGTTCGCCGACGATGCCTTCCGCAACGTGCTCTGCGTCGTGGCGCACCCCGACGACGTGGAGTACGGGATATCGTCGGCCGTCGCGGCCTGGACGTCCCGCGGCGTCGACGTCGCGTACCTGCTCCTCACCCGGGGCGAGGCCGGCATGGACAGCAGCCCGCCCGAGCAGACCGCGAAGCTGCGCACCGAAGAGCAGATCGCGGGCTCACGCGTGGTCGGCGTTACCGAGGTCGAATTCCTTGATCACCCGGACGGCATGCTCGAGTACGGCCTGGCCGTGCGGCGCGACATCGCGCGCGTCATCCGCCGCCGCAAGCCGGATGCCATAGTCGTCGGCTCCTGGGAGGTCGAGTTCGCCGCCGGGCTGAACCAGGCTGATCACCGCGTCGCGGGACTGTCGGCGGTGGACGCGCTGCGTGACGCCGGCAACCGCTGGGTCTTCCGCGACCTGCTCAACGAGGGCCTGGAGCCGCACTCGGTCCGGTGGCTGCTCGTGGGCGGGGACCCGCGGCCGACGCACGGGGTGGACATCACCGGAGAACCGCTACAGCGCGGCATCGCCTCCCTGGAAGCGCACGCCCAGTACCTGGCCGGAATCCCCGGCCACCCGGCGCCCCGGCTGATGATCACCGGGTTTACCGCCCTTCAGGGGCGCATGATGGGAGTGCCGAACGCGGTGCTGTTCCGGGCCTGGGACTTCCAGGCGCCCCCGTCGTTCGCGGCCGAGGCGATGGCGGCGGCCCAGGCGCAGGAGGGCTGACTAAGGCGCCGCGCGATGGCGGAGGATGAGAGCGCGCTCGGGTTGCGCGCCATGCGCGTGGCATACGAACTCGGCTGGCTGGACGAGTCTGACCTGAAGGCCACCTGGCACGAGCAGCTGACGTGGTGGCTCGCCGAGGCCACCCAGGCCGGCCTGCCCGAGCCGAACGCCATGGTCTTGGCCTCCGCGGACGCGGAAGGCCGGCCGTCCTCGCGGACGGTGCTCTGCAAGGGCCTCGACGCCCGGGGCGTGGTCTTCTACACCAACTACGCCTCAGCCAAGAGCCGCGACCTGCTGACGACCGGCTTTGCCTCCGCGACGTTCCCGTGGTTCCCGATGCAGCGGCAGGCCCACGTCCGCGGCCCCGTGGAGAAGGTCGACCCGGCCGAGACCGCGGCCTACTGGGCCACCCGCCCGCGCGGATCCCAGCTCGGTGCCTGGGCGTCCCCGCAGTCGGACCAGGTAAGCAACCGCGCGGCGCTCGACGCCGCACTGGCCGAGATGGATCGGCGTTTCGCCGGCGTGGAGCAGATCCCGCCTCCGCCGCATTGGGGCGGCTGGCGGATCAAGCCGCAGGCCGTCGAGTTCTGGCAAGGGCGGCTCAACCGCATGCACGATCGGCTGGTGTTCGACCGCCGCGACGGTGACTGGCGCATCCGGCGTCTGGCGCCCTAGGCGGCGCGCTGGCTAGACAGGCCCTGGCCCAGACCTGTCCGGCGCGCTATCGAGAGCGGCCCGCTGCCTGGCGTATTCCTGGGCCATCTGCTGAAGCGTGAGCCTGGACGGCGGGTACCTGGTTTCCTGGCGCGCCCGGACCTTTTTTTCGCCGACGTCGTATCCCGGGGGAGCGGCCATCGTGTTTATGGTCGACCCGCTGGCCGCCAGAGCGGTGATGGCGCCGAACAGCGCACCGAACACCGCGCCGAGCAGCGCGTCGTCGAACAACCGCCTCAGCGGCGTCGTCCCGGTTGCGCTCGTCGCTGGCTCGAGTATTCGCGCTGGCGCCTGCCCCGGGTAACTCAGGGAATCGGCGTAGGACAGGTAGCTGCCGGCGGCCGCATTGGCGGTGGCCTGGGCCTGGGCGGGGGTCCCAGCGGTCGTTGTCACCGACAGGACATTCCCCGGCAAGGACTGTATCTGGACTCCGCTCGGAAGTGAGTGGAGCAACCGTGGCCCTTGGTAATCGAGCGAAAACGCAGGCCCGCCGCAGATGGCTCCGTAGGGACACGACGATGCCGCCATCTGGACGAGTGCCTGACTCGTGAACACCGGCGGGTTGAGCGCGGCGAAGATAGCGCCGGCGAACAGGCCCAGCAAAGCCATGACGCCGACCAGGGCCCTGTACTGTCCGATGATCTGAACGAACCTGGGCAGGTCCGTTGCCTCCTGGCTCATCTGGCCTCCGCGTGAATCTCCGGCGCTCCGGCCAGCGCGGTCTCTGGTGCGACCATGATACGACTTGCCAGCCGAAACGGACACCGGTGACGCATACTCATCGGATAACCAGTGGCCGGATGCTGCCCGTGATATTCCGCAGCTGCACCGGGGAACCTTTACGGTGTCAAGGTGCGGGGCGGCGGGTGGCCGCCGATGGCAGATCGTCTGAGGGTTCCTGGTGATTGGCAACGAGCCTGAGCTCAGCACGGCGGAGAACTACCGGCGATTTGCCACCCGCGAAACCCGCGGGCGTTCCCCCCTTTATGAGCAACTCGCGGGCGGCGTTGCCGATGACCCCGACCTGCTCGAGTTCTTGGCGGACTTGCCTCGGGAAAAGCGCCAGCCGAACCTCCTGCTCGCCGCCGTCCGGTACCTCGCCGGACTCCAGCTCGGCTATGACGCGTTCCGCTCGGTGGTGCTGGACCGCCGTGACGAAGTGTCCGCGACCATGCTGGCCCGCCGCACGCAGACCAACGAGCCCGCCCGCTGCGCGACGCTGCTCCCGGCGCTGGCGTCGCTGCGCCAGCCGCTGGCCCTGCTGGAGGTCGGCGCGAGCGCCGGGTTGTGCCTGCTGCCCGACCGCTACGCCTACGAGTACGGCACCTGCCGCATCGACGGCCAGCCCGGCGCGCCCGTGCTCGCCTGCCGGTGCCTGGGGCCCGTGCCGCTACCCAGCCGGCCGGTTGAGGTGGCGTGGCGGGCCGGGATCGATATCAACCCGCTCGACGTCAATGCCCCCGACGACGTCCGCTGGCTCTCCTGCCTCGTGTGGCCAGGAGAAGCCGATCGCGCCGAGCGGCTCGCCGCTGCTATCGCCCTGGCCCGGCGGGATCCTCCACGTCTGGTCCGCGGCGACCTGGCCGAGCAACTCGCCGACACCGCGGCCGGTGCGCCGGAGGAGGCGACCCTGGTTGTCTTCCACTCCGTCGTCCTGGCCTACGTAAGCCCCCAGCGGAGGGCCGAGTTCGCCGAGGCTGTCACCGCTCTGGGAGCGGTCTGGTTCGCTCAGGAAGACCCGGACGTGCTGGACGGACTGCCGGGCTTTCCCCGCGCCCTGCCGGCTCCTGACCCCGGCCCGACCTCGTGCCTGCTGATCCGCGACGGACGGGAGGCCCTGGCGTACGCCGACGGTCACGGAGCATGGATCCGCTGGCTGGAATGACTCAAGCCGACCGGGCCCCGCGGGGGGCCGATGAGTTACGGGTCGCCGGGCCGTCCAACCTACGGAACAACACCAGCGCGGCAACAGCGGCTGGAAGCCCGCACAGGGAGATAGCCCGGGGGAAACGCGAACAAAGGAGCACCAGATGACGAGCAACGCACATCCGGGTACCCGCCTCCTGGGCAGCCTGCGATCGGCGGACGGCAGGGGCGCCGTGCGCATCGAAAACCGCTACGGAACCGATCTCGACGACCTGTGGTCAGCACTCACCGATCCCGGCCGTCTGGCCCGCTGGTACGGCCAGGTAGAAGGCGACCTCCGCCTGGGCGGAGAGTTCCGCCTATACATCGAGGCCGATGACTGGCGCGGCACCGGGCGCGTCGAGGCGTGCGAGCCCCAACGGCGGCTGCGGGTGACGACCAAGGAAGTGAACGAGTCGTTCGAGAAGGCCATCGAGGCCACGCTGACCGCCGACGGCGACCAGACCATCCTGGTCATCGACGTCCGGGGCATGCCCCTGGAGAACATCGCCTTCTTCGGAGCCGGGTGGCAGATCCACGCCGAGAATCTCGCCAGCTACCTCGCCGGGCGTGAGCGCGGCGACACCGAGGCGCGGTGGGACGAGCTCGTCCCGCCCTACCGGGACCTGGCGGCCAACATCGGCCAGCCGGCCTGAGTCGTCCTCCCCGGTAGGCGCCTCGCCCTCTCGTCCAGGTCTGCGCAACTCACGGGCAGTTTGCGGCGTCTACGTGTCAGCTGGGGATTTGGAGGCGGCGCATGCGTCCGATGGTGGTTAGCCGGCGGATGCTAGGCCGGCTCGGCCTGCTGGCCGTAGTCGCAGTGGCCGGGTGCACGGCAACCTCGGCGTCCGGCCCTGCCGCGCCGGGCCACGGCCGGTCGGCTCAGCCCGCACCGACCCGCCCTGTAACGTCGCAGACGTACGCCGTCAGCATCTCTATTCCTGTCGGCTGGCAGCCGACGCCCTATTACACAGGGCAGTTTGCCTACGACGGCACCTCGGGCTGGGTGGAGTTGGACGCCATGGTCGAGCCGTTCGGGCTGCACTACGCGTGCACCGTAGCGGCCACCGGCAACGTCTTGCACCCCTACGGCCTGCACCCGCAGATCATCTACCGCAGCATCGACGGCCGACCGGGCTGCCTGATCCTTCCGTCCAGCGGTGCTCCCGCCCTAGCGCGCCGCGCCTGGGGTCCGGCGTTCCGAAATAGCGAGGCGCTGGTCGAATACCGGCAGCCGGTCCACATCGGGAGCGGCACATTCGCCCTGCTCCTGGTCAACGCTGACCCGGCGCACCTTATGGCCATCGCGGACAGCGTCCAGCTTTATCACTGAGCGGCGGCGCCGAACCGCCGCTTTACCGCCCGTTGCACACGTGCCTCCGTGCTACTCACTCCCAGCGCGACGGCGCTTGAAGCCATTGCCGTCATGGTTACCGTGGGTCTCCGGTCAGATGCACCTTCTTCGGGGGCGGATAGACGGCTCGGGCGATCGTCGCGGAGAGCCACCCGATGCACCATCCGAAGAAGATCGCGAAGATATAGCCCAGAGTCACTTTCTTTTCGGTGGCGCCGAGGATCGCCCAGATCACCGCCCAGGCGACGAAGGTCCCGATGCTGTACGCCGTGTACGTGTTCATGCGCGGTGGGGTTATGCGGTGGATCCAGGCAAGAAAACCACTGCCGGCTGAAGCTTCCATGGAGCCCTCCTCAGGCCGTAAAAACTGATATCACTATGATAGGCATGTGTTATCAGCTACGTCAAGCCAGGTCGGGCGGATCGACATGGTCCTGGTCGCCACCATCGGCTCTGCATCGGCGCCCCGCCCGTGCCATGCCCGGACCCCTCCCCCGGACCCGGCTGCTGCCGGACCTGACGGCAGACGGGTTCTGTCCAGGGTCGGCGTAGCCGATCACGCAGTGACGCCGGCGGCGCCCCTGGACGGGTTCCGGCTGGCGTGAAACCCTCCTACGGCGGGTTCGGGGGAGGACACCCACCCTTCCGCCCGCACGCTGACGACCTGAGCCGACGGTTTTTCAGGCCGTTACTGCTGCGACCGCGGCACTGGGAATGAGATGGGTAACTCCGCGCCCCTGACTTGTGGCGGTGCCCTCGTCTCACGTATGTCCCGCGCCGCACCGCTCATGTCGTTTGCCTGCTTGGTAGCGAGAGAGGGATTTGAAGCCTCGACCTCTGGGTTATGAGCTATACGACGTGCGTCTCGGTCGTCTCCGGCGTCTCAGCGCGTCTCGCTGATCTGGGCTTTGGCTCGGCCGTCGTTGTCGGTGTCTCGCCCCGTCTCCCCTGTCCCGACGAGTCTCGTTAGCAATCCCGTTAGCAAATACAGTCACTGACCTGCCGGTTCGCAAGAGGACGAGCGCGGGCGGATACCGCGCGCTGCGGCTCATCAGGTGTGAAATTGCTTGGCCGGTTGGCGGAGCACGGTGATATACAGCCGCTGTGGAGAAGACTCTGGAGTTCCCCGTTCTGCTCCGGCTGATCGACGAACGGTCGACCGCCTTCCGCGCCGCAGTCATGTCCGCGCCCGGCCTCGAGCTGCAGGTACCGACCTGCCCCGAGTGGACGCTGCTGGAACTGGTGCAGCACCTGGGTGAGGTGCACCGCTTCTGGGCCGCCGCCGTCAACGCCGGCCCGGCTGCCGCTCCCCCGGCCGAGTCCGCATCGGGAGGCGGCCAGGCTGCGCCTGGGGAGCGCGAGGCACTGCTGGCCTGGTCGGCCGCATCGACGCGGCAGCTACTGGACGCGCTGCGCGAGGCCGGCCCCGATCGCGGCTGCTGGACGTGGTGGGGTGCGTCGCAGTCGCCGCAGACCTCCGGTGCCGTCGCCCGGCACCAGCTCCAGGACGTTGCGGTGCACACCTACGACGCCCAGATCACCCTGGGTGACCCGCAGCCGCTGCCGGACGAGGCGGCACTCGACGGTGTCGACGAGTTCCTGTCCACCTGCGTCGCATGGACGCACCCCTGGCCGCATGAGGCCGCTGCCGTCGACTTCCACACTACCGAGGGCCGCTCCTGGCGCCTCTCGCTCTCCGCCAACGGCGCACGGGCCACCCGCCTCCCCACGCCCGGCACGATCCCCGCCACCGCTGCCGGCCAGGGCCCGGACGCGGCCGCCGCCTCCGCCCGGGGCACGGCCAATGAGGTGGTCCTCGTCCTGTACGACCGTATCCCGATTGACTCCCTGCAGCTCGACGGCGACCGACGCCTGTTCGACCTGCTGCGCGCCTGGGATTCGGATGAGTAGGACGTGACGGTGCGCCACCTCTACGCCCCGGAGGGCATGCTTCCCGCCAACGGCTACAGCAACGCCGTTCAGTCGCATCAGGCGAATCCGTTAGTACGTCCGCCGATAGGCGCAGTGACCAGCCCGAGGAATCCGAGGGCAAGCGAAGCCGGAGCACAGGACGCGCAACGTCCGAGCACCGGGTTGGTACGGCATAGGAAAGCACTGGCCCCGCCGCAACCGACGGATCAAGCCGACTTGGATGCCGCACATGCAAAGCGCGGGTCGCACGGCCCCGGCAAGTTTGATGTTCGCGCCCGGATGATGCTGCCAGGATCTGTATGACCGGGGGTGTCGCCTGTGGGCTGAGGTGTCCTGTTTGACTGGCGGGCACGGTTTCCCAAGGTCGAAGGTGCCAACCTCAGACGATCCAGGAAATCGCCGTGCCCGCGCTGCTATCTTCCCTGATCGAGGCCCCGGCCGACCACCTGGCCAGGGTGCTTGCGCCTGATCGTCAGGGTTCGCGTGCCTGCCTGCGGGAGTGGCTGGCCCGCGTCCCCGACCCTCGCTCGGCCATGGGCCGCCGGATACACCTGAACGGACATCACGTGCAGACAGTCCCATGACACCGGCGCTGTCTTCAGGCTCCCCCCGGCCTGCGTTATGGTACCTGGCTGGAAAGTACTTGCTAAACTGGAAAGTTAATGGTACTTTCTAGTTGGGAAAATAGTTTCCAGTAGGAGACCACCATGGGCAACACACAGCAACCCCAGCCAGCCGGAACCGGGGCGACCGGCGCCGAGGCGGCAGCCGAGCTGGCCGAGATCCAGCGGCGGCAGGAACAGGTCATCAAGGCCGTGCTCGTACCAGCCTGGTACTGGTGGGTGATAGCGGCCGGGATCGTCGCCATTGGCGCCGCCAGGGACACCGGGGACCTGGTCGTGCAGGCCATCACGATCCCGCTCGCGGCGCTCGTCATGGCCGTGCTGACCGGCGCGATGATCCCTGAGCTGCGCCGCCGAGTCAAGGTGCACACCCCGCAGACCAGCGGCCGCGCCGCCGCCGCGATAATCGGCATGATAGTGCTGGTCGACGGGGTGATCGTGGGCACCGCGGCCAGCCTGGCCGCGGCCCACCTCCGTTATCCCGGCACCATCGGCTGCGCCGCCGGAGCCGCCGTGATCGTGATCGCCGGGCCGCTGGTGAACCGGTACGTGCGCAGGCTCATGTTCAGCCAGGCCCGGCAGCAGCTGAGCGACGCGCCGCAGGCCGCAGGCACTCCATGACCACAGCTCGTTTCGATGAGCTGATCCACGCGCCGACGCGGCTGGCGATCGTCTCGCTGCTCGCGGCGGCGCAGTGGGCCGACTTCAAGTACATCCGCGACGAACTCGGCCTGTCCGACTCGGTGCTATCTAAACAGCTGTCCACCCTCGAGTCGGCCGGCTACGTCCAGATCCGCAAGAGATTCGTGGGCAAGCGCCCGCGCACCTCAGCCAGCCTCAGCCCAGCCGGCCGCCAGGCATTCGAGCAGCACGTGGCGGCCCTCCAGCAAATCATCGCCAGGGCACAGCAAGATGGCGACGCCCAGCCGGCCGCCGAGGCCGACCGCGGAATCCTAGGGCGCTAAGCCGCCCGACCTTCGCCGGCGGCCCGGACCCTACCCCGAGCCCGCATTACTGCGCAGATCCGCTACCGGGAAACGGCAAACTCCCAGGCCGGCGACCCGCACACACTCCAGACCGCCGAGGGGTGTCACAAGTCAGGAACCCCCCCGACGAGCAGCGCATCCTCGCCCTCTACGGATACAGCTGAACGGACATCAAGTGCAGACGGCCACATAACACAAACACGCCGGGGCCGTGGCGCGGGTCGGCTGTCTTCGACTGGCTTGTCGAGATCTTCGAAGAAGAGGTCCCGGGTCGATTTCTGAGGCTTTTGCCGGCGGGTGTGGGATAGATTGCCCGCGATGACTGAGCTTGGACCCGTCGCCTGGCCACCTGTCCCGATCAGGACAGAGCGGCTCGTGCTCCGCGAGCCCGAGGCGCGGGACCGTGCGGCGTTCATCGAGCTGTTCGCCTCGCCAGAGGTGGGCACCTACCTCGGTGGCCCTCGACCGCGTGATGAGCTTGAGCGCGCGGTGCCTGAGGTGCCCGGGCGGCGCCCTGGCCTTTTCGTGGTCGATCTCGACGGAGCGATGATCGGCATGATCACGCTCGATCGGCGCGACGCAGAGCGTCCGGGTCACGTCCGTCCGGATGCCGGGGAGGCCGAGCTCGGCTACATGTTTCTGCCGGAGGCGTGGGGATGCGGATACGCCGCCGAGGCGTGCGCAGCGGCACTCGACTGGTTCACCGGCACGCTTCCCGGCGAGCTGGTGGTGCTCTGCACCCAGACCGCCAACGACCGTGCGATGCGCCTCGCGGCGAAGCTGGGGTTCACCGAGGTGAAGCGGTTCGAGGAGTACGGCGCCGAGCAGTGGTTCGGCGTGTGGTCCTCGGTAACGCCGTCCGGTTGAGCTCGTGCCCGAATCCGGCCAGCTAATCCTGGCGCGCGCCGATAGCCAACCGGCAAGAACACTGACAAGAGGCGGCTGACACTGCCCGTTCTGCTTGCTCATAGCTAAGAAGAAAGCGGCCCTCACTCCCCGCGGCGGCCGGTCTCCCCGAGATCGAGCTACACGATTATGCCGACACAGCTACGCCACCGCGGGCCGCGATGCGAAGATCGACTGGAAGGCGCTGAGCAGGCGGATCGGGCACGCGGACGTGGCGTTCACCATGAAGCAGTACGCGCAGACTGACCTGGAGGCCGACCGCCGAGTCGCGACTGCACTGGCTGAACCGATCATTGGCGGTTCGCTTGCGTCTACTCAGGTCACGCACCAGGCAAGCGGCACTCAAGGCGAGATGGCAAGAGGCCCAGCCTCGTTAGCAAATCCGTTAGCAAACCACATGCAGAAGGCCCTTTCTCCGTTCGAGAAAGGGCCTTTGGCCTTGGTAGCGGGGGAGGTCTTTAGTTTCAGGACATGCGAATGGCGTGTCTCAAGACATAGGAATACCCGGGCCGGCATGGTCGGCGCATGTCGAAGGCCCGTCTTGTCATCACGAATCGAACCCGTACTGTCAGATTACCGACTCGATCCTCGTCGTCCGCCCCGATATCCAGTAGCCCGCCCGGTGCGGCGGCTCTTAGCATCGACAGGTGATCTACCAGCACCCCCTGGCTTACCTGCTCGGCCTGCAAGGCGTCGCCCTCCTTCGCGCCTACAACGGCGAGTACGACCGCGAGTTCACCGAGGCCAGGATCGCCGAGATCCGCGCGATGCTCGACTGCGCCGGCGAGTTCGGCGACGGCGCCACGGTCCGCCCGATCACGGCGACCGAGGGCTACGACGTCTGGGCCGAGTACTACGACGGGCCGAACGACCTGATTGACCTTGAGGAGCCGATCATCCGGCCGATCATCGACCGCCTGCCGATCGGGCCGGCCCTCGACGCTGCCTGCGGCAGCGGCCGCCACGCGGCCTACCTGGCCGCCAAGGGCCACTCGGTGATCGGCGTGGACGGCTCGGCGAAGATGCTCGCCGTCGCCAAGGCCAAGGTTCCCGGCGCGGACTTCTGCCAGGGTGACCTGCGGGCGCTGCCGGTCGCGGACCAAGAGGTCGATCTCGTGATGATCTCGCTGGGGCTCACCCACGTACCCGAACTGACCCCGGTGCTGGCCGAATTCGCGCGGGTGCTGCGGCCGGGCGGGCACCTGGTGATCGCCGACTCACGGATGGACTATCCGATGGTCCAAGCGATGCCCGACGGCAGCTACGGCTACATGCCGCACCACAGCCGGATGACCAGCGAGTACCTCACCGCCGCGCTGCCGCTCGGCTTCGAGGTCCGCCACTGCGAAGAGCTGCGCGTCCCGCACCGGGACCCGGCCGACGCGCCGCCGCCCGAGCGGGTGCTGCCCGAGCATCCGTCAGACATCTGGACATTGCGCGCCTGGTACCCGGCTGCGGCTTACGCCGCCTACAACGGCGACCCGATGCTGATCTTCTGGGACTTCGAGCTGTGTTAGCCCGGGGGGACGTCTCACAGGCCCTGGCCACGTCGACTGGTACCTCCGTTTTCCTCGCAGGCGCCAAAACCAGACGAGTGGGTGCCGGGTCTAGGTTGGCGAAGCCATCGCGCAGCGACGCCCGGAGGGCGACCTAGACGCGGTGCACGCGAGCTGGACAATCGGGAGCAAGGAAGACGGCTCTGCGCAGCTCGCGCAGATTGCGCCGGTGAGCTACTTGATCTTGCGAGCCATGGCGAGCTGGCGGCGCGCCCGGGCCGCGCGGCGGCGCGGCTCTTGACTCTTATCTATAGGGCAATTCGGTAACGGACATACTGCCAACGCTCATCAAGTCCGGTAGATGTCGCGTCGGTGGCCGATGTCGACGACGGTGACGACGTGAGTCTTGTCATCGATCCGGTAGATGACGCGGTAGGTTCCGCGGCGCGCACTGAACCTGTCATCGAGCGGCGGAAGCAGTTGCTTCCCGACGCGGTGCGGCTGGTCCAGCAGTGGCCCGGTAATGAACTCGTACGCGGCAGCCGCCACGGCTTCAGGCAGCGTTTCGGCAAGTGCCCGTCGTACTGTAGGCGTGGTCCTCAGGGTGTACGGCTCTTGCGCATCCTCGCTCATTCGTGAGTTGAACGATTGCGGATTGTCTCGGCGAGTTCGGCGGCGGTCACTTCCTCGCCACGTGCGAGTTCGGCGTCGGACTCCGCCAGCCTGCGCATGGTCTCGGCGTCCCGCAAGATGGCCAGGGTTTCTTCCAGCCTCTCGAGGTCCTCGACGGCTACCAGCACGGCGGACGGGTGGCCGTGGACGGTCACGGTCACGCGCTCGTGGTGGTCGTGGACGCGGCCCACGAGCTCAGACAGGTGGGTCTTGACTTCTCCCAGAGGCAGCGTCGTCATAGTCAAAACTTTGACCAAAAGATGCGCTAGAGTCAAACCGCCGACAGTGCGCACAGTGTCTGTCTGCTGACAGGTTACGGTCACCGGGCAGTTCGGCGACTCGGCCGGAACGGCAAGCGCCGTGCACAAATCCGTGCACAACGTACATGCAAGAGGCCCAATCCTTGTTCGGAGAGGGCCTCTGGCCTGCATATTGGTTGGTTGGTAGCGGGGGAGGGATTTGAACCCTCGACCTCTGGGTTATGAGCAGTACGACGTCCGTCTCTGCCGTCTCGAACGATCTCTCGCAGATGCGGTGACCTAGGTGGATGAGACCGAGCACGGCGCGCTCGGTCTGCTCCGTCTCCCCTGTCCCATCCCGTTCCGGGGCGTCCGGTTTACAAATCGGTTTACATTCAACAGGCGGGCACACGGCTTCGGAGTCCGGCCGGTGCTCCCGCATAGCCTAAGGCTGTCCTAAGGGCGTGTCCGGTTCTGTCAGAGCGTCGAGGATCTCGCCGAGATGCTCCAAGAATCCGAGATGGCCCTCGCCGTCCCGCACGACGAGCCGGGCCCGACACAGATTCTGTGACAGCCACAACCCGTGGAAGGTCGGTTTGCGCAGCGGGTCAGCCTGCCCATTCGCAGGTGAGCCCGTGTATCGGGTTGTCCGGGAGTGCGTAGGTTGCCCACGTTGACCGGCCGATCGGGCACGCAGCGGGCACGGTGGCCTCTTGGTCGCGACCTGGTCCTCTGTTTGGCTCAGCGCGCCCTGGTGGATCTGACCCGGTGGTTACTCGGTTGGTTTCATCTGCCGGGCGTGCCGTCTTCCATGTCGGCGCGGGGGGGCATAGTCCGCGCCGTGGGCAGCACCGTATTTCGCCTCCCCGGCGAGATAGCCGACGGCCCCGGCCCAGCCGACCAGCAGGAACGGCCAGTAGCTGCGGAAGGTGTCCCCCAGGGCCACCTCGACCAGGACGCCGATCAGCGTGGGAGCGGCCATCGCGTACCCGGACAGGGCCCGCGCCCGCGTCCTGATCAGCGCCTGCCGCTCATCAGCCCGGCCGCCGATCAGCGCGCCGAAGCCACAGGCGCGCCCGCCCCACAGGTAGGTGACGGTGCCGATGGCGACAACCAGCCCGATCGGCCAGTAACTGCTCCAGTGGCCAATGCCCCGCACCGCGATCACGACGATACCGCTGATCACCGCGGCAGCGTACATCATGGCTCCCCACAGGGCCCGCGCCCGCGTCCTGATCAGCGCCTGCCGCTCATCAGCACCGCCGCCGACCATCATCGCAGCGCGGTCACTGTCGCGCCCGGCCCGCACGTAGCTGACGACCGCCAGGGGGATGAAGATCACCGCCACGGCGATCACGGCGCCCCATAGGTGGGCGACGGCGTTGGCGGCGGCGAACGCGCCGCCCGCTGCCAGCGCTAGCCCCACCGCCAGCAGGCGGCGGTTCCTGATGCTCCTCATGACCCTGTCCCCTCATCCTCCGGGTCGAACATCTTGTCGACCGGCACGTCGAAGAACCGCGCGATACGGAACGCCAGCGGCAGCGACGGCAGGTAGCGACCGCTCTCGATCGAGATCACCGTCTGCCGGGACACGCCTAGCGCCGTCCCCAGCTCAGCCTGGGACAGTCCCCGCTGGGTGCGCTGCTCACGGACCCGGTTCCGCATGATGTAAAGGTAGCTTAACATCCGGTCGAAGTCAAGCGACCTTTACAATCTCTGCGCTGACCCGGGGAAAGTGCGATCACCCTGTACGAGCAGAACCTGGCCGACCAGGAACGGGTGCTGGGGCGCCGACCACCCCGGCACCCTCAGCACGCGCGGAGCCCACGATCGTGACGCGTGCGTAGGACTGGCATGCGGGCTCGTCCGCCTTGGTGAGCGTGCAGGTGAAGCGGGTCTGTGTCATCGCCGGTCTCCTGGCTTCGAGCTGAGGCGTGGAGGTGCCTCATCCGATAGCTGCCGGAAACCGCCTGGAAGGGCAGGACTGTCAAGGGTGGCGCTTGCGCCATCGCCGCGGCGACGCGACCGAAGGGAGCGCCCTTGACCGGCCTGCTCTGGAGGGCTACACAATCGGAAGCGGATGAGGCTCCCAGGTTCGCCTAGGCGTCCGCGATCTGATCAGCGGCTAGACGGAGCTGGCGCTATGCGGCCCATGATGCGCGCTGAAATAGTGTCTGATCAGGTGCGTCTGCTGCACGTGCTGGCCCGGCGTGCGCCGGCGGGCCTTCAAGGCAGAGCCGGCGCTGACGCCGGGCCGGCGGCGCAGCGCAGCGGAGCCGCGCTTGATAGTTATCAATTAAGGACTATTCGGCAACGCGGTGCGCTGAGTTGCTGTCCTGGGTCGCCGGATCCGAAGCGAAGTGCTTAGCGTCGTTCTTATCGGCCAGTTCCACGCTCGTTTGGGATTTCGGGCCTGGTTACCGGGACCACCGTAACGAGGTGATCCAGGGCTGCGAAGTCATCGGGATTCGTCGTGTACAACGGCAGTTCCGCAGCGATCGCCGTCGCAGCAATCATGAGGTCGACCGCTCTTCGGCGGGGCTTCCTGCCTGCCGCGACCACCGCTGCCGTCACCCGCCCGTAGGCACGAGCGGCTTCCGCGTCAAACGGGATCGGGTCGAACTCGTGCTCAGCCCTCTGCAGGACGTCCAGTCTGCGAGCCCGCTCAGCAGCCTCGAAGTAGACGTCCTGCACGGTGTCGGGCCGTACCTCATGCGGTCCGGCGGACAGTTCCGCAAGGGTGACAGCGCTGATCGCCATCTCTTCGGGAAGCTCGTCGGGAGCGATCCGGCTCCGGAGGATCATGATGTTGGTGTCCAGCAGGCCGCGTCGCACCGGCTCACTGGTCATAGGCGCTTCCCGCCTGGTCAGCGGCCGCGTCCTGGTCGGCCCGGAACGCTTCGGCGTCGATCACCGGGGCGTTGCGCGACATCGCGGCGAACTCGGCCCGGGACACGAAGCGGCGGCGCTGCCGCAGCGGCACCAGCTCACCGATGCGGTGACCATCACGGGTGACCGTGAAGGCCTGCCCCCGCTCGACAGCATCCATGATCTCCTTGGACCTCATTCGCAGGTCACGCTGGGTGATCTCGGGCTGGGTACTCATACGAGTACTGTAGCACTGGTTGCTACAGCGTGCTATAAGACCGGACGGCCGCCGTCCGGTCGAGACGGCGACAAGCGTCAGGGCGTCTCAGGCCTGAACGGACGCGACGGACGCGACGTTTACAAATCAGTTTACAAACCACATGCAGAAGGCCCTCTCCTTGTTCGGAGAGGGCCTCTGACCTGCATTTGGTTGGTAGCGGGGGAGGGATTTGAACCCTCGACCTCTGGGTTATGAGCCCAGCGAGCTACCGAACTGCTCCACCCCGCGTCGATGTGCCCTTAACTCTATGAACTCCCGGCGATCAAAGCAAATCATCGAGGCTCCGGGCGGCACGCGCAGAGCCGCTGACCCAGGCGGGACGGCCAGGCTCGGCGAGGGCCTCACCCAGGGCCCCGGCAGCCAGTAACCTTCCGGGCATGACCGAGGTCGTGATCTATACGGACGGGGCGTGCAGCGGGAATCCCGGGCCGGGCGGCTGGGGCGCGGTGCTCCGCTGGAATGGAACGGAGAAGGAGCTGCACGGCGGCGACCCGCAGACCACGAACAACCGGATGGAGCTGATGGCGGCCATCCGGGCCCTCGAGGCGCTGAACCGCCCGGCGAAGGTGAACCTGCACACGGACAGCACGTACCTGCTGAACGGGATCACCAAGTGGGTCGGAGGCTGGCAGCGAAACGGCTGGCTGACCTCGGCCAGGAAGCCGGTCAAGAACGCGGACCTGTGGCGCAGGCTGATCGAGGCCATGAACGGGCACGACGTCACCTGGTCGTGGGTCAAGGGTCACGCGGGCGACGAGGGCAACGAGCGCGCCGACGCCCTGGCGCGGCTCGGGATTGAGGAAGCGGGAACCACCGTTCGTTCGGGATAAACGGGGTTACGCGCGGAACCTCAGCCTGCGGCGCGCGATCCGTACGGCGGCGCGAAGATGACGACCATGGCCAGGTCCTCGAGGATCTCGGTGAACTGGTGCGTCTCCTCCGCCGGGACGAACACCACGCTTCCCGGCCCCACCTCGGCGGTCCCCGAGCCGGTCACCAGCGTGGCGCGGCCGGCTTGCACCACGTAGATCTCGTCCTCGGTGTGCGGGGTCTGGTCATCCAGGCCGCCCGCGGGTATCGAGTACGTTCCCACGCTCAGGTCGTCACTGCCCAGGTGCGTGATCCAGTGGGTGTGCTCGCCGCTGTCCGGCGGCGTGTAGGCACCGGCCTCCGCGATGACCCGCACGGTGATCTCCGTTAGCTGTGGACGATGTCGGCGTGGTGGCAGAAATGCACGTGAGCCGGACGCAGGGAGTGAATCCGCCGCACCGTGTCGCGCCAGGCCGGGACGTCGCTGGCCTGGCCGGGCGGGAGCTGCTCGCTGGTAAGAAGGTCCGGGTCCGCGTAGATCCGCGGCGTGTAGGCCGCGTCGCCGATCAGCAGGTCGAACGCGGCGTCTCCGCCGCGCACCACCACGCACTGGTGGCCTTCGGTGTGTCCGGGCGTGGCGATCACCTCAAGACCCGGCAGGACCTCGGTGTCCCCGTCGAGCAGCTCCCACCGCGCGTTCATGAAGTCGAACCAGCCGCACAGCTCTGGTGACTCGCGCTCGGCGCGGCTCAGCTCGGCGCGCTGGACGTAGATGGGAGCGTGCTTGAAGACCGCGTTCTGGCCGCAGTGGTCGAAGTGCAGGTGGGTGTTGATCACCAGCCCGATGTCGGCCGGGCTCATGTCCAGTTCCGCCAGCGCGTCCGCGACCGAGCGGTTGACCACCCGCCAGTCGTCGAGCACCTCCTGCGGCCCGCCGACGCCGGTATCCACCAGCACCGCGCCGCCCGGGTGGGTGACCACGAACCCGTGCACCGGCCACCGGCGGCCGTCGAGGCCCTGCAGGCTCGCCAGGTGCAAGCGCGTGATCTCCAGCGTCATCAACGGTCCCGGCGGATCACGGCCGCGGCACCTGGCCGACGACGATCTCGCCTCGCCGGACCGGGCGCTGGGTGAAGTTGTCTACGCCGCATTTCGCGCAGATCCGGAACTGCTCCATCAGCTCGGCCCGGCCCGCGATGCCGGACCGCATGCCGCTCAGGCTGCTGTTACTGGCCCAGGCGCCGCGCGTCGCGCCCATGGCCGACATCGCGGACATCCCGCGGATCCCCCGGCGTGCGATCGACCGGGGCACCCGCCAGGCGTAGCCGCACTCGCCGCAGGTGCGTTCCCACTCGCGCGCGAAGAATCCGATCGGCACCCGTTCATTGTTCGCCCGCGGTCCGCGGCTGGTCAAATACGCCCGCGGAAAGCCGCCGCGAGCGCGTTACGCCCGCACCGAAATCGCGGCTCGCCAGCCTGCTGCAGGTCAGTGCGCCGGAGGGCTCCGCCGCACCACCAGCACCACCGCCCCGACGATGAGCACGCCCCCGGCGAGCATCCCCACGCTCACCGGCTCGTTCAGGATGAGCGTGCCGAGCAGGACGGCGATGACGGGGTTCACGTAGGCGTACGTGGCGACCGTCGCGGTCGGCAGCATCCTGACCGCCACGACGTAGGCGGAGAACGCCACGATGGAGCCGACCACGATCAGGTAGCCGAGGGCGAGCCAGGACCTGTCCGACACCGCGGACAGCCGGAACGAGCCGAACTCCCCGGTCGCCACCGCCAGGACCAGCGCGAACACGCCCCCGATGAGCAGTTGCATCGCGCTGGTCAGCGCGGGGCTGGCCGGCGTCGAGACCCGCCTGGCCATGATCGTGCCCGTCGCCCACGCCGCCGACGCACTCAAGATGATCACCACGCCGGACACGGACACGCCGCCCTGGCCCCCGCCGAGCCCGGACAGCAGGCCCACGCCGGCCAGCCCGATCGCCAGCCCGGCCACCGGCGCGAGCCCGAGCCTGGCGTGGTTCAGCACCGCGTCGATGCCCAGGAGCCAGAGCGGCACCGTCGCGATCAGCAGCGCGGTCAGCCCGGACGGCACGGTCGTCTCGCCGACGCACACCGCGGCGTTGGCGCCGATGAGCAGGATCCCCACGATCGCGCAGCCCAGCCACTCCGAGCGCGTCGGCCGGTACCGCCCGGACGGACCAGCCCGCCCGGCCGTGCGCGCCGCGGCGGCCGCGCTCCGCATCGCCACCGGGAACATGATCGTGCCGGCGATCACGTACCGCACCGCCGCCAGCACCAGCGGCGGGATCGTCTCGTCGCCTACCCTGATCGCCAGGTAGGTGCTCCCCCAGACCACCCACACGATCAGCAGCGCCACCCACGCGCGAAGGCCGACCCGCCGCACCAGTTCCGTTCTATCTTTGGGCCGAACGAGCGGTGGTGCCTCCCCCGAGCCTCCCTCTTGCCCCGCAGGCGGGGCGTAGACCACCGGCACCTTCCGCTCGCTCATGATCATCAAGCCTGCCAGGCGGCGTCCGCCCTGACGAGTGGCAGGATCGCCAACCTTCCGTCAGATCCTGCCAACGTCCCGACCGGGCCGACAGCGGCTAGCCGGGGGCCGGCGCGACGTCAGGCGCGGGGGCGGGCGGCGGCGCTTCCTGCCCCTCCGGTCCGTCCTGGCCCGCGGGCTTGCGCCCGGCCATGGCGACGAGCAGCCACAGCATCATCGCGGCCGGGTAGATGAAGTAGCCGAACCGCGTCGACGGCGCGAGGACAAACATCGCCGTGAGCCCGATGACCAGCCGGATGGTAGCGGACGGTACGTCCCTCGGCGGGCGGATCACCAGCGAGACCGCGATGGCGAGCCCGGAGCCGATCAGCAGCGCGACGGCGATCGTGTGACCGACGGGACCGGTCTGCGCGAGCACGTGGCCGAGCAACGGGCTGGCCGCCTGCGACTTGACGCTGGCCAGGCCGAGCGGGAACAAGATCGTGTTCCGCACCAGCGCGCCCGGCCGCAGGATCGCGAACGGGCCGACGATGAGCGCGACCACGATGAGCGCGACCAGGATGAACCGCCACGCCGCGCGCTTGCCGTCCCTGACGTACAGCAGCGTGAACGCCACGATCAGCGCGGGCCAAGCGGTCGCCTTCATCGAGGACGCGATACCCAGCGCCAGCCCGGCCGCCAGCGGGCTCGGCCGCCAGAGCAGGGCGAAGCCGAGGCACATGAACGCGACCATGGGCACGTCGGTGCCGCCGACGCACAGCTCGAACGCGATCACCGGTGACGCCGTCACCAGCAGCGCCCACCGGGTGCAGTCTCTGGCGCCGGCGATCCTCAGCGCGAAGGCGAACACGACGAGGAAGACGATCCCGAACCAGACCCGGGGATCGGTCAGGACGCCGTGGCCGAGCACCGCCTGCGGCACGCCGAACGCGGCCATCAGCGGCAGATACGGGTTGTACTGGTTGGGATCGGTGGTGGTGGCCAGCACCTGTGAGCTCTTATAGGGCGTCCCGTGCTTGATGAGCGTCTTGGCGGAGTTGGCCACGACGCCGACCTCGGGCTCCCCGTGCCCGTTCAGCACCATCCACAGCAGGGGGACGAGGATGGCTCCGCAGATAAGTACGCCGAGGGCGATGTCGACCCCGGTCTCGGTGCGCGACCGCCACGCCATGATCACGAGGGCGGCGACCGCGTAGGCGCAGGCGGCGGAAACACCCCACAGGCGGTGCAGCGAGTCCCCGCTGAACAAGGAGACCCCGGCCGCGAACAGGGCGCAGGCGACCAGCCCGGTCACCAGCCAGACCCGAGGCAGCGTGGTGACGGACTGCCATCCTGTGGGCATACTGCTTTCCCCGTCGCCCTCGACTACCGACGTGGACGCGAGTACGCGAGTATCGCGACCCAACACTCAGATAATGGTACGCGGCATTACGCAAGTACCGCGACCCTCCGCTCAGTCCACGACGCGGCTGGCCTCCCCGGCTCCGCCGACGGCCTTCAGCCATCCGCTGAGGTAGTCCCAGCAGAACAGCAGCCACAGGTAGCCGGCGAGCACGGCGTAGGCGAACGGCGCGATGCCGACCACCGCGGCCAGGCCCGCCAGCAGCATGCGCCCGTCCCAGCCGAGGCCGAACACGTCGGCCGGGATGCCCAGGCCGACCCGCGCCCGGTAGGCCAGGTCGGCGTGGCGCATGATCACGCCCGCCACCAGCGCGAAGACCAGGGCCGAGGGCACGTGCCTGGAGAAGCCGAGGGCCGCGAGGAAGACGCACTCGCTCGTCTGCAGCAACGGGGGCACCAGCCAGTCCAGCCGCGCGTCGTGCGGGTGGCGGGCACCCAGCGCCGGGGGCAGCATGACGACGACCGGGATGAGGACGAAGATCCCCGGCAGGTTCCCCAGGCCCAGGGCCGCCAGCACGCAGGTCACGAACAGGCCCACGAGCACCGGCAGCAGCGGCGGAAGATTACCCCGGACGAGACCGCCGAACCAGCGCGACAGTTTGCCGTCGCCACGGCAGGCCGCCAGGCCGCCGCCCTGGCCGATCATCTCCTCCGCGCCCGGCACCCGCCTGGTGAGCAGGTAGCCGGACGCCACCACGCCCCAGGCCAGCAGGACCAGGAACGTCAACCGCGGCCCGGCGAGGATCGCGGTCACCGCGATCACCGCGTACCTTTCGCCCGCCGGGAGGGCGATGACCTGCTCCGGGACGCGCCGGGCCAGCCGGGAGTACGGGTTGCGCGGTCCTCCAGCCGCCGATTCCCGGCAGAGCTCGGCTATCCGGCGGATGCCGAGCATGACCATCGCGGCCACGGCCAGCCGCCACACGCCTTCCGGCCCGGGCCCGCCCTCGCTGGCTACCAGGGTGTTCCGCAGGTCAGCGCCGTGCACGCCGTCCAGTCCGGCCGGATGGCCCGGGACGGAGCTAGCGGCCAGCGCGGCGTAGACCGCGAACTCCGAGAGCAGGCCGGAGGCGGCGCCGAGCCAGTCGGCGGACGGCCTGAGCGGCCCTCGCTGCTGGCCGCGGCCAGCACCCAGCCCGCCCGGCCGGCCGCCAGCGAGCCGAACAGCGCGACCGACGCGATCACCCTCGCCTTGGTCGCCGGGTCTGAAAACCACACCGCGGACAGCAGGCCGATGGCGAGGGCGATCCCGTAGAGCGCGGCCGGGGCCAGCTCACGCCTGGCCAGCCACCTGGCCACCACCGAGGCGACCGGGTCGACGACCAGCCGCGCGACCGCGCCGTCGCCGTCCGGCCCGGTGTCGAGCACGCGGACCCTGATCCCGCGCCACGTGAGCTCCCCGACGAGCGCGCCGATCCCGGCGGGCGCTCCGCGCGCCGCCGCGAGCGCCTCGGCGGCCCCCGCCAGCGCCTCCAGGTCGGACGGGTCCACCACCAGCGCGCCGGCTCCGGCCCTGGTGAACGCCGCGGTACCGCCCGCCCTGAGCAGCCTGGCCAGGATATCCTCGCCAACCGTGTCGTCTCCGGCGCAGATGAGCACGCGCTCGCCGGCGGCCTGCGCCGCGGCGGCGACGGTCAGCAGGGCCGGTCCGGCCCGGTCCGTCGCGTCGACCCTGCGCACGCCGAGGGCCGCCAGCTGACCGCGCAGCCCGGCATCCGCCTGGCCCGCCAGGATCAGCGCAACGGTCATGCATGCCCTCCAAGCGGCACGGCTACGGTGAGTCGCGCATAAGCCGTTACCAACGGTAGCCGACGAGGACCTTTGGCCATGATGAACACGCCGAATGGTCACAGGTTCCTAACGGATCGACGGCGCTGTCCTGCCCGGTAGAGTCCGGCTCATGCGGATGGTGGCGGTGGTCCTCGGCGGCGGGGTGGGGCACCGGCTCGGCGCGGGGATGCCGAAGCAGCTGCTGCGGCTGGCCGGGCAGACGCTTATCGAGCACTGCGTGGCCGCGTTCGAGCAGGCCCCCGGGGTCGACGAGATCCTGGTCGTGATGGCGGGCGGGTATACCGGGCAGGTCGAGGCCATGCTCGCCGACGGCGGCTACCGCAAGGTCAGCGCGGTCATCGAGGGCGGCGTAACCCGGCCGGATTCGACCCGCGTCGCCCTGGCCGCCATCGCGCGCAGCCAGCCGGATGAGGTCGGCGTGCTGCTGCACGACGCGGCCCGCCCGCTCGTGGACGGGCGGATCATCGCCGACTGCGTAGCATCGCTGCGGGTTCACGATGCGGCGGGGGTCGCGGTGCCCGCGTCCGACACCATGGTGATCACCGACCACGGGGTGATGCAGTCGATGCCGCGCCGGGAGACGCTGCTGCGCTGCCAGACCCCGCAGTGCTTCCGCCTCTTGGTGATCACCCGCGCCCACGAGCTGGCCGCCGCCGACCCCGACTTCGCCCCGACCGACGACTGCGGCGTGGTGCTCCGCTACCTGCCGGAGGTCAGCGTGCACATCGTCGAGGGCAGCGAGCGCAACATCAAGATCACCTACCCCCAAGACCTCGCCATAGCGGAAGCGCTGCTGGCCCAGGGTCCGGGCTAGCCGCGCACCGCCTGCTTCACCAGGGTGCGGCCGAACTCCCAGATCAGGCCGCTGCCCTTGCTGGCGTCCTCCAGTACCTCGCCGAACGCCTCGGTGAACAGCTTCACCTCCGTGTCACCGATCATCAGCGGCGGGATGAGCTTGATCACCTCGATGTGATCGCCGGAGACCTGGGTCAGCACGCGGTGCCGCTGGAACAGGGCGACCACCACCATCTGCGCGAATAGGCCCACCCGGGCCTTTTCCAGCATGTTCCAGCTGGTCCTGGCCCGCAGCGACGATGGCTTGTCGAACTCGAGCCCGATCATCAGCCCGCGCCCGCGCACGTCGGCCAGTACGTCGTGGCGCTCGGCCATGGCGGTCAGGGCGGTGCGCAGGGCCTCCCCGGTCCTGGCGGCGTTGGCGACCAGTCCCTCGTCATCCAGGACCGCCAGAGTGGCCAGGCCGGCCGCCATGGCCATGACGCCGCCCTTGAACGTGGTGCTGTGCACCAGCACCCGCTCCATCGACGAGTAGACCTTCTCGAAGATCCACCCCTTGACGAGGACCGCGCCGACCGGGACGAACCCGCCCGACAGCGCCTTGGCCACGGTGACGATGTCCGGCACCACGCGTTCATGCTGGTAGGCGAAGAACTCGCCGCTTCGCCCGAACCCGCACTGCACCTCGTCGCAGATCAGCAGCGCGCCGTGGTCGTGCAGCAACGCCGCCGCGGCGGTAAGGAAGCCGTCGGGCGGCATGTGCACGCCCTTGCCCTGGATGGGCTCGATGATGAACGCGGCGACGTCGCCCTTGCGCAGCTCGGCCTCGAGCGCATCCAGGTCGCCGAGCGGGATGGACGTGTCGGGCAGCAGCGGGCCGAACCCGCGCCGGAAATCCTCCGAGCCGTTCACCGACAGCGACCCGGTGGTGAGCCCGTGGAAGGCGTGGTCGCAGAAGATGATCCGGCCGCGCCCCGTCGCGTACCTGGCGAACTTCAGCGCGGACTCCACCGCTTCCGTACCGCTGTTGCAGAAGAACACCCGCTCGAGCCCGGGCGCCTTGGCCAGCAGCCGCTCCGCGAGCAGGCCCGGCAGCGGCGGGCAGTCGAACTGCGTCCAGTCCGCCAGCTGGGCGTCGAGCGCGTCGTGCAGCGCCTTGCGGATCACCGGGTGGTTGCGGCCCGCCGCGAACACGCCGAAGCCGGCCAGGAAGTCGGCGTAGGCGTGGCCCTGCGAGTCGTACAGGTACGCTCCCTCGGCCCGCTCGTAGACCCGGTCGAAGCCGATCGCGTGCAGCATCCGCGGCTGCTGCGGGTTCAGGTATTTGCCGTAAAGCTCGTATCCGTCATCGCGGTGCTCGGCCAGGAGCCCGGGAAGGTCGAAGTCCATGCGCTCATTCTCGCGCATCCGCATGCATGGCGCTGTGATCCGAGCGAGCCGCGGTGCCGTGCTTCCGCGGCCGGTGCAGCCCGCGCGGGCTGGTCAGGAACCCGGTACCCCAGCACATGTGCATGGTGGCGAGGACCAGCGGCAGCCGCACCCGCACGCCCGCCGGGACGCGGCGGGAGAGCGCCGCGCTGACGGCCGTGATGCCGAGCAGGTAGGTGAGCGGGATCACGAATCCCCCTGCCAGCCAGCCCACCCCGGCGGGCGCTCCGGCCGCGATCCCGCCGAGCCCGGCCAGCCCGGCGAGCAATCCGGCCGCGACCAGCGCGGCGGCCGCCGGGGGGGCCAGGTAGCGGAAGTTGGCCGTCTCCGGGTGGTCGCGGACGATGACGCGCCGCCAGCGGCCGTAGAAGAAGTACTGGATGCCGAGCGCGCGCACGCTCGCGCGCGGCCGGTAGGTGATCAGGAGCTCGGGGGTGAACCAGATCAGCCCGCCGCGGGCCCGGATGCGGTAGTTCAGCTCCCAGTCCTCCGCGCGGAGCATCTCCTCGTCGTAGCCACCCGCTTCCTCGATCGCCTCCCGGCGGTATACGCCGAGGTAGACGCTGTCGGCGGGTCCCGCGCCGCCGCCGGTATGGAACGCGGCCGCGCCGACGCCCGCCGGCGACGTCATCCCCCAGGCCACGGCCTGCTGGAACGGGGTCACGCCCTCGGCGGCCATGATCCCGCCGACGTCGGCCGCGCCCGTGGCGAGCAACGTGGCGACCGCGACCTTCAGGTACCCGGGCGGCAGCAGCGCGTGCCCGTCGACCCGGGCGATCACGTCGTAGCGCGCCGCGCGGCGGGCGGCGTTGAGGGCCGCCGGGATCCTGCCGCTCGGGTTGGCGATAACCGTGATCCTCGGGTCGGCCAGCTCACGCGCGATCTGTTCCGTCCGGTCGTGCGATGGCCCGACGGCGAGGACGAGCTCAAGCGGCCCCGGGTAATCCTGGGCGAGCACGTGCCGCACGGACTCCGCGAGATGCCGCTCCTCGTTCCTGACCGGCATCACGACGGAGACAGGTGGGTATTCCATGACGCTGGCCACCGTACCGCAGCCAGCGCCTCCTCGCCGCTTACAACCCGGAGTCCTCCAGCATCTCGGTGACCAGGGCGGCGATCTGGGAGCGCTCGGAGCGGACCAGGGTGACGTGCGCGAACAGCGGATGGCCCTTGAGCTTCTCGATGACGGCGATCACGCCGTCGTGCCTGCCGACCCGCAGGTTGTCCCGCTGCGCGATGTCGTGGGTGAGCACCACCCGCGACCCCGAGCCGATCCTGGACAGCACGGTGAGCAGGACGCCGCGCTCGAGCGACTGGGCCTCGTCCACGATCACGAACGCGTCGTGCAGCGACCGGCCCCTGATATGGGTGAGCGGCAGGACCTCGAACATGTCCCTGGCCAGCACCTCGTCGATGACATCCTGCGTGGTGACCGCGGTGAGGGTGTCGTAGACGGCCTGGGCCCAGGGGCTCATCTTGTCGGCTTCCGACCCCGGCAGGTAGCCGAGCTCCTGGCCGCCGACCGCGTAAAGCGGCCGGAACACGATGACCTTCCTGTGCTGCCGGCGTTCCATCACCGCCTCGAGCCCCGCGCACAGGGCCAGCGCGGACTTGCCCGTGCCGGCCCGGCCGCCGAGCGAGACGATGCCGATCTCCTGATCGAGCAGCAGGTCCAGTGCGACCCGCTGCTCGGCGCTCCTGCCCCGGAGCCCGAACGCCTCCCGGTCGCCCCGCACCAGCTGCACCGACTTATCCGGCTTGACCCGCCCGAGCGCGCTGCCGTTCGGGGAGTTCAGGACCAGTCCGGTGTGGCAAACAAGCTCGCGCGCGGCCTCGCAGTCCAAGGTGCCCGACTCGTACAGCTGCTCGATCTCACCGCTGCTGACCTCCAGCTCCCTCATCCCGGTCCACCCCGAGTCCACCGGGAGCTCGGCCCGGTATTCCTGGGCGGCCAGCCCGACGGAGGCGGCCTTGACGCGCAGCGGCAGGTCCTTGCTGACCAGCACGACCTCGTGACCCTCGGCGGCCAGGCTGCACGCCACCGACAGGATCCGGGAGTCGTTGTCCCCGAGCCTGAACCCGGCCGGCAGCACAGAGGCGTCGGCGTGGTTCAGCTCCACCCTGACCGTACCGCCGAGCGTCCCGACCGGCAGTTCCTCGTCCAGCCTGCCGTGCTCGACGCGCAGGTCGTCGAGGTGGCGCAGGGCCTGGCGGGCGAAGTAGCCGAGTTCGGGGTGGTTTCGCTTGGCTTCCAGTTCGGTGATCACGACGACCGGCAGCACCACCTGGTGCTCATCGAAGCGCGTGATAGCGGCCGGATCGGCGAGGAGAACACTGGTGTCGAGTACGTACGTACGGCGACCTTGGGATTTGGCCACGCAGACTCCCTTGGGCGCCGACTCGGGACCGGCGCCGCGACAGGACACAAACGTGTCGACTGGACCGGGCCTGGCCCCCGAAGGGCCGGGCCGGCCCTTCCGTCTTCTCGCCTGCGCAATCTGCGCGAAGCCTGGAGATCCGAGGGCCCTCCCGGGAGACGGCGCTGCGCCGTCCACCATTACTGAAGGTACCCGTGATCGCGTTGCGCCAAAAGCACCGCCGCGTTACGAGCCGACTGTTCCGAGGTTAACCTGCGGTTACGCGCCGAACCTGCGGTTGCGGGCGGCGTAGGAACGCAAGGCGCGCAGGAAGTCGATCTTGCGGAAGGCGGGCCAGTAGGCGTCGCAGAAGTAGAACTCCGAGTGGGTGCTCTGCCACAGCAGGAAGCCGCCGAGCCGCTGCTCGCCGGAGGTCCGGATGACCAGATCGGGGTCGGGCTGGCCCGCGGTGTACAGGTGCTCGGCGATGTGCTCGGCGTCGAGCACCTCGGCGAGTTCCTCGATCGTCGTCCCCCGCGTCGCGTGCTGTTGCAGCAGCGAGCGCATCGCGTCGGCGATCTCCCGCCGGCCGCCGTAGCCGACGGCCACGTTGACGAGCAGGCCCGGATAGTCCGCGGTGGCCTCGGCCGCGCCCTTGAGGACCTGGACCGTCTCGGTGGGCAGCAGGTCGAGCGCGCCCACCGGGTGCACGTGGCACTGCTCGGCCACCAGGCCCTGCACCGTGTCCTCGATGATCTTCAGCAGCGGCCCGAGCTCGCTGGCGGGCCGGACCAGGTTGTCGGTGGAGAGCAGCCAGAGGGTGACGACCTCGACCCCGGTCTCCCGGCACCAGTCGAGCAGCTCGAATATCTTGTCCGCGCCCTTGCGGTAGCCATTGCTGACGTCGTGGTACCCGGCCGACTTGGCCCACCGCCGGTTCCCGTCGCACATCACCCCGACGTGGCGCGGCATCGTGTCGGGCGACAGCGAGGCCGCGAGCCTGCGCTCGTACAGCCGGTAGGCCAGGTCACGAAGTCTCATGCTGCGGCCTTCCTCGCCACTCTGCGTCAGTCAAAGGTATCCAACCGGTGGAACGCTCTGGTTGCGGTTGTGGTTCCTGTGCGGCATGAGTCAGCCGAGCGACTTGACCAGCGACTCGTCGAGACCGGGAAACGAGCCGAGAAACTGCCTGCGTTCCTGCTTGAGCCTGGCCACCATGGCGTCATGCTCGTCCATCCGGCCCTGCCGGGCGTACAGCAGCCGCGGCTGCAATATCTCGACGTCGTCGACGCCGGGCACCGCGGCGGCCACCTCGTAGCCGAAGTCGGGGTCCTCGGTCCAGGAGATCGTGCCCTCGACGATGCCCTGGACGATCGCGGAGGAGTACGGGATCGTGACCTTCACCGAGCCCGGGTGGTCGTCGCCGCCGCCGACCCGCCCGGTGTTCAGCAGGAAGGCCTGCAGCTCGTGGCCGTCCAGCAGCTGCAGCATCCGGTTGCCCATGTCGGCCATGTCGCGCGGGAAGAACGGGTTGGTACCTGGCACTCGCAGGAACTTGCCTTCCTCGTCCTTACCTCCCGCGGAGGTACCCGTCGTCTCGCCGAGCATGAAGTAGGCGGCCGTCTGCGTCCGGTCCAGGCGGGCCACGCCCGGGACGATGTTCTCGTTCCTGTTGAGGATGAGCAGGAATTCGGCCGGTGCGATCTGGTCCGCCGGCCACGGGTCCACGTACTTGAACGGCCAGGTGGTCCGGCCGTTCTTGGTGTAGGAGGTGTCGAAGAAATCGACCTTCCCCGACGCGTCGACCGAGACGTTCTCCAGGTAGGCGTCCGGCTGCGTCGTGGCGTGGTAGATGGCAGGCTCATACCTCGGGTCCAGCCCGAAGGTCTTCGCGAAGCACCCGTTTTCGGTGGTGAATACCCGCCCGCCGGGCATCAGCGCGACGAAGTCGTCCTGGGCGGGCTTGCTGCCGAGTTGCGTGGTGAACGTGGTCGTGGTCTTCCCGGTCCCGGACAGGCCGACGATGAGGACGGTCCGGTTAGCCCCGCGGACCGGGATGATCTTGCACCCCGCGTGCAGGGCCAGGCCGCCGCGGTCGTGGACGATGTTGTTCCACATCCGCAGGCCGCCCTTCTTGGACTCGCCGAAGTAGTCCGAGTTGAGCACGCGCGTGATGTTGCTCGCGAGATCCACCGCGATGAGCCTGTCGTCGGGATAGCCGGGCGCGTCCAGGTTCGGCGTGTAGATGACCGTGGTGTCTGGCGCCCACGTTGACGCGTCGTAGTCCGGCTCGGCCGGGTAATACAACTGCTGCTGCATGCCCGCCACGTTGGCGTTAGCCGCCTCCATGATCAGCCGCGCCCGCGTGCGGAACAGCGGATCCGACCCGATGTAGCCGTCGACGACGACCATGTGCGATTGTGCAATATACGCGTCTTGCCGGGCGGCCACCCGGTCGTATTCGGCCCGGGTAATCGTCTGGCCGCGAGAGTTTGTCGAGTCCTCGACGATATAGGTGGACCGGGTGCTGCGTGCGTCGACGCGAGCCTTGACCACGACGTTTCCGAACTCAGTTACCGAGGCGTTCGGCATTTTCTCTGTCAGTTCGCGCAACCGCGCCGCAGAGGGATTCCACTCCACCCGCGAGCCGTTCACCTGGTACGCCACTATCGTTCCTCCCGTTGGGGCCTGTACCCAGAATAGGCGCGACTCTAGCGTCGGTTTCCCTTTGCACCTGCGAAGTTCACGCTTATGAACGCGCGATAACAGTGGTTTAGGCCAATGGCCTGGACCAATTTAGGAACGATTCAGGGGCTGGCCGGACCTCGCGGCCCCTGATCGCGCACTTCCTCCACGTGCCGCAGGGCCACGCGCAGCCGGGAGAGCCAGGAATCCGCGTTCTCACCGGTCAGCCGGACGCACCAGGCCAGGGCGTCGCTGCGGCTGCGCGCCACGCCCGCGTCGACGAGGGTATCGAGCACCCGGCGCTCGGGCTGCCTCAGCCTGGTCATCACCGGGACCGAGAGTGTGGTGAACATCTCACTCGCGTCGGAGCAGGTCACTCCCCACGAGACCTTGCGCCGGAACTTGTGCTCGGCCTCGCGGGCCATCTCGACGCGACGGTTCCTTGTTTCCTCGCGGAACCTGCGGATCCTTCCCTCGGCCGCGGCGGCCCGCTCGGCGTCGGAGTCTCCAGGCGTGTCGGGGGCCGCCAGGGCGCCGACGATGGTAATTTCCTCACGGTCCACACCGATGTCCGGCGCGGCCGTGAACCAGTCGGCGGGCAGCCGTCCGGCGAACCAGGCGCGCACCGCGTCCGCCGCGCCGACACCGCGATCGGCTTCCGTGTCGCGCGCGGCGCCCGCATCGGGACGCGTCCCGGCGGCGTGCGCCGACCCGCGGCGGCCCTGTGTACTCATGTAATGATGATTACGTTGGCCACCGCCGCCGTCAACCTCAGTAACAGATTCCGGACCCGTGCCGCTTTCCTCCTGACGTAATCGATGCCTTGATGGCTAAGGGCGGAAAACTGGAGGATAAGTAGAGGATAAGTAATCGATGCCTCGATTTCTCGAGGCGGAACCTGGAGGAGAAGGATGCGAAGATCCATCACCCGGGCCATGGCGGGTGCGGCGGTCGCGGCGGCCACGGTGCTGGCGCTGGCGGGCCCGGCCAGCGCCTCCCCCACGCTCCCGAGGCTGCATACCACGCTGTCGATCGTGGAGTCGAAGACCGTCATCACGGCCGGGCGCGCAGATGTAGTCAGCGGGCGGCTCGTGCACGCCGGGGTCGGCCTGGGCGGCCGGGTCGTCTACCTCTACCGCGTGTACGGCACAACGCTCGTCCAGAAGCAGGTCGGGACCACGGGCCCGGCGGGCGGGGTGGCGTTCACCGTAACGCCCGGTATCACCGCGCGTTTCGAGCTCGTGTACAAGGGCAACGTGGTGTACGCCCCCACGCACAGCGGGATCGTCACGGTCAAGGTGATCCTCGCTCCGCCCCCGCGGGCGCACACGACGCTGTCGATCGTGGAGTCGAAGACCGTCATCCATGCCGGGCAGACCGACGAGGTCAGCGGGCGGCTCGAGGCCCACGGGGCCGGCCTGGGCGGCCGGCTCGTCTACCTCTACCGCGTGTACGGCACAACGCTCGTCTTTAAGCAGGTCCTGGCCACGGGCCCGGCGGGCGGGGTGGTGTTCACCGTAACGCCCGGTATCACCGCGCGTTTCGAGCTCGTGTACAAGGGCAGCGCCGCGTACTTCCCAACGCACAGCGGGATCGTCACGGTCAGGGTGATCCCCTAGCAAGCCCCAGGCCGGCGGGCACGACGGGCCGGGCCGCAGGCCCGCCGGCCTGGCTACTCACTATCCCGGTCCTGGCCCGGCCGGGCAGGCAGGTGTGGAATCATCCTTACGCGATGGGCACCGAGGCTGACGATTTCGATGAGGTGCTGGCCCGGGCCAGATCCGGCGATGAGACGGCATTCCTGCGGCTGTGGGAGCAACTGCACCCGCGGCTGCTGCGGTATCTGCGCGTTCTCGGCTGCGACGAGGCCGACGACGTGGCCAGCGAGACATGGCTCCAGGCGGTCAGGGACCTGGGGCGCTTCGACGGTGCGGCGGGCGATTTCCACTCCTGGCTGTTCACCATCGCCCGCCACCGGGCCGTCGACGCGTCGCGGACCCGCATCCGGTCCCGCATCAGGATGCTGACCGCGGCCGTCGCCTTCAGGGGCGATCACAACCCGGTAGAAGACGAGGTGCTCGACGGCCTGTCGACACGGCAGGCGGTCGCCCTGGTAGCCGGGCTCCCGCGTGACCAGGCGGAGGCGGTGGCGCTGCGGATCATCGCGGGTCTTGACACCACCGCGGTGGCCAGGATTCTCGACAAATCGCCGGGCGCGGTGCGCATCGCCCTGCACCGGGGCCTGCGGACTCTGGCGGCGGACCCCCGCGTCCGAGGGCTGCAGGAGGTCGATCAGTGAGCCCCGACTTTCCCGACGGGCCCGGGCCTGCGGATCCCTCGCTCTATGGCCTGGTCCGGGCCCTGACGGCAGACGGATCCGCCGACGAGCTGGCCGGAAGGCAGGCCGCGCTGGCCATGTTCAAGTACAGCCGGCGCCCACCGCGCCGCCGGTTCGCCTTCCCGGTGACCACGGCGGCCGCGGCGGTCGTGATCGTGGGCGGGATCGCCGCTGCGTATGCGGCCGTATTGCCCGCATCCGTCCAGCACATGGCCCATCGCATGCTCGGCCCCGTCGGCGTGCCCGACGCTTACCACACCTCGCTGTCAGCCAGCGCGCCTCCCGGCGCCACCTCGATTCCCTCCACGACCGCGAAATCCGCGTCGGCGGCTGCTCCGACGGGGCAGGCCCCTGCAACGGTGTCGGCTTCTCCGAGGGCCGCGTGCCCCTGCCAGAGCAGGGCGCCGGGCACGAACACCGCACCGGTCCTGGTCCTGACGCCGGCGCACGCCCAGATCCCCGCGGGCGGGGGCGAGGTTCTCCACGGGCGGCTGGCACCCGGCGGCCGGGGCGAGCCCGGAGTCCGCGTCCGGCTGCTCGAGCTCGCCGCTGGCCGCGGCTGGCAGGCGGCGGGAAGCGCGGTCACGGATCGCCACGGTGACGTGATGCTCACCGTAAGCCATCTGACTCACAACGCGTCGTTCCGTCTCGCCGCTCAGGGGGTCCAGGCCAGCCCGCCCGTCCGCATCACGGTGATACCGCCCGTATCCCTCCACTTGGCTCCGGGCCGGTCGCCCGGGGTGGACACGCTGACGGCCACGGCACCGTTCGCGGACACCGGCGACATCGTGATCCTGCAGGAACTGTCCGGTGGAGGCTGGCACCGCGTCGTCGAGCACGCGCTTGGCCGGGACCACACGGCGTCCTTCACCGTCCGCCTTCCCAAGTCAGGCGGCCTGGAATACCGGGTGGTGGTACCGCCGACACGCTCCCACGGCTCGTCAGTAAGCGGCCGGGTTCGGGTGGCCGCGCCGCCAGGCCCGTCCGGTGCTAAGAAGGGATCGGACCCGCTTCCACGGGTCGTCGGTAAGCAGCCAGGTGCGGGTGGCCCCGCCGCTAGCCCGGTCCCGCGACCAGATCCGATAGGACCGATAGGACCGATCTAGGACGAGCCGGCGAGCACCTCCCTGAGTTCGGCTGGGGTGGTGACGGGTGCCCGGCAGGTGAACTGCTGGCAGACGTACGCGGCGGGGGCCCCGTTGACCAGTCCCCGCCCGGTCAGCAGCGGGACCGTTTCCCCGGCCACCTCGACCCCGTCGCCGAGGGCCAGGACCGCGCCGGGCGGGGCCGCGTACAGGGCCGCCTCGAGTAGCGCGCGGGTCCGCTCATCGGCGGGGCTCCCCACGACCGCGATCTCCGGCGGCCCGGCCAGCCAGGCCTCGGCGACCGCCAGGCCCGCGCCCGCCGCGCGCGGGTACCGGGCCGCGATCGCGGGCAGCACGCCGAGCGCCGCCGCGGCCGCCTCCCGGTGCCGGGCCGAGCCCGTCAGCGCGGCGTAGCTGAGCAGCGCGCCCGCCACGGCGAACGTACCGGACGGCGTGGCGTTGTCGGCGGGGTCGGCCGGGCGGTAGAAAAGCTGCTCGCCGTCCGCCGCCGTGTCGTAGAAGCCGCCGTGGCCGTCGCCGAAGGCGGTCAGCGCGGTCTCCAGCAGCCCGCCCGCCAGCGTCATCCACTGTCCCTCGCCCGTCACCCCTGACAGCACGAGAAATCCCTCCGCGACGCAGGCGTAGTCCTCAAGGACGCCCGCGGTGTCCCCGGCGGAGCCGTCGCGCGAGGTACGAATGAGCCTGTCGCCCGCCCGGTGCACCGTGGCCAGCAGCGCGGCGGCGTCGCGCGCGGCCGCGACGAACTCCGGCCGGCCGAGCAGGAGCCCGCATTCGGCCAGGGCGGAGACGGCCAGCCCGTTCCAGGCGGCCACCAGCTTGTCGTCCCGCCCGGGCCGGATCCTCGCGTCGCGCGCGGCCAGCAGCGCGGCCCGGACCCTGCTCAGGCGTTCGGCGTCGTCCGGCTCGACGCGCCGCTGGAGCACCGAGGCGCCCCGCTCGAACGTGCCGGCCTGCGTGACACCGAAGACCCGCGCCGCGAACTCGCCGTCTTCCGGCCCCAGCACCGCGTTCAGCTCGGCGGGCCGCCAGACGTAGAACTTTCCTTCCTCGCCCTCGCTGTCGGCATCGAGCGAGGCCGCGAACCCGCCGTCGCGGGTCCGCAGTTCGCGCAGCATCCACGCGCACGTCTCTTCCGCCACCCGCCGGCCCAGCTCCGACCCGGTGGCGCGCCACAGGTTCAGGTACACCCGGGCCAGCAGCGCGTTGTCGTACAGCATCTTCTCGAAGTGCGGGACGACCCACCCGGCGTCGACCGAGTACCTGGCGAACCCGCCGCCGAGCTGGTCGTATACACCGCCGCGGGCCATCGCCTCGCAGGTGCCGTCGGCCATCCACAACGCGGCGGGCGCCCCGGTCCGCCGGTGGTGGCGCAGCAGGAACTCCAGGACCATCGACGGCGGGAACTTCGGCGCGCCGCCGAACCCGCCGTCCGCGGCGTCGTAGTCACGCTGCAGCTTTGTCACCGCCGCGTCCCCGAGCTCGGGGAGGCGTTCGGCCCACTGGCTCTCACCGTCGCGCAGCGCGCGTGCGGTCGCCTGAGCGTTCTGGCTGAGCGCCTCGACCACCTGCCGGGCCTGGTCCTCGACCCCGTCCCGCTGTCTGCGCCAGGCCCGCGAGATGGCGAGGACCAGTTGGCGGAAGTGGTCCCGCGGGAAGTACGTGCCGCAGAAGAACGGCTCCTGGCCCGGCGTCATGAACACGGTCATCGGCCAGCCCCCCTGGCCGGTCATGGCCTGCGTCGCCGTCATGTAGACCGCATCCACGTCGGGCCGTTCCTCACGGTCCACCTTGACCGCGACGACGTGCTCGTTGAGCAGCGCCGCCGTCTCAGGGTCCTCGAACGACTCGTGCGCCATCACGTGACACCAGTGGCAGGCGGCGTAGCCCACCGAGAGCATGACCGGGACGTCCCGCCGGGCCGCCTCGTCGAACGCCTCGTCACACCACGGCCACCAGTCGACCGGGTTGTCCGCGTGCTGCAGCAGGTACGGACTCGTCGAATCCTTCAGGTGATTCACATTTCCCACGCTACGCGTGGCGGGGGGCGACAGTGCTGGCCCAGGGGGGGCGACCCCCCTGGAACCCCCCGCTGCGCTTCGCGCCCCGACTGCGGTGCCTGCCGCAGTACCGGCGCTCACCCGGGCGCAAGGCCCGGGTTCGCTAGCCGGTCGGAGCTTCGCTCCGTTTTCCCACCGTAGGACTCCGGTGCCCGCCATAGCTCCGGAAGGGCGCGTCGTTAGGCGGCCGGAAGGGCGCGGGACCTCGCGGATCGCGCGACGACGGCTCGGTAGGCGCGGCCTAGGAGGAAGAAGGCGCCGCCCATGATGCCGACGAAGAAGCCGAGGGGCCAGTTGGTGTGGTAGGAGATCACGATGCCGGTCCAGACGGTGACTAGCGCGATGCCGACCGCCAGGCCCATCGCGAGGACCGGTCGCGCGGTCAGGGACCTGGCCGCGGCCGAGGGCCCGATCATCAGGCTGAACATCAGCAGCGCGCCCACCACGGGGACGGTCATGCTGGTGGCCAGGGCCATCACGAGCAGGAACGCGAGGTCCATCCGGCGCGCGTCCACCCCGCGGGCCTCCGCCACCTCGGGCAGGGCCGAGGAGAGCATCAGCGGCCGGAACATCACCGCGATCGCGGCGACCGACACCACGCCGAGCGCGATGATGGGCAGCACCTCATCCGAGGCGACGCCGAACACCTCGCCGAACAGCAGCGCGTACGCCTCCTGCGCGTACTCGGTGCTCCAGCTGACGAACAGCGCGCCGACCCCGAGCATCATCACGAACGTCAGCGCGGTCGCCACGTCGCTCCTGGCGCGCCGGCTCAGCCCGGCGATGCCGAGCGCGCCGGCCACCGCGAACACCGCGAGGCCCGCGAACGGGTTGAAGCCGAGCAGGTTGGCCCCCGCCGCTCCGGCGAAGGCGCCGTTGGGTATCGCGTGCGCCGCGAACGTCGACCCGCGCAGCACCGCGAAGAAGCCCGTCACCCCGGCGATCACCGCGACCGCAGTCGCCGCGATCCAGGTGTTCATCATCAGGCCACTGAACATGCGTGCTCCGTGTCCTGAGTCTCGGGCGCGGCGGCCCGGGTTCCGCGCGGGCGCAGGTACGTGACCAGGTAGCCGCCGACGACCAGCGTGACCACGAAGAAGCTGACCGGCCAGCCGCGCCCCGCGGGCGGCCAGTAGTAGCTGTCGTAGGAGAGCACGATGCCGAGCCAGGTGGCCAGGACGCCGATGCCCGCCGCCACCGCTGTCGCCCGGACCGGGCCCTTCGCGACGCGCAGCGCGGTCGCGGCCGGCCCGACCAGCAGCGCCGTGCTCAGGATCGCGCCGATGATCACGGATGACAGGGCCACCGAGATGGCCAGCGCCATCAGGTAGGCCGCGCCCACGGCGCGGACCGGCACGCCGCGGGCGGCCGCGATGTCCGGGCTCAGCGCGCTGAGCAGCAGCACCCGGGCCAGCACCACCACCGTGGCCAGCGCGAGCAGCGCGGACGTGATCAGAGCCGGGATGGTGGACGAGGTGAGGACGAAGATGGAGCCGAACAAGATGGTGAACGACACGCCGGTGGTGGAGCTGGACTGGGTGTCCAGGTACAGGAACAGCGCGGCCAGGCCGAGGGCGGCGCCGAGCACCACGCCGGTGGCCACGTCGCGTCCCCGGCGGCGCTGGACGCCGATCATCTCCATGAACGCCGCCGCCCCCGCGCCGAACGCCAGGAACCCCCAGAACTGGTTGATGCCGAGCAGGAAGGCGCCGGACCCCCCGGTGGTGGCGATGTCGGCCAGGGAGTGGCCGGCGAACGACTGACCTCGCGTCACCGTGAACACGCCCACCACGGCCGACGTGATCGCGATGAGGGCCCCGACGGCGAGCGCGTCATGCACCGGTCCGCTGCTGAAGAAGCCGGGCTCGAATACGTACCTGAGCAGGTGGTCCACGATTATCCCGCGACCCCCGCGTCCTCGGCGGCGGCCTCCGCGGCGTCGAATCCCTCGGGGGCGGCCACCACGAGGATCCGCCCGTGCACCCGCACCACGTCGACGTGCCGGCCGTACAGACGGGAGAGGACCTCGGGCTGCACGACCTCGTCGACGCTGCCGACCGCTACGTGGCCGCCGGCCACGTAGACGATCCTGTCCATCACCGGCATCAGCGGGTTCATGTCGTGCGCGGACAGCAGCACGGCGACCCCCTCGGCCCGGGTCAGCCGGGCCAGCACGGAGACGATCGACTGCTCGCTGGAGATGTCGAGGTTAGCCAGCGGCTCGTCGAGCAGCAGCAGCCTCGGACGGCTGATCAGGGCGTGGGCGATCATCACCCGCTGCTGCTCGCCTCCGGACAGCTCGCCGATCCGCGCGTCGGCGTACCGTTCCGCGCCGACCGCGGTCAGCATCTCGGCGACGCGCGCGCGGCGGGCCCGGGACGGCAGGCTGATGCCGAACCGGTTTCCGTCCAGGCCGAGGGAGACCACGTCCCGGACGCGCAGCGGCATGTCCGGGTCGATGGCCAGCTTCTGCGGCACGTACCCGATCGAGGAATCGCGGGGCGGTCGCGACGAGCCCTCGATCAGGACCGAGCCGCTGGTGACCGGCTGCAGGCCGAGGATGACCCGGAGCAGGGTGGTCTTGCCCGCGCCGTTCGGCCCGATCAGGCCGGTGAACTCGCCGGGGTGGATGGACAGCGAGACGTCATGGAGAATCTCCCGGCCGCCGAGCCGAACCTCCACCCCATCCAGGCGAAGCAGTTCCTCGCTCATAGGCGCTCGGTGGAGACCTTGCTGACCACGGCCTTCTGGAGGTCCTGGACCTCGGCCAGCATCCACGACTGGTAGTTATAGCCGGGGACCGGCATCGTCTCGTAGACGCCCACGACCGGGATGCCGTTCGCCTGCGCGAGCTGGATGAAGGATTCGGTCAGCGAGTCCGTCACCTGCTGGTTGTAGAGGAACACCTTCACCTTGTGGTCCGTGAACAGGCTCCGCTCCGCCGCGACGTCCTGCGCCGACGGGTCGGTGCCGTTCATGATGTCGGCCTGCAGCGCCCAGGGCGTCATGTTGTCCGCGCCGACCGCCTGCAGCATGTAGTCCGCGACCGGCTCGGTCGTGGCCACCGGCGTGTTCGGGTACTTCGCCTTGAACGCGGCGATCGCGTTATCCCACGCGGTCAGCGAGGCGATGAAAGCGGCCGCGTTGGCCTTGAAGTAGGCGGCATGGGCGGGCTGGAAGGCGGACAGGTCGGCGGCCACGGCGTTTGCGACGGCAGGCATGGTCACCGGCTTGTACCACAGGTGCGGGTTCGGGGTGTCAGTGGGCAGCCCGAGCAGGTTCTGCACCACGATGACCTTGCGCGAGCTGTTCGGGGCGGCGTTCTCGATCGTGTTCATGAACGTGTCGTAGCCGACGCCGTTCTGCACCACGAGCTGGGCCGCGCTCACCACCCGGGCCACCGACGCGCTGGCCTCGAAGGTGTGCGGGTCGGTGTTCGGGTTGCTCATGATCGCGCTGACCTGGACGTACTTCCCGCCGACCTGCGAGATGACGTTCGCGTACTCGTTCTCTGCGCCTACCGCGACGATCGCGTCGCCGCCCGAGGCGGACGAGCCAGCCGATGACGAGGAGCAGGCACCGGCCAGCAATGCCACGCCAAGCGAGACCACGACCGCAACCAGGCTCCGGGTCCTCCAGCCGGTCCGCATGACAGCCACTCCCATCGTCGGAGATCAACATCAGATAGAATGATAATGATTCTCAGTCTTGTTTTGCAACCCGGTTCGCGGCGGTGCCGCGCGTTAGCCGGGATGGAGGTCAACGATGTACGGTGCGACTGTGACGACGCGGCAGCCGGACGAGCGCGTGCGGGCCAGGCCCGCGCGCGGCAGCCGGGCGGGCGGGACCAGGCAGGCCCAGGCGCTGGCCGGCGCGCTGGCGGGCCTGCCCGGCTTCGCGAGCGCCCAGGAGATCCACGCCGAGCTGCGGCGCAAGGGCGAGCCGGTCGGCCTGGCCACCGTGTACCGGCACCTGCAGGCGCTCAGCGAGCAGGGCCGCGTCGACGCCATCAGGGACGACGCCAGCGGCGAGACGCTGTACCGCCAGTGCGGGACCAGCGTGCACCACCACCACCTGACCTGCCGCAACTGCGGGCGCAGCGTGGAGGTGGAGGGCCGGGTCGTGGAGCAGTGGGCCGAGCGGGTCGCCGAAGAGGCGGGCTTCACCGCCGTCGGGCACACGGTCGAGCTGTTCGGCCTGTGCCCCCAGTGCGCCGCCGCCCGCTAGCCCGGACGGCGCGGGGTCAGCGGGTCAGGGCCTGGTAGACGAGCTGGCGCAGCTGCGGGCGGATGGGGTGGGTGCTGGAAGGCAGCAGCTGGGTGAAGAACGAGACGGTCAGCCCGGCCTCCTGGTCGATCCAGAACATGGTGCTCGCGGCTCCGCCCCAGGCGATCTCGCCCGCCGAACAGATCACCTTGCCCGGCACCGGGTCGATGACGACGGAGAAGCCGAGGCCGAAGCCGACGCCGCGGAACGGGGACTCGGCGTACAGCGGACGGCCGAACGTCTCCAGGTCCGCGCCGCCGGGAAGGTGGTTGCGCGTCATGTAACGGACCGTGTACGGGCTCAGCAGCCGGACGCCGTCACGTTCGCCGGCCGGGCTGTCGGCCCGGTGCAGGAGCATCTCGGTGAAGCGGTGGTAGTCGCCCGCGGTGGACACCAGGCCGCCTCCCCCGCTGAGCATCGCCGGCGGCGCCAGGGCCGCCTTGCCCAGCGTGTCGGCCCGCCTCGCCTTGCCGCCCCGGTCCGGGGTGTACAGCGCGGCCAGCCGCGGCGCGGCCTGCGCGTCGGCCCAGAACGCGGTCTGGGTCATGCCCAGCGGGCCGAAGATCCTCGCCGCGAGGAACTCGTCAAGCCGCTGCCCGGAGGCGACCTCGATGACCCGGCCGAGGACGTCGGTGGCGACCGAGTAGTTCCACTCGGTTCCCGGCTGGAACAGCAGCGGGAAGCCGGCCCAGATGTCGCAGGCCTGCGCCAGGTCCACGCCGGCCGGCGTACCCCACTCGAACCCGGCCGCCCGGTACAGGGCGTCCACCGGATGGGCCCGGTGGAAGCCGTAGGTGAGCCCGGCCGTGTGCGTGAGCAGGTGCCAGATCCGCACCGGCTCCACGGCCGGGACCGTCACCTGGCGCAGGTCCGAACCCCCGGCGAACACGCGCACGTCCGCGAAGGAGGGGATGAACGCGCTCACCGGATCGGTGAGGGCAAGCCTGCCCTCCTCCTGGAGCATCATCACGGCGACCGAGACGACCGGCTTGGTCATCGAGTAGGTCCGCCAGATCGTGTCGTCCGTCACGGGCAGCCCGGCTTCTAGATCGCGAAACCCGTTCCGTGCCACGTACGCCAGACGGCCGTACCTGCTCACGGTGAGCAGCCAGCCCGGCAGCCGGCCGTCGTCAACGTAACGGGCGAAGTGCGCGCCGATGCGCGCCAGCCGTTCGGGGTCCAGGCCCGCCTCGGCTGGGTCCGCCTCGATCATGAGCGCGCTCACGGATCACCTGCCTTCGTGGAAATCGGCGCTAAGGACCGGCCGCGGTGCCCGTCGCGAGCCGCTAGCTCCGCCTTGCGGTCGGAGGCGAACACGTGCACGTACTCCTGGCCTGACAGCTCCCTGATCGCGCTCATCACCTGGTCGGTGATCAGCCGGCGCGCCTTACCGGGAGGCTCGCCGGCCAGTTCGGGCGCGATCGGGAGCGGCTTGCCGATGGTGACCTCGATGCGCCCCGGCCGCGGTACCACGTGGCCGGGCGGCAGTACCTGCCTGGTCCCGGTCATCGCGACCGGGATGACCGGCAGGCCGGAACGCAGCGCCAGCCAGCCGACGCCTGGCCGGCCGCGGTACAGGCGCCCGTCCGGCGACCTGGTCCCCTCCGGGTAGATGCCGAACAGTTTCCCCTCCTGCAGCAGGGCCAGTGCCGCCTCCAGCGTGTCCTGCGCGGCCCGCGGCCCTTCCCTGTCCATCCGCAGCTGGTTGGTGCGCTTCAGGTACGCGGCCAGCACCCGGGCCGCCGGACTGGAGGAGGTGAAGTACTCGGCCTTGGCCGAGAACGTCACCGGGCGGTCAACCATCAGCGGCAGGAAAACCGAATCGATCGCCGACAGGTGATTAGCCGCGAGGATCGCTCCGCCGGAGGAGGGGATGTTCTCCGCGCCGGTCACCTTCGGCCGCCAGATCATATGCAGGAACGGCCCTGCGACGATGCGCGATAGCTGGTACTGCACGTGTTTCTTTCTGACCAGGCCGGTCGGGGCCCGGCGACGGTCGTACCACGATAGCGTGCCCCGGGGTCTGGTCGTCGACCCGGGCGCGATGACCAGCGCCGCACCCCGCCCGATCCTCACCCGCCCCACCGTATGCTGCGAAAACCCGTTTATTCCGAACGGCGGTGGTGCACGTCCACGTGACCGCCTTCCCCCGCGATGACGTCGCCGACTACCGCGGCGGGCAGGCCCCGGGCCCGCAGGTCGGCCAGCAGGGCAGGCGCCGCGGCGGCGGGCGAGGCGAGCAGCAGCCCGCCGGAGGTCTGCGCGTCGTGCAGCAGCACGGCCAGTTCGTCAGGGATCGCGGGGTCGATGCTGGTCACCGCGCGGAGGCGGTCGATGTTAGCCCTGGTCCCGCCGGACACGTAGCCGGCCGCGGCGGCCCCCGCCGCGCCGGGCAGCAGCGGGACCGACGCGGCCCAGACCCGGGCCGCGGCCCCGCTCGCCGCCAGCATCCGGTGCAGGTGGCCGAGCAGCCCGAACCCGGTCACGTCGGTGGCCGCCTGGACGCCCGCGGCCAGCGCGGCCTCGCTGGCGCCCGCGTTGAGCAGCGTCATCGACGCGACCGCGGCGTTCACCACGTCCCCACCCACCTCCCCATCCCCCTTCACTGCACCGCGCTTGAGCGCCGTCGCGATCACGCCGGTGCCGACCGCCTTGGTCAAGATGAGCAGGTCGCCTGGTTCGGCGCGGTCGATGGTCATCAGGGCGGCCGGGTCGGCCAGGCCCACGACGGCCAGGCCGTACTTCGGCACCGGGTCGTCGATGGTATGCCCGCCCGCGACGACGCACCCGGCCTCGCCGGCCACCCGCGCTCCGCCGCGCAGGACCCGGCCGAGGATCGCGATGTCGAGCCCGTCGCCCGGCCAGGCGGCGATGTTGACCGCGATCAGCGGCCTGCCGCCCATCGCGTACACGTCGGACAGCGCGTTCGCGGCCGCGATCGCGCCCCAGTCCTCCGGGTCGTCGACGATCGGGGTGAAGAAGTCGGTGGTCAGGACCAGCGCGCGCTGATCATCGAGGCGGAGCACCGCCGCGTCGTCGCCCTCGGCCGCGCCGATGAGCAGGTCGCCCGAGGCCGGGCTGACCGGGCCCATCGACGCGAACAGCGCCTCGAGCTTGGCCAGCGGCAGCTTGCACGCGCACCCAGCCCCGGGCGACAGGGAGGTGAGCCGGGGAGTCTGGTCAGCCATCACGCTGGCCACTGTAGCCCCGCTCCCGGCTACCATGATTCGGCCACATCAGGGAGGTGCCCATGCGGATCGGTGCGGGGCTTGACATCAGGCTGGGCCTGGGGTTCGACGGGCTTCGCCAGGCTGGCCGTGAGGCGGCCCGGCTGGGGTTCGAGAGCCTGTGGACCCCCGACTTGGGCGTGCCCGGCGCCTTTCACGTATGTGCCGCCTGGTCACAGGACACGCCGCTGCGGACGGGGATATCGGTCGTCCCGGCCGCGCGGCTGTGGCGCCCGGTGGCGCTCGCCACGCAGGCGGCCACGGTGGGCGAGATCTCGCAGGACCGGTTCGTCCTCGGTATCGGCACCGGAGGCTACGGCCCTGGGTTCTGGGCGTCGGTCGGGCTGCCCGACCGGCCCATCGCGGTCATGCGCGACTACCTCGTCATCCTGCGCGGGCTGCTGGCCGGCGAGACGGTCACGCATGAGGGGCCGGCCTTGCAGGTGCGCGGCGCCTCGCTATACAGCCCAGCCGGCCTGGCCCGCGTCCCGGTGCTCTTGGGGGCGCTCGGCCCGCAGATGCTCCGCCTGGCCGGCGAGCAGGCGGACGGGGCCCTGCTCAACTGGGCGACTCCGGCGCGGATCGCGGAGAGCCGCCGGCTGGTCGGGGAGGGGGCCGCCCGGGCCGGGCGCGATCCGGGAGAAGTGCCGCTGACCATGTACATCAGGGTCTGCGTCGACGACGACGCGGACGCGGCGCGCCGGGCGCTGGGCGCGCAGGTGCTCGGCTACGCCATGGCCGCGCCGGGCACCCCGCTGACGGCCGGCTACCGGGGACTGTTCACCGAGATGGGGTTCGGCGAGATCCTCTCCGAACTGGAGCGGAAGAGAAGCGACGGGGAGCCGATGCCGTCCCTGGTCGACGCGGCGCCCGACGACCTGCTCACCTCGGTCGGCTACTACGGCCCGGCCAGCGGCGCGGCGGAGGCGTACGCCCGCCTGTCCCAGGGTCTGGACGAGACGGTGGTACGGATCGTGACCGCGCGCCCCGGGCTGGAGCCGGTAGTGGCGGCCCTGGCCGCGCTGACCCCCGCCCGCATCCGTGCCGCCGCCGGGTAGCTGATTACTGTCTCGCGAATATCGCCGTACGCAGCCTCGCCATCATCCGCCGAGCCCGGCCGAGGTGTCGCTCGGGCGGCCCGGCCTGGCGTCCGGCCGCGGACTTGGAACGGAACCGCCGCACGAGGCGCTGCTGATCGGCGCGGGCCAGCATGTCGCGCTGGCGTTCGCCGCTGATCTGAGGATTTGTGTACATGGCTGTGGTCACCTGTCGGCCGTGAGTTCGCTGAGGGTCAGCCCGGAGTGCCGGAAGGTCCAGCGGTGCAAGCCGTGGCCGGCTTCCAGTTCCAGGGCGGTAGGCGGGATAGCCAGCACGGGGCAGTCGGCGTGGGCTAGGCAGTACCGGCTGACGTTCGCCCTGAACAGGCGGCCGAAGGCGCCGTGCCTGCCGGTCCCGATGACCAGCAGGTCACCGGGATGGCTGGCCTCGCGGACGAGGACCGGCCCGAACTCGCCACGGACCACCATCGGCTCGGTGGCCACGTCGCCGGGCAGGCCACCGAGCGCAGCGTCCAGCGCATCGTGCAGGCACCGCCAGGCGTCTTCCACCCAGATGCGCCGGAGGTAACCGGACGGGTGGCGCCGGTCGGCCACGTCACCGCCCGGCGGGACCCAGGCTAGGACGGGGACCAGCGTGGCGTCCTGGCCGCGGGCCAGTACCGCCGCGTAGCGGAGCGCCTGCAAGTTCCGCGGTGACCCGCTCACGCCGGTGATGACCCGGCAGAAACTGGACATGTGTCGTCTCCTCCCGCCGGCTGGAGTAGTCGTCGCTCGTGTGATAACCGGCCGGTGTGGTGGCGGCGCGTGCCACGTGTGGAGGCCGGATGGAGGCGGGATCTTCACACGTTCACCACGCTGACTGCACCCTGCTCCCGCTTCCGGCCGGTCTGATGGCGGGAGCCGAACGCGCACCGGAGGAGGGGAACGTGACCGGCGATGACCTGCTCGTCGCGGCGCCGTGGCTGGCCTTCGCCGCAGGCCTGGCGCTGATCGGGTGGCGGCTGGCCGCCGGCCGCAGCCGCCGCCGCGGCGGCACGCCGGGAGTTGCGCCGGACGGTAAGCGCCGTAATCGTTGAGCATGGAGACACCCGGCGGCGCCCGCGATTCCGCGCGTGGAGGCGGCGCAGCCGGGGCCGCGATCCGGGAGGCGGGTGCTGGCGGTGAACGACGAACGCAGGCTCCGTGGCCAGGGGACGGTGGGGCTCCGACTGGCGCTGGCGTTCATCGCGGTGGCCGTGCTGGCGGTGGCGCTGGTCGCGGTGCTCGCGGTGCTGTTCACCGACCGGGACATCTCGGCCCTGGTTCAGCAGCGCCGTGATGACCTGACCAATTCGCTGGCGGCCAACGCGGTCTCCACCTACAACACCGGCAAGCCCGGCTGGTACGACGTCGACCTCGCCCCTGCCCTCAAGCTGGCCGACAGCGACGGCGCGCAGGCCGCGGTCCTGGACGACCGCGCACGAGTGGTCGCCTCCACGCTGACCGACCCGCGCAGTCTCAGCGGAACCATCCGCCGGCCGCTGACCTCGGGAGGTCAGCGGATCGGCACCCTGCTGGTCCGGTTCACCGGCCAGGGCCTGACCGCCTCGGCGTACAGCCTGCGCGCATCTCTCGTCCGCGCGGTGATCGGCGCGGCCGGCCTGGCCGCCGTGCTGGCGTTGCTGGCGGCGGTCCTGGTCTCCCGGCGGATCACCCGGCCGGTCACCCGGCTCATCGAGTCGGTGCGCGCGATGGGCCGCGGAGACCGGCGGGCCCGGGTCGGCCAGGTCGCGGATGCGCCGGCTGAGCTGCGAGAACTGGCCGTCGCCTTCGACCAGATGGCTGACAGCCTGACCATGCAGGAGCAGCTCAGGCGGAACCTGGTCGCCGACGTCGCGCACGAGCTGCGAACTCCCGTGGCGGTGCTGCAGGTCAACACCGAAGCGCTACTCGATGGCCTGGTGGCGCACACTCCCGAGCAGACGGCCTCGCTGCATGAGGAAGTACTGCGGCTGGGCCGGATGGTCGAGGACCTGCAAACCCTGGCCGCAGCCGAGGCCGGGGCCCTTCAGCTGAGCCGGCAACCGTGCGACCTGGCGCAGATCGCGGCGGCGGAGGCCGAGGAGTGGGACGCCAGTTTCGCCACCGCCGGGGTGGGCTTCACCCGCCGGCTTGAGCCCGCGCCGGTACTGGCCGACCCGGGACGGCTGCATCAGGTCATCACCAACCTGCTCAGCAACGCGCTGAAGTTCACCCCGCCCGGCGGGCAGGTCTCGATGAGCTTGTCGAGGAACGGCGGGCATGCCCGGCTGGAGGTCAGCGACACCGGCCCCGGGATCAGCCCGGACGACCAGCCGCACGTGTTCGACCGCCTGTGGCGCGGCGCCGGCACCACCCGGACGGCTGGCAGCGGCATCGGCCTGGCCGTAGCCGCCGAGTTGGCTCGCGCGCACGAGGGCCGCATCGAGGTCACCAGCGAGCTGGGCCGCGGGTCGCGGTTCACCCTGGTCCTGCCGATTGCCGCCGCAGCCTAGCCGTCAGTCATCGCGAGCCACGCCCAGCCGGTACCCGCCGCCCAATACGGTCTGCACGATCCGGGGGGCGCCCGGATCCTGCTCGACCTTACGGCGCAGGTTCTTCACGTGGGAATCGATGGTGCGCTCATAACCCTCGAACTCATACCCGCGGACCCGGTTGATCAGCTCGGCGCGCGTGTACACCCGGCCGGGTACCGTGGCCAGCGCCACCAGGATCCCCCACTCGGTCGGGGTCAGCTCCACGCCCGCGCCGCGCACCGTCACCTCGCGGCGAGGCTCGTCGATGACCAGGATCCCGGCGCCGTAGCTGGTCGCGCGCGGCACGGCCGACGGCCCGCCGCGGCGCAGGACCGCCTGGACGCGCAGCACGAGCTCCCGCGGGCTGAACGGCTTGGTCACGTAGTCGTCGGCGCCGAGCTCCAGCCCGGCGATCCGGTCTTCCTCGGTCGCCTTGGCGGTCAGCATCAGGATCGGTACCGACCCCCCGGGCCCGGCGGCGCGTAGCTCGCGGGCGACCGCCTCGCCTGACACGTCAGGCAGGCCCAGGTCAAGGACCACCAGGTCCGGCGCGGCCGAGGCGGCCAAGGTGATCGCTTCCGCCCCGGAGCCGGTCGACAGCACGGTGAACCCGGCGCGCTCCAGGTATGACCGGACGAGTTCGCGCAGCTTGCGTTCGTCCTCCACCAGCAGCACCGTTGCGGTCATCCGCTCACCCGACCCTGGTCCGCACCCGCCTGATTCACGTCCTGTATGGGCCGGGATCCTTCGGCCATAATGGGGCTAATCCATCTCAAGGGTACCGAGCGTACTGGGGGGTACCGATGAGCGTCGTCGTCGAACGAGGCGCCCTCAAGCAGTTCGAACGGGCGACCTGGCGGAGTCCGGCGCAAGTGGCCACGACGGCGGCCGGGCTGGCGGGCGGCTGGATCCTCACCGACCGGGCGCTCGCCGTGTCCTGGGCGCTCGGCGCCGTTTCCTCGCTCGTCATCGCGGTCTTCTCGGTCCGGGCTTTCATCATCTTCCACGACTGCGGCCATGGGTCATTCACCCGCTCACGCCGGGCGAATACCTGGATAGGCAGCGTCATCGGGGTCATCGTCTTCACCCCGTATGCCCACTGGACGAGGGCGCACAGAAAGCACCATGCCACGACAGGTGACCTCGACCGGAGAGGAACCGGTGACATCTGGACGATGACGACCGAGGAGTACCGGGCCGCCTCCCCCGGCCGGCGCCTGTATTACCGGATCTACCACCATCCCGTGTTCTTGATGTCCATCGGCCCGCTGATCAAGTTCGTCATAGTCGAGCGCCTCATCCTGGACCCGAAATCGACAGACCGCCGGCTCAGGGTATCGGTCTACCTGACGAATCTGGGGATCGTCGGCTTCGTCGTCCTCATGGGCACCTGGATGGGGTGGTCCAGGTATATAGCCGTTCAGCTCATGGTCCTGGTTTTCAGCGGGGTCCCGGCCGTTTACCTTTTCTACGTGCAGCATCGTTTCCCTGACACCTATTGGCGACGGCACGTCGAATGGGACTACATGGAAGCGTCGGTCGCCGGCAGTTCCCGGGTCGCGCTGCCCCGGTTCTTCCAGTGGGTCACGGGTAATATCGGCTTCCACCACATCCACCACCTGGCGCCCCGCATCCCGAACTATCTCCTGCCGCAAGCCCAGGCTGCCTGCCCGGAACTGCAGCCGGGCTGTACCCTGACCCTGAGGTCGACCGTGGGGATCATGCGGACAAAGCTCTGGGACGAGGCGGCCGGGCGTTTTGTCACGTTCGCGGAGGCCGGCTTCTGAACGCGAAGGCGAAAACAAGCGAGCGTATCCTCACCGGGCTCGGCATTCGCGCCAACGAGGTCGCCCGGCTCCGGGCGGTGATGGTCAGTTCCTTCCTGCTCGGGCTGTCCCTCGTCTTTTACTACTCGGCCGCCAACGCCATTTTCCTGACCCGCTCGGGCATACAGAAACTGCCGTACGTGTACATCGTCAACGGCTTCCTGGTCATCCTTTTCGGCATCGGGCTGACCGTGCTGGGCCGCCGCGTCACGTTCCGGACGCAATCGCTCACCCTCAACTTCGTGCTGGCCGCCACCATTGTGCTGTTGTGGGCCGGGGTCAAGACGACCGGGAACCACGCGGTCATTTTCGTGATGATGGCGTGGTTCCGGCTGCTGTTCATCTACACCACGCTCAGCCTGTGGGAACTCGCTTCCCGCTTGTTCGACATCCGCCAGGGCAAGCGGCTGCTGCCGCTGGTCGGGCTCGGGGTCATGCTGGCCTCCGTCGTCGGCGGGGTGCTCATCCCGGTGATCGTGGACGCCATCGGCACGGTCAACCTGCTGTTGCTGTCGGCCGCGTTCCTGGGAACGTATGCTCTTTCGCTCGCCCGCACCCTCCGTGACGTCAACGAAACGCGCCAGGAAGCGAAGCGGAACCGGCGCGAGGGCCTAAGACCCCTCGTGAAGGACCGTTACACGCGGGGCATCTTCAGCCTGAAGACCTTCTCCGTGCTGACGGCGTACCTGATCGAGTACGTCTTTTACGAGCAGGCCTCCCGGCACTTCCCGGGCCAGCAGTCCCTGGCCGGGTTCTTCGGCACCTTCACCGCTGTCACGACGCTGGCGATGGTTCTGGTCGCCGCCTTGGTGACCGGGCGGCTGATCGCCAGCCGGGGGGTGCGCGGCACCTTGTTCATCCTGCCGCTGGCCATGACGGCCACCTCATTGGCGACGGCCCTTTACGGCGGCCTGGCCGGCGTCGGTACCGCGTTCTTCGCCCTGGTCGTGGTGACCATGTTCACGAACCAGGTGCTCGAAGAAGGGCGTCTACACCCCGACGTTCGTCCTGCTGTTCCAGCCGATGCCCCGGGAGCGCCGCCTGCCCGCGCGGGTGATCGCCGAAGGCTGGCTCGGCTCGGTGGCCCTGATCCTGTCCGGCGTCCTGCTGCTGATCGTGACGTGGCTGCACCCGCCCAACGTCGTGCCCTTCGTCGCCCTGCTGGTCGTGGTGTCCGCCGCGTTCTTGCTGCTCACCCGGACGGCCATGGCCCAGTACGCGCGAGCCCTGCGCCGCGCCACCCGCCGCGGCTTCGCCGCCGCGGCCGCCCCGCCGGCCGCCCAGCAGGCCAACGGGTCGGCCGGCGGGGTCGACGGGGTCGACGCCCTGCTTTCCCGGCTGGCCCCGGGCGCTTCCTGCCTGGACCAGGAGCAGGCCCGGGCGCAGTTGCGCGCGAGCACCCCCGCCCTGGACGACGCGCGGCTCGGCGCGGCCGTGCAGGTCCAGGTCCACAGCGCGCGCTCGCTGCTGGCCGCCCAGCGCGACCTGTCCGGCACCTGGCCGCTGCTGGCCCAGTGCCTGCACGAAGAGCTAGCCCGGATCCAGGCCAACCTGTTCTCGCTGCTCTGCTGCACCCGCGACGCCTCCGGCGCCCCCATGGCCGGCCTCCTCCTCGACGCCGAGGCGCGGATCACCAACGGCATCACCGACGACCGGGCCAACGCCATCGAGATGCTCGACGTGACGCTGCCGAAATGGCTCAAGCAGCCGGTCGTGGCCCTGGCCGAAGACCACGGCCCGGCCCAGACACTGCGCAGGCTCGGCGCAGACCTCGTACCCGCATCCACGACGGCCGAGGAACGTCTAGCGCTGATGGGGAACGACGCATCACTCGGCAGCTGGACGCTCAGCCTGGTCCGCCTGGGCCTGGCCACAGTAAACGGCAACGACAAGAAAGCGCCCGGCATGTCAGACCTCGGCTCACCCGGCACCATGTCAGACCTCGGTTCACCCGACCTGTACCCGCCAGAGGTCGCCTCTGTCGTCTGGCTGAGGACGGTCGACATCTTCGAGCGCGTGCCGTACCAGGTGCTCGCCGAGCTGTCGGAGCGGCTGCGGCCGTATCCGGTGTCGGCCGGGGTGCGCGTGGTGACCGAGGGCGAGGAGGGTGATGAGCTGTACATCGTGCGGGCCGGGCAGGCCGCGGTCCAGCACGGGGATCAGGTAGTGGCGCGGCTGGGCCCGGGCTCGCTGTTCGGGGAACTGGCCGTGCTCGACCCTGCGCCGCGCTCGGCTGACGTGGTGGCCACCGTCGATACGGACCTTCTCATCCTGGACCGGACGACCCTGCTGGACCTCATGGCGCGCCGGCCCGAGGTGGCGGCCGACGTCATCACCATGCTCGTACGCCGGCTCCGGGCCGGCACCGCCGAGGCCTGAGGTGTCCGTCTCCGGCACCGACGCCTCGGAGGCCGCCGCGGCCGAGGCCCTGGCCGCGATCGACGCCAGGGTATGGAAGGTTCTGCACCAGTTGCACCGGGCCATCGCCGCCTGCTCGGGCGGCGAGGACGGCAGCGTCCTGGCCGGTCCGGCCGAGAGCCTGGTCCCGACCGCACACGACCTCGGCCTGGCTATCGATTCCTGGCAGCAGCTCGTGCCGGCCGATCGTGACGTCAGGGCGGCGCTCCTGCACGCGGTGGTGCGGCGTGCTGGGTTGTCGTCCACCATGTTCCCGGCCGTAGCCGCGGTCCTCGGAAGCGAGGATCGGCAGGTGGCCGTGGCTTTCTTCGCCCGGTACGGCATCGACCTCAAGGAGGCCATGGCCGAAGCGCCCGTGCTGCCGCCCAGACGCGACTTCGGCCCGCGCGCCCCGCTGGGCGCTGAGCGCTGGCTGGACCTCGAGCGGTCGTTCACCCGTGTCGTCCTAGAGGCCGGCGAGACCCTCTTCCGGGCGGGAGACGTCGGGGACAGCCTGTATGTCGTCGTGACCGGGCGGGTGAGGATGCTGGTCGGCGAGCCGGGAGCCGAGCGGGCCATCCGCGACCTCGGCGCGGGAGAGCTGATCGGAGAGATGGCGTTGCTGACCGGTGAGCCTCGCACGGCCACCGTCGTCGCCGTGCGCGACACCGAGCTTTACCGGCTCACCGCGGAGTGCGTGGAACTGTACCTGTTCAGCGATGTGTCGGTCACGCGCCGGATAATGACGACGCTGGCCCGCCGCCTGGCCCAGCCCCCGTCCGCCGCGGGAGCGGCGCAGCCGTCCGTGAGCAGCGTCGCCCTGGTGGCCGCCGGCGATATCCCGCTGTCCGAGGTGGCCCGGTTCGGCGATGTCCTGGGGGCGTTCTTGTCCAGGCACCTCCGGGTGGCGGTGCTAAGCCGCCGTACGGTCGAGGCCGTCGTCGGGACGGGAGCCTGCGCCGACCAGGATGGCGCGGAAGCCGCAGGCCTCGCCGCCTGGCTGCGCGACCAGGAGGACCGTCATGACCTCGTGCTATACGTCCCCTCGCCAGGGCCGGAAGCCCCGTCTCTGGGAAGCGGGGATCCCGGCTTCTGGGACCGGTTGTGCGTCAGGGAAGCGGACGTGGTGCTCCTGGTCGGACGAGCCGGCGCCAGCCCGCGGCTACGGCCGGCGGAGCAGCGCCTGCTCGCAGGCAGCGCGGCGCGGCAGGCCCGCAGGGAGCTGGTGCTGCTACACGATGACCTGCGGCCGGGCACCTGGCAGACCGGGCAATGGCTCAGCCAGCGCCAACTCGGCCGGGCCCATCACGTCGTCCCCGATGACCCTGCGCACCTCGGGCGCCTGGCCCGGTTCCTGCTCGGCGTCCCGGTCGGCGTCGTCTTGAGCGGAGGCGGCGTGCGGGGCTTCGGTCACGTCGGCGTGCTGAGGGCGCTGCGCGAACATGGCGTCCCGGTCGACGTGATCTGCGCGACGAGCGCCGGCGCCCTGGTCGGCGGCCAGTTCGCCATGGGCTGGAGTCCCAGCCAGATCGAGCGGCGTAACGTGAAGCTTTTCGGCGTCCCCCAACGCCGGCTGATGGACTACACCATCCCCACGACGTCGATTGTCGGTTCTGTCTCGCTCAACCGGGTCCTGAACGCGATCTTCAGGGACCGCCGTATCGAGGACCTGTGGATCCCGTTCCTGTGTACGATCACCGACCTGACGGCGGCGGAACTGGTGGTCCGCGACGCCGGCTCCCTGCGCGACGCGGTGCGGGCCAGTTGCTCGCTCCCGATCCTGCTCCCCCCCGTGGTCGGGCCGGACGGGCACCTGCTGGCCGATGGCGGCGTGCTCAACAACCTCCCCGTGCTGCCGCTGGTCAACCGCACGACTCTCGGCGCGCTCATCCTCGTCAACGTCACGGCGCCTTTTTACACCGCCGACGAACCGTATGACTACTCGGACAGCCTCCCGCTCGGCCGCGTCTTGCGCAGCCGCCTGAACCCGCTGAGCCCCCCGCTCGTGGCGCCCGGCATCGGTCAGGTACTGATGCGGGTCATGGAACTCGGCTCGAAAAGCCTCGAGCCCGGACAGATAGCGCGCGCGGACGTGTACATCCGTCCGCGCTTCGATACCTCGTCCTATACCGACACCACGCAACTCCCGTCCGTCATCCGCGCCGGATACGAAGCGGCCAGCGATGCCCTGGCCGGGTGGGACAGTTCGGGCGTCCCGTTCCGATGAGGAGGAACTGGCTGGAGTGGGGGATCTGGGCCGCCCTCACCTTCGCGGATCTCTGCGCCGACGTGATCTTCGCCGTCGTGGTCATTTACCGCGCATCCCGGGGAACGCTCGGGATGTGGGAACCGCCGGTAAGCACCCTAATGGCGCTGACCTTTCTGCTACTCGTCGGCGGCTACGCTGTTCATCTCACTAATCCGCGCCGTCGCCCGGCCGCCGGAATTCCTGATCCGGGCCAGCAGTTCCCTGGCGGCCACCAAGATCAGCACGGTGGAGAAGACCACGAACGGAGAAGCCCACGGAAGGACGGCGGCAAAGACCATGCCGAGTAGGAAGCCCCGGCCGCGCCACGACCGGACGATACGTTCCGGAGTGAAGAAGGCACCCTTTTCCACCCGTATCTTCGAGAGCATCAGGAACGACAGCACCGCCATCATGGCGAAGACGAGCCATGGATACGGATAGTGGTGCCAGACCCGGGAACTGAACAGGACGAAGCCGACGAGGATGTCGGCCGCCGGCGGTGAGGGGAGCCCGACGAAATAGAGCGGGTCGCTCGCCTCGGTAGCCTGGAAGTAGGCGAGCCGGGCGAGCACGGCCGCCGTCCAGCCGGCGGCGATCACGCCGCCTGCGGCCCAGTCCCTGAAGTACACGGCGTAAACCAGGACGCCGGGCGCCACCCCGACCGTGACGGCGTTGGACAGCGTGTCCAGGTATTTGCCGAAGGCGCTCTCGGCGTGCAGCGCCCGGGCGGCCAAGCCGTCCAGCGTGTCGACGAGGGTGGCGAACACGATCAGATAGGCGCTGGTCGCGAATTGGCCTTGGAATGCGTTCTGGATGGCCAGCATGCCTAGGAGCAGACTCCCAATGGTTATGGCATTGGGGGCGGCAAAGCGGAGCCGGGCTCACCGGCGCAGCGTACCAACGGGTCGGCCCGCCGAGGAATGCCTGAGTTGTTGGTATACGTCAGAGCTATCTGAGACTGCGCTGATGCCCGGTGCGTGGCTTGCGGATGCGCATGGCGCGGGTCAGCGGCGGAGGATGCCGCGAAGATGCTCCACTGGCCACCGCCGGTCGAACAGGGTCAGGTCGTCCCGGTCCTCGGCGCGGAGGTGCTCGATCAAGGCCACGTAGTCGTCAAGGTCGAGCGTCCTGATCAGGGTGAGCAGATCGGCCGCTTCGCCAGTGACGGGGGTGATCGGTGCGACGAGGCGGTCGTAGACGTCCACGACCTGCTGAACCATCACCAGGTGACGTAGCCCGGGCTCGACGGAGGGGAACTTCGTCGCGGCGAAGTCCTCGGTGAAGACGATCGGCGCGACGGCTAGGGCCTCCGATCCGTAGTGCTGGGCGAGATGGATGAGCATCTCGACGTCGAAGGATTCGTTGAAGGACGCCATCTGCGGGATGACCGGGCTGAGCGCGGCCGCGTCGAAGACCTTGAAGCCAGCCTGGGTGTCGAGCACATGGGCCAGGGACGGGATCAGCAAGGCCCGGACGAAGTGGCGGAACAAGACGATGATCTTGTCCGGCTTGTCGCCGGTGCTGTGCGGCTCGGTGACCGGTCCGTCGGCCCGGACCAGTACCGCCCCGTCGACCCCGTAGCGCTGGCCGAGCGCGCCGACCACCTTCTCGCCGTCCACCACCGGCGCCGCCAGCGAGCCCAGCTGGGCCAGGTTCGCGGACAGATCCGCGTCGGTGTAGCAGACCACATGCCGGCCGGCGCCGTTCGCCCGGGTTGGATCGGCCCGGACCGCGGCCGCCAGCCCGGCCAGTATCGATCCGCCCTTGCGGGACTGGTCGGTCGAGGTCAGGCGGTCGAATGCGGGGTTGATCGAGAGGCGACCCCCGATCAGCTCAGCCAGCCTGAGCACCGTCACGCTGCGGTGACCCTCCCTCGGGTAGCCCTCGGCCGCCGCGATCTCCGTCATGAGGTCGCCGCTGGGGGGCCGGTCCGGGCATCCGTCATCGCAGGCGATGATGCTCCACGTCACGCCGGGCAGGCCGCCGGTCAGCCAGTCGAGCTGGCGGACCTTGGTCCGGACGAAGTCCTCCCCGTGCGGGTGCGAGGAACGGGGGACCATACGGCCCGTCTCCCCGTACATGGCCCACACCACGGTCAGGTGGACCGGCCCGATGACACTGGCCAGCCGCCGCCGCGAGCGCGCCGCAGCCATCGCTTCGGCCGCCACCGCCGGACCGTGACTGCCCGCGACGCGCGCCGCGTCGTCGCTCGCGTCGACTAGGACGGAGGCCACGTCGAGCACCGCCTGGTTCTGATCAGGGTCCGTGAGGTCACGCACGGGCAGCAACACCTTGTCCATCGTCCTGTCCTGTCGATTACTGGGCGACACGCTACGCCATTCCCCGCGATACTCAGCCGCCACAGCAGTACCAACCGGCTTCGGCCCGCTGCGGACCTTACCCGGCTGGCCCGAGACTCCAGGTAGCGTCGTTCGGCGATGCTGGCGGTGGCCTTCGCGGCGCGCCGGTAGTGATCGTACGCCCCCGGCCGTGTCGCCGGTCTTCTCCAGCAGATGCGCCCGTACGGACAGCGGTCGGTGATGCGATCCCAGCCGCCCGCCGGCTAGGGCGCGGAACTGCGGCATACTGCAAGTGAGCTACCTGCTCACGGGCCCGACGCCACGTCGGCACCGGTTCGGCACCTATCTGAGCCACTAACGTGCCAAGTGGCGTTACATGGCACTACTTATCGCTTGACAGGGTGCCATCTGTGTGCCATAGTTGTGCCATGGACCTGACGCCGTATGTATCCAAGCTCAGCGCCGAACTGGCGGTAGCCGCCGAAGCAGGTGGCGAGGACGCCCGTGCGCTCGCCGAGCGCCTGATCGCGCCGCTCGACTCGGCCGTGCGGCTCATGCTCCTGGAGGCCTTGTCCTCCGCGGCCGACGAGATCACCAGGGATCTGGCGCCCGGCTGGGTGGAACTGCGCCTGCGCGGTCGTGAACCCAGCTTCGTCGTCACCCCGGCGCCCGCCGACGATTCCTTCGTCGACTCCGCCCCGCCCGCCCCCGCGGCCCCGCCGCCCGTCATCGACGCGGACGACGGCGCGATGGCCCGGATCAACCTGCGCCTGCCCGAGCAGTTGAAGGCGCGCATCGAGGAAGCCGCGGCCAGAGAGAAGATTTCCGCCAACGTCTGGCTGGCCCGCGCCGCCGCGGCCGCCCTGGACAACGCTCCTGTCCATCGGCCCGCCAGCCAGGTCCGCATCGGCAGCCAGCAGTTCACCGGCTGGGTCCACTGATCCAGCCACCCGTCTGGAGTTCAATAGCTCACTTAAGGGGAGAGCCATGCCCACATTCCAAACCCCGCAGCCGATCGCCGTCACCGTCGACGTGTTCCTCGGCCAGGTCGAGATCATCGCCTCGAACCGTACCGACACCGTGGTCGAGATCCGGCCCACCGATCCGACCAAGAAGGACGACGTGCGCGCCGCCCAGGAGACCAAGGTCGATTTCGCCGCCGGCCACCTGACGGTGAGAGCGCCGAGGGGATGGAGGGTGTACACCCTCGGCGCCAACCCGTCGATCGACGTGACCATCGAGGTGCCCACCGGTTCCCGGCTGCACGGCACCGCCAGCATGTGCCGGTTCCTGGTCACCGGCGAGCTCGGCCAGTGCGAGCTGAAGACCTCAGTCGGCGACCTGCAACTAGAGAAGGCCGGCCCGCTGGAGTTGCGGACCTCTGGCGGCAACATCACGGTCGACGAGGTGGTGAGCAGGGCGAGCATTACCACCGGCACCGGCATCGTGCGGATCCGCGATATCGACGGCAGCGCAGTCGTCAAGAACTCCAACGGCGACAGCACGATCGGCGAAGTCGCCGGCGACCTCCAGGTGAACGCCGCCAACGGCAACATCACGGTCGAGCGTCCGCGCGGTTCGGTGACCGCGAAGACCGCCAACGGCAACATCCGCATCGGCAACGCGGTCCGCGGCACCCTGCGGCTGGAGACGTCGGCCGGCGAGCTGGAAGTGGGTATCCACCCGGGCAGCGCCGCGTACCTGGACGTGAACACCAAGGCCGGGACCTTGCAGAACCTGATGGAGACCGCCGACCAGCCGGCTCAGGACGAGGAAACCGTGCACGTGTACGCACGCAGCTCCTTCGGCAACATCATCATCCGGCGCGCCACCGCCGTTTAGCACACCCCAGCTCCGCCAGCACAAACAGCACGACCGGCCCGCCCACGACGCCAGTCACCACGGTGACCGAGCCAGAGTCGCGGGCTCACCCCCCGGGGCAGCGCGGCTGCCGATCTGGGGATCTGAGAAGTCTCAGGCGAGGGAATTCGCCGCGCGATGAAGCGCGCGCGCTTTCCGGATCTCTGAAAAAGAATCCACTGACCCTTTGAAAGGGATGATTGGCATGACTATGCCGTCTTCCGCTATCGCCGTGCGCGGATTGCGGAAATCATTCAAGGACAAGCTCGTGCTCGACGGCATCAACCTGGACATTGAGGAGGGCACGATGTTCTCGTTGCTCGGCCCGAACGGGGCCGGGAAGACGACGACCGTGCGCATCCTGTCCACGCTGAGCAAACCGGACGCGGGCCAAGCCTGGATCGCCGGGAAGGAGCTGGCCACGGAGCCGGACGCGGTGCGTGCCGCGATCGGCGTCACCGGGCAGTTCGCCGCCGTGGACGGATTGCTCACCGGTTTCGAGAACCTGGTGCTGATGGGCAATCTGCACCACCTGGGTAAGCGCGAATCGCGGCGGCGCGCCACCGAGCTGCTAGAGAAATTCGATCTGGTGGAGGCCGCCGGCCAATCGCTGGCTACCTATTCCGGCGGCATGCGGCGCAGGCTGGATCTGGCCATGACGCTGGTCGGCAAGCCCAGGATCATCTTCCTGGACGAGCCGACCGCCGGGCTCGACCCGCGCAGCAGGCGCACCATGTGGCAGATCATCCATGACCTGGTCGGCCAGGACGGCGTCACGATCTTCCTCACCACGCAGTACCCTGGAGGAGGCCGACCAGCTCGCCGACCGGATCGCCGTGCTGGACCGCGGCAGGCTCGTCGCCGAGGGCACCTCGGCCGAACTGAAGCAGCTGGTGCCCGGCGGCCACGTGAGCCTGCGCTTCACCGGCGCGGCCGAACTCAGCCTGGCGGCCCGCGTGCTCGACACGATCAGCCGCGACGAGGCGGAACTGACCCTCCAGGTGCCCAGCGACGGCGGTGTCCGGTCGCTGTACTCCCTGCTGGAGCGGCTCAACCGGGCGGACCTTGAACCGGCCGAGCTCACCGTGCACACCCCCGACCTGGACGACGTCTTCCTCGCCCTGACCGACCACTCGACCCAGACCGCCTCGATCACGGAAAACGGAGCAGACCGATGACCGCCGCCGCCTACACCCTTTCCGACACCCGCACGCTGCTGCACCGCAACTTGGTGCACGCCCTGCGCTATCCCGCCATGTCCCTGAGCGGCCTGCTGATGCCGCTGATCTTCCTGCTGCTGTTCAAGTACGCGTTCGGCCACACGCTCGGGGCCGGCATCGGCGGAAGCTACATCAACTACCTGGCCCCGGGCATGCTGATCATGACCGGGACCTCGAGCATGGTGAGCACCTCGGTATCGGTGTGCACGGACATGACCGGGGGCATCGTGGACCGCCTCCGGACCATGTCGATCTCGCGGTTCGCATTGCTCGCCGGCCACGTCCTGGGCAACGTGCTCCAGACCCTGGCGAGCATGGGCGTCCTGCTCGGTGTCGCGGTGGCCATTGGTTTCCGGCCGCACGCGGACGCGCTGCGGTGGCTGGGCGCCATCGGCGTCGCCGCGCTGATCGCCTGGGCGATGACGTGGCTGGCCATGGCCATGGGCCTGTCCGCCAAGGCCCCGGAAGGCGCGAGCAACCTGCCGCTGCCGTTCATCCTGCTGCCGTTCCTGAGCAGCGCGTTCGTGCCGGCCGCGTCGATGAGCCCGGGATTGCGGCAGTTCGCCGAGTACCAGCCGTTCACGCCGATCACCGAGACCGTGCGCGGCCTGTTGCTGGGCACGCACATCGGAAACCAGTGGATTTTCGCGCTGGCCTGGTGCCTCGGGCTGACCGTGGTGGGCTACGTAGGATCGCGCAGGCTGTTCGACCGGCGCGCAGAACTCTGATCGACGTAGACTCTGCGGCGTGGCGGATGACTGGCGGGCGGGAATCACCTTCAGGGATGAGGCGCATGTGCAGCGGGCCGCAGAACTGCTGTACGAGCACCAGGTGACGGACGACGTACGGCGGCGGCTGGGTAACCGCATCGTGGTATCCAAGGACCGCGGCGAGCTGTTCTTGTACGCCGGCAGCGAGAACGCAGCCCGCGAGGCCGAGCACCTTGTCCGTGACCTCCTCGCCCAGCACCAGATGGACGCGGACCTCACGCTCTCCCGCTGGCATCCGGCCGAGGAACAGTGGGAGGACGCCGGCGACCCGCTGCCGGACACCGCCGAGCAGCGGCACGCCGAGCACGAACGGCTGATCGCGGAGGAAACCAAGGACTCGCTAGCTTGCGGCTACTGCCTGTGGGAAGTCCGTGTCGACCTGCCGACCCACGGCGAGGCGGTCGAGCTGGCGGACCGCCTGCGGGCCGAGGGCTACCAGGTAACCCGCCGCTGGAAGTTCCTTGCCCTCGGCGCGCTCAACGAGGACACGGTGAACGACCTGGCCAAGGCGGTGCAGCGCGAGGCCTCGGCGAACGCGACCGTCCACACCGAGGCCGGCGTCTTCGCCAACGGCACCGCGCCGATCTTCCCCGATTAGCCGCCCGAGCCTGCGTCACCCGCGGTCGTTGATCCCCTGTCGTTTAGAAGAAGCCCGGCCACCTGCACTTATGCGCGCTAGCTGCATAGATAGTACGGGTCATTGCACTGACAGCACTCGCTGTCCTGGGATTATCGGGCGCGCCGGTCCCCTAGGGGATACCGGGGACTACTTGGTTATGGCGTCCACGCGCGGCGCCGAGCGGGCGCGGGCCGGCGCCTTGGCGTCGGCGGCCTCGACTGGCCGTTCTAGCAGGTGCCCCTGGCCGTATTCGCAGCCCATTGATATCAGCAGATCGCGCTGGGCCTCGGTTTCGATTCCCTCGGCGATCACGGTCAGGCCAAGTGTCTTGGCGATCTTGATGATGATTTTCACGATCGCGAGCCGCTGCTCGGAGACGGTCATGCCCTCGACGAACGTGCGGTCTATCTTGAGGATGTCGATGGGCAGGTCCTGAAGGTTCCCGAGGGACGAGTAGCCGGTGCCGCAATCGTCGATCGCGAGCCTGATCCCGATGCTCTTCAACTCCGTCAGGTCGGCGCGGACGCGGCCGTCTCGGCGTAGCAGGACGCTTTCGGCGAGTTCCAGCACGAGCGCGGATGGGGCCAGGCCGGATGCAGACACCACCTTCCGTACGTCGGCGACGAATCTGGGGTCGGCGAACTGGCGGGCGGACACGTTCACGCTCAGGTACAGCGGGGGCTGGCGTGGGAGGCGCTGCTGCTGCCGGACGATGTCGGTCACCGCCTGGCGGAGGACCCACGAGCCGAGCGGGACGATGTGGCCGGTCTCTTCGGCCAGCGGGATGAACTGGCCGGGGTTAAGCATCCCCCAGCGCGGGTGCGGCCACCGCACCAGCGCCTCGACGCCGACCAACTCATCACTGCGAAGCGCCACGATGGGCTGGTAGACGAGCGTGAACGCGGAGGTCCTGATCGCTTCGTCGATCGCCACCTCAAGCTCTCGCCGTTTGAGCATAAAAGTGCCGCCCTGTGCCCGGCGGCTGCTGTTGCGAAACGCGGCGTCGCGGAAGGCCGCCCGCGTGGCTTCCGCAGGTGTTGCCCCTCGCCCGGCTGCAGGCGGGGATGCCTCTCCAGCGTCCATGGCTGGCGCATGCTGTAGCGCGCTGCCGATCTCCTCGACCAGCGCCTCCAGCCGCTCGGCTGCGGCGGCCCGTTTCACCTGCTCCGCCGCGAGCTGGCCGGCCGCCTGCCGGATCTGCCGGATGGCGCCCTCCACCTGGTCGGCCGCCGACTTCTGCTGCTGGGCGGCGAGGAAGGACTCCTCCAGCATGGTCGCGGTGGACGCCATCAGTTCGGCTACCTCACGGGCTTGCCCGATGCCCTGCTCGGTCGCCAGGATCGTGGCGTTCGTCTCCTCCCGGACGCCGGAGATGATCTCCCTGATCGACTCGGTCGACCGAACCGAGCGCTCCGCGAGCTTCCGCACCTCGGCGGCGACCACGGCGAAGCCCCGGCCGGCCTCGCCCGCCCGCGCCGCCTCGATGGCGGCGTTCAGTGCCAGCAGGTTGGTCTGCCCAGCGATGTCGCTGATCAGCTCCAGTATCTCGCCGATGCTTTGCGCCCGTTGGCCGAGCGACAGCGCCCGCGACGCGATGACCTCGACCTGCTCCTGCATGTCGCGCATGGTGCCGCCGGTGCGCTCGACGGCCTTGGCGACGGCGTGGACGTTGTCGGTGATAGCGGCCGCGGTGGCCGCGAGTTGCTCGATCGTGGCGGAGGTCTGCGTCACCGCTGCCGATTGCTCTCTGGTCGCGGCCGCCGCGCTCGTGGCCGCCGCCCGCAGCTCGCCGCCCACGTCGCCCAAGACGGCCGCCGCCGACCTGAGCGGCGCGAGCAGCGCGTAGCGGTCCGCCAGGTGTCCGAGGGTCTCCCTCAGCCCGTCCTCACGCCGGGCGGACATCCCGATGCTCCGCCTCATCCCGCGCACGGACACGGTCAGCCGGATGCCGACCAGCAGGAGTGCGGTGGTCGCGAGGCCGAGCGCCAGCGGGCTCGTTTCATGCAGGTTCCCGACGAACAGAACGGCCAGCGCGCAGGCTGCGCTGACCCCCGGAATGACGAACGATGTCGGCTTCTGATCCTCCTGCGGGCCGTCTGGCTGCGACCGCAGCCAGACGGAAATCGACAGCAGAAGCAACGACGCCGGCCAGGCGATCCCATTGGAAACGAAACCGATCAGGGATGCCCCGAACGACCTCCCGAACAGGTTGGCGCTGTCACCCACGGCATTAACGGCAAGTCCCGTGGCCATCAACAGCCACGGTGCCTTCCGCCTGCCTGTTATCACTGTCGACCCGCCCATGACCAGGCTGAGCAGCAGCACGTCCCCGATCGGGTAGGCCAGGTTGGTCGCAGTCGCGGCGGCATCACCGCCCGTCAGGCGGAGGACTCGGTCGAATAGGAACGCCGCACACACCGCGGCGGTACCCGCGCTCGCGACCGCGCCGTCCAGCCAGTCCGGAGTGGTGAGCCGCTGGGCATCCCCGCGGATGTAAAGCACAACAGCGACGTAGGCAAGCGGGTAGAACCCGAGGTAGAAGGCATCCGCCACGGAAGGGGTCGGCGGGTTGGCGCCTCCCAGCGACTCCGCCGTCAGCGCGAAGTCGCCCAGCGCCCACGAGGTGATGGCGACGCCAAGCGTCAGCGCTACTGCGCGCCCCGGCCGCCGGGCCACCCCACAGGCGAGGCACAGGGCACCGGCGGCCAGCTCAAAGCTGGCCGCCCCCCAACCGCTGACGAGCAGCGAATCCCCGCTGGGGCCCCGGACGATAAGGAACGCGAAGTACCCCACCAGCAGCACGCCCATGAACGCATACGTGGTCAGCAGGACGGTCCTGGCGCGATCGCCCGCCCATCGTGTGTGGTAGAGCCACCCCGGCTCGCCCACGTCGAGCCCAGCGATGACAGCCCTCCGGGATGGATCCTGTTCAGCCACAAAGCACATTGTAATTCATCGGTGACGATGCGTGACTAGCTGGACCGCCACCCAAGCCGCTGAGCCGCAGCTTCAGCCCGAAGACATGCCGTCTCGTCGTCCTCGAGAAGGCCGAGCCCGAGATGTCGGTAACCGAAGTTCACCGGCTTGTTCACTAGCCACTCTGCCTCAGCTGCAAACCCGGCGATTGCGGGTGTGCTGACCTGGTCGCGGCACCGGGAGCCTAACGGGCGCGCTGGCACCGGGACGCATCCTGATGCTGGGTGAGCCGAGCGGTGCTCACGCCGGGGTCGAAGGACAGGCGTACGGTCCGGCACAAGAGAAACAAGGGAGGAAACCGAAAATGAGTAATGTCCAGCTGATGCTCTACGGGCGTTGCCAGGACGGGCCCGCCGTGCCGCTGGAGCCATTCCGCTCGCTGATCGGGCACCTGGTCGAGCACGCGCCAGGCGGACGTGCTGCGGGCACACGCCAGCCACTGCGGAGGGCACCTGGTCCGCATCGCGCCACGCCTGGCCGACCGCATCGAACTTTCCGGCGCTCCGGTCAGCGACGAAGCCACCGACCGGCACCTGCTGTTCGAGGCGGTCAGCGATGTGCTGTCACGACTGGCCGCGATCAGCCCTCTCGTGGTTCTGCTCGACGACGTTCAGTGGGCCTCGGCGGTTTCCGCCCGGCTGCGCGATCAGACCGCCGGGAACCCGCTGTATGCCACCCAGCTGGTCCGTCATTGGGCCGAGTCAGGGTACCTGGCGCTCGCTGCGACCGAGGTCGAGTTCACCGACGGTGCGACGGGCGACGAGGTCCCGGCGAACCTGCGCAATCTCCTGTGGAGCCGCGTCAGCTCGCTCGGGGACCAGGTGGTGGAGGTGCTCTCGGCGGCCGGCTGGGGCGCGAGACCGAGGCGCTCGGCCTCGCGCTGGGCGCCGTCGAGAGCGTCGCCGTCTTCGCCGGGCAGGCGGCCGTGCTGGCCACCATCGCCGGTCATCACGCCGAGCTGCCTCCGATCGCCCCGCAGGCGATCGGGGCCGGCCCGGTCAAGCTCACCTATCACCTCGCCCACGCCATCGCCAGCGGGCCCGAGCAGGTCGCCAGCGACCTGCTTGGCGAGGCGGCGGCCGACGTCCGGAACGTCCCCCCGGACCTCATGTGGCTGACACCCATGCTCGGGTACGCCACCCTGGCGATCGAGCTCGAGGACCTCGACGCCGCCGCGCGCCTCCTGGCGATCATCGAGCCGTACGCCGGGCAGGTCGCCACCAACCTGGGCCCGGCCGCCGCCTACCGGGCGGCCAGACCTACCACGCCGCCGGGCCGTCCGCGGACGGCTGGACCATCTTCGCCGTACACGACTCGAAGGCCAGCTGGGAAAGCTTCCGTGACTCGACCCTGATGCCGCGCATGAAGCAGGGCATCGCGGGCGGCTTCACTGCGCCCCCCGAGGAGACGGGATTCGAGATCGCCACCCAGATCGACGCCTGACCGCGATCGGCGATGCCGTGAATGCCCACGACGCTGAGCCCCGCCGCGCACCACGCGGCGGGGCGTGCGCCCGACCCAGGTGCGGCGCGCCGGGGCGAACGCATAGCATCGTTGATCAGCACCACTGATGCACAGGCCATCACGCGACAACCCGCAGGCCAGGAGCCCGACGGGGCGCGCCCAAGCGTGCGAATACCCGCTCACATTGTCCCCGGGCTAGCGCAGTTCGGCCAGCAGCTCGCTGTAGGCGTTGACGTAGCGGCTCACGTCGGCGCGGGTGGCGGGGACGGGGACGGTGGGGCCCGCGCCGGGGAGCGCTTCCCAGATGCCGCGGTTAGCGAGCCAGACCCGCACAAGCCGGGTGAGCTGGTGGTCGGTGAGCGCGTACGCGTCGACACCGGTGCACGGCATGGGCCCGTACCACTGCCCGGAACGGGGCCCGAACCTGATCACCGTCCACGGCAGCCCGGCCGCGCCGATGGCCCGCCCGATCCCGTCAGCGAGCTCGCCGCCCAGGGCCGATGCGTGCTGGTAAGCGGCGGGGACGAGCACTTGGGTCAGCGCGGCCCTGGCGGCTGCGGCCGACAGCGGGTTGCCGAACAAGGTGCCGCCGGTGGCGACGTTGCGGGCTGCGTCCAGGTGCTCGCCCAGCTCGGCGGTGACCCCGTAGGCGCCCATCGGCAGCCCGCCGGCGACCGCCTTGCCGATCGTGACCATGTCCGGGTCCAGGCGCCACATCGCGGTCGCCCCGCCGGGCCCGACGACATGGGTGTGGGTCTCATCGATGGCCAGCAGGGCGCCGTGCTGGCGGGTCAGGTCGCGCAGCGCCTGGTGCCAGCCGGGTTCGGGCAGCAGCAGGTGGATGCTGTTGGTCATGGCGGGCTCGGTCAGCACCAGGGCGACGTCGCCCGGATCGAGCGCCGCGGCCAGCGTGCCAGGGTCGTTGAACTGCGCGATCCGCACCCGGCCGGTGACGCCCTTGGACAACCCACGCTGCACCGGGCCGGGCTGGCCACCCACCAGGTCCACCAGGCCCTCCTCGAAGTGCCCGTGGTAGTGGCCCTGGAACAACACCACCACCTCGCGCCCGGTGACCGCCCGGGCCAGGCGGATGGCCTCGGTGTTGGCCTGAGTGGCCGACAAGGTGAACTGCCACTGGCCAACCGGGTAACGGCGGGCCAGTTCCTCGGCCACCTCCACCGACGCCACCGTAGGCAACAGGAACTGCGTGGACCGCGCGAGCTGCGCCTGGACCGCGGCCACGATCACCGGGTTCGCATGCCCGCAGAACATCGCCATGTCCGAGGCGTTGAAATCGACATAGCCGAAGCCGTCGATGTCGGTGAACCCCGCGCCCTGGCCACGATCGATGTAGACCGGCTGGTCGTTGTCGGAGGCCATCCAGGCCATCGGCACCCCGTTGGGCATATGCGCACGCGCCCGGGCGACCATGGCCAGCGACCGCGGCCGGGCCTCCCGGAACCGCGCCAGCTCCCGCGCGTACAGCTCACCGATCCGGGCCCGGTCCAGATCCCCCACCGCAGTCATACCGGGATGCTAGAACGCCCAGCCGGAGCGGCATATTCAACGCGCCCGCCGCCCACGTATCCGCAAGAGGCGGGCTACCCCCCAGCCCCGGCGCGGACGAGCGCCGAGCGCGGCTCATGCCAACGACATCCCGCCGAACAGACAGGCTGACCGGCGCGGCCATGGTCCACAAGCTGTACACGGATTTCATGGTGGGGCGAGGCCTGAACCTTGAGCTCGGTGACAGGGCTATGGACCTTGAGCGAGAAGGCAGGCCCTCCCGGGTTGAGGAACGCGTCCAGCGCCGCCGATCTCGCCGACCGCATCAGCTTGGCCGAGCCGGCGGCGTGGCGTTTCCACGCCAACCACGCCGAGGCCGTGATCGGCCTGGGCGACCTGGACCGGGCAGAAGGCCTCGTAGAACGGCTTGAGGGGTGGGGCCACACCACCGGACGCGCGTGGACGCTGGCCACCGCGGCCCGCTGCCGGGCGCTGGGTCACCGGCGCCAGCGTGCTGCGCGCCATCGGCCGCCAGATCAGCGACTCCCGCGACGAAGCCATCAGGGCCGAACTCGATGCCGTCCCAGATCACGGCGGCGGGGAAACCACGCCGCTCCAGCCGCCCGACCCGCTGCACGGTTACCAGGTCATCGAGGTCACCGTCAGCGCCGCCTCCCCCGCCGCCGGCGCCCGCCTGGGCACCATCGCCTGGCCGCCCGGCACCACGCCAGTCGCAGTACTACACGACCACACCCGCAGCGACGCCGACCCCGCCATCACCCTGCACCCCGGCGACCAGGTCAGCCTGCTCACCCCCGCCCCCGCCACACCAGACCATCCTGCGCCCCCGGCCACGCGGCAAACCCCGGAAACCGGTGACACCCGGCCGCCCGGCCCCAGCCCGGCGGCCGAGGTCACATAGTCCCGCGCTGCACATCGCTCAGCCTGGCGAACCGGCTCCTGACCGACATGCCACTCATGCAGGGGCCGGCGCAAGTCCCGGCCGGGCTTTGGCCGGTACCGCTAACTCCGGGCTAACGCTGGCGGTTGTGCCGCTATCCGGGCGCGCATTGTCTGGGGCGAACGCGGGCAGCCAGCTCGGTCGCGCTGGCGTACGGATGCGCGGCCCGGTACGCCGTCACTGCGGCTTGTTCGCGCTCGTCAGCCGCCCGGGACTGGCGCCGCTTGACGAGGAGTTCCCCGCCGGGCCCGATGTTGTGCTGGTACAGCCGGGCGATCACGGCCGGGTCAACCTGGCCGGTCAGCCCGAGCGCCGCTGCGCCCTTCCCGGCCCACTCCCCTGAAGGCTCCCCGGACGCGGTGTAGTAGGACATCGCACCGACGCATCCCCTGGCGTGCTGGCCCGCAGTGAGGTAGGCCACGTCGTGGCCCGGATACAGCGTCGTGATCGTGGTAACGGTCGGTCACCCTCACGACGCTTACCGCTAGCATCTGTCGCTGATGCCTGTCTAGGATTGCTTGCGATCACGACGCGAAGGTAAGCGGGGTCTCCGCACGTTTTGCGGATTTGCTCCCTCGTCAGCTCATGAGCTATCACCGGCCTGGACAGGACTAGCTACGGGTTTTGGCATCTCAGCTGAGCGATTGACGGTCCTCCTGGCGAACGGCCGCTTGGATTGTGGCGCGGCCCGGCGCCGAGCGTGGCGCACCATCACGAGGTTGAGCAGTACTGCCTGCGGCCGTGGCGCTGTTGCTCAGCTGATCCCAGGATCTGCCTGGAGCTTCGGAGGACGACCTACGACGTTCCCTGGGATTACCGCCTGCAAGTTCGGAGTTCAGGCCAGCCGTCAGCCGAGCCAGAGCAGGGTATAGACATGGACCAAGCCCTCGGTCTCGTCCACCGTGAACTCAATGGATCCGGCGTCGTCGCCGAGTTCGGCCATGCGCCGGGCGGGATTCTCGTCCAGGATTGCCCTGCTGTGCAGCCTGTTGCACGGGTCGGCACAGATGCGTGCGAGCGTCTGCGCCAGGGCGTCAAAGGCGTCGCTGGGCAGCCCGGCCATCTGGCGGAGCACTTGCTCCTCCAGCCAGGGCCGGTAGTTCACCGGCTAGCGCGATGCTGCCGGATCGCGTCCTCGAGCAGCATGCCGCCGCCTGTTCCGGTCCGTGCGGCTTCCCAGGCCTCGTAGTAGCCGGGCTGCGCCACGGCGATCGCCCGGAGGGCCCAGAGCCGGAGGAACCGCTGCAGGTCCTTCCAGCCGGCTGGGTCACGTGCCGTATCGACCGCGCGCTGGTACTGGATAAGGAACGTGGCTCGCTCGCCTTCGGGCAGCACGCGGAGGATGCGCTCGGGATCGAGTGAGTCCTCGCCTTCCGGGTCGACGGGCAGCGCAGTCATAAGCCTCATGCTAGACGCCCATCCTGCGAGCCGAAGGTGTGCGCGGCCGAGATCGCCGACTCCGGGATTATCGGCGCGTTCGCAGAAAGCCAGGACGTGAACGTGTCAGCGGCCGACGTGGCCAGCCCGCGGTCGGTCGCTGCGTACGCGGTCGCCCCGGTCGCGCTGGCCGTGGTGGTGGCGGTGATCCGCCGCCACGTCCAGGCCGACAAGGAACCCTCGGCTTGGACGACCGTGGCCCGCGCCGCAGCGGCAGCGGCCAAGGTCGTGGGCCTGGTGCTGCTGTACTTGCTGCGGTTCGTCCTGGCCGCGCCGGAGACGGCCCGAGGGCTGCGCCGGATGGTGCTGGACGCCGCCCCGCTGCCCGCGCTCACCCAGGCGCCCTCGCCGGAGGCGATCCGTCCGCCCCCGACCAAGAAGGCCGTCCTGCTCGCCTTGTACCGGGCGCACCCAGGCTATGGGGACCGTAGCAGCGCAAGCCGGGTCGCCGCCGAGCTGGCCCCGCAGGCCGGGCTGCAGCCGGGGACCGCGCACAGCTACCTGTACGCCGAGCTGGACGGCCGGGCATCATGACCGCGGCCCCGCCCGGTGGACCGTCGCCCGAGGCTTTGGGTGAGAGCCTGGCTGCCCTGGCCATGCAGGTCGCCGCCCTGCGCGGCCAGGTCGCCATGATCAACGCCCGGCTCGACCAGGCCGGGATCGACGCCGACGTGAACCTGGCCGCCCGGTTCGAGGACCTGGCCCAGACCGTCACCAACGCTCTGGAGGCCGCTGGTCCCCGCGGGCCCGCCGCCCCGTACTGGATCGGCCTGGACCGGGACACCTTACACGCGCGGCTAGCCGACCTGCAGCGGTGGGCCGATACCGTGCTCCGCCAGCAGTACGGCGGCTACGAGCTGGCCGATTGCTGGCCCCGCCACATCCACGCCATCTGGGAACTGTCCACCTTGGCCGCCGAGTGGCACCGGACCTACGGCGCCAATCGAGCCGACCTGGCCCGGGCCCTGGAGTTCTACGACCGCTGGCTGCCCGGCACCATGCGCCGTAGTCCGCAAGTAACCCTTCGCTGGGAGGTTCATCAAGATCACCGGCTGCTCTGGGCCGCGGATCCGGCGGTCAGCTTTGCGAGGTAGGCGGCGGCTCGCCGGTCGACTTCGGGGACCGGATCGGCGTAGTGCCGCAGGGTGGTCGCGCCGCCGCCGCTGTGGCCCAGGCGCGCGGCGGTGTTGCGCAGGTCGAAGCCGCCCGCGAGGAGCTGGCTGGCGGTGTAGTGCCGTCCGCCCTTGATGTCGAGCTTCGCCCCGGCTACGACGGCGGCCTCCGCGACCTTGTGCGTCGCCCAGTCGGGGTTCCACGGACGCGAATGGGCCGGGTCGTTGGAGAACAGGAACGCGTCATCGCCCAGTTCGGCGCCGACCGTGGCGAGCTCGGTCCGGATCTCGCCTAGGTAGCTCGCGATCAGCGCGCAGGTGTCCTGGTCGATGGCGAGCCAGCGATCCTGGTGGGTCTTGGTGTCCTTGCGGATGCGCTGCCCGCCGCGCACCACGTAGTTGAACGCGATGTGCACCAGGACCCGGTCCAGATCGACGTCGCGGATCTCCAGGGCGCACAGTTCGCCGCGGCGCACCCCGGTGACGACTACCAGCCATAGGTACAGGCCGAGGGCGGTACTGTGCGTGCGGGCCTCGGCGATCACCTTGGCAACGTCGTCCGGTGAGGTGGCTGGGATGGACTGGCGGATGGTGGTCGGAGGCTTGGCCGACTCGGCGGGGTTGCGGTCGGTCCATTCCCACCGCTGTCCGGCGGCGAACGCGCCGGACAGGATGCTGTGGATGCCGCGGATCGTGCTGGCCTTCATCGGGCGGCGGACGTGGGGCGCGCACCCGGCGCGGCGGCAGTCGTGGCCAGGTCCGGGCCGCTTCCGCGTGCCGGGTGGCACGGGAGCGGCGGTCCCGGCCACGATCGGGCTCTGGCCGCGGCGGCTGACGATCAGGCCGTCGGCGGTGAGCGCCTCCAGGGCGTGCCGGATGACGCCGGTGCCGATGCCCTGCTGGGCGCTCAGCTCGGTGATCGACGGCAGCTCGTCGCCCGGGACGAGAATCCCGGCCCGGATGTCCTCGGTCAGCGTCTCGGTGACCTGCTGCAGGCCGGGCGGGTGTCGCGCGGGTTGATCGTCAGGGCCGGGACGTTGCGGTGCTCGGTGAACGGCCTGCCGGTGCAGGAGAGGTTGCCGCAGCGCTTCAGCCGCGAGTACAGCTGGTCGAGGATAGGGCCGCGGACCTTCCGTACCTTGAGGTGCCCCAGGGCGGGCTTGATGGTGCGGCGAATGAATCCCTCGTTGGTCTGCCGCGTGGACACATCCCACGGTGCGACTGCCGCGTACTCGTCAAGGAGCTTGGCCACGGTTGCGTCGGACTCGGGCGTGCGGCCTTCGAATGCCTCCTTGAGCAGCCTGCCCAGCTCGATGTACGCCTGCTGCTCGGTCTTGGCGGTGGCCTTGAGGCGGATCTCCCGCTGGGTGATCGGATCGACCCCGGCGTACACCCTGGCGCGGCACGATCCGCTCGGCAATTGCTCTACGTGACCCTTGGCAACTCTCGGCATAGCAGCAGGATGGCCCGAATCAGTGTCATTCGGTCCACGATCCGGTCCACGAACCTTGCGGAGAGAGGGTGCTAATCCTCTCTGAACTGGGAGCCGGTGAGCGGGTTCGAACCGCTGGCCTGCCGTTTACAAGACGGCTGCTCTGCCTACTGAGCTACACCGGCCGGGCAGCGTCATGGTAGCCGAATCCAGGCGGTAGCGGCCGCCTGCGTCGCGTCGCGAGCTTACGATCCGGCTCCTGGATCGCCTGTCAGCGGGAAGAAGCAGGCGTGGGACCTGCCGTCTGCCTCTATCACCAGCGGGGGGCGCTCAGCGTGGCAGCGATCCTGGGCGCGCGGGCACCGGCTGGCGAACACGCAGCTGTCGGCCCCGGTCGGCTGACTGGCCGGGGCTGCACCGGCGGATCCCGGGCCGCCTGCTGCCACCAGCCGCCGCCGCGCCGGGTGATCGGCGGGGACGGCGTTGTGCAGCGATCGGGTGTACGGGTGGCGCGGCCGGCTGGCGCACCAGCTCGGCGGGCCCGGTCTCCACCACCCGGCCGCGGTACATGACGGCGAGGCTGTCCGCGACCCGCCCGATCAGGTCCAGGTCGTGGCTGACGAACAGCATCGACAGGTCACGGCTGCGCTTGGCCTCGAGCAGCAGGTTGACGATCTGCGCCTGAACCGATACGTCCAGGCTGGAAGTCGGCTCATCGCAGATCAGCACGGCCGGGTCGCAGATCAGCGCCCGGGCGATCGCGATCCGCTGCCGGCCGCCGCCCGAGTACCTGGCCGGGTAGCTGTCCAGCGGCGCGTCCGGCAGCCCGACCGCGGCCAGAAGCTCGCTGACCCGCCGGTCGGTATCGCGGTCGTGCAGCCGGTGGATCCGCAGCGGCTCGGACACGATGTCCCGCAGCCGCATCCTCGGGTCCAGGGAGTCGTAGGGATCCTGCAGCACGAACCCGATCTGCCTGCGCACCCGCCTGAGCTTGCGCGGCTCCCGCGGGTAGGCCGCGCCGTCGAAGGTGAGCCGTCCCGCGGACGGGCGCTCCAGCCCGAGCGCCAGCCTGACGCAGGTCGTCTTCCCCGACCCGGACTCGCCGACCAGGCCGAGCGTCGAGCCCCTGGTCAGGGACAGGCTGACCGCGTTGAGCGCGGCCAGCCCCCGGTAGTACCTGCTCACCGATTCGAAACCCACCACGACGCGGCCCTGCGCCGGCGTGCCGTCCGAGGCCTGCAGGAGGCCGGGGAGCAAATCGGTGGCTGACGCGCTGGCGCCAGAGGTGACCCTGATGGCTTGCCGTCGGATCATGGCCGTACCTCCTCGCCCACCGGGTCGACGGCCCGGCTTCCGTGGCCCGGCGGAACGGGATGGTGGCAGGCGGCGAGCCGCCCGTCCGTTGTGGGCCCGGGCGCCGGCGCCTGTTCCGCGCAGACCGCGGACGAGCGCGGGCACCTGGGCGCGAACGCGCATCCGGCCCGGTAGGCCGACAGCGCCGGAGGTGCTCCCTCGATCTGGAACAGCGGCGCGCCCGGACGGCCGGTCCGCAGGTCGCGCCGGGTCCGCAGCAGGCCCGCGGTATAGGGATGACCGGGATCGTCGAAGACGGCGTGCACCGGGCCCTGCTCCACGATCCGGCCCGCGTACATGACCACGACCCAGTCGGCCAGCTCGGCCACCACGCCCATGTCGTGGGTGATCCACAGGATCCCCGCGCCGGTCTCCGCCTTGAGGATGCCGAGCAGGGCGAGGATCTCCGCCTGGGTGGACACGTCAAGCGCCGTGGTCGACTCGTCCGCGATGAGCAGCGGCGGCGACAGCGCCACCGCCATCGCGATCATCACCCGCTGCCGCATCCCGCCGGAAAGCTGGTGCGGGTACCGGCGGGCGACCAACTCCGGGCGGTCGATCCGCACCCTGGCCAGCTCATGCACCGCCTGCTCCGCGGCCTGCCGCCGGGACATCCCGCGGTGCACCCGGAACAGCTCGCCGATCTGCGTACCCACCGGGCGCACCGGGTTGAGCGCGGCCATCGCGTCCTGCGCGATGTAGCCGAGCAGGCCCGCGCGCCGGGACCGGAACTCCCGCCCGCTCAGCGACGAGATATCGCAGCCGGCGATGCTGACCCGTCCGGTCACCGATGCTGACCCGGCGAGCAGCCGGGCGACGCCGAGCGCGAAGGAACTCTTCCCGCTGCTGGTCTCCCCGATCAGCGCGACCGCCTGGCCGCGGGCCACCCGGAGGCTGGCTCCGTCCACCGCGGACAGCTCGCCGTAACGCACCCGCAGGTCAGCCACCTCGAGCGCGGCGCAGGCCGACCCGGCCTGTCCGGCGGTCATGCCGGATCCTGCCTGGTTCGCGGGTCCACGTACATCCGCAGCAGGTCGGCGAGCAGGTTGAAGAACACCACCGCCACCGCGCCGACGAGCACGGTGCCCATCACGACCGGCCGGTCCAGGTTCTGCAGCGATTCGACGGCGAGCAGCCCGATCCCGGGCCAGCCGAACACCACCTCCACCGTCACCACGCCGGACAGGTAGGCGCCCAGATCCATGCCGATCATCGTGAGCGCGGGGGACAGCACGTTGCGCAGCACATGGTGGCGCAGGATATGGCCGTTGGTCAGCCCCTTGGCCACCGCGGTCCGCACGTACGCCGACGACAGCGAGTCGGACATCTGGTCGGCCACGATCTGCGCGTACCAGGGTGCCCCGACCAGGCCCAGGGTCAGCGCGGGCAGCACGATCTCGGCCGGGCCGGCGCCGCCGGTGACCGGCGCCAGGTGCAGCCGGAACCCGAAGACCAGCAGCAGGAGCAGGCCCACCACGAACTGCGGCATCGCCAGCAAGGTCAGGTTCACCGCGCTGACCGCGGCCCGCACCCTGGGGTAGAGCGCGGCCAGCAGGCCGAGCGCCCCGCCGATGAGCACCTCGGCCACCACCCCGGCCAGGGCCAGCCAGCCGGTGGTGACCAGCCTCGGCGCGATCAGGCTGACCACGCTCTGCCGCTGCACGTAGGAGACGCCGAGGTCACCGCGGAACAGGTTGGCAAAGTAGTCGGCGAACTGGACCACGAGCGGCTGGTTCAGGTGCAGCTGGATCCTGATGTTCTCCAGCACGGCCGCGCTCTGCGCCCGCGGGGCGAGCGCTCGCGCCGGGTCGCCCGGCACGACGAACTCGGCCAGGAAGGACAGTACGGCCACGCCCAGGACGGCGATCAGACCGTAGCCGAGGCGGCGGATCATCGTCCGAGCCATGACACCCTCGCCAGGTCGGGGTTGCGCGCCTTCAGGCCCTCGCCGATCAGCAAGAACGACATCGTGATCAGCAGGATCGCCACGGCGGGCACCAGCAGCAGGTGCGGCGCGTAGCTGATCGCGTTCTGGCCGTCCGAAATCATGTTGCCGAGCGAGGGCGTGGGCGGGTTGATCCCCGCCCCCAGGTAGGACAAGGTCGCCTCGAACACCACCGCGGACGCCGCGTTCAGCGGGGAGTAGGCGGCCAGCAGCGGGAACATGTGCGGGGCCAGGTGCCTGCGCACCACCGCGACCCCGCTCGCGCCCATCGCCTCGCCGGACTCCACGAAACCACGGTGCCGCAGCCGCAGCACCTCGCCGTAGACCAGCCGGGCCGGGTAGGCCCAGAACAGCGCGGTGATGATCACGATCACCCGGGTCAGCCCGGCAGGCATCAGCCCGGCGATGACCAGCGCAGCCAGCGTGTACGGCAGGGCCAGGCCGATGTCGGTGATCCGCATCAGGACCGCCTCGAGCAGGCCGCCGAAGAAGCCGGCCAGCAGGCCGACGGCGGCGCCGATCGCGATACTGGTCACGTTGGCGACCAGCGCCACGATCACCGATGTCCTGATGCCGAAGGCCAGCCGGGCCAGCTCGCTGCGCCCGAGCGTGTCGGTGCCGAGCGGGTGCGCCCAGCTGAGCCCGAGCGGCAGGCCGGTCGGGCTCAGGCCGTTGACCAGATCCTGGTGCAGCGGGTTACCGAAGGCGGGCGCCCCGATCGCGATCCCCGCGAAGGCCAGCAGCAGCGCGCTGCCCGCGACCAGCGCGGCCGGCCAGCGGGCGGCCCGGCGGGTACGCGCCCCGATCGCGGCCGTGCCGGGCGCCGGGGCGGTGGCTACCGCGGCCATCGTTACACCCACATCCGGTCGTAGTAGCTGTATGTCTCACCGCGGTACTGGTAGTTGTGGATCCGCTTGCCGACCCCGGCCAGCCAGAGCGCGGACTCCAGGAACACGAACGGGGCGTCCTCGCCGATGATCTGCTGGATCTGGACGTACACCTTGTTCCGCGCGGCCTCGTCGAACATCGTCCTGGCCCGGGCGGCCAGGGCGTCTACCTGCGGGTTGGAGTAGGAGTTGTAGTTGGACGACGCCCCGGTGACGTACAGGGCGTCCACCTCATCCGCCGGGGTCGGCTGGACCTCATACCAGTCATCGGTGTCCAGTTGCAGGCGGGTCGCGCCGGTCTGCGCGGACTCCTCCAGGCTGAGCAGTGCATTGCTCGAGACCTGGTTCAGCGAGATGTTCACGCCGACCGCGCCGAGCTGGGCCTGCACGATCTGGGCGATGGTCGGGTAGGGGTCGTCGGCGCTCACGGTGAGCACCGCGGAGAAGCCGTGCGGGTAGCCGGCCTCGGCCAGCAGCCGGCGCGCCTTGGCCGGGTCGTATCCGTACGGGGTGAAGGTCGGGGTGAACTCGGCGATCTGGGCCGGGAACGGCGCCCCCCAGGGGCTGAACGTGCCGTAGGTCACCCGGCCGATCGCCTCCCGGTCCACCGCCCAGTTCAGCGCCTGGCGCACCTGCGGGTTGCTGAACGGCGGCTTGTCCATGTAGATCGTCAGCCACAGGTTGCCCGGCGAGGGCCGCTCCTGGGTCAGCGCAGCCAGGGTCGGCGTGGCCAGCACGTGCGCGGCCTGCGAGGACGGGATCCCGGCGCCGAGCAGATCGACCGCGCCGTTCTCCAGCTGCAGCAGCTGGACGTTCGAGTCCACGCCCCAGCGGTAGGTCACCGCGTCCAGGTAGGGCAGACCCGGGTACATGTAGTCGTCGAACCGCTCGAACGCCGCGGTCTGCGCGGCGCTGTCGTAGGACACGATGCGGAACGGCCCGTAACCCACCGGCGTCTGGCCGAACTTGGTGTCACCGAGCCGCTCCACTTCCTCCCTGGGCACCGGGGCGGTCATCGGCAGCGCGAGCGCGTTCAAGATCGTGAAATCCGGCGCGGTCAGGTGCATCACCAGGGTCTGATCGTCGGGCGCCTCGACCCCCTCCAGGTGCTTGGCCTTCCCGGCGATCATGGCGTTCGCGCCGACGACCGAGGCCAGGTAGCTGGTGGCCCAGGAGGCCAGCGCCGGGGTCAGCATCCGCTCCCAGGAGTAGATGAAGTCGCTGGCGATGATGTCACGGCCGTTGTGGAACTTAACTCCCGGCCGGATGGTGAAGGTCAGCGTCTTGTTGTCCGCGGACAGCACGGGCGGCGCCGCGGCGATGTTCGGGACCGGGCCGCCGAGCTGCTTGTCGTAGGCCATCAGGCCGCCGAAGTAGACAAGCTCGGTGATGGCGTCCCAGGCGGTCAGGTTGTAGCCGACCGCCGGGTCGAACGAGTTCGGCGGGTCCGTCCACACCACGGACACCGTCCCGCCGTGACGCCCCCCGGAGACCGGCTGCGGCCCGGGCACGTACTCAGGGATGCGGACGCCGCCGCCCGGGGCGGTCTGGCTGGCGGACTGGGTGGCCGATGCGCAGCCGGACAAGACGCCGACGGCTCCGGCGGCGCTGAGCAGCCCGGCCGCGCCGGTCAGCCGCAGGAAGCCGCGCCGGTCGGTCCAGCCTGCCCCCCAGGCCTGGCCCGCCTGGCCGGCGAGGCCGGGCGGGACCCGGCGTCTCGGCGGGAATCCATCTGACGGTGACATGTCGTGTCATCTCCTCGCGATCGGGTTAGTCAGGGTGGGAGACGGGGACGCCGAGCCGCCGGGTGACGTGGCGGCCGACGTCGGCGCTCGGCTGCTCCATGGGGGCCAGGTAGCCGGACGTGAACATGCGCGAGCCCATGCCGTCCTGGACCTGCTCGCAGACCGACCAGTCCTGCCGGTTCACCAGGTCCCAGAACTCGACGGCATCGCGGGGATCGAAGTCATCGCGCGCGATCTCAGCCGGGTGGAACAAGAAGTCGCACAGCACGGTGGTGTGCCCGGCATCGTGCGGCCACAGCGTGAACGCGGCGACGTGGTCCGCCGACAGGCTGAGCATGAGGTTGGGCAGGATGAGCTCGCCGCGGTGCCGCGCCACGTCCGACTCGGCTAGCCCGGGGAAGGGAGCGCGCCTGGTCGTGCCGGTCAGCGTGAACGTGTAGGTGCCCTCGCGGTGCGCGATCCCCGCGTCCCAGTCAAGGTCGCTGCCGCCGCGCCGGAACGCCGGTATCAGCTCGCACAGTTCGGGGTGGACCGGGCCGCAGTGGTAGCACTCGTTGTAGTTCTCGCAGATGACCTTCCAGTTGGCCGCGACCCGGTAGACGAGCCTGCGGGCGGACCGCAGCTCCGCGAGCGGGTAGGCGGCCAGCCGGGCGTCGGCCCCGTTCAGCTGGCCGGCCAGCGGCGGCGGCCGGTCACCGCCCGGGTCGAGCCTGGCGAAGACGAATCCGCCCCAGGTGGTGACGGCGACCGGGTGCAGCCCCAGCCGGTCCCGGTAGCGCCGCAGGTCAGGCAGGAACGGCGCGGAGCGCAGCGCTCCGTCCAGGCCGTAGGTCCAGCTGTGGTAGGGACAGCGGAACGAGCCGTCGGCGCAGCCGCTGCGCTCCGGGTTCGCCGCTGGCTGGGCCCCGGCCACCGGGACCAGCCGGGATCCGCGGTGCCGGCACAGGTTGTAAAGCCGGCCAGGGAGCCGCCCGGCCCGTCCTTGCCGCGCACCACGAGGATGCTCTCGCCCGCGACGTCGGCGGTCAGGTAATCCCCCGGCCCGGTCAGGGACTCCTCCCGGCCGACGCAGAACCAGTCAGCGAACAGGACCGCTTCCCGCTCCCTGGCGAACTCGGCCGCCGAGGTATAGCTGGCCGCGGGCAGGCTGTGCTCGAGCGGGATCTCCGCGGGCCCGGCCCCGCCAGCGCGGCGCCCCGGGCGCGCCGGGGCGGTGTCCTCTCCTGGTCCCGCCGCGCCGGGCGCGTGCGCGGCGTCGGCTCTGCGCGTGCTCACCGCTGCCTCCTGTCGCCCGGCTCCACTCGCCGGCCGGGCTCTGGTCAGTCGTCGGAATAGGGGTTCAGTGCCTGGATCGGCCTGCCCTCGGCGAACCGGGCGGGCCGGAACGGGGCGAGGTCGACGCTGCCCGGCGGCGGGCCGGCGATCAGCCCGGCCAGGCTCTCGCCGACCGCGGGCGCGATCTTGAAGCCCATGCCGGAGAAGCCCGCCGCGACGATCAGCCCGTCCACGCCGGGCAGGCGTCCGAGCAGCGGCCGGGCGTCGGGGGTCATGTCGTACACGCCGGTGACCCCGCCGGCCAGGCCGGCGTCCGCGAGCGAGGGAACCCGGCCGACGGCCGCCTGCAACAGCGGCACCAGATCCTCCTGGCTGGCGGTGACGGCGATGTCGGGGTCCGCGCCGCGCGGGCCGGCGAACGAGCCGACGAGCGTCATCGCGCCGCCAGCCTCCGGCCGGAAGTAGCTCGCAGTGGTGGAGTCGATGCCAGCGACCGGGGCGCCCTGGCCCGCGGGGTGGGCGAGCACGGCGACCCGGTGCAGCTCGGTTTCGATCGGCAGGGTGACGCCGGCGGTCCGCAGCAGCGGCGGGGACCACACCCCGGCCGCGAGGACCACCGTTCCTGCGTACTCCCGGCCGCTGGGCCCGCCGCCTGCGCCGCGCTCGCCGGTTTCGACGCCGGTCACCCGGCCGTCGTCGGTGAGCAGCGACCGGACCGGCGTGTTCGGGCGGTACCGCACCCCCGCCGCCCGCGCGGCGGCCAGCAGGTCGCCGGCCACCACCGCACCGTCCCCGTAACCGCCGCCCGGCTCCCAGGCGGCGCACCCAATGTCGTCGGCCCGCAGCCCCGGTGCCACTTCCTTGAGCCTGGCGGCGTCGATCACCTCGGCCCGCGCGCCCAGCGCGCGCTGCATGGCCACGTTGGCCCGCAGCGCCTGCTCTTCGCCGGGCGAGACGATCCGGACGAACCCGGTCCGGCGGATGCACCTGGGACGGCCGACGAGATCCGGCCAGGCCTCGAACATCGCGTCGCTGCGCACCGCCAGCTCGACCTCGGGCGCGAAGGTGTAGTGCATCCGGATCAGCGCGGACGACCGGCAGCTCATCCCGGCGCCCGCGGTCGCACGGTCGAGCACCAGCACCTCGCCGACGTCGGCCAGGCTCAGCTGGAACGCGATGGCTGAGCCGATCACGCCGGCCCCGACGATGATGACGTCCGCGCTCATCGCCTGCTCCGGCCGCCCCGGCCGCCCGCGGGCCGCGCAGGTCGGCGAGGACCCGGCGGGCCGCGTTATAGCCGGGGGCCCCGGTGACGCCGCCGCCGGGGTGAGCGCCGGCGCCGCACAGGTAGAGCCCGGGGACCGGCGTCGCGTACCGGGCCCACCCGGGCACCGGTCGCATGTGAAACAGCTGGTCCGGGGCGATGTCACCGTGGAAGATGTTGCCCTCGGTGAGGCCGTACTCGCGCTCCAGGTCCAGCGGGGTCAGCACGTGCCTGGCTACCACCGCCGCGGGGACGTTGGGCGCGAACTGGCCGATCCTGGCCAGGACCCGGTCGCCCAGCTCGTCCCGCAGGCCGTCCCACGTCCCCTCGGCCAGCCGGTAGGGCAGGTACTGGACGAAGCAGGTCATGATGTGGCGCCCGGGCGGGGCCAGCGAGCCGTCCACGGCGGAGGCGACCACGCAGTCGATGAACAGCTGGTCCGCGTCGGCCAGCTCGCCTCGCTTGGCCCGGTCGTAGCAGGCGTCCGCGACCGCGAGATCGGGCGGCAGGGTGAACAGCGCGCGCCGGCCCGGCCGGCGTCGGCCGGCATGCCGCGCACCTCCGGCTCGGCGTCCAGCACCAGGTTGACCTTGCCGCACGGCCCGTCCATCCTGATCCCGCCGACCGCGGCGCGGAAGTCGTCAGGAAGCTCCGCCTTGTCGACCAGGTGCAGGAAGGTCCGCTTCGGGTCGGCGCCGGACAGTACCGTTCCGGCCGCGACCTCGGTGCCGTCCTCCAGCGCGACCCCGGCCGCCCGGCCGCCCTGGACCAGGATCCGCGCGACCTGCGCGCCGGTGGCGATATGCAGCCCGGCGGCGCGGCCCGCCGAGGCGATCGCGTCGCTGATCGCGCCCATGCCGCCCAGCACGTGTCCGGCGAACCCCTGCTCTGCGTGCTCACCGCCGGACAGCAGGTGGAAGGCCAGGCCGACGAGGGTGCCCGGCTGGTACGGGCCGCCGTGCTTGCCGTACAGGTTGTTGGCCAGCAGCAGCGCCTTGGCCTGCCTGGACTCGAAGCGGGACTCGATGAACTGGCCCAGGCTGCCGGTCAGCAGGACGGTCAGGCCCTCAAGCTCGCGGCCGCGCACTCCGCGCAGCCCCCGGGCCAGGCGCAGCAGCTCACGGTAGCCGCGCAGGCCGGTGGCCCGGGTGTCGGGGGGAAGTTCCATGAACAGCGGCTGCAGCCGGGCGGCCAGGCCGCGCAGCTCGGCGTCCGCGGCCAGGTACGCCCGGGCGTCGGCCGGGCAGAAGCGGGCGATCTCAGCGGCGGTCCGGCCGGGGTCGTTCCACGCGGCCACGACCTCGCCGCCGTCCAGGGCGACCTGGAGCGCGGGCTCGCACGGCACCATGCGCAGCCCGTGGGCGGCCAGGTTCAGCTCCCTGATCACCTCGGGCCGCAGCATGGACGCGATGTAGGAGGTGGTGGAGGCCCGGCAGCCCGGGGCGATCTGCTCGGTGACGCAGCACCCGCCCACGACCTCACGCCGCTCGACCACCAGCGTGGCCAGCCCGGCCCGGGCCAGGAGCGCTCCCGCGGTCAGGCCGTTGTGCCCGGCGCCCACCACAACGACGTCGTACCTGGTGCCTCGCGTCACGGTCATAATTTTTGACTTTCGGTCATTTAAGAAGCGATGATGGTAGTATGATGAGATGAGTTAGCTGCTGTCAAGGATCTTCTAGACAGACTAGGAGCGGAACGATAAATGACTGCTGGTCACATTGTAACCCCGGGTCGGCGCGTGCCCGTCCGCGCGCCCGCGCGTCAGGCGGCCAGGCAGGAGCGGATCGTCAGCGTGGCGATGCGGCACTTCGCCGAGCGCGGGTACGACGGGGTGCGCATCGAGGAGATCGCCCGGGAGGCCGGCGTGGCCAAGGGGGCGGTGTTCGGCTACTTCAGCAGCAAGGCACGGCTGTTCCTGGCCGCGTACCAGGCGGCCGCGCGCTCGTTCAGCAGCTACCTTGAGGCACCGCCGGAGATCATCGGGCAGGGCTTCTTCGCGGTCGTCACCTACTGGATCGAGCACACCCCGCACATGATCGACGAGGACTGGGTGCCGTACCGGGTCACGCTGCTCGGCAACTACTGCTCCAGCCTGCAGCTGCGGCGGGAGATCACCCAGTTCCTCGTGCGCGAGGACCCGTACGGCACGCGGGCGTTCGTGCAGTTCGGCATCGACCGCGGTGAGATCCGCACCGACATTGACGTGAAGATGATCGTGTCCATGGTCGACTGGCTGATGGACCGGGTGCAGGACGCGATCGTCACCGAGGAGCTTGACCCCGGGCTGTTCGGCTCGGCCACCCAGTCCCTGCCGATGCGGGAACTGCGGGTGCGCCAGTTCGTGGAACTGCTCCGCGGCGCGATCGGGACCGGCCCGGCGGAGCCCGCGGCAGGGGGGGCCTCATGACGGAAGCTCAGCGCATGGCGGTCAGGGAGGCCAGGATCCCGGTGCGGGACGGCACCGAGCTAGCGGCGACGCTGTACCTGCCCGCCACCGGGCCGGCGGTCCCGGCCCTGCTCGAGTACCTGCCCTACCGCAAGGACGACGCGATGCTGGCCCGCGACTACGAGCTGTACGCCCATATGACCAGGCACGGCTACGCCGGCGCCAGGGTGGACATCCGCGGGACCGGCGGCAGCGGCGGTGACCTGCCCGAGGGCGAGTACACCGAGACCGAGCAGCGTGACGCCGAGGACGTGATCGCCTGGCTGGCGGCCCAGCCGTGGTGCACAGGTGCCGTCGGGATGTGGGGAATCTCATGGGGCGGCTTCAACGCGATCCAGGTCGCGCTGCGCCTGCCGCCGGCGCTGAAGGCGATCATCGCGGTGGACGCCTCCGACGACCTGTTCCACGACGACGTGCACTACATCGACGGGCTGCTGCACCTCGACGAGTACGCGCTGATGATCGACCACCTGAACGCGCTGCCGCCCGCGCCGGACTTCCCGGTTGACGAGGCGATCCTGGCCCGCAGGTTCGACAGCGAGCCGTGGCTGATGACGTGGCTGGCCAGGCAGCAGGACGGCCCCTACTGGCGGCGCGCGTCGCTGCGGCCGGATTACGCCCGGCTCACGATCCCGGCGTTCCTGATCGGCGGCTGGTACGACGGGTACCGGGACTCGGTGCCCAGGATGCTCGCGGCGGCAGCGGCCCCGGTCAAGATCATGATCGGCCCGTGGAACCATACCTACCCGCACAACGCGGTGCCCGGGCCGTCCGTCGAATGGCGCGCCGAAGCCGTCCGGTGGTGGGACCACTGGCTGAAGGGCGCGGAGAACGGGATCATGTCCGAGCCGCCCGTCACGGTCTACGTCCGGCACTGGCACCCGCCGGACCAGGGCCTGGCGGAGATCCCCGGGCGCTGGCGGACCGAGACGGCCTTTCCCCCCGCAGGCACGGTGTACCGGGCCTGGCACTGCGGCCCGGAGCGGAACCTGTCGGCCGATCCCCCGGCGGAGGGCTCGGTCACGCTGCGGTACGTGCCGTCGGCCGGGGCGGAGGCTGGCCACTGGTGGGGCGAGCTGACCGCAGACCAGCGGGGCGCGGACGCGTTCAGCCTGGTCTTCGACAGCCCGCCGCTGGCTGAGGAGGTGGAGATCCTGGGCTTCCCGCTGGTGGAACTGCACGGCAGCGCCGATGCCGAGCCGCTGCACTGGTTCGGCCGGCTATGCGACGTGGCACCGGACGGCGCGGTCACGCTGGTGACCGGCGGAGGCCGGGCGGGACGGCCGGATCCGCTGCGCGACGCCGGCTCGCTTCCCGGCCGCGCGGTCCCGCCTGCCGGGCCGGCCCTGCCCGCCCCGGCGACACCGCCCGCCCCGGCCACACCGCCCGCCCCGGCTACACCGCCCGCTCCGGCCACACCGCCCGCACTGCCGCTGGAGCTGCACGTCACCTCGTGGGTCTTCGCGCGCGGCCACCGGATAAGGCTCGCGCTGTCCAACGCGATGTGGCCGATGATCTGGCCGACGCCGCACCCGGCCACGGCCACGGTGCGGCTCGGGCCGGGCGGGACCCGGCTAGTGCTCCCGGTGGTCCCGGCGGCCGACCGGCCTGCGCCGCTGCTCGCCGCGCCCGGCCCGCCGGAGCGTGTGCCCGGCGTCCGGCACTGGGGCGAGATGCTCCCGGTCCGGTGGACCCGGCAGCAAGACGGCGCCGAGGGTACCGCGACCTGGTGGCGGGGCAGCACCGGTACCGAGTTCGCCTGGGGCCGGGTGGTGGACGAGGAGTACCTGCGCTACTGGGTGCATGACGCGCGGCCCGCCGACGCCACGGCGCACGGCGAGGCCCGCACCGAGATCCACGCCGCGGCCGGCTGCTGAGCGCCAGCTCGGTCCTCGATCTGGCCGGAGACCGGGGCTGGCTGCATTACAGCTACCGCCGGGAACTGCGGTGCGACGGAATCCTCATCCGCGAGCGCAGCTGGCAGCGCCGTTACCCGCGCGACGGCCACTGAACGGCGGCGGTGCGGTCACCCGCGCACGAGGGCGGCCGGGTCGAGCGCCAGTTCGCGCGCGACGAACTCGCGCGCCCAGGCGGCGCTCTGGTCGCGGTTCTGGATACCGCGGTGCACGATGGCCTGCACCGCGAGCCCGTCAAGCAGGGCGGTGATCCGCCACGCCGCACCGCGCGGATCGGCCGTGCTGAACTCGCCGCTTCCCACCCCGTCCTGGATGATCGCGATCAGCGACTCCTTCCAGCGCAGGTCGACCTCGCGGCCCACCTGGCGGAGTTCCGGCTCGCGCAGCGCCGCCGCCCATCCCTCGATCCACAGGCGCCACCCCTTGGCCCGCCCGGTCGGCGCGTACCAGTCCAGGGCGGTACTGAGCCGGTCGAGCGCGGTCGGCAGGCCGGCGACGAGCTTCTCCAGGCGATCAAGGTCTTGCTGGGCGGCCCAGGTGAACGCCTCGGCGATCAGGGTCTCCTTGGTCTGGAAGTGGTAGACGATGAGCGCCGGGCTGACCGACAGGGCGCGGGCCACGTCGGACATCCGCAGGGCATCGATGCCGACCGACTCGATCTGCGTCACGGTGGCGCGCAGGATCTCCTCCCGGCGCAGATCGGCATCCTTGCGGGTGCGGGGCACGCCACGAGGATAAGCCAGCGGCCCGCCCGGCGGGGCTGCGGCAGGCGGGCCCGGTGTCCCGGTCGTGGGCATGGGCTCAGGGCAGGTGCCGCGCGATGACCATCCGCATGATGTCGGAGGTGCCTTCCTCGATCTCCTCGAGCTTGGCGTCGCGCATCCACTGCTCGACCGGGTATTCGCGGGAGTAGCCCCAGCCGCCGAGGGTCTGCACCGCGGCCCAGGTGCAGAACATCGCGGTCTCGGACGCGGTGAGCTTGGCCATCGCCGCCAGGCCGGTCGCCTGCCCGCCGGCGTCGATGGCGCGGGCGGTGCGCAGGACGAGCAGCCTGGCGGCCTCGATGCGGCTGGCCATGTCGGCGAGCCGGAACGCGACGGCCTGGTGCTCGATGATCGGCTTGCCGAACTGGACGCGGGTGCGCGCGTAGTCGCGGGCGTACTCGTACGCGGCCCTGGCCGCGCCGACCGCGGCCGCCCCGAGGATGGCGCGCGAGATGTCGAAGGTGCGCATCAGCCCGTGGAAGCCCTGCCCCTCGGCGCCGAGCCGGTCCTGTTCGGGCACGAACAGGTCGGTGAAGAACAGCTCGCGGCAGACGATCGCGCGCTGGCCCATCTTGCGCATCGGCTCGCCGGCCTCCAGTCCCGCGGTGCCAGCCTCGACGAGAAACGCGGACACGCCGCTGGACCGCTGGGCGGGATCGGTCTTGGCGAAGACGACGTAGAACCTGGCGGCGCCGGCGTTGGAGATCCAGGCCTTCTGCCCGTTGAGGAGGTATCCTCCGGCGGCCGGGGCGGCGGTCGTCCTGATCGACGCGGCGTCAGAACCCGCGCCGGGCTCGGTCGTGGCCAGCGCGGTCATCGGCGCGTCGGGCCCGGTCAGCGGGGTGAGCCAGCGCTTGTGCTGCTCGGGCGTGCCGAGCGCGAGCACGGGGTCGGCGAAGAAGCCATTGGAGCAGAGCAGGTTGCCGATGCCCGGGTCGCCCACGCACAGTTCCTCCTGGACCAGGCACTGGGTGAACACGTCGGTGTAGCCGCCCCCGCCGACCTCGGCCGGCAGCATGAAGTCGGTGATGCCGACCTGCGCCGCCTTCTTCCAGATGTCGACAGGCGTGACGACGTCGGCCTCGTCGACCTCGCGGGCGCGCGGGCGGATCTCGTCCCTGGCGAAGTCACGGCACAGCTCGACGATAGCGCGCTGCTCGTCGGTGAGCGGCCACGGCTCGGTGAGCGCGTTCATGGTGGTCCTTTCGTGGGTGCGGGTCATCGGGCGGCGTCCTCGGGGAGGTGGATCAGCGTGGGGCGGTCCGCCGCGAGCGCCGTGGCGAGCACGCTGGCCAGCTCGGCCGGGCCGCCGGCCCGCGCGCCGTGACAGCCGAGCGACCGGGCCAGCTCGGCGAAGTCCGGCTGAAGCAGGTCGACGGCGTGGACCGGATCGCCGCGGGCGGCCATCTCGGCCCGGATCTCGCCGTACCCGCCGTTGTCCACGACGACGACCGGCAGCGGCAGCCGCAGCCCGGCGGCGCTGATCAGTTCGGGGACCGTGAACATGATGCCGCCGTCGCCGTGCAGCGCGATCACGGGCGTGTCCGGCCGGGCCAGCTTGGCCCCGATCGCGGCGGGCAGGCCGTAGCCGAGGGTGCCCAGCCCGGTCGGGTATAGCAGCGACCGCGGGTGGTAGGCGGGCAGGTTGGACAGGACGCCGTAGTAGCAGGCCATGGTGCTGTCACCGGCCAGGATCCCGTCGGTACCGAGCGCTTGGGCGAGCGCGCCGACCAGGCCGAGGTACGCGGCGCCTTCGGCGCGCGCGTCGGCCTGGAGGTCCTTCCTGGCCTGCGCCGCGCGCGCCGCGGCGCAGGCCCTGCCGCCGGCGGCGGGCAGCCGGGCGATGATGGCGCGCAGGGCCAGCGCCGCGTCGGCGACGATCGCGACGTCGGGCACCGCGTTGGTGGTCGCGGACGCCGCGTCGATGTCCACCCGGACCAGGGTGCCGCGGATGTCCAGCGGGCCGGTCCACAGGTCGGACGGGGCAAGCTCGGTGCCGACCGCGAGCACGACGTCGCTGCCGGAGACGAGCCGGTGCACGGCCGGGTGGTGCAGCCCCGCGCCGACCGCGAGAGGGTGGTCATCGCGCAGGCAGCCCTTCCCGTTCGCGGTGGTGACGACCGGGGCGCCGGCCAGTTCGGCGAGCTCGCGCAGCTCGGGGGATGCCGCGCTGGCGCCGCCCCCGGCGATGATCACCGGCCGCCGCGCCGCGGCCAGCGCGGATGCCGCCGCCGCCACCTGCGCGATCCCCGGCGCGGCGGGCGGGACCTGGATCGGGCCGATGATCTCGGCGGGCGCGCGCTCGCCGAGCAGGTCAAGCGGGAGCTCCAGGTGCACCGGCCGGGGGCGTCCGGTGGCCATCGCGGCGTAGGCCTGGGCCACGGCCAGCGGGATCTCCGCCACGCTGGTGACCCGGTGGCTGTAGGCGACCACGGCGCCGAGCGCGGCGTGCTGGTCCTTCACCTCGTGCAGGTAACCGTGGCCGCGGCCGGGATGGTGCAGCGACGGCCCGGGCGAGATCAGCAGCATCGGGACGGAGTCGGAGTAGGCCTGGGCCGCGGCGGTCGCCGCGTTCAGCACCGCGGGCCCGGTGGTGGTGATGCACACTCCCGGCCGGCCGCTGGCGCGGGCCCAGCCGTCGGCCGCGAAGCCGGCGCCCTGCTCGTGCCTCGGCGAGACGTGCCGGATGCCGTAGCGCGCCAGCGCGGCGTAGATCGGCAGGTTGTGCGTGCCGGGAATGCCGAACACGGTGTCTGCGCCGTGCGCCTGCAGGGCCGCGACGAGCGCTTCGCCGCCGGTCAGCGTCGCGCTCACGGCCGGCTCCGCCGGCCAGCACCAGGAGCGCGTCGACGGCGATCGCGCCGTCGGCGCCGACCCGGATCGGGTTGACCTCCACCTCGGCCGCGTTTTCCGGCAACCGGGTGGCCAGTTCCGATATCGCCACGACCGCCCGCGCCAGCGACCGCACGTCGGCCGGGGGACGCCCACGCCACCCGGCGAGCAGCGGCGCGCAGCGGAGCCCGGTGAGCATCGCCAGCGCCTGGCCGAGATCGACCGGCGCGCATTCGGTGACGGCATCGCGGTACAGTTCGGCCTCGGTGCCGCCGACCCCCACCGTGACCATCGGCCCCAGGCCGGTCTCGCGGCGCGCGCCGATGATCATCTCAACCACGTCGCGGCGGACGTCCTGCTCCTCGAGCACGTAGGGTCCGTCGCCGAGCCGCTGGCGCATCCGGTCGAACGCCCGGGCGACCGCCGCGGCGTCGGTGAGCCCGGCTATGACCCCGCCTTGTTCGCTCTTGTGCTCCAGCCAGGCCGCCTTGAGCACGTACGGCGCGGTCAGCCGGGCCGCCGCCGCGGCCGCCTCCCGCGGGCCGCCGACCAGCCGGGCCGGCGGGAATGCCACCCCGGCCTGGCGCAGCAGCGTCCGCGCCGCCCAGTATCCGGCCTGCGCGAGCGGGCCGGCGGGTACGCCGGCCGTCAGCGGCCGGGCCGGACGGCTCGCCCGGTCAGGCCGGCCAGGCCGGGCCGACAGCGCCACCGCACCGGATAGCGCGCCGGCCGCGGCCTCGACGGTGTCGTAGACCGGGATGCCCGCGTCCCGCAGGACCGCGGCCGTCGTGGTCTCGGCTCCCATGGAGTGCACGACCAGCGGCCGGCCCGTCTGGCGCACCAGGGCGCCGAGCTGATCCGCGACGTCCCGCTCCGGCCCGGCCAGCGCCGGGATGTCCTGTCCGTACCTGCCGAAGTAGCCGGACATCAGGACGCTGTCGACTTCACCGGACGCGAGCAGCGCCGCCGCCACGTCGCGGTAGCTGCCCAGATCGTGCTCGCCCGCGCCGGCCAGGTCCACCGGGTTGGCCGTCGCGGCACCGCGGGGCAGCCGCACGGCCAGGGCCTGCGCGGCCGCGGTCAGCTCGGGCACGGCCAGCCCGCGACGGCTCGCACAGTCGGCCGCGAGCGCGCCCTGCCCGCCGCTGTCGCTGACGATCGCGACCCGCGGGCCTGGCGGCTTGGCCGTGAGCAGGTAGGCCATCACGTGGACCAGCTCCGCCGGGGTCTGGGCGCGCAGCACCCCGGCGGCCCGGCACGCCGCGTCCACCAGTTCCAGCGGTGAGGTCAGCGCGCCGGTGTGCGAGCGGGCGGCCCGCTGGCCGGCCTCGCTGCCGCCGGCCGTAAGCAGGACGACCGGCTTCCCTGCCGCGCGCAGCGCCCGGGCCGCGTCGAGGATCTGCCGCCCGTCCGTGAAGCTTTCCAGGTAGACGGCGACCGCGCGAGTCCGCTCGTGCCCGGCGAGATCGAAGAGCAGTTCCGCGGCGGTCACGTCGAGCTGGCTGCCCACCGACACGAAGCGGGAGACGCCGAGGCCGGCTCGCTCCGCGAGCAGGGCGATCTCGCTGCCCACCTGCCCGCTCTGCGACACGATCGCCAGCGCGCCCGGCGCGAAGCTGCCCCAGGCCAGATGCAGGCCCGTCGCCGCGTCGAACAGCCCGAGGCTGGCCGGGCCGATCAGCCGCGCCCTTCCGGCGCTGACCCGCGCGGCGAGTTCGCCTGCCCCCGGTACGCCCGCGGTGATGCCGAGCAGCCCGCGCACCCCGAGCGCGAGCGCCTCGTCCACCACCGCCCGGACCTGTCCCGGCGGCACGCAGAACGCGACGAGTTCTGGCACGTCCGCGAGGTCGCTGAGCGCGGGCGCCGCCGGAGCGCCCAAGATCTCCCCGCCCCGGCGGTTGACCAGGTAGACGGCGCGCTGGTCCCGACCGGCCAGCGCGCCGCGGGCCAGCCAGTATCCCCACTTGGCGGGGTTGGCCGACGCGCCCACCACGGCCACCGACGCCGGGACGCGGAACACGGCCAGGCCCGCGCCGCCGTCCGCCCGGCCCGGGCCGGTCGTGGTCAGGGGTGACCCGCTCCTGCGGACAGTCATGCTCCCAGCCCTTCCGCCTCACTCAGCTCATTACTGACTTATAGTACAGTTATTAATTCAGGATCGCTAGATCATACGAGTTAACCGACGAAGAAGCTACGTGAGACAACGCACCGCTTACTGTGTTATTGTTCAGTAATGACTTCGCTTCGAACCGCCACGCCGGTCATGACCGTGGCCCGGCCTTCCTCACCCGGCGCCGCCGGCCAGGCGGGCGCCGCCCCCTACCTGGAGGTGACCTGGACCGACCCGGTCAGCGGCCGGCAGGGCTTCGCCGTCATCGACCGCCTCGTGCGCGGGGTGGCCAGCGGCGGGCTGCGGATGCGCGACGGCTGCACCCTGGATGAAGTCCGCGGTCTCGCGGCGGGCATGACGCGCAAGGAGGCGCTGCACTACGACCCAGGTAACCGGTACATCCCGCTGGGCGGCGCGAAGGGCGGCATCGACTGCAGCCCGCACGACCCGCAGGCCCGCCCGATGCTGACCCGTTTCCTTGACGGCGTGCGCTTCCTGCTCGAGCGGCACTGGACGACCGGCGAAGATCTCGGCCTGCGCCAGGACACCCTGGACGAGGTCGTCGCGCAGCTCGGCCTGAACAGCTCCATCCAGGCCATCTACCCGCTACTCGACGACGCGGCCGAGGCCCGCGCGCGGCTGGCCGCGGCGTTCGCCATCGACGTGGACGGAGTGAGCCTGCCCGAACTGGTGGGCGGGCTCGGCGTGGCCGAGTCCGCCCTGACCGCCCTGGACCACGCCGGGCTGCCGTACCGGTCGGCCAGGGCCGTCGTGCAAGGCTTCGGTTCGATGGGCGGCGCCACCGCGCGCTACCTGGCCCGGGCCGGGGTGCGCGTCACCGGGCTGGCCGATGCGCACGGTGTCGTGGTGAACCCCGCCGGGCTCGACGTCGAACGCCTGCTGCTCACCCGCGACCCCCTCGGCGGCATCGACCGCAGTCAGCTCCGGCGCGGGGACGCCGAGGCTGACGGCCGCGCCTGGCTGGACATCGACTGCGAGGTCCTCGTCCCGGCCGCGGTCTCCTACTGCATCGACTCGCGCGAGGCGGCCCGGGTCACGGCCCGCTTCGTGGTCGAGGCGGCCAACATGCCCACGCTGCCCGGCGCCGAAGGCGAGCTGCTCGCCCGCGGCGTCCAGGTGATCCCCGACTTCGTCGCCAACTCGGCGACCAACGCATGGTGGTGGTGGACGCTGTTCGGGGACATCGGCGCGGACGCCGGGCAGGCCGAGCGGAAAGTCCGCGACTCGATGCGCAGGATCGTCACCGAGATGCTGACCGACGCCCGGCAGGACCAGGTGAGCGCGCGCGCCGCCGCCCTCGCCGTCGTCGAGCGCAACCTCGCCGCCATCGACACCCGGTTCGGCGGATAGGGGCTACCGCCGCCAGGGGGCACCGCCGGGCGGTGTCATGGTCGCCGGGACCGGACCGTGGCCACCTCGTACAGCGCGATGCCCGCGGCGACGCCCGCGTTCAGCGACTCGGTGCGCGCCGCGATGGGGATCCTGACCAGGACGTCGCAGGCCTGGGCGACGATCCTGGACAGCCCGCGCCCCTCCGACCCGATGACCAGGACCAGCGGCGCGGTGGCCAGCTCGAGGTCCCTGATCACGGTGTCCCCGGCCGCGTCCAGGCCCGCCACGAAGACCCCGGCCTGCCGGTACGACTGCATGGCGCGCGCCAGGTTGGCGGCCCTGGCCACGGGCACGCGGGCCAGCGCGCCCGCCGACGCCTTCCACGCGCCCGCCGTCACGCCCGCGCCGCGCCGTGCGGGAACCACCACCCCGTGCGCGCCGAACGCCGCCGCCGAGCGGACCACGGCGCCCAGGTTACGCGGGTCGGTCACGCCGTCCAGGGCGGCGATGAGCGGCACCTGAGCCGCATCCGCGGCCCGGGCGAGCAGGTCGTCGGGGTGCGCGTAGTCGTACGCGCGCACCCGCAGGGCCAGGCCCTGGTGCAGGGCGCCGCCGGTGAGCCGGTCAAGCTCCGCAAGGCCGACCTCCAGGACCGGCATGCCGCGCCCGGCGGCCAGCGCGATGGCCTCGGCGACCCGCTCGTCATGCTGGACGCGGGCCCCGACGTACAGCACCGCGGCGGGCACCCCGGCCCGCAGCGACTCCACCACCGGGTTGCGCCCGGCCACGAACTCGGCCGCCTCCCCGGCGCCCCGCGGCCGCGAACGCCCCGCCGGCGAGGAGCCGGCGTCGCCCTGGTAGCCCCGCGCCCCTGAGCGTCCAGGCGTGGCTGCGGCACCAGCCGTGCCGGCCGCCCGCCGCGCCGCCGGGTGGCCGGGCCGCATGGCCGCGGGCGGGGTCGGCCCCTTGCCCTCGAGCTTGCGCCTGCCCTGCCCGCCGGTTCCCGGGCGCGGCTTGCCCGACTTGGTCTGGCCGGCGCCAAGCCGACGCGAACGCGAGTTCCCGGCTCCGCGTCAACGCTTGAGCTCCCAGCGCGGGCCCTCCGGGGTGTCCTCGACGAGGACCCCGATGTCTTCCAGGCCGTCCCTGATCGAGTCCGAGGTCGCGTAGTCCTTGCGGGCCCGGGCCGCCTCCCGCTGCTGCAGGGTCAGCTTCACCAGCGCCCCGACCACCTGGCGCAGCCGGTCGGCAGACCCGGAAGCCGCGCCAGAACCCGACCAGTTCGGCGCGAGCGGGTCAAGACCGAGCACGTCCAGCATCGCCCGCACGCGCAGCACGCTGGCACGGGCGCCGGCCTTGTCCGAGGCGGCCAGCGCCCGGTTTCCGTCCCTGACGCAGGCGTGCACCGCGGCCAGCGCCGCAGGCACGCCGAGATCCTCGTCCATCGCCGAACGGAACGAGGTCGGCAGCCCTTCGGGCTCTTCGTCGCCGTGGACCCCGGTGCCGGGGGCGCCGAGCACCTCGGTATCGGGGGCGCCGAGCACCTCGGTGGCCTGCATGACGAACCGCTCGATCCGCTGGTACGCGGCGACCGCCTCGTCCAGCGCGTCCTCGGAGAACTCCATCATCGACCGGTAGTGCGCCTGGACCAGGTAGTACCGGAGCTCGGCGGGCCTGACCCTGGTCAGCACCTCGGTGACGAGCAGCGAGTTCCCCAGGGACTTGCTCATCTTCTCCCCGGACACCCCGAGCAGCCCGTTGTGCATCCAGTAGCGCGCGAAGCCGTCGCCCGCGGAGCGGGACTGGGCGATCTCGTTCTCGTGGTGCGGGAAGATCAGGTCCATCCCGCCGCAGTGAATGTCGAACGTCGGGTCGAGGTACTTGGTGGACATGGCCGAGCATTCCACGTGCCAGCCCGGCCTGCCGGGTCCCCACGGGGTCTCCCAGCAGGGCTCGCCGGGCTTGGCGCCCTTCCACAGGGTGAAGTCGCGCGAGTCACGCTTGGCGCCCTCGTCGACGTCCTCGGCGGCCCGCATCTGGTCCAGCCGCTGGCCGGAGAGCGCGCCGTACTCGGGGTAGGACAGCACGTCGAAGTACACGTCGCCGGAGGCGGCGTAGGCGTGCCCGCCCTCGATCAGCCGGCGGATCAGCACGATCATCTCCGGGATGTGCCCGGTGGCGCGCGGCTCGATGTCCGGCGGGCGGCAGCCGACCACGTCGTAGGCCCAGGTGAACGCGCGCTGGTTCCGCTCGGCGATGATCCAGGACGGAACGCCCTCGGCTTCGGCCTTGCGCAGGATCTTGTCCTCGACGTCGGTCACGTTCCGGCAGAAGGTCACCCGGTAACCGCTGGCCTCCAGCCAGCGGATCAGGACGTCGAAGACCACGCCGGACCTCAGGTGGCCGATGTGCGGGGGCGCCTGGACCGTGGCGCCGCACAGGTACACCGATACCTCTCCCGGACGCAGCGGCGTGAACTCGCGCACCGAGCGCGCGAGCGTGTCGTGAAGCTGCAATGTCACGGTGTAAGGCTAAGGGATAGGGAAGAGCAGAGCGGTGGCGATTGCGGCGATGCCCTCGCCCCGGCCGGTCAGCCCCAAGCCGTCGGTAGTGGTCGCGGACACGCTGACCGAGGCGCCGGACAGCGCCTCGCCCATTACCTTCTCGGCCTCGGCGCGGCGCGGCGCGATCCGCGGCCGGTTCCCTATCACCTGGACCGCGACGTTGCCGATGGCGAAGCCCGCCTCGCTGACCAGGCGGAACGTCTCACGGAGCAGCGAGATCCCTGATGCCCCCGCCCACTGCGGCCGCGACGTGCCGAAGTTCTCGCCGAGATCACCGAGTCCCGCCGCCGAGAGCAGGGCGGTGCACACCGCGTGCGCGGCCACGTCACCGTCCGAATGCCCGTCCAGCCCGGCCTCGCCGGGCCACCAGAGCCCGGCCAGGTGCAGCTCGCGCCCCGGGGACAACGGGTGCACGTCAACGCCCACCCCAACCCGGGGAACTCCGGCCAGCGGGGCATCCGGAGACACCGGATCGGGTGCGCTCAGGTCGCCAGGACCTCGTCGAGCAGGGCCTCGGCCTTGTCCTCGTTGGTCTTCTCGGCCAGCGCCAGCTCGCTGACCAGGATCTGCCGCGCCTTCGCGAGCATGCGCTTCTCGCCGGCGGAAAGCCCGCGCTCCCTGTCACGCCGCCAGAGGTCCCTGACGACCTCGGCCACCTTGTTCACGTCACCGGAAGCGAGCTTCTCCAGGTTGGCCTTGTAGCGCCTGGACCAGTTCGTCGGCTCTTCTGTGTGCGGCGCGCGGAGCACCTCGAAAACCCGCTCAAGCCCGTCAGCGCCCACGACGTCCCGAACGCCGACCAGCTCGGCGTTGTCCGCGGGCACGCGTACGGTCAGGTCGCCCTTGTCAACCTTGAGGACCAGATAAGTCCTATCCTCGCCTTTGATGGTGCGAGTCTCGACCGCTTCGATATGAGCAGCCCCGTGGTGTGGATAGACGACGGTATCGCCGACCTTGAAAGACATGTGGCAAGTACCCCTTCCGCTGAATCCCATCTTACCACGTCAGGTGGTGTCGATAAAACGGGCTCGGCGGCAAATATGCAGGTCAGTACGCCAATAACCGGTCCGCGTCCCACCATTCAGCCGACCGTGCCACGGTCGGCACGGCCACGTGGGCGCTCGCGACGATGATCACAGTCTACCTGAGGGATTCGAACAAATCCGGCTGTTTACTCCTGGGGGGACGACCCCCCGGGACCCCCCCGATCTTGGGGGGACTGCCCGTCCCCCCAAACCCCCCTGGCCCTGGCCGGACCCCCTCGGGGCCGGGACGACACATAATGGGTACCAAGGATCCGATTCGCGGCCGGAGGTGACGGTGAATCCTGGCGGCGGCGCGGGCAGGGACGAGCCTCCGCTCGACATCCAGATCCCGGATGACGCGCGCGAGCTCGACCGTGACATGCTCGCCTACCACCGGGAACTGCGCGCGCGCCGCAGGCGCCGCAGGCTGCGCCGGCTCGTGTCACCCTTCGGCGGGCAGGGGACGATCCTGCCGCTGCTGGCGAGCATCTTCGCCGTCTGCCTGGTCGCGGGCGCGATGCTCTCGGTCGCGACGTACAGTCCCTCGACCGCGCCCGCGACCCGCCCCCACCCGACCGCGGCGGCCTCGAGTCCGCACCCGACCCTGCCGCGCTCCAGCCGGACCGCCTCCCGGTCGCCCGGATCTTCGAGCCCCTCAGCCCGGCCGAGCCCGGCCGGGGCCAAGGGCCCGCGGCTCCGCCACGCCCACGGACCGCTAGCCCCCGCGTCAACCGCCGGCGGGCCGGCCGCTACGATTTTCTTCCGTCCCGACGGGAGCGATCGAGGAGGCCGTTACGGTGACGCGCTGGACCCGCCGCCTGCTGCTCGGCGCCATAGCCGTGCTGGTCCCACTCCTGGCCGGATGCGAGGCCGGCGCTAACGCGCCCACGGTGGACTTCCACCCGGCCTCCTTCGGGACGAGCACGACGATGAGCGGCATTACCATCGACGACGCCTTCGTGCTCGGGCCCGCGGTGAACTCCTCGCTGCCGGTCGGCGGGGAGGCCAGTGTCTTCCTCTCGCTCGAGGCGCAGGGCAATGACCAGCTGACGAAGGTCACCGCGTCCGGGGCGAGCTCGGTCCAGCTGGTCTCAGGACCGGTCACCTTGTCCCCGTACACCGTGGTGAACCTGAACGGCCCGCAGCCGCAGATCGTGCTGACCGGCCTGACCAGCGCCCTGAGCGGCGGGCAGACGGTCACCCTCTCGCTCGAGTTCGCCAACGCCGGGACGATCACGATCCAGGTTCCGGTCTTGCCGGCCTCCTACGACTACGCGACCTACTCGCCGCCGCCCTCGCCGACCCCGACGCCGTCCACCTCGCCCACGGGTTCGCCGAGCGCGTCACCCTCCGCGTCCGCCAGCCCCTCGGCCACGTCGTCGTAGCCTGGGCCTGGTACCACCTCCGTTCGGCAGAAAAGATCTTTTTAAGCCAAACGACCGGTGTGCTACCTACTCAGGTTTAGGCAGCCGATTCGAACTTGTAGCCCAGCCCGCGGACGGTCACGATGTGCTGCGGGCGCGCGGGATCGACCTCGATCTTGGCCCGCAGGCGCTTGATGTGCACGTCGAGGGTCTTGGTGTCCCCCACGTAGTCGGCGCCCCAGACCCGGTTGATGAGCTGCATCCTGGTGAGCACCCGGTCGGCGTTGCGCAGCAGCACCTGGAGCAGCTCGAACTCCTTGAGCGGAAGCTGCACCGTGCCGCCGCGCACGGTGACCACGTGGCGGTCCACGTCCATCCGCACGGGGCCTGACTCCAGGGCCGACTCGGCGACGTCCTCGGGCTCGCCGCGGCGCCGCAGCACCGCGCGCATCCTGGCCACGAGCTCGCGGGACGAGAACGGCTTGGTGACGTAGTTGTCGGCGCCGAGCTCCAGCCCCACCACCTTGTCGATCTCGCTGTCCTTGGCGGTCAGCATGATCACCGGCACGTTCGACTTCTCCCTCAGTGAGCGGCATACCTCGCTGCCCGGCAGGCCGGGCAGCATGAGGTCCAGCAGGACCAGGTTGGCGCCGGTCCGGTCGAACGTGTCGAGCGCGTCGGGGCCGGTCGAGCAGACGGCGACCTCGAACCCTTCCTTGCGCAGGAGATAGCTGATGGCGTCGCTGAACGAGTCCTCGTCCTCAACTACCAGCACACGTGTCACTTGAGTCCCTCCTGGGGCTCGTGGGCATCTGGACTATTCTGGGGAGCGCCTGGTTCATGCCGCGCCGGTGCTGGCATGATCGCTCCGCAGCGGGATGAAGAGGGTGAACGTCGATCCGGCACCTTCGACGCTGCGCACCGTCACCCTCCCGTTGTGCGCCGCCATCACGTGCTTGACGATGGCCAGCCCGAGGCCGGTCCCGCCGGTCGCGCGCGACCGCGCCGGGTCGACCCGGTAGAACCGCTCGAAGATCCGCTCGAGATCGCGCTCGGGAATGCCGATCCCCTGGTCGGTCACGCTCAGCTCGGCGTGGCCTTCGCTCGCCTTCTTGGTGGTGACGACCACCCTGGTCCGCTCGGGGCTGTAGGCGACGGCGTTTTCCAGCAGGTTGCGCAGGGCGGTGATCAGCAGGTCCTCATCGCCGAGCACCCAGAGGCCGTGGCTGCCGGCCGACGCCAGCGTGATGCCGCGCGCGTTCGCCTTCATCCGGCAGCGGTCGATGGCCTCGGCCACCACGACGTCGAGTTCGACGGGGTGCGGGTCGGGGACGGGCTCGACCGCCTGGATCCGGGACAGCGTGATGAGGTCCTGGACCAGGTTCGTCAGCCGCTGCGCCTCCTGCCGCATCTTGCCCGCGAACCGCCGCACCGCCTCGGCGTCGTCGGCGGCGTCCTCGATCGTCTCGGCCAGCAGGGCCAGGGCCCCGACCGGGGTCTTGAGCTCGTGGCTGGTGTTGGCGACGAAGTCCCGCTTGACCTCGTCCACGCGCCTGCTTTCCGTCTGGTCCTCGGCGAGCACGAGCACGAGGCCGCCGCCGCCGACGGCCCCGCCGAGCGGTGCCACCCGGACCGCGAAGCTCGTCGACCGGCCGCCGAACCTCGGGATGGGGACCTCGAACTCGCCCTCGCGGATCTCCCCGTCCCTGCGGACCTGGCGCGCCAGCGCGACCAGTTCGCTGACCATCAGGCGGTCCCCGTTGACCAGCCCGAACGCGCGGGCCGCGGAACTCGCCCGCAGCACCCGGTCGTTGCTGTCCAGCACGACCGCCGAGGAGGAGAGCACGGAAAGGACCGACGCGATGCCCGGCGGCAGCCGCGCGGGCTGCTGGGCCGTCCGGAGCCTGGAGCCGCGCGCCTGGCGCACCGGCGTCCCGGCCCTGGTTCTTATCGCCACGCGATCTCCGCTGTTCGCGCCTCCGGGGGGTGCCAGGGGGGTCTCCCCTCCGTGGCCAGCACACGCCAAACACGTGACCAGTAAAGACTCACGGTTTTAATGGTATGCGGTGGCGGCTGGCCGAGGACAGGGGCCGGTGAACTCGCGGGCGATATTAGCGGTTTGTTCCTGTAATGTTTACCTACTGGTAAAGTAGGGTTTGCCGGGAGGCCGTCAGCGCCCCTGGTTCCTGACCGCCTCCGCCGCCTCCGCGGCGGCGTCCGGGTCCAGGTAGCGGCCGCCCGTAACGGTGGGCCTGAACGCCTCGTCGAGCTCGTAGACGAGCGGGATGCCGGTCGGGATGTTCAGCTCGGCGATGGCGGCGTCGCTGATCCCGTCCAGGTGCTTGACCAGCGCGCGCAGCGAGTTGCCGTGGGCGACGATCAGGACCGGCTCGCCGCGCTCCAGGTCGGGCACGATGGCGTCGTACCAGTAGGGCAGCAGGCGGGTCACCACGTCCTTCAGGCACTCGGTCCGTGGCCTGGCGTCCGGCGGCAGGCCCGCGTACCTCGGGTCGCGGGACTGCGAAAGCGGGTCGTCGTCGGCGATCGGCGGAGGCGGCACATCGTAGGAGCGGCGCCACAGCATGAACTGCTCGTCGCCGAACTCCTGCCTGGTCCTGGCCTTGTCCTTGCCCTGGAGCGCGCCGTAGTGGCGCTCGTTGAGCCGCCACGACCTGCGCACGGGCAGCCAGAGCAGGGCGGCTTCCTCGAGCGCGATGTTGGCGGTCTGGATGGCCCGCGTCAGCACCGAGGTGTGCACCACGGCGGGGCGCAGGCCCGCCTGGACCAGCAGCCTGCCGCCGTTCTCGGCCTCCTGCGCGCCGGTCCCGGACAGTCCGACGTCGACCCAGCCGGTGAACAAGCCCTTGGAGTTCCATTCGCTCTCGCCGTGGCGGAGCAGCACCAGGGTCCTCATGCGCAAAGCCTAACGGGGGAACAGGCTGCGCCCTGACGGGGTTGCTTAGGACGTGCAGGAAGTGCCGCGACTCAGCGCTGCGCGACAGCTAGCCAAGAGCCCTCGGCGGGTCGCGACCATCAGCCTCCATACGTCCCCGCTCGACCAGCCGGGCACGGGAGACGCGGGGGGGCTCAACGTGTACGTGGTCGAGGTGGCCAAGCGCCTCGCCGACCGCGGCATCGAGGTGGAGATCTTCACCCGCGCGGTCTGCCCGGACACCCCGCCCGTGGTCGAGCTGACCGGCGGCGTCCTGGTCCGCAACGTGGTGGCCGGGCCCTTCGAGGAACTCGACAAGAACGCCCTGCCCGGGCAGATCTGCCCGTTCACCTTCGAGGTGCTGCGCACGGAGGCGGCTTTCGCGCCGGGGCGGTACGACCTGCTGCACGCCCACTACTGGCTGTCCGGACAGGTCGCGGCCGTGGCCAAGGAACGGTGGGGGGTTCCGCTCATCCAGTCCATGCACACCCTGGGCAAGGTGAAGAACCTGGCCCTGGCCGCCGGTGACTGCGCCGAGCCCGCGGCGCGGATCCGCGGCGAGGGCGAGGTGGTGGCCGCCGCCGACCGGCTCGTGGCCAACACCGACGAGGAGGCGCGCCAGCTCGTCGACCTGTACGACGCCGCCCGCTGCCGGGTCAAGACGGTCAGCCCGGGCGTGGACCTGTCGGTGTTCCGGCCCGGGTCCGCCTCGGTGGCGCGGGCCAGGCTCGGACTGCCCGCCGACGCGGTGGTGCTGATGTTCGCGGGCCGGATCCAGCCGCTGAAGGGACCCGACATCGTGCTGCGCGCGGCGGCGGACCTGCTGCGGTCCTCCCCCGCGCTCGCGGGCAGGCTCGTGGTGCTCTTCGTCGGCGGCCCGAGCGGCTCGGAGGTCGGCGCTCCCGGGCGGCTCGACGCCCTGGCCGCCGGGCTGGGCATCGCCGGGAGCGTGCGGATGGAGCCGCCGTGCCCGCAGCGCGAGCTGGCCGACTGGTACCGGGCCGCGACTGTCGTGCTCGTGCCGTCGCACTCTGAGTCGTTCGGGCTCGTGGCCCTCGAGGCTCAGGCGTGCGGGACCCCCGTGGTCGCCGCCTCGGTGGGCGGGCTGCGGACCGCGGTCAGGGACGGGTACTCGGGGATCCTGGTCGAAGGGCACGAGCCCGCTGCCTGGGCGCGGGTGCTCGGGGAGCTGATCGCCTCGCCGGGGCGGCTGGCCCAGCTGTCCCGTGGCGCGCTGGCGCACGCGTCAGGCTTCGGCTGGCCCAAGACGGCGGACCGGCTGATCGGGGTGTATACCGACGCTATGAACTCCGTCGGGCACGACGCGCCAGTGAGCCAGGGCGTGTGACCGACGCCCAGGATGCCGCCGCGGCCATCGAAGCGGCGCTGGCCGATCTCGGCCTGGCCTACGAGAACCCGCGCCCCGGTGCCTACCTGGTCAAGCTGGAAGGCCAGCACAAGCTGGCCACCATGACCTGGCTGGTGGCGGGCGCGCACAGCCTGGGTGTCGAGGCGTTCTTCTGCCGCAGGCCGGATGAGAACCACGCGGCCTTCTACCGGTTCCTGCTCGAGCGCAACGGCCGCATGTACGGCGTCCACTTCAGCCTGGACCGGGTGGGCGACGTCTACCTGACCGGCCTGCTGCCGCTGGCCGGGGTCGCCGTGCCGGACATCGACCGGCTGCTCGGCTGCGTGCTCACCTACGCCGACGAGACCTTCGACTCGGCCCTGGAGCTCGGCTTCGCCTCCGCGATCCGCAGGGAATGGGCCTGGCGCGCCAAGCGCGGCGAGAGCCTGGCCAACCTGCGTGCCTTCGCGCGGTTCGCTGCCCCTGATCGAGCACCGTCCGGCTGAGTGCCAGCCTGCCTATTCGAACACCCGCGTTGTGGGATTTTGTCGGTTCGCGGGGTATCCCCCGCGGGGTGGCCGGGTTTGGAGGGTACGCGGGGGGTATCCCCCCGCGGGTGGGGGTATCCCCCGCAGGATGGCCGGGTTTGGGGGGTACGCGGGGGTATCCCCCCGCGGGTGGGTATCCCCCCGCGGGTGGGGGTATGTTGACCACCGTGAACCGTCTGGGTGAACTTGAGCGTGCGATCATGGACGTGCTCTGGCAGAGCGATGTTTCTCTCACGGTGCGAGAGGTCAGTGCTAGGCTGACCGAACGTAATCTAGCTCACACCACCGTGATGACGGTGCTCGACAGGCTCGCCAAGAAGGGATTCGCGAGGAGGCAGCGCGACGGGCGGGCCTGGCGCTATTGTCCTTCCGCAACCCGCGAGACCTACGTAGCCGAGCTGATGCTCACGGCGCTGGATCAGACCGGCGATCGCACGGCTGCGCTGACGCGGTTCGCCCAGTCCGTCTCCGGCGTGGAGGCAGAGGTACTGCGGGAGGCGCTGGAAGTGATCGAAGGTGACGGCGGATCAGATGAAGGGACTGGCTGACGCGGCGCTCCTCGCCGTAGTCGCCATCGGGAGCGTGCACGGAGCTTCGGCTCTTCGGCAAGCTAGCTGGCCGCGCCGGTCGCCGGCGGCGGCCATCTTGCTGTGGCAGGCTTTCGGCCTAGCGGGAGGGCTCGCTGCCGTCGGCGCGCTGGTCAGCCTGGGGCTGTCCGGCGGCCAGGAGGGCGTGGTCCGCTCCGTCCTGCACATCGGCACCGCCTTCCGGGCCGACCCCGTGTTCCGGATTCCGGCCGCGTTCGGCGTGGCAGGCCCCATGCCGACCATCCTGTTCGCCATCCGGCTGGCCTGCCTGGCGGCGGGACTGGCCCTGCTGGCCCTGCTGTGCTGGGTCCTGGTCGCCGCGTCGGCCGCGGCGCTGCACGCCAGGCGGCGGCAGCGGGCCCTGCTCACCCTGCTCGCCCACGGCGATCCGAAGGTACCCGGCGCCCTGGTCGTCGACTATCCCACCGCGGCGGCCTACTGCCTGCCCGGGCTGCGCTCGCAAATCGTGGTCAGCGTCGGCACGCTGGAGCTTCTCGGGCGCGGCGAGCTCGCGGCCGTGCTGGCGCACGAGCGTGCGCACCTGCGCGAGCGGCATGATCTCGTGCTGCTGCCGTTTACCGCGCTGCGGCGCGCCTTCCCGCGCTCGGTTACGTGTGCGGAAGCCGACCGGGCCGTCGCGCTGCTGGTCGAGATGCTGGCCGATGACCGCGCCCTGCGCGCCCGCCCGGCGCGTGAACTGGTGTCCGCGCTGGTCAGGTTCGGCACGGCCAGCGCCTGCCAGGTGCCCGCGGGCGCGCTGGCCGCAGCCGAGGGTGAGGTGGCCGCGCGGGTCGCCCGCCTGCTCCAGCCGGTGCGCCCGCTCCCCTTCGGCGCGGTGGCCGTGATCTGCCTGGCCGCCGGCCTGCTGGCCGCGGCTCCGGTCGCGCTGCTCATCATCTGAGCAGCGCACGCGGCTACCAGGGGCCGTAAGGACCCGAGCTGGATCCGCCACCGCTGCGGAAGTCCTTCACCTTGGGCCGGACGTCGGCCAGGTAGACGGCGGCCGCGACGAACGCGATGACGGGCAGGAAGGACGTCGGTCCCACGCCGGTGAGCGCCCCGCCCAGCCCGACGAAGGCGGCCACGCCGAGGATGATGAGCCACAGCGGCTTGGTCTGCTTGCCGACGGCGACGAAGGCCTGCGAAGGCCGCCTGATGGCGTCGATGAAGGCAAAGGCCTCGACGATGAACGCCGCGAGCCCGAGACCGAGGAAGAAGTCGTTGAGCGGGGTATAGGCACCGAACACAGAGATCACGCTACCTAATCGGGGGAACCGTCGGGTCGGAAGTCTCGCCCGGCTGGCTGGAAATATCACTGTCCGGGGCGGCGTGTTCGGCCGGGGCGGCCTGTTCCGCCTGTTCGGCCTGTTCGGCCTGGGGGTCCTGGTCGGCCTGGGTGGCTTCGGCGGCGTCCTCGGCTCGCGCGGCGCTGGCGGCCTCGGCGGCGGCGTTCTCCCTGCGGAATGCCTCGTAGATCTCCATGAGCACCTGCTTCTGCCGCTCCGACAGGTCGGAGTCGGCCAGCAGCGCGGAGCGGACTCCGGAGTCCGAAGGGCGGTCGTCCAGGATCCCGGCCTGCACGTAGAGCGCTTCCGCGGAAATGCGCAGGCCCTTGGCGATCTGCTGCAGGATGTCCGCGCTCGGCTTGCGGAGCCCCCGCTCGATCTGGCTCAGGTACGGGTTGGATACCCCGGCCTGCTGCGCGAGCTGGCGCAGGGAGATCTTCGCCTGCTCGCGCTGCTCCCTGATGTACTCGCCGATCGAGTTCACCGTTACGTTACGCATGCCTTCATTCTGGCACACAAGTGCTTGCAATTGCAAACCATCTGCAAGCAGGCTCGCGTCAGGAGCGCCGGTCCCGGACGCCGAGGAACGTCCGCGCGTCGGCGGGACGCATCGGCGGCCGCTGCGCGGCCCTGGCCAGCTCCGCGGCCCGCTCCACCAGCTCCGCGTTACGGGCGACCGGCCTGCCCCGCGCGTAGGACAGCGTGTCCTCCATGCCGACCCGCAGGTGACCGCCGGCCCCGAGCGCCCCGAACATCACGGGCAGCGTGGTCCGGCCGATCCCGGTCGCCGACCAGGTGGCGCCGGCCGGCAGGGCGGCGACGGCGGCGGCCAGCGTGGCCACGTCTCCCGGCATGCCGCCTGGCACGCCCATCACCAGGTCGCAGTGCACGTGCCCGCCGGACGGCGGGCCGAATTCGCTAAGCAGCCTGTGCAGCGTCGCCACGTGCCCGAGGTCGAACAGCTCGAACTCCGGCACCACCTGGCGGTCCTGGGTGAGCTGGTACAGCTCCCTGATGAACGGCCAGGGGTTGGCGAACACCTCGTCACCGAAGTTGACCGTGCCGCAGGTAAGCGAGCAGGCGTCAGGGTCCGCGTCCAAGACGGCCAGCCGGGCCTGAAACCCGTCGGTGACCGCGCCGCCGGTGGAAAGCTGCACGATCAGGTCGGTGCCCTCCCGCAGCGCGGCCACGGTGTCGGCCAGCCTGGCCGGGTTCAGCGTCGGCCGCGCCGCGTCATCCCTGATGTGCACGTGGATGACCGCCGCCCCCGCGGCCTCGCACTCCTTGGCGGTGATGACCAGTTCGTTCAGCGTCACGGGGAGCGCAGGCACGGCGGACTTGTCGGCTTCGGCCCCCGTCGGGGCCACGGTGATCAGGGTTTCTCCGGTGCTGCTTGCTGCCATGGCAAGCAGATTACCCCTGCACCGCCTGGCTCGCGGCGAGCGACAGGTGCCTCCTGGCGAAGGCCAGCGACTCGGTCAGGTCCGCGATCCGGTCCTGGGGCGTCGGGGCGCGGTTCGTCTTCACCTCGACCACCACCACGCCCTGGTACCCGGTCGCGGGCAGCATGCTCAGCAGCTCGGCGCAGGGCTGGCCGCCGCGACCCGGCACCAGGTGCTCGTCCGGGATCGGCCCGGTCGGCGTCCCCGTGCCGTCGGCCAGGTGCACGTGAGCCAGCCGGCCGGCCACGATCAGCTCGCCCGCCATGGCCAGGGCATCGGACCCCGAGGCGGCGGTGTGCGACAGGTCCAGCGTGGCGTGCGCGCAATCGAACTTGGTCGGGTCCCAGTCCGGGGCGTACGGGACCACCTCGCTGCCGCCGGCGCGCAGCGGGTACATGTTCTCCACCGCGAAGATCACGTCGGTCTGCTCGGCCAGCTCGGCCAAGCCCTGCTCGAAGCCGCGGGCGTACTCGCGCTGCCAGCGGAACGGCGGGTGCACCACGACGACCCTGGCCCCCACGCGCTCGGCGAGGTCCCTGGCGCGCCGCAGCTTCTCCCACGGGTCGCGGCCCCACACCGCCTGGGTGAGCAGCAGGCTCGGCGCGTGCACGGCCAGGATGGGAACCTGGTGATAGTCGCGCAGGCTGCTCAGCACGGTCGCGTCCTGGCTCACCGGGTCGTTGTAGACCATGATCTCGACCCCGTCGTACCCGAGCCGCGCGGCGATCTCGAAGGCGTCAGGCGTGCGTTCGGGGTAGACGGACGACGTTGACAGGGCGACCGGCGTGCCCGGTGCCTGCGCTGCGCCGCTCACTCCTGCCCTCCTCCGCCGGCCTTCCCGCGCCGGCCGTCCCGGATCCATGGCCTGCCTCCAGCTTACTTAGGTTCCGCCGGGCCCCTGGCGCGCCGCTTCGAGCCTCGCGTTCTCGCGCCGCGGCGCGGCCAGAATGTCGGTGCTGGCGATTATGGTGCGGGGCATGGCCAAGTCAACGGCGGGGGCGGCCGGCTACCGGTGCACGGAGTGCGGCTGGCAGGCCGCCAAGTGGAGCGGACGGTGCGGTGAGTGCCAGGCGTGGGGCACGGTGGTCCAGGCCGCGATCCCTCGCCTGGCCCGCACGGTCTCTCAGCGGGCCGGCGCGCCGGTCAGCGTCCCCGCGGTGCCCATCGGCGAGGTGGACGCCAGCGACGCCCAGGCGCGTCCCACCGGGCTAGACGAACTGGACCGGGTGCTCGGCGGCGGACTGGTGCCTGGCGCGGTCCTGCTGCTGGCGGGTGAGCCGGGGGTGGGCAAGTCGACGCTGCTGCTCGAGGCGGGAGCGCTCGCGGCGGAGTCCGGGCCGGTGCTCTACGTCACCGGGGAAGAGTCGGCCGCCCAGGTGCGGTTGCGCGCGGACCGGATCGGCGCGGTCGCCAACCGGCTGTTCCTGGCCGCCGAGAACGACCTCGATGCCGTGCTCGCGCACGTCGAGGCGGTCCAGCCCCGGCTGCTCATCATCGACTCGGTGCAGACGATCGCGGCCGGCGGGGTGGACGGGACGCCGGGCGGCGTCACCCAGGTCCGGGAGGTAGCGGGCGCGCTGACCGCGATCGCGAAGGAACGATCGATGGCGACCATCCTGGTCGGGCACGTCACCAAGGACGGCTCGGTGGCCGGCCCGCGGGCCCTGGAGCACCTGGTCGACGTGGTCTTGCACTTCGAGGGCGACCGGCACGCGCAGCTGCGCATGGTGCGGGCGGTCAAGAACAGGTACGGGCCGACGGATGAGGTCGGCTGCTTCGACCTCGGCGAGTACGGCCTCATCGGCCTGCCCGACCCGAGCGGGCTCTTCCTCTCCCAGCACCGCGAGCCGGTACCCGGCACCTGCGTCACGGTCACGCTCGAGGGACGCAGGCCGCTGCCCGCCGAGGTGCAGGCCCTGGTGGGGCATTCCGCGCTCGACATCCCGCGCCGGGCCACCTCGGGGCTTGACGGCTCCAGGGTCGGCATGGTGCTCGCGGTCCTGCAGCGCCGGGCCGGGATCAACCTGGGCCGGCAGGACGTGTACGCGGCGACCGTGGGCGGGGTGCGCCTGAGCGAGCCCTCGGTGGACCTGGCCATCGCCGTCTCGCTGGCCAGTTCCGCGGCGAACCTGAGCGTCCCCCGCGGTGTGGTGGCCATCGGCGAGGTCGGCCTGGCGGGCGAGGTACGCCGCGTCGGCGGCCTGGCGCGCCGCCTGGCCGAAGCCGAGCGGATGGGCTTCCGCCGGGCGATCGTCCCCGCGGGCTCGGGCGGGCTCGAGGGTACGGCCGGCGCCGGTGCCGGTGACGCCGCCCAGCCGATCCAGGTGGTCCAGGTCGAAGACGTCCGCCAGGCGCTGTCCGCGGTGCTCGGGACGCAGCCGTGAGCTAGCTCACGAGCCTGAAGCTGAGCACCGCGCTGGACACGGAGGCCGTCAGGGCCTGCGCCTGATAGGTGCCCGCGCGGGTTGATGAGGCCAGCGTGACGCAGCCGGGGAGGGTGATGGTGCGATTCCACGTGATCGACTCCAGCGCCGGCACACCGCGGCTGAGCCTGGCGACCCACGTGTCAGCCGAACGGGCGCAGTCGCCGGAATCCCAGATGATCCGGCCCGAGGACATGACCTCCAGGTGCACCCTGCCGGGGCCGAGCTCGAAGGTGCAGGGGAGCGCGGCGGTGGACACCGCGTAGACGGAGAACCTCGGATCCTGCCCGCCGGAATAGCTTGGCCTGCTGCTGAACACGCTGAGCACCACCGTTCCCGCTGGGCAGGGCCCTCCGGCATCCTGGCCGGCCCCCGGTGACTCCCCGGGGGTGAGGTGGCCGGCCACCCGGCCGGCCTGGGTGACCGGGGGCGAAGGCAGTCCGGACGGTCCCGGGCTGGCCGCGCCCGCCGTGGTCGCGCCGGCTCCTGCCGGTGATGAGGCCGCGGCGCTCCGGGAGGCCGCGGCGCTCCGGGAGGCCGCGGCGCTCCGGGAGGCCGCCGCGGGCACCAGGCGATAGGTCTGCGTGCTGCCCGTCGGCGGGGTGGCAGGCTTCCCGCCGCCCCCGGCGAAGGCCCAGACGAGCAGGCCGAGCAGGCAGAGCCCCGCGACCAGGGCCACCGCCCGGCGGCGCCGGTAGGCATCGGGTTGATCCGCGCTCGCTTCCTCACGATACGCATTCGGATCCATACGGAGAGTATGCAAGGTCGCGGTTGCCGATGCGCGAAGACCCGCCGGCCGGGGAACGGCCCGTTGCCCGCGGCAGGCCAGGCCCGAACGCGTGCCACGATAGGCACCATCATGACGATGCCCTACACCGAACCCGTGCTCACCTGGTACCGGCGCCACGCGCGCGACCTGCCCTGGCGGTCCCCCGGCGCGACGCCGTGGTCCGTGCTCGTCAGCGAGATCATGCTGCAGCAGACGCCGGTGGCGCGGGTGCTGCCCGCGTACCGCGACTGGCTCGCCAGGTGGCCCACGCCGGCCGCGCTCGCGGCCGATCCGCCCGGCGAGGCGATCAGGCAGTGGGGGCGCCTCGGCTACCCGAGGCGCGCGCTCTGGTTGCACCAGACGGCGAGGATCCTGACCGCCCAGCATGGCGGGACCGTACCCGCGGACGTCGACGCCCTGCTCGCGCTGCCGGGGATCGGGCGCTACACCGCGGCGGCCGTGGCCAGCTTCGCCTTCGGGCAGCGGCACGCCGTTCTCGACACCAACGTGCGTCGCGTGCTGGCCCGGCTCGTCGCTGGCCGGCCGCGCCCGGCCAGCACGCCGTCGGCGGCCGAGAGGCGGCTGGCCGAATCGCTGCTGCCTGCCGAGCCCGGCGTCGCCGCGCGCTGGTCCGTGGCGGTGATGGAGCTTGGCGCGCTCGTCTGCACGGCCGCCGCGCCGCGCTGCGCGGCCTGCCCGGTGTCCCGTGACTGCGCCTGGCTGGCCGCGGGCCAGCCCGCCGGGCCGGGCCTCAGGAGAGCGGCCCAGCGGTACGAGGGCACGGACCGGCAGTGCCGGGGGCGCCTGCTGGCCGTGCTGCGCCAATCAGGCGCCCCCGCGCACCACGCCGAGTTCGACGCGATCTGGGCCGACCAGGCGCAGCTCACCAGGGCCCTGGACGGGCTGGTCGCCGACGGCCTGGTCGACCCGCTGCCTGACGGCCGCTACGCCTTGCCAGGTTCGCGCTAGCCGAGCGCGGAGGCCGTCCCGCCGTCCTGGGCGCCCGAGCCGCCGGCCGAACTGGTGATCGCGCTGCTCTTGGCGGCGACCGGTTCGCTGGCCATCTCGGGCGCCGGCGTGTCCGGGACCACCTCGGGCTTGGGGACGCCGGTGAACGTGAACTTGGCGGTCTCCCCGCTGCCCTCGGCGTCCACGATGACGATCTGCCCCGGCCTGAGCTCGCCGAACAGGATCTTCTCCGACAGGCTGTCTTCGATCTCCCGCTGGATGGTCCGGCGCAGCGGCCTAGCGCCGAGGACCGGATCGTAGCCGCGCTGCGACAGCAGGTCCTTGGCGTCTGGCCGCAGCTCGATGGCCATGTCGCGGTCCTTGAGGCGGTCGTCCACCTTGGCGATCATCAGGTCGACGATCCTGAAGATCTCGTCCCGGTCGAGCTGGTGGAACACGATGATGTCGTCCACGCGGTTCAGGAACTCCGGCTTGAAGTGCTGCTTCAGCTCCTCCTGCACCTTGGTCTTCATCCGGTCGTAGGAGCCGCGTGATTCCCCGGGCCGCGCGAACCCGACGGAGACACCCTTGGAGATGTCGCGGGTGCCGAGGTTCGTGGTCATGATGATGACCGTGTTCTTGAAGTCAACCATCCTGCCCTGCGCGTCGGTCAGGCGACCGTCTTCCAGGATCTGCAGCAGCGAGTTGAAGATGTCCGGGTGCGCCTTCTCGATCTCGTCGAACAGCACGACGGAGAACGGCCGCCTGCGGACCTTCTCAGTTAGCTGGCCGCCTTCCTCGTAGCCGACGTATCCGGGCGGGGACCCGAACAGCCGCGAGACGGTGTGCTTCTCCATGTACTCGCTCATGTCGAGCTGGATGAGCGAGTCCTCGTCGCCGAACAGGAACTCGGCCAGCGTCTTGGACAGCTCGGTCTTGCCGACGCCGGACGGGCCCGCGAAGATGAACGACCCGCCGGGGCGCTTGGGGTCCTTCAGGCCCGCGCGAGTGCGCCTGATCGCCTGGGACAGCGCCTTGATCGCGTCGTTCTGCCCGATCACCCGCTTGTGCAGCTCATCCTCCATGCGCAGCAGGCGCTGCGATTCCTCCTCGGTGAGCTTGAACACGGGAATGCCGGTGGCGGTGGCGAGCACCTCGGCGATGAGCTCCTCGTTCACCTCGGCGACGACATCCATGTCGCCGGCCTTCCACTCCTTCTCCCTGGACGCCTTCTTGGCCAGCAGCTGCTTCTCGGTGTCCCTGAGGGCGGCCGCCTTCTCGAAGTCCTGGGAGTCGATCGCCGATTCCTTCTCCCGGCGCACCTGGGCGATTCGCTCGTCGTATTCACGCAGATCCGGCGGTGCGGTCATGCGGCGGATCCGCATCCGGGAGCCGGCCTCGTCGATCAGGTCGATGGCCTTGTCCGGCAGGAACCTGTCGCTGATGTAGCGGTCCGCGAGCTGCGCGGCGGCGACCAGCGCGCTGTCGGTGATGGACACGCGGTGGTGAGCCTCGTACCGGTCCCGCAGCCCCTTCAGGATCTCGATCGTGTGCGAGATCGTGGGCTCCGCCACCTGGATGGGCTGGAACCTGCGCTCGAGCGCGGCGTCCTTCTCCAGGTACTTGCGGTACTCGTCCAGGGTGGTCGCGCCGATGGTCTGCAGTTCGCCTCGGGCGAGCATCGGCTTGAGGATCGACGCGGCGTCGATGGCGCCCTCGGCCGCCCCGGCCCCGACGAGGGTGTGTATCTCGTCAATGAACAAGATGATGTCGCCGCGGGTCCGGATCTCCTTGAGCACCTTCTTGAGCCGCTCTTCGAAGTCGCCGCGGTACCGCGACCCGGCCACCAGGGCGCCGAGGTCCAGCGTGTACAGCTGCTTGTCCTTGATGGTCTCGGGCACCTCGCCCTTGACGATCTTCTGCGCCAGGCCCTCGACGACCGCGGTCTTGCCCACGCCGGGCGCCCCGACCAGCACCGGGTTGTTCTTGGTGCGGCGGGACAGCACCTGCATGACGCGCTCGATTTCCTTCTCCCGCCCGATCACCGGGTCGAGCTTGCCCTCACGCGCGCCCTGGGTCAGGTTGCGGCCGAACTGGTCGAGCACCAGCGAGGTCGACGGCGCGGACTCCGCGGCCGTCCCGGCCGGGCCCGAGGGCTCCTTGCCCTGGTAGCCGTGCAGTAGCTGGATCACCTGCTGGCGCACCCGGTTTAGGTCCGCGCCCAGCTTGACCAGCACCTGCGCGGCGACCCCGTCGCCCTCGCGGATCAGGCCGAGCAGGATGTGCTCGGTGCCGATGTAGTTGTGGCCGAGCTGCAGCGCCTCGCGCAGCGACAACTCCAGCACCTTCTTGGCCCGCGGCGTGAACGGGATGTGCCCGGACGGCGCCTGCTGGCCCTGGCCGATGATCTCCTCGACCTGCTGGCGGACCGCATCCAGGCTGATCCCGAGCGACTCCAGCGCCTTGGCCGCGACGCCCTCGCCCTCGTGGATGAGGCCGAGCAGGATGTGCTCGGTGCCGATGTAGTTGTGGTTGAGCATCCTGGCTTCTTCTTGCGCCAGGACGACGACCCGCCGCGCCCGGTCTGTAAACCTCTCGAACATCTCGTCGCTCTCCTCACAGCACGGGGGCCAGCAGTCGAGCCCTGCCCTGCCTACTCCGCATAGTAGCCGCGTGCCCACGGTCGCACTCTTAATGCTTAATGCGAGTATGCGCCACGCACTACGAGACGTTCCCTGGACACGGGCCGTTCACCCTCATCCAACTCCCCCGATCAGGCCAATGTTCCTGGACACGGCCGAGGTACGCCGCAAGCGAACGGCACTTCCCGCGCATGGTCGGACCGCCCCCGGGCCAGTCCTCTCCCCGAACGACTCAGCCGTGGCCAACGCTGGATCCGCGCCACGGCCTGCCGGCCCCGTACAAGCGGTGGGCCCGGCCCAGGGCTCGGGCCGGAGATCCCTTTCTCGCACCGCTGCTAAGCAGTCGCTCCCCCACAGGGCCGAACCGGAGAAGGCCAGAGAACTCGCGAACTCCGATTCGTGCGGACTAGTGCGCGGCTTCGTACTCCGCGACGATGTTCGCGGGAATGCGCCCGCGCTCATTGACCTTGTATCCGCGCTGCTTCGCCCACTGCCGGATTTGAGCGCTGCGCTCACGCCCGGGGCCAGTGCGCGCCCTGCGCCGCCTGGCCGGCGCGCTCGCTTTGCGAGCGTGCTCCACATAGTGGGCCAGTTCTTTACGGAGCTTGCCTGCGTTGCCGGTACTCAGGTCGATCTCATACGAGGCTCCGTCGAGTCCAAACGCTACGGTCTCGGTAGCCTCGCTCCCATCGAGATCGTCGACGAGAAGTACCTGCACCTTCTGTGCCATGGATTCAGCCCTTCTGAAGGAGCAACCTATTTCGGATGTTAAACATATACCCAATCTCTTGGTGTTGACAATTCCTGAGCCAGACTTTAACGATTTCGGCTCTCGCGAAGGATCATACGGCCCATCTAGGGGGGCCCGTAACTCTCCGTAATCAGGCATTCGGTGCATCGTCAGCATCGCGCCGATACTTGGTACGCAAGACTGAGACGTCCATCCCCGTTGGATGGTTCCCGCAGTTCGGAAAATTTCCCGTCGTAACCTGAAATGTCAAGACCGCTGATCGCGTGATCTGCGCTTGGCGTTCCTGGCCGCGCGGCGCTTCGGGCTCATCTGGCTGCGCAGCAGCATCGCCAGGCCGATGAGGAAGCCCGCGCAAACTACCAGCGGCGGAGTCAGCGCCGCGAGGTCCTGCCACATGGCGGAGTCCTCCTCACTGCCTGCCGTGGACGATGCTCCCGCTGGACTCGTATCGTCTCGCGTGTAACGCCCATGCTCATTTTCCCGGTCCGCTAAGAGCCGCAACAGCATGCGAGTGTTGCCGAGGGTGTTGGGCTTTACTCGCTCCAGGTCTAGGAACTCCGCCACGCCCTCGTCATAGGAACGCAATAGCTCCGAGTACACCTCTGCGGCCACTGGGGTCCCGCTGATCGGCTGGAATCCGTACCCGGCGAAGAAGTCGACCGCAAAAGTCAGCACGAACACCCGGTCCACGCCGAGCGCGCGCGCTCGCTGGAGCAGCGTGTCCACTATCCTGCGGCCGATACCGAGCCGCTGGCAGTCATCACGGACCGCCACCGTCCTGATCTCGGCGAGATCCTCCCACATCACGTGCAATGCGCCACAGCCCGCCAGCGCAGCGTCATCACGGAGTTCAGCTACGCAGAACTCCTGGATGTCCTCATAGAGCGTGACCGTGGCCTTACTCAACAAACGCCCAGACTCGACATTCGAGTCGATCAACTTCCTGATCACGGGCACGTCACGGGTACGCGCGGACCTGATCGTGTATGCCATGGCTCCGTCCACGATAGCCGCTCAGCGACTAAGCGGACGGACCGGCCCGGCGGCCAATGGTAAAAGTTCTACCGAGTTGGCTGCCAACGGCCTGTGGTTCCAATATTGTGCATCGCTGTGCGCAAACTCAGCGGCGCTGCGGGGCTAGCCGCGGCAGCCGCAGCGCTTGCGCTGCTGGTGCCGGGGGGAAGCAGCCTGGCGCAGACGACCGGACCGAAGCCGACCATGGCCGCCCTCGTCGCGCAGGCCAAGCAGCTAGAGTTCCAGATCAACGCGCTGAGCGAGCAATACGACGGCCTGCGCATCCAGCTCGGCCGCGCCCAGGCGGACGCGCAGCTGGCCGAGAACGCCACCACGCGGGATGCGGCCGCCCTCGCGGCCGGCCAGCAAGCCGTGGCCCAGCTGGCCGCGGAGAACTACATGAATGCCGGACTCGACCCGGCCCTGCAGGCGCTCACTGCGGGAAACCCGGAGCAATTCCTCAGCCAGGCGTCCACGATCACCGAGGTGGACCAGTCAAGCGGCGATCTGGTCAGCGCGCTGAGCGAAGACGAGAACCAGGCGCTGCGCGACAGGCAGACCGCCGACCAGCAACTCGCCGCGGTCAAGGCGCTCCAAGCCGAGATGAACGCCAAGAAGGACGCCATCGAAGCCAAGATTGACGTGGTCAACAGTGCGGCGTTCAAGCAGGCGATGGCGATCTTCGAGCAGACCGGGCAGTACCCGGACATCACCATCCCGACCGCCAATACGGTCGGCGCCCAGGCGTTGCAGGAGGCGCTGACCAGGCGCGGTGATCCCTATGTATGGGGCGCGGCGGGACCGGGCGCATTTGATTGTTCCGGGCTGGTCGTCTGGGCGTTCGCGCAGGTGGGCATTAGCCTTCCGCACTACACGGGAGACCTGTGGAACTCGGGCGTGCATATACCGCGCAGCGACCTGGAGCCGGGTGATCTCGTCTTCTTTTATCCGGACATCAGCCACGTGGGAATTTACATCGGCGACGGGCTGATGATCGACGCGCCTGACTTCGGCGAGACGGTACAGGTGGAGCCGGTTTTCTGGGCCTACTTCGTCGGGGCCGTGCGGATCGAGTGAGCCAAGCGCCTTACTCGGCGGCGGCGGGGAATTCCGCGTGCCCCACGTTCCTGTCGTAGACGAGGCGCAGGCCGATGAGCGTGAGCCACGGTTCGTAGGCGTCAATGACGCTGACCTCATCGATGACCAAGGGGGCGAGCCCGCCCGTCGCGATGATGGTCACCGCGTCCGGGTCATGCGGGGACAGCTCGCGCACCATCCGTTTTGCTATCCCCTCGACCTGGGCGGCGAACCCGTAGATGATGCCGGATTGGAGCGACTCCACCGTGTTCTTGCCTATGACCCGGGATGGCCTGGTCAGCTCGACCTTAAGCAGCTGCGCGGCCCGCCGCGACAGGGCGTCCACGGATATCTCTATCCCTGGCGCCAGCACACCTCCGACGAATTCGCCCCGCGCGCTGACCGCGTCGAAGTTCGTCGAGGTCCCGAAGTCGACGACTATCGCCGGCCCGCCGTACAGGTGGACCGCGGCGAGCGAGTTCATGATGCGGTCGCTGCCCACCTCTTTAGGGTTATCCGTCCGCACGGGAACGCCCGTCCTGACTCCGGGTTCGACGATGACCGTGACCAGGTCACCGTAATAGCGCTCGCACATCTCTCTCATCTCGCGAAGCACCGAAGGCACGGTCGAGCACAGCGAAATACCGTGGATGTCCCTTTCGGTGAAGGCGGTGCTGCCCGCGAGCAGTCCGTGCAGGACGACGGCGAGCTCGTCGGCGGTCCGGTCCGGGACCGTCGCGATCCGCCAGTGCTCCACCACCCGGTCCTCCTCGAATATCCCGAGGACGGTGTTGGTGTTCCCGATGTCAATGGTCAGCAGCATCGCGGGTACGCCTCTCCTCATCCGGTCCGGCGCCCAGCAGCACGGGCACGTTATCGATCAGCCGCGTGGTGCCCGCGGTGACCGCCGCCACCATCACCGCGGGTCCGGCTCGACCGGGGCGGACCGGGGCGAAGGTGTACGGATCGACCACCGCGACGTAGTCGACGCCCAGCGCGGGCTCGCCGAGCAGGGTCTCCTGCGCGGCCGTAAGCACGGCCTGGACGCCTGCGGACGCCGCGCGCTGGCCGGCGCGCAGGGCACGCGGCATGGTCAGCGCCAGGGCCCGCTCGGCCGCGGTAAGGTACCCGTTCCTGCTCGAGGTCGCCAGGCCGTCAGCGTCGCGCGCGGTCGGGACTGACTCGATGGCGATGTCCAGGTTGGTGTCGCTGACCATGCGGCGGATGAGGGCGAGTTGCTGCGCGTCCTTCTCCCCGAACACCGCCACGTCCGGGCGCGTCAGGTGGAACAGCTTCAGCACCACGGTCAGCACTCCGCCGAAGAAGCCCGGCCGGAACTGGCCCTCGAAAACCCGGCCCATCGGGCCCGGGTCGACCGTCACCTCCGGCTGGCCTCCGGGGTACATCTCGGCGACGGAGGGGGCGAAGACCGCCCGCACGCCCTCACCGGCGCACATGGCCAGATCATCGTCCAAGGGCCGAGGGTAGCGATCGAGATCTTCGCCGGGCCGGAACTGCAGCGGGTTGACGAAGATCGACGCGATCACGCTCCCGGACAGGCCGGCCACAGAGCGCGCCGCACGCAGCAATGCGCGATGCCCGGCGTGCAAGGCGCCCATGGTCGGCACCAGGACGACCGGGGGGGCTAGGGCGTCCCGGACGGCGCGAAGCTCGGTTCTGGTCACGGCCAGGACGGGCGGCGATGCCTCCGGCTGGCTCACGGACGGCCGCCGAGCACATCGAGCAGGCGTTCTGCGTCCGCGGGCTTGAGCAGCCCGGTGGCGAGCGCGCGGTCGGCGGTGAGCCTGGCCATGGCGATATAGGCCGCGATGGCGGCCGGCGAGGCTGACTCGGCGGCGCCGAGGGCAGCCACGTGCGCGGCTACCGTCTCCGCGTCACCGCGGGCGACCGGGCCGGTCAGGCCCGCGTCTCCCAAGCGCAGCGCGTTGTCGAGAGATGCGGAAAGCAGCGGCCCGAGCAGGCGCGCGGGGTTCGTCACCCCGGCGGCCTTGAGCAGGTCGGCGGCCTCGGCCACGAGCGTGATCAGATGGTTGGCCGCGCCCGCGAGCGCCGCGTGGTACAGGTCCCTGTTCTCCTCGGAGATGAAGACGGGTTCGCCGCCCATCTCGATCACCAGGGCCTCGGCGGCAGGCCGGAGCACCTCGGGCGCGGTCACCCCGAAGCACGTCCCGCTCAGCCTGTCGACGTCATCGCTTCTCCCGGTGAACGTCATGACCGGGTGCAAGGCCAGCGGTAGCCCGCCGCGGCGGGCGGCAGGTTCGAGCACCGCCAGGCCGTGGCGGCCGCTCGCGTGCGCGAGCAAGCGGCCCTGGACCGGCGCTCCGGTGGCGACGAGCCCGGAAATGAGGCCGGGCAGCACGTCGTCGGGCACGGTCAGCAGGACCAGATCGGCACGGCGCAGAACCTGGCCAGGGTCAGTTATGACGGCGCCGGGGAAGGCGGCGCGAGCCCGGTGAACGGATGCGTCGGAAACCGCCGACGCGGCGACCACCGTATGCCCGGCGCGGGCCAGCGCCGCGCCGAGCGCTGTTCCTGCCCGTCCCGCGCCGATGACGCCGACGGCGAGCCGGGCCGGGTGCTCCGGGGCAGGATCGTGCCCCGGACGCGGGTGAACTTCAGGCTTCATCTCGTTCCAGTCCTCACGGGTACCGGACGGCCGTGCGTGACCAGCATAGGGCCGTATTCAGGACAGCCGCGCCCGCTCGTCGGTCTGGTCGCGGTCCGGGGCGTTGGGCACCCGGCAGCAGTACTCGAGGTAGACCGCGGCACAGGCGAGCACGACCGCGGCGGCGAGCGTCACGGCCGCGGTGACCGCATCCTGACGCGGCACCACGTCGCTCAGCGAGCCGCTCAGGTAGATGACGAAACCGAGGGCCAGGCCGACGATCACCGCCGCGGCCAGCGAAGTGGCCTTGGCCAGTGCCACCATCCTGGACACGAACAGCGGTGCCACCGGCTTCGTGCCGCGCCGCCCGGCGATCCGGGCCTTCAGGTCACGGCCCGTCCAGGCCTCGGCGACCGCCGTCACAAGCAGCGCGGGCACTCCCGTCCAAGGCAGCGGCGGCAGGCTCTCATAGACCGCCCGGAGCAGTCCCCAGCACACCGCCGCGCAGATGACCGCGACTACCGCCAGCGTGGACGCTCGTGTCGGTTTCATGGCATCACGGCCGGGGAGCCGGACCGGGGCAGCCGCAGTACGGCGCCCGGCACCCGCCGCACGCCGCGGCTGTCAAGGCCGGCCAGCAGGTCAGCCACCGGTCCTCGCCCGGGCAGTTCGGCGTGCGGATCGACGTCGTGCCACGGCGCGAGCACGAAGGCGCGCTCGTGCGCGCGGGGATGCGGCAACGTCAGCACCGGGTCGTCGCTGATCTCGCCGGAATAGGCGATGATGTCGATGTCGAGCGTACGCGGGCCGAATCGTTCTCCCCGGACCCTGCCGAAGTCCGCCTCGATACGGTGGGCCGCCTCAAGCAGCTCCGTCGGCGGCAGGCTGGTCTGGATCACGAGCACCGCATTCAGGTAATCCGGCTGCGCCGGGCCGCCTACCGGATCGGTTTCGTAAACGGGCGAGCTGGCCAGCATGTCAGTACCCGGGAGCCGGCCGATCGCTGCAACGCATTCCTGAAGGGTACCCAGCCTGTCGCCGAGGTTGCTCCCGATGGCGAGTACCGCGCGCCGCCGCGTCATCACGACCGTCCAGCTGCCGCGGGCGCGGCGGCACCGCGCCACGCGGCCACCACCCGGACCGCGTCGGCGTTCGCCGGCACCTGGTGCACCCGTACGCACCAAGCGCCGGCCGCGGCCGCCAGCGCCGTGGTCGCGACGGTGGCCGCGTCACAATCGGCGAAGGGCCTCGGCGTGCCGTCCGCGGCGGCGAGCACGGCGCCGAGGAACCTCTTTCTCGAAGCCCCGACGAGAACGGGGAACGTGCCGCCCGCCAGCATGCCCACGGTCCCGAGGCTCGCCAGCAGGGGCCAGTTGTGCTCCGGGCGCTTCCCGAACCCGAGGCCCGGGTCGACCACGATGCGCCCCGGGTCGACCCCGGCGGCCACCACGGTCTCTACCCGGCGGCTCAGCTCGTCGCGGACCTCGCGGACCACGTCGGCGTAGACCGCCCGCGAGTACATGTCGTGGCTGTGCCCGCGCCAGTGCACCACCACGTAAGAGGCTCCGGCCGCCGCGACCAGGCGCGGCATCTGCGGGTCCGCCAGGCCGCCGCTCACGTCGTTGACCAGCTGGGCCCCGGCGGCCAGAGCGAACTCGGCGACACCAGCCCGCATCGTGTCGATCGAGACCGGCACGCCGGCCTTGACGAGCTCAGTCACGACCGGCCCGACGCGGCGGAGTTCTTCCTCCTGCGTGATGCGCTGGGCGCCGGGCCTGGTGGATTCGCCGCCGACGTCGACGATGTCGGCGCCCTGCGCGACGAGGTCCAGGCCGTGCGCGATGGCCACGTCCGCCCCGTACCACTGGCCGCCATCGGAGAACGAATCCGGTGTCACGTTGACCACGCCCATGACCAGGCAGCGTGGTGGCGGTGTGGGCCCGCTCACGGGATTGCTACCTGCTCCTTCGCGCCCCTCTGGGGACGCAGGCGGGCCAGGCCGAGCTTGCGCGCGATCCTGCGCAGTTCGAGGCGCGGCCACACCAGGAACGCTTCCGCTTCCAGCGCGGCCAGCGCGATCCTCGGCGCGTCCTTGGTGTGCGGGAACACGAAGAACCGCGGCTGCCAGACGGGGCTGAACTTGGCGTTGAACTTATACAGGGACTCGATCTGGAACCACCTGGACAAGAAGATCAGCACCGCCCGCCACGCCCGCAGCACGGGACCGGCGCCGATGCGCTCGCCCCGCTCGAGGGCGGCCCGAAAGACCGCGAAATTCAGCGAGATCCGCTTGATGCCGAGACCGGAAGCGGCCTTGATGGTCTCGACGATAAGGAAGTCGTTCAGCCCAGGCTGGGCACCCTTATCCCGTCGCATCAGGTCAAGGGACAGTCCGTCGGTTCCCCAGGGAACCAGCTGCAGGACCGCCCGGAGCACCCCGTTCTCCTTGGCGGTCGCGAGCACGCAGTTGTCGTCACCGGGTGCGCCGATGCGCCCGAGGGCCATCGAGAAGCCGCGCTCGGTCTGGCTGCCGCGCCAGGAGTCGGCGGCCCGCACGATGGCGTCAAGTTCCTTCCGCGGTATGTCCCTCACCCGGCGGACCTCGGCCTCGTAGCCGTTCTTGGCTACCCGGTTCACCATCTGCCTGACGTTCCGCATGGGCCGGCCGGACAGGCTGAAGTCGGCCACGTTGACGATCGCCTCGTCGCCGAGTTCGAGCGCGGTCAGGCCGCCCTCGCGGCACCAGATCTCCGCGCCGAGCTCGCTGCATCCCATCACGGCCGGCGCCCAGGCGTGCCTGGCCGCCTCGTCAAGGAACGGGCTGATGGCCCCGGGCCACGCCTCCGGGTCGCCGATCGGGTCACCGCTGGCCAGCATGACTCCGGACACGACGCGATAGCAGACGCACGCCTTGCCGGTCGGCGACCAGATCACGCTCTTGTCGTGCCGTAGCGCGAAGTACCCGAGAGAGTCCCTGTCTCCGTACTTGGCGAGCAGGTCCCTGACCCGTGCGGCGTCCGCCCCGCTGAGCCTGGCCCTCGGCTCCGCGGGGCGCAGGAACAGGTAGGCGGTGACGACGAGGGTAAAGACACCGAGCGCCCCGGAAAGCAGGGCGAACAGGTCGCCCCGCGCCTCCGGGATCCACTGGACCGGTCCGCCCACTCCGACCAGGCCGTAGATGGCCTCTTCCACGCGCTGGCCCACGGTGTAGTCGGCCACGAGCCCCCGGGCGAGGAACATGTAGGTGAGCCCGATGATGACGTCGGCCACCAGCAGGACAGCGAACACCCATACCGCCCGCCACCTGGTGCGCGGGTCTCCTTCGGCGTAGAACTCGCGCCGGAAGTAGAGCAGCGCGAGGAGTAGCACCATCGCGGCTATCGCGGTCGGTATCCGCTGGGCGGGGAAGAAGTGGATGCCGATGTCGAAGGCGAGCAGGGCGGTCACCGCCTGGAAGGCCCGCCGCTTCCTCCGGCGCAGGCCGTGGGCGAGCATGAGGAGCATCAGCCCGATGATGACGTCGGCGCTCCGGGTGACGGTGGTCAGCGTCCCCGGCACCAGGTAGTCGATCTTGTGCAGCTTGTGCACCAGGTCAGGCTTGAAGACCGCGACGATGTCCGACAATCCGAGCAGCATGGTAAGCAGTGCGGCGATGCCGGGTACCCAGGCTTGATGGCGCCTGCGGTCAACGGAATCCCCCGGGGCGGCGGTAACCCGCGAACCGTTGCGCTTGGCCGCGGGTCGATCCGCACCGTTCGCGTGTCCAGCGTCTTCGCTGTCGCTCATCTCGGCAGCTCTCTTGTCAGGCCCCAGATCACGGTGCGTCAGCGTGGTCATCGCGCCGCCTCGCGTCCTGTCTTCACGGTACCTCCCAAGCCTAGGCAACGGTCCCGCCCGGCGGGACAGAGTTAGCACACCAGCGGTTCATCAGCGCCGTGTCTCCAGGGTCGCCGCGGGCCCGGGGGGATGGGCGGGGGGAACCGGGGGAAGCACCGGGGGGCGCGTCCTGAGACTCCCGTCGCGCATCCGGCGGATCCCGCCGGCAGTGGCTCACCTAGTAGACGACGCAGACAGCCTTTCAGTTCGGCGTTGAGGCGACGTTAAGTCCGAGTTCCGCGGTGGCCGTAGATCAGGCTCATGGCCTCAGCGCGGGTAACGGTGTCCCTGAAGGCCCCGCGGACCGCGGACGTCACCGTCCTGGCCCCGGGCTTGCGCACGCCGCGCATGGTCATGCACAGGTGCTCGGCCTCGATGACCACCACCACGCCGCGCGGCTCCAGGGTATCCACCAGGGCGTCCGCGATCTGGCAGGTCATCCGTTCTTGCACCTGCGGACGCCTGGCGTAGACGTCCACCAGCCTGGCCAGCTTCGAAAGCCCGGTGATCTGGCCCTTCAGGTTCGGGATGTAGCCGATGTGCGCGACGCCGATGAACGGGACCAGGTGATGCTCGCACGTGCCGTACACCTCGATGTCGCGGACGATGACCATCTCGTCGTGGCTGGCGTCGAAGACGGTGGTGAGCACGTCTTCCGGGCGCTGGCGGAGCCCGGCGAACTGCTCCGCATACGCCCGGGCGACCCTGGCGGGGGTGTCGCGCAGGCCGTCCCGGTCTGGGTCCTCGCCGATCGCGACCAGGATCTCCCGCACCGCGCGCTCGATACGCGGCAGGTCGAACTCGTCTTTAGCGCCGCCGTGGACCCCGGGCCCGCCGCGGCCCTGAGATTCCCCGGCCACCCTGTCGTCCGAGCTGGCTAGCGAAGCCCGCCGGGTCATCCGCTGTCGCTGGGCCCGCGATAGCCGGGCTCATCGCCGTTGCCGCCCGGCGACCCTGCCCCGGTGGCCGGGTTGAAGCCGAGCGCCTGGCCGTTGGCGGGGAGCGCCAGGCCTGTCCCGGTGCCTCCGTCGGCCGCCGCGAGGGCGAGTTCCTTGGGCGAGAGCACCGGCGGGCGGTCCGAAGGAAGGCGCTTGCCGTAGCCCGTGTAGGAGCCGCGGACGGGCCGCTTCTGTACCGACGCGAAGATCTTCGAGGACCTCGGTCCTGGCCACGGTCTCCTTGTCGAGCAGCCGGAGTACCAGCGAGTCGAGCACGTCGCGGTACTCCACGAGGACCTCCCAGGCCTCGTCGTGCGCGGACTCGATGAGGCGGCGGATCTCCTCGTCGATCGAGGAGGCTATTTCCTCTGAGTAGTCCCGGCCGTGCCCCATCTCCCGGCCCAGGAACGGCTCGCCGTCGCCGGTGCCGAACTTGCGCGCGCCGAGGCGCTCGCTCATCCCGTACTCGGTGATCATGCCGCGCGCGATCTGGGTCGCCTTCTCGATGTCGTTCGCGGCGCCCGTCGTCGGCTCGTGGAAGATGAGTTCCTCGGCGGTACGCCCGCCGAGGAGCATGGCGAGCTGGTCGAGCATCTCAGCCCGCGTGACGAGGAACTTGTCCTCCGTGGGCAGCGCGCTGGTGTAGCCGAGCGCCCGGCCGCGCGGGATGATCGTCACCTTGTGCACGGGATCGGCGTGCGGCATCGCGTGACCGACCAGCGCGTGCCCGCCCTCGTGATAGGCGATGACCTTCCGTTCCTTCTCCGACAGCAGCACGCTCTTGCGCTCCGGTCCGGCCATGACCCGGTCGATGGCCTCTTCCAGCGCCTCCATGGTGATCTGCTTGCCGTTGGCCCGCGCGGTCAGCAGCGCGCCCTCGTTGATCACGTTGGCTAGGTCAGCGCCGGTGAACCCCGGCGTCCGCCGGGCGATGATATCGAGGTCGGCACCTGGGGCTATCGGCTTGCCCCTGGCGTGCACCCGCAGGATGCCCTTGCGGCCGGCCAGGTCAGGCTGGGCCACGACGATCTGCCGGTCGAAGCGGCCCGGCCGCAGCAGCGCGGGGTCGAGGATGTCGGGCCGGTTGGTGGCGGCGATCACGATCACGCCGCCCTTGGTGTCGAAGCCGTCAAGCTCGACGAGCATCTGGTTCAGCGTCTGCTCGCGCTCATCGTGCCCGCCGCCCAGCCCTGCCCCGCGGTGACGTCCTACGGCGTCTATCTCGTCTACGAACACGATCGCGGGGGCGTTCGCCTTGGCCTGCTCGAACAGGTCACGGACCCGGGAGGCGCCGACGCCGACGAACATCTCCACGAAGTCGGATCCGGAAATCGAGTAGAACGGCACGCCAGCCTCGCCCGCCACCGCCCTGGCCAGCAGGGTCTTGCCGGTACCCGGCGGGCCGTAGAGCAGGACGCCCTTGGGGATCTTGGCCCCGATCGCCTGGAACTTCGCCGGGCTCTGCAGGAATTCCTTGATTTCCTGCAGCTCTTCGATGGCCTCGTCCGCGCCCGCTACGTCAGCGAACGTCGTCTTCGGGGTGTCCTTCGTGATCAGCTTGGCGCGCGACTTGCCGAAGTTCATCACCCGCGAGCCGCCGCCCTGCATCTGCGACAGCATGAAGAAGAACAGCAGGAAGATCACCAGGTAAATGAAGGCCGTCGGGAGCAGGTCGAGCAGGGCGTTGCTCTTCGGGATATTGACGTTGTAGTTGACGTTGTCCTGCTGCAGTTCCTGCTGGAGGGTCAGTCCCTGGCCGGTGACCCATGAAGCCTCAAGGTCCTTGCCGCTCTTAGTCGTGATCTGGATCGTCTGGTTCTTGTCGGTGATCAGAGCGCTCTTGACTTGGCCCGTCGCAATGTCATGGACGATCACGGAGGTGTCTACCTGCGTGTACGAGCTGCCGGAATTCGCGTAGTCGAGCACGAAAAGCAACAGCAGCACGGCCACCGCGATCAGCAGCAGCGGTGCGCGGAAAAAGCGCCTTAGCTCCATCGATGAGCGGTCCCGTAGGCCCGGAACCGTTCCCTCCTGACCAGCCTCACACTCCCGTCGACCTCCGGCGGGATGGCCTTGCTTCCATCCTCGCAGCCTTGCTCCGACGGTGGCTGCGACCGTAAAACTAGACGGTACACCGCTTGGTGTCACGCCTGGAAAGTCAACGCTTCCCGCGGCGGATTGTGTTCCCCTGCCCGGCCGTTCTAACCTCCTTGGTACACCGCCGGGGCAAGAGTCCCGATGAAGGGCAGGTTGCGGTAGCGCTCAGCGTAGTCAAGGCCGTAACCGACGACGAACTCATCCCCGATGTCGAAGCCCGTGTAGGCGACGTCGACGTGCATCTGCGCCGATCCCGGTTTGCGGAGCATGGCGCAGATCGCCAGCGAGGCGGGCGCGCGCGAACGCAGGTTGCCCACCAGCCACGACAGCGTGAGGCCGGAATCCACGATGTCTTCGACGATCAGCACGTGCCGTTCGGTGATATCCGCGTCAAGGTCCTTCAGGATGCGGACCACCCCGGAGGACTTGGTGCCCGAGCCGTACGACGAGATCGCCATCCAGTCCATCTCGACCGGCAGGTGCATGGCCCGGGCCAGATCGGCCATCATCATGACGGCGCCCTTGAGGACGCCGACGAGCAGCAGTTCGCGGCCGGCGTAGTCGGCGTCGATCTGGGCCGCGAGCTCGCCGACCCGCGCCTGCAGCTGTTCAGCGGTGATGAGGACCTGTTTCAGCTCAGGCCCCAGGTCACTCTCGTCCAGAGGAATCCCCCCCGACAGGTTCGATGCCGGTGAACCACACCATCCCATCACGACGCCGCGCCCGCACCCCGCCGGGCAGGTCAATCCACCGCTGGCCGTGCCAGGCGGTTACCAGGGCATCCACCTGCTCGACGTGCCTGGCGGTGAGGGCGCCATGCGGGCAGCCTGCCATGATGGCCGCATCGCGGAGCACCCGCGTCCTTATCGCCGCCGGCAAGCCGAGCAGCCACCTGGCGGCCAGCCCGGCCGGGTCCGAGCAGGCGTCGCGAACCTGTCCGCTTTCGGCGAACGCCAGGGTATCCAGGCATTCCGCGTCCGCGCGCAACTGGCTGGCGGTGCGGGCGAGGGCCTCCGCTACCCCGGGCCCGAGCGCAGCCTCCAGGGCGGGCAGCGCCTGATGGCGTACTCGTGCCCGCGTGTAGCGGGAGTCGCTGTTGTGCGGATCCTGCCACGGCTCGAGCCCCAGCTCGGCACACGCGGCGCTGGTAGTTGAACGGCGCACCGCCAGCAGCGGCCTGCGGTACACGCCGTGCCGGGCAGGCATTCCGGCCAGCGACCTGCCGCCGGATCCGCGCGCCAGCCCGAGCAGGACCGTCTCCGCCTGGTCGTCGAGGGTGTGGCCAAGCAGCACCGCGGCCGCGCCGAACTGCCCGGCCACCGCGTCAAGCGCGCGGTACCTGGCGGCCCTGGCCGCGGCCTCAGGCCCGGCTGCCGCACCGGATGAGGCCACGCTCACCGCGACGCTTTGTACCGGGCCGAGGCCGAGCGTGCGGAGCAGTTCCGCGACGCCGGCGGCCCGCTCGGCCGAACCCGGCTGCAGCCCGTGATCCACGGTTACGCCGCCCCCCCGCAGGCCGTCGCGCGGTGCCACGAAGGCCACGGCTGCGGCCACCGCGAGCGAATCTGCGCCCCCGGAACACGCGGCCAGCACCAGGTCGCCGGGGGCCAGGTCAGCGAGGCAGTCCCGCACCGCGTTGCGGATCTCGGCGACCGCCGCGCCAGGACCCATGGTGGCTAAGAACCGGACGCGACCCGGTCCAGCCAGTCCTGGGGATGGGCGAACTCCTCCTTGGTCGGCAGCGTCTCAGGGGACGTCCAGACTTTGTTGAAGGTGGCCATGCCGGCCTCGTCCACGACGGCGCTGACGAACCTGGACCCCTCCGCGTACTGCTTCATCTTCAGGTCTATGCCGAGGATGCGCCGCAGGGTCTGCTCGATGCGACCCGTCGAGCCGCGCCGGGAATTGAACCGCTCCCTGATCTGGGCGACCGAGGGCACCACCTGCGGGCCGACCGCGTCCATGACGTAGTCGCCGTGCCCCTCCACCAGCGTCATCACCGCGGTCAGCCGATCCATGATCTCGCGCTGGGCCGGGGTGGCCACCGCTTCGAGAAGGCTCCCGCCGTCACCCCCGCGGACCGCGCCCGCCATCGCGTCGGCGGCCGACCGCAGCCGCTGCAGGATCGCCGACGGGTCCAGTTCGGACGCGAGGAGGAACTCCGTCATCTGCCCTTGCACGTAGTCCCGCAGCCACGGCACCGCCGTGAACTGCAGCCGGTGAGTCTCCTCGTGCAGGCAGACCCAGCGCCGGAAGTCATGCGGGTCGACGCCGAGTTCGCGTTCGATCATGACGATATTGGGTGCCACCAGGGTGAGCCTGCCCGGCTGATGCCCGTCGACCGGCGAGGTCTCCGGGGGCAGGAAGAGCTCGTACTGACCGAGAACCCGGCCAGACAGGTAGGCCAGGATCAGCCCGGCCTGGATGCCGGTAACCCGCGAGCCGACCGTGCTGATGAAGCCCTGGGGCCTGGAGGTGCCCTGGTCCCCGCCTGGCACGCGTTCCCGCAGTTGCTCTACCAGCGGCTCGAGGACGACGCGGAAGCCGTCCACGTTCGCCCTGATCCAGCCGGGCCGGTCCACCACCGCCACCCGCCCCAGCGTGCCGTCCCCGGGGGCGGACATCCCTGTGACCTCAAGGACCGGCTGCTGGACGGCGCTGGCGAGGTCGCGTAGCTCTGAGACCGTCCGCCGCGCTTCCGCCAGGCTCACCTGCGGCCCGGGGCGGGCCCATCGGGTACCGGTGGAGATGGCGAGGTCCCAGTCGATCATCTGCGTGCTGCTCACAGTCCAACCGTACGTGGTGTGGCTAGTGCCCGTCACCGGCAGCCGCACCCCGCCAGCGCCGCCGCGGCGCTGTCGATGGCCTCCGCGGCTTCCTGGAGCATCCCGGCCGAAGGGATCTGGTCGGCCATGAAGGCGAAAACCAGCACGCCGCCGCTCTTGTCGTAGACCAGGCCGGCCAGCGCTGCCACCGTGCCGAGGTTGCCCGTCTTGGCCCGTACCGAGCCCAGGGCCGCTCCGCCGATCCCGCTGAACACGCTCTGGCCTGCCGACAGCGTGCCGGAAAAGCCCGCTACCGGCAGGCCGGCCAGCAGGGCGCGCAAGCCGGGACGGGCGATCGCGACCTCCAGGATCCTCACGAGCGCGTCCGGCGTTATCGCGTCCTCGGGGGACAGGCCGCTGCCGTCCACGATGCGGATCCCTGCGGTGATACCTAGCTGGCGCAGTTCCCGTGTCACCGCCATAGCCCCACCGCCGAACGAGGCGGGCTCGCCGACCGCGAGCGCGACGTGGCGCGCGAGGTTCTCGGCGATCACGTTATTGCTCTCTTCCAGCATCTGCTCCACGATGGCCGACAGCGGAGGCGAGACCACGCTGGCGACGACCGGCGCTCGGGCCGGAGCGGTCTGCAGGGCCGGAGATCCGGTGACGTGGATGCCGTCCGCGGTGAGCAGGGCGGCGAAGGAGGCCGCCGCCATGGCCGCGGGGTCGGTCGCCCGCGGATTGTTGTTGTAAGGGTCATCGGAGTCCTCGGGCGTGCCGGCCGCGGTCAGCCGGCCCTGGTCCACCTCCAGGGAGACGATCGGCGTGACGTCTCCCCCGCTGACGTAATCGGCCGGCCAGCTGGACGCGAGGCCCGGACCCGTGTACAGCGACGTGTCGTAGCCGAGGGTGACGGTCGTGCGCCCGGCCGATCGCAGCGCCCGGGCGGTTGCGGCCGCCAGGCTGGCCAGCGTGGCGGGCCTGGGGTAGTCCCGGACCGGGAACGGGTTCACCGCGAGCGTCGGGTCACCGCCGCCGACCAGGATGATGCTGCCGGGTGCGGCGCCGTACACCACCCGCGTGGTAAACCGGGCGCCGCCGCCCAGCACCGCGAGCGAGGCCAGGGCGGTAGCCAGCTTCGTCGTCGACGCGGGGGTAGCGAACTGGGCTCCGTCCTCTGATAGCAGCACCCGCCCGGTGACCGGGTCCGCCACCACCGCCGATACCTGCCCGCCTAGCGCGGCTGCGGACAGGGGACCGGCCAGGACCGCCCGAAGTCCGCGGGACGTGGGCAGCTGACCGGCCTCAGTCCCGTCGGCCAGCACGGTCCCCGCCCCCGTGACCGGACCCGACGTGACCGAGGGAACCCGCAGGGCCGCCAGCCGCGGGGGAAGCATGCGGACCACGGCGATACCGGCCGCGAGCGTGAACGCGCTGATCATGGCCAGCGTCAGCAGGGCCGCGATCCGCGTGCGGCGCGCCATGACCTACCACCTCGCGCGATGTCGGCCGAGGATTACCGGGACAATGGAGTTAATCACCCGGATCGTCATGGAGCGAAACCGTGGACGTTGAGGTTGTCATCGAGATCCCCAAGGGCCAGCGGAATAAGTATGAGATGGATCACGCCACCGGGCGCATCCGCCTCGACCGGATGCTGTTCACGTCCACCAGGTACCCGTCCGACTACGGTTTCATCGAGGACACGCTGGCGGACGACGGGGATCCGCTCGACGCGCTCGTGCTGCTTGACGAGCCGACCTTCCCCGGGTGCCTGATTACCTGCAGGGTTATCGGGATGTTCCGGATGCGCGATGAGAACGGCGCCGACGACAAGGTCCTCTGCGTGCCCGCCAACGACCCGCGGATGGAGCACCTGCGCGACATCCACCACGTGCCCGAGTTCGACCGCCTTGAGATCCAGCACTTCTTCGAGGTCTACAAGGAGATCGAACCCGGTAAGTCGGTGCAGGGTGCCGCCTGGGCGGATCGCGCGGCAGCCGAGTCGGAGATCGAATCCTGCCGCAAGCGCGCCGCCGAGAGTGCCGAGCACTGACGTAGGCCGGGGCCGCCGGGCGCCATCAGGCAGGCATGCCATGCGGTAGCGTGGGCGGGTCGCCAGGTCGGGCGGCGGGAGGGGGTTCCTTGGCCGTGCCGCGCTATCGCAGAGTGGTCGTCAAGCTCAGCGGCGAGGCGCTGGCGGGATCCGCGAGCACCGGAGTCGATCCCGCCAGCCTTTCCCGCGTAGCGGAAGAAGTTCTTTCCGTGCACGATCTCGGCGTCCAGGTGGCCGTGGTCGTCGGCGGCGGGAACTACTTCCGCGGCCGGATGGCCGACGGGTGGGGCATCAGTCGCGCCGAGGCGGACAACATCGGGATGCTCGGCACCATCATGAACGCGCTGATGCTGCGAGGCTCGCTCACGGCCAGGACGGACACCGACATCCGGGTCATGACCGCCGTCCCGATCCACAGTGTCGCTGAGCCCTTCATCAGGCTCCGCGCGGTGCACCACCTGGAACGCGGCATGATCGTCCTGCTGGCGGGCGGGATCGGCCAGCCCTACGTCACCACCGACTACCCGGCGGTCCAGCGTGCGCTGGAACTCGATGCCGACGCCCTGCTAGTAGCGAAGCGGGGGGTGGACGGGGTCTACGACAGGGATCCTCACCTCCACCCGGACGCCGTGCGCTACAGGCGGCTGACCTACGACGAGGCGCTGGCCACCGGGGTCCGGATCATGGACACGAACGCATTCGTCCTGGCCAACGAGCAGGCCCTGACCATGCACGTCTTCGACGTCGCGGCCGCCGGCGTCATGCGCGAGATCTGCCAGGGTGCCGAACTCGGCACGCAGATAAGCGTCAAGTAACAGGCGCCCGACGGCACCACGGCGCGGCGCGCCAGGCGCTACCGGGCGAGGATCAGCGCCCTGATCGCCACGACGGCGCCGATCAGGGTCAGGACGGCCACCAGGATTACCGCCGCCGCACTGCCGGTGAGGAGAGCGCCCAGCATCGCGGCGTTCGCCGCGAAGATCAGGCACCCGCACCCCGTGACCGCCGCATTCATCGATACTTGCTTGCGCGCCCGCGCGGGCGTCCGCGGAGGGAGTGCCGCCACCAGCCCGACAGGGATGTCGGCAATCAGCGCGGCTAGCTCCGCACCGGTCCGGGAGGTAAACGCCCGGCCGACCCGCGCGTCAAACTCGTCCTTGGTCAACCGGTCCTGCACGAACGCGGCCTTGAGCGCCTCGATCACCTGCTCGCGGTCGGCGTGGGAGGCCCGGAACCGGCTGCGGCGAGCTGCCGCGGCCGCTGCCATCTGGTCTCCCGGCCCTGCGATCACCGGCGCCTTCCACCCAAGTACAACGCACGACCAGCCTAACGCGGCTCCAGCGAGGCGGCTATGCCACCCGCACCGAGGGGAAGGCGCACCAGCCGAACTGCCCCGCCCACGGCGCCGGCCCACTGCAGGGAAGGACCAGCGTCCTAACCCGGATTGCCGTACCCGAGTGTCGTGCAAGCGGTTCCGACGGTGATTGACGCAGTTCCCGCGTCAAAAGTGTCACCGGTACTGAGATCCTGGTCGAAGGCCTGTACTGCGGTAAACAGCGCCGGGTTGGTGATTCCGGACGCTGCGGCCTGAAGGTCTCGCCACAACACGGTCATGCCCCCGATGTCGTACACGTCGCCCGTATTTGTCATGTTCCAAAAGGCGCTGCAGGCCGCCGCGTTGCCGTTTGTTGTTTGGCTGACCGCCCGTGTTGTTTGGCTCACCGCCCGGCCGACCTCATGGACGATCCCGGCGCTGACCAACAGGACGATCAGCATGATCGCACCCGTTACCGCCGGGTGCCGCCGGGGCCAGCTACGCCAAGGCGGTTTTGGCCCCGCCATCTGAGGTACGGCAGGCGACGGTCCGCCCAGCGGGGGAGCCCAGTACGCGTACGGCGGGGCGGTGCCCTGAACTCCCGTAGCCCACCGTTGCGCCGTGACGTTCTCGGCGCTGGCCCCAGTTTGAGGACACCTGCCGTCTAGGTGGGCGGCGAACGCTGCACCGCAGCGGTGGCACGGAGGCATGGGCTGGTAGCTCCCGGTCGGCATGGGCTGCCACGGCGGCACCGTGCCGTCCGGCCCCAGGCTGGTCTCGTCTGGCTCGCCGACCGAATGACCTCCCATACCGGGGTCTCCCTTCCCTGCGAGAACGCCTCGCCCAGAGGTGCCGGTAGCGCTTCCCCCCGTCCGGCGCTCATGGAGCCGAGGCCCAGCCGCATGCCCACTCTAGTGAGTCGGCCCTCCTTACATCTCTAAAGACGCAGAAGGTTAGCCCTTCGGGTTACTGCACTTCGCGTACCACGCGCCAGGCGACAGCCCACGCCGTATACGGCCAGTGGTCCGGCCGCCCGAGATCATCCACCGGCCGAAGACGCTAAGTCAGCGCCTGACTTCTCCTATGACCTCGGCTCGACGACCGTGGTCATGACCCAGCGGTGCTTGCCGATCTTGCGGTCACGGCTGAACCCGAGCTTCTCGTACGTCGACAAGGCGCCGTTGTAGAGGAAGCCGGCGGGCACCGAATCGGCGTCCTCCGGGTATCCCTCGACAGTCCCCCCGCCCAGGCCCGCGATCAGATCGAGCGCACCGGCGAGCGCGGCAGCGGCCACGCCTTGACGGCGGTGCCCCTTGCCGACATAGCAGCACGCGATCCGCCAGTCCGGTGAGGTCGTCCGTTCTTTTTCGTAGGCCGCCCGGTTCTTGATCCGGGGCACCTCGTCGGGGGCACCGAACTGGCACCAGCCCACGCAGTCCTCCCCCTCGAAAACGAGCGCGGCGTGTGCCTTACCCTCTCGGACCCGTTGTTCCTTTGCCGCACGTTTCTGCGCTACACGCTTCTCCGCCACGTCGGTCCAGGACTCTTTGGGGTGGAAGCCCATGCACCAGCAACCGCCGAAGATACCGTTGTTGCGCTCCACCAACTCGGCGAACGCGTCCCACGTGGACTGATCGAGAGCCTTCACGGTGTACCTCGGTTCGACCATGAGGTCCAGCCTAACGCGGGCCGCGGCGCGGCTCTCGGTCCCGAACTATCGGCAGCGCGGGGCGTTCAGCCATGGTCCCAGCTGGCCCGGGGTGCTGGCTCCAGGGTTGGCTGGCCGTTGTGAGCGGACGTTGCTGTACGTTGCTCCTGTACGGCGCCTGCCTCATCGGCTTGCGGCGGGTGGCGATTGACCGTCTAGGCAAGGAGGCGCGGTATGGACCTTCAGGAAGTGCTGACGAGGGTGGCCGAACTCAGCCAGGAGGAGTTGCACATCGTCCGCAAACGGGCTGAGGAGAGGACACCCGCTCGCGATTCCGGTCAGGACTTTGATGAGATGCGCCACGCCGCCGATCTGCTTGACCACCATGCACACCTACTGCGTCGCCTGCATGACAACGAATTCGGCGAGCACTGGCGCCACGAGAGCCGGAGCGACCGCTCACCCTGATAACGCTGATCGGCATCGAACCTAGGGGCCGGAAGGCGGTCTACGCGTCCATGCTGGTCTGCTGCGCAGCCTAGTGGCCCGTGGCGGGGTCAGCCCTCTTGTTCCGCCGTACGAGGCGGTAGCGGCCGATGCTGCCGCCGACGGTAGCGATGGCGAAGAGTGCGTAGAACGTCACCACCCACCACTGGCGGTAGCCGTGCAGGAGGATCAGGGGGCCCAAAACGAAGACCACCAGGATGACCGCCATGTACGCATCGGAGATGACGGTGGTGATGTTCTTGGCGCCGCTCACGATGACTCCTTCCGGGAAGGTGATGCTCATGACGCGTAAGTTGCGACCCGGAGCCAGAAAAGCCGCCGTACAACTGCGTGTATTGCTTCCACGACAAGACTAGCGCGGGAGGGAGCTCCGGCGCCGGCGAGGGTCAGCCGCGCGTTCCGGGTCGCTGATCTCTCCGGGCCTGGAATTCCGTCCGCTGCCGAGCGCCGCCCGGCGTGCTCTTGAGGAACACGATGGTCATCAGGGCGACCGCAACCCCCACGGCGGCCAGGACCTGGCCTGCGAGCACCAGATACACGGCACCGGCGATGGCCACCACCCCCACCGCGTGGCCCACGGGCGAGGCGGGAGAGCGGCTGTGCCCCTCGCGTGCGGGGCCGTACCATGCTTTGCTACCCAGCAACGGCCTTGGCCGCATGGTCACCGGCTCCGGCGATCGCTTCCGCAGGCGTTGCGCGAGCAGGTAGACGAGGCCCCCGATGGGGCTGGCACCCACAATGAGAACGGCCCAGACGAACCTGGGCACGAAATGCGCAGTATCGGCTGTCCCAAGGCGCAGCAGGCAGAAGATGTCGAAGACAACCACGAGGAGGACGCCGAGCAAGATCGTAATCAGCACGACCGAGGCCGCAAGCCCTTCCATGTCTCGAACGTTACACCGGCCATAGCCGACTGGGGTCATGCCAATATTGCTGGCCCCGTCGCGCCGCCTTGATGCTGGACCAACGTCCTCGATAGGTCCGCCCTGGACGGGCCGCACCAGCGGTGAACTGCTAACCTACTGCACGCCTTAACGAACCTGGCTCTACTCCCTGGGGCAGAGATACGCTCGCCCGCAGGGTTATCTGCCCGTGAGGGGAAGGCGGTCATGCCTGAGGACGGAGCCGCAGAGGGCACCAGTGGGACGGAACTGAGGCTGTCGCGAAATGATCCGGTGGCCCAGGCACTGGTGGCGGCGATCCACGACGGTGAGCTCGGGGCGCTGACAGAGCTGCTGCACGAGCATCCGGGCCTGGCCGCTGCGCGCCTGGTGGATGACAAGGGCAGTTCGAGTACGCCGCTGCACGTGGCGGCGGACTGGCCGGGATTCTTCCCGCATGGGCCAGAGGTGGTCGCCATCCTGATCGGGGCGGGCGCTGATCCTAACGCCCCGGTGGAGAGAAGCTGGCACGCGGAAACGCCGTTGCACTGGGCGGCGAGCAGCGACGACGTGGAAGTAGCCCAGGCGTTGATTGACGGCGGCGCCAATGTTGAGGCCACCGGCGCTTCGATCGCAGGCGGCACCCCACTTGATGACGCGGTTGGGTACGCGTGCTGGCAGGTGGCCCGCCTGCTGGTCGAGCGCGGGGCCCGGGTTGACCGGCTCTGGCACGCGGCAGCGCTGGGCACGAGGTCGCGGGCAGAAGAACTGGTCGCCGCCTCGTCGCCAAGCAAGCAGCAACTCACCGATGCGTTCTGGCAGGCTTGCCACGGTGGCCAGCGCCGGATGGCCGAGTACCTTCTTGCCCTGGGAGCCGAGCTGAACGGCACCCCATCATGGGGCGGGGAGGCCACTCCATTGGACGCAGCCGACGGCCTGGACACTGGCCGCGAGGCTCTGGTCGGGTGGCTACGCTCGCAGGGTGCGCAGAAGTCAGCCAAGGCCGCTGAGTGATTCACCTGCGCCCGCGTGGAGTCGTTGTTCCTGCGATCCCTGGCCGATGGCGACTCGACTGCGTGATCCAAGAAAGTGCCGCGGTTCGGCTACGCCGACGATCGCCTGTTAGGGCAGGCAGGGTGAACCCGCAGACGACGGTTATCCCGGAGCGAGCAGATCGTCGATGGCAGCGACCGCCACGACGTCCCGGGCTATGGCCGCGAGGCTTGGGTCGACCGTGACCAAGGCGTCAGCCTGCAGCCGGGTGACCGCGAGGTACTCGGCGTCCCTGAGCGTGTCCCAGTCGTGCTGACGTGCGAGCTGCCACGCGGTGCGGCGTGACACCCGGTCACCGAGTAGCCGCATCTTTACCTCGGTCATCCGTTCGTGTACATCCAGGGCTGCCATTTCGGTGCGCTTACCTGCGCGGACGTCACGCAGCAACTGCTCCAGCGCCTCCGAGCGGATCGAGTTCGGCGCGACCAGCTGGTGTCCTGGATCGACGTGAAGCCCGGCGTCCACCAGGTAGAGCAAGGTCGGTGCGTCGATCACGTAGCGGGCCACGGACGCAGCTTACCCACCCGGGTAGTGCGTAGTTTCAGGCCGCTGGGGGCGCGCAGGTCGGGCGTCGACCGGTCGGTAACATCCGCCCCACCAGATCCGTGCTCTGATCCATCCGTCTCCTACTCGATCCACATGTCTCGCCGGGCTACTGTCCTAATGTCATACGGAAAGAGTGGCGGTGCTAGTTGCGCGACCGGCACGTGTGTTTTTCCGCCGCGCAAATGGCCGGGAGGCTGGTTATCGGCTCGGGAGCGGCAACGTCAGCCGAAGGAGGCCGGGAATGGGAAAGATCATCATCAGCGAGAACGTCACGCTCGACGGAGTGGTCCAGGACCCGGCCGGTGACGAGGGCTTCATGGGCGGCGGCTGGGTCGGCCGGATCGGCGCCCGGGGCCGCGACGAGGCGGCCAGGGTCGCGCTGGAGGAGGCGCTGAGCACCGAGGCCATGCTGCTGGGCCGGCGCAGCTACGAGTGGTTCGCCGCGAAGTGGCCATCCCGGACTGGCGAGCTGGCGGACAGGCTGAACGGCAAGCCCAAGTACGTCGTGTCCTCGACCCTCCAAGATCTCGCGTGGAACAACTCGTCAGTGCTCAAAGGCGACCCGGTCAGCGAGGTTTCGACGCTGAAGCAGCAGCTAGCTGGGGACATCGTCGTCGCCGGCAGTTTCCAGCTCGTTCATGCGCTGATGGAGCACGACCTGGTCGACGAGCTGCGGCTGATGATCTTCCCGGTCGTGCTCGGGGCCGGCGAGCGCTTGTTCGGCGAGACCACCGGCAGCAAACCCCTGCGCCTGGTCGGCAACCGGACCGTCGATGGCGATCTTGCCTACCTCACCTACCACCCCGCCCGGGACGCATAGCTAACGCTGCGCCGGCGCCCCAGCTCGGTGCATGCCTAGGAGGAACAAGCAGGAAGGAGCGGGGCACAGTGATGCCGCCCCGTCGCATCGAGGTCTACCTCGAGGTGACTGCGAAGCAGGCTCTCCTCCGCGCTGGATTGGCCCGGCTGGTGCCGGGCCGGCCGGGACGAGGATGCCGCACTGGAGGTGCTGTTCAGGTACGCCGGGCGGTACGCGCCGGTGGCCAGGCATGCCGAGGTCAGCTTCCCGGCCCGGTCGCCTTCGATGTCGTTGAGCGGGTGCCCGGTGGGCCCGCGACCGCGTTTGCCGCCCCCGAATGCCGCCGCCCGTTCCCGCAAGTCACCGCCGAGGCCGAGCAGGCGACGGCCCTGGTGCTGCTGGCCACTGAGGTGCTGGGATTGCACAGCACGGTGGCGGTGGCGGCTGCCATGCTGGCCGCAGCGGCGCTGTTCAACCCGCTGCGGCGGCGGGTGCAGAGGGCGGTGGACCGCCGGTTCAACCGGGCCAGATTCGACGCGGAGAAGATCATCGCCGCGTTCGCGGCGCGGCTGAAAGACAACGTGGACCTGGATTCGGTCCGCGATGACCTAGCCGCCGCGGCATACCAGGCCATGGAACCCGCCCACGTATCGGTGTGGCTAAACGAACGCGGCTGATCATGGGTTTGGCGGCCCGGCTTTTCCTCGTCGTCTAGCAGGCGCCGGGAATTCCGGGCGCCGTTGCCGGGCGACTGCCAGCGGTGGCCGACCTGGCAGGCCAGGAGGCACAACGGCGTTCCGGCTGGCTAATGGCCTGGGCGGTAACTGATGACCATCTACTGGTCAGGCCCTGACCTGCGGCTACCTTGGAGCGGGTGACGAGAATCGAACTCGCACTATCAGCTTGGGAATCTGCGCCGTCCGGGCCTGTCACGTAGCCTGACCTGCGGGGACGGCGTGTCCGCGAGTGTCCGTGAGAGACCTTTCGTTACCGAGGTTAATGGCCCGCTAATGGCCCGGCGGCCTTTCTCTAGTCAACACTGATCTTCGTGCCCAGCCACTCCCTCTCCTTCTCGACAAGCTCGCTTACCGTCACGATCGGGTACGTGCCGGACACGGCGAGAAGCCGAGCGCGCTGAACGTTGCTGCGTACACTTGAGATCATGAGCGTGCAGCGGGAAGAGTTGCTCCGGCTGGTCGAGGAGCTTCCCGAAGAGGAAGTCCCGGCGGTGCTCGATGATGTCCGCCGTCACCTGCGGTCCGTCAGGGAGCGGCCATGGCCTCCAGCCTGGTTCGGAGCGGGGGAAGGCTCCGCCGATGATATCGCCGCCCGGTCTGAGGACCTGCTGATGGACGGATTCGGTCATTCGGCGTGATCGTCTGCGATACCGGGCCGCTGGTGGCCGCCGCACTGTCAAACGATTCGGACCACAAGGCACGCATTGATGAGCTATTCACTGCGCTGCATGCCGCCCGGCGCGAACTGCTGGTACGAGCGACCGTCATCGCCGAGGTCGGCTACCTCCTAGCCCGCGAAGCCGGTGCCCGCGTGGAGTCGTTGTTCCTGCAGTCCCGCGCTGATGGGGACTTCACGCCCGTCGACCTGACGAGCGCCGACTTTGCGCGGATGGCCGACCTGGTGAATACATATGAGAGTCTTCCGCTGGGAACCACTGACGCCTCGGTTGTCGCGGTAGCCGAACGGCTCGGGCTGACCGATGTGGCGACATTGGACCGCCGTCACTTCACCGTGGTCCGGCCCAGGCACGTGGATGCACTGACCCTGCTGCCCTGAAACGTCTGGACCGGCCCGGTCTACGTCGACGGCGCAGGTGAGCCACATCCAGCGACAGCGTCTCGGCCGCTGCCCCACCCGCCCCGCCCGCTCGGCAACCACACCCGCAGCAACTAGCCGCACACTAACCGGCCGGGATCCCCCGCAGCCTCGGGCGATCCGCTGAGTAGCGCCCGGACGATGCGTCAGTTCAGGCGGCCGCCGGGGCCGCTTGTCGTTCGTGCCGCCCAATCGGTTTCGGTAGCGCCGCTTCTGGCCAGCCGGAATCCGAGCCGACGCGGCCATCCCGGGCCTGGTCGTCCACGCGCATGGCGAGCAGAATGGCGCCATCTATCAGGAGGTCACGCTCGGTAGGATTGATATCGCCCCGGTCAGCCTGCTCGCGGAAGGTCGCGCAGATGTGCTGGAGTGCCTCATCAACGGTAAGCACGGTGATCACAGTTCCCACCTCCACCCCAGGCATACCGCCAGGGATGCATGGCCGGGGCAGAGGCTTTGGTCCTCACTGCGGGCTGTTTTATTATCCATGAAGATCAGCCCGAGCCCGAGCTTCACCTGCGGCCTCGTCGTGCCCGTGGGCCAACGGCACGCGGCCGTCGCCGACGCATCAACGGACTGGATACCAGAGACCAGCGTGAGCCGCTGACCTGGTGTTTCGTCGTGGAGCGGGTGACGAGAATCGAACTCGCACTATCAGCTTGGGAATCTGTACCATACGGCCTGCCATGCGGCCTGACCTGCGGTGCGAGGTGTCCGCGAATGACCGTGAGGAACCCCTCGTTACCGGGGTTAATGGCACGCTAATGGCACGCCGAACCGTGACCGGCCTGCACCGATCGCCGTGCCCTGCTCCTCCCCCGTCCTCCTCGATAGCTGCCACGCCTCGGGCCGTGGCCGCTGTGTCAAGGCTCGCGAAGCGACCGCATAGCGGCTTGGCCTTGACATGGCAGACTCGGCCGAGACAATCGAGCAGCGAGGAGGGCGGGGCTGCCCCTTCATCTCAGTGCCTGGCCGCTTGACTGGCTCAGGCATGACGAGTTGTCCTGGCGCCCTGGTCAGCCTCGCTTGTTCCTGTACCAGACCAACGGTTGCCACCATGTCCGTCGAACGGGCAGAGATGGTACAGCAGGCGCCGGTAGCAGGACGGGAACCGGCACAGGCGGCGGGAAAGGCGAAGGTGGCGAGGCAGCAGCAGGACGTTCTGTAAGAACTGCCAATTGCCTGCGCAGGATCGCCAGTCGGCTGGCAAGCGCGCGCAGTTCAAGATCTGCGCCTAGGGTTCGGTTGCCCGTCGCGGTGCTGCCGAGTCCCTCGGCGTCGGCCGCGACCTTGGCCCTATGCTCCTCCAGCTCCTCTACCCGAGCCTCAATTTGGTCAATATGCCGTGCCAGATCTGCGGCCGCCTGCTCTCGTATCCTGGCCCTTTCGCGGTCGTCTGTTCGTGGCCCGGCCCTGCCGCAGCCGTCCGCCCGCTCGACTGGCGGAATAGGGCGCGGGGCGGGGGCCTGAACCTGCCGAGGTACGGGACGTGAAGCCCGACGCGCCGCCATCTCCTCGCTGAATGCACGGTAATCGGCCACATCAGCGTCCAGCGCCCACGCAGCCTGCCTGAGGCCGAGTTCTCGCCCGTCGTACGGCCGACGGCGTCCGGACAGGATCTCATCGAGGAACTGCCAGGCGTCCATATAGCCGCCAGTACGGAACCATGGCTCGCCGGGTTTGAGCCGGTCGTTGTCGCGCGGACGGGTGACGATCGCGCTGAACACCTCTATGTGCGAACGGTCAGCGAGGACGCTTTCAGGGGGATCGCGCCAAGGCTGTGTGACTCGGCGGCTGTTATCAACTACCCGGAACCGGACCGCTTGCGCCCGGGCGAGGGCCTCATTGGCGCTCGGGGCGTTCAGGCCATCCCGGATCAGCCAGCAGACCCTGGCGCCGCGGCTTTCGCGGACCTGCGTGCGCGCAGCGAACGTGGTTGATCTCAGCTGGATTTCCAGGCAGAACGGCGGCGACGACTCGACGTAAACATCGGCACGAGTCGGCCAGTGCTCAACTATCGCGCCGTACCCGAGATCCCGCACGATCTCCGCGATCTCGTTCTTCAGCCAGTTGTGTTGCGCGCCTTCCGGTCCGCCGTGACCAGGTAGCGGCTCCCAGTGATCGCATGGCGGCCGGGGTGGTTTGATGCGGAAAAATCGAGGGGTGTATTGGTAGGACCGGTTCTCCACGGAGATAAGTTCCACGCCGCAACGCTCTGGGCACTCCAGCGGTACGCGGGGCTCTCTTCGTACCTCGCGCCAGTCTGCGTCATTGCCGACCCAGTACAGCGGGGAGTCCGGGTCATCCTTGCGGACAGCATGACGCTTGGAGCCCGGTTCCGGGTACATCATGCTGTTATCGTGCCATGAAGGTATGGCATAACCCCGTTCGTCCGATTCGGCCGACGGGCCAGGCCGATTGCCGCTGCCTGGCTGTCGCCCGCCGCGCCGCGCCGGGTCGGCACCCCAGGGCCGCACGGCCGGTGCGAGTGCGGCGGGCGCGGCGGCGCGAAGCACCGCCGCCTTGATTAGAAGTCTTAAGAATTATTCGGCAAAGAATGAGCTTCGTATCGAAAGACCGGCCCGGACCACCCATCTCTGCGACCAGCAGAGCACTCATGTCCGCATAGACACACGGCCCGTATCCGATCAGAAACGTATCTCATCGGATACACTGCATCGGTGATAGATGCAGCAGAGCTACTTGAGCGCGTCCGGGTCAGCTCAGGGCTGACCCAGGAGGAACTGGCGCGTCGTGCCGGGACCTCGCGGCCAACGCTGTCGGCGTACGAGCACGGGCGGAAGTCACCGACAGTCGCCACCTTCGCCCGGCTCCTTTCCAGAGCAGGGTGGGAGCTAGCCGCTCAGCCGCACGTGTCATTCACGCAGCAGATGTCCGCGCTCGGAAAGCCAACCTGGATCCCGGATCGACTGCCACGCCTGGACGTGGCACACGCTCTGGCCTCGGTGGAACTGCCTCTGCACCTCAACTGGTCGGCACCGGGTCGCGTATTCAATCTAAGGTCACGTGCCGACCGGGCGCGGGCGTACGAGATCGTGCTGCAAGAAGGAACGCCCGCCGACATCCTGGCTTACGTTGACGGAGCGCTGCTCGTTGACCTGTGGGAAGACCTTGTCCTGCCACGAAGCGTCCGGTCCGCGTGGGCACCGCTGATCTCACTCTCGAGCGAGGCCGAGAGGCAATGACGGCGGGCGGAAATGAGCCGGATCTGTCGGCTTTCCAGCTGGAAGTGGCTCGGTTGTTCTTCGCCCTGCCCGCCAGTCACGGCTTCTTGCTAGCTGGAGGAGCCGCCCTGCTCGCACAGCACCTAACGGCACGGCCCACCGAAGACCTCGACTTCTTCACCGCCCCCGAACGCGGACATGTTCCCGCCGCGTGCGATGCCCTGGAGGTCGCGGCCCGCGAGCGAGGCTGGACTGTACAGCGAATCCATGACAGCGATACGTTCTGCCGAATGGTCATCCGCAGTATTGATGCGGGAGTCCTGGTTGACCTGGCCGTTAATGCGCCGCCGGACCTTCCGGCCTCCGCGACCCCGGCCGGGCCGACGCTTGCGCCAGAAGAACTCGCCGGGCATAAGCTGCTCGCCCTGTTCGACCGGGCCGCCGCACGAGACTTCGCCGACGTCTACGTTCTGGCGCAGCGGTTCGGCAAGGACATCCTGCTCGCACGGGCCGCCCAGATCGACACAGGCTTCGACACCGAGGTACTCGCGGGCATGTTCGCCACCCTCGACCGGTTCACGGACGATGAGATCCCAGTGCCCGAAGGCTCGTCTGCAGCCGAACTCCGAACGTTCTACGCAACCTGGCGATCAGAGCTTGCACGATAAGCCAGATCAGCTGATAGTCCGCGGACCGGAGTCCTAATGGCGTGTTAATGGCCCGCGGCTCGGCTCATCCCCAGAAGAAGCAACGGTCCAGTGTTCGAAAATAGCCCTCGAACTGGGTATTTACATTGGAGCGGGTGACGAGAATCGAACTCGCACTATCAGCTTGGGAAGCTGACGTTCTACCATTGAACTACACCCGCGCGCGCCTGCAGTTGTCCGTCGTAGCTGCAACGGAGCCAGCCTGCGCTGTGTTCGCCCAGACATCGTACCGGACCCGGTAGGTTGCCAGCGTGCTCCTCTCCGATCGTGACATCAAGACCGAGATCGAGTCCGGGCGGGTCAAGCTCGACCCGTACGAGCCCGAGCTGATCCAGCCGTCCAGCATCGACGTGCGGCTGGACCGGTACTTCCGTGTCTTCGAGAACCACCGCTACCCGCATATCGACCCCGCCGTAGAGCAACCCGACTTGACCAGGCTGGTCGAAACCGAGGGCGATGACCCGTTCGTCCTGCATCCCAACGAGTTCGTCCTGGCGTCTACCTTCGAAGTGATCACGCTTCCCGACGACGTGGCAGGCCGTCTAGAAGGCAAGAGCTCTTTGGGCAGACTGGGCCTGCTCACTCACTCGACGGCGGGCTGGATCGACCCGGGATTCTCTGGACACGTGACGCTCGAGCTTTCCAACGTCGCGACGTTGCCCATCAAACTATGGCCGGGCATGAAAATAGGCCAGCTGTGCTTGTTCCGCACCAGTTCCCCCGCGGAGTACCCGTACGGTTCGTCGGTCTACGGCTCCAGGTACCAGCACCAGCGCGGCCCCACCCCGTCCCGCTCGTACCTGAACTTCTATCGCACCAAGGTCTGAAAGCCGACATTAGGCTAGTGGCCATACAGCTCGAGGGTTCCGCACGTTCAGGTCCGCAAATGCGGATCGTGGCCCCCAATTGCAACTGAGAGCCACGATCGTTCTCACATCACTTCGTCAGGATCGGTGCCTCCTGAGGATTACGCTAAAGCTCCATTCACTGTCTCCGCGTCTTTTGTCCTTCGCAGAATCGGGATTCGTATTTCTGCCCTCTTCTTCGCTGGACTCCTCCGGAGGACACAGCCCAGTCTTACCTTGACGCCGTGCTGACCACCACCGACGAATACTTCTTGCTGTTGCGGCCGTTACCGCGATTACTGCCGCTGCCCAAATTGCTGGGAGCCACGCACTGAAAGCGAGGCCTAGAATTACTCCGGCTAGAATAAGGCCTACGCCTAGAGCCACTAGCCATCCGTTTGGGAGAGACTCCGTTACTTCGGCTCGAGAGGCTCGGTGAACTGTAGCCATCTCGATAGGCTCAGCGGGAGGAATTATTCCTCTTGGTCGAGTCCAGGAATGACCGGAAAGCGTCCACGGAGTAGCTCAGCACTGGCCCATCAGGGTCCTTGGAGTCGCGGAGTGATACCCTCCCCCGGGCCGATGCTACCTCGACGCACGCCCCGTTGCCCACGCTGTAGCTCGCAGTGCGCCAGGGGAGGCCGCGGTCCCCGGAATCAATTGTTGGCATAGCCTTTGGCTTTCTCTTCTATCGGACGATGTAGGGAATTAGGAACATACTAGCTATTCTCGTGGAATCTGACTCGCCGCGCCAATCACTGTAAATCATCCAGCGCGGCCACTTACTTCACCGAACTGAGCCTTAATTTGCGTAATCGCGTTAATTGTGTCTTTTGGACTTAGCGCTACGGTTTGGAGTCGTTCAAAAACTTCACGGTATCTTTTCAGGTCATCTGGCCGCTCGAAGTACATGGAACCGGCCAGTCCTTCGACGAAGACTACACTCGCGGCCGGGGCGGGCAGGTCCAGAATGTTGAAGTTGCTCTCCAGACCCGGGTGATAACCGACCGCAAATGGGATGACCTGCATGGCCACATTAGGCAAGCACGCCGCTTCGATGAGCCGGTCAAGCTGAGCTCCCATGACCCGCAGGCCCCCGACCACCCGGTGCAGCACGGCCTCGTCCATTACGACGGCGAAGGTCGGCGGGCTGGCCTGCGTGAGCAGGCTCTGCCGTTTGAGCTTGGCTTCGATGTTCCGCTCGATCTGATCGGTGCTGAGCCTGGGCAGATAAGCCTCGTGCCCGGCCCGCGCGTAGTCCGCGGTCTGTAGCAGGCCAGGTACAACCGACGATTGGAAGTCGCTTATGGCAACCGCTTCCGCCTCTAGGCCCACGAAGGTGCTATAGCCCAAGTCATAGGACTGCCACCAGCCTTGGCGCTTGCCCTCGCGCGCCAGGGCCGTCATCCGGTCGCGCTCGGCCTCGTCGGTTACCTCATAGAGATCGCAGAGGTCGCGGATGTCGCGAGGGGTTGCGATGCCGTGGCCGGTTTCCATGCGGCTCACCTTGCTCGGGGAGCACAGGAGACGCCCTGCCACCTGCTCTACCGTTAGGCCTCTTTCGTTGCGAAGTGTGCGGAGGAGGGCACCTAGTTCGCGACGGCGAACCGTGGGACTGCGTACTTCCGGCACCGAAAGTTGCTCCTTTCCTCAGGAGTAGCCAACGATCTAGGGTGAGTCTCACGTCTTGGGGATTGACTCATCACATGCAGGATGCACTAGAAATTTGCACTTGCCAGCATCTATTGCTAGATGCACTATAAAAGCAGAAGCAGGATGCATCCTCAAGCGACCCGCCGACAATGGGGTCGAGCGGTGACCCAGCAGGTTACCGAAGAGATCGCGTGCCAGCTGAGGGCTCGCGCCGGGCGTGAACTATCCGCCCGCGCTGCGGCTTTGGCTACGCGAGGGAGGGGAGGCACTGCGAGGGCAACGTAGACCCGCGAAGACCGCGATCGCTTCCCAAGTGGAGACGCGTGCAGGGCGCGGCACCACATCCGCGACCAACACCACAACGAGCTGGAACCCCGCAGCCACAAGCTGCGCGATACCCAGACGCGCCGCTGGGCCGGTGCTGCAACACCGACCCAGCGAAACACCTCCCATGCTCTGACCGAGCTAGAAGGGCTAGTGACGTGATCAACATTAGCAACCACACCAGCGAAGACAACCCCTCGTGGTCGGCCGTTCTGGTAGTGCTTACCCAGCCGCTCACCACAGCGAAGGCTACTAATCATTCGGGCGGCCGTCCGCTCGGCGCACGTATCCGCAACATCCTCGATTGGCTGGCCGCCCTACCGCGGCGGTGGGGCGACCGGTGGTTCGCGATGAACGACGCCGAGGCCGAGTGGCGGGGCTTGCGGATGACCAGGATGCACGTCGGCCTGGGCCGACGCTACCGCGATCCACGCTTCGACAGACCGGCCGAATACGAGCAGTGCCGGGAACCGGCTTCCGCGCGGACGTGCCCTGCGGTCCCGTGTCTGGGCACCGGACGGGTCACCATCAGGGGGGGTGAACGATGGCGTTCGGACGGCCGCGGCGGCGCAACGACCCTAGCGTCATGCCAGCGACATCCTCCACACCCGCGTGCTGAGCCAGCGACGTGCGCGTCGTGGCGAGCACGCGGTACCGGCACATCGTGGTGCTCGAGGTGATCCGCCGCGCACCACTCGAGCGGCCCCACCGGGGTTATTGTCCCTACCTGGCCCGGCCTGGATCGCGGCGAAGCCGAGGGTAGCGATGATGAGGAGCCTGCCTTGCACGGCAGCCCGGGGCACTACCGACCGTTCGGATGACCTATGGGGGGCCTACGGCGGTCAGCTGACCGCAGCCCCCTGCCCGTCACCGCGGCCGCGATCACCGTCCTGACCGGCCGGGCTGACCGACTTGGCCAGCAGTTGGGCCACGTCCACGACCTCGAGCGTTTCCTTGGCCTCCCCCGAGGCCTTCTTCGCGCTGACCGCGTCGCCGAGCATGACCAGGCAGTACGGGCAGGACGTGGAGATGGTGTCCGGGTTCAGGGCGAGGGCTTCCTCGATGCGCTCAATATTGATCCGCTTGCCGATCCGCTCCTCCATCCACATCCGGGCCCCGCCGGCGCCGCAGCAGAAGCCGCGGTTCTTGCACCGGTGCATCTCGGTGGCCTCGATGCCGGGCACGGCGTCGAGGATCTCGCGCGGCGGCGTGAATATCTTGTTATGCCGGCCGAGGAAGCACGGGTCGTGGTAGGTCAGCTTCTCGTCCACGCGTCCCACCGGCTTGAGCTTTCCCTCGGCGACCAGGCGGGCCAGCAGCTGGGTGTGGTGTATGACTTCGTAGTTGCCGCCGAGCTGCGGATACTCGTTCGCGAGGGTGTTGAAGCAGTGCGGGCAGCTGGCCACGATCGTGCGGGCGCCCGCCTCGTTCAGCGTCTCGATGTTCTGCTGCGCCAGCATCGAGAAGACGAACTCGTTGCCCATCCGCCTGGCCGGGTCGCCGGTGCAGGTCTCCGCCGGGCCGAGCACCGCGAACGTCACCCCCGCGGCGTGCAGGAGCGAGGCGATCGCCTTGGTTGTCTTCCTGGCCCGGTCCTCGAGCGCGCCCGCGCAGCCGACCCAGAACAGGTACTCGACGTCAGCGGGGATCTTCCCGTCCACCACGGGCACCTCGAAGTCGAGCTCGCCCATCCACTCGGCGCGCCGGGCCTCCCCCATGCCCCACGGGTCGCCCTTGTTCTCCAGGTTCTTCAGCATGCCCGCGGCCTCGACCGGGAACGCCGACTCGATCAGCACCTGGTACCGCCGCATCCCGTCGATGTGGTCGATGTGCTCGATGTCCACCGGGCACTCCTCGACGCACGCCCCGCAGTTCGTGCACGACCAGATCACGTCGGGATCGATCACGCCGCCGTCCTTGCCGACCAGCGGGCGCCCGGCCTCGGCCTTGACCGCGTCCGGCAGCTTGTCCCGCTCCGCGTCGGAGGCGGCCAGCAGGTACGGCGCCTTGGCGAACGCGTGATCGCGCAGGTCGAGGATGACCTGCTTGGGGGACAGCGGCTTGCCGGTGGCCCACGCCGGGCACTGCGACTGGCACCGCCCGCACTCGGTGCAGGTGGCCATGTCCAGCATGCCCTTCCAGGTGAAGTCCTCGATCTTGCCCAGGCCGAACACGTCGGTGTCCGGGTCCGCCTCCTCGAAGTCAAGGACCTTGCCACCCGAACGCATCGGCTCGAGCGGCCCGAGGGCGTTCGGGCGGCGCGAGAACAGGACGTTCAGCGGGGCCAGCGCGATATGCAGGTGCTTGGAGTACACCACGATGACCGCGAAGGCCATGATGACGCCGATCTGGGCGAGAATAAACACCACCTCGAGCACGCTGTTCACCCCGGTGCCGAGCGGGTGCAGCCAGTGCCCGACGATCTGCGAGGCGAACGCGCCGTGACGGTAGGGGAAGAAGCCGGTGTCGATCTGTGCGCCCCTGTACAGCAGCAGGGTGGCGATGACCAGGAAGATCATGCCGAGCACCAGCCAAGCGGCGCGGGTGTGCGAGCCGAAGAACCGGGAGGCGCGGCCCTCGCGGTGCGGGTTGTTCCGCACCCTGATCACAGTGAAGGTGATGATCCCGGCGAGCACCCCGACGCTGAACAGGTCCTCGATGAAGCCGATGGCGGGCCAGTGCCCGATCCAGATGATCGCGAACTTCCGGCTGAACAGGTCCCCGTACGCCTCGATGATCGTCAGCAGCAGGACGATGAAGCCCCAGAAGGTGAGGGCGTGCGCCACGCCCGGCACCGACCACTTGAGCAGCTTGCGCTGCCCGATCACCTCGGTAGCCTGCGTGGTGAGGTCCCGGCCGAGGTGGGCGCGGGCGGAGGCGATACGCTCGGGGGCGGGCTGTCCGGTAGCCCCCAGCCGTTTCAGCCACCACAGCCGCCGCCCCGCGACCGCGAACGCGACCGCGGTCAGGACCAGGCCGACCGTCATCCGCAGGACCACGCCAACCTCCCGGGTATCCGAAAGCTCAAGCGTAGGGCAAAAATCCGCGCTGCCCGGGAATGGATGGCGGCCGAGCTAAGTTGAGCCTATATGACTCAAGTCATTTGACGGCGGGAGCCCTCGCTGGCAAGCTTGAGCCGGACTACTCAACTTCAACACACACAAGGACTGCTCATGGCACGTGCGGTAGGGATTGACCTGGGGACGACCAACTCAGTCGTCGCCATTCTTGAGGGCGGAGAGCCTACGGTCATCGCCAACGCCGAGGGCTCACGGACGACTCCCTCAGTCGTGGCCTTCGCCAAGAATCAAGAGGTACTCGTCGGCGAGGTCGCCAAGCGGCAGGCCGTCACCAACGTCGACCGGACCGTCCGTTCGGTCAAGCGGCACATGGGTACCGACTGGTCCATCAACGTCGACGGCAAGAAGTTCACTCCCCAGCAGATCAGCGCGTTCATCTTGCAGAAGCTGAAGAGGGACGCGGAGGCCTACCTGGGCGAGAAGATCACCGACGCGGTGATCACCACCCCGGCGTACTTCAACGACGCGCAGCGCCAGGCCACCAAGGAGGCCGGGCAGATCGCGGGGCTCAACGTGCTCCGCATCATCAACGAGCCCACCGCCGCCGCGCTGGCCTACCACCTGGACAAGGAGGGCGAGGCCACCATCCTGGTCTTCGACCTGGGCGGCGGCACGTTCGACGTGTCCCTGCTCGAGGTCGGCGAGGGCGTCGTCGAGGTCAAGGCGACCAACGGCGACAACCACCTGGGCGGGGATGACTGGGACCAGCGGATCGTCGACTGGCTGGTCAAGGACTTCAAGAACGGTTACGGGATCGACCTGTCCAAGGACAAGATGGCGCTGCAGCGGCTGCGCGAGGCCGCGGAGAAGGCCAAGATCGAGCTGTCGCAGTCGATGGAGTCGCAGATCAACCTGCCGTACATCTCCCACTCGGCGGACGGCCCGCTGCACCTGGACGCCAAGCTGACCCGCGCGGAGTTCCAGCGGATGACCTCCGACCTGCTCGACCGGTGCAAGGGCCCGTTCCAGCAGGTCATCAAGGACGCCGGGATCGGGATCGACGCCATCCACCACGTGGTGCTGGTCGGCGGGTCCACCCGGATGCCCGCGGTGGTCAACCTGGTCAAGTCGCTGACCAACGGCAAGGAGCCGAACAAGGGCGTCAACCCGGATGAGGTCGTCGCGGTCGGCGCCTGCCTGCAGGCCGGCGTGCTTAAGGGCGAGGTCAAGGACGTGCTGCTGCTCGACGTGACCCCGCTGTCGCTGGGCATCGAGACCAAGGGCGGCATCTTCACCAAGCTGATCGAGCGGAACACGACGATCCCGACCAAGCGGTCGGAGATCTTCACCACCGCTGAGGACAACCAGCCTTCGGTGCAGATCCAGGTGTACCAGGGCGAGCGCGAGATCGCCGCGTACAACAAGAAGCTCGGCATGTTCGAGCTGGCCGGGATCGCGCCCGCGCCCCGCGGCGTGCCGCAGATCGAGGTCGCGTTCGACATCGACGCCAACGGCATCGTGAACGTCAACGCCAAGGACCTGGGCACCGGCAAGCAGCAGTCCGTCACGATCACCGGCGGTTCGGCGCTGCCCAAGGACGACATCGAGAAGATGGTCCGGGACGCCGAGCAGTACGCCGAGGAGGACCGCAAGCGCCGCGAGGAGGCGGAGATCCGCAACCAGGCCGACACGCTGGTGTACAGCACCGAGAAGTTCCTCGGCGAGAACGAGGACAAGGTGCCCGAGGACATCAAGTCCGAGGTGCGCGAGGCGATCGCCGAGGTCAAGAAGGCGCTGGAGAGCAACGACACCGACGCGATCCGCACGGCCAGCGAGAACGCCGCGAAGGTCAGCCAGAAGATGGGCACCGCCATCTACCAGCAGGCCCAGGCGCAGCAGGCCCAGGCGCAGTCCGGCTCCGCCGACGGCGCCAGCCAGGCGCCTGACGACGACGAGGTCGTCGAGGCGGAAATCGTCGACGAGGGCAACGCTGGTGAGGGCGGAGCGGCCTGATGCCAGCATCCGAGGAGCCGGGCTCCAGGCCGGTCGTCCACGATAACCGGCGCATCGACCCGGTGACCGGTCAGGTCCGGGGGAAGCACGCGGCCTCGAAGCCGGCCGGCACCACTGGTGCCGGCCGGCCGGCCGGCGCCTCCGGATCCGCCGGCGCCTCCGGGTCCGCCGATGCCTCCGGGTCCGCCGGCGCCTCCGGATCTGCCGGGGCCGGGAACGGCGAGCCCGAAGACCACGAGGACGAGGGCCTGGAGGCGGCCGAGACCGCGGACGAGGTGACCGCGGACGAGGTGATCGAAGGGATCGTAGAGGACGTGATCGCCACCGACCAGCAGGGCGCCGTGGCCGACGCGCAAGCGCGGCTCGCGGAGCGGACCGCCGACCTGCAGCGCCTGCAGGCCGAGTACGCCAACTACCGCAAGCGGGTCGACCGGGACCGCGCCGCCGTACGCGAGCAGGCCGTGGCCGCCACGCTGTCCGGCCTGCTCCCGGTCCTGGACGCCATCGCCCAGGCGAAGGAACACGGCGAGCTGTCCGGCGGTTTCAAGTCGGTCGCCGACTCCCTGCAGGCGGCGCTCGGTCGGCTCGGCCTGGTGACCTACGGGGCGAAGGGCGACCGGTTCGATCCGAAGATCCACGAGGCACTGACCAGTTCCTATTCACCTGACGTCGCCGAGGACACGTGCGTCGAGATCCTGCAGCCCGGTTACAAGGTGGGCGACAGGATCCTGCGGCCGGCCAGGGTCGCCGTCGCGGAACCGGCGACCGGCCCGGACGGCATCAGCAACGAAGCTGAGTGGCCGACAGGCGAGGAAGGTAACTAGACAAGCCAGCGAGGCGGGATGAGCACGAAGGACTTCCTCGAGAAGGATTACTACAAGACCCTGGGGGTCGCCAAGACCGCCAAGCCGGCCGAGATCAAGACCGCGTACCGCAAGCTGGCCCGCAAGTATCACCCGGACGCGAACAAGGGCGATTCCTCAGCCGAGGACCGCTTCAAGGAGATCTCCGAGGCGTACTCGGTGCTCTCGGACGAGAAGCGGCGCAAGGAGTACGACGAGGCACGCTCGCTGTTCGGCGGCGGCTTCCGGGTCCCGACCGGGAGCCGGACGGGCACCGGAGGGTTCGGCTTCGACCTGGGTGACATCTTCAGCGGTGCCGGGGACGCCGGGGGGCGCCTCGGCGATCTGTTCGGCGGGGTGTTCGGCGGCGGCAGCGGCCGTACCACCGCGCAGAACCGGCCCCGCCGGGGCGCCGACGTCGAGACCGAGACGACGCTGAGCTTTGCCGACTCGATCGACGGCACCACGGTGGCGCTGCGGCTGGCGGGCGAGGGCGCCTGCCCGACCTGCCACGGCACGGGCGCCAAGGCGGGCACGGTGCCCAAGGTCTGCCCGACCTGCAACGGCACCGGCCAGTCGAGCCGGAACCTCGGCTCGTTCGGGATCCAGGAGCCGTGCCAGGAGTGCCACGGCCGCGGCCTGGTGGTGGACGACCCCTGCCCGGAATGCTCAGGCAGCGGCCGGGCGATGAGCTCGCGCACCATCCAGACGCGGATCCCGGCAGGCGTCGCCGACGGCCAGCGGATCAAGATCCCCGGCAAGGGCGCGCCCGGCGAGCGCGGCGGCCCGCCCGGTGACCTGTACGTCCGCGTGCACGTGAAGCCACACCAGGTGTTCGGCCGGTCAGGCGACAACCTCACGGTGACCGTGCCGGTCACGTTCGCCGAGCTGGCGCTCGGCGCGGAGGTCAAGGTGCCCTCGCACCGCGGGGCGCCGGTGACCGTGCGGATCCCGGCGGGCACCCCGAACGGGCGGACCTTCAGGGTCCAGGGCAAGGGGGTGCGCCGCAAGGACGGGACCACCGGCAGCCTGCTCGTCACGGTCGAGGTCATGGTGCCGAAGGACCTGAACGGCAAGGCCCGCAGCGCCATCGAGGACCTGCGCGAGGCCACCGCAGGTCAGGACCCGCGGGAGGAACTCCTGGAGCGGGCGAAGGGAGCCTGAGAGGAGGAGACATGACCATGTCGTACGAAATGTCGGATGACCTGCCGGTCTACGTCATCTCCGTGGCTGCCCAGCTGTCCGGCATGCACCCGCAGACGCTGCGCGAGTACGAGCGGCGCGGCCTGGTGTCACCGGGACGTAGCGCCGGCCGCGGCCGGCGCTACTCTATGCGGGACATCCTGGCGCTGCGCGAGATCCAGCGGCTGTCGCAGGAAGAGGGCGTCAACCTGTCCGGCATAAAGCTGATCATGGATCAGCTCAGGGAGCTGGAGCAGGCCCGCAGGCTCCTCGCCGAGCTGCACGCCGAGATCGCGCAGCTGCGCGTAGAGCTGGAATCCACCCGGGCCGTGGCCGCCAGGCTGGCCGAGCTCCGCCGGGCCGGCAGCGATACAAGATCGGGGCTCGTGCCCGTGCGAGGCGCGCGGGTGGCGGTGTGGGAACCGGCGCCCGGCCAGCCCCGAACAGATAAGTGACTGGGCCGTCCAAGGACTGGACGCCCATGGGAGATAAGCAAAAATGGCTGATGACAAGCTGACTCGCAAGAGCCAGGACGCGCTGTCGGTCGCGGTGCGCCGCGCCGCGGCCGAGGGCAGCGCGCAGGTCGACCCGCTGTACCTGCTGCTCGCCCTGATCGAGCAGGCGGACGGGACCACCGCCCCGCTGCTCCGGGCGGTCGGCGCCGATCCGGCGCTGGTCGCCAAGCAGGTGACCGAGCGCCTGGCGCAGCTGCCGCGTGCGCACGGCGCCACGCTGAGCGCGCCGGAGATGGCCCGTCCGCTGCTCGCGGCGGTCGCCACGGCGTCCAGCCGGGCCAGGAAGCTCGGCGATGAGTACATCTCCACCGAGCATCTGCTCGTCGGCCTGGCCGCGGACGGCGGCGACGCGAAGAAGATCCTGGTCGCCAACGGCGCGACGGCCGACGCGCTGCTCGAGGCGTTCGGCCAGGTCCGCGGGAGCGCGCGGGTCACCAGCGAGGACCCTGAGGGCACCTACAAGGCGCTCGAGAAGTACGGGATCGACCTGACCCAGCAGGCCAGGGACGGCAAGCTGGACCCGGTCATCGGCCGGGACGCCGAGATCAGGCGGGTGGTCCAGGTGCTGTCCCGCCGGACGAAGAACAACCCGGTGCTGATCGGCGAGCCTGGCGTGGGCAAGACCGCGGTCGTCGAGGGCCTGGCGCAGCGGATCGTGGCCAACGACGTCCCGGAATCGCTGCGCGGCAAGCGGCTGATCGCGCTCGACCTCGGCTCGATGGTGGCCGGCTCGAAGTACCGGGGCGAGTTCGAGGAGCGCCTCAAGGCGGTGCTGAACGAGATCAGGCAGAGCGAGGGCCAGGTGGTCACGTTCATCGACGAGCTGCACACGGTCATCGGAGCGGGCGCGGCCGAGGGCGCGATGGATGCGGGGAACATGCTCAAGCCGATGCTGGCCCGTGGTGAGCTGCGCATGATCGGCGCCACCACGCTGGATGAGTACCGGGAGCGCATCGAGAAGGACCCGGCGTTCGAGCGCAGGTTCCAGCAGGTATTCATCGGCGAGCCTTCCGTCGAGGACACGATCGCGATCCTGCGCGGGCTGAAGGGCCGCTACGAGGCGCATCACCAGGTGCAGATCTCCGACGCGGCGCTGGTCGCCGCCGCCGTCCTTTCGGACCGGTACATCACAGCCAGGTTCCTCCCTGACAAGGCCATCGACCTGGTGGACGAGGCCGCGTCCAGGCTCCGCATGGAGATCGACTCCCAGCCGGTGGAGATCGACGAGCTGCGCCGCGCCGTGGACCGGATGAAGATGGAAGAGCTCGCGCTGGCCAACCAGGGGGACGCGGCCAGCAAGGAGCGGCTCGAGCGGCTGCGCGAGGCCATGGCCGACCGGCAGGAGCAGCTCGACGCGCTGGTCGCGCGATGGGAGCAGGAGAAGTCGGGCCTGAACAAGGTCGGCGAGCTGAAGAAGCGGCTGGACGACCTCGAGGGGCAGGCCGAGCGCGCCCAGCGTGACGGTGACTACGAGAACCGCGTCCCGGCTGCTTTACGGGGAGATACCCGCAGTCCAGGAGAAGCTGACCGAGGCGAGTACCACGGCCCGTTCGGCCTCAGTGGAAGACGGAAGCGGGGCGGCGGGGATCCCCGTTACGGCGCCCATGGTGAAGGAGGAGGTCGGCCCGGATGACGTCGCTGACGTCGTGTCCTCGTGGACCGGCATCCCCGCCGGGCGGCTGCTCGAGGGGGAAACGGCCAAGCTGCTGCGGATGGAAGAGGAGATCGGCAGGCGAGTGATCGGCCAGACGCGCGCCGTCCAGGCCGTCTCCGACGCCGTGCGCCGGGCCCGCGCCGGAGTGTCCGACCCGGACCGGCCGACCGGCTCGTTCCTGTTCCTCGGCCCCACCGGCGTCGGCAAGACGGAGCTGGCCAAGGCGCTGGCCGAGTTCCTGTTCGACGACGAGCGGGCCATGGTCCGCATCGACATGAGCGAGTACTCGGAGAAGCACTCGGTCGCCAGGCTGATCGGCGCCCCGCCGGGATACGTCGGCTACGAGGAGGGCGGCCAGCTCACCGAGCGGGTGCGGCGCAGGCCCTACTGCGTGGTGCTGCTCGACGAGGTGGAGAAGGCGCACCCGGAAGTCTTCGACGTCCTGCTCCAGGTGCTCGACGACGGGAGGCTCACCGACGGCCAGGGCCGCACGGTGGACTTCAGGAACACGATCCTGGTGTTGACCTCCAATCTCGGATCACAGTTCATCGCCGACCCGTCGTTCGGCGACGAGACGGCCAAGCGGGACGCGGTCCTGGCCGCGGTGCGGTCCGCGTTCAAGCCCGAGTTCCTGAACCGGCTCGACGACGTGATCGTCTTCGACGCGCTGACGACCGGCGAGCTCACCCGGATCGTGGATCTGCAGGTCGAGAGGCTGGCCGAGCGGCTCGCGGGGCGGCGGCTGACCCTGACCGTGACGCCCGCGGCGAGGGACTGGCTGGCCATGACCGGATTCGACCCGGTGTACGGGGCCAGGCCGCTGCGCCGCCTCGTCCAGGCCGCCGTCGGCGACCAGCTCGCCCGCGCCCTCCTGGCCGGGGAGATCGTCGACGGCGACGAGGTGCAGGTGGACCTCGACGCGAACCGGGACGCGCTGACGGTCCAGCGGGTCCAGGGCTGATCCGCGGCCGGCCCTGGACCGCGGGCCGGCGCGCGATCGCCGGCGGGTGCGGGGTCAGCGACCGGTGCGGGGTCGGCGGCGGCCGGACCGCGATCAGGTCCCGACGGTGGGCTCGTTCCGCAGATCTCGCTGGGCGCTGTCGAGCATCTTGTCGTAGCGGTCCTCGGGCAGGCCGAGGTCGACCCGGAGGCGGTACCGCAGGCGGAGCAGCAACGGCAGCTCGTCACGGTCCCTTGGTTCGTCGTCGCTCAGGCACGCCTCGACGCCCGCCGTGGCCCAGTCAAGCGCGCCGGGCAGGTCGCCCTGCTCGGTGAGCAGCTCGGCCACCATGTCGCAGGTCCGCGGCAGGGATTGGCCGCCGGAGGTGGTCAGTTCGCGCAGCAGCGAGTCGGCTTCGGCGGCGCGGCCGAGCGCGAACATCGCCCGGGCCAGCGGGACCCTCGGGTCGTCCAGCGTCGGGCCGCCGTCGGCAATCGCCGCGCGGAACTCATCGGCGGCCGCCGCGGGCTCGTCGGCGAGCATCCACTGCTCGCCGGCCCGTACGTGGGCCTCGGCCCGGGACATGCCGCCGGCTGAGGCCGACAGAGCCAGCCTGCTCATCCGGATCGCGGCGTTCTTGTGGTCGCCCGTCCGGGCCGCGTCAACCTCGATGGCGTCGAACAGCTCGCCGGACAGCGCAACCACGTTCAAGACCCTACCCGCCGAGGTGGCAGACATTCCGGGCGTCTGCGCTTTATTACCGGCGAGTACGCTCGAGCGCGTCCCAGAATCCGCGGCGCAGCGCGTGCCGGACTTCGTCGTGGAGCAGGTAGTCGATCGGCAGCGCCGATCCCTGCAGCAGCCGGGCCTCGAGGTCCGACGGCATGCGCGGCTTCCTGGCCAGCACCGCCTCCAGCCACAGCGCGGGCGCGTCCCTGGCCACGGACCCGCCGAACTCCTGGCCCTCCTCGTGCGCGGCCTGCACCGCTTCGGAGAGCGAAATCCCCCCCGCGGAGGCGTAGCCGGGGGCCTGTGACGTCACGACCGGCTGCGGGCCGCTGTACGGGGCATTGCGCGCTGGTCCCTGGCCTGGCCCGCCGTACTGGCCTGACGCCGGAAGCGTGGTGCCGGGCGCCCCCATCGTCCCCATGGAGCCCTGACCAGGCGACCGCGAAGGGAGCCGCCTGAGCTGGCCGCCCTGAGCCGGGGCCGCCTCCGGTCCCGAGCCCGGTACCCCGGCCAGGCCGGATACCGGCTCGGGCGCGCCCGGCTGCCCGGGGGGATACGACGGGTTGTCTTCGACGGTCCTGGCCCACGCGGCCGGGCTCTGCGGAGCGGATTCCTGGCGCTCGGGCCTGGACCGTCCGGTCTGCGCCGGCCCCGGCGCGGCGAAGATGTCCTGCCGTGGCGGCGCCTGCGCGTCGCCGTTGGTGGCCGCCGGCGCCCCCCGGTCGTCACGCGCCCGGTCGTCACGCGCCCGGTCGTCTCGGGGCCGGTCGTCTCGGGGCCGGTCCTCACGGGGGCGGTCCTCACGCGGCCGGTCCTCACGGGACCTATCGGGCGCGGCGACCCTGGGCAGCTGGAGCGAGGGCCGCTGGTATTCCGCCACGACCGGCGCGGTGTAGATCGACGGGGGCGCGTGGTTCCCTGACGCGGCGGGCATCTGCTGGTAGGAACCCGTCCCCCCGGCCCCGTGCCCGTTGGCGAGCGGCCTGGCCTGGGCGAGGTCGGCCAGGTCGGGGTCGTCGGGCAGGGCGGGCTCGGCCCCGGCGATCAGCTCCACGTAGGGCCGTAGCTGCTCGCCGCCGATCTCGATGATGTCGTCGGATTCCTGGCGGAGGGCGCGGGAGATGGTCCAGTTCCCGTCCACCGCGATGTGCATGAGGGTCACGCGCATGCCCAGGTCCTGCACGTCGGCGATGACCTGAGCCAGGTCCTCTTCCGCGCTGACCACGAGCGCGTCGCTGATCGCGTTGTTGCGGGCCAGCGTGGTCAGGTCGCGGTGGATCTCGGTTTCCACGCCCTCACGCCGGCCCGGGCGGATCTTCGCCACGCGGAGCTTGATTCCCGGCATGTCGGCCAGCGCATCCTGCTCTGCCGTGCGCCGGCCGTCTACAGTGGCCTCGTACCAGTAGCAGCGCAGCAACGGCAGCCCGGTCCGCTCCGTGACCAGGCCCGCCAGGAAGTGCAGGAGCCCTTCGTAGTCCCAGGAGACCGACTCACCACGGCGCGTCCCGTGCACGGCCTGGGCGCCGTCGGCGAGCACGTAGCCAGCGTCGACGAACAGCGCGCAGCGATCCACGGCCGCACCGTCCCTTCCTCGGCGTAGCGATTAGCTTCAGGCACCCGCAGGGCCCGACGGCTCTAAGCGTAGGTGAAGTACCCTCCCCCAGGCTGCCTTTCTGCGCATTTGCGCTGCCTGGAGGGTACTGGCCACAGCAGAACTCCTCTCGTAGGATCACCTGCCGTGAGCGACCAGACCGAACTGCTCGCGGCGATCAAGGCGAAGGCCATCGTCCGCGGGGACTTCATTCTCTCTTCAGGCCAGCGCGCGGACTGGTACGTCGACCTGCGCAGGATCCTGCTCGACGGCCGGCTGGCGCCGCTGGCGGGCCGGGTCATGCTCGACCTGACCCGGGACCTCGGGTACGAGGCGGTCGGCGGCCTGACGATGGGCGCCGATCCGGTCGCCGCGGCGATGATGCACGCGGCGGCGAGCCGCGGAACCCCCATCGACGCGTTCGTGGTCAGGAAAACGGAGAAGCAGCACGGCCTGCAGCGCAGGATCGAGGGTCCCGACGTGGCGGGACGGCGGGTCCTGGCGGTCGAGGATACGTCCACGACCGGGGCTTCCCCGCTGGCCGCGGTCGACGCGCTGCGAGAGGCCGGCGCCAACGTGGTCGGGGTGGCCGTGCTGGTGGACCGGGGAGCCAGGGACCGGGTGACCGAGCGCGGCCTGGAGTTCCGGGCCGCCTTCACCCTGTCAGACCTCGAGGTCTGACCTGTTCGGCCGATTCGCCCGGTGCGCCCCCGGCCCCGACCCCGGCCGTGGCGGCGCCTGCTGCGCGTGGGTGTGGGCGCGGGCGCGGGTGGCCGCCTCCTCACGCCGGAACTGGCGCAGGCGGTACACGACGAAGCCGACGATGGCGATGACCACGACGGCGAATATGGCGTAGCCGGCGATGGTCAGGCCGTGGCTGATGCGCTGCCAGGCGCTCCCGAGCCCGTACCCGATCGAGGAGAGGACCGCCGCGTAGATGACGGTGCCGATCAGGCTGAGCACCCCGAAGCGGAGCGCCGGGATCCGGACCAGGCCCGCGACGATGGAGGTGAAGGCCCGGACGAAGGGCAGCATCCGGCCGACCGGGACCGCCCAGGCCCCGCGGCCTTCCAGGAACCGCTCGGCGCGGTCGACGTCGGAGTGGGTCACCAGGACGTAGCGGCCGAGCTTGTCCACGAGCGGCAGGCCGCCGACCCGGCCGACCCAGTACGAGGCGTAGGACCCGCCGAGCTCGGCCAGCGAGCCGATGATGATGACCAGCGCCAGGTTGAGGTGGCCCTGGTAGGCGAGCACTCCGGCGAACCCGAACGTGATCTCGGAAGAGATCGGGATGCACGCCGCCTCAAGGAAGCCGAATAGGATGAGCGCGGCATAGCCCGCCGAGGTGAGAAAGCTCTCCATAGGGTTCCTGTTGTACCGCATGCCTGGCCATGCCAGGTGCATCTTCATGCGTGCTTCATGTCTAAAGTTGGGGTCAAGGTCCAAGCCTAAGGGAGTCACCGCCATGCCTATCGCGACCGCCGAGGTCTACGCGCAGATGCTTGATGTGGCCAAGCGCGAAGGCTTCGCGTACCCCTCGATCAACGTCACCTCGAGCCAGACGCTGAACGCCGCGCTGCGCGGGTTCGCAGACGCCGGAAGCGACGGGATCGTGCAGATCTCCACCGGCGGGGCCGAATACCTGTCGGGCTCGGTCAAGGACATGGTGGTCGGCGCCACCGCGCTGGCCGAATTCGCGCACGTCGTGGCGGCCAGGTACCCGGTCCACATCGCGCTGCACACCGACCACTGCCCGAAGGACAAGCTCGACGGGTACATGCGCCCGCTGGTGGCGATCTCCCGCGGTCGCGTAGAGCGCGGGGAGGAGCCGCTGTTCCAGTCGCACATGTGGGACGGCTCGGCGGTCCCGCTGGCCGAGAACCTCCAGATCGCCGCCGATCTCCTGGAGGAGTGCGCGGCTGCGCACACGATCATGGAGATGGAGATCGGCGTCGTCGGCGGCGAGGAGGACGGGATCGTCGGCGAGATCAACGAGAAGCTGTACAGCACGCCGGAAGACGCCCTGGCGACCGCTGAGGCGCTCGGGCTCGGCGAACGCGGCCGGTACATCCTGGCCGCCACGTTCGGCAACGTGCACGGGGTCTACGCGCCCGGGCACGTGAAGCTGCGCCCGTCCATCCTCAAGGACATCCAGGACGCCGTGGGGCAGAAGTACGGCAAGGACAAGCCCTTCGACCTGGTCTTCCACGGCGGGTCGGGGTCTGCGCTCGAGGAGATCAGGGAGGCGATCTCCTACGGCGTGGTGAAGATGAACATCGACACCGACACCCAGTACGCGTTCACCAGGCCGATCGCGGGCCACATGTTCGCCAACTACGACGGGGTCCTCAAGGTGGACGGCGACGTCGGCAGCAAGAAGGACTACGACCCGCGCAGTTACGGCAAGGCCGGCGAGGCCGGGATGGCGGCGCGGGTGACCCACGCGTGCGAAGACCTGATGTCGACCGGCCACCAGCTGTCCTAAAGGACCCCGATGGAACACCAGAACCTGCTCGGCGGCCCGCCGCCCACGTACCTGCCGGACGACGAGGCGGCGGCGGCCGCGCTGCGGGCGGGCGAGTCGCCCGCGGACATCGCGGCGCGGTTCCCCGCGTACTCGGCGGCCTGGGCGGCGCTGGCGGCCGACGCGTACGCCCGCGGCGACGCGGTCACCGCGTACGCCTACGCGCGGACGGGCTACCACCGCGGCCTGGACCAGCTGCGCCGCGCCGGCTGGCCCGGGCACGGCCCGATCCCGTGGGAGCACGAGCCGAACCGCGGCTTCCTGGAGTCGCTGCACCTGCTGGCCGTGGCGGCCGGCGCGATCGGCGAGGGCGAGGAGGCGCGGCGCTGCCAGCAGTTCCTGCAGGACAGCAGCGCCGCCGCCGCCGCGCAGCTCGCCGCCGAGATCCCGGCCGACCGCCCGTAAACCGCCCGAGTGTCGCTGTTCGCGGGAGTGCCGGTAGTCCGGGTACTCTCAGAACGCAAGAGCCCCTGCCGCGCTTGCGCCTGAGCGGGGGCTTCATTATTGCGGGGCAGAAGGGATCCGCCTATGCCCGCCATCGTCCTGGTCGGCGCCCAGTGGGGCGACGAGGGCAAGGGCAAGGCCACCGACCTGCTCGGCGACCGCGTGGACTACGTGGTCAGGTACCAGGGCGGCAACAACGCCGGCCACACGGTCGTCATCGGCGAGGAGAGCTACGCGCTGCACATGCTCCCGTCCGGCGTGCTGTCCCCCGACGTCGTCCCGGTGATCGGCAACGGCGTGGTGATCGACCCTCAGGTGCTGCTCGACGAGATCGACGCCCTCACCACGCGCGGGGTGGACTGCGGGAGGCTGCTCGTCTCGGCGAACGCGCACCTGATCATGCCCTACCACCGGGCCCTGGACCGGGTGACCGAGCGTTACCTCGGCAGCGCGCGCATCGGCACCACGGGCCGCGGCATCGGCCCGGCGTACGGCGACAAGATGGCCCGGGTGGGGATCCGCGTCCAGGACCTGTTCGATCCCGGCATCCTCGGCCAGAAACTCGAACTCGTGCTGCGGGAGAAGAACCAGATCCTCGGCAAGGTCTACAACCGGCGCGGCATCGACCCGCGGGCGGTCGCCGAGGAGTACCTGCGCTACGCGGACCGGCTCCGCCCCTACGTGGCCGATACCGGGCTGATCCTGGGGCGCGCCCTGGACCAGGGCCAGGTGGTGCTGCTCGAGGGCGCCCAGGCCACCATGCTCGACGTGGACCACGGGACGTACCCGTTCGTCACCTCGTCCTCGCCGACCGCGGGCGGCGCCTGCGCGGGCTCCGGGATCGGGCCGACCAGGATCGCCAAGGTCATCGGCGTGGTCAAGGCGTACACGACCCGGGTCGGCGAAGGCCCCTTCCCCACCGAGCTCCGCGACGCGTCCGGCGAATGGCTCCGCAAGACGGGCGCGGAGTACGGCGTGACCACCGGCAGGCCGCGCCGCACCGGCTGGTTCGACGCGGTCATCGCCAGGTACGCGACGCGCGTGAACGGGATCACCGACTACTTCCTGACCAAGCTTGACGTCCTGTCCGGCCTGGACCAGGTCCCGGTCTGCGTGGCGTATGAGGTGGACGGGGCGAGGCACGACGAGATCCCGGCGACCCAGACCGAGTTCCACCACGCGGTGCCGGTCTACGAGCACTTCGACGGCTGGGCGGAGGACATCTCCAAGGCCCGGACCTTCGCCGATTTGCCGCCAAATGCGCGGTCCTACGTCACCGCGGTGGAGCAGATGATCGGCGCCCCGGTGAGCGCGGTCGGCGTCGGACCCCGCCGCGACCAGACGCTCCAGCTCAGGCCCCTGCTGCCCTGACCGGGGCAGCGCGATGCGGGGCGCCGGTAGGCTCACGGCGTGCGCATTCTCGTCATCGGGTCGGGGGGCCGGGAGCACGCGATCATCCGCGCGCTGAGCCGTGAGGTCGCCAGCCTGCACGCGGCCCCGGGCAACCCGGGGATCGCCTCTGCCGCCGTAACCCACCCGGACACGAACCCGGCGCCCGACGCGATCCTGTCGCTGGCCCGCAAGCTCAGCCCCGACCTGGTCGTCATCGGCCCGGAGGCGCCGCTGGTCGCGGGGGCGGCCGACGCGCTGCGCGAGGACGGCATCGCCTGCTTCGGGCCGGACGCGGGCGCCGCCATGATCGAGGGCTCGAAGTCCTTCGCCAAGCAGGTCATGGCGGCGGCAGGCATCGCGACCGCAGGGTCGCGGACGTGCACGACCCGCGCCGAGGCGGACGAGGCGCTGGCCGCGTTCGGGCCGCCCTACGTGGTCAAGGACGACGCCCTGGCGGCGGGCAAGGGCGTCGTCGTCACCACTGACCTGGAGGAGGCCAGGGCCCACGCCGCGGCCTGCGGCACGGTGGTGATCGAGGAGTTCCTCGACGGTCCCGAGGTGTCGCTGTTCGCGGTCACCGACGGCACGACGGCGATCCCCCTGTTGCCGGCTCAGGATTTCAAGCGCGCCCACGACGGCGGCCTGGGGCCGAACACCGGCGGCATGGGCGCCTACGCCCCGCTCCCCTGGGCCCCGGCCGACCTGGCCGAACGCACGCTGGACGCGGTCATCAAGCCCGCCGTGGACGCCCTGCGCCTGCGCGGCAGGCCGTACCGCGGCCTGCTGTACGCCGGCCTCTGCCTGACCGCGGCGGGCCCGAAGGTGGTCGAGTTCAACGCCAGGTTCGGCGACCCGGAGACGCAGGTCGTGCTGGACCGGCTCGGCACCCCGCTGGCGCCGCTGCTGTACGCCGCGGCGACGGGTGACCTGGCCGGCACGCCGGCGCCGCGCTGGAGCCCGGGCGCCGCGGTGGCCGTGGTGATCGCCGCCGAGGGCTACCCGGGCCGCCCGGTCCCTGGCGAGAAGATCAAAATCCCTTATGCCGAACGAACCGTGGTGCCCGCCCCGGGCCCCGCCCCGCGGCCCGAGGGGGTAACGCCCGCACGCGCGTACGTGCTGCACGCGGGCACCGCCGCCGGGGCGGACGGCGGCGGCCTGGTGTCGGCCGGCGGCCGGGTGCTCAACGTGGTCGGGTCCGGTGCCGACGTGCCCGCCGCGCGGGCCGCGGCCTACGAGCTGGCCGCCACGATCGAGATGCCCGGCGGCTGGTACCGGCGCGACATCGCTCAGGGACAATAGAGCATGATCGAGCGGTACACGCTGCCCGGGATGGGACGGGTCTGGAGCGAGGCGCACAAGTACGAGCTGTGGTGCCGGGTCGAGTTCCTCGTCCTGGAGGCCCAGGCCAGGGCGGGCACCGTGCCCGCGGACAGCGTCGAGCCCGTGCGTTCGGCCCCGCCGCCGACCCCGGAGGCGGTCGCGGCCGTCGAGGCGGTGACCGATCACGACGTGATCGCGTTCCTGACCGCCTGGGCGGATAACACCTCGCCCCGCTCGGCCGCCGCCTACGTGCATTACGGCATGACCTCCTCCGACCTGGTCGACACCGCGCTCGCGGTCCAGCTCGCCGAGGCGACCGACCTGCTGGCCGCCAAGGCCACCGGCCTGGTGACAGTCCTGCGGGACCACGCGCTCGCGCACCAGGGGACGCTGCGCGCCGGCCGGACGCACGGCGTCCACGCCGAGCCCGACACGTGGGGGCACCGCGTGGCCGACTTCGCCTTCGGCATGGCTCGCTGCCGCGACCGGATCCTGCGGGCCAGGGACGCGGTGGCGGTCGGCAAGCTGTCCGGGCCGGTCGGCAACTACTCCGCCCTCGACCCGGCCATCGAAGCGCAGGTCATGCCCGCCCTCGGCCTCCGGCCCGCCGACGTCGCCACCCAGGTTGTCATGCGCGACGGGATCGCCGAATGGGTCAGCGCGCTGGCCATCACCGCGACGGTCTGCGAGGCCGTCGCGCTCGAGGTGCGGCACGGCCAGCGCACCGAGGTGCGCGAGCTGGCCGAGTCGTTCGGGCGGGGCCAGAAGGGCTCCTCGGCGATGCCGCACAAGAAGAACCCCGTCCGCTCCGAGCGGATCGCCGGCCTGGCCCGGGTGGTCCGCGGTTACGTGACGCCGGTCACCGAGGGCATCCCGCTCTGGCACGAGCGGGACATCTCGCACTCGAGCGTGGAGCGGATCGCGCTGCCCGATGCCGCCATCGTCACCGACTATCTCCTGCACCTGACGACGGGGCTGATCGAGCACCTGACGGTCGACGCCGCCCGCATGCGCGCGAACCTGGACGCCACCGGGGGCCTCATCTACTCGTCGGCGGCGCTGCTCCAGCTGGTCAGCGAGGGCATGAGCCGCGAGGATGCGTACGCCCTGGTGCAGGCCGCGGCCATGGACACGTGGGACAGCGGGACGCCGTTCCGGGATACGCTGCGCAAGCAGGTGACCGCGCACGGGCATCAGATCAGCGGGGAAACGCTCGATGCGATATTCCGCCCAGAGCGGTACACAGCCCGACTTGCGCCGCTTTTCGAGCGCCTCGCGACGCTAAGCTGACACCCATGACTTCCGGACCCGAGACGAGCTATCGCGTGCGCGGCGGCACTCCGCTGCACGGCACGGTCTTCATCCAGGGCGCGAAGAACGCGGCGCTCAAGATGATTGCGGCCTCGCTGCTGGCCGACAACGGACGCACCGTGCTGCGCAATGTGCCGCCGATCGAGGACGTGCACCGGGCCGTCGAACTGGCCCAGGCGGTCGGCGCTGTCGTCGAATTCCACGAGGCCGAGCGGACGCTCGTCGTCGACGCCTCGCACCTGACCAGCCCGGTGCTGCCGGCCGATATCGCCCGGAGGTTCCGCAGCTCGGTGCTGTTCGTTCCGGCGCTGCTGCACAGGTTCGGCGAGGCGGTCATCGAGGGCATCGGCGGGTGCAACCTGGGCAGCAGGAACCTCGACTTCCACTACCGCGGGTTCGCCAGGCTCGGGGCCGTCGTCGACGAGCGCGAGACGGTCATCCACATCAAGGCCAGCAAGCTGCAGGGCGCGCACCTGTACCTCGACACGCCGTCGCACACCGGGACCGAGAACCTGATCATGGCCGCGTCGCTGGCTCCGGGCCGGACCGTCATCGACAACACCGCGCAAGAGCCCGAGGTGCTCGACGTCATCGCGTTCCTGACCAAGATGGGCGCGCGCATCACCGGCGGCGGCACGGGCTTCATCACCGTGCACGGCGTGGAGGCGCTGACCGCGGTCGAGCACACCGTCATGGCGGACCGGATCGACTCGGGCGTCTTCGCGATGGCCGCGGCCATCACCGGCGGCGAGCTGAACCTGGTCGGCGCGTCCCTCGACCACTTCGGCGTCGTCCGCTGGAAGCTCGAGCAGATGGGCGTGGAGTTCGCCACCAAGGGCGCGGTGGTGTCGGTGCGCATGGACCGGCGGCCGCGGCCGATCAACGTGATCACCAGCCCCTACCCGGGGTTCGCCACCGACCTGCAGTCCCCGATCATGGCGCTCGCCTGCCTGGCCGAGGGCGCGAGCTACATCCGCGAGACGATCTTCGACGGGCGCTACACGCTGGTCGGCGAGCTGAACAAGATGGGTGCCCGGATCGAACTCGACGGCAGCCGCGTCGTCGTGCACGGCCCGATCGAGTTCCGGGGCGCCCGTGTGGTGGCCCACGACCTGCGGACCGGCATCGCGCTGGTGCTCGCCGGCCTGGCCGCCGAGGGCGAGACCACCGTCACGCCCTGCTACCCGATCGACCGGGGCCACGCCGCCATCGCGCAGCGCTTCAGCGCCCTCGGCGCCGACATCGAGGTGTGCTGAACCTACGGCGAGTACCCGCGGGGCGAAGCCTCGCGATACTACGGCGAGCACCACAGCCGGGGCGCGAAGCGCAGCGGGGGGTTCCAGGGGGGTCGTCCCCCCGGGCTAAATTGCGGCCGGGGAAGGCGCCGGCTAGGTCTAGGAAGGCGTCGTTGGCCTCGGGGTCGCCGATGCTGACCCGGGCGCCTTCGGAGCCGAAGGCCCGCACGCCGATTCCGGCGGCCTGACAGGCGGCGGCGAATTCGGGGGTCCGCTCACCGAGCCTGAGCCAGACGAAGTTGGCCTCGGTCGGGGGCACGTCCCACCCTTCGGCGATGAGCGCCTCGCGCACCCTGGTCCGCTCCTTGACGGTAAGCTCCACGCGCTCGAGTAGCTCCGCCTCCGCCGCCAGGGAGGCGATCGCCGCGGCCTGCGCGATGCGGTTGACGGAGAAGGGCAGCATGGTCTGCCGGGCCGCCTGCGCGACGGGCTCATGAGCGATCATGAACCCGACCCGCAACCCGGCCAGGCCGTAGGCCTTGGAGAAGGTGCGCAGCACCGCGACGTTGGGCCGGTACCGGTACAGCCCCACGCCGTCCGGCACCGCGTCGTCCCTGACGTACTCGCGGTAGGCCTCGTCGATGACCACCAGGCAATCAGGAGGCACCCGCTCCAGGAACGCGTCGATCTCGGGCGTGTGGACCACCGTGCCGGTCGGGTTGTTGGGGTTGCAGACGAAGACCAGCCTGGTATGCGGGGTGATCGCGTCCGCCATCGCGGCCAGGTCGTGCGTCTCGTCCCGCAGCGGCACGCGGACCGAGGTGACGCCGGCCAGGTCGGCCAGTATCGGGTACGCCTCGAAGGAGCGCCACGCGTACAGCACCTCGGCGCCGGGCTCGCCGACCGCCTCGAGGATCTGCTGGGTCACGCCGACCGAGCCGCACCCGACGGCGACGTGCTGCGGGGACACACCGTACCGTTCCGCGATCGCCTCGGTCAGCGCGCGCGCGGCGTTGTCCGGGTACCGGTTGACCGATCGCGCCTCCTCGGCGATGACCTCGACCACCGAGGGCAGCGGCCCGTACGGGCACTCGTTGGACGAGAGCTTGTGCGATCTCCCCGCGTCGCTGACCGGCGCGCGGCCCGGCTGGTAAACGGGGAAGTGGTCAAGGACCTTACGGAAACGGGGTGACACGTTGGTCATGCCATCAGTCTCCCACCCGCGGTCAAGGCGAAGGACGCCACTGCCAGGGCCCGAAAGCCTCGGGTTCCCGCTGTCAGCCGTGGCCGATCTGGACGGCCTTGACGATCAGCAGCAGGACGGAGATGACCAGGTAGCCGCGCAGGGTCAGCAGCGCCACCTTCCTTCCCGTTGACCATTCCGCCGGCTTGAGCAGCGCGATCGGCGCCATCCGCCAGGCCATCCGCTCGGCCTCGGACATCGTGGCCCGCGGGTGCGGTGGTGGCGGTGGCCGGTGCTTCCTGGTCAGCCGGAACCACGCCCCGGCGAGGGCGGCCAGCGCCACCAGCCCGATGGCGTTCCAGATGGCCACCTTCGACGCGTCCAGGTTGGAGAACAGCGTGGTGACGACCAGCGTGCCGGACAGCACGAGCAGCACGCCGATGATGACGGAGGCCAGGACGTTCAGCCAGCGCGGGTTCATCCACGGGCCGAGCACCTCGCGGTCGTTGCAGAGCAGCACCAGGAACGTGCTCGCGCTCGGCAGCAGGATCCCGGCCAGCGCCTGCACCGCCGTGGTGAGCAGCCCGAGCGGGGCGCCGGGAATGAGCACGATGGCCGCCGCCGCCGCGATCATCCCGGCGTAGGTGGCGTAGAACGGCTTGGCCTCCCTGAACTTGCGGTGCAGGGAGTGCTTGATCCCGAACACGTCACCGAACGCGTAGCTGGTGGACAGGGTGACCGCGGACGCGCCGATGATGGACGCGTCCAGCAGCACGATGGAGAACGCCGCGCCGTACCACTGGCCGTGCCTTTCCAGCGCGTGGGCTACCCCGAGCGCGTCGGTGAAGTGCCCGGCCAGGTTGGTGCCCCGCACCGCGAAGACGGCGGCGAAGAAGATCGCGGTCGCCCCGATCACCACGATGAACGCGCCCATCGTGGTGTCCGCGCGCTCGTAGCCGATGAACCGCGGCGTGATCCGCTTGTCGATGACGTTGGACTGCTGGAAGAACAGCTGCCAGGGCGCGACGGTGGTGCCGACGATCGCGATGATCAGCAGCACCGCGGTGGAGCTGACGCCGCCCTGGACGCCGGGAACGACGAAGTGGTAGCCGATCTGCCCCCATTGGGGGTGGGACGTGAACGCGAGCGGGAACAGGATCAGGCTGACCGCGATGAACGCAAGTAGCGACCGCTCCCAGCGGGCGAAGCTGCCGCTCGCCGTGATCGCGATCAGGACGACCCCGATGATCGGCACCGAGATATACGGGCTGACGTGGAAATACCGCAGCGCGAGCGACACGCCGATGAACTCGGTGACGATGGTCAGGAAGTTCAGGATGAACAGGTCGCCGACGCTGAACCAGCCCCAGAACCGGCCGAACCGCTCGTTGATGAGCCGCGCGTGCCCGACCCCGGTGACCGCGCCGAGCCTGACCACCATCTCCTGGTTGACGATCAGCACCGGGATCAGCAGCAGCAGCGTCCACAGCAGGCTGTAACCGTAGTTCTGCCCGGCCTGCGCGTACGTGGACACGCCGCCCGCGTCGTTATCGCCCACCATCACGATCAGCCCGGGCCCGACGATGGCCAGGAACGTGATCAGCTTGCGCTTGAGCCCGCGGCGCTCCTGGTCCTCGTCGCTGAGCCGGATCCGGCCGAGCGCGCCCTCGATGTCGCCCAGGTGGGCCTCGTCGAGCACCGCGCTTGGCCGGCTGAGCTGTGCCCGGCCGGATTGGTGTTGCTCGGCCGCCACCGGGCGGGCACCGGCGGGACCGGGTGCTGGGGGCTGCGGCGATCCGCCCGGCGCAGCCTGCCCTGGGGGTCCCGGCGGCAGCCTGCCCTGGGGGTCCCGGCGGAGCCTGCCCTGGGGGTCCCGGCGCAGCCTGCCCTGGGGGTCCCGGCGGAGCCTGCCCTGGGGGTCCCGGCGGAGCCTGCCCCGAGGGTGTTGTCACGGGGCGTCTCCGTGGTGCGCGTCCGGCGGCTCGGCGGACTCCCGGCGGCGCCAGTCCTCGGGCAGCGTGAACTCGAGCACGTCGTCGACGGTGATCACGCCGAGCAGCCGGCGTTCGTCGTCCACGACGGGGATGGTGATGAGGTTGTAGTCGGTCATCAGCACGGCCACATCCGTGATGTCGGCATCCGCGCCGACCCGGACCGGGTCGGTATCGGACACCTCGATCACGGTGGCGCCCGGGTCGGACTGGACCAGGGTGACCAGCCTGGCCACCCCGCGCAGGCCGCCGTCCTCGTCGAGGGCATGCACGCTGGTCAGCGCCTCGGGCTGGAGGAGGCTGGACTCGCGGACCCTGGCCAGCGCGTCGCTGACCGTGGCCATGGTAGGTACGGTGATGAAGTCCACCCCCATCAGGCCGCCCGCGCTCGTGCTGTTGAAGCCCATGAGGGTCAGCACCTTGGTCCGCTGGCCGGCCGGCAGCAGGTCAAGCACCGGCTGCCTGCGCCGCTGCGGCAGTTCGGCGATCGCGTCCGCGGCGTCGTCGGCGCGCATCCGGGCGAGCACGGCGGCGATCTCCTCGTCGGTGCGCGCCCCGAGCAGGCGGGCAGCCAGGTCCTCGTCGAGTTCCTCGAACACGTCCGCCTCGAGCTCCGGGTCGGCGTGCACCCGGCCGAGGATCTCGGTCTCCTCTTCCTTGGAGGCGCTTTCCAGCAGGTCGGCGATCTGCGCGGGCTTGAGCCTGCGGATGCGGGCGAACGGCCCGCGGAGCGGGGCGCTGCCCGCGTGGCCGATCAGCCACTCGAAGTCGTGCCAGTCACGGAAGGCGCGGACGTCGTCAGGGTCCTGCCGAGCCAGGAGCCCGGACAGCCGACGCGGACGGCGGCGGGTGTCCACTCCGGCCAGGACCCACTCCCCACCCGGCTCCCCGGCCCCCTTCATGTCGTTAGTCAGCTCCAGGTCGGCGGCACGGACGAGGCGGGCGTTCGCCACGTCGATGAGCCGGTGGCCCAGCACGTCGGCCCGGAGCAGCACCTCGCCGTCCCGCCGCTCGAACTGGCGCAGGTCAAGCCGCGCGCTTGACAGCCGCAGCGGATCGCCGTCGAAGCTGCTCACCTGGTCGGTCGGCACGAAGATCTCGCGCCCGCCGACCGTGGCGACCAGCCCGGTGACCAGCGGGTAGTCGGCGCCGCGGAGCCGGACAATGACATCGGCCAGCCGTCCGATCAACTGGCCGGCGCGGTCCGCTACCGGCCTCCTGAGCAGCCGCGAAAGCCGCAGCGTGGCCTTGTTGCCCGCCGAGCCGCTGGGCCCGGCGGCGGGTGTGGTCGTCATGAAAAGCCTCTTCTTGCTCGGATAGGTAACGCCTTCCCCCAGGGAGTATCACCATGTCACCCGCCGCCACCCTGGCACAGGCGGGTGAACGCGCAGTGTACGGGGTAGTCCTTCCCGCGTAGGCCACGACGACTCAAAGCGCCTCGGGCGCGAGCCCCCGTTTACGCCGGCACCGGGCGTGAGGTATGAAGTCTCTGGCGCCCAAGAAGAGCGATGTACCGGATGAAAGGCGCAGATGGTGGCCACGCGCAAGGCGGCAGCCCTGCTCGAAAGGAGCGGCGGCCTACCCGATACGTTCTGGTACTCGACCAAACGCAAACTGCTAGGGCCGCCCCTGGTCAACCAGGATCTCGGGGAACAGCGGCTGTCCAAGCCGCTCGCGCTCGGCGTGCTGTCGCCGGACGGCATTTCCTCCTCGGCTTACGGCACCGAGGAGATCCTCATCGCGCTGCTGCCGATGGCAGGCCTGGCCGCGTTTACCCTCATCCTGCCGATCACGCTCGTCATCCTCTTCGTCATGATCCTCGTGGTCCTCTCGTACCGCGAGGTCGTCATGGTGTACATCAGGCCAGGCGGCTCGTACGTGGTGGCGCGGGAGAACTTCGGACCGCGGATCGCCCAGGTGGCCGCCGTGGCCCTGCTGATCGACTACGTGGTGACGGTGGCGGTGCAGACCGCCGCGGGCACGGCCGCCGTCGCCTCCGCCTTCCCTTCGCTCGGCCCTTACAAGCTGGAGATCACCGTCGGCGTGGTCCTGGTCATGTGCTTCGGGAACCTGCGGGGCATCAAGGAGGCCGGGCGGGCCTTCGCGGTGCCGACCTACCTGTTCGCGGGCTCGGTCATCCTGATGATCATCGTCGGGCTGATCCGCGCCGCGCTGGGGAACCTGCACGCCGTCAACCCGCACACGCTGCACGGGACCTACACCATCGGTTCGGGCACGGCCGGCCTGCTCACCGGCGCGATGATCTTCACCCTGCTGAAGTCGTTCGCCAACGGGGGCGCCTCGCTGACCGGCATCGAGGCGGTCTCGGACGCGGTCGGCGCGTTCCGGCCCCCGGAGGGGGTCAACGCCCGCCGGGTGCTCATCGCGGAGGGCATGATCCTCGGCACCCTGGTCGCCGGGATCTCCTGGCTGGCCTACGCCACGCACGCGACCCCGCGCACGCTCGGCTACCCGACCGTGCTCGCGCAGGAAGCGGACATGGTGTTCGGGCACGCCGGGCACTTCATGTTCTACGTGGTCCAGGCCGCCACCATGCTGATCTTGTACACCGGCGGCAACACCAGTTTCAACGGCTTCCCGTTCCTGACCAGCTACGTGGCCGGAGACTCGTTCCTGCCCCGGTGGCTGCTCAAGCGCGGCCACCGGCTGGTGTTCTCGAACGCGATCGTCCTGCTGACCATCGTGTCCATCGCGCTGCTGATCATCAAGGACGCGGACGTCAACAGCCTGGTCCCGCTGTACGCCATCGGCGTCTTCACCGCGTTCTCCATGGCCGGCTTCGGCATGGCGAGGTACCACAGCCGGCACCGGACGCCAGGCTGGCGGCGCCGGATGGTCATCAACTTCTCGGCAGGCGTGCTCACCGTCATCGTGGTGGCCGTCTTCGCGATCGTGAAGTTCACCGAGGGCGCCTGGGTGGTCATCGTCTTGTTCATCGTCCTGGTCCCGGCGCTCATCAAGCTCAACAGCGAGTACCGGGCGGAGTCCGAGGTCCTCGAGACGATCAGCGAGAACCAGCCGCCGCCGCCCCCGCACTACAGCCGGCGCACCGTGTTCGTCTTCGTCGACGGGTTCGACCTGGCCACCCTGGCCGCGCTGCGCTACGCGCGGAGCCTGCGGCCGACCACGATCCGGGCGGTCCACTTCGTCATCGACAACGTCCAGGCCGAGAAGCTCAGGCAGAAGTGGACCCGCGCCGACCGCGGCGTCCCCCTCGATTTCGTCGACGTCGCGGACCGCAGGCTGACCCGGGCCGCCGCCGAACTGGTCGAACGCGAGGCCGCCGAACCGGACACGCACGTGACGGTGGTGCTCCCGCGGCGCAGTTACTCTGCGCTGCTCGGCCGGCTGCTGCACGACAGGACGGCGGACAAGATCGCCGCGGTGGTGAGCCGGATTCCGCGATCGGCGGCCACCATCGTGCCCTACGACGTGGAGAGCCGGGTCCGGGTGCTGCAGGAGCGCCAGGCGGCGAAGGCCGCGGCCGCCGCCCGGGACGCCGCCGACCAGCAGGTCATAGCGGTTGAGGCGGACGTTGCGGCCAAGCACCGCCTGGCCGCGGAACCGCAGCCTGCCGGGTCGGCGCAGCCAGGCGCGAAGAACGGCAGCGGCTCGCCGCAGTCGGCCAGCGACGGCGACGGGTCATCCCCGGCACCCGACGTAACGCCGATCGGCTCGCTGACCAAGCCGGGCCGCGCCACCGTCGAGGGCCGCATCAGGGTCGTGGAGATCCGGCCGGTGGAACGGAACTCCGTGCTGGCGTGCGAGATATCCGACGGGACCGGTGACCTTACGGCGTTGTTCTACGGCCGGTCGCACATCCCGGGCATCGTGTGCGGCGCGCGGGTGCGGTTCCGCGGTGCCGTAGGCATTAAAAACGGCCAGCCGGTGATGACCAATCCCGCCTACGAACTGATCTTCCCAGCCGTCTGACCAGTGTCCTTGGTCAAAGGGCACGGACCGGCCTACTCACCGTCCGCGGACGGCTTGCTGGTCACCCCGGGAACGACGAGCTCGTAGGCCGGGTTGATCATGACGGGAGCGCCGTTCTTGATGCCCACGGCACCGCGGAACCGGACCTTGGCGCCGCACATCAGGCCGGGGATGCGGGACCGGCCGTAGAACAGCGCGGTGAGGTCACCGGTGGAATCGGAGATCTCGCAGGCCAGCACGGAGTTGTGCTCGACCGAGCGGATCTCGACGGCGCGGACGCGGCCCTCGACGGTGGTCCGGCGCGGTTCGTGCAGCGAGCCGATCGGGGTGACCCCGGGCGGGGGTATCGGCCTGTCGTACCCGCCGGCGCCGGGCAGCGGCTCGGGCTGGTCCTCGTCGGCCGCGGCGGAGGCCTTCGGCGGGGGCGGCGGCCAGGTGACCTTGGGCTCGGCAGCGGCGCCGTCGGCGGGCGGGCCGGACACCGGAGTCAGCGGCAGCGGGGTACGGCCCGGCGCGCACCGCCTGGCGTTCCTGCAGGACGTGCAGCCGGTTCTGGACGTCGAACGGGATGATGGTGGCGGCGGCGTTGGGCACCCGGCTCACCACGCCGGCGATCTTGTCCGCGGTCCGGTCGTGCAGCAGCCGACCGAGCAGCGGCGAGAAGCTGCGCCGGGGCAGGATCACGGTCACCTGGGTCCCGGGCGTAGCCGCCTCCTGGCTGACCAGTTCGGCGGCGGCGCGGGTGAGCCGACGATCCGGGGTGTCGACGAACTCGAGCGACACGCTCTTGTCGGGCAGCCAGGCCAGCCGGAGCTTCTCGGACTGGTCGGTGTCGATGACGAAGTGCACGGCGCGCAGCGTGGTGGGCCGCAGGCCCTTGGCGTACCGAATCGCGGCGATGGTGGACAGGTCGAAGTCGTCGACGAAGACGACGACCACCCGCCGGCTGTAGTTCGGCTGGCTCGGCCCCACCCCGGATGCGCGGCGATCCCCGATAGTCTGCAGGGCACTGGCCTCGCCGCGGTACTGGCGGTTGAGCCTGATCAGCACGAAGACCATGATCGGGAAGATGAGCAGGATCAGCCAAGCGCCCGATTTGAACTTTACCCACGCGAAGATCACCACGACGATCGAGGTCATCACCCCGGCGGAGAAGTTGATGACCAGCTTGTGGCGCCAGCCCGGTTCCTTGACCCGCACGTGGTACCGGGCCATGCCGAACCCTGCCATCGAGAAGGCGGTGAATACGCCGATCGCGTAGAACGGCACGAGCGCGTTCACGTTGGCGCCGACGATCGCGATCAGCGCCACCGACAGCACGGTGAGCACGATGATGCCGTTGGAGAACACCAGCCGCTGGCCGCGTTTCATCATCCAGCGGGGCAGGAACGAGTCCTCGGCCACGAAGCTGGTCAGGAACGGGAAGCCGTTGAAGCTGGTGTTGCCGCCGGTGTACAGGATCAGCGCGGTGGCCGCCTGCACCACGAAGAACATGAAGTGCCCGGCGGAGCCGAACACCAGGTCCGCTTCCTGGGATATCACGGTGGGGTAGCCGACCAAGTGCGGGGCGGCGTGGGTCAGGAAGGCCAGCCCGGAGATGCCCGCCACCAGCGTGCCGAGGATCAGGCCCTCGGTCACCAGGACCCGGCGGGCGTTGACGCCCTCGGGTGGCTTGAACGCGCTGACCGCGTTGGAGACCGCCTCGATGCCGGTCAGCGACGAGCCGCCGTTGGCGAACGACTTCAGCAGCGCGTAGATGAGCGCGAACGTCGTCCAGGCCGAGGCGCCGGGGCCGATGGAGTAGAGCCCGTGTATGTGGTGAACGTTCTGCTGGGGCAGGTTGCCGAGCGCCCAGCGGACCAGCCCGACCACGATCATCAGGATGATCGCGCCAGAGAACAGGTAGGTGGGCAGCGCGAAGATCTTGCCTGCCTCCCGGATGCCGCGCAGGTTGCCGAAGCACATCAGCAGGATGACGCCGATCGTTATCCACTTGCTGTAGGCGCCGATGGCGGGGAACGTGGAGGCGACGGCCGCGGTGCCCGCGGCGACCTGTACCGCCACCGTGACCACGTAGTCGATCAGCAGCGCCACCGCGGCGACCTGGGCGATCCGCGGCCCGAAGTTTTCCCTGGCCACCACGTATGAGCCGCCGGCCCGGGTGTAGACCGTGACCACCTCGCGGTAGGAGAGCACCACGAGCAGCATGACGAACAAGATCACCCCGGTCATCGGGATGAGCACGGCGAACGCGGCCACGCCGAAGATCGGCATCAGCTCGATGAGGATCTCCTCGGTGCCGTAGGCCGAGGAGGAGATGCCGTCCGGGGACAGCACGCCGAGCGCGAGCGTCTTGGACAGCCGCTGCTCCCGGAGCTGCGCGTTGATCATCGGCGGGCCGAGCAGGCGGCGCTTGGCCGAATACCAGAAGGTCTCCGGGATACCGTTCGCCTGGCCGCCAGAAAGCAGGTCGGCCGCCTTACGCACCGCCACTAGGCTTCCGCTCCGTCCTGGCCGCTCGGTTGCTGATCACGTGATTCGACGCTATTCCGCGCCCCCGCCGCGCCGCCGTATGCGGGCCGTCAATGTTCGTGACCCGGGCGTTAAGGTTCCGTCAAGGTCGCTGATATTTGCCTGGTCCCGGCGCTGAAATAGCAAGAGATGATGACTCTCGGCTACAAACAGCGCGGCCTGCCGGCGCCCTTCGCGCTGCCGGTCGGCTTCGCCGCGTTCCTGGCCGTCGGAACGGTGGCCGCCGCGCTGCACGGCCGCCTCGACGCCACCGCAGTGCTGATCGCCTGCGCGGCGGTGGCCGGAGTGATGTCCTTCGCGGCCGAGCCGATGGCGTCGGTCCTGCTGGCCGGGATCGGCTGGCTCACCGCCGTGGGTTTCTCCCGGCCGCCCTACGGACAGCTGCGGCCGACGGGCGCGGCCGCCGGGCACGCCGCGATCGTCGTCGGCGCGACCTGCTTGGCCTGCGCGGGTCTCGGCCTGGTGTTCCGCTGGTACGTCAGACGGCTCACACTGGTAAGCATGGGTACCTATTCCGGCATGCGCGCTCGCCGCCTCGCCGTCAAGGGTGCCCAGCGCGGCCTGCCAGCATCGGAGCCGGATCCTGGCGGCGTCACCGCCACCGAGGCCGGCGCCATCGACGCCAGGCGGCGCCTCGCCGGTGTGCTGCTGGCCGCCGCGGTGCTGCCGCTGCTCACCTACGTGCTCACGGTCTTCCGGCCGCACCTGGACATCGCCGACGACCTGCTCATCTACCTCGTCGTCGTGGTGGCGATCACCGTGCTGGGCGGTTTCTGGCCCGCCGTCCTGGCCGCCGTGGCGGCCAGTGTCCTGCTCAACTGGTACTTCACCGTGCCGATTCACACCTTCACCATCCAGGAGCCGAAGGAACTCCTGGCGCTGTTGCTGTTCGTGACGGTCGCGGTGGCCGTCAGCAGCGTCGTCCACCTTGCGGCCCGGCGCGCCGTCCAGGCCGCACGGGCCCGGGAAGAGGCCGCCTCGCTGCTCGAGCTCGCGCAGACCGTCCTGGGCGGGGCCGATTCGCCTGCGGCCGTCCTCGAACACCTCACCAGGACGCACGGCGGCCAGGCCGAACTGCAGGAGCGGGTCGGCGGCCGGTGGGTCCGCACCGCGTCGAGCGGCGTCGAGGGCAGCCTGCCCGCGGCTTCGCGCCTCGACATCCGCAGCGACCTGATCCTGCTGGTCACCGGGCAGACGGACTCGGCCACGCCGGCGCTGCTGGCCGGTTACGCCGCCCAGGCCGCGGCGGCGCTCGACCGGGAACGGCTGCGCACCCAGGCCGCCCAGGCCGAGGCGCTCGCCGAGGGCAACCGGATGCGGACGGCGCTGCTCGCGGCCGTCAGCCACGACCTGCGGACGCCGCTGGCGTCGATCAAGGCCAGCGTCAGCAGCCTGCGGCAGACCGACGTGGAATGGTCCGAGGCCGATCAGGCCGACCTGCTCGCCACGATCGAGCAGAATGCCGACCGGCTCGACGCGCTGATCGGCAACCTGCTGGACATGAGCCGCCTGCACACGGGGTCCCTGCAGCCCTTCCTGCGTCCCACCGCGATCGATGAGGTGGCGCCGGTCGCGCTGCTCGGGCTCGATGATTCGCTGCGGCTGGAGATGGCAGTGCCCGACGGCTTCCCGCTCGTGCTCGCCGACCCTGGCCTGCTCGAGCGGATCCTGGCCAACCTGTTCTCCAACGCCCTGCGGCATTCCGCGGCGGGCGGGCGGCCGCCCGAGCTGCACGCGCAGTTGGCCGAGGACACGGTGGTGCTCGAGGTCGTCGACCACGGCCCCGGGGTGCCTGACGAGGCGAAGGAGCGCATCTTCGAGCCCTTCACCCGGGTCGGCGACCGGTACCCGGGCGTCGGCCTCGGCCTGGCGGTCGCCAAGGGGTTCGCCGAGGCCATGGGCGGGCGCATCGAGGCCAAGGACACCCCGGGCGGTGGGCTCACGGTCAGCATCACGCTGGCGGCGGCGAGCGCGGACAAGTCCGCGCTCGGCACGGGGTCATGACCCGGGTGCTCGTCGTCGACGACGAGCCTTCCATCCTCCGCGCGCTGCGGATCAACCTCAGCGCCCGCGAGTACGACGTCAGCACGGCCGCCGACGGTACCAGCGGCCTGGCCGCCGTCGCCCGTGACCGCCCCGACGTGATCATCCTGGATCTCGGCCTGCCGGACATGGACGGCACTGACGTGATTCACGGTGTCCGCGGCTGGACCTCTATCCCGATCATCGTCCTGTCCGCCTGGGGGCAGGAGAGCCAGAAGGTGGCTGCGCTCGACGCCGGCGCGGACAACTACGTCACCAAGCCGTTCGGCATGGACGAACTGCTGGCGCGGCTGCGCGCCGCGGTCCGCCGCGCGTCGCCCGCGCCGGACGAGCCCGTGGTCACGACGGCCGACTTCACCGTGGACCTCGCGGCGAAGGAGGTAATCAGGAGCGACGGCAGCGACGTCCGCCTGACGCCAACGGAGTGGCAGCTACTGGAGATCCTGGTCCGCAACAGCGGCCGCCTGGTCACGCAGCGGCAGCTCCTGCGTGAGGTGTGGGGTCCCGCCTACGAGACCGAGAGTAACTACCTCCGGGTCTACCTGGCGCAGCTGCGCCGCAAGCTGGAACCCGAACCGTCCCAGCCCCGGTACCTGCTCACCGAGTCGGGCATGGGCTACAGGTTCAAGCCCTGAGAAGGCCGCCGTGAGCACCTACGACCTCAGCACCACCTCGGTGGCCCCGGGACCTTACTCGGTTCCCGGCCAGTGGTGCCCAACGTAGGGATCCGGGGACTTCTTCGCCCAGCGGTCAAGGACCCTCGCCAGGGCCGCCGCCTGCCCGCCCCCGGCTGGCAGGCGCTTCTTGAGGACGAACACCAGAATTACGTCGCGCTCGGCGGCAAAATCCGCCACGTTCTCAGTGACGACAGCCCGGCCCTCCGCCCGGGCAGCCGCCGCAACCTGCACGTCATCGGCCGCCCGAAGGCCCACCTCGGCAACATGGACGGCGTCATGGCCGTAGGTGGTGCGCAAGATCTCGGCTGCGGCTATCGGGAACATCTCATCGATCAGGAAGGCCGTCACCCCAGGAGGGCCTCCCGCTGCCCTGCCATCCTGCGGCTCCGCGCTGCCATCGCCCCGTTGCGAGCGATCCGTTCCCTGATCTCGTCTGCATGTTCTGCGGCATAGTCCAGGGCGACGCGGATGAGGCGGGGATGCAGATCGGACTCGGCGGCTAGGAGGCTGATTCGCTGCTCCTCGCGGCCGGGCAATTCTTGGAGGCGTGCGATGACCTCCCACACGTCGGGGCCTGACGCGAGCGCCGCCCGCCGGTCATGTGCGGGACCGCGGAATACGATTCCCGGGTAATCCATCTGGTCGATGCCCTCCACGATGAGCTGATCGAGCAGCGCCGTGGCCGTCATGCCCTCGCGCGCGGCGCGTGACGCCAGTCGAGCCCTGGCTGCGTCGCTGATCCGGAACGACGTGCTTGCGGCCATGGCAGCCTCCTTCATGCTCCGCTAACAGTGTACCGCAACGTAGCGCTAGTGCACTGCAAGGTACGGCTCGCTAGCTGGCCCGGCTGTGCGGCGTTTCCGCGGAAATGCCACCGGGAAAGGAGCGGAGATGGCTGAAGTCGTGCTCTTCCACCACTCACAGGGCCTCACCCCCGGCATCGTCGCCTTCGCGGAGGAGTTGCGGCGCGCGGGGCACACCGTGCATACGCCCTACCTGTTCGACGGCCGCACCTTCGGCTCGATTGAGGAGGGGATGGGGTACGCGGAGCAGATCGGCTTTCCGGAGGGGGTGATCGAGCGGGGGGTCAGGGCGGTCGAGGGGCTGCCCGCCGGGCTGGTCTACGCCGGCGCCTCGCTCGGTGTGCTGCCTGCCCAGAAGCTGGCGCAGACGCGGCCGGGAGCGCGGGGGGCCCTGCTGTTCTATGCCTGCGTACCGGTGTCCGCGTTCGGCTCATCCTGGCCCGCTGGCGTGCCCGTGCAGGTGCACGGGATGGACGCCGATCCGATCTTCGTCGGCGAGGGCGACATCGACGCCGCCCGCGAACTCGTCGCCCAGGCAGATGACGGAGAGCTGTTCCTCTACCCCGGCGACCAGCACTATTTCTCGGACAGCTCGCTGCCCTCCTACGATGCGGACGCCGCTGCGCTCCTGACCCAGCGGGTGCTCAGCTTCCTCAGCACCAAGGTTCCGGCGTGACGGTCATGGCGCGGAGCGCATGAGGACCGTGATACCACCGCTCGTTCGGGGCAAAGAAGAAAGCCCGGCCCGGGACGGCCGAACGCCCGGTACGGCGGGAAGCCGCCGGTTTGCGCCCGGCCGTCGGGATAGGCGACGCTTGCGGCCGGGTAGGCACTAAGGGTGCCGCAATCCCCCACCGCCGCCCAGCGGCCGCGCCGGGCCCGCAAGGCCGGCCGGGCCCGCCTGCTCACCCGGCCGTCCGCCCTCGCCGAACGCCTCGAGCGCGCGCATGCCCTCGATCCCCTGGTCCGCGCGGTGTCCGACACCGTGGTGCGCGCGCTGCCCCCCGGCCCGCGCGCCGACGCGCTGCACGGCGTGCCGTTCGGACAGCCCGCTCACCCCGCGCTGGTACGGCTGCCGCTGGGCTGCTGGACCTCGGCGGTCCTGCTTGACCTGTTCGGCGGAACCGACCGCGCGTCGCGGGTGCTCGTCGCCGCCGGCGTCGTGGGCACCGTGCCCGCGGTGGCCACCGGGCTGGCCGACTGGTCGGCGCTGCACCGCGACCAGCAGCGGGTCGGCCTGGCGCACGCGGCCTGCCAGGCCGGTGCGGCCACGCTGTTCCTCGGCTCGCTGGCGGCGCGGGCCGGAGGGCTGCGCGGGTACGGCCGGCTGCTGTCCTTCTCCGGGCTCGCCGTGGCTAGCGCCGGATCGTACCTGGGCGGGCACCTGGCGCTCAGGCTTGCCGCCGGCGCCAGTCACGCGGAACCGGTCAGCCACCTGTCCGGGCTGGGCTGGCATGACCTGTGCGCCGTCGGCGACCTGCCCGACGGGCGCCTGGTCCGCCGGCAGCTCGGCTACCTGTCCCTGCTGGTGTACCGGCAGGGCCACGACGTGCGCGTCCTGTCAGACCGGTGCTCGCACCTCGGAGGGCCCCTCCATCAGGGGCGGATCGTTATTGAACGGGGCCGCGCCTGCGTCAGCTGCCCCTGGCACGGGTCCACCTTCGTGATCGCCGACGGCTCGGTCGTGCACGGGCCCGCCACTGCCCGTCAGCCATCCTTCCAGACCCGCGTGACGTCCGGCGGGCGCGTCGAGCTCAGGCCCAGGCCCTGAAGGTCCGGGCTCAGGAGAGGCCGGCTTCCCGAGTTGGTCGGCGATTCTCCCGCCCGCGGCGCCGAAGAACCCGCCGATCCCCTCCAGCGCCCTAGAGATCTCGCTCGGCACGATCCAGACCTTGTTGGCGTCGCCCTGCGCGATCTGCGGCAGCATCTGCATGTACTGGTAGGCGAGCAGCCGCTGATCGGGATTGCCGTCGTGGATGGCCTTGAACACGGTGCCGATCGCCTCAGCCTGACCGCGCGCCCGCACGGCCTGGGACCTGGCTTCGGCTTCGGCCCTGAGCACGGCCGCCTCGGCTTCACCGCGGGCCCTGAGCACCGCCGCCTGGCGCTCGCCCTCCGCGGTCAGGATGGCCGACTGCTTGGCTCCCTCGGCGGACAAGATGGCCGCGCGCTTGTCACGGTCGGCGCGCATCTGCTTTTCCATCGAGTCCTGGATGGACCCGGGCGGCTCGATGGCCTTGAGCTCGACGCGGCTGACCCGCAGCCCCCACTTTCCCGTCGCCTCGTCAAGCTCTTTCGACAGCTCGTGGTTGATCCGGTCCCGTGACGTGAGCGCCGTTTCCAGGTCCATCCCGCCCACCACGTTCCGCAGCGTGGTCACGGTCAGCTGCTCGACGGCGGTGATGTAGTTGGCGACCTCGTAGGTGGCCGCCTTGGGGCTGGTCACCTGGAAGTAGATGACGGTGTCGATGCCGACGACGAGGTTGTCCTTGGTGATCACGGGCTGGGGCGGGAAGCTGACTACCTGCTCGCGCAGGTCGATGAGCGGGAGCAGGTGGTCGATGAACGGCGTCACCATGTTCAGGCCCGCGTTGAGCGTCCGGTGGTACCGGCCGAACCGCTCCACGATGCCCGCCTTGGCCTGTGGCACGATGCGGACCGACCTGAAGATCACCAGGGCGACGAGGAGTACGAACACGACGAGCAGGACGGTCACGACCAGAGTGCTCATGGCGGCTCCACTGACGTGTCCGGATTTTCCGGATCTGCTTGCTACGTTACAGACAGCAAGCGACTTCAGCCAGTGCGCATCGGGACGCCGCCCGTCAGCGCGCGCGGGCGGTCCAGCGTGACTGCCGGTAGTCGATTTCCAGCTGGACGCCGAAGCAGCGGGACAGGTTCCGCGCGGTGAAGACCTCCTCGATGGGCCCGGCCGCGAGGACCGAACCGCGGCGCAGCAGCATCGCGTGGGTGAAGCCGTCAGGTACCTCTTCCACGTGGTGCGTCACCAGGACCATCATCGGCGCCTTGGGATCGCGGGCCAGCCCGGTGAGCCGGCGCAGCAGGTCCTCGCGGCCGCCCAGGTCGAGCCCGGCGGCCGGTTCGTCGAGGAGCAGCAGCTCGGGGTCGGGCATCATGGCCCGGGCGATCTGGACCCGCTTGCGCTCTCCCTCGGAGAGGGTGGCGAACTTGCGCCTGATCAGGTGGGCGCAGCCGAGCGCGTCCAGCAGTTCGACGGCGCGGGTGACGTCCGCGGAGTCGTAGTCCTCCCGCCACCGGCCGAGCATCCCGTAGGAGGCGGTGAGCACGAGGTCGATGACCTTCTCGGCAGGCGGCACCTGCTCCGCGATCGCGGCGCTGGTCAGCCCGATCCTCGGCCGCAGGTCGAAGACGTCGACCTCGCCGAGGCGCTCGCCGAGCACCTCGACCGTGCCCTGGGTGGGAAACATCACGGTGGCGGCGACCTGGAGCAGGGTGGTCTTGCCCGCTCCGTTCGGCCCGATCAGGATCCACCGGTCGTTCTCATGCGCGGTCCAGTCGACGTTGCGTAGCAGGACCGCCGTATCGCGCCGGACCTCCACGCCGCGCAGGCGCAGTACCTCGTCGGACATGAGGCCCCTCTTTCTGCCCGCCAAATCTTTCATTTTCGCCGTGGCGTGACCGTGCTTTCGTGCAGGTTGGGTCCATCGTAATAACCACGTCATATCTGGCGGGGCAGAAGGCGCGCGAGATAAGGCTGATGTCAGCCTCTCGACCAGGTTTTCCGGAGCGTGTCTGAGTGCGCACTCAGCGCAGTGACCAGGCGGATTCCGCCGGTCACCGCCACGCAGGCCCACGCCGGAGAGCCCCGTACGGTGGATATGTTAGTTTTTGTAGGTATTCAGGGGTTGTAGTCCGCTTAAGTGTTACATAGTGCTGACCGCGCCGCTTTCCCGGCCCAAAACACGTTACGCTACCGCTTGCTTACTCAGAATTGCTGACCGTTAAGGAGCGGTCTGGCCAAAAGGAGCGGGAAATGCGAATTCGCGTGCTAGCAGGCTGCCTTGCCTTCGGCGCTTTCGGCGCTTTCGGCGCGGCAGCGATCATGCTCACCGGCACGGCGGCGCAAGCGGCGGTGGTACCGGGTGCTCATGCCCGGGCCAGCGCCTCCCCCGTCGGCTGGGGCGGGAACGGCGGGCAGTGCCAGTGCTCGACGCCGCCTCCCGCGCCGACTCCGACGCCGACGTGTACCCGCTCACAGCCCGCCCCCTCCTGGGCACCGCCCACCCGGTCCTGGGCACCGCCCACCCGGTCCTGGGCGCCGCCGACCCGGGGGTGGACCGCGCCGGCCCCGTCCTGGACGGCCAGCAGCCCCGCTTCGGTCACGGCGACGGCGACGGTCGCGGCCCAGCCCGCGGCGGCCGCCTCCCCGAGCCCGTCCCCCGTATCGACCTCGGCGGCCCCGGCGGGGGGCGCCGACACCGGCGGGGGCGGCAGCATCACCCCCGGCGGTAGCAACATGCCGCTGGCCGCGGCCGGCGCCGCGATGGCCCTGGCGGCCGGGGCGCTCGGCCTGCTCGCGTTCCGCCGCTGGCGCCGTACGCACCTCCCGGCGGCCTGACCAGGATGTACCTGGCCCGCCACCGGCGCACCCGCGCAGGCCGGGGGGCACTGGCGGTGGCCCTGGCCGCAGCCGCGCTCTGCGCGGGCGGCCTCGGAGCGGCCGTGTTCGGGCTGGCCGACGTCACCCCCGCCAGTGCCGGGGCCACCCTGACCCCGGCCTCGGTGACCACGGCCGTACCCAAGCAGCGGCACGATCCGCAGGTCCGGGCCCTGGCCCGCTCGGTTCCGTTGCGCATCCGCATCCCCGCCATCGGGGTCAGCGCTCCGGTGATGAGGCTCGGCAAGAACCCGGACGGGACGGTCCAGGTGCCTCCGCTCGGCGACCACAACCTGGCCGGCTGGTACGCGTACGGCGCCGCGCCCGGCCAGCGCGGCGCCGCGGTGATCCTCGGCCACGTGGACTCACTCACCGGGATCTCGGTGTTCTTCTACCTGAAGGACCTGCGCCGCGGTGACCGGATCTACGTCACGCTGGCGGACGGCACGGTGGCGGCCTTCGGCGTGGACGGGGTGCAGAAGGTGGCCAAGACCGCCTTCCCGACCGCCGCCGTCTACGGCCGGGCCCGCTACCCGGAACTCCGCCTGGTCACCTGCGGCGGTCCCTTCGATAAGGCCAGCGGGCACTACCTCGACAACATCATCGTCTACGCGCACCTGATCTAGGCCGACCTTGCGTACGCGGCCGACTTCGTCCAGAGAGCCAGGGAGCTACGACCTCGCCGTCCCCGAGCCGGGTGTGTCGTTCCCGGAAAATGTCAGCGGGGACTGGTAAACTCGAATAAAAGATCAAAGACCTTATAATCCCGAACGATCGTGGCTCAACCCCCGGAACACCCGCGCCCGCCCGCATGGCGCGAGCACAACCCGCCCCCCGCGCGCACCCCTGATCGGAGGTGACCACCCCGGTGAGCACCGCCCCCGCCTACGCCAGCGCCAGCCAGGCCCTGCAGGCGGCGTGCGCGGCGCTGCGGTTCGCGGCCGCCGCCGACCCCGCGGCGATGCCGGACGCGGCCAAGGCCGCGTGCCTGCACGGCTATGAGCAGGCCGGCGCGATGCTGACCGCCGGGCGGGCCCGGACCCTGGGGTCGTTCACGGCCAGCCAGGGCTATGCCGCCGATGCGGAGTACAGCGCGGGGGCGTGGCTGCGGCACCAGACCCGGGTGACCAAGACGGCGGCCCGCGGGCAGGTGGCCTGGGCCCGGCGGGCCGTGGCGCACCCGCGGGTGATCGCGGCGCTGGCCGAGGGGAGCGTGCTGAGCGAGTCGGTGGGCCGGGCGGTCTGCTGCTGGTCTGACCGGCTGCCGGAGGGCTGCCGGGAGGCGGCCGACCAGATCCTGGTCACCGCGGCGCGGGCCGGGGCTGATGAGTGGGACCTGGCCGGGCTGGCCGCGGAGATGTACGCCCGGTCGCTGCCCCCCGGCCAGGGCCCGGAGGACGGGTTCGGGGACCGGTCGGTGCGGCTGGAGACCACGTTCGACGGGGCCGGGGTGATCGCGGGGGAGCTTGACGCCGGAGTGTGCGGCGCTGGTCGGCGCGGTGCTGGACAGCTCTGTCGGCCCCGGCGGGTGCGGCGGATACCCGGACCCATGAGCAGCGTTATCATGACGGGCTGCAGGAGGCGATGCGGCGGCTGGCGGCCAGTGACCTGCTGCCGGAGCGGGCCGGGCAGCCGGTCAAGGCCCTGGTGCACGTGACGCTGGCCGAGTTGCGGGCGCTGGATGGGGACTCGGCCCTGGAGGCGGAGTGGGTCGCCGCGGCGCGGGCCCGGTGGGCGGCGGCCCGGGCGCAGGCCGCGGTCGGCGGCGGGGACGGCGGCGCGTGGCTGGACGGGGACGCGGCCCGCGGCCTGAGCTGTGATGCGATGGTGGTCCCGGTGGTGACCGGTGAGGTGGATCCGGGCGTGCTGGAGGACCTGGTCCAGCTGTGCGTGACGCTGGCCGGGCACCACGGGCCCGGCCGGTGCGCGGCGCACAGCCGGGCCGGTGCCGGTGCGGGCCCAGACGGGACCGGCGGGTGCGCCGAGCCCGGCGAGACCGGTGACCCCGCGGCCCGGGACGGGTCCGGGCCGCCGTGCTGCGACGGCCTGCCGCTGACCGCGCACGCCCGGGAGATGCTCGAACGGCAGATCATCGGCCGGGCCGTGGACCTGCTGTCCGGTCCTGGCGGGCTGGCGTCGTTCCTGCGCCGGGAGCAGCTCGGGGCCCGGCTGGCCGGGCCGAGCCTGCCGCTGGATATCGGGTACGCCGACACGGTCCCGGCCGGGATCCGCACCGCGGTCATCCAGCGGGACCGGCACTGCCAGTGGACCGGCGGGTGCAACCAGCCCGCCAAGGCCTGCGAGGTCCACCATGTCCGGCACAAGGCCGACGGCGGCCCGACCAGCGTCAAGGAGTGCATCCTCCTGTGCACGTTCCATCACCAGGTGGTGATCCACCGCTGGGGATGGACGCTGATCCTGCACCCGGACGGCACCACCACCGCGTGGAACCGGGACAAGACCAAGGTCCTGCGCAGCCACAGCCCACCCGCCCGCCCCGGGTAACCGGCCCGGCGCCCCGGACCTTGCGTGAGGCTGGTCCGCAGGAGGGACCGGATGCCGCGGCGCCGCCAGGTTCACCCGGAGCTGCCCGCGTGGCAGCCGGAGACACCTCACGCGGGCAGCTCGTGGATACGACCAGTCAGGCCCCCTGCTCGTACCGGACAGCGAGCAGGGCGGCCTGGGTGCGGTCTTGCACCCCCAGCTTGGCCAGTATCGCGCTGACGTGCGCCTTCACCGTCTTCTCGGAGACGTGCAGGGCACGGGCGATCTCCCGGTTGGACCGGCCCTTGGCGATCTCCGCGAGTACCTCGCGCTCGCGCCTGGTGAGCGCGTCGACGCCGCCCCAGGCGTGGCCCGCGGACTGGACCAGCGACCCCGCCGCCTCCGGGGCGAGCAGCAGGTGGCCGTCGTGCACCGAGCGGATCGCGCGGACGAGCGCGTCCGGGTCGACGTCCTTGTAGAGCACGCCCGCGGCCCCCGAGCTAACCGCCGCCCTGGCCGACGCGGGCTCGGTCGCGCTGGTCAGCACCAGCACGCGGGCCGCGCTGCCGCGGGCCTTCAGCTCGCCGAGCACGGCGATGCCGTCCATGCCGGGCAACTTCAGGTCGAGCAGGATCACGTCCGGGGAGCGCTCGGCGGCCAGGGCGAGGGCTGCGGCGCCGTCGCCCGCCTCGCCGGCCACCTCGATCCCGTCCTGCACCCCGAGCAGGACGCGCAGCCCCTGCCGGACCACCGGGTGGTCGTCGACGATCAGGACGGAGATGGGCTTCGCCATCGCTCCCCTCCCGCCGGGACGGTCATCCGCACGACGGTCCCCGACTCGCCGGAACGGATGGTCAGCGCGCCGCCCGCCGCAGACGCGCGTTCGGCCATCGAGGCCAGCCCGACCCCGCTCGACGGTGCCTCCGGCACGAAGCCGTGCCCGTCATCGGATACCTTGAGGATGACTCGGCGCCCGGCACGGGACAGGCCCACGCGGACCCGGCCCGCCCCCGAATGCCGCAGCGCGTTGGTCAGCGCCTCCTGCGCGACCCGGTACACGGCGGTCTCGACCTTTGACCCCAGCGCGGGCAGCTTGCTCGCGGTGAACTCGACCGGGACGCCATAGACGCGGCCGGCCAGGACCGCGTACCGGCGGAGGGATTCGGCCAGTCCGGCGGCCTCGAGGTCGGGCGGGGTCAGCCCGTCGATGATCGCGCGCAGTTCGGCCTGGGCTTCCGCGGTGAGCGCGCTCACCGCCTCGATCTCGGCCCGGACCCGCTCGGGGTCCAGCGGCTCCCGGGCGGCCAGGACCGCCGCCGCCCGCGCGCGCGCCCTGATGCCGAACAGCTTCTGCGTGACGGCATCGTGCAGTTCTCTGGCCAGCCGGGAGCGCTCCTGGAGCACGGACAGCTCCCGGCTGCGCTCGTACAGCCGGGCGTTGGTGAGCGCGATCGCCGCGTGCGCCGCGAACAGGGAGAGGATCTCCTCGTCACGCTCGGTGAACCCGCGGCCCGCCGCGGCGGCCGGCACCTTGTTGGCCGCCAAGATGATGCCGAGGACCTGGTCGCCGTCCCTGACCGGCATCCCGAGGAAGTGCGACATCTTCGGGTGGGCGGCGGGCCAGCCCTCGAACCTCGGGTCGGCGCGGATGTCCGCGAGGCGCTCCGGCTTGCCCTCGTTCAGCAGTACGCGGAGCATCCCGTGCCGGCGCGGCAGCGGGCCGATGGCCGCCCATTCGGCGTCGCTGATCCCGTCCACCACGAACTCGGCGAACGAGTCGCCCTCGTCGGGCACGCCGAGCGCCGCGTAGCGCGCGCCGACCAGCGACCGCGCGGATCGTACGATTACCTGCAGCACGTCATGGACGGGCATCTGCCTCGTGACGGACAGCACCGCCTGGCTCACCTGGTAGAGCTCGTCCAGCCCGTCGCTCACGTGCCCGACGTTAGCCGGGCGGCGCGGCTGGCGCATCCGCCACCGGTCCTACGACCATTGGCCCACGCCGATCGGGGCGCTCGGCCGATGCGCGCAGGCGCGGTACCGCCTAGCGTGAACAGCATGAACACCCAGATAGCTCTGGTTACGGGGGCCTCCCGCGGGCTCGGCCTGGCGCTTGCCGCCGGCCTGGCCCACGAGGGCTACGACCTGATCATCGACGCACGCCACTCTGCCGCCTTGGACGCCGCGGCAGACCGGATACGCGCGGCGGGCGGGACCGTCACCGCCATCCCGGGGGACATCACCGACCCCGCGCACCGTCTCGCGCTCCAGCGGGCCGCCGACCGGGCGGGCCGACTGGACCTCCTGGTGAACAACGCGGGGACGCTCGGCGCCAGCCCGCTGCCCGCGCTGGCCGACTACCCGGCGGACGAGCTGCGCACCGCCTTCGAGGTGAACGTCATCGCGCCGATCGCGCTGACCCAGCTTGTCCTGCCTATGCTGCGCACCGCCGGCGGCGCGGTGCTGAACGTCACTTCGGACGCCGCCGTCGAGGCGTACGCCGGCTGGGGCGGCTATGGCGCCGCCAAGGCCGCGCTCGAGCAGGCGTCCAATGTCCTGGCCGCCGAGGAACTCGCCGTTCGCGTCTGGTGGGCCGACCCGGGCGACCTGCGCACCGACCTGCACCAGCAGGCCTTCCCCGGGGAGGACATATCCGACCGCCCGCTGCCCGAGACGATCGTCCCGGCGTTCGTCCGGCTCATTACCGAGCGCCTGCCGAGCGGCCGGTACCGCGCCGCCCACCTGCTGCCTGCGGCCCGGTGAGTCAGGCGATGGTCATCGATTTCGTCCTGCCCGCCGAGCGCGAGGCGCACGATCCGCCGGAGGCGCGGGGCCTGCCCCGCGACGGGGTCCGGATGCTGGTCAGCCGGCGCTCCGCCGGGGAGATCAGCCATCACGGCTTCCGGGACCTGCCGAACCTGCTGCTGCCGGGCGACCTGCTGGTCATCAACAACACCGGCACGCTGCCCGCCGAGGTCCGCGCCGGCGGCGACCTTGCCGTGCACTTCTCCACCCCGCTGCCCGACGGTGCGTGGCTCGTGGAGCTCAGGCAGATAAAAAACACAACCACTATCCCGAACGAGCGCGGGTTCCCCGGCCAGGTCATCGATCTCCCGTCCGGGGCGGTCCTGACCCTGGAGGGCCGGGCCACCGCGAGGCTGTGGCGGGCCCGGCTCTCGGTTGCCGTAGTGCCGTATCTACTGCAGCACGGCGTTCCCATCAGGTACTCCTACGTGCCGCTCGAGTGGGAGCTGTCGTCGTACCAGACGGTGTTCGCGCAGGCGCCCGGCAGCGCGGAGATGCCCAGCGCCGCGCGCCCGTTCACGCCGTCCGTGGTGACCCAGCTGGTCACGCGCGGCGTGCTGATCGCCCCGCTCACCCTGCATGCCGGGGTGTCCTCGCTGGAGGCGGACGAGGATCCGTACCCAGAGCTCTACGACGTCCCGCCGGCCACCGCCCGGCTGGTCAACCACGTGCGGGCCGACGGCGGGCGGGTCATCGCCGCGGGGACCACGGTGGTCCGCGCCCTCGAAACGGCGGCCCTGCTCTCGGACGGGGACGGGACCGTGGCGGCGTCGGCGGGCTGGACTTCGCACGTGGTAACGCCGGAGACCGGGGTCAAGGTCGTCGATGGCCTGCTCACCGGGCTGCACGAGCCGCGCTCGTCGCACCTGCGGATGCTGGCCGCGTTCGCGGACCCTGACCTACTGAGCCGCTGCTACGAGGCCGCGATCACTGGCGGATATCTGTGGCACGAGTTCGGCGACGTGCACCTGATGCTGCCCTAGGCCTTGCGGTAGCCTGGCGCCCGCCATGGCTTTTCCGCAGACCACCCTGCTCATCACCCTGACCGGCCGGGACCGGCCGGGCGTGACATCCAGGCTGTTCGCCATCCTGTCCAGGTATCCGCTCACCGTCACGGACATCGAGCAGGTGGTGATCCGGGGCAGGCTGGTGCTTGGCGTGCTGCTCGACTGCGATGAGCCGCCGGACCTGACGGGCATCCACGCCGCGGTTACCGCGCTGGCCGGCGACCTCGGCCTGGAGGCGGAGATCACCGCCGGGTCAGGTGCGGATACCCCCGCCCGGGGCGGGCGGCTGCACGTCACCCTGCTCGGCAGCCCGCTGACGCCCGGCGCCATCACCGCCATCGCCGGGCGGATCGCGGCCAGCGGCGCCAACATAGACCGGATCGGCCGGCTGGCCCGGCGCCCGGTGACCTGCATCGAAATGGACGTCTCGGGCGGGGACCCGGCCCTGCTCCGCGAGGATCTCGCCCAGGCGGCGGCCGCGCAGGGCGTGGACGTGGCGGTCCAGCGCGGCGGGCTGCACCGCCGGGCGCTGCGCCTGATCGTGATGGACGTGGACTCCACCCTGATCAGGGACGAGGTGATCGACCTGCTGGCCGCCCGGGCCGGGTGCGCCGGGGAGGTAGCGAAGGTGACCGATGCGGCCATGCGCGGCGAACTCGACTTCGCCGCGTCTCTGCGGGAGCGTACGGGGCTGCTTGCGGGCCTTCCGGCCGGGGTGCTGGACGAGGTCCGGCGCGAGCTTCGGCTGACGGCGGGCGCGGAGACGCTGATCAGAACCCTGCGCGGGCTGGGGTACAAGTCTGGGATCGTCAGCGGTGGCTTCACTCAGGTGATAGCCCCGCTAGCCGCCGGGCTCGGCATCGACTACGTGGCGGCCAACTCACTGGAGATCGCAGCGGGCAAGCTGACCGGGCGCCTGTCCGGGCCGGTGATCGACCGGGCCGGGAAGGCCGATGCGCTGCGCAGGTTCGCCGCCGAGGCAGGCGTCCCGCTGTCCCAGACCGTAGCCGTCGGAGACGGCGCCAACGACCTGGACATGATCGCCGCCGCCGGCCTAGGCGTCGCGTTCAACGCCAGGCCCGTGGTCCGCGACGCCGCGGATACCTCGCTGAGCGTCCCCTACCTGGATGCCATTCTCTACCTGCTCGGCATCTCCAGCGAGGACGTGACGGGTTAGGCCATGGCTTCCGCATCGGCCAGCCGGCCACCGTCGGGTGGCTCCGGCAGTGGCTCAGGTCCTGGCGGGCCCGGGGGGCCCGGCGGACGACCACCGTCTAGCAGCGGGCCGGTCACGGCGGTAAGACCCGCGCCTAGGAAGCCCATCAGGAACCCGATGATCGGGAAGGCCACGCAGAGGATGGCATAAGCGCCCGCATTCTGGCTAGCGAACAGCTCGCGGCCGTAGATCGCGGAGGCGGTCAGGTGCTGCCCGTGGAACAGCAGGCCCCGCGCCCAGGCCGAGTTGACCAGCAGCACGGTCGTGCCGGTGCCGAAAACGGTGACGAACAAGGCGCCGACGCCGCCGGACACCACCCCCGCGGCGATGCCCTGCATGGCCCGGTCGTCGTCTAGTTCCCCAGGGGGACCCGGCACATAAGATCGCCGCCCCGCGATCGCACCCGCGACCAGCGGCGCGCCGAAGATCAGGATCCAGGCCAGGGTCCCGACTACCTCGCCGGCGGAGCCGGGCAACCACGGCCGGTACGGGTACGCGACGTTGAGCCCGAGCGGTGCCATCGCGTACATCACCACGCCCAGCGCCAGGCCCGTGCAGGCGCCGGCGGCTAGCGCGCCCGGCGCCACCCGCGTGCGCCGAGCGGTCAGCGCGAGGACGATGGCCAGGCCGCAGGCCGTGATGAGCAGGACCATCACCTCCGACCCCACGGTGGGGCTGAGCCCCGAGGTGCCCGGTACCCAATGACACCAGGGTTCATTTTTGCAGTGAAACCTGTCGTAGGTACGCAGGTCGATGCCCCCTCGCGGCACCGCGCCCAGGAACAGGTCGGTGGCGGCCTTGGCCGGCATCAGGGCCAGGATCGCGGCGTAACCTGCGACCCGCAGCCGCCGCGCCGCCCGGTTGTCAGGCGGCCCGAGGTACCAGCGGATCAGTAGCGGCAGGCCGGCCAGTAGCACCACCGTGCCGATGACATCGGCCCGGACCGTGGCGGCATGGCCGACCGACCAGGCGCTCCAGGCGGCCGCCCCAGCCGCCGCCGCGAACAACAGCCGACTGCCGATCCAGCGCACCATCACGGCCTCCCTCGCTATCAGCCACACTCCGCCGGCCCGCCAGGCCAGCCGCGGCCAGCCTGCCGGCACCTCGTACGCCTCGGCCCAGACCGCCTCGGCCCAGTCCCGCCGCCCGGCCGGTACCAGCCGCGCCACGGCGCGGCCCAGCCAGCTCACGGCACCGCGGGCGCCGCCGCGCCCCGCCCAATCGGCTGCCCCGCGCCCCGCCCAGCCGGCTGGCGCTTCGGGGCGGCCTGCGCCGTGGCCGCGCTGGCCAGCGCCCCCGCCGCGCTGGCCAGCCCATCGGCCGTGAGCCGGTACAGGTGCCGGCGCGGACGGCCCGGCTGCGGCTCCTCCTGCCAGCACGCCTCCACCAGCCCACGGTCGGCCAGCCGGATCAGGATCGGGTACAGCGTCCCGGACTTCAGCCCCGTCTGGCTGGCCAGCGCGTACCCGTGCTGCCACCGCGACTGCTGCTCGTACAGCGCGGCCAGGACCGCCAGCGTCTGCGGCGAGAACTCACGACGTGACGTCACGACAGGAACTCTACATAAGTAGATGAGAAGATGTCTACATAGGTAGAAGGCCGGGTCCGGGCGCCTTCCCTGCTGCCGTCTTAGCTGTCGGGGGTCTTGGCGGCGGTCGTGTGGCCTGCGACGCCACCGGGGGCCGGGGCGCCACCCTGGGTCGGGGCGGACGCGACCTCGGCGCTGGGCTCGGCGGCGGCACCCTCGGCCGGCGCTGAGACGGCTCCGGTTGCCTCGGTGCCTGATGGCGCCGCTGGCTCGCCCATGCTGCCGGCGCGGCGCTTGGAGATCACGATCGCGGCCACGATGATGATCACGGCGGCCAGGGCGACTCCCACCCGCAGGCCTACGTTGCTGCTGTACTTCACGATGCTGGTCGCGATCAGCAGCGAGACCAGGTTCATCACCTTGATCAGCGGGTTGATGGCCGGTCCCGCGGTGTCCTTGAACGGGTCGCCCACCGTGTCGCCGATGATGGTGGCGGCGTGCGCCTCGGAACCCTTGCCGCCGTGCGCGCCGTCCTCGACCACCTTCTTGGCGTTGTCCCAGGCGCCGCCGGAGTTGGCCAGGTAGACCGCCATCAGCACGCCGACCGCGATCGCGCCGGCCAGGTAGGCGCCGAGGGTGGAATAACCGAAGGTGAACCCGATGGCGATCGGGGCCAGCACCGCGAGCAGGCCGGGGGTGATCAGCTCGCGCAGCGAGTCCCTGGTGACCAGGTCGATGACCCGGCTGTACTCGGGCTTCTCGGTGTAATTCATGATCCCGGGGTGCTGGCGGAATTGATTGCGCACCTCTACCACCACGCCCTGCGCCGCCCGGCCCACCGCCATGACCAGCAGGCTGGCGAACAGGAACACCACCGCCCCGCCGACGATCACCCCGATCAGGACCCTGGGCCGGTCGACCGACAGGCTGAAGGTACTGCCCCCGCTGCCGAGCGCCTGCATGACGATGGTGTGGAAGGACCCGAACAGCGCGGTCGCGGCGAGCACCGCGGTCGCGATCGCGATGCCCTTGGTGATCGCCTTGGTGGTGTTGCCGATCGCGTCCAGGTGGGTGAGCGCCACGGCGGCGTCGCCTTCGACGTCGCCGGACATCTCCGCGATGCCCTGCGCGTTATCGGTCACCGGGCCGAACGAGTCCATGGACACGATGACGCCGACCGTGGTCAGCAGGCCGCCTCCGGCCAGCGCCACCGCGAACAGCGCGATGGTGGCGTTTCCGGTGGCGAGCAGGTAGGCGCCGAACACCGCGCCGGCGATCAGCAGCGCGGCGTACGCGGCGGACTCCAGGCCGCTCGCCGTGCCGGACAAGATGACGGTGGCCGCGCCGGTCTCCGAGGCGTTGGCGATGTCCTGGACCGGCCGCCGGTTCATCTCGGTGAAGTACCCGGTCAGCAACTGGATGGCGCTGGCCAGCACGATGCCGATGATCACGGCGCCGAGCGCGATCCAGCGGGGGTCGCCGTGGTATCCGGCGATCATCGGGTCGGTGATGCCCTTCAGCGCGGCGAACTTGGACGGCAGGTAGGTGAAGGCGGCGATCGCCACCCCGACGATCGAGATCACCGCCGATAGGAAGAAGCCCCGGTTGATCGCGGTCATGCCGCTGCGGTCGCCTCGGCGCGGCGAGACCGAGAAGATCCCGATCACCGCGGTGATTACGCCGACCATCGGCACGATCAGCGGGAAGACCAGGCCCTTGTCGCCGAACGCGCTCTTGCCCAGGATCAGCGAGGCCACCAGCATGACCGCGTAGGACTCGAACAGGTCCGCCGCCATGCCGGCGCAGTCGCCCACGTTGTCGCCAACGTTGTCGGCGATCGTGGCCGGGTTCCTCGGGTCATCCTCGGGGATGCCCTGCTCGACCTTTCCGACCAGGTCCGCGCCGACGTCGGCCGCCTTGGTGTAGATGCCGCCGCCGACACGCATGAACAGCGCCAGCAGCGCCGCGCCGAACCCGTAACCCTCCAGCACGCTCGGCGCGTTGGCCTTGTAGCTCAGCACCACGACCGCCGCGCCGAACAGGCCCAGGCCGACGGTGAACATCCCGGCCACGCCGCCGGTCCGGAACGCGATCCGCATCGCGGGCTGCTCCCCGCCCTCGCGCGCCGCGGCCGCGACCCGGACGTTGCCGCGGGTGCACAGCGTCATCCCCACGAACCCGGTCGTCGCCGAGAACACCGCGCCGACCAGGAAGAAGATGCTCCGGCCCCAGCGCACGCCGTTACCGTCGGCGGGTAGCAGGGCCAGGATGAAGAAGATGACGACCACGAACACGCCGAGGGTCTGGAACTGGCGGCGCAGGTACGCCGCCGCGCCCTCCTGGACGGCGCGTGCGATCTCCTGCATCCGCTGGGTCCCCTGGCTGGCCGCGAGCACCTCCCTGACCAGCACGCCGGCCACGCCGAGCGCGAGCAGGGCGACGACCGCGACGATGACAACCCAGGTCAGGTTGGAGCCGCTCACGCTGACGGGGTTTGCCGCCAGCGCGGGGACGAGCCTGGACATTCGACCTCCTGGAAGCCGGTTCTGGATAACGCCGTCGGCGCCAATCGGGAAGAAACGAGTGGCGGGAGTCTACGCAGGCGCGGGCGCAACCACGAATACCGAGCCGTTCCTAACAATTTTGTTACTCTTTCGTTACTTTCATGATAGGGGGACGCGACGCCGGCCATCGGCTCGGCGGCGGGCAACTGCGCGGCCTGCCGTAGCTGCCGAAGCTCAGGCCGTGGCCGCCGCCGACGGCCAGCTCATCCGGACGCTCACGCCGGAACTCGTCGACGAGACGCGGACGTCGTCGGCCAGGCCGGATATCACGGCCAGCCCGAACCCGGCGGGGATCGCCAGCGCGCCATCCTCCTCGCTCGGGACGCCCGGGTCCGGCCCGCCCAGGCCCGGCCCGCCGCTCGCGTCCGGCCCCGATGAGCCAGGCTCTGTCGCCGGGGCGGGGATCGTAGGGGCGGCGTCGCGCACCACGACCACGAACCGCTCGCCCTGGTCGGTCATCTCGATCCTGACCGGCTCGGCCGGGCAGTGCCGCCGGTGCACCTCGACCGCGCGCGAGCACGCCTCGCCTACGGCCAGGCGCACCTCATCGAGCAGCGCTTCGTCCACGCCGCTGCGCCGGGCTACCGCGGTGGCGACCAGGCGTGCGGTGCGGACGTGCGCAGGCAGCGGGGTGAACGCGACTTCTACGGTGGCCATCTTTCGGAGGATTCGCGTCCTGGCCGGCGTTACTTCTCGGCTTTCTTGGCCGCGATGGCCAGGTCCACCGTCTCGTGGATGCCGAAGACCTTCGTCAGCCCGGTGATCCGGAAGATCTTGAGTATCCGCTCCTGCGTGCAGACCAGGTCCAGCGAGCCGTCGTGGGCCCGCACGCGCTTCAGCCCTCCGACCAGCACCCCGAGGCCGGTGGAGTCGAGGAACTCGACCTTCTCCATATTGACGACGAGCTGGTAATTGTTCTTGTTCACCAGATCGATGAGCAGCTCACGGAGCCGGGGCGCCGTGTAGACATCGATCTCACCCTCGACGTCGACGACCTCGATGCCGTCCTTGTTGTAGTGACCTAGCTTGAGATCCACAAATCCTCCAGCGCCATCAAGGCGTCGTCTTGTCGTCCCGCCCAGGGTGCGGGCTCACGTCAGTCAGTCAGAGCCGGGGCGATCCTCTGGGAGTCAACCACGCTCCGGTGTCATGTCTATACGAAATCATGCCTCCGAGCATCCCCCAACGGGTGACACACTTGAAACCTGGTGTCGACAATCAGTTTCCCCCACTCCACGGGGGGCTGCCCGCCCCCCGTACCCCCCGGGCCCCCCGTACCGCCCGAGGAGGGCTCCCCGGCCTCTCGGCCTGCGCCGATCGACAGCCGGGCCCTTGGCATCCTACTCGGCGACGCGCACACGGGCAGGCCTGTGCACGTCGAGCACATCCCGGCCAGGCCAGCACGCGAAGTGTCCTGGCCGGACTGGGTTCCCGCCGAGGTTACCGGCGCCTTGGCCGGCCGCGGGATACACGCCCTCTGGGCCCACCAGGCCAGCGCCGCGGGTCACGCCCGGGCCGGCCGGAACGTGATCATCTCGACGGGCGCGGCATCGGGCAAGTCGCTCGGCTACCTGCTGCCCGCCCTCACGTCGGTGCTGGCCGGTGACACCGTGCTGTACGTCACGCCGACCAGGGCGCTCGCGGCCGACCAGCTGGCCTGGCTCCGGTCGCTCGCGATACCGGGACTTCAGGCGGCCACCTTCGACGGCGACTCGAGCAGGGCCGAACGCGCCTGGGCGCGCAGCCACGCCAGGTACCTGCTGACCACGCCCGATATGCTGCATCGCGCGCTCCTGCCCGGCCACGCGCGCTGGTCGGGGTTCTTCAGCAGGCTGCGCTACGTGGTCATCGACGAATGCCACGGGTACCGTGGCGTCTTCGGCTCCCACGTGGGGCACGTGCTGCGGCGGCTCCGCCGGGTGGTGGCCCATCACGCCGCGCCGGACGGGCTGTCGCGCCCGGTGTTCGTGCTCGCCTCCGCGACGATCGGGTCCCCCGGCGCCTGCGCCAGGCTGCTGACCGGGCTGGACGCCGAGGTGGTGACCGAAGACGGATCACCCAGGGGGCCGCTCGCGTTCGCGCTGTGGGAACCGCCGCTGACCGATACCCGCGGCGAGGCCGGCGCGAGGCTGCGCCGGACCGCCAACGCCCAGACCGCGGAACTCCTCGCCAGGCTGGTCAGGGAGAACGTCCAGACGCTCGCCTTCATCAGGTCCCGGCGGGGCGCCGAGACCGTCGCCCTGGCGGCGCGGAGGTCACTGCGGGCCTACGACGCGCCCGCGGCGCAGGTGGCGGCGTACCGGTCCGGGTATCTGGCCGAGGACAGGCGGCAGCTCGAGGCCGCCCTGTCCGACGGGCGCCTGACCGGCCTGGCCACCACGACCGCGCTGGAGCTGGGCGTCAACATCACCGGACTCGACGCGGTCCTCATCGCGGGCTGGCCGGGGACGTGGGCCTCGCTGTGGCAGCAGGCCGGGCGGGCCGGGCGCAGCGGGAGGAGCGCGGCCGCGGTCCTCGTCGCGCGCGATGACCCGCTGGACACCTACCTGGTCCGGCACCCGGAGCTACTGCTGCGGCACCCGGTAGAGGCCACCGTGCTGGATCCGGGCAATCCGTACGTGCTGGCTCCGCACCTGTGCGCGGCCGCGGCGGAACTGGCCCTGACCGAAGCGGACCTGGACCTGTTCGGCCCGGCGGCGCGCCAGGTCGTCGACGAGCTGACCAGTTCCGGCCGGCTGCGCAGGCGCCCGTCGGGCTGGTACAGCATGCGCCGCGGCGTCGCCGCGTCGGGCCTGCGCGGGGCCGGCCTGGCCCCGGTGCGGGTGGTGGAGGAGGCGACAGGCCGGCTGGTGGGGACCGTGGACGAGCCCTCCGCGCACCTGCTGGTCCACGACGGCGCGGTCTACCTGCACCAGGGGGATAGCTACCTGGTCAGCCGGCTGGACCTGGCCGACCAGGTGGCGTTCGTCGAGCAGCGCGATCCCGGCTACACCACGACGGCCAGGGCCGTGACCGAGGTCGAGATCAGGTCCGAGCTCCGCCGCGAGACCTGGGGCGAGGCCGAGGTCGGGTTCGGTGACGTCCAGGTGACCCGGCAGGTGGTCTGCTTCACCAAGCGCCGGGCCGACACCGGCGCGCCTCTCGGCGACACGCCGCTCGACCTGCCGCCGCGCCGGCTGCTGACGCGGGCGATCTGGTGGACGGTCTCCGATACCGTGCGGGACAGGCTGGCCAGCGCGGGAGTCGATCTCGGCGGTGCCGCCCACGCCGCCGAGCACGCCTCGATCGGCCTGCTGCCGCTGTTCGCCACCTGCGATCGCTGGGACATCGGGGGCGTCTCGGCTGATATGCACCCGGCGACGGGTCGGCTCAGCGTCTTCGTCTATGACGGCTATGACGGCGGCGCCGGGTTCGCCGAGCGGGGTTTCCAGGCCGCCCGGGAGTGGCTCAGCGCCACCCGTCAGGCCATCGCGGCCTGCGACTGCGAGGCCGGCTGCCCGTCCTGCGTCCAGTCGCCGAAATGCGGGAACGGCAATCACGCGCTATCCAAGCGGGGCGCCGTCATCCTCCTGGACGCCCTTCTCGCGGGCAGCCAATCGGCCGGGCGACCTGGTGCCAGTGCGTGACCCGGTAATCCCGCTGGCCCCAAAAGCAGACGGCGCCCCTGGGAGGGGCGCCGCCGCGCGTGCACGTCATGCCGGGCTACCAAGCGTGCTCCTTCTCTGTCAGTCAGGGTGACCGCTCCTGTCGGCCTGACCTGCCCTGACACGCCTCCCGCGGCTGGTCGCGCGTGGGTACCTGGCTGCCGTGCCCGGACGTTCCAACGTCCGTACCACCGTTGTACGACGAAAACACGCACCTGAAAAGACCTGGCACGTATCCAATTCGTGATCTGAATCAGTCCTCACGCTCACATGCCTTAACTAGTAGCTCACGATCTCCCCACAACGAGAGAGTCACGACACTTGCGGACAAGAGCGACGGCGGGGCCGTAACGACGCAGCATCGCCGACAGCGCAGGCCCTGCGACTCGCCACGGGGTCCCGATGTGACGAATCTCTAAATCACAGCGGCAGATCTTGCCGTAGCCCTGTTCAGACGCCTAGACATATGTAATTATTCGAGTTGGCTGACACTGCATCGGGTCATAGGGTCGATCCCAGAGCCCAATGCGGATAAGCTTTCTTATAAGGACGGAGCCCGCCTCCCCCCCCAGGGCCGGACCGTGCGCGCGGGCCCCGCTCTCCCCCCCGGCGGGGCCCGCCACCTTTCCCGGTTGCGGTGCCGCCAGCGACTCCACCTCCCCGTACGCTGACCTGTTTAACCATTTAACCCATTTGTCTCCTAAGCCCCTTTTGCTCCGCTAGAAGCAGGTACGTGATCCCGCCGTCTCTTGCCTGCCGCCGCTTTCTATGGTATAAGCGCGACCCGGACGCTAAGATCTCGCGTGGCACCAGGGGTTGCTACATGACGACGGTCGACACCCGTTAGCCTTGGTCTGGCCGGAAACGCTCTTTGCCCTCCGGGAGATGGCGCGCACCAATTGCCGTGGAGGATGGCGGGGTGGTGGTCCGCAGATGGGAGAGGGACACGATGGTCCGCAGCGAGACGCCGGAGCCCTCCGGCGCTGACCAATCACTCGGGGATCTGGTGGCCTTGGCGGCCAAGGACGTCTCCCAGCTCCTCCGCTACGAGATCGACCTGGCCAAGATCGAGCTGCGCGGGGACCTGCGCCGTATCGGCCTGGCCGGGGCGATGGGCGGAGTGGCCGCCTTCGTCGCCTGCCTGATCCTGGTGCTGTTGTGCATCGCCTTCGCCTACGGCCTGGTCGCCCTGGGCATCTGGAAATGGGCGGCCTTCCTCATCGTCGCGGGCACCTGCGTGCTGCTGGCCGGCCTGGCGGTGGGGATCGCCGCGCTCAAGCTGCGGCACCTGTCGGGCCTGCGCCAGACCAGGAAGTCGGTCACGGAGGGATTCGGCATGCTGCGCCGCGACGGGCACCACCCCGAGGCCGACGGCGACGGCCCGGCCGAGATCGGTCCCGACGGCCAGCACCCCGAGATCGCCGGCCCCAAGTCCGGGTGAGGTGAGCGCGATGGCGGTGGGCGCGGATTCCGCTGTCCAGATCAGCGGTCCCTGGACCCACCGGTCGGTGAGCGCCAACGGGACGCGGTTCCACATCGCCGAGGCGGGCGAAGGGCCCCTGGTCCTGTTGCTGCACGGCTTCCCGGAGTTCTGGTGGACGTGGCGTCATCAGCTGTCCTGGCTGCCGGAGGCGGGCTTCCGCGGCGTGGCGGTGGACCTGCGGGGCTACGGCGGGAGCGACAAGCCGCCGCGCGGGTATGACCTGATCACGGCGGCCTCCGACGCCGCCGGGCTGGTCCGCGCGCTCGGCGAGGCGAACGCGGTCATCGTCGGCCACGGCTGGGGGGGGCTGATCGCCTGGACGGTGGCCGCCTACCACCCGAAGGTGGTCGGGCGGCTCGCGGTCGTATCGATGGCCCACCCGCTCCGGATGCGCTCGGCGGTGCTGACCGACCCGCTCGGGCAAGGCCGCGGGAGCGGCTACGCCTTCGGGTTCCAGCTGCCCATGCTGCCCGAGCGCCAGCTGGTCCGCGACGGGGCCTGGCGGGTGGGCAGGCTCCTGCAGAGCTGGTCCGCGCCTGGCTGGCCCGATCACCAGACCGCGCAGGTGTACGCCAGGGCCATGCAGATACCCTCCGTGGCGCACTCGGCGCTTGAGTACTACCGCTGGCTCGTGCGCAGCAGCATGCGCCCGGACGGCGTCCGCTACGCGCGGCGCTTGCGCGCCCCGATCCAGGTGCCGACCCTGCACCTGCATGGCGCCCTCGACACCTGCGTGCTCCCGAAGACCGCCCGGGGGGCCGGGCGGTACGTCGAGGGCCCTTACCGGTGGCACGTGATCGACGGCGCCGGGCATTTCCCGCACGAGGAGCGCCCTGACGCCTTCGACACCGAGCTACGCGGCTGGCTGGCCGATCCGGAACCGGAACGGTGAGGCGGGACCGCGATCCGTCCGGCCGACCGCGGAATGCGCGCCCGCGCGATGCTCTCGGGCGCCCGCTCGACCGCGCCGCAGAAGCCGAGGCGGGCGAGGAGCGGGTTCCCGACGACCTAACGCTGCCCGGCCCGCAGGCGGCCGCGCTGGCCGACCGGCTGCTGCGGGCGGGACGGCCGTTTCACGCCCACGAGGTCCTCGAGGCCTCGTGGAAGGGCGGGCCGGCGTACGAACGGGACCTGTGGCAGGGGCTGGCCCAGGTCGCGGTTGGGTTGACGCACGCGCACCGGGGCAACGCCCCAGGCGCCGTCGCGCTGCTGACCAGGGGCGCCCAGCGCGTCCGCGCCTACCAGGCGCAGGCCGCGCGCGGGACCGGCAGGGACCATCCGTACGGGATCGACCTCGCGGCGGTTCTCGAGTCAGCGGACGACCTGGCGGCGCGCATCGAGCGGGACGGGCTCGCGGGCATCCCGCCTGCCGACCTGCGGCCCGGGCTGCTGGCCGCCGGTCGCTTAGTGCCGGCGACCCGTACCAGCTGTGGGAGAGCGTCTACGGCATCACGCCGGAGATCCTGGCGCCCGGCCGACAGCACATCCGCGACGACGTGCTGGGCGGGCACGCCAGCCTGTTCCGCCAGGTGGCGCTCGACGCGGCCTCGACAATCTGCATCCGCCTGATTGAGGAGGAGGCAGGTGGGCGCGCATCTGCATGGCTGTCGGTGGCGACTGTCACTGGCACGTCACTCAATCGCTCGCTGGGCTGGTGCTGCCGCGAGCCGTCGGCGGCGGCATGCTCAGCTGCGAAGATCACAAACAGGCCTTAACCTGGGCTTTCTTGCCCTGCTGCGACAGAAGATGCCGTGTTAGGGTTTTGGAGTATCAGCGATCCTGGTGGTTAATTCGCGACACACATCTCCATCGGGTGGGGCTGGGGCGCCTTCGTCGGCCTAGCGGCTGCGTTCGTGGCGGCCGTCCCGGTTATCTACCCCGCGGTCCGCTCGTACCTGGAGAGCCGTAACGCCGCGGGCACCAAGGCAGGGTAGGGGGTGGCTATCAGCAGGAGCGGACTGCTCAGCGCTAAGGTCCTCATCACCGCGGCAGCGGTCGTGGCGGCGGGAGGGGGCGCGGGCGCGGTGCTCGTGTTGTCGGGCTCGAGCATCGCACCCCCGACGTCAGTTCAGGAGGCTGATACCAATGGCTCCGCCACGATCTCTTGGACCGCCCCGATAACGGGTGCAGTCACCGGTTACCGGGTGTCGCTCATCCCGACCTACACCGACCGGGTGCCGGTGCCCAACCTCGGACCGAATGGCGGCGTGGTCTCAGACCTCCTTCCCGCCACCGCCCGGGGCTACACTTTCTCCGGGCTTCTTGAGGACTGCCACCAGCGCTACAAGATATCTGTGCAGACCGTGACTGCCGGCGGACTCAGCTCATCGGTAACAACGCAGTCGTTCCGTCCGTCAGGTTATGTCGCCCAAGGCCAGGCACCGCCGTATGTAGTGGTCTTGGTCGACGGCATCCTGTCGCACTCACCGGGTTTCACGATGAACCCCTACCAGCCGAGTCAGGGCAGCGTCCAGAGCTACTGCCCGGAGTCGTGGTGGCCCGCCGCCGGCACTGAAGAGGAGCCGAACGCCGACTTTAAGCACTCGCCCTCCGGGCCGTGGAGTTTCTTCTACAAGTGGAATGTCGGTGAAATTGACGACAACGGGAACCCGTCGCCCGGCGGTGACCCTCCCTACGGATTGTGGGAATCTGAGCCCAAAACCCTGACTGGCGACGGGCTCCCGGACTCGTTCACCCACGACTTCATGCTGGATGCCCTCGCGGCGCGCGGTGCCATTATCCTGCCGTTCAGCTACCACATGACCACAACCTGCGATCCCCAGACCGGCGCCACGCTCACCGGCTCGGTCGCCACGCCGACCTTTCACTTCCCGGGCTACTCGGGGTCCGTCGCGGGGCTCCTCCCTGTGGGAGACTCGGGTGTCACTACCTGCCCTGGCGGCGTTGCCTTCTGGGGTGAGATGCTCAGCTCGGAGCTGTCCTCCATTCATCAGATGTGGCCGACATCTAAGCTCGTCGTCATCGGCCATAGCCAGGGCGGGCTTATCGTCACGAAAGCGTGGCAGACGGGCTTCGCCCTGAGTACCAGCCCCACCCCGGTTAACATTCAGGCGTTCACGCTCGACTCGCCTATCAACGGCTCCTGCGGGACGCCGGGGTGTATCGGCCCACCGAGCTATCCGGACTACACCCAGCGCGGCACCTACGACGAAGGCTCCGGCGGCTACCTCGGCATGGACCAGTCCCGAGGCAACAATCTTCACTTCATCGGCACCTACGGTGACAGCCCGGTCGTCCTGGGTTTTCACTCGTATGGTTCCGGATCTGAGACTCTCGAACACCAGATGCCGTTTTGGTATACGTCGGTTTCGTCCGGCTATATCGAGAGCCACTGCAACGTGGGGGCCAACGCGCTCGTTAACCCGAAGAAGTGCCCCGCTCCATCTCCGCCGGATCACATTTCCCGGTGTTCCGTTGACTACAACGGCGTAGCCCAGTGGATTCAAGACACCGGCCACTTCGTGGTGAAGTACTGCCCCGACGTGATCAACTACATCAACGGGGTGCTGGGGCTTTCGGAGTCCCCGACGCCGGTGCACGGCACCGTGGCGGCTTCGTCGTCCCCCCCGTCTGCGGCGTCGGTGGCAGCGTGGCTGAACACGCAGACAGGCCCGACCGCCGCTCTGCCGCAGTTGTTCCAGGCCGTGATCAACGACCTGCCGACGTCGGACACCGCGCAGATCCGGGATCTGCGACAGCTGGCATCCAGTTCCAACGCGGATTCGGCACCGTCGGCGAGTTATGCACATAACGTAAGCGCCCTGGACACCTTTTTCGGCACCCCCGCGTATGAGTCGTTCTTCCTGGGCCCTCTGCAGGGGTGGCTCGCGTCGGGCAGTGAATCCCAGTCCGCCAGCGACATTCCGGCCGAACTCAGGCAGGCGGCCAGGGACCTGCCCTCGCCGGACTCGGCGCAGATAGCGGAGCTGAATCAGCTGGCTGGCCTGTTCAGGGCTTCGGGCGTCAGAACGCCATCCCAGGAGGCGCAGGCCCGGGCCGATATCGGGGCACTGGATACGTTCTTCGGTACGCCGCAGTTCTCGCCCTTCGGCTTTTGACTGAAAAAGCCGCCAAGATATCGAAAGAACGGGGATTTAGTCGCAGCTCTGCGTGGAGACCGGCACGGTGTCGTGCTCACCCGCGCTGGCGTCCGCCGACACCTGGGCCGCCGTCAGCGCGAAGCCGGTATCGGGCTCGCCGACCACGGCGGCGAACACCACCCCGTCTACGGTGCCGGCCGGCGAGAACAGCGGGCCGCCCGAGTTGCCCGACCTGACCAGCGCCCTGATCTCGTAAATCTGACGCGTTACCGTGCTCGTCTGGTAGATATTCGGGCCCGGCTCGTCCAGGATGCCGCCGATCCGGGCCGCGTCGGCCTGCAGGTACTGCGAGTCGAGCGGGTAGCCCGCCACGACCGCTTCATCGCCGGGGCTGGCCTGCCCGGCGAACCGGAGCACTGGCAGGTCGAGCCCGGGCACGTACAGCACCGCGACGTCCACCTGGGGGTCGTAGAACACGACGGTGGCCGGGAAGGAGTGGCCCAACGCGGTCGTGACCGTCTGCTTTTCCGTCACCCCGGCCACCACGTGCGCGTTGGTCAGCACGTGGTCAGGTGAGATGACAAACCCGGAGCCTTCGATGGACCGCGAGCAGGATGGTGCTATTCCCTGCACGCGCACCACGCTGCTGCGCGCGGCCAGGTACCCCGGGCTGTTGAGGACGGCCGGGTCGGGGGCCGGGATGGCGAGGATGCGCTCGGCGCCGATCCTGCCGAAGACCTCGGCGTACGTGCTGTTGCCTGCGAGCAGCCTGCGGAAGTCGGAGAACGTCGTCCTGGCCGGCGACGGCATGGACTTGTCCAGGGTCTGGAGCACCAGCGAGTTGTTAACCTGCTGGTCCACCACGGGGAACGGCGAGCCGATCAGCACCGAGCCCACGACCCAGGCGATCAGCAGGAAGGACACCACGCTGACCACGGCGCCCCCGACCGAATCCAGCACGGTCGCGGACCGCCAGGTCACCGTCGACCGCATCGCCGAGCCGATCGAGGAGGCGATGAACTGCCCGATCACCGCGAAGGCCACCAGCAGGACCACGGCGATGACGTCCTGCTGCGTCTGCCCGCCGACGATGGCACGCGAGATGCTGGGGCCGAACTCCGCGCCGAGCAGCGCGCCGCCCACGAACCCGAAGAAGCTGAGGATCCCGACGATGAAGCCCTGCCGGTAACCGGACACCGCGAACGCGGCGATCACCACGAGCAAGATCAGGTCGAGCCAGTCTCCGTGCACGACCTCAACGGTATAGCGCCTTCCGCACTGGCCTGCGCGCCGGCGGCGGTCACAGGTCGGTGACTTCGGCGGCGTCCCAGGGCTGCTCCCACCCGCCCAGGCGGAGCAGGCGATCGACGAGCATCGCCGTGAAGCCCCAGATGAACATCCCCCTGACCCGGAACGCGGGAGTGGTGCGCCCGTCGCGCACGTGCACCATCGTCCGGGCGGCCGGGTCGGCCAGTTCGCGGACGCTGACCCGCTCCACCGCGGCCACCTCGCCGGGGTCGACGGGCGCCACCGGCCCCGGCCGCCGCCACCACGCCAGCACCGGGACGACCCGGAATCCGGTCGGCGGGATGAACAGCTCCGGCATGGTCCCGACGACGTCCACGCCGGCCGGGTCGACGCCCACTTCCTCGGCCGCCTCCCGCAGCGCCGCCGCGACCGGTCCTGAGTCGGCGGCGTCGATGGCCCCGCCGGGGAAGGCGGGCTGGCCCGCGTGCAGCCGCAGCCCGTCGCTGCGCTGGATGAACAGCAGATCGGGATCGCCGGGCCCGTCCGGCCCCTCGGCGAACAGGACGAGCACCGCGGACGGCCTGCCGCCGCCTGCGGGCGGCACGAGCAGAGGGGGCATGTCCATCTGGCTGGCGTCGGCGGCCAGCTTGCGCAGCCACGCTGGGACAGGCGGGAACCCTGAAACCCCGGGACCGCCCTGGGTCACGAGAACGGGCCGGGCTTGACGAGCTTGGCGGCCACTACCGGGTCGGTGGGGCCCTCCCCGTACGACGGGCACCAGTGCGCCAGCGCGCACGCGCCGCACGCCGGCCTGCGGGCGTGGCAGACCCGGCGGCCGTGCCAGATCATCCGCTGCGAGAGATCCGTCCAGTCTTTGCGGGGGAACAGCGCGGCCACGTCGGCCTCAACCTTGTCCGGGTCGGTATTGGTGGTCCAGCCGAACCTGCGGGCCAGCCGGCCGAAATGCGTGTCCACGGTGATGCCGGGCATCCCGAAGGCGTTGCCGAGCACGACGTTGGCGGTCTTCCTGCCCACCCCGGGCAGCGTGACCAGATCGCGCAGCCGTGGCGGCACCTCGCCGCCGAACCGTTCGCACAGGGCCTGCCCGAGCCCGATCAGGCTGTTCGCCTTGGCGCGGTAGTAGCCGGTAGAGAGGATGATCTTCTCCAGCTCGCCGCGGTCGGCGGCCGCGTAGTCGGCGGCGGTCGGGTACCGCGCGAACAACGTCGGCGTGACCTTGTTGACCAGCTTGTCGGTGGTCTGCGCGGACAGGATCGTCGCGACGAGCATCTCGAGCGGCGAGCCGAAGTTCAGCTCGGTGTGCGCCTCCGGGTACAGCAAGGCCAGCTCGCGGCCGATCCGGCGGGCGCGCCGCACCAGCGCGGCGTGCGAAGGGGGCGCTGCGGTCACGATCCAAGCTTAGGCCTGCGGCCAGGCCGGTTCGGCGGGCAAGCACGGCGCCTTCGCCGCTGACCCGCGGTCGGCGTGCACGGCGCAGGCTGACGGGTCGTAGGGACCGGGAGCCAGCCCGGCGGCGAATTCTGGCGTGCACCGATCGGCTGGGTTGACGTGCCGCCCCAGCACCACGATCGCGACGTACCTCGCGCCGGCCAGCTTGAGCGCGGCGGCCGCCGACTGGGCGCTGGCGCCTGACACCCAGGTGTCATCGATCAGCAGCACGCTGGCCCTGGCCCTGGCCCCGGCGCGGCCGGCGTGGAACCGGCGCACGTCCAGGTCACGGCCCTGGCTTCCGGGGCGGATCGCCAGCGGCCAGAGCGGCAGCCGCAGGTAGGGCAGGGCCAGCGCGAGCAGCGGGTGCGGGCCGGGGCGCCCGCACCCGCTGGGTACCACGGCGAGGCGGTCGGGCGCGGGCATGCCCGCGTGACGCCAGACGCACGCGCCGTGGTCCTCCAGGAAGGCGAGCAGCAGGGCCAGCACCGACCTCCGGGCTGACGCGACCGGCACCGGTCCCGACTTGTAGCGCCACAGGTCATCCGCGAACGCGGTGCCCTTGACCGCGTACGAGACGGGCGCGACCGCGTCGGCCAGCAGGCCTTGGCCGAGCATGTAGTGCGACTCGCACTGATAGCAGCGCGCCAACCCGGATCGGGCCGGGCCCCGGCACACGACGCAGGCGGCGGCCGCGGTACCCCGCGACCCGGGCGGGCGCGGGCCGAAGGGGCCGATCGGATACAGCGAGGGCAGCGCGGAGCGCAGCCAGCGCTGCAGGATCTCCCGGCTCACGGGATCGGGGCTGGCCGCGCGAGGCATGTGCCGATGCTACGAAGGAGCACTGTCAGGACAGTTCACGGATCGGGGCTGGCCGCGCTAGGCATCCGCCGATGCCACGGAAGAGCACCGTCAGGACGGTTCAGCACTCGAGCCGGACCGCCAGCCAGAAGGATAAATGTGACGCAGCTCACATGCACCGCTCTTCTGGCCACCGCGTCATCTGAGTAGGGCAGCGCGAGCGGAATCTCGTGTTTATGCACGCCTGTCACTTCCTGATACGGCAGAATGTTCCGTGCCAAGAAGGCGGCCGGGTTCCAGCGCGGCATCCTGCCTGATGCGACTCATGCAAGGATTCTGGGTGATCGACGGGAGCGTAACCGCAGGGAACGGGTCCCGCCTGGACCGCGCCATCTGGCGTATCGCGGACGTGCTGCGCCGGCACTGGGTGCTGGCGCTGCTGCTGGTCGCGGGGCTCGCGCTCCGCGCGCTGGCGCAGATCGGATACGAGCCCGCCCTGCTGTTCATCGACTCGAAGAAGTACATCTTCGGGACGACGGCCGACTACAACAAGTGGGGCTCGTACGACCCGATCGGCTACACCCTGATGGTGCTGCGCCCGGTCCTGATGTTCGCCGACCTGGCCTTCGTCGCCTTCCTGCAGCACGTCCTCGGGCTCGCGATGGCGGTCGCCCTCTACGTGCTGATGCTGCGCCGCGGGGTGACCCGCTGGCTCGCCGCCCTGGCGGTCGCGCCGGTCCTGCTCGACGCGTACCAGCTGAACGCGGAACAGACGATCATGCCCGACGTCCTGTTCGAGGCGCTGCTGGTGGCCGGGGTGATCCTGCTGCTCTGGCAGCGGCGGCCGGGGATCGCCTTCGTCATGCTGGGCGGGCTCGCGCTGGGCGCGTCCGCGCCCGTGCGCCAGGTGGGCGAGGCGCTGATCGTGCCCGCCCTGATCTACGTGCTGGCCGTCACCCCCGGCTGGCGGACCAAGGTGCTCCACGGTGCGGCCCTGACCTTCTGCTTCGCGCTGCCGGTCGTGGGGTACATGGGCTACTCCGCCGTCATCCTGCATTACGGCTTCGAGATGTCGAACATGGGCGACGCGTACCTGTACGGCCGGGCCGCGCACGCCGCGGACTGCGCCACGCTGAAGATCCCCGCCGACGAGCAGCCGCTGTGCCCCGGTCCGGCCGTGGCGGCCAGCCTCGGCGTCGACGGGATAGTCAACCTCCCGTTCGCGCCGCCCGACACGATATCGCTGCAGCGGGCGTTCGCGTACAGCGTCATCAAGCAGCAGCCGCTGCGGGTGATCGGCGACATCGCCAAGGACTCGGTGAAGATCTTCGCCCTGACCAGGAACACCGAGGAGGGCGACACCCCGATCTCCCGGTGGCAGTTCCAGACCAGCTACCCGACCTACCCGCCGGGCATCACCCTGTACGGCCCCAACAGCGCGAGCAAGGTGTTCGCGGCCGCCGGGGGCGGCGGCGAGGCGCGCGTCGCCCGGTCCGCCGACGTGGTGCTCAGGGATTACCAGCTGCACGGCGGGTACACCCCGGGGCCGGTCTTCCTGCTCGCGCTGCTGGCCGGGATCGCCGGGATCTTCACCTTCCGCAGGCGCGGCGACGGGGTGCTCCAGGGGCAGGCGCTGGCCTGCCTGCTGATCACGGGCTGCGCGGTGGCCGTGCTGCTCGGCGCGGACGTGTACGAGTTCTCCTGGCGCTACCAGCTTCCCGCGCTGGTCACGCTGCCTGTCGCGGGCGTCCTCGGCGCGACCGCGCTCGTCAGGCACGTCCGGCAGCGCCGCGATACCGCCGCGGCCGCGCGCGTCCCGGCTGCCCAGGTCAGCGAGCTGGCCGTGGCGGCATCTGAGCAGGTGTCCTGACGCATGCCGCCCGCGCCCGGCGGTGCGGATGTCCGCATGCTCGCTTCCGGCATCGTCTACGAAGACCGCTGGATGCGCCTGCGCCGGGACGAGATCGAGCGGCGGGACGGCTCCCGGGGCACGTACGCGTTCGTGGAGAAGGCCGATTTCGCGCTCGTCATCCCGGCCGAGGACGACGGCTTCCACCTGGTCGAGGAGTACCGGTACCCGATCGGGCGGCGCACCTGGTCCTTCCCGCAGGGCGGGTGGCCGTCCGGGCAGACCGGCAGCCCGGAGGAACTGGCCCGCCTGGAGCTCAGCCAGGAGACCGGCCTGCGCGCCCGCACCCTGGTCAAGCTCGGCTTCCTCCACTGCGCCCACGGCATCACCAGCCAGGGCGGTCATTACTTCGTCGCCACCGGGCTCGAGCCGGGCCCGCCGGAGCGGGAGCACGAAGAGCAGGACATGCGCCAGGCGTGGGTGCGCAGGGCCAGGTTCGAGGAGATGATCGGCGAGGGCCTGATCACCGACGACTCCACCCTGGCCGCCTACGCGTTGCTGCTGATCAGCGAGCGCCGGGACGCCGCCGACGCCTAGGCTGTGCCGCGTTCCCGTGACGCCCCCACGCGCAGCGCCCGCGCCTCGGCCGCCGCGGCAGGCGGAATGGGTCAGCCAGGCCGCTTATCGATTAGGGGGGCGAACAGATCGCCGTGGCGGGCTACCCGGTCCAGCACCTTCTCGGCGGTGAAGAACAGGTCCTGGGGCTGGCGGCAGGCTTCCACCTCGTCCCAGCTGACCGGCGTCGACACGGTGGGGCTCTGCCGGGCCCGCAGCGAGTAGGGCGCGACGGTCGTCTTGGACCCGTTGTTCTGGCTCCAGTCGATGAGGACCCTCCCGGTGCGCAGGACCTTGGTCATCCGCGACACGACGCGGCGAGGCTGATCTCGTTCCAGGCGTTCGGCGAAGGCGCGGGCCTGGTCGCTGGCCTGCTCGGAGGTCACCCCGGAGATCAGGGCGTACAGCTGCAGGCCCTTCCCGCCGGAGGTCTTGGCCAGGGGGGCGAAGCCCTCGGCCTCGAGCAGCGGGCGCAGGTCCTCGGCCACCCGGCAGCAGTCCACGATGTTCGCGGGCGCCCCCGGGTCCAGGTCGAAGACCAGCAGGTCGGGCAGGCGGATCTCGGGCACCCGCCACTGCGGCACGTGCAGTTCCAGGCCGGCCAGGTTGGCCGCCCAGATCAGCGCGGGCAGGTCGTCCACCACCAGGTAGGTCACGGTGGTGCCGCGCGCTCGCGAGCTTTCCGAGCTGACCCGGGCGGTGCGGATCCAGTCAGGCCGGTGCGCGGTGACGTGCTTCTGGAAGAAGGCCTCGCCGTCGACGCCCTCGGGGTACCGCTTCAGGGTCAGCGGCCGGTCCGCGATGTGCGGCAGCAGGACGGGCGCCACCCGCTGGTAGTAGTCGAGCACCTCGGCCTTGGTGAACCCGGTCTGCGGGTACAGGACCTTGCCGAGGTTGGTCAGGGTCAGCGTCCGCCCGTCCACCAGGACCGCGACCTTGGCGTCAGGGCTCACGGACCACGTCCGCGGGATCCTTGTCGTCGCGCAGGCCCTTGTAGACCGGGGCGCGCATCCGGCCCGCCTTGGTCCACCGGTCGAAGGTGACGTCGATGACCAGCTTGGGCTCGACCCACACGGCGTGGCGGGCGTGTTCGGGCGGCACCGGGCCGTCGAACGGCGAGTCCGGACGGCGCAGCGGCTCGAGCCGGTCGCCGAGCATCCGCAGCGTCTCGACGCTGAAGCCGGTCCCGACGTGGCCGGCGTAGATCAGCCCGGAAGCGTCGTGGACCCCGATCAGCAGCGATCCGACCTGCCCGGTCCGGTTGCCCTGGCCCGGCTTGTACCCGGCGACGACCACCTCCTGGCGCAGCAGGTTCTTGATCTTGCGCCAGTAGTCCGTCCTGACGCCGGGCGCGTACACCGAATCCAGCCGCTTGGCCACCACGCCCTCCATCCGGCGCTCGGCCGAGACGGCCTGCACGGCCTGGAAGTCCTCGCCGGGGAACCACGGCGGCGTCTGCCAGAACGCCCCGGCCAGGCCCAGCCCGTCGAGCAGCGCGCGGCGGTCCCGGTACGCCTGGTCAACAAGCGGCCTTCCGTCCAGCTGCATCAGGTCGAACACCAGGTACGTCACCGGGGTCTGCCCGGCGAGCAGCGCCGCCTGCGCCGCGGCGGTGACGTGCATGCGCGGCTGCAGCGCCTCGAACGACGGCCAGCCGTCCTCGCCGAACACCACGATCTCCCCGTCGAGCAGGAGCTGCCTGTGGTCGGTCGCGGAGCCCAGCCCGGCCAGCTCGGGGTAGGCGACCGTGATGTCCCGCTCCGTCCGCGACATCAGGCGCACCCGGCCCCGCTCGATGAAGGCCAGCGCCCGGACGCCGTCCCACTTCATCTCCAGCGCCCAGTTCTGGTGATCGCGCGGCATGGCCGTCCCGGACAGGGCCAGCATGGGGCGCATCGAGGCGGGCAGCGGCTGCCGTTCCCGGTGGATCATCCACTGGTTGCCGCGGGTCTGGAACAGCACGTAGCCGCCCTCCACCCGCCGCCCGTGCAGCGTGACCTTGACCTCGGCCGGCGCCCACTTCTGCGCCTCGTAGGTGCCGCGGTCCCAGATCGTGACCGCGCCCGCGCCGTACTCGCCCCTGGGTATCGTCCCCTCGAAGCTGCCGTACTCCAGCGGATGGTCCTCGGTGTGCACGGCCAGGTGGTTGACGGCCGGGTCGTACGGCACGCCCTTCGGCAGCGCCCAGGACACCAGCACCCCGTCGCGCTCCAGCCGGAAGTCCCAGTGCAGCCGGCGGGCGTGATGCTCCTGGATGACGAACGTCCCGCCCGGCTCGCCGGGTGAGGTCCCGGGCCCTTCGCCCGCCTCGCCGGCCGGCGGCACGGGCTCGGGCGTGCGGGTGGCGTCTCGCTTGTCCCGGTACGCCTGCAGCCTGTCCACGTCCCCTGTCTACCCGGTTAGCGGGGCCGGGAACTGGCACCACCGCTCGTTCGGCATAAAGGGGTTTGTCTTCGGGAACGCTTCGGGCGGTAATGTCTATTATTTAGCTTAGGTTTAGTAAGGAATTAGGTACCGGGGCGCGCAGGCGAAGGGAGGCAGGATGGGTGTTGACGGCTATGTCGTCCTCGGCAGCGCGGTGGTCGGGCTGCTCGTCGGGCTGACCGGTGCGGGCGGCGGCGCCCTGATGACCCCGATGCTGATCCTGCTGTTCGCCGTGAAACCGGTCGCCGCGATCTCCAGCGACCTGGTCGCCGCCGTGGTCATGCGGCCCGTCGGCGCGGCGGTCCACCTGCGCAAGGGCACGGTCAACCTGCGGATGGCCGGCTGGATGACGCTCGGTTCCGTGCCGATGGCGTTCCTCGGCGCGTACCTGCTGCACCTGCTGGGCAACGGTCCCGCCGACCAGCTGAACGTCGAGCGGGCCCTCGGGGCCGCGCTGCTGGTCGGGTCGGTCGCCATGGTGTTCCGCTGGTTCCTTGACCGTAGGTCGGCGCGGGAGCGCACCGCGGAGGTCCGGCAGGTCACCGTCCGGCCGGTGCCGACCGTGCTGATCGGCATGGTCGGCGGGCTGATCGTCGGCATGACGTCGGTGGGTTCTGGGTCCCTGATGATCGTCCTGCTGCTGTTCGCGTACCCGCTGCTCGGCGCGAGCCGGCTGGTCGGGACCGACCTCGCGCAGGCGGTTCCGCTGACCGCCGCGGCGGCGCTGGGCGCGCTGGCCTTCGGGCACGTGGAGTTCGCGGTGACCGCCTCCATCGTGATCGGCAGCGTGCCCGCGGTGCTGGTCGGCTCTCTGCTCTCATCTCGGGCCCCGGACCGGTACATCAGGCCGGCCATCACCTTCGTGATCTTCGCGTCCGGCCTGAAGTACGCCGGAGTGGGCACCACCGCGCTGGGGTGGACCCTGGCCGGCGTGCTGCTCGCCGCTGGCGGGTACGCGGTCGCCAGGACCAGGCCGTGGCGGAACGCCGGGCCGCTCACCGCCGCGCCCGCGGCTTCCAGGCCGCTCACCCCCGCGCCCGCGGGCGCGCCTGCCGAATCCCCGATCCCCCCCGATGACCTGCGGATCAGGTAAATCGCGCTAAGCGCTTCCTGCGCGCGCCCCTACAGTGGTCTGCGTGACAGAAACCTGGCTGGTCGAGCCCTCCGGGCCGCTGCGCGGCGACATCACGGTCCGCGGGTCGAAGAACGCCGTGACCAAGCACATGGTCGCCGCGATGCTGGGGGACGGCCCGAGCACCATCCGCAACGCCCCGGAGGTCGGCGACGTCGACATCACCGCGGCCATGCTGGAGTCCCTCGGGGTCGAGGTGAGCCGCTCGGACGGCGAGATCACGGTCGCGCCCGGCCGCGAGGTCCAGCCCCGGGTTCCCGAGGCGTTCACCGGGCTGAACCGGATCCCGATCCTGATGCTCGGGCCGCTGCTGCACCGGACCGGGGAGGCGTTCGTGCCGCTGGTCGGCGGCGACCCGATCGGGCGCCGGCCGGTCGACTACCACGTCGGGGCGCTGCGGGCGCTCGGAGCCGAGGTCGAGGAAGGCCCGGCGGGCATCACGGCGCGGGCGGGCAGGCTCTACGGCGCCCGCATCGACCTGCCCTACCCGAGCGTCGGCGCCACCGAGACGGTGCTGCTCTCCGCCGTGCTGGCCGAGGGGAAGACGGTACTGCGGAACGCGGCCACCGAGCCCGAGGTGGTGGAGCTCGCGCTGTTCCTGCAGCGGATGGGCGCGCACATCGAGCTCAGCCCGGACCGGCGGATCGTCATCGAGGGCGTGCCGCGGCTGCGCGGCGCCTCGAGGTGGCTGGCCGGCGACCGGCTCGAGGCGTTCTCCTACCTGGTGGCCGGGCTGATCACCAGGGGCGAGGTCCGCGTGCACGGCTGCCCGCAGGGACGGCTGGTCACGGCGATCACCACCCTGGCCAGGATGGGCGCCAGGTTCGACATCACCGACGACTGGATCACCGCGTCGGCGCCGGAGGGACTGCGCGCGGCCGCGGTGCACACCGACAGCCACCCCGGCTTCATGACCGACTGGCAGCAGCCGCTGATGGTGCTGTTCACCCAGGCCGAGGGGATGTCGGTGCTGCACGAGACCGTGTTCGAGAACCGGCTGGTGTACGTCCCCGCGCTGCAGAAGATGGGCTGCGAGATCGAGGTGTTCGCGGCGTGCCTCGGCGGGCCCGCGTGCCGGTTCCACGACACGAACGCGGTGCACTCCGCGGTGATCAGGGGCGCGTCGAAGCTGCGCGGCGCCGACGTCACGCTGCCCGACGTGCGCGCCGGGTTCTCCGCCGTGCTGGCCGCGGCGGTCGCCGACCAGCCTTCCGCGCTGCGGGGGATCCACCACATCGAGCGCGGCTACCACCGGCCGTTCGAGCAGTTCGCCTCCCTCGGCCTGGTCATCCGGCGCGGCTGAGCGATGGCCTGGTTAGCCGGCGTACTTCTGCACGAGCGAGCCGAGGTTGGGCAGGGCTGCGGCAATGTGCTTGGCCGCGCTGCCGCGGACGGCCTGGTAGGCCTTCACGATCGTGGGCTTGTTGCTCTGTGCCGCATGCGCATCGGTCACGGACAGCAGGGCCTCGGATACCTCGTCGGCGTGCTTGACCAGGTAGTCGCCGAACCCGGAGGAACCGGAGGCGCTGAAGTCCGCCCAGAACGGCTCAAGCTGGACCACCATTTCCGGGACGAACTGCTCCACCTTGCGCTTCAGGTAACCGGGCGCGAAGGTGTTCGCTGTCTTGTACGCGGCCTTGACCGCGGTGCCGGAGACCCCGGACTTGGTGGAGATCTCCTGCTCGATCAGCTTGTGGCAGTCGGCGATGACGGCTGGCTGGGTGTCGGGTGCGAGCAAGATTTCCTGAAGCGTGGCGGCCATGGACGTGCTCTTTTCCTCGTCGCCGGGGTTTCCCGATGTGCCCTGGGAGCCCCTGGCCCGGCCGTGCCGCCCAGCTCCCCCCCGGGTCGCATAACAGTAGCGCACGCACATGACGCCCGTTACGGGAGTTTCCGCTCTTTTCACCTCGGGTCCGCGCCTTTTACCTCGGGTCCGCACCGCGGCGCGCTGGCTAAGCTGCTCACATGACCACGGCGTTCGTGCTCGGCGGCGGCGGACTGCTCGGCGCGCACGAGGTCGGCATGCTCCGCGCGCTCGCCGAGGCGGGCATCCGGCCGGACCTGGTCGTGGGCACCTCGGTCGGCGCCATCAACGGCGTGATCGTGGCCGCCGACCCTCCGGGCGCAGCGGCGCGGCTCGGCCGCATGTGGCAGGGCGACGAACTGCGCCTGGCGTTCAGCGAGAAGTTCTGGGGCCGGGCGGTCCGGCTCGTCCGCTCGGGCACGCACCTGAACTCGCTCGAGCCGCTGGGCCGCATGCTGGCGGACGCGCTTCCCGGAGAGGACTTCTCCGACCTGAAGCTGCCGTTCCAGTGCGTGGCGGCCGCCATCGAGACCGCCAGCGCGCGCTGGTTCAGCAGCGGGCCGGTGGTGCCCGCGGTCCTGGCCTCGTGCGCGGTCCCCGGGCTGCTGCCGCCGGTCGAGGTCGGCGGCGTCCACTACTTCGACGGCGGCCTGGTCGACTCGATCCCGGTCGGGCGGGCCGTCACGCTCGGCGCCAGCACGGTCTACGTCCTGCAGGTGGGGCGGATCGAGAGCCCGCTGTCGGTCCCCACCCGCCCGTGGGAGGTGGGCCTGGTCGCGTTCGAGATCGCCAGGCGGCACCGGTTCCACGAGGAGATGTCCTCATTGCCGGAGGACGTCCGCGTCCACGTCCTGCCGACGGGCGGGGAGCGGCCGGCGCCTGGACTGGCGCAGTTCCGCTACCGGGAACTGGCTAGGGTGGGGCAGAGTATCGACCGAGCGTACACGGCCTCCGCGAGTTATCTCGCGGCTCTGGCCCGGCATTGATGGCTCCGGTTTATCCGGCTCCGTTTATCCGGCCTCCGCTGGACGGGAGGGGTGCTGTTGGTCCCACCCAGGCTGGTCCGCCGGCTCGTGCTGGCCCCGATGGTGATCGTCCTCGCCCTCGGCCTCATCGTCCTGTCACCGTTGCTGAGCGTGCTCGCGCTGCTGTTCGGGCTGGCCGGGCTGTCGCGCGCGGGCCGGATGCGGAACCTCCGGCTGGTCTCGTTCGCGGTGGTGTGGCTCACCGCCGAGCTCGTGACGCTGTTCCTGCTGGCGGGCCTGTGGGTGATCAGCGGGTTCGGCGGCCGGATGCACACCGAGCCGTACCAGAGCCGGCACTACGCGGTGGTCCGGTGGTTCCTCGACTCGCTGTACCGGGGGGCCGAGCGGAGCTACGGGCTCCGGGTCGAGGTCGAGGAACCCGCGCTCACCGCCAAGGAGCGGATCGCGCGGCGGGCCCGCCCGGTCATCGTGCTGTCCAGGCACGCGGGACCGGGTGACTCGTTCCTGCTGGTCCACCAGCTGCTGACCGTCTACGGGCTGCGCCCGCGGGTCATCATGAAGGCGTCGCTGCAGCTGGACCCCATCGTGGACATGATGGGCAACCGCCTGCCCAACGTGTTCGTCCGCCCCCGGGAGCTGGGTGAGAGCATCTACACCCAGCAGATCGCGCGGCTGGCCCGCGGACTGGACCGGACCGGCGCGCTGGTGATCTTCCCCGAGGGCGGGCACTGGACGCCGTACCGCTGGCGCCGCGGCATCCGGCGGCTGGAGAACGCGGGCCGCCGCGACCTGGCCGCGCGTGCCCGGAACATGCCCAACCTGCTCCCGCCGCGGACGGGCGGGCCACTGGCCGCCATCAACGCCCGGCCCGACGCCGACGTGATCTTCGTGGCGCACGCCGGGCTTGACACCATCCTGTCCGTCGCCGACGTCTGGCGGAGATTCCCGATCGACCAGGTCATCCGCGCGAAGTGGTGGCGGGTGCCCTTCGACCAGGTGCCGCGGGACGCCGACCACGAGGCCCAGGTGCGGTGGCTGTACGACTGGTGGGAGCGCATCGACCGGTGGATCACCGAGAACCGCCCGGGCAACGTGACGCCTCCCGCCGTTGCTGTCGTGCCTGAAGGCGACTCCGCCGAGCCGGCCGACGACTGAGGGCCGAGACTCGGTGCGGCAACATCCCTGCGCCCGGCACAACGGCCACGCCGACCTGCTGCGGCAGCGCATCGACGGGGGACCCCGGGGCCAGGTAACGCCGCTGGGACGACGGGCCCCGGAGGTGCGCCACGTCACCGCCGCACCCGGAGAAGAGCATCTTTACACCGAACGAGCGGGGGTTCCAGCCCCAGTCCGTCGCGCGGCCTGCGCCTAGCGGAGTCCCAGGACTGTCATGAGGGCTTCGTCGATGCCCCATTGCTGCTCGGGGGTAACTCGGCCGACTATTTCGCCCAGCCGTCCCGCGTCGATGGCGCCGACTTGCTCAACCAGGACCCGGGTGGTCTCACCAAGCAATTCGATCTCAGGACGAAACGATGCCGCCCTGGCGCTGTGAGACGTTGGCGCTACCAGCACCACTGTACGAGGCAGTAGCTCGTTGGCTTGCACGATCACCCCGTATCGGCGGCCACGCTGCTCGTGGCCTGTCCCGCGCGGCGGACGGAATTCGTGTATGTCACCCCGCAGCACGCATGCTCTCCATGAGAGCGGCGACCTCAAGCATCTCGTGCCGGTCGTCTTCATCGGCCTCAAGTGCTGCGGCCTCGGCGGCAAGGACAGCGCTGCGCCGTAGTCGGGCAGCGCTGTCGAGAATCGCGCGGCGGATCGCCTCGGATCTGCTGAGGCCTGTCGCCTCGAGCTGTGCCAGCGCTCGCAGAGCCTCAGGATCGAGACGCACGCTGATGGCTGATGTCATGCAGAGAGCGTATCACGATCCGTCATACAAACCGCGGTGACTCTGGGCTGATCTGTGGGGAGCACGTGGCCTGGAATTGCTCAGGACAGCGCCCGGTAGGCCTCGCAGCGGTGCCCGACGCCGACGACCAAGATGATGAGCTGCTCGTCGGCGATCTCGTAGATGACCGAGGGTGACTCCGCCGAGCCGGCGGGAGACTTACGGCTCCGCGCCACCTCACCGCGCCCAGGGGAAGAACCCTTTTTTATGCCGAACGGCCATGGTTCTTGCCCCGGTCTCCCCTGGGCGCCTCGATCACGGCACGACCAGCGGCGCCACCGTGGTCGGGAACGCCTTGGCGAAATTCGCGATCGAGTTCTTCTTCAGGGCCGTCCAGAGCTGGTCGGCGACCGCCGCGTTCGGGACGAGCGCGCCATGGACGGTCTGGGTGGGCGCGATCACGAAGGTCGCGGCGCCGCTACCCAAGCCGCCAAGTTTCCTGGCCAGCGACTCGATCTCGGAGTTGGTCATGTTGCTGTCCACGGTCAGCGCGCCGGTGATGGCGTTGAGCACCCTTACCGCCGTTATCGGGCTGGTGAGCAGGTGATCGGCGGCGATCTTGTCCAGGATGGCGCGCAGCACGTTCTCCTGCCGTAGCAGCTCGCCTTGGTCGGTGAGCGACTGGTCGAAGGCGTAGTAGGTGGCGGTGATGCCGGTGAGATGGTTGACGCCGGCGGTGAATAGATGCCCGTCATTCGAGCTGGCGGCGGGCAGCGTGACGGTGACGCCGCCGACGGCGTCCACCAGGCTCGTCAGGTTATTAAGGTCGATCTCCGCAAAGTGGTTGATGGGGACTCCGGTGAGCTGGCTCACGGCCTGGACCAGCAGGCTCGGCCCTCCCGCCTCGTATGCGGACCAGAGTGGCTTGAAGCCGCGACCAGGCACGTTGACCATGGTGTCGCCCGATATCCCCACCACCCCGCCGGTGCGGCCGTTGGCGTTGATATGCAGGAGCATGACGAGCTTGCTGTGGATCGGCTGGACACCTTTGATCGGAGTCCCGGTGGGTTGCCATGGGGAGCCGGTGATGAGGAACGTCTGCCCGGGCCCCGACGCGGCTAGGTGGCCGACGGGGACACGCGGGATGCTGCTGACCGCGTGGTTGACGTATACGTAGATGCCGATCGCGGCCGCGATCGCCACTCCGAGGAGCGAGGCGAGGGATACCACGACAGCACGCCGGACCCGGCGCTTCGGCTTGCCCGGCTCTGCCGCCTGATCGCTAGCTGGTCTGGCAGAATTCTCAGCGCCGGCTCCGCCATCCTTATCCGGCGTATCGGACATTTTAATCCCCTACCCTCGCAGCTTCTCGCGTTCCTCATTGCCCCGATTTTCCGGCGTCGTTTCTCGTATGACGGCTTTCCGTCAAATGTCGCTTTCTGTCATCTAATCGACGCATAGGACTGCACAGCGAATGCCTTCGGCTGCTGTCCATGATCAGTTTTTCTAACCGTTTGTTATCGTATGCTGCGCAGTGTAATCTATCCAACGCTGAGAGTGAACGCAAGAGGTCCGGGCATCGACGAGCCCTGCTAGGACGGAGGACCGCGTGCGCGCGGAGGCACTGACCGGCAGAGTCAGAGGGCAACTAGTGCGAAGCCTGAGCCAGCGCCGATGGGTGCGACTCGTCGTGGAAGCAGGATATGACGCCGTCGCGTGGCTCGGCGGCCTGCTTTTGGCAACCAGGGCCACGGGCGACCTGACGGTGGCCCATATGGCGAAATCTGTCCTTTTGTTTGGCGCGGCAGGAATTGGCATGACAGTGGCCGGATGCGGCCTCGCCGCCGGGCTTTACCGGGGCCGGTATTTGCGAGGAAGCCGCGACGAGGTAGCCGCGGTGGCACTGGCGAGCCTGCTCACCGCGTGTTGTCTGACGGTTGTCGGTCTGGCCCTGGTGACGGGGCGGCGTGCCGTGCCGGACGCCATTCTGGGCGCGGCCTTCGCCGTGGTCGCGATGCTCGGCGCCCGTTACGTCGCCTTCGCTGCGAGGCAGCGGTCACGAACACCGCCAGCCCCCAGTGCCGAGAAGATCATCGTCTTCGGAGCCGGGGACGCGGGCGCCATGCTCATCTACCGGCTGGCCACGCAGCCCGACGCGGCATATCAGCCGGTCGCGATCCTCGACGATGACCCCATGAAGAGGCGCCTGCGGATCCATGGCGTTCCGGTGCTTGGTAGCCGCGACCAGATGACGGAGGTCGCCGCCAGCACCGGCGCCAGGATGCTGGTTATCGCGATCGCGGGAGGGAGTAGCACCGTCATCCACGAGCTCACCGAGACGGCCGAGCGTTGCGGGCTGGTTCCGAAGGTGATCCCCTCGGTCAGGGAGCTACTTACCGGCGGGGCGCAGATCGAGGGGGTCCGTGATCCTCGCATCAGCGACCTGCTCGGGCGCCGGGCGGTGACCGCGGACGTGGCCTCGGTCCGCGAACACATCACGGGCCAGCGTGTCCTGGTAACCGGCGCCGGCGGATCCATCGGTGCCGAGCTCTGCCGGCAGCTGCACCAGCTCGATCCGGCGCAACTGATCATGCTAGACCGCGACGAGTCGGCACTGCACGCGATCCAGCTCGCGCTGCGCGGGCGTGCGCTGCTCGATTCCGAGGACATGGTGCTGGCCGACATCCGCGACGAGCGCCGGGTCAGGGAGGTATTCGAGAGGTTCCGGCCCGACATTGTGTTCCACGCGGCGGCGCTTAAGCACCTGCCGCTGCTAGAAAGCTGCCCGGCTGAGGCGCTCAAGAGCAACGTCTGGGGAACGCTCACGATCCTGAAGGCCGCGGCAGATCACGGCGTCCAGTCGTTTGTCAATATCTCCACGGATAAGGCCGCGGACCCGGTGAGCGTCCTCGGCTACTCCAAACGGATCACCGAACGTCTCACCGCGTACATGTCGGCGCAGACCGGCCGGGCGTATCTCAGCGTGCGCTTCGGCAACGTGCTGGGCAGCCGCGGATCGGTGCTCACCACCCTGTGCGCGCAGGTAGCTGCGGGCGGCCCGGTCACGGTGACCGACCCCGACGTCAGCCGCTTCTTCATGCTCGCCGACGAGGCGGTTCATCTCGTGCTGCAGGCGGCCACGATCGGCCGGGCCGGGGAGGTCCTTGTCCTGGACATGGGCGAACCTATACGGATCGCCGACATCGCGCGGAGGCTGACCGCCAACACCGGCCGGCAGGTGGACATCGAATTCACCGGGCTGCGTCCCGGCGAGAAGCTGATCGAGGACTGGCTCGGGCCGGGAGAGGCCGACGTGCGGCCATGTCACCCGCTGATCTGCCAGGTCCCGGTGCCGATGCTGCACCCGGACGAGGTCACCGCCCTGGATCCTGACGCTGACGCCGACTCGCTGCGCCGGGCCCTGGCCCGGCTGGCGCGAGGCGCCTCCCGTGACGGCACCATGGCGATTCCGCCCCAGGCCACTGCCCTGGTCCAGATGCGGCGCGGCAGTTAAGGATGCGGTTCAGCGTGCCCCCAGCCGAGCTCGGCCAGCCTCGTAACCAATCGGTCCAGCAGGCTGGCGGTATCGGCGTAGGCACGCAGCGATCCGCCCGCCGGGTCGGCCACGTCGTCCGCGGCGGAGTCACCCAGCAGCGACATGCGCTCGCGCCCAGCGTGGGTCCGCGAAAGCCAGCCAGCGAACGGCTCACCCGGCGTCCTGGGCCCGATCTGCTCCCCGCGCCGGATGAGTTCCTTGAGCGTGAACGCCCGTGCCCACGCCCCTGGTTCGGTGATCACGGCGTGGCGGAGATTTTCCCGGGCCATCGCCAGCACCAGGCTGGCGCGAGCCAGGTCGGCGGCGCGGGCGATGCGGCTCCGGTGCGAGGCAATCTCGATGCCGTACCAGGCCATGACCGAGACGACCTCGGGGAAAGGAGGGTCTCCGCCGCCGATCATCCCGGCCGAGCGCACCGGCACCGTCACGCCGAGCACGGCCAGCCGTCTGGCCAGCAGCGCGGCGGCCATCGGGGATCGGCACACGTTCGCCGTGCACAGCACAACAATTCCGGACGAATCAGTATTGTCCCTTTTGGTGTGCGCTTCCCTAATGCGCGAAATGCTATCGTCGTGGCTCACCGGAATCATCCGGGCCGCGGGATTTTACGTGGCAAATCACCCTGCCGGACACGAACGAAGATTTTACCGCGAACGTGGTTAGCGTACACTCATTTTGTGTAATGCATACGGGGAAACGGCGTTCCTCCGGCGGCTTCGGGGTCTCCGGGGCCTCCGGGTGCCGCTAGCTGCTACGTGCCGATCAGAGAGAAAGTCATAATGACCGAATTCGGTACCGAGCCGACGTTTCGTACATACTTGCAGGTTCTGCGCCGTCGGAAATGGTGGGTCAGCTTGATTGCCATGCTCGGTCTGGCGGCCAGCCTGGCGTTCGCGTTGACCGCGCACAAGCAGTACTCGGCCACCGCGCAACTGCTGGTCCAGCCGTCCTTCGACCCGAGCGGTGGCGCGCTGCAGGAGCAGCCGGTCACCCAGACGGACGTGGAGACCGAGTTGCAGCTGGTGACCAGCGCTCCGGTCCAGCAGGCCGTCCGCCAGCGGCTCGGAAGCACGCCGGCGGTGTCTGCCTCGGAGATCGGCCAGACCAACGTGATCGCCATCACGGCCATCACCCAGGTTCCGTCCGAGGCCGCGCTCATCGCGAACCTCTATGCGAACGACTTCGTGCAGTATCAGCAGGCGGTGGCGAGCCGCAGCCTGGCGACCGCCGAGGCGCAGCTGCGCTCGCAGATCTCCTCGATTGGGCAGCAGCTCAGCTCCTTCGGGAGCAACACCACCTCGCCCGCAGCGTCGGCGCTCCTCAACCAGCAGGCAGTCCTCAAGGAACAGCTCGCCCAGATGCAGGTCAGCGGCGCCGTCGATACGGGCGACGTGGCACTGGTCACGCCCGCGCAGACTCCGGCCTCACCGAGTTCACCCAAGCCTACCGAGGACGCCCTGCTGGGCCTGGCCGCCGGGCTTGCGCTCGGCCTCGGCGCCGCGTTCCTGCGCGAGAGCCTTGATGACAGGCTGACATCGAAGGAAGCGGCCGAGCATGCCGGCGGCGCTCCGGTTCTCGCCATGGCTCCCGCGGTGACCTCCTGGCGGCGTCAGAAGAAGCCGCTGGTGGTGACGGTCGCCGACCCCACCTCTCCGGCCGCAGAGTCGTACCGGTCGCTGCGGACCTCACTGCAGTTCGCCCGGCAGGGGCAACCGCTTCGCAGCATGGTGGTGACCAGCCCAGGGGTCAACGAGGGCAAGACCGCCACCTTGGCCAACCTGGGGGTCGTCTTCGCGCAGGCGGGTGAGCGGGTAGTGCTCGTCTCCGGCGACCTGCGCCGACCCCGGATCGGGGACTTCTTCGGACTGGACGAGCAGGTCGGCTTGACCTCTGTGCTGCTCGGCCAGCTAACTCTGGAGGAGACACTGCTGCCCGTCCCGGGCTTCGGCCGACTCACCCTGCTTCCATCCGGACCGGTCCCGCCGAATCCCGCCGAACTGCTCAATAGCGCCCAGGCTCAGGAAATCTTCGCGCGGCTGCGGCATCACTTCGATCTCGTGCTGATCGACAGCCCGCCGGTGCTGCCCGTCACTGACGCGGCGGTCCTGGCCAGGCACGCCGACGCCACGCTGCTGCTCGCGGCGGCTGGGCAGACCCGACGGGCTGACCTCCGCCGCGCCGTAGAGAAGCTGAACCAGGTCAACGCAAAGATGCTGGGGATCGTGCTGAACAAGGTAACCAGGCAGACCGAGCGCAGCTACGGATACACGTACTCCTATAAGCCATACCGGGCGGAAGCGCCACCTGTGATGCCGGCCGGGCACCCGAATGGGAGCAGCAAGAGGCCGCATCGCAGTCCGCGTTGATCATTTATCCGGACAAATTAGTCTTCCGCTGATTTCTATACAGGAATTCTTCCGCTGGAGCTGAGCCGACTTACCGCGATAATTGCTAGACTCAGTTGATTACGATAAGTATTCAGATATTTACAAGCTGCATGTTGGGAGGTATCGGCGGACTCGTGTCCGGGGAATTCAATACCTGCTCGCGGTGGCTGCGTGCGGTGCGGTAGTGGCTGCGGCGGAGGCCGTGATGATTCCGCTATTGCGCCGGGCGGCCATAATCGACATCCCTGGTCCCAGGTCCTCGCATACCGTCCCGACGCCCCGTGGAGGTGGCATTCCGATCGCCGCCGGATTGCTTGTCGCGGCGGGAATGATCGGGGGCGCGATCGCGGCGCTCTTCGCCTTTGCCGTGGTCGCCTTCGGGTTGCTCGGGTTCACCGAGGATACGCGCGGGCTTGCGGCGGGCAGACGACTGATCATCCAGGCGGTCGGGAGCACCATGGTGGCCGTCGTACTTGTCAGCGGCCGGACGGGGCCGCTGGCCGTGCTGATTTTGCTGGTCGCGGCCTGCGCAGCCTGGATCACCGGGTTCGTCAACGCGTTCAACTTCATGGACGGCGTCAACGGTATTTCCGGCGCGCATGCCCTGATCGCAGGCGCGGTCTACGCATTCCTGGGGTGGTGGCACCACGACGGGTTCCTGGTTCCAGCCGGCGCGGCCGTAGCGGCGAGCGCCCTCGCCTTCCTGCCGTGGAATGCCGGCCGCGCCCGGGTGTTCCTAGGCGACGCGGGCAGTTACGCGCTGGGCGCGGCACTGGCGATGCTCTCCGCCTACGCCGTCCTGCAGGGGATTCCGGTGGAGGCAGCGCTCGGTCCGCTCGTGCTCTATATCGCCGATACCGCCTGGACGCTGCAGCGGCGCATCCGAGCTGGCGAGCGCTGGCTCGAGCCGCACCGCACTCACGTCTACCAGCAGTGGTGCGACGTCGGGTGGTCACACCAGCGAGTGACGGTGGTGGCCGCGGGCACCACGATCGTGCTCAGCCTGCTCGGGGCGGCCAGCCTGGCCGGTAATCCCGCATCTGCGGGCCGCCGCTGACCTGGCCGGTGCGGCTGTCGTACTGGCGTACCTGCGGTCACCGGCGCTGCTCGCCCGCCGCGCCGCCCGAACGGAGGTCAGGCGTGACGATGCGGATCATCATCGTGACTGCACTACTTCCCGCCGGAGACCGGGGCCCCGCAGGCCCGCCTGTCCGCGCTGGCCGCGGCCTGGGCCGCGGACGGAGACGACGTTACGGTGCTTACCGGCATGCCCAACCACCCGACCGGGGTGGTGCCGCCCGAGTACCGCGGCGCGATCCGGCGCCGCGAGCGTCGCGACGGCTACCGGGTGCTGCGCACCTGGCTGTACGCCACTCCGAACGAGGGAGTGGTCCGCAAGACCGCTCTGTCATCTGAGTTTCATGATCACCAGCGTCCTGCTCGGCGGACGCGCCAGCGGTCCGGCCGACGTGGTGGTGGTGTCCTCGCCTACCTTCTTCTCCATCGGCGCAGGATGGCTGCTGGCCAGGCTCAAGCGGGCCCGGCTGGTGGTGGAGGTGCGCGATCTGTGGCCAGCGATCTTCACCGAGCTCGGCGTGCTGACCAGCCGCCCGCTGATCCGCCTGCTAGAACGGCTGGAACTGGCCGCCTACGCGGCGGCCGACACCGTGATCGTGGTTAGCGACGGGTTCCGCGCCAACCTGGTCGGGCGCGGCGTGCCCGCCGACAAGGTGCATACCATCCGCAACGGCGTGCGCCTCGGCGAATTCGATCCCGGTGCACCGGCGGACGCGGGGCTACGTGCCCGCCTCGGCGCGGGCCCCGGCGACTGCCTGGTGCTCTATGCGGGAACGCACGGCATCTCGCAAGGGCTCACATCGGTTGCTGACGCCGCCGCCCGGCTCACGGGGAGGCGATCCGATTCGCCTTCGTCGGCGAGGGCGCGGACAAGCAGTCGCTGCGGAACCGGGTCGCCGAGCTCGGGCCTGACCAACGTCACATTGCTCCCCGGGGTGTCTCACGAGGAGGTTCCTGGCCTGCTGGCCGCGGCCGACATCTGTCTGGTCCCGCTGCGTGACGTGCCCCTGTTCTCGTCCTTCATCCCGTCGAAGATGTTCGAGTACCTCGCGGCCGGCAAGCCCGTCGTAGGAGCGGTAGCCGGCGAGGCTGCGCAGATCCTGCACGAGGCAGGTGCCTGCGTGGTCCCGCCGGCGGATAGCGGCGCGCTGGCGGCCGCGATCCAGGCGCTCGCCGCCGACCCGCCGCGGCGGCAGGCGATAGGACGCCAGGCCCGCTGCTACGTCGAGAAGTACTTCGACCGCGGCGCGCTGGCCCGGCTGTACCGCAAGCTCATCGACTCCCCTGGCGGACAGCCATGAGACTCCTGGTTGTCGGCGCCAGTGGCTCTCTTGGCGGCCAGGTGCTCCGCGAGCTCACCCGCCCCGCCGCCTGGGCTTGCCGACCGAGGCGACTCTAGGAACCATGCGCGCCACCATCCAGCCGTCGACAGGGCCCGGACACCGTGACTGGCCCGCGCCTGAACGCCACCGATTGTGCGTCCGGCCAGGAATACACGGCCGAGCAAGATGGCCAGCACGGAAAGTCCTTTTTCTTTTCGACGTCAAGGCGGCGGACTGGCCGGCGAAATATGCTTCGAGCGGACACGCCGCCAACCGCCTGGCCAGTCTGTCCGCCGCCGTCAACTGGCACGCGCGCGCCGGGGACCGGGTCCTCGACTCTGGTGCGGCACGGGGAGCTCGCGCGCACCCTGGCGGCTGCCGGGGTCGCTGCTGGCGTTCCGCTGTGCTGACTGATCATCCGCTGACGAAAAGCTAGAAGGAATGAGTGATTGACTAATGGGAAAGTGCGTTTCTAGACCGGGAAAATTTCATCGATGCAGGTCAGATGCATGCTAAAAGTCTAGAAAGCTGTGAACTCCTTAGGAACTAACGTTTGACTCAAACCGGGGACCTTGGCCGGAATATTAGACATACGGCAAGCGCCCAGATAAAAATAGTTGCAGGTATCCCAGCAACAAGGCTTGCCCAGTCACTCTCGCCCATCACGATACCCGGGAAAAACAATATAATTAGAAGAATCGCATGAGGGTTAGTATAGATGTCGAGTACCTCATCTAGCAGGCGGACGCCGCAGCCGAAGATGAACATGCAAACGACGACCGGGATCCACCCGCCATACCGATACAGGTCACCAATCGGTGAGATAGCGGATGCGGTGACGGTAGTGGAAGGGATTCCATAATACTGTTGGCTAAATTCATATCCAGATTGCAGAATCGGCTTGCCGGGCCAGAGCGCGCGTGGCACCATGTAGGCGAGCGGCGTCTCTATGAGTTGGATCGGACTATTGAAGGCAATCTGTCCAGGTGTGCGCTGGAGGATTATGGCGGGACCCTCAATTTCTTGGATTCGCTGCAGCAGGTAAATTCCGGAACTGTCAATGGTACCGAACACGCCTTGGCTGGTTATCGCCTGCCGGAGAATTGTGGGCGCTTCATCGATCGCCTGCGACTTAGACAGCGATGTCGTGCCCGATTGAGCGGTTTCCCTGTATTTTTGGTTAAATGGAATTATGACGACCAGGAACGTCAAAATTGCCCCAATTACTACCGTTTTCGGCAGGCGATATCGCGCAGCGCTCATTGGAATTGTTAGGGCCAGTACTGCAATAACGAAGCCCACTTTGCCGCCTTGTACCGCGGTAAGTGCAACCTCAACAACAAAAAGAACAATTAGTGTTATCCATGCACTGGGCACTCGTTCCCTGTACACCTGAAGCGCGGCTGCGCAGACCGCGAGCGGGCAAAAGTAGCCGAGTTCGTTCAAGATCTGCTGATATCCTGTTGCTGTGCTATAAGCCGACGCCGCATTTCCGCTAATGCCAAATCGCCCCGTCGTCAAGCTGTCAGAGATAACCGCGATTACGCCGATGGCGTAAACGACCCATGGTGTGAGCTTACTGCGCACTGCCATGGTGCGTTTTCTACTGAGGGCTGTCAGACCTTGGATAGCGAGTCGCCGCACCGGGAGGCTTGGGCCGACGCAATAGCCAATCGCCCAGCAAGTGATCCCGACCGCAACAAGCCCGAGTGCGCGCAGCACGCTGTTAACGGCGATCTGATTTGCCGGCGCAGGCTGCGGCCTGCTCCACGTCACTGTGGCCAGTCCGAAGGTCAGACCGTACCAGAGCAACATCCAGGACCCAATATTCCACCTTGCCAGCCCAAGCAGCGCACCCTTTCTGGCTCCTAGCATGCACAGAAGGCCAGCAATGTAAGCGGCTAGCGCGAGCGAGCCCCAGACGACCGAGTGAGTCGGCACCAACGATGTCGCCAGTTCTCCACCGTACAGTGCAATTGCCGTGGCGACGAGGATAGATGAAATGAGTATCCATCGTGTTGCGGCCTCGATGCTGTGCGTACCGTGAAATCGTGTAACCGTCACTATAACTTCTCCAGACATCAGCTATCGCGTAGCCGCCCCAGGCCGGGCGTACGGGCAAGTTCTAAGCGCTGAGGGGCTGAGTCAGAATACGATGTGTGCTGAGTACCTGAGCTTGTTTGCAGAGTTCGTTAACAGGCTCTACACCCTGAACTTGAAGATCAAGGCATCGTTGTCCTAGGAATCGGACGGCACGGCCAATTCCGGGTCCAATGTCCAGAACGCTCTGCGCCCGGACAACATGAAGCAGCGCTGTCGCGTACTCTAGCGCGACGAAGTACTCGTCACCTGGTTGCACACGCATCGAATCGTGGGCCAAGGCGGTCTTGGCGTAATAGTCCTGCTGACGCAGTGTCATGAGTAAACTCTAACCCTGCTTCTCCCTGGTCGGCCAGCGGTTGAGCAATACTTCAGGAATACAATTTATCATGAATTGGGACATTACTGCCGAATCCATGACTAAATATTACGCTGGAATCCACCGTCGGGGAGACTTGTGGCTTTTATTAGTCACTCAACCGTTGGCAGGCTATATACTTCGTAGGCGGTGAGCCTGGAACTGTCGATTATATGGGTAATAACCAACCAATAGTTTTACCTAACGATACAGTCGGACATGTCACGATACGCGTAGGTTTAGGTCGGCTTTAGCATTTACTTTACCAGAATAAAATGTTTGATTGCGAAAGGCTTGGAATTGGCCAGGAGACGTGCAACTCACGAGGCGCCCCGGATAGCGGCCTATCATTGGCTGGCCAGGATGGCCGTGGCGGCCATGTGCACCAGTGTAGTCTTGATGGTGAGTCTCGGGGTTGAAGATCCGCACGTAGGGCCACCCACACTCCACGCCGCACCTCCTTGGCCGCCATGGTTTATAAATGCTCACGCTTCCCCGGTGTTGTGGTCGATAACCCTGTGGCTGGTGGAATTGCTAGGTAGCATTGGCCTCGCACTCGCACTGGTGGCGGTCCGACGCGGCTGGCGGCCACGGCCCCGCCGTCTGATCCTCGGGTCCATCATCGCAGTGATCAGCCTGATGGTCATCCCGCCGGTAGATAATGGCGACCCCCTTTATTATGCCGCGTACGGGCGGATTGCGGTGCTTGGAGATAATCCATATGTAGCTACGCCTGTGCAGTTGATGCCGCCGACAGACCCCATCAGGGCGGCTGTACCCTTTTATTTGCAAGACCCACCTTCGCGGTATGGTCCGGTCGCCACCGTGACGGAGGCGGCAGCGTCAGAATTGGGCGGGACCTCAATGGCCCGCACGATTTTTTGGCTGAAGGTGTGGAATGCGCTAGCCTACATGACGGTCGTGCTGGCCTTGGACCGAGTCGTGCGCGCTAATGCGGCTCGGAGGGTGCGCGCGCATCTGCTGTGGTCAGTGAACCCAATCATGCTGTTCGCTCTAATGGCCGACGGCCACAACGACGTCTTGGCGGCGGCAGCAGGCGCGACAGCCCTGTTCGCCTTGCAGCGGGTTAATTCCCTCCGCGGCCTGCTCGCTGGTGTCCTGGTCGGGCTGGCTGCCTCAATCAAGACACCTTACGCACTGTTCGCAGCGGGCCTGGCCTGGGCTGCCCGGCGTTCCCCAGCCACCCTCGTCACTGTGACGCTTGGGGCCTCCGCTATCCTTATCCCCGGCTATCTGCTTGCCTGCCGAGCTGCGATATCGGCGACCACGAGCGGCCTAGACTCCGGCGAACAGCCAGACGTGCTATGGCACACAGCAGCAAGACTGCTGGGCCTAGAGCACGCAATGGCTACCACGAATACCGTGGCCGTACTCGCGTCCGTGGTGATGGCTGTCATCCTGCTGTGGCGAATGCCACCAGGCCCGGCTGATCTTCCGGCTATCCGGGTTGCGTTTGCGCTCGCGCTGGGATTGCTCGTCCTCTCGCCCAAACAGGGCGCCTCATATGACGCTATGATTTTCCCGTTGCTGGCAGTATTTCCTGCTGGCAGGCTTGATTGGATAGTGGTGCTACGGGCGGCTGCTTTGGCCGTGGCCTCGGCGCCCTTTCTCAGCCCACTCGATCCCGCATGGCTTACCGTGATCGAGAGGCTCAGCGTTGGTGGGTCACCAACCTTGGTCGTGGCGGTGGTATTGGCTGCCCTGCTTTGGCTGTGTTTCACCCAGGCGTGGGACTCCCCTCAGGGCAAGGTAGCCCACTCATCGAATCCACCCTCGCCCGCCTGGATCTCTCACGGGAGGGGCAGGGCTGGGCACTGAGCATCTGACCCGAGAACACGGTCTTTGCTGGACAGGCGGCAGCGGACCCTAACCGGCGCAATACGAGCAGCTCGATGCCCTTGGCTGCCGACAAACGACCGGTTGGACCAGCCGCAGCGCCCGAACAAGGATCAGGTGAAGCAGGCCTGCGTATAATGCAGAAAGTAAAACTAATGTAACATACTGTAGCGGAAGCAGACTGCCGCGTAGGGCACGAAAGCGCCCTGCATGGTCCTACCTCGTCAGGGGGCATTATGCCGCGCTCGGGTGCTAGCCGGAAACGTCATGGCCGGAGCGCCGGGTGACGTCGGACGCAGGCGGGCGGCAACAGACCCGGAACGACTCCCTTTGCAAGCTGGGTGCTCCCAGGTTCGCCGGATGTCGGGTCGTTGTCACCGGAGGTGCCGGGTTTCTCGGCAGCCACCTGTGTGACGCCCTCCTGGCAGAAGGCGCGCGAGTGGTGTGCATGGACAACTTCCTGACCAGCACGCCAGCTAACGTCGCGCACCTGGCCGACCGGGAGGACTTTCAGTTCATACGTTCCGACCTCACGGAATGTGCGCATGTCCCTGGGCCGGTCGACGCCATCCTCCATTTCGCCTCGCCGGCCTCTCCGGTCGACTACCTCAAGCTGCCAATTCACACGCTCAAGGTCGGCGCCATGGGCACCTGGCATGCGCTCGAACTGGCTAAGGAGAAGAAGGCACGGTTCCTGCTGGCATCGACATCGGAGGTCTACGGCGATCCGCAGGTCAATCCACAGCCGGAGAACTACTGGGGCAACGTCAACCCCATTGGGCCGCGGAGCGTATACGACGAGGCCAAACGCTATGCCGAGGCCATGACCACTGCCTACCGGACGAGCGAGGGCGTCGATACCGCGATGGTACGGATCTTCAACACTTACGGCCCCCGGATGCGCCCCGACGACGGCCGGGCCATACCGACGTTCATCCACCAAGCCCTCGCTGGGGACCCCATCACTGTGGCTGGCGACGGATCCCAGACGCGCTCTGTCTGCTACGCCGACGACACCGTTGACGGCATCTTGCGCATGCTCTCCAGTGACATCGCTGGCCCTGTCAACATAGGCAGTCCCGACGAGCGTTCCGTACTGGACATTGCCCGTGATGTCATCGCAGCCACAGGCTCCCGATCGCCTATAACCTTCGTCGGCCGACCGGCCGACGATCCAACGGTACGCCGCCCAGAGATCACGTGCGCACGCGAACTGCTCGGCTGGGAGCCGACCGTGCCATGGAGCGATGGTCTCGCCAGGACGATCACCTGGTTCCGTACGAACGCAGCCGCGTACACCTCGGCGCCCTAACTACTAACTAACCTCGGGCTTTCGCGTGGAATTAGCCACGCTAATGATTTGACATAAAAAGTGCGATCGCGCAGCTCCCTGCGCGGCTGCGGCGCACCGTGCTGGTCCGCGCCGATTCCGGCGGCGGCACGCGCGAGTTCCTCAAGTGGCTGACCGCGAGGTCCCGGCGGCTGCACTACTCCGTCGGCATGACCATCACCCAGGACATCCAGGCTGCAATCCTCGCCGTTCCCGCGGCCGGGTGGACGCCGGCCTACGACGGCGACGGCCAAGTCCGGGACGGCGTCTGGGTCGCGGACATCACCGGCCTGCTGGACCTGGCCGGGCTGGCCGGCCAGGATGCGGGTGATCGTGCGGAAGGAGCGCCCGTACCCGGGCGCGCAGCTGCGGTTCACCGATATCGACGGGCACCGGTTCACGGCCTTCGCCACCGATACTAGCAAGGGCCAGCTCGCCGATCTGGAGCTGCGGTACCGCCGGCGGGCACGGTGCGAGGACCGCATCCGGAACGCCAAGGACACCGGGCTGCAGAACCTGCCTGAAGGGCTTCGCGCAGAACCAGGTCTGGTGCGAGATCGTCGCGCTGGCCTGCGAACCGCTGGCCTGGACCCAGATGCTCGCGCTCGCCGGGGCCGCCCGCCGCTGGGAACCCAAGCGCCTGCGCCTGCGCGTCTTCGCCGTTGCCGGCCGCCTCGCCCGGAGCGGGAGGCGCCTGCGGCTCCGCCTCGCCGAACGCCAGCCCTGGACGGGGGACATCGCCGTCGCGGCCACCCGATTGCAGGCTCTCCCATCCGGCTGACCAGCCGGAACAACCACTGCGACCAAGAAGGAGACCACCAGGGCCCATGGAACCCCGCCCACCCGGCGCGACAGCCGGGCAGCCGGGCACGGCAGAACGCTGAAAACAGCCGCAGCCGACGCCTCAAGCCAGCAGGTCAGGGAAACGAAAGATCGAGGCTAGTCTATAAATCTATGAAATATTTAGTAACTCGACTTTCGCGGTTATGCGGCACCGGCTTCCCAGGCTAGGCGGATGGCGTGGATTTCTTCGCGTGTCGGCTGGTCAGGGCGAGATGCCTTAAATCTGGCGGCGATGACGACGCGGCGGAGCTTGGCGAGCATGTCGGCGGTGGACGGGTGGGTCTTGCTGCGGTACCAGGGGGCGCGGGCACGGTGGCCGTCGATGTCGGCGGGGTCGTGGCCGGCGGTTGCGTACCAGGTCATCGCCAGGCTCTGGCAGGCGAGCTGGAAGGGGACGGTGCGGCGGACCGCCCGGGCTGCCCGGTTGCGGGCCTGGCCTGCGCCGAAGAGCTGCTTGGCGTCTTCTATCGCGACCTCGATGGACCATCTGCTGGCGTACCGTTCGATGATGGCGGCGGTGCCGGCGGTCAGGTCGGTGGTGACCAGGGCGAGGTCGTATCCGGTGGCGGAGGTGTCGCGGATCAGCACGACCCGGGCGTGCCGGGTGCCGAAGACCGAGTACCACAGGCAGGTGATCGTGGCGGCGTGCACGGTGGCGGTCTTGCCGTAGCGGGTGACGGTGACCGGCGTGAAGTCCGCTGTGCCGGCGAGCCCGGCCAGGGACGGCAGGCGGGCGCCGCGGACGCGGGGCCGGCCGCGCCGCCCGGTGTGCTCGGGCGGCAGCTGGTATAGCGCGGCGTCCTTGCGCAGCCGGGTGGTCCAGGTGATCCCTTTCCCGAGTTTCTTCAGCTCTTCCCCGGCGTAGGCGGAATCGGCCACGACGTGGATGTCCCGGCCGGGCATCGCCCCGGCGAGCATGGCCGTCATGCGGCGGGCCAGCCACAGCCGTGACGCCGAGCTCGTGCCCTTGACCACCAGTTTCGCCAGGACCGGCAGCGCGACGGGCCGGGAGCAGAACGGAAGCCGGACGATGACCATCGCCAGCACGACCCAGTTGTTGCCGTATCCGGTCTTGTGACGGCCCGGCACCGAGCCGTCGTGAAACCACGATGCGGCCCAGACCTTCTTGCCGCGCCGCCGGAACAGCGTGTCATCGATCGCCACCAGCACCGGCTGGCCGGCCGGCACCAGCAGCGACACCACCAGCCGGGCCACCGCCAGGCCCAGGTCACCGGGATCCCAGCGGGCCCGGGAGAAGAACCAGTGCGCCCGGTCATGCGGCCAGACCCGGGACAGGCCCGCCCCGGCCAGCATCCCGCATACCGTCCGCCTCCCGGTCTGCGCCCAGAACCCGCAGGCCAGGCCGCAGAACGTGCGGAACGACGGGGCCGTGAACAGCGGGGCGAGCCCGGCAAGCAGGCTCATGAGCGAGGCGGGAACCGGTAGCGTGGCATCCGGGAGCATCGGCGGGAACCGTTTCATCAGCGGTTTCAGAAGCACCGCCGATGCTCCCTTATCGGCACCGCCGCCTTTCGTATCCCCAGATCACACAGCGTGTCGCCGTCACCCGGTACCCGCGCACCGCTGCTGATCTTGAAGCGCCGGGGTCTGTGTCCGGGCCTACGCCAGGTACATGAGGTTATCCCGATGGCCACGGCCTGTCCGCTCAGGGACGGGCCCGCCGCAGTGCCGAATTGATGACGGTGCTCCCCCCGGCACCTCCGGCCACGCTGACCCGCTTCAGCTGCCTGCCGGGCAACGGCGAATACACTATGAACAAACGGATCAGCCGGATGGAGCCGCAGATGCAGCCACTAGCGATAGGTGCCCTCGCATGCGGCGCCATCATGGTCATCGGCGTTGCGGTCACCTTGATCCTGACCAGGCGCGGCACTAAGCCTCGCCCCGCCGGCATCAATCGCTGGCAGCTTCACGGGAGCATCCCCCTGGCAGCGGCCGGGCTGGCGCTGGGTGCGATCTCGCGCGGCAGCGGGCAGGCCCCCACCACGCATAACGTTATCTTCGCGACCGCAACCACACTGCTCCTTGGCGCCCTGCTGTGCGCGCTGGCCGGTGCAGTCACCCAGACCAGGCACCACCGCGCCGCACGGTAGCGGCCACCTGTGTTGCGGCCAGGCACCTGCCGCCAAGGTCACCGGGCAGCCCCCCGGAAACTGCGAAAGTCGAGTTAGTAAAACGACAAGCTAATTAAGTACGTTCATCAAAATCTCTTATCGATTTCAGCATACGAGAGTAGACATCTACATACTGACGCGCAATAATTGATGCCCCGAAACGCTCAGCATTGAGCTTACCTGCATTGGTCAATCGGTTTCGTAGATTATCGGAATCCAATATTTGGATAAGAGCTGCACGGATCTGGCGCTCATCGTAGGGATCGACAAGCAAAGCTCCAGAACCTGCGGTATCCACCATTGGGGGTATGGTCGACGTTATCACTGGGAGCCCGATTGCCTGTGCCTCCACAATGGGAAGGCCAAAGCCCTCATAGGTTGAAACAAAAACAAGAACATCGCTGTCTAGATATTCCATAATAAGTTCTTCGGTAGACAATTGATCAGCCGAGGTCCATTCTAGATCTGCCGAAGCGAGAAAGTGACGCTGGAACGGGCTGAGTCGGCCGATAATTCGTAGGTGCACGGAAAGTCCCGAGAATGCCGAGGCCACGCGTTTGAGATTCTTGTTCTCGCCGGTTCCGATCTGTAGAACCTGTGGCTTTCTAGCGCTAGTTTGGACTGGCCGGTCGCGTTTGAATATCTCATCAACACAGTTAGGAATAAGTAGCACCTTACCGGCAGAACTCGGATGGCTCTCTTCCAACTGTCTTATGGTCTCCCTCGATATCGCGGTTACATTCAGCGACCACCGAAGGGGCAGCGCGTACCAGAAAAGGGACAGCATTCGCTTACGTACACCCTTTAGACGATTGCGAGAGCAGAGATCGTGTATTGTCAGCACACATTGTCGACGCCGAGTGCCGAGAGCGCAATAATAGATGTCCCCAGTCACATGAATAATATCCGCGCGCAGCCGTGCAGTGAATATCAAGTTCCGCAGACAGCGCAAGAAGCCGCTGCTATGACACGGCACTCGCACAATCTCAACATCGAAATGACTAGATAGAAGCGGTGCTAGGCTCTCAAAAAGGCGCTCTATGCTGTAGTAGCCGGGCATGGCTTTGCGCATCAGAAGAACGACCTTGGGACGTCGACTCATCACGACGGCTCGACAAATGTAAGCCTTTTGAACATTGACCGGTTGGCACTGACAGCATCCGGGTCATTGATAACCTTGAGAGCGAAACTGCGAGCCGCCGTCCGCATTCCCTGTCGCATATCTTTGTCCAGGGAGAGAAAGCGTTGGATCAGTCCAGCAATCTCGTGGGGACTGGTTGGGTCACACATCCAGCCTGCGCCTGAGGTCTCCACCTGATGCCATGGAGTATCTCTCCCAACGATGATCGGAGTGCCGGCCACCAGCGATTCAAGTACAACATGGCCAAAGTTTTCACCAAGAGTTGGGAAAACAAACAGATCGAATCGTGCAAGGAAGTCTACGACCCCTTGGGGCTCAATCACTCCTCTGTAACTGACCGATTTAGAATCAGGCATAGTGTTTATCAACGCAAGACACTCCTTCCAGTACTTAGCATCCTCAATGGGACCTGCTATCGTTAGATGAGCGGTATCCTTTACGAGAAGCATTGCTTGGATTGCCACCGCCACATTCTTCTTCGGTACTATCCGCGAGAAGAACACTAGCTCACTGCCGGTCGATCCTTCCGGCAATCCTTGGAAAGAGCCATGTTGCGCGGCGGTGCCAGGAAGGTCTGCACGAAGGTCAATTGCAATATGACTCTCTACATTTGTGCCGAAAATGCGCTCAATGTCTCTTTTCTCCTCGCCGGTTGAAGCGTGCCATACTATAGCCCGATGTAGTCCCACCGAACGAAAGGCAGCAATGAAGGCGCGCTTCTTCCATCGCTTCAATGTCAAAGCGCCAACCGACAGTTCACCGCGCGGCGCCAAGATGATCGGCACCTTCGACCATATCGTCCGTGCAATAAGCAGAGGGAGGATCGCAAAGCGGTAATCGAATAGACTATTAAGATATATAAGCTGAGGTTCGGTCTCCTTTAGAAGTCTTGCTATCGAACCAACAGACATTCTATGCTCAGACTCATACCAGATCATCGCATGATCCCGCTTTGTCCACCGATCTGGCTCGACCGACCGCATCGGCCCAGAGACGATGCCGTCATATGCGGAAGTGATAACCGAGAACCCGAATTCACCGGCGAGAGCCTGAACGATCGCGTGTACGCTGCGGGCAGGTCCACCTCTCAGAAACGCGGGAGGATAAGAGCGGGTGAAGACTGTGATTCGAGGTCTCATCGAAGTTAGGTTGTGGCCGGCAGTTGAAGGCATCACAAACACCTTAGATTTGCGGTGGTCTGGCTATATTGAGTTCGGAGAGAAGCCGGTTCGTGGGCTTGGCGGAGACAAGTCAAACCGGGCTCCCGTGAGCCCAAGTCCAGAGAATCGACAATACGTCCGCAGCGTCGAAACGTGGTAACCAGAGAATTGCGAGTCTCCTCTTTAGCTGGCTCTCCAATGGGAACTATGCGAGGCATACGTGTCATCGCCCCAGCACAGCGGCGACTGCCGTCTCAATACCGCGGGCAGTTGAAGCGATCCCGTATTCTGCCGAGCGTTGCTGTGCTGCCGCTCGGCGCTCGTTTAGAGCCCCCTCTTGGCAGCCTTCCGTGATGGCGTCCGCCAGTGCGCTAATATTACCCGTGGGGTAAACCCATCCCACGTCATGTGTAACCAGATCGGTTGCGCAGCCCACGGCGTCGGATACGATGGGAACGGATCCGGCAGCCATTGCCTCGTTGATTGCCAATCCCCATGGTTCATGGGACGATGGAAGGACGAGCAAGTCGGCGGCACCATACCACTCAGCGATCGCGGTCTGATTAATAAATCCTAGGGCCCGCATCCAGGGACGTCCGGATGCGAGGTTCTCCATATCCGATCGAAGCGGTCCGTCACCGATCATTATTAGGTTCGCTGGACACGCCAACTGGTCCATCGCCATCACCGCATCGAGAGGGCGCTTCCAAGGTTGAAGTTTGGCAGCGAAAAGCACGAGGGGAATCTCGGGGTTCAGGCCGAGGGAGCTCACCATCGCCGTCCGATGACTTCGGCCTAGCGCACCAGCCGTGGAGAAGCGCTCCGTATCCACAGAATATGGTGTAAAGAAAATTTTCTGCGGTTGGGCACCATAGGAACGGTAGAAATTCAGGTTATCATGCCCGATCGCGAGGCACGCTGCCGCATGTTGGATAAGAGGCCGTAGTAGGGCGTGTTTTGCGATGATCTTTGGGCGGTATCTACTTTCTCGGGCTGGACGCGATTCTCCTCTAAGAAGGTATGGAATCCCAGAGCAAATTGCCGCGCTGTATGCGAACCAGTGGGATATGCTGTTGTAACCGTGGACCAATATGATATCTACGTGTGAGCGCCGGATTAGTGCCGGCAATGACGGATTGAGCACTCCCCAAGGCGCACTCAGGCTTGGCTTTGGACTCCTGTTAGGGACGAGCCGGTGCTCATATCCACCGAGCATTGGCACGTCGTATTGGATTACTCGCCCGAATCCGGGATCGAATGACTCGGCTAGGCCGTGCTCGGATAGAAAGAATACGATCGGTTCGACCGCCGACCGAGCTGCCAACAGGCGATAGAGCGGAACCTGGTACTGGATGGGGTGGGTGACGACGATCCCCAGCCGCGGGCGGCTCATGCTAGTCTTGGTCGTACATCGCGGAAGGATTTTACCAATTGGCGGCCGTAGCGGTCCCAGCCTCCGAAGGATTCGACTTTTCGCCGGGCAGCGGCGCCCATCGCCCGGGCTCGCTCGCTGTCGGACAATAGGCAGTCCATCGCTTCGGCAAGAGCCTGCGCATCCGGGGGAGACGGTACTATGATGCCCTCCACACCGTCGGTAATGAGTTCTCGGACCCCAGTAGCCTCTGTGGCAATGACTGGTAGACCACACGCCATGGCCTGAGCGATCGCTAGGCTCAAGCCCTCCTGGACCGATGCGAGTACGAATACTGACGCCCGTTGCAGCTCATCGATTACGCGGCTACGGCTGACCGGTCCAGTTGTTCGCACACCCGGCTGATCCAGCCGAAGGCGCTTGTACCACCCCGGCGTAACTGTGCCGACAAGGGTGAGGCTAGTATTCTGTACGCTCAGCATGCGGAATGCGTCGAGCAAGTGAGTATGGCCCTTCTGTAGGCCCACCGTGGCCACAGAAACGACGGCGCCAGGGCAGCGCTCTGAGGTTGGCACCGAGAATGCTGAGACATCGACGCCGTAGGGGATCTTGACAACCCGCTCAGCGTCGACGCCTCGCCGGATGAACGACTGACGGGCCGACTCTGACGGGACAAGGATGCGGTCGGCCAATCGATACTCGCGCAACTCTCGCTCTATCATGAAGGCATCGAAGTGCTCTCTAGGAGCACCAATTCGGTCCGCTTCCTCATCCAACATGCGCTTTTGTTCAAGTATGTGCCATGAACCTCGATCGCAGAAGACGGTTATGCCGCGGGCGCATGCCCGTGAAAGCGTCTCCGTGGCAAACCCAGACAGGCCGTTGACCACGGTTGGTTCACCGAGGTGCGACGAGGCCCAGCGATCGAAGTCCCGGACCACTGCGCGGTTTAGTACCGGGTCGGTGCGGCGCCCTGCACGACGAGCAACGCGCCGAAAAGCGCTCCATCGAAGCCGCGCACTAACCATTTCTCCTGGTAGGCCGACACGACTGCGCGGAACGGCCGTAACCATGCGTTCGAGGACCCCTGCCTGGTACAGCTGACGAGCTTGATCGACCATATGGAATGGGTACGCGCTGAGGACGGTGACTTTCAAATTGTCATTCATGCCACACCTTGCCGTCTATGACGCCCTCGTTTGCGGAGGGCACTTGGTATCGTCAACGATTTCACGCCTTGTCGTGCATGCCGCCCTTCTTTGGTGAAGGCACTTGGTACCAACGATTTAGTAGCCTGCCATGTCGGGATAACGAACAAGTGAATTGGTTGGTGGGTCGAGCGGCTGATGGCGACCACAGTAAACACTGCAATCGTCGAATAGCCGAGCAGGGATGCTAGGGCAGCACCAAAGATGCCAAAGAGGCGGAGAAGTACCAGTAGCGATGCGATGGTAACCACGGCCGCCACTATCTCAGCAATAAGCACTATCGTTGGGCGCCCGAGGCCTCGCAGTCCCTCCTCGGCGATTCCCGCCCATGCGAGGATGGCGCCAGCTGGGACCAGAACGAGTGCAGAGGGTATAGCCGGAGCGAAGCTTGATCCGAAGACCAATGGTAGGCCGAATGGCGCTAGCACCGTGAAGACCACAGCGGTCGCCACCGCCACGATCGCGCCTCCCTGGAGAGCCGTGGCCAGCAGGTGCCCTTGGCGTGCCGTGTCCGTTTCGGCCGATACGTGGGGAAAGAGAACGGCGCCAACAGCTGACAGCATGGGAACGACTGCTCCGCTCCAGGAGACCGCGACAACGTATAGACCAAGTATGCGAGCTGGGAGAAAAGCAATGATCAGCAGCTGATCAAATCGGAGATTGATGGTCTGCGGAAGCGACGTGAGCGCCGAGGGAATCCCGAAGCGTAGCAACGCTGGTGCTGATCGTACGGCTGGCTTCAAAGGCCCCTGCAATTTTCGTTTCACGACAATGAAGACGGGAAGACCGCATGCAAGGACTCCTGCTAGGTACCATCGTGAAAGTGGGATTGCACTGGGGTGGCCTAGACACCACGAAACAATGAGGATGCACAGCCATGCAAGGCCGGGGGCTATGCGAAGGAGGTTCCATGCGGTGAAGGCCCGGGCCCCTCGCAATGCTCCGTGGGGAATACCGACCACCGCGAAAATTCCGCCGATCAGAAGGAATGTGCGCGCTGCCGACACAACTTGCCGCGGCTGCGCCGATAGAAGGTATGGCAGTAGAAACCACGCCACAGCAGCAACTGCCAGAAATGAGAGGAGGCAGATGAGAGTAGCAGTAGAGGTGAGCTGTTTCCCCTTATCGGGTTGGCGTGCAATGAAATAAACTAGCGCCGAGTCCAGACCGAGCATGGCCAGTGTTCCCAGGAGAAGAGGCCAGGTTTGGATAGCGGTCAGCGCACCTTCCCCCGAAGGCCCCAAAATGCGAGCTGCTATGATTCCCGTTGCCACTGCAAGCACGGCCAAAGCTATGTTCATGGCAAACGTACTTTGCAGTGCCTGGTTTGAAGAATCCTCCTCTTTTGCCCCCTGACGACAAGGCGCGTGTGCGGAGGGATAATTTGATCGTGTGTTACTAACTCTCCGGTCGATCCTTGGATCACCCACCTCGCGATCGAGACTGGCGCGATCTGTCTTAATTGTTTCTGGACCGATATATTGTCCCGGTTCTACTGTATTCCCTGCGGGCTCCTTGCCGTTCGAGCCAGGCTGGGTCGTTGTCGTCATGCGCACGTGATACGACTTCTGCCGCTTGGCTATGGCAGCGTGATTTGCTCCTCGGCAGAGGAAGCGAATATTGGTTATGCCTTGGCTTGCCTGGGCGTGCATCAGGCGGGGTTCCGGCCCTTTACCACGCTCTTCAGTCGTAGTACGTTGGCGCTGGCTTCATATGGGGTGTTATAGAAAGGCAAGAGAATGATCGCCTCAGCCCTGAAGCGGATTGCACCTCCCGTCTGTGCACTGGCGACGTCCATTATCAACGTGGCAGCCACTCGCCCTCCTTTTTGTCGACAGGCCTTGCAAAAGTTGCAGCCTGAATTGTTGCCCGCATCGTCCCAAGCATGGCCTGGGTCGGAATGTCGACTCCTCCTGCTACCGCCTGACGGAACGCAGCGGCATACGCTTCGTGCCCCTTGTTCTGGCGGCCCTTCCAGATCGTCTTGCCATCGATTTCGGCAGACCGGAAGTCCCTGATTACCGCGCGGTGCGGACCCGTTTGGACCTCTATCCACTCTTTACCAGCCACTGGCTCAGCGCTGCCGTACGCGATGGCGGCCAGCGAACTGTCGGCGAACCGGAGCGAGACGACGGCATCGTCGCCATGTTGAACTCCCGGTCCGCCGCCGGGCAGACCGGTCACATCCTCGATCGGTGCCCCGACGAGGGCCTGGGCTGTGTCCACGAAGTGGCATACCTCGCCGAGGAGTCGCCCTCCCAGGCGGCGGTCACGATACCAGTGCTTATCTGGCACCCGGCCTGCCGCGACCCGATACACCACGAGCTTCGGGGTGGTCACCTCGCTCAGCATCTTGCGGACGGCGAGGAGGGCGGGAGACCAGCGCCGGTTGAAACCGATTGCGAGCTGACGCCCGGATTCGCGCCACGCCTCCTCGACCTCATCGAGTTCGGCCAGGGTCATCGCGAGGGGCTTCTCGCACCAGACATGCCGCCCGGCAGCCAGTGCCCGCGCGGTCAGGTCCGCGTGGGTATCGTGCGGGGTGGCGATCACGACTACCTCGACGCCTACGTCACCGATGACCGCGTCCGCGCCGGAGACCGCCTTCTCGAAGCCATGGCGCTCCGCTACCCGGCGGGCGGTCACCCCGCTGGCGGACGCCACTGCAACGAATCGATCGAAGCCCGCGGCCCGGAAGGCGGGCAACAGTGTTCCGGTGGAGAACGCCCCGGCCCCAACCCAGCCAATGCCGGGTGACGAGCTCGCAGCCGGGGGAGCCTTCAGCCGAACCCCGCCGTCCGGCCGGGCACCACCACTCACAACCTTGCCCGGGGATGCTGGGTAGACCAGCCGGATGGCCAGGTAGGGCTCGGTGCCCCGCTCCATCAGCCGGTAAGCGGCATCCGCTTCCGCAATGTCAAAGGTGTGAGTGACCAGGTCCGAGACCTGGAGCCTGCCACTGGCCAGCAGGTCGAGGACCGCCTCGAAGTTGCGGCCCTCAGTCCACCGCACCTGGCCGACGGGAAAGTCCACGCCCCAGGCCTCATAGCTCAGCTCGTACCGGCCGGGACCATAGGACCGGGCGAACCGCAGCGAGAGTTCGCGCTCATAGAACGGGGTGCGGTCCAGCTGAAGCCCGACATCCCCGACAATAACAACGGCGGCCCGGTCCCGGCACAGCACGGGCACCCGCATCACCGCATCGGAGGACCGGCCTGCAGCGCACACCAGTACGGCGTCCGCCCCCCGGCCGCGGGACCAGCCGAGCACCTGGTCCGTGGTGGCGTCGCCGCACTCGTCCAGGGCCAGCACTCCCGAGGCGGCCGCAACCTTCCGGGACGGCCCGGCGGGATCGATGCCAGTCACCTCGCAACCGGCCGCGATGGCTAGGCGTGCGGCCAGCTGGCCGATCAAGCCGAGGCCGAGCACCACCACCTTGGACCCGGGACCCGCATCGGCGAGCCGCAAGCCGTGCAGCGCGATGGCGGCGATCGTAGTAAAGGCCGCGTCCTGGGCGGGCACGCCGTCGGGAACCTTGGCACAGAGCAGGCCAGGTACCGCCTGGAACTCGGCATGGTTAGCCTTGCCCGCGCCGCCCGTGGCCACGAGCTGGCCTGGCCACACCCCGGTGACGGCCGGGCCCGCCTCGATCACAATGCCAGCCGCAGAGTAGCCCAGCGGTAGGTCGCTGGCGAGTCGGCCCTGCACTACCTGCCTGGTGGCGGCCAGCCCATCGGACCGCGCCTTGCGGATCACCTGCCGGACCAGGTCCGGCCGAGCCCGCGCCTTCGCGAGCAGGCCCGCTTGAGCGAGTGCGGTGAGTGCGCGCTCGGTGCCGGCTGAGATCACCGACGCGACCGTACGCACCAGGACCTCGGTCGCATCCGGCACCGGCGGCGGCACGTCCAGTACAACGACTGGCCCGCCCGAGACTGGCTGGACGATCTGTTTCACACGGCTCTCCAGGTCGTAACGAGGCATTTGCGCTAGCTGCCGCCTTAGCGCTGACGGCAGTGTTCGTGCCGGGAGCGGCGTTAGTGCTCGATGTTGTCGTGATGCCAATGGCTGAACGGCTCCCGGCGGCCAGCTGGCGATCCGTAACCTTCCGCCAGCCGGTGCTGATCAGCTGCGGCAGGGTTGAATAGATGGTGCAGGTCAGCACCGGCGCCTCGACCGTGCGCTGGAATCCGATGGCGATCAGGCCGGACTCGGCGGCCAGCGTGATGGGGGCATTCGCCGTGACGCTGACCCGGAACCTGCCTCCGCCCGGCCAGGTGACCACGGCCCCACCGGAGACCAGCCGCAGCACCGATCCGGGCGCGAAGTGCCAGCGGACGACGCTCGTGTGCGATCCAGAGCCAAGGACCATGTCCTCGACCTGGAGCCCGGCCTCGCTCAGCGACCAGCGGCGGCGGTGCCACGGATGGCCGGGTAGCTTCCGGTATCCGTCATGCGCGGCCTCGACGCTCAGCACACCCTGGTCAGCCTGAGTGAAGACATTGCTCACCCGGGCCCGGCGGCCGGCCCGGAACGCCCCCCACACCTCGGTCGAGTTAGCGCCGTCCACCTCGACGGTGTTGTGCGCCGCGGTGGACCGCTCGTGACCGCGTGTCGGGCCGAGCGCATAGGTCGACGTGCCGGTGTCCACTAGCAGCGGTACGCCATCCACGTGAAGCAAGCAGCTCAACGTGTCGGCATGGGCGTGCGCCGGCAGCTCGTCCGGGCAGGGCGCTCCGACGTCGGCCAGCAGGTGCCAGCCGCCCACTGCCGCCCGTACCAACCCGCTGTCCGGCATGACCTGCAACGGCTCAGTACCGGACGGTTCTGCCCGCAGGGCGGCTAGCAGCCCAGCGCTGACCGGATAGCCGTCGTTAAGCAGCGGCACCTGCCCGTCCGGAGATAGCACGCAGCCCAGCCAGTAGCGCATTCGCTGGATCGCCGTTAGCAGCTCCGGCCCGGGCTGGCGCTCGGTGGCCCGCAGCAAGCCCGAGATGTCGATCAGATCCGCGAGCACCTGACAGTGATAGGCGGGCGCCCGCTCGTAATGTCCTCCGTCGTCGAGCACCTGCACCGCGAGCTGCCGGACCAGCCGGTCCAGTGCCCAATCGAGCAACCGCTCGTCGGCGAAGAATACAGCCAACCCGGCTAGCGCCTTGAGGTCCTTGATCAGGTGGTTGCCGCCAACGTCGACTTCCAGGTTTCGGCGCAGGAAGCCGACATGGGTGGCGAGGCTGGCGAGAAAGGGGCCTTCGATCTTGCTGTCCGCCACGAGCGGCCGGTACAGCCCGCAGAACGACCAGGCGCGCAGGGCCGATGGATACGGCAGCCATGCATCACCCCGGCCGACCGTTACGGACTCCTGCCACGACCGCCACAGCACCGCGAACAAGTCCTGGGCCGCCGACCGGCCCGGCTCGCCGGTCAGCGTCCAGGCCCAGTCCCAGTAGTGCAGGTGGAACCGCCACAGCCGCGGCGCGCTGACCTGAGCCCAGTCGGCCTGCCAGTAGCCGTCGTCCCCGTACTGGTGCCGAGGCGGAAGGCCCAGGACCTTAGAAATTCCGAGCAGCGTGATGCGGCCGGACCGGAGCCCACCTAGTTCGGGCCGACGCCGCCAGACCCGTCCGTCTATTGGGCGGAACCGGGCAGGCCAGCCGACTGCGGATGCCGGGTCAGTGCCGGCCAGCAGCCAGCGGCCCGCCAGCCGGGAATGCCGCAGCAACGACCGCTGCGCGCGGAGCCTGGCCCGCTGTGTGACCTGGCCAGGCTGCAGTAGGGCCGCGGTTCTAACGAGTGCCCTCAGCTCACCGACGGTCATCGGGCAAGCCCTAGGGCATGGGCCTCGGCGAGAATGCCGTCGGCGAACGGGCGGGGGGCGTAGCCAAGGTCGCGGACGGCATCATCGATGGCAAACGCCTTGTCCTCGGCCAGCCGTTGCAACTGCTCCGCGCTGATCGGGAAGCGACGGCCGAGCCGTTCGTAGCAGCGTGCGGCTGTCACGGCCGCGACAAGCGGCACCGGCACGAACCGGGCGCGGCTGTTCACCGCGTGGGCGGAAATCTGCAACAGGTCGGCGAACATCAACGGCATCGGGCCAGCCACGTCGTAAATGGTGCCTGCTGCGGCGGGCCGCTCCAGGGCGGCCAGCACCGCCCCGGCCAGGTCCGCCACGTGGACCGGCTGCTGGAGATGCTGCCCCCCGCCGGGTACCGGCACCACTAGGACGCGGTGGAGCACGGTGAGCAGTCGGGACAGATTGCGGTCCTCGGGCGCGCCGTAGATCATGGTGGGCCGCAGGATTGTCCACTTCATCCCGGACTGCAGGATCAGCTGCTCGGCGTCCAGCCTGACTTGCTTCGTACGCGCCGACAGGCTCGTCGTTACGGCGGTCGTCGAGATAAAGACGCCGCGGCTAATGCCTGCCACGCGGGCCGCCTCCACAATCGCGGGGGCATGGCCGAAGCCGAGCGAGGCAAGATTGACTAGGGCGTCGCAACACGCCGCCGCGAATACCTCACCGAGCCCCACCGACTCGCCGAGATCACCGCGGGCAGGCTCCGCGCCGCGGTCGGCCACGATGCGGGCCGCCGCGTCGCTGCGTGCCAGGGCGACGCAGTGGTATCCGCGCCGGGTGGCCTCGGCCAGCACGTATCCGCCAAGGAAGCCGCTGCCTCCCGTGACCAGCACTCTCATCGCGGCCTTCCATCCGCCACTTCTACAGACGCATCGGTCGCCTTGGCGGTGCCGTGCATCATCTTTCCGTCGGGTTCACATGATCTGCGCCCTTGTGGGCCACGAACGTCAGGTTCTGGGTGACAATGTGGCCGCGCAGCATTCCTGTCTCGGCGGCTAGGGCGATCCGGTAGCAGGCGCTTACCACCTGCCAGGTCATGACGCGCGCCGCACTGACCAGCCCGTGCGCGACCGGTGGGGAAGAGCGTGCGAGGACTGAGTTGAAGCCGGCCGCGAGGGCGAGCTGACGGATGCTGCGCGCGGTGAACGACGTCTGATGCGTGAAGTCCCCGTCGCGGATATGCCCCCCGAGCGGGCTGACGGCGTTTGGGACCCGGCCCACGAAGACGCCGCCGGGCGCCAACGCCGCAGCCACGTCATCGAACGTCCGGAGAACCTCGGGCTTAGTGAAGTGCTCCAGCAGGTCGGTGGCCGTAACCGCGGCATAGTGACCAGGTTGCGCGGCGAGGACGGCCCGGAAGTCCCCCTGGCAGACCCGAGCCACGCCTGCCGCTCGGGCGAGTGCCGTCTGTTCAGGACTGATGTCAACGCCCTCTGCGTCAAAGCCGTCCGCCTCTAGTAGCCGGACCAACTCGCCGCGCCCGCAGCCGATGTCCACAACGGGGCCGGCTGCGGGCGGCGGCAGTAGGGGCCGAAGATCGCGGCGGTACACGAGAGCAGCCGCGTTGTCTCCACCGCGACCCGCATGCTGTGAGGCGTAGGCCTCGTAAAGCCGACTGCGCAGGTCGGTCAGGCTAGCGTCGATCACATTAGGATACTAGTCAAATACTCTCTGTAAGAAAAATCCTAATGCACGCACTCAGTCATTGATCATCCGCGGGTCTGTCGACCGTTCAGTTCCCGCACGAGCAACTCACCGGGCAGATTCGCTGATGGCTACCGTATTTCGGTGGTGCGTCGGCCACCGCACTCGCTCATCGGGTGGGTAGCCACCGTCTCATGACCCCTTGCCCTAATTGTGTACATGTCGAAATAATCAGCATATCGCGCAAATGTACCTATGTAAGCTGATCTCTCGTAGATTTACCGATATTTCGTATATTTCTTTGCGGCGCAGCTGGTTACGAGTTATGATTATTGAATGTCCCCCGTCCGCGAAGGCAAGGCAGGCACTTGGTACGCTGACAGTGCGGTTAGTCGAGGTAAAGGCTAACGTCGTCTGCAGGTACTATCAGTGAATAGGCCCGTCTTCTAACTCGTCGGCGCCGGTTCAGAACCAAGCATCGCACTGGGGGAATTGCCCGATGATAATAGGGGTTATCGGCTCGACGGGCCCAGATGATTTTGCTGACAACATCGCCGATTCACTTCGCAGAATGGGCCACGTTGTGGCGCAGCTGGGGCCCGCTCAAGGCCAACATCGGGGAAGATTCACCAATAGAGCCGTCACTCTGACGAGGCAGGCTTTCCCCGCTCTCGATGAACAAATTCAACGTCGGATTGTACAGGCCGCTAAGCGCGCGGGCTGTGAAGTTGTTATCAATATCGATGCGCGCCTGACGCCAGACGCTGTAACTCGGCTCAGAAGCATTGGCGCTCGCGTGGTGCTCTGGTTTCCCGATCATGTGGCGAACATGGGGCGTCAGCTAATGTTGCTTTCGCCATATGATGCCTTCTTTTTTAAGGAACCACATCTTGTCGAGCGCCTGCGGGCCAACCTAGGCATTCCTGTCTACTACATGCCCGAGGCATGCAATCCGAGATGGCATCGACCGCTCGGTCCGGCAGGCATCGAACCGTATCTGGTCGTCGCGGGCAATATATATCCAAATCGAGTGCGCCTCTTGGATCGTTTGATCGCCAAAGGGATCCCGCTCAAGGTATACGGTCCTGGCATCCCGCGATGGATAAGAGACACCGCTTCCCGAGAATTTCATACCGGGCACTATATCGCTCGCGAGGAGAAATCAAAGATCTTTCGCTCTGCAGTCGGTGTCCTCAATACTATGTATCCAGCGGAGATTATGGGAGTCAACGCGCGCCTATTCGAGGCTGCCGGCTCTGGCGCTGCTGTGCTCACGGAGTTCCGTCCTGCCCTGCCCCACTTGTTCGAAGTTGGCAAAGAGGTTCTAGCGTTCGAGGATTTCGATGAATTGCTCTACCATGCAATGCGTCTGCTAGAGGATGCTGATCTATCCGGGCGGATAGGAGATGCCGCAGCCTTGCGGGCCCATCGAGACCATACTTACGATCTCCGCCTCGCCGACATCTTGGAGAAAGTCTCGTTACGCTACGGATATGGTCCGGGGCGCGCATAGGAGCGTTCATGCGCTCGAACAAAACGTCCGCCTCTGGATCGAGAACTCCAGAGGCGAGGCAGATCCCTACCTCCACTGAGCAGCCGCTCACAGAGTTGCGGCCCGGGGAAGCCGACGCCGCCAGTGACGATGCCGCGCCTGATAGGGAAGCGGTCACCCGCCGAACCCAACAATAGTTAGTCCCGCATCTGCCGCCACGTCCTCAGCGATGACGCCGCGACCGTCGAGGATTAGGCGGCCCCTCATATTCTCGCGGAGCTTGCGCAGGTCGAGCGCGGCAAAATGCGGCCACTCAGTAGCGATGACGACAGCGTTGGCTCGGTCGGCGGCGTCATATTCATCTGCCCCGATCCGCACCGGGACGTCGTGGAGCTCAGGGACCTCCTTGACGATCGGGTCATAGGCGCTAACTACCGCACCCGCCTTGTGCAGTCGACGGATAATCTCGATCGAGGGTGCGTCCCGAAGGTCGTCGGTATCCGGCTTGAAAGCGAGGCCGAACACCGCGATACGCCGGCCCTTCAGCGTCTTCAGCGCCGCCTGCAGCTTGCGCAGTACCAAGACCCGCTGGGCCTGGTTGACCTCGACGACCGCGCGAAGGATGGGCGTCCCATAACCGTAGTCGAGCCCGGTGGCGATGAGTGCGGCAACGTCCTTGCCGAAGCACGACCCGCCCCAGCCGATACCGTGCCTCAGAAACCGTGGCCCGATCCGGGAATCGGCGCCGATGGCCATAAGGACCTGCCGAGGATCCGCACCCACAAGCTCACAGATGTTGGCGATCTCGTTCGCGAACGAAATCTTGGTGGCGAGGAAAGCGTTGGCGGCGTACTTCACCATCTCCGCTGACGGCAGGTCGGTGCGGATCAACTGCGGCTGGTAGTCCGGTCGGCCGCCCTCAAAGTCCTGGCTGAGCAACCGGTGGTAGAGGTCCGCAACCACCTGCATACCCTTGTCCCTCCTGTCGCCGCCCAGGACGATCCGGTCCGGGTACAGGAAGTCCTCGACCGCTGCGCCCTCGCGCAGGAACTCTGGGTTCGACACAACGTGGAACTCGACGCTGTCGGCATCGGGCAATGTCTCCTCGATCAAGGTATGGACCCAGTTACTGGACCCGACAGGTACCGTCGATTTGTTCACGACCACGGCGCCCGACTTCAGGTGCGGCGCGATCGACCTCACGGCCGCCTCAACCTGGGACATGTCGGGAACCCCGCTGTTGCCAGTAGGTGTGCCGACGCACAGAAAGATCACGTCGGCGTTTCCGACAGCTGCCGCCGGGTCAGTGGTAAACGATAGCCGACCGGACTCTAGCGCCTGCTCTAGCCGCTCGGGCATACCCGGCTCATGAAACGGCACCTGCCCAGCTGCGAGTTGTTCAGCCCGGGTCCGATCGACATCAAGACCTACCACGTCATGGTCCAGCAATGCGAGACAGATTGCAGTAACCGTGCCGACGTAACCGGTGCCCACCACCGTCACGCGTACCATGCCCGCCTACCTTTCGACTGCCTTAGGCACATTCCCCCAGCCAGAAAGTCGCCGCTGTCACCCGGCTCAGCCGAACGTTCCCTCCGCTCTACTACAGGGAAACCTTTAGTACATGATATATGACTTTAAGTGACTAGGGCAGCGGGCTCGCAGTCAACATGTCTACGAATTGCTCTGCGTGCCGGTTGGGCCGTGGGCGTTGCCCGCTTGGGCACTAAACACTGAGATGACCCGTACGTCCCCAATTGCTCCGATCATGACGGCTATGCCGCTTAAGCCCTCTAAGTGGAGGTAGTTTGTCCAGCCTTCGGCTGATGGCGCACCAAGGGGCCGTGAACCTCTTCAGGTTCGGCACTCAGGCGAAGCCCCAGGAGAGGTCGTCGTCCAAAGGACGTACGTTACGCTGCTCTGCCCCGCGCTATTGAGCCCGGACGATACTTGGTCGTTGAACGTCGAAACCTGACGGAATCGATCTGGGAGATAACAGTACTCACGGTCGGGCTGGATCCCTGGAGGCAAAGCAAACCACGTTGGCTTGTACTGCTCTACGGCGCGGCGAAACTGGCCCTGAAGATTTGCGGTCTCGCCCCACCGCACCCCGTAGAGCAGTTGAAATTCGCGGAACTCAGCTCCGTCGGAGATGGCAGCGAAATATACTCCCGGGATCCCCATGAGGTGCGCTCCGCGAGGAACGAATTGTTCGATATTTTTTGTAACCAAAATGGGGTCGCGCTGTCGGTAGAATTGATGGATCTCATAGGCGCGAAGCACTGGAAAAGCGAATCCATTCAGTAGTGCCATCAGGACAAGCCCACCTATCAGCTGGCGAAAACTCGTCCTCAGCTTTGTGCTCAGCAGTATTATTCCGACAGCGGCCGGAACCAATGAGATCAGGAATAGGAAGTCCATATAACTATCGGTACTCGCTGCGGCAACAACACCCGCACCTATGAGCGCCCCCGCTACATCAGGAGACATGCGCCACGGAAAGACGGCGAGACCGAGCAGAATCACTGCGACAATCGCAGGCGCGTACTTAACGACCTCAGCCACATTACCCGCTTGTGCGCTCAGAAAACTTCCGTAATTTCCGGACCCTGCTGCGATAATGGAGTGCAAGAACTGGGACCGCCACTCATAGAAATGCAGTAGACTCCAGACCCCGTACGGCAGCAGAACTAGTCCTGCACTTGCCAAGGCTCCCATCAGTGCAGCCCGACGCGAGATTCCGAGTCTCGCAGGACAGAAGATCACGGCCACGATGATCCCAGCTGCTGGTCCGCCCAGAGCGGGATGTGTAAGGGTAGCGAGTAGCAAGAGCAGGAAACCTGCACTGACCCATATGGTTCTGTGAGTCTGCGCATGCGCCACCTTAACCTTGGAGACACTAAGCCAGCCCAGAAAGAGCAGCAGAACCCCGAGCCAATCACCTCTTGCGGATCGCGCCATCACGATCGACTGCTCATTGAAAGCGAGTAGGAAAGCAGCTAGCAGGCCGGCAACTGAGGAGAGCAGCCTGCTAAGGCCGACCCGATTCGCTAGTGAGCGCGCAAGAAAGAAGCCTGCCACGATACCTGCGATATAGGGAGTCGCGCTACCAAGTCGAGCCACCGTTTCATTGAAGCCAAGAACCCGATATATTCCTGCCATTAGCAGAAAGTAAACAGGAGGTTGGATAAAAAAGTAATGATTAAGCCCGGCTATGTCGAAGAACATAGAGGCGGAGAGAGAACCGGAACTTGCAAGCATTCGGGCAGGTTCTGCGAAGAACACCTCGTCATCCCACGTCACTGGTGAGCGCGTGAGGCCGTACAGAACAAAGATGGCCGCTGTGCCGACGATGCCGATGAGCGCGAGCCAGATGTTGAGTGGTTCCCATCTTGTTAGCCAGTTATAGGCAATTTGACGTTGATTGCCGGAGTGTCTGGCAACATGACCGCGGTTCTGTGCCTGCGTCTGGGGAGCCCTGTCCATTAGGAAACTCGCAGATAGCGAGTTTCGTGCTCTGCGGCCGAGCCCGTGTCTTTATTCATAACGACTCCGTGATTGGTGGCTGTGTCTGGATCGGTCACCATGCTGGCGTTGAAGTTGATGACCTAGGCGCGACTGGCCCGGCGATCATAGGCGCCAACTCCGCTTCGCTTACTGCAGTCCTGCCCGGGACGATCCGCCATCAGGCGAACGATGTGGATTTATTGTAATATTGGGGTTAACCGTGCGGTTTCGGCGGTTCCTGGAATGCGGTATTCGCCAAGCACTTCGCCGCCAAACCGTTTTTGAGGCGCAGGAACGGTGATTCAATGAAACGATAAGATGCCGCAGCCACGATGAAGGTGGCTGCGACTGCGGCTATATCGACCATGTCGAAGCCGATGTTATGCGCCACAGGCCAGGAGTACTATAAGCGCTGATGTAATGCTTGTAGGCTCCCCAGGCGCTGTGATAGACAATGTAATGCCATAGATACAGACCGTAAGAGCGTCGACCGATCCACACCGCCGTCTTCGACGACAAAAGGCTGTCCAGGACCGGCGGCGCCGCGCCGGTCACGAGTCCCAACAGGATCAGGCCACTGGCCAGGGTGGCGACCGTTATTTCATACGGGACCTGGCCGGACGCGAATACGAAGACGGCCAGCAGAACGATCGTCCCGATCCAGGTTGCAGCCCGCAGGGCCATGGCTGCGGGCTGCCGCAGTTGGGTCGATTCTCTCGAGGAGATCCAGAACGCCAGAGCGCAACCAACGATAAGTCCAGCAGAGTGGGTATCCGTGCCAAAATAGATGCGATCATGGTTGTAGTAACCGGCGGAGGCCATGACCTGACTGTATATCATTTCCGTCAAAGCAATAAGGGTCAGCGAGAGCGCGATGCGATTCCGGCGGAAGCCGCGCCGGGCGAGCAGGATGAAAAGCACAGGCCACGTGAAATAAAATTGTTCTTCGACGGCGAGAGACCAGGTGTGCTGCATCCACCCCAGGTTCCCGGCTCCTATTCCGAATGCAGGGACAAAATTAGCAAGGTAAAAAACAACCCATGGAACCGCGGCAAACGTTTCTTGGGCGGCGGTGACCCCGACTCGACCCCCGGTCCGTTCCCCAAGCGCTACCAGCCCGACCGCGGCGACAATAAAACAGCAGAGGGCGGGGAATAGTCGCAGCGCTCTGCGCGCATAAAAGTTGCGGAGGCTGACGCTGCATTCATGGTTGTCCCATTCACCAATGAGTAGTGACGTGATAAGGAAGCCGGAGACCACGAAAAATACATCAACCCCCCCGTAGCCACCCGAGTCAAAGTGGGGAAAATTGAGGTGGTAGATCATTACTGCCACTATGGCAACCGCCCGAAGGCCATCCAATGCTGGCATATACTGCTTCGACCGTGACCGGGCTGAGGACCCACGCTGCTGCGTCGACACGTTCCCCCCAGTCGGAAAGTCTGCCGTTGTCACGATGCCCAGCCGGACGTTCCGTCTGCTGGATAGCTAGCTACCTTAAGTGTCCAATCTATCACTAACGGTGACTAGCGTAGCGGGCCCACAGTCAGCATGTCTACGGATGCTCGACGGCCCTGGTCGGGCCGTTGGACGTGGCCCGTTCCCGCGGGGCTCGCACTGGCCACCTGAGCACGGACGCTCGCGGTTCTTCGCGGCCGGATGCCGCCATGACGCGCAGGCACTGCGGAAATGGGGGGATTTAGATGGCTTGCGGAGTGGACTTCAACCTCCGAGGCGCGACCACCGAGCAATACGACCAGGTGACGCTTGGACTCAACAACGGGCAGCCCATGCACTCCCTGGCAGACTGACCGGGGAGGCGGATGCGCCCATGCGTAGCAGCAGCTCGGCGACGCGGATGGCGGGCGAATTGCGCGCGTCGCCGGTGTTCTTCTTGTAGGCGAGCCCCAGCAGCAGTATCCGGGACCCGATCACGAGCCGCCCGCGCTTGTTCAGGGCCAACAGCACCCGACGGACGACGTAATCCGGCATGTGGCTGTTGACGTCGTTGGCCAGCTCGACGAACCGGAAGCCCCGGCCCAGAGTCCGCTGCACCCGCCATGACAGGTACGACGGGTCAATAGGCAGGCTGTGGCCCCCACTCCTGGGGCGGGAGTGAACGGCATGAACCCGAACGGCTTGGTCAATGCCGCGTTGATCGTCACCCACACGTCGACGCCGAATTGGCCATACCTCCACGTAGGGCCTCTGGTAACTATCTAATTACGGTGTGTGCTTCGTTCGTAGATGAAGAAGTCTGCTCGACCAGGTTGAGAACTCGGGCCGCGGACTGTTTCCACGAGCTGCCATTGCGGGAAGTGTTCGTCCACCCATAGCGAAAAATTTCGATGACGCACGTGCGGGGCATCATCTTTTATCTGATTATTTGTAGAGTAGACCACGACGTATCGCTTACCCGCTGCGAATAGATGGTTCATGTAAGTGTGAAACACTTGATCTTCTACCAAATGATATATCACATCCAGCGAGAGAGCGGCATCTGCCGTGAACAATCCGGTGCGGTCGACGAAACAGTCGCCTTTATATAGGAAAAAACTCTTAGTTTGGTCATCGACGAACCGGGCCTTGCATAGTCCGATTGCAGCCGGCGATACGTCGAGTCCAATATAGCAAGGATAATTAGCCAGCGACAACTGGTGTCCGTCGCCGCATCCGAATTCGATTATGGAGCTTACTCGGTGGTCGCGGACGAATGCGTTCAGGAACTCTGCTTTACCGTGCCCCAGATCGCCATAGGATCCCGGACCACTAGTGCGGCCCTTTGCATATTCCGACTCCCAGTAGCTGGCCGAGCTGCGGAAGTGCAACTGCTGACGCAGGATGGAGATCTGTCGCACTCCAGGAATCGGACGCACAACATCCTTAATGGTCATCTATTCTCCCTTATTCTTAATGAGCACTATCCGGCGCTGTTAGATAGCGCAGCTTGGACGATAGATCGCGTAGTCGCGCCTCACAGGGTCTCGACGTTCGGGCCGGACAGGACCTGCCGACAGTCCAGCACGTAACGCGCGTAGAGGCCTATATCGGTGGCCAGGAAGGCGTCATGGTCGGTGAGTAGCACCACGATGTCGGCGGCGGCGATCTCCCCGGGCGTAGCGTCAACGCGGGCGACGGCCGGGGAGATGGCGGTCGGCTCGGTCACCAGCGGGTCGGCTACCCGGACTTCTGCGCCCATGCGCATCAGCAGTTCGGCGACGCGGATGGCGGGCGAATTGCGCGCGTCGCCGGTGTTCTTCTTGTATGCGAGCCCCAGCAGCAGTATCCGGGACCCGATCATGGGCCGCCCGCGCTTGTTCAATGCCAAGAGCAGCCGGCGAACGACGTAATCCGGCATGTGGCTGTTGACGTCGTTGGCCAGCTCGACGAACCGGAAGCCCCGGCCCAGAGTCCGCTGCACCCGCCAGGACAGGTACGACGGGTCAATGGGCAGGCTGTGGCCGCCTACTCCCGGGCCGGGAGTGAACGGCATGAACCCGAACGGCTTGGTGGATGCGGCGTTGATCGCCTCCCACACGTCGACGCCGAGCTCGTGCCCGAACATCGCCAGCTCGTTCGCCAGCGCGATATTCACGTGCCGGAAGGTGTTCTCGATCAGCTTGGCCAGTTCCGCCACGCACGGCGAGGAGACCGGTACCGTCCGGTCCACAATTCCCTGGTAAAAGCTCTCCACCGCGGCCAGCGACTCATCATCAATGCCCGAAACGATCTTCGGCGTCGCGGCCAGGGTCCAGGATCCGTTTGCTGGGTCGATGCGCTCGGGGCTGTAGCCCAGGCGGAAATCGGTGCCCGCCGCCAGCCCGGACCCTTCTTCAAGCCAGGTGAGCACCTGCGCCTGGGTGGTTCCGGGGAAGGACGTGGACTCCAAGATCACCGTCGAGCCCGGGCGCAGGTAACGGGACAGCGTTCGGCTGGCCGCCTCGATGTAGGCCAGGTCGGGCAGGCCGTCCCGAAGCGGCGTGGGGACCGTGATCACGGCGACGTCGAAGCCGGTGCAGACGTCGGCATCCGCCGACAGCCAGAACCTTCCGGAGTTCAGCGCCGCGGCAAGCTCACAGGAGGACACGTCCTCGACGTACGATTCCCCGGCTTCCAGACGCTTTACCCGGACCGCGTCGGTGTCGTACCCGATAACCTCGTGCCCCACTGCGACGGCCCGGATCGCCAGCGGCAGACCCACGTATCCCAAGCCCGCCACCACTACCGCGGCCACGAGCGTCCTCCCGCCGGACGCGACGCCATAGAAAGCTCACGATGCCGCCACGCGCAACACCGCCGGTGTGGCTGAATGGCGGTAGCCCAGTACAGCACGCATGATGAGGACTCAGGCCGCTCCTTAACCACATTCCCCCCAGCCAGAAAGTCCGCCCCTGGTGTCGCCCAGCGAACGTTCACGCCCGCCGTTCGTCAGGCAACTCAAAGTACTTGATCTGCGACTTTCAGTAACTAGCTTAACGATCTGCTATCAGCATGTCCACGTAGCTGAACTGCGAGAGCGTCGGCCCGCTGGGATAGGCTCCGTGCGGCAGCAGGTGTCCCCCTCAACCGGAAGGCACGGACGATGCAGGTCCTGATCGCCGGGGGCGCAGGCTACATCGGCAGCACAATCGCCTCGGCTTGCTCGGATTCCGGCATCAACCCAGTGATCCTGGACAGTCTCGTGACGGGCAGACGCGAGCTGGCGGCGGGCCGGGAGTTCTATGAAGGCGAAATCGCAGACGGCGAGTTGATCGATCGCATCTTCGCGGAGCACCCGGACATCGGCGCGGTGATCCATTGCGCGGCCCTGATCGTGGTCCCCGATTCGGTAGCCGATCCGGTCGGGTACTACCGGGCCAACGTGACCAAGAGCTTGGACTTCGCCGCGCATCTGCTGCGCAACGGTTGCGGACGGCTGATCTTCAGTTCGTCGGCCGCCATTTACCGGGTCAGCGAGGACCTGAGCGTGGATGAGGACTCGCCGATCGATCCGCAGAGCCCGTACGCACGCACCAAGGCCGTGTGCGAGGCGATGTTCGCTGACATCGCCGCGACGCAGCCCATCCGCGTTATGTCCCTGCGGTACTTCAACCCGATCGGCGCGGATCCCAAGATGCGCACGGGCCTGCAACTTGCGCGGCCGACCCATGCGCTGGGCAAGATGATCCAGGCGCAAGAGGAGGGTGTTCCGTTCCTGGTCACCGGAACGGACTATCCGACGCGGGATGGGTCAGGCCTCAGGGATTACATCCACGTCTGGGACCTGGCCACGGCCCACGTGGCCGCGCTGGACAAGTTCGATGCCCTACCAGGGCCGACGACCGTAATCAACCTGGGGACTGGTCGGGGTACCACTGTCCGGGAGCTTCTAGACGCGTTCAACCATGTCGCCGAGAGGCCGATCGAGGCACGCGACGCCGCGCGTCGGCCGGGTGACATAGCTGGCGCCTACACCCGGATCGACCGTGCGACGCGCCTTCTTGGTTGGCAGCCGCAATACGACATCACCACAGGCATCCGTCACTCGCTTCAGTGGGCCGCGATCCGCGACGAGATCCTCTCCGGAAATGCCGCCTCGCCAAACCATCGAATTAACTCTCCGGAGCGCTGACCCGGCTTTTCCGCTTCGCCACAGTCGGGTGGGTGAACGGCCACCGCGCCGGCGGGCTGGTGACACGGTGCGGTAGTGACGAATCGCCAGCGAACGAGTGCGCCGCGTGACATTATTGCCCTCGCAGTCACTCATTGTAGTTCCCTGACGCCGCTAGCCTGCTGCCGTCTTGAGAAGATAATCAGACGTACGCCCAGCTTGTGGCCTTATCTCCTGCTAAGAGCAGGGAGGAAGGCAATACCTTCATGACCCAGGCCATGACCCGGCGTAACCTGCTCCGCCTCGGCCTTGGCGCAGGCGGTGCCGTCGCCCTGCTGCCCGTGGGCGGCCGGGCGCTCGCCGGTCCCGCAGCCCGCGCCGCGGGTGCCACGCCTCAGCCTTGGCCCGGCGAAGGCGGCCAGCTCGCCTACTTCGGGCGGATGTTCCCGAAGCTGCAGCCGTTCCGGCCGGACGCGGACGAGAACGTCACGCTGGCCAACCTGGCCACGCTGGCCGACGCGATGCTCGAGCCGGGCGGCGGGTTCGACACCACCCACGGCGCCGCCTACACCTACCTCGGCCAGTTCATCGACCACGACATAACCCTGGACCTGCAGCCCCAGCCCACGGCCAATTTCAGCTTCTCCGGACCGCGCGCCGACGACCCGCTGCTCGATCCGGCTGGCGACATCGTCTACGACTATGAGTCCAAGCGGCTGGACCTGTCGCAGATCTACGGTGGCGGCCCGAGCGTCTCCCCGCAGCTGTACGAGCCGGACGGCCTGCACTTCCGGGTGCCGCTGAACGTCAACGGCGTGGTGGATCTCCCCCGCAATCCGGACGGGAGCGCAATCGTGGTGGAGAAGCGGGACGACGAGAACCAGATCATCTCCCAGCTGCACGTCGCCTTCCTGCTATTTCACAACGCGGTCGCCGACGCCCTCGGCAGCAACTTCCTGACCACCCAGCAGACGGTCATCAGCTACTACCAGCATGTCGTGCTGCATGACTTCATGCCGCTGGTGTTCGGCCAGAACGTGATCAACCAGATGCTGGCCGGGAAGCACCGCGTCTACGATCCCGGCGCTGTCGTGAGCCGGCCGGTCATGCCGGTCGAGTTCAGCGCCGCTGCCTACCGGTTCGGGCACAGCCTGACCCGCAACGCTTACTCCTTGAACCCGGTGATCTCTCCCAACAACAAGAACGCCCGCAACAACCTGTTCTTGGGCGTGGGCGGGGCCACCGGCCCGGTCGGCGGGACGGGCGTGCCCATGACCCCAGCCGGCGACCTTCACGGCGGCTACCCGCTGACGTTGGACCACCAGATTGACTGGAGAAACTTCCACGAGAACCTGTTCGACTCCTCGGTGCCCGGCGCTTCCCTGCAGGTCCTCAAGCAGCCCGGCGCCGACGGGCTGCACATGATCTCACAGTCTCTGTTCGGCCAGCCGCCTGGCGTCCCCGCCGTCGGCACCGGGGCGGGCCTGCCGATCGGCGGGCCGTCCGGCGCCCAGCCGTCCGGGTCCAACTCGATCCAGTACCGGGATTTCGTACGCGGATTCTTCTACCAGCTCCCATCCGGCCAGGAGGTGGCGGCCGCGTACGGGCTCACCCCGATCGACCCGACGGTGGCGATCCCCGCCTCGATCCCCGGCTTCTCCACGGGCACCCCGCTGTTCTTCTACGTCCTGTACGAGGCGTACCTGAACAACCAGGGCTCCGCTGCCACCAACGACTTCGACAACACCGGCACGGCCAGCGACTTTCAGCAGGCCCAACTCGGCCCGGTGGGTGCGCGGATCTGCGCGGACGTGCTGCTGCGGCTGATCCAACTGGACCCGTACGGCATCCTGCAGCAGCCGTTCACCCCGATGCCCCCGATCGCGCCAGAAGCCGGCCAGTTCGGCATCGCCGACCTGCTCCGGTTCGCCGGAGTAGTCCCGTCCGGCAGTTCGCCAGCTCCAGCGCTGAAACAGAATGCCGGGCCGCAACCGTGAACCACTCGCGAACGGCCACGCGTCGTAGTTCATCGGATGCAACCGTCCATATCGGTTGATAGCCGCTTGGCTCCTGTGCTCTGCTTTCCCAGACAGTCGCGAATCCCGCGGCGACGGGAGCAACATGGGCGAGCAAGGCGGCCGTGGCATGCCGTCCGGGAGTGTCCCTCCCGGCGGCCAGGCCGGGCCCGCGCCCATCCCGATGACATCGGCATGCGCCGCGGGAAATCCATCGTGGGCCCAGGTCCTGGGCACCACCATCCGCCTGTGGCTGGCCCGGCGAATGCCGCGCATCAGCATCGAATGGCCAGACATGTCGTCGGGCCAGGCGGCGGTCGGCCACTCGGCGCCTGTGCCCGTCCTGAGAACGCCGCGTGGATCCATCCTGGGGACAGGTCCTTCTCACGACCATCCGCCTATGGCTGGCCCGCCGAATGCCGCGCATCAGCATCGAATGGCAGCACCCTGGCCGCTTCTCCCGCGGTGGCCTTCCGCGGTCCGCCCGGGGTTCGGCTCAGCGGGGTTCGTTCGGGCGGCTGCTGGCCGCTTCGGCGCTCGGCCTCGGGCTGCTGGCCGTAGGGGCCGGGACGGCCGGGATGGTCGTGGCCAGCAGTTCGGCCGGACCAGCGGTGCGCTTGCCCGCCAGGCCGACGCCGGTCCCTGCTCCATCGGGCCGGACGGTGGCGCCGGTCTGGCTGACCACCGTGCAGCGGACCGCGCAGCCGGATTTGCTGACCATTCCGGCCATCGGGGTGCGGACCAAGCTGGTGGACCTCGGTCTCAACCGCAACGGCACGCTCCAGGTACCAGCCAGCACCGCGGTGGCCGGCTGGTATAGCGGCAGCCCGCCGCCCGGCGCGGTCGGGGCCGCGGTCATCGCCGGCCACGTCGACTCCCGCGCCGGGCTGGGTGTCTTCTTCTGGCTGCGGACCCTCCGTCCCGGCGACCGCGTGTACGTCGGCCGCTCGGACGGGACCACGGTCGTCTTCACGGTGACGAGCGTCCAGATGTACGCGAAGGACCAGTTTCCGACGGCCGCGGTGTACGGTGCCGTTCCGGACGCGGAACTGCGGCTGATCACGTGCGGCGGAACCTTCGACCGATCCCTCGGCAGTTACCTCAGCAACGTCGTGGTATTCGCGCGACTGACCGGCTGATGCCGTCCTACGCGAGCCGATCGGCAGGGCCTCCGGCTCGCCGGTAAACCGTGCGCCCATGTACCGATAAGCGACCAGACCACTGCGCACCGCAGTATCTCGGATGCAATCTTCCATAAAAGCGCGGGTCGCAGCCGAGCCACGCGAACTCCACCCCTCCAGACTATCGACCGGGCGACGCAACCATCGCCGAACTGGCCGTCATGGTCTGCTCACTGGCCGGCTGCGCTGGCCGTCCGGCGTGACCGGCGCAGGCTGGCGAACCCGGCCATGGTCAGCAGCGCGCCGACGGTGATGGTCAGCAGCCACGGCGCGGGATTCCCGGGCAGGCGGGGCGCGGTCCCGCCGAAGCCGGTGTTGGCTCCGCCCTGCGGCATGATCTGGCTGCCCACCGCGTCGGTGAGGGTATCTACCTTCAGCCCCGACGAGTCGTCAAGCACCACGATGGTGTGAATCGTGTTAGCGGCGAGGTCGACCGACATGGCGGCGTGCTCACCCGGCGCCGTGAACTGCACGGTCCGGGTGCCTGGTGAGACGGCCACGTACGAGGTGGCCGAGCCGAAGGGAAGTTGCTGCGCCAGGACGTCCGGTCCGTAGCTGACCGTCACCCGAGGCTCCTTGAGCGAGGCCTGGAACACCCGGACAAGCACCTGTCCGGCCGGTGCGGTCATCTGGTCTTCGAGCACCTCCACCCGCAGGCCTGGATCGGGGCCGAGCGCAGCCACGGTGTAGGCCTTCCCCGCGCTCACCGTGAAACTCGTGCTCAGCGCGGGAGCGCTTGACGCCGGCGCGCCGAAGCCCCGCATCGCCACCGTGTACTGGCCGGGGCTGACCGCCATGTAGGCGGAGACGTCGCCGTAGCTGACGTCTCTCAGTACGGTCGCGTGGCCGGGGTTGCTGAATGTATACAGGTACATGTCCATCGCCGGCGCCTTAGGGGACAGATGGGCAATCCTGACCCAGCCATCCTGCGAGGCCGCGGGTGCGGCGGAAGCCGTGGAAGCGGCGTATGCCGCGGGTGATGTGGCCGCGACCAGGGCAGCGGTGCCCGCCAGCAGCGTCGCGATCGTAGCCAGCCGGGCACCAAGCCAGAGCAGCCTCATGGTTCCTTACCTCTCAGTCGATTAGTGTCTTGCGGGCACGTATTGGGCCGGCGATCGGGAAGGTGCGCGCCGGGACGCGCTGTTGGTCAACGGCCAGGACCGCCGTCAGCAGCCCCAGCGGGCTCGGTGCCGCGAACTCGATGGTCAGCGCGGCCTGGTCGGCCGCCGGGTGGATGATCACGGCGCGAGCGGGCTGGTACGGAGGGTCCTGCGCGTTCACCAAGGCGAGGGCTGCCGCAAGCTCGGCCGTTCCGTCAGCGCTGCCGCCGCTCGTCACGGTCACTTCCCGGTACAGCACCTGAACGCCGGGAGAGGCGTCGCCGAACGCCGTCACCCGGAAGGAGTACTGGGACGCCAGGGCAGCGAGCGTCGCCAGCAGCCGGGAATCCACCGCACCCGCCCGCAGCTGCGCGGCATCCTGCCTGGTGAACTGGATACGCCAGTTTCGGAGCAGCTGAGCGCCCGCGCTCTCGCGGGCGGCTAGATCGGCCCGCAGCGCGGATCTGTAGGCGGCCGCTCCGCCGGGCTCGGTCGCGCGGACGTCCACCCGGGTCCCGCCCGAACCGAAGCTCGCGATAACCGCAGGCGCGTACTCATCGGCGAGCTGGCTGCTCATCGGCGATGAGGTTACGACCACGCTGGCGCCGAGCGGATTGTCCGACCCGGGCCGCATCGGCAGCACGCGACTCCCGATGACGCCCTGCGCCTGCAGCGCGGCGCACATGGCAGGGTCACACGCGATGATCGCCCCGCTGCTCACCTGGCTGACGATCCAGGCAACGGCCTGTTCCGCGGCCGCCGCAGCTAGGGAAGATGTACCGGGAGTGCCCGCCCGGTCGCCGTTGCCTACGGAGGAATTGCCCGCGGAGGGCATTCGCCCGGCCGATGGCGCGGTCCGGCTAAGCTCGGCGAACCCGAGGGCGGCCGCCGCGATGACCGCCAGAGCCAGGACGAGGACGGCCAGCTGCCAGCGCCGGGCGGCCACGTGACCCAGATGGCCAAGACGCCAACGGAACCAGCTCCGGTGTTCCGGTCCGGGTCCGCGTTCCCGTCCGGAACCGAGGGGCCTCACCCGCCTCAACACCCAGAGCTTGATGGTGGTGGCCAGGATCCGGCTCCACGACGGCTGCGTCGGGGCACCCGGGGCAGGAGCCGCCGCATGTACCGAAGGCACCCCCAGGGCTAGCGCGGGTTCCGCCGTGTCACTGGACGGCGATCTTGTTCCCGCAGCGTGTCCCCGCGAGCCCGGAGGAGGCGACGTCGCGCGCTCCGGCACGGTCGGCGTCCCGGAGCTAAGGACTCTTCCTGGCAGGACCGAGTGGCGGTCGTCATCGCCCACATCCGCCACCTCTCCGCCACCCCCGCGGCCCTGCAGGTCATGTGCGACAGGACAGCACAAGAGCACGCCGACGGCAACCAATATCACCGATTGGTTATAAAGGCGTGCGACTCGACCAGATCTTCGTGTGCCTGCCGGTGGACGGTGCGCCCATGTACCGATAAGCGACCAGACCACTGCGCACCGCAGTATCTGGGATGCAATCTTCCATATCGGTTGATATGGGCTAAGCTCCTGTGCTCTTCTGTCCCAGACGGTCACGCTTGGTCGAGGGGCAGGGGTGAGATCAACCAGAGTCGCAGAACCCGCGCCGGCCACTGTCGAGCAAGGAATGCGCGCTCTCGCGGAGCCATCGTGGGGCCGGGTCATGGCGACGACGGTCAGTCTCTGGCTGTCGCGGCGGTGGCCGCGTGTCGGCCTCGGACGGCCGCGTGGCGTCAGCCGGCCCTCCCGGCACCTTTCCCGCCGAACCGCCCGTGGCCTGCGACTTGCCGTCCTTCTCTTGGCCCTGATCGCCGTCGCCGTGACCGCCCTCCGGCTCACCGGCACCTCGGCCTCGGCCGCCCGGTCATCCTCGGCGGGCCGTCCCCATCCGGCCCGCGGCCGCCAGGCCGCGTCCGTCGGTGCCGCCGCGACGGTCCGGGCCCAGGCCGCTGCCTGGATTGCGGGCCAGGTAGGCAGCGACGAGATCATCGCGTGCGATCCCGCCATGTGCGCCGCGCTGCAGGCGCGAGGCGTGGCCGCGGGCCGCCTGCTCCCGGTGGGGCCGACCACGACGAGCTTGTCGAACGCTGACGTTATCGCGGCTTCCCCGGCGATCCGCAGCCAGTTCGGACGCCAGCTCAGCGGCAACTACGCGCCGATGCTGCTCGCGAGCTTCGGGTCCGGCGCCAGCCTGATCGACGTTCGCGCCGCCTTCCCGGGCGGGGTAGCGGCCTACAACTCAGCACTGCGGGCCGACTACGCCTCGCGTAAGAGCGCCGGCACGCAGCTGCTCCGCAGCCGACGCGTCATGGTGAGCCCTCAGGCCGCCGGGCAGCTCGAGGCCGGTGCCGTAGACACTCGCCTGCTGGTCATGCTCGCGGCGCTGGCGTCGCTGCAACCGCTGCAGGTGGTCGCCTTCGGCGACGCTTCCCCCGGCGCGGAGGTACCTGCCGCGGACCTGCCGCTCAGGGAGGTCACCCTCACCAGCGCGGACGGCCGGGGTGGAGCGGCTGGCCTGGCGCCCGTTCTGGCCATGGTGCGCGCGCAGCGCGCGCCATACCAGCCCGCTTTCGCCTCGATCGTCGACTCGGCGGCCGGACAGGCCGAACTGCTCATCGAGTTCGCCGCGCCGAGCCCTCTCGGGCTACTCACAGGTGGGAACCAACCATGAGGCTACGCAGGTGTTTCGCCCGGCTCGCCGCGATAACTACGCTGCTCGGCAGCGCCATTGCCTGCCTCGCGGCCTCACCGCCTGCGGCATCCGCCGCCGCGACGGGTGCGGCTGGCGCGGCTGGCGCCGCGGGCACAGCCGCGACGAATGACGGGTGGGTGCGGTGCGCCAACCTGTCCCCAGGCACGCCGGCCGTTGACATCTACCTCTACGCGTTCGGCAACCCCGGGCATCCGACCATCCTGAGGCACGCTGACTACGGCAACGTGTCCAGCTACATGGCGGTGAGCGCAGGCGAGTACACGGTCGCGATGCGCCCCGTCGGCGCGACGGCGTCAAGCCCGCCCGTAGTTTCGACCAACTTCATGGTGAGCGCCGGGTCGGCCTACACCGTGGCCAGCATCGGATCGTCCGCGGCGCGCCGGGCACTGGTCCTGACCGACCAGATGGCCGCGCCGAAAGGCCAAGCGCTGGTCCGGGTTATCCAGGCGTCGGTAAAGCAGCCGCAGGTCACCGTCGACGATGGGCAGGACGTCCTCGCCCAGCAGTTGACCTTCGGCTCGGCGACCTCGTACATGGCCGTGCAGCCCGGCACGCAGACCGTGCAGTTCATCGCGTCGGGTGAGAAGACCTCCATGTCCGTCACCCTGACCGGCGGCTCGGTCCACACGATTGTCGTCCTGGACGGCTCCTCGGGGCTGAAGGTCGACATCCTGACCGACGCGGCAGGCAGCCAGGTCGCGCCGACCGGGGGCGCCGCCACGGGCCTGGGCGGGACAGCGCCGCGCGACACCGACCTGATCCCGTGGGCGGGCACGCTGGCGGCCGGGTTGCTGCTTGTTACCGCCGGTGTCATCGGGCTGCGCAGGTCTCGCCGAACCGCAGCCGTAGGGCACGAGTAAGGGGAAAGTCCCGGGCTGGCCACTTCTCCCCTGAGCCCTGCGACGCCAGGCCAAGCAATCGTTTGCGCTGCAACCGGCCTGCAACTTTCCGGCGAACCGTGCCGCTACCCCCGCCAACGATTGTGAAAGGAGAAGCAGTACCACCCGGAAGGGACCCGACCATGAAGCCCACCCGCATCGCCGGCGCGATCACCGCCACCGCCGCCGCCATCGCCATCCTCTCCGGGTGCGGCCTCACCCACCACACCGCCGCCATCCCAGCCCACCCCGCCACTCCGCACCAGGCCCGCACCGCCGCCCAGGCCATCCGCCCCGTCAACCCGGCCCTAGCCTGGCTCGACTCGGCCGGCGGCCAGGCCCAGGTCACCTTCAACCAGGACGTCGACCTGCTGGCCGGCGACCTGATCATCGAGAACCAGGCCGACGGCACCGCCAACCACCTGGCCTTCGAAGCCGACGCCCGCGCCGTCCGCGCCCAGGCCCGCGCCATCCTGGCCGACCCCGCCCTGCTCCCCGCCGTCCACCGCGCCGCCTACCAGGCCATGCTGAACGACTTCATCACCGTCGCCGACATGCTCCAGCCGGGCCTGGACTACGGCACCACCGCCCAGGACTACACCGCCTGGTACACCGCCCTCCGCGCCACCAACATCACCGTCTCCTGAACGGTTCAGAGACACGAAATGGCCGGTCCTGCCGGCCATTTCGCATGTCTGCCGGTTCTGGACTTACACGGCCCACTCAAGGCGACGGCGCAGAGGCGCACCAGGCAGTTGCGGGCTGGGATCACGGCCGCGCGTGGCTTCGGCGGTGTACGGATCACCAGGATCGATCGGCGGGAACGGCCCCGCGGGGCCCGCCGACCGCGGGCGCTGGGATGCCTGACCATCCGGGCCCGATCCCGGCCGCGTCGGGAACCGCCCGTGGGAGCGCTTGCGGTGGCGAGACTCGATCATCAGGACCGCGCCTACGACCGAGCCTACGAATGCAGAGGCCGCGGCCGCGAGCATCACGATGAATACCGCCATGACCACGCCGGCCACGGGCTGGCCGAGCGCCACCGCCGTAACGCTGACCCCGAAAATCATTGCCGCGATCGCGCCGACGCCGGACTTGACCGGCCTGCTCGCTGCCCAGCTCACCGGCCGCGGCGCCGGGGCGGGTGGCAGCGGCTTGGCTAGGTTCGAGCCGGCCGGGATGTCGGCGGTGACCTCAGCCAGTTCGTCATAGGTCCGCGCCGCGAGCGTTCGGCCCACCCGCGCGTCCAGTTCGTCCTTGGTCAGGCGGCCCTGCACGAAGGCGGTCTTGAGGGTGTCGATGACCAGGTTGCGGTCGGCGTGCGACGCCCGCAGGGAGCCACGGCGTGCCTCAGGTCCCACCATCTCGCCTTCCGCGCCCGACATCATCGACGCCTCCTCACCAAGACGATGCTGGCACAGGTAGCGCGCCCGGCACTACACGCTGACCGAAGGCGAGCGTGGCCGGCCTCTGGCTACCGCCTTGACCTCGGCTGACCTGCGCCGTGACGTCTTGACAACCCTACGTATTCAAGACGTCACAGCCTGCTAGAGTGCTCAGCCGGGGGGACGGCCCGCAGATCTCAGCGTCCCACCATCTCGCGATTACGCGAAGACACTAGATCGGAGGATGCGATGCGAAGATTGCTGCGGTTGACCGCGATAACGCCGCTGGTTCTGGCGACTGTCATTACGGGAGCCACTGCAGCGGCAGCCGGTGAGGCTTATCCGCAAGGCAACACATGCAGCGGCACGACGGGGTCACCGGGCGTGCTGGCCGGTTTCTACGCCGGCAATGTGGTCGTCACCGGCGTCTGCGACGTCGACGGCGGCGCGGCGCTGATCACCGGAAACCTGACTCTTGCGCCCGGCTCGGCCCTGAACGCCACATTTGCGCTCAACGACGTGGCCGGGAAGGGAAAGTCCAGCCTGACCGTCTTCGGTAACGTCAGCGTGGGATCCGGCGCGGTCATGGCCATGGGCTGCGAACCGAACTACTTCCCCTGCTCAGACGACCCGAACGCCGGCACCGGTGGCACACTGACCAGCCAGGACCACGTTAACGGTTACGTCGAGGCGAGTCAGGCACTGACCGTCATCATCCATGCCACCACGATCAGCGGGAGCCTGACCTACAGCGGCGGAGGCGGCGGCCTGAGCTGCGACGTCCCCGTCAGCGGGATCTTGGCGCCCCCGGCCTTGGACTCCCCGCCATACTTTGACGCCGAGGACAACACCGTCGGCGGCAACCTCTCCATCACCGGACTCCAGACCTGCTGGATGGGGGCGCTGCGCAACCACGTGCGGGGGGACCTCGTCGACTCGAACAACACGATGGGCGACCCTGACGGGGATGAGGTACTGGCCAATGTCGTCAGCGGTGGCATCGCCTGCTTCAGCAACAGCCCGGCGGTGCAATACGGCGACTCCGATAGTTCCCCGAATCAGGTACGGGGCGCCGCGTCCGGCGAGTGCGCTTTCAACGTGAAGCAGCCGGACCCGGCTCCCTCAGGAACGCCGGAGCCGATCTCCGTCAAGAGCTGACCTGCATACCGAACGCTGGGCCACCCCCGAAGGGTGGCCCAGCGGCTTTTTGGCCTTAGGCGTGAAACTGGTGGTGAGCCCCGTCACGGATTCGAACCGTGCACCTTTCCCTTACGAGGGGAATGCTCTGCCGAATGAGCTAACGGGGCATGGCGCCGCCCAGCGTACCTGAAGGTTCGCCGAGGGCGCCCCGCGCGCCCCACTGGACGACCCGGTGAGTCTACCGGATCGGCAGGCGGCGCGGACGCCGTACCATCCTCAGCGTGAAGCTTCCCGAGGACGACGCGCGCACCCGGTTCGCCACCGCCGCCGTGGCGCGCCTGGGGACCGCCGACGCCCAGGGGCGACCCCATGTTGTCGTGGTCACTTTCGCGGTCGACGGTGACGTCATCTACACGGCGGTCGACCAGAAGCCGAAGTCCGGCACCAACCTCAAGCGGCTGCGCAACGTCGCCGAGAACCCGCGGGTCACCGTGCTCACCGACCACTACTCCGACGACTGGGACACGCTCTGGTGGGTCCGCGCCGACGGCAGGGCGGAAATACTGACCGATCCACCCCGGATGGCCGCGCCGCTGAACCTGCTGGCCAGCCGCTACCGGCAGTACCGCCAGGCACCGCCCACCGGTCCCGTGATAGCGGTCACCGTCGAACGGTGGTCGGGCTGGGCCGCAGCACTCTAGATAGCGACAACGGGGGGCTGGGGGCACGAGGCTACAGACACGGGGCTGACCAGAAAGTTACCGAACGTAACCGGGCGCGCACCCGCGTGCGGACGCCGACGAAGGTGAGGGGGCCCCGGCGGACGGCGACCCAAGCCGTTGGTGACAATTAGTGATCACATCTTAACAATGGGTATAACAGCGGGGACTAGGTGTGATTGTCGGGGGAAGAGGTAGCGATGGCGCTTGAAACCCGGGATGTGTCGACGGGGCTGCGGGCCGAGTTTCCGGACGCGCTGCGGAGCGGGCAGCTGGTGGCCTATTTTCAGCCCGAGTTCGATCTGTCGTCCGGCCAGGTAGTGGCGGCGGAAGCGCTGGCCCGATGGGAGCACCCCGAACTCGGCACCGTGGGACCCGACGTGTTCGTCCCCATCGCCGAGCAACTGCGACTGACCAGCGAGCTTACCCGCCTGATGCTCGGGCTGTCGCTCGCGCAGCACCGGGCCTGGGTCGCCGGCGGGTGGAACATCCCTGTCTCGGTCAACGTCGGGCCTGGTTGCGTGAGCGATCCCGGATTCCCCGCCGTCATCGGGGGGGTGCTGCGGAGCGAGCGGGTACCCGGCCGCATGCTCATCCTCGAGGTGAGTGAGCAGACCGGGACCTCCGTCGTGAGCGCGAGCTTCTTCGCGCAGCTCACCGAGCTCGGCGTCCGCGTCTCGCTGGACGACTTCGGCACGGGCTTCGCCTCGCTGGAGAGCCTCGGCGGCTGGCCGATCGATGAGCTCAAGCTCGACATGTCGCTGGTGCGGCCGATAGTGAGCAGCTCGAGCTTCCGGGCGATCGTCGGCCACACCATCGATCTCGCCCATCAGCTCGGAGTCAAGGTCGTGGCCGAGGGAGTCGAGTCCGAGGGCGTCTGGTCCGAACTGCAGGCCCTTGGCTGTGACGTCGCGCAGGGCTTCCTGCTCGGGCGGCCGATGCCAGCCGACGTGTTCGCGGAATGGCTGCGTCACAGGGAACGGCTCGCGCACCGACGGCGCGTGCCAGGCCAGCCCAACCTACGGTCGGCTACCGGCGCGGCGGTCGCCGAACGCGCCGACGCGCAGCCGGTCGGCGCCTACCGGCGACTGACCCGCGCGAGCCGCAGCGTCGCGGACCGGGTGGGCGGTCCCACGCTTGCCGCCGCCGCCACGATGCTCGTCGGCTACGGACTGTGGCAGGTGTTCCGCTGGGGCGGTCGTCAGCATCAGGCACTGATCGGCGATCTCGCCTTCTTCCCGGTGAACGGGGCGGCGGCCCTGTGGGCCTGGCGGGTATCCCTGCGCAGGGCTTTCGGGGCGCCGACCTGCCGGGCGTGGCGCCTGCTGTCCGTCGCCCTCTGGCTGTTCCTACTCGGTGACGGGCTGCAGCTCATCTACGAGTGCGTGCTACACAAGAGGGCCTACCCGACCTGGGCCGACGCCGCGTACCTGAGCTTCTACGTCGTCGCCCTATTCGGCATCCTCTCCTTCCCGGCCCGGCGCCGGAACCGGCGAGAGCGGTTCCGTGCCCTGCTCGACATGGGGACCGTGTTCACCGGCGGAGTCACGCTCATCTGGTACGTGGCGCTCGGGCCGGCGGTGGCCTCCGCGACCGGCGGCTTCGACCTGGCCAACCTGGTGACCTTCGCCTACCCGGTCGGTGACCTGCTGCTGTTGTTCGGGGTGCTGTCGCTGCTGTGGCGCGGAGTCCCGCGCCTGAGCGTGGGGTCGCTGCGGATCCTCGCGTGCGGCCTGGTGGTGTTCATCGCGGCCGACGTCTCCTACGACTACATCACGGTGAACTCGGGCTACCTCGGCGGCGACCCGGTCGACACGCTGTGGATCGTGGCGCTGATCATCCTGTTCGTGGCGGCCGGATACCAGCTGCGCGTCAAGCCGGCCGGGGAGTTCGCACTGCCAGCGAGGGCTCCGGCGACGCGTCCCAGCATCCTGCCTTTCCTCGCGGTCGCGGCCAGCTACCTCCTGCTCACCATCGTGGGCCTGAAGAATGTCAGCTTCAACCCGCTGGGAGGCGTCCTGATCGGCGCGGTGGTGCTGACGATCCTGGTCAGCGTGCGGCAGTTCGCCGCCTTGCGCGATAACAACCGGCTCGCGGTCCGGTACCAGGAACTCGCTTCGATCGACGGGATGACTGGCCTGTACAACAGGCGCTACTTCATGGACGTGGCCGAGGGCGCCTTCGCGCATGCGCAGTGGTTCAGCCAGCCTCTCGTCGCGCTGATGATCGACGTAGACCACTTCAAGGAGATCAACGACGTATACGGCCATGCCGTGGGCGACAGGGTGCTCGCTGACCTGGCCCAGTCCTGCCGTGAGCACGTCCGGCCTGACGATATCGCAGGGCGTTACGGCGGCGACGAGTTCATCATCATGATCGCGGGGACCACCGGCCTCCGGGCGACCCAGATCGCGGCCAGGCTGACCGCGGCGCACGTGACCGCCAGCGACGGGACGCCGGTGCCCTTCACGGTCAGCATCGGTATCGCGGAATCCGCCGCATGCCGTGACCTACCGAGCCAGTTGGCCCGCGCTGACCTGGCCATGTACGAGGCGAAGCGGGCGGGCGGAGGCTGCTGGCGCGTCTTCGAGGGCACCGAACCAGGGCCGGATCCTATTCTCCCGGCCCCTCGGTCACACTGACCTCGAGTCCGCTCCGCCCGACCTCGCCGTGCCGTGCATCTCCTCGTAGGCCTGGCGCGACCCGCACACGCTGGCCTTCGGGCACGCGCACGCCCGCCCGTCCGCGGAAAGCTTCACCACCACCGTGTCCGAGGGCACGTTGTGCCCCACGACCGTCCCCGGCCCGGCCGGCGAGGTGACCGCCGAACCTATCGGAGGTGCGTCCTTCCGGAATTCCTGGTACAGCGGATGCTCGTACTTCAGGCAGCACATGAGCCGGCCGCACGCCCCGGCGATCCGCAGCGGGTTCACCGGCAGGTCCTGGTCCTTGGCCATCCGGACCGACACCGGCTCGAAGTCCTTCAGGAACGTGGCGCAGCACAGGTCGCGCCCGCAGGGCCCGATCCCGCCCTGCAGCCGCGCCTCGTCCCGCGGGCCGATCTGCCGCAGTTCCACCCGCGCCCTCAGCCGCCCGCCTAGGTCCCGGACCAGGGCGCGGAAGTCCACCCGGTGCGGCGCGCTGAAGTAGACGACGAATACGTTCTCGGACCAGAGGTAGTCGACCGCGGTGACCTTCATCGGCAGCCCGTGCTCCCGGATCAGCCTGCGCGCGGCCAGTCGCCCCTCCGCTCGCCGGCGGCGGTTCTCCTCGTCACGGGCCAGGTCGTCCTCCCTCGCCAGCCCCTCGCACACCGGCAGCCCGCCAATGTCCTCCGGCACCCATTGCGGCGCCCACACGCACTCGGCCACCTCGGGCCCGGAGTCGGTGGGCACGAGCACCTTGTCGCCGATCGCCGGCAAATGCGCGCCCGGGTCGAGGTAGTACAGCCGCCCGTACCGCTCGAAACTGACCGCCATCATCATGCCCACAAGGCCAGACTACGTTGCCTGGGAGCTCAGCCTTCTACGAGGGACAGGGTCATCTCTTCCACAGCCAGCAGCGGGGCCACGTTCAATCCGAGGCGCTCGCGGCAGCGCATGATGGCCTGCATACGGCGCAGGGTCGAATCCGGCGACGACGAAGAACCCACCTGCCGCAGGTCACCGGCCCGGTCGGAGTTCGCGAGCTCGACGTCGGCGCCTAGCTGCACCATCAGGACGTCGCGGTAGAACACCGCCAGGTCGAGCAGCGCCTGGTCGAGGGTGTCCCGCTTGACCCTGGTGGCGCGCGACTTCTGCCGGTCTTCGAGGTCCTTCATGGCCCCGGCCATGCCGCGCATCGCCTTGGCCACGCCCTTGCCGGTCGACCCCTCGCCGAACGCCCGGCGCAGCGCCTCCCGCTCAGGCTCGTCCAGTTCCTCGGTGACCGCCCGGGCCTCCTCCTCGGCCGTCCGCACCAGGGAAGCCGCCAGCGACAGGGCGGAGCCGAGCGACGTAGCAGACAGCGGCACGCGCAGCACCTCGGCACGGCGCGCCGCCGCGGAGGCGTCCGAAGCCAGGCGCCGGGCGCGGCCCACGTGTCCCTGCGCCGCGCGGGCCGCGGCCAGCGCGGCCTCGGGATCTATGCCATCCCGCGAAACCAAGACCTGAGCCACCGCCTCCGAGGCCGGGACGACCAGCGGGACCACCCGGCACCGTGACCGGATCGTCGGCACCATGTCCTCGGCCGACGGCGCGCACAGCAGCCAGACGGTCCGCGGCGTCGGCTCCTCGATCGCCTTGAGCAGCGCGTTCGCCGCCTGCTCGGTGCACCGGTCGGCGTCTTCGAACAGCACGACCAGCCAGCGTCCTCCGGTCGGCGCCCCCGCCGCGCGCAGCACAAGCTCCCGAGTCTGCCGGACCCCGTACGACAGCCCCTCGGGCCGGACGAGCAGCAGGTCGGCGTGCGTCCCGGCGCGCACCTGCCGACAGCACGGACACGAACCGCAGCCGCCGGACGGGCACAAGAGCGCGGCCGCGAAGGCCCGCGCCGCCACCGACCGACCCGACCCGGGAGGGCCGGTGAACAGCCACGAGTGCGACATCGCGCCCGGCTCAGGCCGGCCCCCGGCCAGCACCAAGGCGGCCCCAGCCGCGGCGCGCTCCAGCTGCGCGACCACGGCGTCCTGGCCCGCGAGCTCGTCGAACATCCCGCTCAAGCGATCTCTTCCGTGATGGCAGGAAAGCTGCCCGTCGCCGCCTCGGCGACGGAGGGGACGGGATCGGGGAGCAGGCCGCGGATCCGGTCCTGGATGGCCCGCGTGGTCTCGTCCGGCGGGCGTTCCGCGTCAAGCACCAGGTAACGCCCGGGCTCCGCCTGGGCCAGCGCGAGGAACCCGTCGCGGACCCGGCGGTGGAAGGCCAGCGGCTCGGCCTCCAGCCGGTCCGCCGAACGCGCGCGGCGCGTCAGACCGGCGATGGGGTCCATGTCCAGCAGCACGGTGAGGTCAGGGACGCGCCCGCCCGTCGCCCACCGGTTGAAGCTGGCGATGTCCTCCACCGGCAGGTTCCGCCCGGCGCCCTGGTAGGCGAGCGAGGAGTCCACGTACCGGTCGGTGATGACGATCGCGCCGCGGTCGAGCGCAGGCCCGATGACCGAGGCGACGTGCTCGGCGCGGTCGGCCGCGTACATCAGCGCCTCCGCCCGCGGTGACATGCCCGTGTGCGTGGTGTCGAGCAGCAGCGCCCGCAGCCGCATCCCGACCTTCGTCGCGCCGGGCTCGTGCGTGGTCACCACGTCGTAACCGAGCCCGCGCAGCCAGATCGCGATCAGCCTGGCCTGCGTGGTCTTGCCCGTGCCCTCCCCGCCCTCCAGCGCGATCAGCAGCCCGGGCGGCGGCAGAGGCGGCGTGTTCCCGTTGGCATGCGCCGCCTCCGGCAGGGGCGCGAACGGCACGCCCCGGATGGCGGACAGCAGGTCCTCCCGCAGCGGTACCCCCTTGCGGTCGTCCATGCGCCGGTAGGAGCTCACCCCGAGGACGGCCGCCACGACCGCGGCGAGCAGGACGACCGCGTTCTGCCCGACCGAGGTGTAGACGACGTGGGCGAACCGGATGTCGCCGGACCCCGTGATCCCGGCGATCAGCTTGGTCAGGGCGGCGGACAAGAACCCGACCGCGGCGATGACCACGAGCAGGATGACCTGGATCGACGACTGGAAGAACGCGAACACCCGGCCGCGGGTGTCGTCGTCGACCTCGAGCCCCACGATCGTGAACCCGGTCGCGTAGGCGATGCCGGACAGCGCGCCGAGGACGACGACGAACACCGTGACCAGGATGAGGTTCGGCACCAGGCCGATCAGCGCGAGCGGCACGGCCGCGGCCGCGATCGTGAGCCCGAACAGCCGGCGCAGGCTGAGCCCCCCCAGCAAGCGCGGGCCGACGAGCATGCCGAGGGCGATGCCGACGAAGATCGCGGCGAACACCAGCCCGAACCCGGCGTTGCCGCCCTTCAGCGTGAACTTGATGTAGGGGTACGCGAGCCCGACCACCACGCCGGCCGCGGCGAACGCGCCGATCATCCCGATCACCAGGCCGCGCACCACCGGGGTCTGGCCGATGAACCGCCAGCCCTCCCAGATGGCCTTGGCGGTCGACCCGACGGAGATCTTCCCGCTCGCGCTCCGCTTGGGAATCTCGCGCAGGAAGTAGACGGTGATCGCGGAGACGAAGTACGACGCGGCGTTGATGTACAGGGCCAGCGTGACCGGATCGGTCTTGAGGAACGGGATCACATGGCTGAACGCCTGGCTGACCAGGGCGAGCACGCTGAACAGGCCGGCCGCGAGCGGCGCCGTGCCGTACGTGCCGAGCAGGCTGTACTGGTTGGCCCGCTCCAGCTTGTCCTTCGGCACCAGGTTGGGTATCGACGCCGCGGTCGCCGGGTTCCAGAACAGCGAGGCGATCCCGGCCAGGAACTTCGCCGCGTACAGCCAGGTCAGGTTGGGGAACAGCGGGATGGAAAGGAACAGCAGCCCGCGGATGACGTCCCCGATGATCATCGTCCGCCGCCGGTCGAGCCGGTCGGCGATCGCCCCCGCCAGCGGGCCGAGCAGCAGTGCGGGCAGCAGGGTCGCGACCCAGACCCCGCTGACCGCCGCCGTCTGCGCCGCGGCCGCCCCGGTGATGGACTGCCCGGCGGTGTGCTTCTGCGTCAGGTCCGCCGCCAGCGCGAGCAGCGCGAAGATGCTCAGCCAGTCGCCGAGGCTGGACAGCGACAGGGCGATCCACAGCCGGCGGAACGGCTTGATGGCCAGCACGCTGGGCACGCGCACGTGATTACGCCGCGTGGCGCCGTTCCCGAGCTTCTTCCCCCGGTCGGCGCCGCGGTGCGGGTCTGCGGCGCGGAAGTTCACGGCGTAAAGCGTATCGGCACTGTTAGCCGGATATCGGGTGAGTCCTTGATCGTGATTTTAACCCAGCTAACAGATTTGACCACCAGCGGGGTTCTTGAATAATCAAGATCTCTTAGGGGCCGAACGAGCGGTGGTGCCCGTCTTCCGCCGTGTCGTGGCTACCCGTCGGCGCGGAGCCGGTGGTGCGGCGCGCCGGTCGGCGAGGAGCTCAGCGGCCCGGACGACGGTGATCGAGGCCACGTCATCGCCCTTGCGGAGCGAGGCGTTGGTCTCCCCGTCGGTGACGTAGGGGCCGAACCGGCCCTCCCTGATCACCATCGGCTTGCCGGTCGCCGGATCCTCGCCGAGCTCGCGCAGCGGCGGTGCCGCGGCCCCGGAGCGCCGGCCTCGGGTCTTCGGCTGGGAGAACAGCTCCTTGGCTTCGGCCAGGGTCATGGTGAACAGCCGGTCTTCCGATTCAATGGACCGGCTGTCCGAGCCCTTCTTGACGTAGGGCCCGTACCTGCCGTTCTGCGCGGTGACCTGCTCGCCGTCCAGCTCGCCGAGCACCCGCGGCAGGGTGAGCAACCGCAGCGCGTCCTCCAGCGTGACCGTGTCCAGCGACATGGACTTCAGCAGGGACGCGGACCTGGGCTTGGCCAGGGCGGGCGCATCGTCGGCGGGCTGCTCGGTCACGTAGGGCCCGAACCGCCCGGCCTTGGCGACTACCACCTGGCCGGTGAGCGGGTCGCTGCCGAGGACCCGGCCGCCGTTCGGCGTATTAAAGAGCTCTTCTGCCTTTTCTACGGTCAGCTCGTCCGGTGCAATGTCCTCGGGGACGTTCACCCGCTGCCCGTCGCGCTCCAGGTAGGGGCCGTACCGGCCGACCCTGACCACGATGTCGGTGCCGGCCAGCGGGAACGAGCTGACCTCCCGCGCGTCGATGTCGCCGATGTCGCCGACCAGCGACTTCAGCCCCCGTTCCTGGCCGGCGCCGTCGCCGTCGGTGCCGAAGTAGAACCTGCGCAGCCACGGCACCCGCTCGGCCTCGCCCCTGGCGATCTCGTCCAGGACGTCTTCCATCCGGGCGGTGAACTCGTAGTCCACGAGCTGGCCGAAGTGCCGTTCCAGGAGGGTGACGACGGCGAAGGCGAGAAACGAGGGGACGAGCGCCGGACCCCGCTTGAACACGTAGCCGCGATCCAGGATGGTGCCGATGATCGTCGCGTAGGTGGACGGCCGGCCGATCTCCCGGTCCTCGAGCTCCTTGACCAGCGACGCCTCGGTGTAGCGGGCCGGCGGCTTGGTCGAGTGGTCGGCGGGGGCCAGCCTGAGCACGTCGAGCGGGTCGTTCTCGGCGAGCGCCGGCAGCCTGCGCTCGCGGTCGTCGAGGTCGGCGGTGGGGTCGTCGGCGCCCTCGACGTAGGCCTTGAGGAACCCGTAGAAGCTGATCACCTTGCCGGTCGCGCCGAACTCGGCGCGCTCGCCCGCGCTGGACGTGCCCGCCACCCGGACCGATATCGACTCGCCGGTGGCGTCCTTCATCTGGGAGGCGACGGTGCGCTGCCAGATCAGCTCGTACAGGCGGCGTTCGTCAGAGCTCAGGCCGTCCCGCGCCACCTGGGCCGGGGTGCGGAAGCTGTCGCCGGCGGGCCGGATGGCCTCGTGCGCCTCCTGGGCGTTCTTGACCTTGCTCTGGTAGAGGCGGGGCGCGTCGGGCACGTAGGAGGCACCGTAGAGTTCGGCTGCCTGCCGGCGGGCCGCGGTGATCGCCTCACGGGACAGCGTGACCGAGTCGGTGCGCATATAGGTGATGTAGCCGTTCTCGTACAGCCGCTGCGCCGTGGACATCGTGTGCTTGGCGGAGAACCCGAGCTTGCGCGACGCCTCCTGCTGCAGGGTGGTGGTGCGGAACGGCGCGTACGGCGAGCGCCGGTAGGGCTTGCGCTCGACGCTGGCCACCGAGAAGCTCGCCCCGTCGAGCCGCTCCGCCAGGGCGGCCGCGGCCGGCGCGTCCAGGTGCAGGACGCTGGCGGTGCGCAGTTCGCCGACGGAAGAGAAGTCGCGGCCCTGAGCGACCCGGCGGCCGTCCACGGCGACCAGGCTGGCGGTGAACGAGGTGGGCTCGCCGTCCTGGCGCTGGCCGTGGTCGCGGGTGGCGAACTCGGCTTCCAGGTCGGAGTAGCTGGCCGCGCGGAACGCGATCCGCTCGCGTTCCCGGTCGACGATCAGCCTCGTGGCGACCGACTGCACGCGCCCGGCCGACAGCTTGGGCATGACCTTCTTCCACAGCACGGGCGAGACCTCGTACCCGTACAGCCGGTCGAGCACGCGGCGCGCCTGGTAGGCGTCGACCAGGCCCTGGTCGACCTCGCGCGGGCTGGCGATGGCGCGGGAGATCGCCTCCGGCGTGATCTCGTGGAAGACCATCCGGTGCGTCGGCACCTTGGGCTTGAGCTCCTCGACCAGGTGCCAGGCGATGGCCTCGCCCTCGCGGTCCTCGTCCGTCGCGAGGAGCAGTTCGTCCGCGTCCTTCAGCAGGCTCTTGAGCTTGGAGACCTGCTGCCGCTTGCCGCTCTGGACGACGTACAGCGGCGCGAAGTTGTCGTCCACGTTGACGCCGAGCCTGGCCCACGGCTCGGTGCGGTACTTGGCCGGGATCTCCGCCGCGCTGTCGGGCATGTCGCGGATGTGGCCGACGCTGGACTCCACCACGTAGCCGCGGCCGAGGTACCCGGCGATGGTCCTGGCCTTGGACGGGGACTCGACGATGACCAGCGTGGTGCCATGGCCGTCACCCGATCCGGCTCTCGCCTTCGCACCGCCGGTCTTCGCCCCCGTGGCCCGGGGACCGGTCCCCGTCTTCGCCTTTGCCGCCGTTGTCCTTGCTGGCACGCTCTTCCCGTCCTCGCCTTCGCGTCATAACCGTCTCACGGTACCGCCGGTCAGACGCCACCCTTCAGCTGTAACCTTCGGCCCGGTTCGGCGTGTTCCCTCCCGTTCGCGGAACAAGCCGGACATTCTGCCACCGCAGGTTGAACCACCGGTGAACTCAAGCAGAATAGGACCGATGGCCGAGTATGCCTACCTCGTTGTCTACCTGCCGCGCGGAATGTCCCGAGACGCTCGCGACACCGCGAGGCGGATCCTAGCCGAGCACGCCGAGTACGGGGACTGGGAACTGTCCAGGCTCCGGCTCAACGCGGACGGCAGCAGGAAGGCTACCCTACGAAGGCGGATCATACGCCCAGTCCGCACGCTGTGAACTCATCCGGCGACATGTCGGATCGGACACGGCTCCTACCTGCGGAAAGCCGACCATCGCGGTCAAGCGTCAGCAGAGATCGAGAAACCTGTCAAGGACCCTCGTGCCGAATCGCAAGCCGTCGACCGGGACTCTCTCATCGATCCCGTGGAACATGCCCGAGAAGTCCAGATCCGGCGAGAGCCGCAGCGGGGTGAACCCGAAGCAGCGCATGCCGAGCCGGCTGAACGACTTGGCGTCGGTGCCACCGGACATGCAGTAAGGAAGGACCCGGGCACCCGGGTCTTCCCCGGTCAGCGCGCTGGTCATCGCGGCGTACAGGTCGCCGTCCGGCGTCGTCTCCAGGGCGATGTCGGTGTGGATGAACTCGCGGGTCACGCCCGGGCCTAGGACGCGGTCCAGTTCGGCAAAGAACTCCTCCTCATGCCCGGGAAGGAAGCGCCCGTCGATTTCGGCCTCCGCGGTCTGCGGCACCACGTTGACCTTGTACCCGGCGCGGAGAACGGTCGGATTCACCGTGTTCCTCAGCGTCGCGCCGATGAAGCGGGAGATCGCGCCGATCTTGCCGAGCGCCAGCCCCGGATCGTCCTCGGCGAACTCGATGCCGAGCGCCTCGCAGACTCCCTCGAGGAACGCCCGGGCCGAAGGGATCAGCCGCGTCGGCCAGTCGTGCCGCCCCAGCCTGGCGATCGCCTCGGCCAGCGTGGTCACCGCGTTGTCCGGCTGGATCATCGAGCCGTGCCCGGCCGTGCCGCGCGCCGTCAGCCGCATCCAGGCCATCCCCTTCTCCGCGGTCTGCAGCAGGTAGAGCCGCTGCCCGGCGAGGGTCAGGCTGAACCCGCCGACCTCGCCCACCGCCTCGGTGACGCCGTCGAACAAGCCCGCGTGGCTGTCCACCAGCCACCGGGCCCCCCAGGTCCCGCCCGCCTCCTCATCCGCGGTGAACGCCAGCACGACGTCGCGGGCCGGCGGGCGGCCTTCGCGCTGCCGCTGCCGCACCACGGCGAGGATCATCGCGTCCATGTCCTTCATGTCGATCGCGCCACGCCCCCACACGCACCCGTCGGCGACGTCCGCGGCGAACGGGTCGTGCCGCCAGTCCGGCGCGTTGGCCGGGACCACGTCGAGGTGACCGTGGACGAGCAAGCCCGGCCGTTCGGCGTCGCGGCCGCTGATCCGCGCCACCACGCTCGCGCGCTTCGGGTGCGACTCCAGGATCACGGGGTCGAGCCCGGCCTCGGACAAGAGCCCCGCCACGTGCTCCGCGGCCAGCCGCTCCCCCGGACCCGAATGATCCCCCGGGTTCGACGTGTCGATCCTGATGAGGTCCCGGCATATGTCCACGACCTCGTCCTGCGCGGTCACCTGGTTCGCTGTCACCGCTCCATCGTCCCACTCCGGCTGCCGGGGCGCCCGGGCGCACCGCCTGGCCGCCCCACCCCGGGCCCGCAGATTCGCCGCCCCAGCCACTTCGCCTGAGGCCCCTCGGTTTGCTAAGGTAAGCCAGCCGGCGTACCACACCGTCGAGCGTCCGGGTGGCGGAATAGGCAGACGCGCTAGCTTGAGGTGCTAGTGCCCGTTAAGGGCATGGGGGTTCAAGTCCCCCCTCGGACACTTTTTCGAAAAAGATGCTGTTAACTGCCGTTAAGCTGAACGCCTGCTGGGTTCAGCGCCGGATCTGGGGTGTGTCAGGCGGCGACGAGCGGATGGGCCTTCGCCTGCTCATAGAGGGGTTCTGGTGCGAGGTCGATACCGCCGGGCCAGGCGATAGTTCCCGCCTCCGGGTCCACCCGGACCTGGGCGAAGTAGGCCGGGTCATCCAGCGGCTCCAGGACGCCCGTCCATGGCTCAGCCGAGAAGTCGACATCGCCGGCTGTGGCGTCGCTGAACAGCAGCCGGAGCACCTGGTCGCCGACCACGGCGACACCTACCACGACCGGCAGGTAGTTCTCACTCACACCCACAATCCTACGGCAGCGGCTCGATCCCGAGCAGAGGCTCGTTCCGCCTGGCCCGCTCCCAGTTCGCCAGAATCTCCTCCCTCCGCAGGCTGGCCCACTCCCTGACGAACTGAAGCGCCCGAGGTTCCAGGCTGCCGGCAAGCACGTCTCCGTTCATCGAGACCGAGGCGCGGCGCCCGGCATGGTACGCATGAAAGTGCACCACTGGGTGGTCCCGCTCGTTCCAGTACATGTAGATCACCACTCCGTAGAATGCGCTGATCCGCGGCACGGCACGACAATAACCGGATTGCCCTCATCGCTCCCGAGGAGCGCCCCAAATCGTCGCCAGGCGCAGACGAGCCGCCATCGAGGCGCGGGCGTCCTGCGGACTCGCGAGTGAATGACCGCGCCAGGTCGAACGTGCGTTTCCCGGGTCGGCCGCGGGCCGCGGGCTGCGGCGCGAACGTTGCCGCCCGTCAGGCTCCGGGTTACCGTCGGGCGTGTGAACGAGCTAGATGGCGGCGCCGGTGCCGTCGGCCGGGAGCTGGGCCATGATCCACCCGATCAGGCGCGGCTGCGTCAGCTTGCTGAAGAGCAGGCGGCGTTGCGCCGGGTCGCGACGCTGGTGGCACGCGGGACGGCACCGGAGCAAGTGTTCGCGGCGGTCATCGAGGAGGTCGGGCGACTGCTTCCGGTCGATGTGGTGAGCATGAGCCACTACCAGGAAGAGGGTGTGCTCACCTTCGCCGCCAGGTGGGGCAAGCGAGCCAGCCACTTTCCCGTCGGCTACCGATTGGCGCTTGGAGGACGCAACGTGGGCACGCTGGTCTTCGAGACCGGCCGTCCGGCCCGGGTCGACGGCTATGCCGGCAGCTCCTCGGGCCCGATCGGTGCAGTTTCCCGCGAGGCCGGCCTCCAATCGTCGGTCGGGTCGCCGATTATCGTCGACGGCAGCCTGTGGGGCGTGATCGCCGCCGGCTCGACCCTGGCGCCGCTACCGGCGGACACCGAGGCGCGACTGGCGTCGTTCACCGAACTCGTGGCGACCGCGATCGCCAACGCCGAGAGCCGCGCCGCCCTGGCCCGGCTGGCCGAGGAGCAGGCCGCGTTGCGGCGCGTCGCGACGCTCGTCGCGGGCGGGACGTCGCCGGACATGGTATTCGCGGCGGTCGCCGGGGAGATCAGGCAGCTGCTTCCGGTGGACGTGGCCAGCATGTGCCGCTACGAGCCCGGCGGTGTGCTCACCTACCTCGCTGTCCTGGGCAGTGCGGGCGAGCACTTTTCCGTTGGCAGCCGGCAGACGCTCGGAGGGAAGAACCTAGCCACCCTGGTGTTCGATACCGGCCGTCCGGCCCGGATCGACCGCTACGTCGATACCTCTGGCCCGATCGGTGCTGCCTCTCGCGAGGCGGGCATGAGCTCCGCGGTCGCCGTACCGGTCATCGTCGAGGGCCGCCTTTGGGGCGCGATCGTCGCCGGCTCGACCTTGGAGGAGCCGTTGCCGCCGGACGCCGAGGAGCGCCTGGTCTCGTTCACCGAGCTGGTGGCCACGGCGATCGCGAACGCTGACAGCCGGGCGGAGCTGCTGGCCTCCCGCGCGCGGATCGTCGCCGCTGCCGACGAGGCGCGGCGGCGGATCGAGCGTGACCTGCACGACGGCACCCAGCAGCAGCTGGTGTCGGTGCTGCTGGACCTGCGGGCGGTGCAGGCGGCGGTGCCCCCGCAGCTCGGCGAGCTGGACGGCGGGCTGGCGCGCATCGCCGAGCGGGTCACCGGCGTGTTTGAACAGGTGCGGGAGATATCCCACGGGATTCACCCCGCGATCTTGTCGGAGCGGGGCCTGCAGGCCGCACTGAAGATGCTGGCGCGCCGGTCCGCGGTGCCGGTGGAGCTGGATCTGCGCACCGGGCCGCGGCTGCCCCGGCCGGTCGAGGTCGCGGCGTACTACGCGGTGTCCGAAGCGCTGGCCAACGCGGCCAAGCACGCGCACGCTTCCGCCGTGCACGTCGAACTCGATACGCCGGACACGGCGCTGCGGCTGGCGATCCGCGACGACGGGATCGGCGGAGCCGACCCTGCCAAGGGATCCGGGCTGACAGGGCTCCGCGACCGCATCGAGGCGGTCGGAGGCACGCTCGACGTGACCAGCCCGGCCGGCGGCGGCACCACGCTGCTCATCGACATCCCGATCTAGCCGGGACCTAAAGCTTCCGGCCCTGTCCGCATCGGCCATGACCGGGACAGAGTGAGCAAGCTCATCGGTGACTCCAATCGGTGCTCATGGGCAACCGGACGAGTACTGCGTCCCGGCTCGGCCGATGTGCTGTCCGTATCGCGTTATCCCCAGCCCCGCGCTTCCCGGCGCTCTCGTCGTTGCAGCCGGCGGGCCTCGATGCGTTCGTGCCGACGGGCATGAAGGTGATCGTGAGCGCCGGGCCGGGCCGGGATGGCCGTACCGCGGCCGGCGGCTGACTTAGTGGGTGACGCCGGAAGTTCGTCGGGGGTCGTCAGGCTGCCTGCGGTAGTTCGGCCGGTAGTGGGGCGGCGTGCTTGCGGGCGCTGATCCGGTGGAGGAGCCGGGTCAGGTCCGCGGCGGTGAATTTCCAGTTGAACGGGCGGGCGGTCTGGTTGTAGCGGTCCGCGAACGCGAGCAGGGTGCTGGCGAGTTCATCCAGGCTGGCAAAGTCGTTGGGCGAGATGACTTTCTTCTGGGTGATGGAGAAGAAGATTTCCGCTTGGTTCAGCCAGGAGGCGTGGACCGGGGTGTGGATCATGATGGCGTTCGGCCAGGCGTCCTGCAGCCGCTGGACGGCGGCCTGGCCGCGGTGGTCTGAGCCGTTGTCCACGATGACGAACACCCGGGGCGCGTCCTTGTACTCCGGCGGGCTCATGACCTGGCCGATGAGGTCCATGAACGGGGCAATGCCGGTGGTGGCCGGGGTGGCGGCGAACACTGTCCCGGTGTGCACGTCGAGCGCGGCCAGCAGGGCGAGGGCACCGTGCCGGACGTATTCGTGCTCGACCCGCACGGGCTTGCCGGGCCCGGCCGGGCGGGTGGGGCGGCAGCGGCCGCGGGCCTGGATGGACGGCTTGGCGTCCACGGACAGGATGCGGTCACCGCGCCGCAGCCGCTTGCCTTGGTAAAACCCCTGGTACAGGTCGAGGATGACCGATGCCCTGGCGGCGAAGTCCGGGTCGCGCGGACTGATCCACGACTGGTACTGCCACGGCTTGACCGGGTGCTCAGCCAGGATCCGCAGCACCGAAGACACCGAGAGCTGGCGGGCCAGCCCGGCCTTGGCGATCTCGGCCTGCAGTTCCGGACCGGTCCAGCGCGACAGCGGCACCCCGGTCGCGGCGGGCAGCTGGCAGGCCAGCGCGACGACTGTGGCCCGGGTCAGCTCGCTGATCCGCCGCGGCCGCCCCGAGCGAGGCAGATCAGCCAGCCCGGCCAGGCCGCGGGCGGCGAACCGGCCCCGCCACTTACGTACCGTGTCCTGGCTGATGCCCAGGTCACGGGCGATCCGGGCGTTGTCCCGGCCGCGCGCGGCAGCCAGCACGATCTGCGCCCGCAGCCGGTCCCGGTGCGCCGTCTTCGCCCCCCGGACGCGGTTATTCAAGGTGATGCGCTCGCCGGCGCTCAGCACGACCGGCACAGCGACGGGCAGCGGCATGGCAGCTCCGAGGCAGATTACGGCGATGTAATCCGCTCCCGGGCACGGGATCCTAACCGGCCCGGACACCCTCGCGCGGCATGATGGGGCACATGCCCGCCATCCCGGAATCGACCCGCAGCTCGATCACCGTGCGGCTGCTGGATCACGCCGAGAAGAACTGGCCGCAGCTGGCCAGAATCCGCGCCAGGTACCACGGCAGCTTCGCCTACATCACCGGCGTGCTCCGCACCGGCGAGCAGATCCCGCTGTTCCGGCTCCGCTACGGCGGCTCCGCCCACTCCTTCGGCTTCGCGATCTATTCCGCCGCCCGCGACCGCTACGAAGACGCCGTCCTGCGCACCGGACTCCCGACCGGCACCCCGCAAGAAGCCCTCGACACCGCCTGCACCGTCCACCTGGCCGACGCCGAACCCCAAGACCCCGACGAATTAACGGGGCCTCCCACTCACCGGCCCGCCTGCGGCAAGCGGCGGCGCGGCGTTCATCCGCACCGCCGTGACGGCGTTCTGCGCCGCGAAGCTCAGCGCCAGCGTGACCAGCACCGCTCCCAGGCCCGAGGCGTCACGGTGGCCGAGGGCGGCATCGAGGCCGTACAGCAGGCCGCGCGCCACGATCAGCGCGCCCCCACAGGGCCAGCGTGCGCACCGATCCCTGGCGCCACCAGGTGCCGTCGGCGTCCCGCCACACTTTGATGGTCTGGCCGCGCCACACGCCCAGTCCCACCGACACCGCCGCGCTGACCGCGAGCAGCCCGAGATCGGCGGGCACGTGCCAGGTCGAGGCGGGCATACTGCGGATCCCGAAGTAGGCCAGGACCAGCGGCGCCAGCAGCAGCAGCCGCGGCTTGACCCGGGCCAGCCGTATCTGCCGGGCCAGGACCCAGACCACCGCGGCGGCTATCAGCAGCACGTCGGCTGTGATGTCAACGTTCATAACCCCTGTCCTGACAACTCGTCAGTACGTGATCGCTGAGTCACGAGGCGGGTCGTATCAGCGGGCGGCACGGCTGGCGTCCCACTCCGGCGTGGCGATCGGCTGCGGCGGGGAGGCGGGCGGCTGGTGGACCACGTGGACCCGGCGGATCTGCAGGACGCCCACCCGGGCCAGCACCTGACCGAAGGCCATCAGGACCAGCGCGGCCGTCCAGATGCCGGCGCCGGCGATGTCATGACGGACCGAGAAGCTCGCGACGGCGGGACCGCCGCCATGGTAGGCGTAATAGGCGAACCCGAACCGGAACCCCATGCCGGCCACCCACGTGATGACCGAGATGACGCCCGCCCGGAACATCAGCCGCTGCTCCTGATCGAACCAGATGCGGTCGGCCAGGCCGCTGAGCACGCCCAGGACAACGCCGACGGCGGCCAGGATGAGGATGAGGGCCAGGTCGTTGCCGCCGAGCGTGAACGGCCGCAGGTAAATGATGCCCGCGACGGCGAGCAGGACCAGCGGCAGCAGCGCCGCGCGGGGGGTGAGCTGGTGCGGGCGCACCTGGCGGAAGATGACCAGGATGAGCAGGATGTCTATGACGTAATCGGTGATGCTCATGGCATGCTCCTGAAAGCTAACGGGCCGACCGTTCCGGCGGAGTCGAGAGACGGTAGCCGCCGGCCGGTGAACACTGCCTTGTCAGCCTGCTGATGGTTCTCCGCGGGCACCGGAAGCAGGACCCAAGCCGATGGATACATCCCATGGCCACGACTATCCTGAGTTCCCCGCTGGGAATCATCGCCACCAGCACCCACCGGCCCTACCGGCTGGCGGTAACCGGCCGGTGCCTGCCAGCCGGAATGCCGGCAGTAAAGCCAGCACCAGCCAACGACGGGCGCTGGCCGCGATGCGCCACCCGGCGGCCGGAGCGACCCTTGTGCTCAGCGCCCCGGCCGAGTGACCCGAGCCGACCGGAGCGTTCCACATAGCCGCAGGAAACAGGAGACCGGCATGGAGCGTACCGACTGGATGAACGGGGGCCTGAACCCGGCCCACGCCCGGTTCCTCATGCTCACGGCGATCACCCATTACCGATTCACCTCGCCGGCCTGGGGGAGCACGAGGTCCGCAAAGCTCCATGACGAACTCGCCGCGTTCGACGCGCTGGCGGCCCGGGTGGTCAGTGACCACTGCGCGGCCCGAGATGCCCGGCGCTGGCCGGGCATCCGCTGACCGGGCCGTTGTGGGTACACAGCACATATTCCGGCTACCCGCAATGCGCAGGCGCCGCCGGACTGCCACGCTAATCTCGTGCTGATGCGCTGCCTGCTGGTAGACGACAACGCTGCCTTCCTCTCCAGCGCGCGGACGCTGCTCGGCCGGCAGGGCGTGACGGTCGTCGGCACCGCCTCTACCAGCGCCGAGGCGCTCCGGCTGGCCGCCGCGCTCGGGCCGGATGTCGTTCTGGTGGATATCTCGCTCGGCGATGAGAACGGCTTCGACCTAGCCCGCCGCCTGGCCGAGAGCAACGGCGACGGGGCCGCCATGGCGGTAATCATGATCTCCACGTCGGCCGAATCCGATTACGCGGACCTGGTCGCGGAGAGCCCGGCCGCGGGTTTCCTGCCGAAGACGGAGCTGTCGGCGGCGGGCATCCAGCGGATCCTAGGCCGGTGAGCCCCGCTACTGGGCGCCGAGGAAGGTGAGCACGGCGAGCACCCGGCGGTGCATGTCGTCGGCGTCCGGCAGGTGCAGCTTCATCAGGATGCTCCGCACGTGCTTCTCGACCGTTCCCTCGGTCACCCACAGCTCCCGCGCGATGCCGCTGTTGGAGCGGCCCTCGGCCATCAGGGCGAGCACCTCGCGTTCGCGGGAGGACAGCACGTCGAGCGGATCCTCTACCCGGCGGGCCGCGACGAGTTCCTTGACCAGTTCGGAATCGATGACTGAACCACCCCGGACGACACGCCGGAGCGTCTCGATAAAGTCGGTCACGTTGACGACCCGGCTCTTCAGCAGGTAACCGGTCCGCTGCCCGCTGGCCAGCAGGTCCATCGCGTGCTCGACCTCGACGTGGGCCGACAGCACCAGGATGGCGGTGTCTGGGAACTGCGCGCGGATCTCCCGGGCCGCGTCGAGACCCTCGGTCGAGTGGCCGGGCGGCATCCGGATATCCACGATGACCAGCTCCGGCCGCAGCTCCCGGACCATAGCCACGAGCTGCCCCGCATCGCCCGCCTGTCCTGCGACGTCGAAGCCGGAGCGCTCCAGCAGGCTGGCCAGACCCTCGCGGAGCAGGATGTCATCGTCGGCCACCACCACGCGAGTCCGTTCGTCGCTCACCCTCACGATTATCGTCCGCCCGCCGCCCAGATCATCAGAACCGCGTGATGCCGGCACACCAACCCCCAATTGCGTACCAGGTCGGCGAAGGCGCACGTCTTGATTGGCCAGCTCGCAGCGAGCAAGCTGGGCGTTTGGCGAGCAGGCGGCATCGCTGCCGCCGGGGCGGAGGCCTGTTGACCACCCGATCAGGCGGCCAGATCGCAGGGGAGCAGGCTGCGCTGCGGCGAGTGGCTACGCTGATCGCGAGGGGGGCGCCTCCAGAAGAGGTATTTACCGCGGTCTCCGCGGAGGTCGGCCGGCTGCTCGAGGCTGACTTCGCGGCCCTGATCCGGCACGGCCCCCAGGACGCGATCACGGTGGCCGGCACGGCCTATTGACCGGCCGCCGGACTGGGTGGGGCGCGCACCAGGGCTGGCGATCCTCGGTGTTGGATTCGAGGCCGTCCGCCGTGGTGAGGGAGCGGTGGTCTGGGTTGAGGGCGAGCCCGGTATCGGCAAGCCGTCCCTGGTCGCCGAGGCCTTGGCGGCAGGGAGCCGGCGGATGGGTCGGTCTTCCAGCTAGCAGGTAGTGGAAATGGGTGCCTGGGGTGAAGACGGAGCGCCAGCCCGCGTGCCATGGTGAGCCGAATCGGGATTCGCCAAGTCATTAGGAGGCTGCCGTGAGCAGATCCGGCGTCGAAGCATGCTGACCGCAGGATCTCTGCCCGGCAGACCCGCCCGAACGGGATGCCAGCTGGCGTCCGCTAACCCGAAGGGAACTAGCAATGGCTGATCAGAACCGCTTCCTGCACGGCCCGTTTGCGCCTGTTGAGGAGGAGATCACCGCGTTCGACCTGCCGGTGACCGGCAGCGTGCCGGCCGGGCTGTCCGGGCGCTATCTGCGCAACGGGCCCAACCCGCTGGGCCTGGAGGATCCCGGTTACCGGTTCTGGGAGGGGCACTGGTTCCTGGGCCCGGGCATGGTGCACGGCGTGCGGCTGGCCGATGGCAAGGCCGAGTGGTACCGCAACCGCTGGGTCCGCTCCCGCCAGCTGGCCGAGGCGCTGGGCGAGACATGGCCGGCCGGGCCGGTGCACGCGGACATGGACTTCGCCGCGAACACCCACATCATCGCCCACGCCGGGCGCTTGCTGGCCACGGTGGAGGCCGGCCCGCTGCCCTACGAGCTGTCCGGTGAGCTGGACACGCTCGGGCCGTGCGACTTCGGCGGGACGCTGCGCGGCGGCTTCGCCGCGCATACCAAGCTCGACCGCCGCACAGGGGAGTTGCACGCCATCGCTTACTTCTGGGCCTGGGACCATGTCCAGCACGTCGTCATCGGCACCGACGGCCAGGTGAGCCGCACCACGGACATCCCCGTCCCCGGCGGGCCGATGATGCACGACTTCGCGCTGACCGCCAGCTACGTGGTCCTGCTCGACCTGCCGGTCACCTTCAGCATGGACGCGGTATCGGCCGGGCTGAAGCTGCCCTACACCTGGAACCCGGCGCACCAGGCCCGGGTCGGCCTGCTGCCCCGCGATGACCCTGCAGCTGGCGTCCGCTGGTTCGAGGTGGACCCCTGCTGGGTCTTTCACACCCTCAACGCCTATGACGACGGCGGCCGGGTCGTGGCCGACCTGGTCCGCTACGAAGGCGCCTACGATGTCTCCACGCTATCGGGGCACGGCCCCCTGACGCTGGACCGGTGGATCATCGACCCGGCCGCCGGGAAAGTCACCCAGCAGCGCCTTGATGACCGCCCCCAGGAATTCCCCCGCATCGATGACCGGGCCATCTCCCAGCCGCACCGCTACGGCTACAGCGCCGTCATCGGCGCCGTCGGCCGGGCCACCGTCTCACCCGGCGGCGAGTTCGCCGACGACGCGTTCACCAACGCCCTGCTCAAACACGACCTGGCCGCCGGCACCGTGCAGGCGCATCAGTTCGGCAGCAACGCCACCGCCGGCGAGGCGGTCTTCGCCCCGGCCGCACCCGACGCCACCGAGGACGACGGCTACGTCATGGCCTTCGTCCACAACCCCGACCGCGGCGCCGCCAACCTGGTCATCCTCGCCGCACAAGACTTCACCGGCCAGCCAGTGGCACGCGTCCACCTGCCCGCCCGGATCCCGCTCGGCTTCCACGGCAGCTGGATTCCCGACCAGTGACCCCCGTCAGCGATGTCGTCTTGATCACACGGCGGATCGAAGGAGCTGCTGAATGCAGGACAACGGCGCGAGAATGCGGACCCGCTGGCCAGCAACCGCACGCTGCTGGCCTGGCTGCGCACCGCTCTTGCCTACGCCGGGCTCGGGTTCGTAGTTGCCAAGTCCGGCCGGGACAGCAGATAGGAGATCACTATGACCTATGACGATTCAGCAGGCCAGTCAGGCATCATCACCAAGCTCAGCCCCCGGCCGGTCAATGAGACTTTCTCGCGCCTGACCAGCATGATCGCTGCGAAGGGCATGCGGCTGTTCGCCGTGATCGACCAGAGCGCCGAGGCGGCCCAGGCCGGTCTGCAGCTGCGGGAAACCACGCTCGTGATCTTCGGCAGCCCTGCCGCGGGCACCCCGGTGATGGCAGCCGCGCCGCTGGCCGCCCTCGACCTGCCCCTGAAGGTGCTGATCTGGGATGACGACGGGCAGGCGAAGGTCTCCTACTCCGCGCCCGCATGGCTCGCCGCCCGGTATCAGCTCAGCGACGAACTGGCCGCCAACCTGGCCGGCATCGATCCGCTCACCGACGCGCTCACCAGCCGGTAACAACCACGGCCATTCCCGGACGGAGGAACCAGATGACGGAGAACTCGGCCACGCGCACGGAAACCAACCGGGAGATCATCCGCCAGGCCTTCGATGCCTGGCGGCAGGGAACCGGTGCCATCACCGGCGTGTTCGCCCCCGGCATGGTCTGGCGCATCGAGGGACACTCGGCCGCATCCAAGCAGTACCGCAGCAAGCAGCAGTTCATCGATGAGGTCCTGGCCCCGTTCGGCGCCCGGTTCACAGTGTCAGAGCCATTCCGCCCGGTCACGATCCGCGCGGTCTACGCCGACGACAACACCGTCATCGTCATCTGGGACGGCCGCGGGATCGCCAGCGACGGCCAGCCCTACCAGAACAGCTACGCCTGGATCATGAAACTCGCTGACGGCAAGGTCATCGACGGCACCGCGTTCTACGACAGCATCTCCTTCAACGACCTCTGGGCTCGCGTCCAGCCCCGCTGAGCCCGACCAGCAAGACCCGGCGGTGAACCAGGCGAACGGCACCCAATTGAGCCGGATCTTTAACCCGAAGTTACGGGGCTTCCGAGTAGGAATCTCGTGCCTGACTAGGCACGCGAGCCTCTCTGCGGCTACAGAGTGTAGCCAGGAAAATTCTGGCGTGTCGCCGTGTCTCCGACGCTGTGTACTGTTACGGCTGCCGGTTCCACACCTGGCGGCCCGTGTACCGCGGGTTGGCCAGGATGGCCGCCACCGTCCTCAGCGTCCACGCGGTCCCGGTCCGGTGCGGGTTCCGTCCCGGGTCTGCCGCTGATGGGCACGGCACCCCGGCGTCGTTCAGCGCCCGGGTGATCCGGGCGACGCTGTGGCCGGCCAGCCGCTGTGCGAACATCCACCGCACCACCGGCGCTGTGGCCGGGTCGGGTTCCAGCCGGTGCGCCCGCCGGCCCCACGCCGCGTGCGCTTTGTTCGGATGCGGCCCTGCATCCGCGAGCCGGTACCCGTACGGCGGCCGGCCCCCGAGATACCGGCCCTGTTCCAGGGTCTGGGCTGCCATCGCGGTACGGACCCGGATCCTGGTGCGGGTGATCTCCCGCTTGGACGACAATCCCAGTGCCAGCATGGTCTGCTCGTGGTCCTCGGCGTGCCAGTCGACCCGCCCGCCTACTTCCGGTAGCCACAGCGAGATGCCGTAGTGCTCGAACAGCGGGGCCATCGACGCGTACTGGCTGGCGTAGAACGCCCGCTCGTATTCCCCGATCACGATCGCGTCCCATCCCCGGCCCGGATCGGCCAGGGCGGCCACCAGCGCGGCGGCCTGCGGGCGCCGCGCCCAAGGCAACGTCCGGCTTTCCCCGGCATCGAAGAACTCGGCCACGATCGTGCCGTGCCCGGCAACCAGCATCGCCGCCTGCTGCAGCTGCCGCATCCGCGACGTCTCCGGCTCCTGCCAGTCCTCGGTCGACACCCGCCCGTAAAACGCGAACCGCAGGCACCCGCGGCGATACGTCCCTCTCCGGCGGCGGCCGAGATTGTCCGCCCACGCCGCTAGCGCGTCAGCATCACCGCTTGTGCCAGATCCAGCGGGAACAACGCTAGATGATCGCCCAGCCCGGCTTTGGGTCACCGGAGCCGCCCGGGTGTGCACTATGTCAGCCGGTCGGTTGTTGCGGGGCGTGTTCGCGCAGCCCGAGCAGGTCTGCAAGCGCCGGGATGTCCTCGTATCGGGCCGGAGCCAGGTGCGGGAATCCTGGCACCACCGCGTTGGGCGAGGTGGTTACGCCGAGTTGGTCGCCGACCAGCAGCGACAGCGTGGTTCCGAACGCGTCGTCGTGAAGGCCGCGGCCGTTACCCGTGCCGGGCGCGAAGCGCGCCGGCTGGCCGGGCTGGTAGCGCAGCAGATCGGGAAGGAACGCAGCGACCACCGTCGCAGCGTGCTCGTCGGGGTTGGTGGCACGACTCAGTTTCGCTACCTGCGCCGCAGTCCGCCGCACGGCCCCGCCGAACGTTGCGACATCGCCGGCCGCGCGCCGGCGTTGAGCGCCTCGGTGTCCGCGCCAGGCTGCGGGAAGAACAACGCCCGCAACATCGGATTGGCCGCTCGGCTTACCTGCCGCTGGGGACCGTGCCCGTACAGGCTGATCCGGGCCCACATGGCGACGTCGGTGCCGCCGAACGTGACGTCCGGGACCCGAAGGGCGATGGCGGTGACGTTCCGGCCGGCCAGCAGGTTGCCGGGGGTCGCGGTGAACAACTCGGGATGGTACTGGTTCTTGGCCAGGCCCTGAGTGAACGCGAACAGCGCGGGGGCGTCGCCCCAGAACGGGTCGCCCGCCGGGCCGAACCACGCCGTTCCGCCATTGTCAAGCGCGAAGGCTTCCCCGGTACGGCCGACGCCGAGTTCGGTGCCCTCCGGACCAGGCCGACTCGGCCCGCCGGCGGCGTAGCTGACCCGCATCTCCTGGTCCCCGTCAGCGTCCGGCTCGCTGAAGCTCATCCGGAACGCTCGGTCTTCGTCTGTGCCGCCATCGCTGGCGATGACCAACTCGTATAGGGCGTCCGCCCGGAACGTGGTCGGGGAGGACCGCCCGGAGTCCGGGTTGACGGTGAGCACCAGCGTCGATGTGCCCGGCGCCTCCGGAAACACGTACACGTCCAGCAGGTTGAGCCGACCATCCTCGATCGCCGTCGGACTGTCGAAATGGTGGGACATGCCCTCTCCTCGTCGGGTGATGGCGCCTGGCACAGTTGGAGCAGCAGGCGGGGCATAGCGGGTTCGGATTAGGTGGCCCGTCGTCGGGGCTGGACGTCGAAGCCGAGCTTCCCGAGCACCTTCACGGCACCGGCCTTCCCGCCCTCGAAGTCACCCGAGGCAAGGCGCTGCCCGGTGGCGAATTGATAGGCGGTGCCCAGGATTGCCTTGGGCGGATATCGACCTCCGTCCCAGAACAAGGTCATAAGTCGTGGTCGGCGCAAAGCCGTGCGTCGAGAAGAACGCTTCCGGTCCCAGCCGGTCGTACTCCTGCAGGGCACGCAACACATCGGTCTTGGTCACGTGCTCCCAGTTGACGTTCATCCGGTTCTCCCCGGCCGTAGCAAGGACATGGGCAGCTCCTATCGGCATGAAGCCAGCAGGATCCAGCGCACCTGCGGGGTGCTGGCTTGTGAAAGCGCGGCTCCGCGGACGGCTGATGGCGCGGTGCCATTGGTCTCGTCAGGTCCCGCCGAACCGCTCGGTCTTGACGCGTTCCGGTGGATAGCCGAGTTCAATGAGGTCCCCGGCGACCGCCTCGACGAAGCTGGTGGGACCGCAAATGAACGCGAGCGGATGCTGGCTGGCTGGCCAGGCGGTTTCTGTCAGCATCGCGGCGTTCACTCGGCCGGAGTAACCGGTCCAGCCGGGAGGCTGACTGCTGGTGAGCGTCCAGATCACCCGCACGCCGTCACGGTATTGGTCAAGTTCGCCGCGGTAGATCACGTCGGGCAGCGTGCGGGATGAGTACAGCAGGCGGGCCGGGACATCACTGCCGGTGCGCAGGCGGTGCCGTAGCATGGAGCGCAGCGGAACGACGCCCGACCCGCCTGCGATCAGCATCAGCGGGCTATCGTCTGAAGGTTCCCACACGAAGTACCCGCCGATCGGACCGCGCAACTCCAGTACGTCGCCAACTCGCAGTTCCTCGGTAAGGTACGGCGACACCTCGCCGTTCTCGAGCCGCTGCACGGTGATGGCCAACGGCTCGCCGGGTGCTGAGGCGATCGAGTACGACCGCTCGGCGGCGTAGCCGTCTTCGGCGGTCAGCCGCACATCCAGATGCTGCCCGGCGCGATGCCCGGGCCAGTCGGGCGGCTTCAGCTCGATGGTGGCCACCGCGTCCGTTTCCCTGGCGATGGAGGTGACGGCGGCAGTCTGCCAGGTCAGTCGCCGGCGTACCGCTGTTGCTTCCATGGGTCCCCATATATGTGGTAGCCGTAGCTTTCCCAGAAGCCGGGCGCGTCGTGGTCGCGCAGTTCCAGGCCGCGTACCCACTTGGCGCTCTTCCAGAAGTACAGGTGCGGCACTAGCAGCCGCGCTGGCCCACCGTGCTCAGGCTTGAGCGGCCCGCCGTCGTAGCCGAAGGCCACCCATGCCTTGCCGCCGGTGATGTCCTCGGTTGGCAGGTTGGTGGTGTAGCCGCCGTCGCAGAACGCCAGCACGTAGGGGGCTCTGGCATCCACCTGATCCAGCAGCGTGTCCACCGACACGCCGCGCCACCGGGTGCCGAGCTTGGACCAGCGGGTGACGCAATGGATGTCCACGGTAGCGGTCTCGGCCGGCAGCGCCTGCATCTCCTGCCAGGTCCAGGACCTGAGCGTGTTGCCGCCCTGGGTGATCGAGAATGTCCACTCCGCCAGGGGCGTGTGTGGTGTCGGGCCGGCGGAGAGCACCGGATAGTCCATGGTCACGTGCTGACCCGGCGGAACCCGGGCGTCTTCTCCGGCCGGTATGCGGCTTCGGCCGCGAAAACCACGCGAAACAGGGCTCATGGCCGGGCAACTCCCTTCCTGCTACGCGGGGGCTGAACCCCGTGGCAGGAAGAATCCCCGCGGCCAAGGCTGTCCACATCGTCAAGGTGGCTCATTCCGCAGGGGCACGCGCGAGTGCGGAGTGCCTTGCGAAGGATTCGGCAGAGCGGCGGTGCGAGAAGACCGGTGAGTCAGCGCTGATGCGCGGACGGGGCGAGCAGGCCCAGGCCGCGAGCGGACTCGACCGCCTCGGCCCGGCTGTGCACGCCGAGCTTGACGTACAGGTTGCGCAGGTGGGTCTTGACGGTGGTGGTTGAGACAGATAGTTCGCTGGCGATCTGCGGCGCCGACAGGTGGGTCGGCAGGTAGCGCAGCACTCGGATCTCGCTTTTGCTGAGCGGTTCGGACGGCGGCTGCGGCCCGGCGGGCGGCGCAGGCCTGTTCCCGGCCAGCAGGCCGAGGATCTCGGCGCTCAGGGCCGCGTGTGCGGTGCCCTGCCGGACGTGACGCTCGAGCAGGCCGGGAGCGGGGTGGATCAAGAACCACAACAGCGCGCCGTCGGGCTCGGCCAGGTCGAGCGCGCGTTCGAGCGCGCGTCCGGCGGCCGGGTCGCCGAGCGCGTCCCGGGCGATCGCCTCGAGCAGGAATGCTTCCACCAGCCAGGATCGCCAGCCTACTCGGGCGGAGCCGTCCAGGACCGGCGCGAGTGCCACGATCGCCGCGTGCGGATCGTCCTGAGCGAGCCGTAGCATCGCAGCGGCAATGCGCATCTCCCCGCGGTCGCGGTCGCGGTCGCTGAGGCCGGCGAAGGCCCGGTCGGTCTCGCCGGCGCGCACCAGGGCGCGCACAAGCCAGGCCCGCAGGGGCCTGGCGAGCGGATGCGGCCCGGCGAGCCGCTGGGCGGACCGGAACGCGGCCACCGCGTTGGCGGCCCGGCCACGGCCCAACTCGAGCTGGCCGCGGACGTACTGGCCCCCCATGGCCGCCGCCGGGTTGGCTTCCGCTCTGAAAGTACGCTCGGCGCGCTGGACCCAGGCCTCCGCCTCGTCCAGCCGCCCCTGCCAGGCCAGGGCGGATCCAAGCGTCATGGAGGCGAAGCCCGCGAACAGATCGTCGGTCCAGCCATGCCGTTCGGCCAGGTCGATCGCCTGCCTGCTCAGCTCCGCCGCCCGCGGGAAAGAGGGCCGGTTGAGCTCGATCTCCGCCCTGTATACCAGGCCCATGAACTCGAGATAGGGCCGCCCGATCCGGCGCGCCAGCGCGGCCGCTTGCTCCAGGTGCGACTCGGCCTGGTCGAGCCGGCCTGTCCACGTCTCGCTGTCGCCGATTTCGACCAGCGCCAGCCCGCGCAGCTCGTCGCCCAGGCCAGGCCGCACCGCCTCCGGGGCCTCCGTCGCCACCAGCAAGAGCTGTGCCTGCTCGGCCCGCGCCGAGAAGTTCCCGCCCCGCGCGACCACTAGCAGCCGGACCACCCCCCGCAGCATTTGCGCCTGCCTGCGCCGGGTCTCCGGCACTGATGCCGCCGCCCGCTCGGCCAGCCTCAGGTACCGCTCCGCCGCCTCCAGCGACCCGCAGGCCAGCTCGTCGGCCGCGGCCACCGCCGCCAGCTCGGCATCGGCCGCGGGTGTCCCGGCGGGGAACCCGGCCATAAGCGCATGCACGGTCGCCTCCTGCCCGCCCAGGTACAGACTCGGCCAGTGGTCGGCCAGCAGCCGGGCGGCCAGCCCCCAGTCCCGCGCCGCCTGCGCGTGCCGGACCGCCTCCACCGCGAGGCCGCGCCCCGCAAACCACCCGGCCGCCAGCTCGTGCAGAGCGGCCTCCTCTACCGTCTCGGTGCGCCGCAGCTGCAGCCGCAGCAGGCCGGCGAACAGGTGGTGGTAGCGGAACCACGACCGTGCCGGGTCCAGCGACACCACGAACGCGTTCGCCTCCTCCAGATCCTGCAGCACCCGCTCCCCGCCGCTGCCCCCCGTGAGCAGGTCAGCCAGCTCGCCGTTGACCCGCTCCAGCACGCTGGTCCGCAGCAGCAGCCGCCTGACTTGCTCGCCCTGCCGGTCCAGCACCTCGGCCAGCAGGTACTCCGCGACCGTCCGTTCGGTGCCGGAGAACTCCGCCGCGAACCGGTCCGGATCCGGATGGGCAGCCAGCGACAACGCCGCCAGCCGCAACCCCGCCACCCACCCCTCAGTCCGCTCCACCAGCATCCCCACCGCCGGGTCGGACAGCTGCACCCCCGCCGCGGCGAACAGGGCCCGCGCCTCAGCCGCGGTGAACCGCAGGTCATCCGCGCGGATCTCGGCCAGCTCCCCCTGCAGCCGCAACCGGTGCAGGCCCAGCCGCAGGTCATGCCGGGTAGCCAGCACGAACCGCAGCCTCTCGGGCGCCCGCATCACCAGCAGTTCCAGCTGCCGCAGCGCCTGGTCCGGGCCCAGCTCGTGCACGTCGTCGATCACCAGCCAGACCCGGTCCCCCAGCGGCGCCAGGTCCTCCAGCAGCCGCTCCACGATCGCCCACCCGTCCAGGTCCGGCGCCGCCGTCAACTCGCGTACCAGCGCTGATCCCAGATCCGTCTGGCGCAGCGCGTCCAGCACCGCCAGCCAGAACCGCTGCGGATCCCGCTCATCGCGCTCCACCGGCACCCACGCGGTGCACTCGGCCAGGCCCGCCACGCCGATCCAGGACCGCAGCAGCACCGTCTTGCCGCTGCCCGGCGGGGCCGACACCACCGTTACCCGTGCCGCCCCGCCCAGCAGCTCAAACAGTCCCGGACGAGAGACAACTCCCCCCGGACCAGGACGAGCGAGGACCGGGGGACCGACCGGGAGGTGGCGGTACGCGGTCGCGTCCTTACGGCTCATGGGGACTCCCGTGCCTGGATGTCGTCGCGGTGGTGGTTTTGGTCAGGGCGCTCAGGCGGTGGTCCCGCGGTGGCGCTGATAGTGGCGGGCGGCGCGGGCGCGGTTGCCGCAGGCCGCGGAGCACCACTCACGGCGGGGATGGTTCTTGACGAAGTACAGGACGCATCCCGGGGCCAGACAGGCGCGAAGGCTTCGCCGGTCGCCGCGGCAGAACAGCACGATCGATTCCTCGGCGATGGCGGACAGGGCCGCGCAGGCCACCGGGCCGCTGGCGCGGACGGTCCGCGCGGGTTCCTGGCCGGGGGCCCAGGTGAGGGCCGACCAGCGAGGTGCGGCGCCGGCCGCCTCGTTGAGCGCGCTGACGGCAGCGCGCAGGTCGCGGGTGCCCGAGACGGCGGCCGGGCGGGGGTCAGCGGTGGCCTCGGCGGCTAGGCGGCGTAGCGCGTCACGCAGGTCGATCAGCCGGTGGCCGGGCAAGTCGAGGTCGGCGTTGCTAAGGATGCCGGGGCTACCCAACATCATGACGTCGAGGCGAGGGGAGACGGCGCTCAGCCAGGCCTGCGTGCCGTCAGGATCACGCAGCGCGTCGTGCACACCGTCCCGGTCGGCCCAGATGGTATTCATCAGCTCGACGGGGAGCGGTTCGTTCAGCAAGGGCGCGTTCGTGGCCATGGCAGCCAGGATAACTCACTTCTAATGGTTGGGAGTAGCTCTATCCGTTGACAGACGTCGCCGCGGTGTGCATGTCAGTCCTAACGTTTAGACACGCGGGGACAAGCACCACGTCCGTTCTGAAAAGGACTTTCTTCTTCCCGAACGGGCGGCGGGTTCCCGATGCCGGTTTCCGCAGTTTGCGATCCGCACTGGGCGACACCATGCAATTACCTGACCTAACGATGTGCGGCGCAGATCACGAGGCGACACTGGCTCTCGCAATCAGCGGGCCGATGAGCAGCCCCGGAGGGGAGGACTCATGACTGCCGGCGGTTCGGGAGCCCGCGAGCAGAACCCGACGATCTTTCAGAAAGCGCTGGCCCTGAACGACTTCACGGCCCCGGCGGGCGCTGGCAGTACCCGATGGGCCAGACCAGATGTTTGGCAAGTCCGATGAGCACCCGCGGTGCGGCACCGTCCCCGGGCCAGCCCCGCACACCCCGCACACCCGAAGAGGGACCTCTCGCGATGCCGAACATCGAAGACTACGCCCTGCTAGGCGACCTGCACACGGCTGCCCTGGTGAGCACTGCGGGGTCAGTCGACTGGCTGTGCCTGCCGCGTTTCGACTCGCCGGCCGCGTTCGCCGCGCTCCTGCACAACGACGACGCGGGACACTGGACTCTCGCCCCAGCGGATACGAGCACCTGCACGACCCGCCGGTACGCCGGTAACACCCTGATCCTCGAGACGGACTGGGTAACCGCGAACGGCGCCGTGAGGGTCATCGACTTCATGCCGCCGCGGGCGGGCACCCCGCACCTCATCCGCATCGCCACGGGACTCAGCGGCGAAGTCACGATGCGATCGAGGCTGCGCCTGCGCTTCGACTACGGCCGCGTCGTTCCGTGGGTTCGGCACCTTGGCACCCAAGTCCAGGCGATCGCCGGGCCCGACCGCGTCCGGCTTACGTCCGCGGTTCCTATGCGAGGCAACCATCGGGACACGCTCGCCGATTTCACCGTGCGTAAGGGCGATCGGTTTTCGTTCGTCATGTCGTGGGCGCCCAGCCACGAGCCTGAAACGCCGCATGTAGACCCGGAGCAGGCACTTTCCGCTACGGAGGAGTTCTGGACCGAGTGGTCCGGCCGGGCGGTGTACCAGAGCGGGCCGTACCGCGACGCCGTCGACCGGTCGCTCATCACCCTGAAGGCCCTGACCTACGAACCGACGGGCGGCATCGTCGCGGCCGCGACCACCTCGCTGCCGGAGGAGATCGGCGGGGTCCGCAACTGGGATTACCGCTACTGCTGGCTACGCGACGCCACCTACACGCTGCAGGCGCTTCTCGCGGCCGGTTTCAAATCCGAAGCCAGCGCGTGGCGCGACTGGCTGCTGCGCTCCATAGCGGGCCAGCCGGAGACACTGCAGATCCTGTACAGCATCGACGGCGCGCGCCGGCTTCCCGAGGTCGAGCTGCCCTGGCTGTCCGGCTATGAAGGTAGCAGTCCGGTCCGCACCGGCAACGCCGCGTCCGGTCAGTTCCAGCTCGACGTCTGGGGCGAGACGCTGGATGCCTTGTTCCTGGCCCGGCAGGCCGGTCTTCCCGCCGACCGCGACGCATGGGCGGTGCAGGTCGCCTTGATGAACTACCTCGAATCAGCCTGGCGCGAACCGGACAACGGGCTGTGGGAAGTGCGCGGCGACCGGCGCCACTTCACCCACTCCAAGGTCATGGCGTGGGCTGCCGCGGACCGGATGGCACGATCGGTCCGCACCCAGGGCCTGCCCGGCCCCGCGTCGCGGTGGGAACAGCTCCGCGATCAGATCCATCACGATGTCGTCACCCACGCATTCGACGCCGGACGCAACACCTTTACCCAGGCTTACGGGTCGGCCGCGCTCGACGCCAGCCTGCTGCTGATCCCGCGCGTCGGTTTCCTGCCGGCCACGGACCCGCGGGTGCTGGGCACGATCTCCGCGGTCCGCCGCGAACTGAGCGAGGGCGGCCTCGTCAAGCGCTACCAGACCGCTGAGACCGACGACGGCCTCAAGGGCAGCGAGGGCCTGTTCATCGCCTGCTCGTTCTGGCTGGTGGACGCTCTGCACGCGTCCGGGCAGCAACGGGACGCCATCGACCTGTTCGAGCGCCTGCTCTTGCTACGCAACGACCTCGGGCTGCTGAGCGAGGAGTGGGACCCAGCCGCGCAGCGCCAGCTGGGCAACACCCCCCAGGCGTTCAGCCACTTCGCCCTGGTCGTCAGCGCCCTCCAGCTGCACATGGGGCACCCGGCCCGCAGCGACAACCCGATGCCGATGTGACAACCAGACCGCAGGTGGCGATCTACCGGGTCACCATGATCGTGTCGGACCCTGACCGGGCAGAACATGACTATGTCAAGACCTTCGGGTGCCGCGTCGAACAACGCGGTGACCTTGAACCTTGACTGATTCACGTACTGTGCCACCCGCTGGAACTGCTCGCCTTTGCGCCGGGACGCATACCAGAGGGATGACGCGTCGCAGATTGAATTGCCGCTGCCGCTGGTCGCAAACAGGAACTGCCGGTCCGCGGTGAGGATTACGTTGTCGGTGCCTTCGAAGGCCTCTGGCGTGCTCCCCGGGCCGCTGACCGGGTTGTAGCTCCCGGTATCGGCGCTTACGACGAAGATGCGAGCCTACCCGCCATCACATGGGGTCCTGGTCCGGCTTACCCATGGACATGGGGTCCTGGTCCGGCTGGCCCATGGACATGGGGTCCTGGTCCGGCTGGCCCATCGACATGGGGTCCTGGTCCGGCTGGCCCATCGACATGGGGTCCTGGTCCGGCTGGCCCATCGACATGGGGTCCTGGTCCGGCTGGCCCATCGACATGGGGTCCTGGTCCGGCTGGCCCATCGACATGGATTCTTCGTGTGACATGCTGATCCCTTCCCTGGTCCTTATCTGCGTGCTCGCCCGGCACGCAGGCGTGTGCTGAGTCCCGCCTGCCGGGATAAAGGCTGATCCTGGTTGGCTCAAGTTGGCCAGCCCGGAGAGGTCGACGCTGGTCACGTCCAGGCGCCTGACCAGCACCATGAGGACGCTGCCGCAGGTTCGGCAGCGGACGACGGTACCGGGCGCCTGCCGGTAGACGACGAGCTCGGCCACCGGCCTGTTGGCACCACACGTTGCGCAGGTGCTGCCCGCAGCGGTCATCTCCGCGCCGAAGACGTCGATCAGCAGGCCGCCGATCGCATTGCCGTCCACTGGGTCCATCAGTGCCCTCCTGTCCCGCTGAACCGCTCGGTCTTCACCCCGGTCAGCTCCTCCCCCATCAGCGGGCCGTCCTGCGAGGTATGAGTCCACCTTCGCCCCGCCCCTGGAAGCCCACATCGTCAAGAGTGCTAAATGCACTGTTCACCCCGAATCCAGCCGGTCAGGCCCGGCATCGTCCATCACCTTTTCGACTAGGGCGCTGTCTTAGGTTGAACCGGTCGGCGGCCGTCACAGCCCAAAAGCGAGTGCCGCCAGATTTGCCGCAGTCCGTGCCGTACAGGCAACGGCGGGCCGGACGGCCACACCCCGTCTGGCTAATTCGGTGGGATCACGCCGGCCAGCGGCCGGCCGTCGGCCAAGCCTGGGAGCCGTCCTTCACGTGAGGGGTTCGCCGCCGTCGATGTGCAGCGTCTGGCCGGTCAGGAACGTGCTGGTCAGGGCGAACAGGACGCCCTGGGCGATGTCCTCGGCGGTGCCGATCCGCCGCGCAGGATTGCGCGCGCTGATGCCGGCGAAGTAGTCCGCCTTGCCCTGCTCGCCGAGGGCGTCCCAGGCGCCGGTGTCGATCACGCCCGGGGAGATGGCGTTGACCCGGATCGGGGCCAGTTCCAGGGCCAGGGAGCGGGCCAGGGTGTCGGCGGCGGCGTTGGTGATGGCCACGCCCATGGTCCCGACCGCGATCTTGGCCGCGGCGACGCCGGAGAAGATGACGAACGAGCCACCCTCGTTCATCCGGGGGGCCAGGTGCTTGGCCAGCATCAGCGGGCCGATCACCTTGGTGTCGAACGACAGCCGGATCGCGTCCCGGTCCAGGTCGGCGAGCCGACCGCGGACCCGGGCGGAGGCGGTGGAGACCACGTGGTCGACCGTGCCGAGCCGCTCGCCGAGCGCGGCGATGGAGGCCTCGTCGGTCAGGTCGACGATCTCGGTGCTGACGCCGGGCTCGCCCGCGTAGGCCGCGCGCAGGGTCTCCTGGTTACGTCCGGCCGCCACGACGCGCGCTCCGGCGTCCAGCGCGGCCAGGGTAATCGCCCGGGCCAGCCCGCTGCCCCGCCCGACGACCAGGACGGTCTTGTCCTTCAGCGAGCCGTCCGGTGATGTGATCATGGCAGTTCTCCGTCCCTGGAAGCGGCCGTTGATGACCGCGGTTTAGAGGTGGCTCTCGAGCTGGCCGTCGATGTCCTTCGCAGCGTGCCCGCACGATTCGTCTTCGTCGCTGATCGGTCCCAAGTCTCGTACTCGGCCGGATGAGGTCGCCTCGTACGATCCGGAGGATCTCCGGCGAGCCGCGAGCCTGGCGATCTACGGCGACGACAGGTAGGTCGGCAGGTAGCGCAGCACGCGGAGTTCACTGTTGCTGAGCGGTTCGAGTGGCGGCCGCGGCCAGGCGGGCAGAGGCGCCCGCCTGTTCCCAGCGAGCAGGTCGAGGATCTGGGCGAGCAGGGCGGCGTGCGTGGTGCCCTGCCGAGCATGGCTCTTAAGCAGTCCCGGCGCGGAGTGCTTCAGGAACGCCGAGGCGGCGCGCACCCGGCGGGAGGGGCTCTTCGAACCGCTGACCGACAGGGAGCTTGCAATATTGCGGATGCTGTCCGCTCCGGGTTCGCTGCGCGAACTCGCGGCAGACCTGTTCGTCACGCCCAACACTCTGAGGACCCATCTGCGGGCGATCTACCGCAAGCTCGGCGCCGAATCCCGGGAGGAAGCGGTGATCCGGGCCCGTGGAGGTGGCCTGATCTAGCCCTCAGCCGCAGGCGGTTCGGCGGGCACGCTGACTCCATAGGCCGGGGGGGACACCGCGACGAAGATGCCTATACCCGACGCGATGCCGAGTCCGCCGGTGTGCCGAACCACTGCGGAGCAGCTCACTGCGGCCCGCTGGCATGCACTATTAGCCGGTTTGACGATGCGAACGTCGGGTGAAGTGGCGAGCTTGCTAGGTGCGGGCCTGAGCTGGTCAGTTGCGGGACCGCACCGCAGCGGCAGCGGCCCGCGACCAGCCACCGAAGGAGACACATGCGGAGTGATGTAGCAGTGGGCATACGGAAAGCGCGCGCAATGGGCGCTAGCGGTCAGGCAGCTCGACCACCACGAGACGGGAGCGCCCGGCGGGCGATCTCGCACCTGATCCGTGCGGTGATGGCGGGTGGGATCGGGCTTGCCGCGGTGGGCGGGATAGCAGCTTTCGCTGGCCCAGCGCAGGCCGCTGACGGCCCCGGCGTCGCGGGCGCGGTGTATACCATGACTAACTCAGCCGTCGGCAACGCCATCGAGGCGTACACCCGGGCCAGCGACGGCTCGCTGACGCCGGCCGGTACCTACCCCACCGGCGGTGACGGCGGGGCTCTGGGATCTGGGCATTCGATCGTGGTGTCCCGCGACGGCGGCGTCGTGGTGAACGTCAACGCTGGCAGTAATTCGATCTCGGCGTTCGCCGCCACCCCATGGGGCCTGCGCCTGATCGGTACGGCCAGCTCTGGCGGCACCGATCCCAATAGCGTCACTATCGCCGGAGACCACCTGATCTACGTGCTCAACGCCGGCTCGGACACGATCGCGGGCTTCTGGCTCGACGGGCGCGGGCTGCGCCCGATCCCGGGCTCGGTCCAGCCGCTTGGCGCGGGAGCGCTGGTGCCGCGGCAGATCCAGTTCACCAACGATGCGCGGGTGCTGGTCGTCGACGAAGGAGGCTCGAACACGATCGACACGTTCGTTCTCGCACCCGACGGTGCGGCCGGGCCGGCGATCACGACACCCTCGGTCGGCGGCGGCCCGTTCGGGTTCGACTTCGACCGGGCCGGCTACCTGCTGGTCTCCGACGCGGCGCTTACCACCGGCCATAGCGGTGCCACCTCCTATACCGTGGCCCGCAATGGCACGGTGACCGCAAACGGCCCGGCGGTGCCAACCGATCAGGCCGCAGCCTGCTGGTTGGCCGCCGCGGGCGGCTATGCCTACACCGACAACGCGGGCAGCGGCTCGATCGGCGAGTTCGCGGTGGCACCGGACGGTGCGCTCACTCTGCTCGGCAACCTGCTGGTCGAGAACAACGGGGCGTCGCACCCGCTCGACGAGGCCGTCAGCGCCGACCAGAAATACCTGTACATCGTGGCCAACGGCCTGTCGCAGATCGTCGGCTACCGGGTAGGGCGCGACGGGTCGCTGACCCAGGTGACCACGGCCCCAGTCGCCGCGGGCTCCGGCGGCCTCGGCGCCAGCTGAACCGACTGATTCCGGGAACGTGCCCGGGAGGCGGGAGACCCGCATCGTCTCGCCTCCCGGGCAGTCCTCTGCGCCACGGCAATAATCGGGACTCGACCTCACGCACGGCTTCCAGCACGATGTCGACGACCGTGGACGGTGCCGTGACCATCGGCATGTGGTCAGCGGGAGCTATTCGCACGCGCGCCTTCATCCGCTCCGCCATGAAGCGCTGGGCCTGGGCGGGGATCATGCGGTCCTCTACCGCCACGAGGAACCAGCTTGGCCGATCCTTCCAGGCCGGACGCGGTACAGGGGCGCCGATGCAAGCCGCCGCGAGCGGCCGCTGGGTCGCGGCCAGCAGCGCCTGCTCCAGCGTCGAGGCGTTCTGGGCGAAAGCCCTGCCGAACGCCTCCTCGGGAAGCCAGATCAGCCCGTGCCGATCGGGACCGAGGACGGGTGCCTGCGGATGCGGTTCTGCTCGATAGAAGAAGAAGACGTCACCCGCCGTCTCGCCCTCGTCGGGGGCAAGTGCGGCGACGTACACCAGCGACGCCACCTTCTCATCGCTCGTCGACGCGATAACCGCGCCGGCGTAGGCGTTTCCGGCCACCACGACCGGACCCTCGACGCGCTCCAGCGTCTGATCCAGCGCCGCCACGTCGTCCGCCAGAGAGGTAAGCGGCAGTGGCGCGGCGACCGCCTTCACCCCCTCGGACCGCAGAGCAGCGATCACCTTGTTCCAGCTCGATCCGTCAGCCCAGGCGCCGTGCGCCAGCACCACGACTACTTCGGATCCGGGCATCCCCGCGCTCCTTCGTCGAGACTCCGGCTCATGTAAGCGGCGCTGACCGTGGCGGACTCATCGGCCAGCCTGGCTGCCATGCCCCCGCCCCACACCGTCAGATCAGCTACCACCACATGGGCCAGTGCTTGCTTGCGTCAGTTCCGGTGGGCCTCGAGGAGGGCGCCTCCCACCAGTTCCCGTTCCACCACCGCCACGCTGAGCCCCGCCGCCCGGGCCCGGTCGACGACGGTGTACGCGACCGGCTCGGCACCGATGATGATCACGTCGTACACGTTGTCCGCAGATCCGCTCATGGGCCGAGGATCGACCCGGCCTGACGGCGACACATCGTCAAGGCGGACAACTGAACCGGGGCGGGTCTTCAGTGGCCAGGAGGACGGCTGCTCTCAAATGATGTGGACGGCTAGCACCGCGGCGACGCTGAGACCATGTCAGGCGCCAGCCGCCGATTCATGGCACTGCCGGTTAACAAGCACTGGCGCTCCCTGGCCGCCTGCCGGTCGGCCGACCCCGATCTCTTCTTCCCGATCTCGCCGTCGGGCCAGTCCACGGCCCAGGTAGCACAGGCGAAGGCTATCTGTGCGGGCTGCCAGGTCCGGCCTGAATGCCTGGCGTTCGCGTTGCGGACGCACCAGGTTCACGGAGTATGGGCCGGCCTGAGCGAACAAGAGCGTTAGCCACCATGGTCAGCCACCCTGGCGGGGATGGAGCGGTTAGGCCGCCGACGTCGACACAGGTCACACCCCGATCTGCGAGATGACCATGAGCACGGCCGAGCAGATGCGCCAGCGGACCACGTCCCCGGTCCGCGTGGGTAGACGACCGGCAACCTCGCTAATTCGCACGGGCAGGCGCGCCCGGGACGATGAGGGTTATAAGCCGTCCGCCTCCTGCTGGATGACGATGCGAGTGAGTTCGACGCGTGAGGCGATGCTGAGTTTGCGGAAGGTCTGACGGAGATGGTGGGCGACGGTGTGGGTGCTGATGTACATGCGGGCGGCGACCTGGTTGTTGTTCAGTCCCTGGGCGACGAGGCAAGCGACGGCTTGCTCGGTGTCGGTCAGGCTGTCCCACCCGGTGACGGGTCGGGCGGCGGGCGTGGCCCAGTGCCGTCGGCGGATGCCGAGCTGGCGCAGCCGCCGCCGGATGCGGGCCTGGTCGCGGGCGGCACCGACCTGGTGATATCCGCCAAGTGCTTCCTTCCAATGCTGGATCGCGCGCTCCCGGTCGCCGTGCCCGTCGTGCAGGACACCGAGGTCTTCCGCGGCGGAAGCCCTGGCCCACGGGTCGGAGTGCTGCGTGGTGGCCTGGGCCAGACCGGCCGGGTCACTGCGGACTAGGCCCCGGCTGTGGGCTGCCGCCGCAGCCAGGGCCGGGAACTCGGGGTGGGAGTCCGCGAGGGCGCGGGCAGCGCGGGCGGCGCGGGCGGCTAGATCGCTGTCGTTCGCGGCCAGTGCTGCGCGAGCCAGCCAGGCCGGCAGAGCGGGGTCGCCGAGCAGGAGTCCGGGCCTGGCGTCGAGGTCAGTGCAGAGCTGGCGTAGGTAGCCGAGAGCGGCCGCTGGCCCGTCGCGCGCCTCGGTGATCTGCGCCTCGGCCACAGTGGTTTCGGGGCGCGCATACATGTCAGCGAACTGCGGGCTGGTCGTGGGTCGGCAGGCGAGGTGCTGGGCCGCAGCCGCGAGGTCTCCGCAGCGTAGTTCGATTGCGGCCAGCACGCTGCGTGCGGTCGCGGCGTAGCCGTGCGCGCCGAGGGCCTGGGCGGTGGACAGCGCCGCCTGGGCATCGGCGGCGGCGGCTGCTGTACAGCCGGCGGCCAGGTGGATGCGGGCGCGCAGGATGGACAGCGCCGCATGGGCCGGGATGTTCCGCAGCGCCGGTTGGTCCGCAGCGCGGAGGATATCCTCCGCCTCGCCGAGCTCTCGCAAGTCGATCAGGGCGGCGGCGAGCCCGAGCAGCGGCTGGACGTTGCGGGCATCCGCAGAGATCCCGGTGCCGTACCGCGCCGCGTTGCGCAGCAGGTCGAGCCCGGCGCTGATCTGGCCGCCATCCCAGCTGATGACAGCGCGGGTGAGCAGGGCCGCTGTCGTGGCGTGGCTGTCGTGGGATCGGGGGGCGGCCAGGATGGCGTCAGCTACCGGGCCTGCGAGTTCGTCGTGCAGCCCGGCCAGGGCCTGCAGGTAGGCGGTCAGTGCCCGATCTCGCAGGTCGCCGGGCAGCTGCGGCCGGGCCAGGATCCGCTGAGCCTGCTCGGCAGCATCCCGGAGCTGGCCGCCTGCGCTCAGGACCGAAGACAGGGCGCACCGCAGCCGGTCCTCGGCCGACGACGGCAGAGGCTTGCCCAGCATGTCCCGGGCGATCCGGACGGCCTGGTCCAGTCGGCCGGCCGCGGCGAGGGCCTCGGCGGCGGCCACGGCACGGGACAGTGCGGCCGGATCAGCCGGCGAGGTCAGCTCTAGCGCGCGGTGCGCCAGGCCTGCCGCGGTCTGCGGCGCCGAGCGCAACGTCTGCGCCGCCGCCTGGTCCAGTCCGGCCAGCGACGCGTGATCACCCGGATGCGCGCCTTTGAGCAGATGGCTGGCGGCCCGCGCCGCCGATTCGCCGCGGATGAGCAGAATCTCGCCGTACTGGCGGTGCAAGGCGTTGCGCGCCGGCGGCGGGATCATCTCGCCGACCGCACGGCGCAGCAACTGGTGGCGGAATGTGAACGCGTGTTCGGCCGCGGTCACAATCGCCGCGTCCATCGCCTCCTCGACCGCGGGCAGCAGCATCGCCGGGGTCTCGCCGAGCATCTCGGCCGCGTCTTCCAGCCGGAACGCCGGGCCTAGTACTGCTGCCGTCACCAGCAGTTGCCGTGTCTGCTTGCTTAGGCCATCGAGCCGCCGCTGCGCGAGGCGGTGCATCCGCTGCGGCAGCCTTGCCGAGGCCAGCACGGCGAGCCCGCCGCTGACCTGCACGGCGTGATCGTCGCGCAAGCCACCGATAAGCTCGGCCACGAGCAAGGGATTGCCGGCGGCACCGCGGGCCAGGTCGGCCAGGGCCCGGTTCGGCGGTGCGCCGAACGCGTCGGTGAGCATGGCTGCCACCGCCTCCTGGTCCAGCGGGGCCAAGGTGAGCCGGGCGGCGCCGTCCTTCTCCAACTGGCCGAACAGATAGCCCGCAGCCCGTTGGGGTGCGGAAGACCGGGCGAGAAGCCACGCGACCGGGTGCCGATTTAGGTCCCGCGGCAACGCCCGCAGCACGGCCAGCGTGGCCGGGCTGGCCCAGTGCAGGTCATCGAGGCATACCAGGATCGGGGCGGCCGCGGCCCGTTGTTCGAAGTACGCTCGCATCCGCGTAATCCACCACGCGGTCGCATCCGGCTGATCGAGACTGGGATCATCGGCGTGGAGCCCGGCGAACGGCTCACGCAGGCCCGCGCGCAGGGCGAAGAACGGGATAGCCTCGCCCAGCTGGTCCGCTGCTCCCGCGGCCAGGGAAAAGCCCAGTTCTGCTGCCTCGTCGGTGGCGTCGCGAAGCAGGAAGGACTTGCCGATGCCCGCTTCGCCGTCCACCAGTACTACCCCGCCAACCTGCTCCTGAGCGCGCCGCAGCAGGTCACGGATCATCTTCCGTTCCGCCTCACGCCCGCGTACAACCTCCCGGCCGGCAGCGCGCTCCGGCGCCGTCTTCCTCCCGCGGGCTCCCGGGGAGGAGTCACCGATCATCGCGGTCATGTGAATCGTTGCCGACATAATCGCCGGCCGCGCATGCGCCGACGCAGCGGCTCGGCGTACAGCAGCCGTGCAGGCGGAGGGTCTGGCACGAGGAACCGGCCGATGGCTCCGGGAGCGAGCGGTCCCTGCTGACAGGCTAGGCCCATTGCTGCCTTCCTTCCGGTATGCCCGCCGCTATCCACGCACCGAGTCTCGTGCTTAGCCGGATGAGGCCGCCTCCCACGATCCGTAGGATTTACCGCGAGCGGAATCCGAAGGCGGCAGCACACCACGTCGCGCCGGAGATGTGACTGCACAGGGCGGCCAGGACACCGACGACGTACAGCTGAGCGTGTAACACCCGAATCCTCCGGACCGTATGACGACAGCTCATCCCGTCAGCGTGATGCTCCTAGGCGAACAGGATGATCATCGTGTCAGTGCGATGTCAGACGACGGACTTCGAGAAGCTCAAGCCCGAGGGCCCCGATCTCTGCGAGCACGCCTTGCAGTGCCGCCTGGTCTGGCAGCGCTCCCGTCAGGACAGTGTCCTCTCCGCGGATCTGAGCCTGGAGGGCGGGGAATGCGGACCGCAGCGTCTCGCCCAGGTGGCCACGTACGCTGATCTCGTACTGCGGTGGCTGCGGACGGCTGTGTGCGCTGGTCACGCTATCGCTAGTCATGAGACCGGCCAGAAACCGACGGTTGTCCCGTGACCACGGCCCTCATGGTTAAGCTCCTCCAACTACGGCGAACTCCCGTTATGAGCCTGGCCGTTTTCGGGGTGAGTGTCCAACCTACGATCCGGATGATTCCTGACTACGCAGCACCCGTGTGGGGAACCTCGGTGGCGAGTCGCTGGCTGCCGCCCCCGGAGACCTGAGCGCCGCCCATGTGGCCGCGGCAGCCCGGGCCGAGCCTGCGTCAGCGCTGGGGCACGGACGGTACGAGCAGGCCCGGAGCGCGGGCGCCGTTCCCTCGTAGTCGGCGAACCATGGCTGGCTCGGGTAATTCAGCTACGCTTCCGCGTGCTCAGCCAGACCGTCGTCCCACCATGGGCCGCGCAGATGGGCAGCCTCGAAGACGACCCGGTCGGCCATGCCCGGCACACGACCGCCCGATCGAGGCCATCGCTGCCGAGATCATCCACGCCACACCTGAGCAGGACGAAGGCGACGGCTGGCTCGGCGGCGTCCGCGAGTACATCCCCGACGCCGACGGTATCCAGTAGTCGCTGCCTCTGAGCCCATCGCCGCATCCCCGCGATCCGGCGGGCCGGTCCTCCTGCTCGGCGACCCGCGCTGGCGGCCTGGCTGGCTCGCACCGCACTTGCCGCGGGCGGTGGCGCACTGGCTGCCCGCGCCGCCCGGATCCTGACCGACGAAAACCCCGGTTTCCCGGCCCTGTGCGCGGCGGGGCGCACAGCCGCGGCCTGGTCGGCGCCCGCATCGTTATCGAGCAGGCGGCGGACGGCGCGACTACTAAAGCTGACGATGCGGGCGGCCCGAGCCGCGGCGACGCGTTGACCGCAATTGCCCGCTCGAGGGGCTATGGAATCTCATGACAGCAGTGGTGCTTGCCGCCGTACACCGTAACCGGACCGGGACCGCCGGCCGATCTGACGATGTGCGACCGGGCCACGGCGGCCAGGCTGACCGCGAACATGCAGCAGGCCACCCGGCGGAAAGGAACGTCCGAATGAGTATGAACTGGCTTGAGGGTATGACCAGCGACATGATGGCGCAGCCCGGCGACATGACGGCGCGGCCCGATCGGCCGGTGAGCATGCCCGTGTTCGCGGGGCAAAAACTTGTAGTTGCCGGCGGCAGCAGCGGGATGGGGCGGCAGACCGCTGCCGACGTCGTGGCGGCGGGCGGCAGCGCAGTCATCATCGGCGAGGACGCCGGCAAGGTCGACGACACCGTCCAGTCCCTCGCCAAGGACGGCACCGCGTACGGCATCACCGCCGACCTGACCGACCGGACGCAGGTGGACCGGGTCTGCCGCCAGCTCGCCGCCGAGCACGGCGACGCCACCCTGCTGGTCAACGCGGCCGGGGTCTTCATCCCCATGCCGTTCCTTGACCATGACGGCGCCGCCTACGATTCGTACTTCGAACTGAACCGCGCCATCTTCTTCCTCACCCAGACCGTAGTCCGCGGCATGGTCCAGGGCGGGCGCGGCGGGTCGATCGTGACCATCGGGAGCATGTGGGCACACCAGGCCATCGGGGCCACGCCGTCGGCCGGCTACTCGGCTGCCAAGGGGGCACTGCACGCGCTGACCCATAACCTGGCCCTGGAACTGGCGCCGTACCAGATCCGGGTGAACGCGGTAGCCCCGGCCGTCGTCGCTACCCCGATTTATGAGAAGTTCGTGCCCAAGGACAAGCTCGACGAGACCCTGCATAGCTTCGACGCGTTCCACCCGCTCGGCCGGACGGGTACTGCTCGAGACCTGGCCAACGCCATCACCTTCCTGCTGTCGCCGGCTACCAGCTGGGTGACTGGTGCGATCTGGGACGTGGACGGCGGCGTCATGGCGGGACGCAACTGACCACTTACCAGGCGAAGGACCGAGATGACGGTGGCTTGGGACCAGGTGACCCACGATCACCTGGTGCGAGCGCTTGAGGAGTACTACCGGCTGGGGCCGGACGCGTTCTTCTCGGCGCATGGTTTCGCCCCGACGACGACGTACGACCTGATCTGGGACGAACGCGGTTACCCTCCGAAGGCCATCCTCGGCACCGCCTACGAGCTCGCCACCGGCCAGCGGCTGGCCTCAGCTGATTTCGAGGGCGGGAAGTCCGGCGCGGTGAAGGTGCTCGGCAAGCTGGGGTTCACCGTGCAGCCGCGCCAGGCCGGCCGGGCAAGGCTGACCGCCAGCGCCGCGCACATCATCAGTATCTGGTCGGCGGCAGTCTCGACGAGCGTGGCGATCAGCTGGGCGTGGGGGGTGCCCGTCGGTCCGGCGCTGATCACGAGGGCACGGACCCGGCTGGTAGTGGCGCTTGTTCCAGATCAGCGCATGGCTGCGGCTCGGGCCGTAGCCATCCTGGGAGGAGAACTGCTCGGGTCCGAGCCCGTCGTAGGCCTGCAGCGCGGACACCAGGTCGTCACGGGCTCACGCGATCCCACGCGGCCACGTCTGCACCTTCCCTCCCTGAGCCGCTGACCTTCCGTGAACCGCTGGCGGCGGTCACTACCCGGCACCGGGGGCGTACTTGCCGATCAGCTGATCCGCGATCGCGTCCAGGTCCTTCCCGATGTAGTCGGGCTGCGGGCCGACGTCGAGCGGGGCGTTGCCCCGGCGCAGGATCAAGCCGGCCTGCCAGCCGGCTGACTGGGCGCCGATGGTATCCCAGACGTGGCAGGCGATCAGGCAGACGTCGCCCGGGTCGACCTCCAGGGCGGTCGCCACCGAGTGGTAGGCCTCGGGCGCCGGCTTGTGCCGCCGCACGGTCTCGTCGACGCTAAACCGGCGCTCGAACACGTCGATTACGCCCGCATGCTCCAGCTGCCGTCCTGAGATCGCCAGCGTGTTGTCGGTAAGGGTGAACAGCCGGAACCCGTGACCGCGCAGCCGCCGCAGCGCAGCAGGGACCTCTGGATGTGGTGGCATGGCGGCGAACCGGTCGGTCAGCTCGGCAGCATCAGCATCAGTGACCGTGATGTCGCGCGTGGCAGCGAGCATGCGGAGCACCGCGGCGCCGATGTCGGTGAACGGAACGTACACGCCGGCGAGCGTGAGCGCCTCCGAGTAGGTAATCAGGTTCGCGAACCACAGCCGCAAGGCTGCCGGGTCACCGAGAATCCGGTCAAACGTGGGATGGAGCGTATCCAGGTCAAGGAGGGTCTCGTTCACGTCGAAGACAATGATTGGTTGCTCGGACATGCCAGACCTTTCTCTTCGTGGCCAGCTGGACGTCGAGGCGTGTCGGCCTGACTGCGCGGGACACGCCCTGATGTCTGCCCAACCCAAACAGGGTGGTCGCTACGACTCGGCCGCACATCGTCAGATCAGCTAATCCTGACGTACTGACCGATCACTGCCGCCTCTGGCGTGACGTCATCCAGTGCCTTCTGATCCAGCAGCGTGTCCACCGACACGCCGCGCCACCGGGTGCCGAGCTTCGACCAGCGGGTGACGCAATGGATGTCCACGGTGACGGTCTCGGCCGGCAGCGCCTGCATCTCCTGCCAGGTCCAGGACCTGAGCGTGGCGCCGCTCCGGGTGATCGAGAATGTCCACTCCGGCAGAGGGCGTGTGCGGTGTCGGGCCTGCGGAGAGCACCGGATAATCCGTAGTCACGTGCTGACCCGGCGGTAGCCGACCGTATTCTCCGGCCGGTGTGCGGCTGCGGCCGCGAAAACCACGCGAAACGGGGCTCATAGCCGGGCAACTCCCTTCCTGCCGCGCGGGGCGAGCTCTTGCTGCGAGCCTGGACGCCGTCAGGATGAGCGGCCAACCTGCGAATCGGATGATTCCTGCGGCGCTCAAGGCGCCGGTGCGGGGAAGGCCAGTTAGTCAGCGCTGATGCGCGGACGGGGCGAGCAGGCCCAAGGCGCGAGCGGACTCGACCGCCTCTGCCCGGCTGTGCACGCCGAGCTTGACGTACAGGTTGCGCAGGTGGGTCTTGACGGTGGTGGTTGAGACAGATAGTTCGCTGGCGATCTGCGGCGCCGACAGGTGGGTCGGCAGGTAGCGCAGCACGCGCATCTCGGCTTTGCTGAGCGGTTCGAGCGGGGGCTGCGGCCCGGCGGGCGGCGCAGGCCTGTTCCCGGCCAGCAGGTCGAGGATCTCGGCGCTCAGGGCGGCGTGTGCGGTGCCCTGCCTCACGTGACGCTGGAGCAGGCCGGGAGCGGGGTGCATCAAGAACCACAACAGCGCGCCGTCGGACTCGGCCAGATCGAGCGCGCGCTCAAGGGCGCGCCCGGCGGCGGCGGGATCGCCCAGCCCATCCCGGGCGATCGCCTCCAGCAGGAACGCCTCCACCAGCCAGGACCGCCAGCCCGCTCCGGCGGAGCGGTCCAGGACGGGAGCGAGCGCTGCGGTCGCCGCGTGCGGGTCGTGCTGGGCGAGCCGCAGGGCCGCGGAGGCGATGCGCATCTCCCCACGGTCGCGGTCGCGTTCGCCAAGGCCGGCCAGGACCTGCTCGGCATCCTCGGTCTCGCCGAGCCGCACCAAGGTGTGCACAAGCCAGGCCCGCAGGGGCCTGGCGAGCGGGTGCGGCCCGGCCAGCCGCTCAGCGGCCCGGAACGCGGCCAGCGCGTCGGCGACCCGGCCGCGGCCCAGCTCGAGCTGGCCGCGGACGTACTGGCTCCCCATCGCCACCGCGGGGTTGGCTTCCGCTCTTATTGTCCGCTCGGCGCGCTGCACCCAGGCCTCCGCCTCGTCCAGCCGTCCTTGCCAGGCCAGCGCGGCTCCAAGCGTCATAAAGGCGTTGCAAGCGTCCGGATCCTCGGTCCAGCCGTGCCGCTCGGCCAGGTCGATCGCCTGCCTGCTCAGCTCCGCCGCCCGCGGGAAAGAGGGCCGGTTGAGCTCGATCTCCGCCCTGTATACCAGGCCCATGAACTCGAGATAGGGCCGCCCGATCCGGCGCGCCAGCGCGGCCGCTTGCTCCAGGTGCGACTCGGCCTGGTCGAGCCGGCCTGTCCACGTCTCGGTGTCGCCGATCTTGACCAGCGCCAGTGCGCGCAGCTCGTCGCCAAGGCCGGCCCGCGCCGCAGGCGCCAAGTCATAATGTGCCGCGTCCGGGGCCTCGGCGAGGGCCTGCAGGCGCCGCGCCTGCTCGGCCACCGCCGGCAGGTTCCCATGCCTGCGAGCCAGCAGCAGCTGAACCACTCCGAGTAGCACCTGCGCCTGCCTGCGCCGGGTCTCCGGCACTGATGCCGCCGCCCGCTCGGCCAGCCTCAGGTACCGCTCCGCCGCCTCCAGCGACCCGCAGGCCAGCTCGTCGGCCGCGGCCACCGCCGCCAGCTCGGCATCGGCCGCGGGTGTCCCGGCGGGGAACCCGGCCATAAGCGCATGCACGGTCGCCTCCTGCCCGCCCAGGTACAGACTCGGCCAGTGGTCGGCCAGCAGCCGGGCGGCCAGCCCCCAGTCCCGCGCCGCCTGCGCGTGCCGGACCGCCTCCACCGCGAGGCCGCGCCCCGCAAACCACCCGGCCGCCAGCTCGTGCAGAGCGGCCTCCTCTACCGTCTCGGTGCGCCGCAGCTGCAGCCGCAGCAGGCCGGCGAACAGGTGGTGGTAGCGGAACCACGACCGTGCCGGGTCCAGCGACACCACGAACGCGTTCGCCTCCTCCAGATCCTGCAGCACCCGCTCCCCGCCGCTGCCCCCCGTGAGCAGGTCAGCCAGCTCGCCGTTGACCCGCTCCAGCACGCTGGTCCGCAGCAGCAGCCGCCTGACTTGCTCGCCCTGCCGGTCCAGCACCTCGGCCAGCAGGTACTCCGCGACCGTCCGTTCGGTGCCGGAGAACTCCGCCGCGAACCGGTCCGGATCCGGATGGGCAGCCAGCGACAACGCCGCCAGCCGCAACCCCGCCACCCACCCCTCAGTCCGCTCCACCAGCATCCCCACCGCCGGGTCGGACAGCTGCACCCCCGCCGCGGCGAACAGGGCCCGCGCCTCAGCCGCGGTGAACCGCAGGTCATCCGCGCGGATCTCGGCCAGCTCCCCCTGCAGCCGCAACCGGTGCAGGCCCAGCCGCAGGTCATGCCGGGTAGCCAGCACGAACCGCAGCCTCTCGGGCGCCCGCATCACCAGCAGTTCCAGCTGCCGCAGCGCCTGGTCCGGGCCCAGCTCGTGCACGTCGTCGATCACCAGCCAGACCCGGTCCCCCAGCGGCGCCAGGTCCTCCAGCAGCCGCTCCACGATCGCCCACCCGTCCAGGTCCGGCGCCGCCGTCAACTCGCGTACCAGCGCTGATCCCAGATCCGTCTGGCGCAGCGCGTCCAGCACCGCCAGCCAGAACCGCTGCGGATCCCGCTCATCGCGCTCCACCGGCACCCACGCGGTGCACTCGGCCAGGCCCGCCACGCCGATCCAGGACCGCAGCAGCACCGTCTTGCCGCTGCCCGGCGGGGCCGACACCACCGTTACCCGTGCCGCCCCGCCCAGCAGCTCAAACAGTCCCGGACGAGAGACAACTCCCCCCGGACCAGGACGAGCGACCCGGAATGCGGACTCCACACTCCCGGCAGGCCGCATAACCCATGATCGCACGGACATCAGCCAGCACGCCCGGCCTGATCCGGCTGCACCACCTGCCGAAGCCCCACGTCCTTTCAGGTGAGGGGTTCGCCGCCGTCGATGTGCAGGGTCTGGCCGGTCAGGAACGTGCTGGTCAGGGCGAACAGGACGCCCTGGGCGATGTCCTCGGCGGTGCCGATCCGCCGCGCGGGATTGCGCGCGCTGATGCCGGCGAAGTAGTCCGCCTTGCTCTGCTTGCCGAGGGCGTCCCAGGCGCCGGTGTCGATGACGCCCGGGGAGATGGCGTTGACCCGGATCGGGGCGAGTTCCAGGGCCAGGGAGCGGGCCAGGGTGTCGGCGGCGGCGTTGGTGATGGCCACGCCCATGGTGCCGACCGCGATCTTGGCCGCGGCGACGCCGGAGAAGATGGCGAACGAGCCGCCCACGTCCTTGCGCTCAGCATGGCCCACGTACGCCGCTCCCGGCAGGAACCGGGGTGCCTGGCGCACGCCGTTCACCGCGATTGCGAAGATGCGCTGCGGCTGGTGTTTGTCGAGCACTGGGCCGACGCTGACGCGCTGAGGGCACATTTCCGGGTGCCTGCATCGGGCGCGTTCGTGCAGGAGGTCTCGGCCCTGGCCGCCAGCCCGCCCGAGATTTCGGTCTACGAGGCGCGCGCCTTGTCCTGGTAAAGGGCGGACGGCCCACACAGCGTCACTGCACCGCTGGCAGGGCCGGTGTATCAGCCTGCGGAAGCAGATGGCCTGCAGCTGGCGTCTAGCTATGCAAGGCCAGGTGGCAGACCAAACAGCGAACACGCTGCGGAAGAGCCGGGTGCGTCTGCCCCTGTTGTGTTACGCTTATTGCATGATTTCCCCGAACCGGGGAAATATCACTGGTTTGCGTGTTCAAGTCCCCTCGGACACCGTTAATTCCCCATAAGCGCGTGTTTTCGGGCACGTCGGATCGTCACCCAAGCCCGGCCTTCGGTTGCGGCGGGTGCTGTGCCTGGTTGTTCCCTTCCTTCCTGGTCTGTTGATGCTGGTTGGTTTCTAGCCGACGGTGACGGTCTGAGAATTCCTGGTGCCGTCCCGCAGGGTCCGCGTGGCCGGGTCGTAGATGAGCGTGATGTCGGAGATCCGCAGATGGTCGATCAGGTCGGCGGCCTGAGCAGGCGGCGTGATCTCGGCACTGGTCTGTTCTCCGCCCACAAGGGAATGACTGCCGTCGGCGTGCAGAATGGCCAGGGCGGCCAGCCGGGGCAGGATCTGGTCCTCGCGTACGTGAAGGTTCGCCGGCCGGCCCGGGTTGGGGCCGGTGGCGCTGGTGTACCCGTGGCGGCACCGGTAGGCGGGCTTGCCGTTGGACCAGGCCGATTCCAGCCGCCGCCCGCAGGTTCCGCAGGCCAGCAGCCCGGCCAGTAGGTACCGCCGCGTGGCCGGGCCCGCCGGGCCGCGCCGGGGCGCTGGCCTGCTGGGCGGCGATGTAATCGGCCTCGCTGATGATCGCCGGGTGCGCCGGGCGGGCGGAGATCACCCACCCGGTCGGCAGGTTCCACCGCTGCACCTGGCGGTGCCCGAGCCCGGTGTTGGCCGGGTCGACCAGATCGAAGTCGGTGCGCTGCCGGTTCCACACCTGCCGCCCGGTATACCGCGGGTTCGCCAGGATCGCCGCCACCGTGCGGAGCGTCCAGGCCGTGCCGGTGCGGTGCGGGTTCCGCTTGGGGTCGGCGGCCGATGGGCACGGGACCCCGGCGTCGTTCAGGGCCCGGGTGATCCGCGCCACGCTGTGCCCGGCCAGCCGCTGGGCGAACATCCACGCCACCACCGGCGCGGTGTCCGGGTCCAGCTCCAGCCGGTGCGCCCGCCGCCCCCAGGAGGCTAGACCTTGTTCGGGTGCGGCCCGGCGTCGGCCAGCCGGTAGCCGTACGGCGGACGGCCGCCCAGGTAACGGCCCTGCTCGCGGGTTTGGGTGGCCATCGCGGTCCGGACCCGGATCCGGGTCCGGGCGATTTCCCGCCTGGACGACAATCCCAGTGCCAGCATGGTCTGCTCGTGGTCCTCGGCGTGCCAGTCGACCCGGCCGCCCACCTCCGGCGTCCACAGCTGGATGCCGTAGTGCTCGAACAACGGCGCCATCGAGGCGTACTGGGCACCGTAGAAGGCCCGCTCGTATTCCCCGATCACGATCGCGTCCCACCCGCGGTCCGGGTCGGCCAGCGCCGCGACCAGGGCCGCGGCCTGCGGGCGGCGCGCCCAGGCCAATGTCCGGCTGTAGCCGGCATCGAAGAACTCGGCCGCAATCCGCCCGTGCCCGGCCACTAGCGCCGCAGCCTGGTCTCGCTGCCTCGCCCGCGACGTCACCGGGTCCTGCCAGTCCTCGGTCGAGACCCGCCCGTAAAACGCGAACCGCAGGCCGCCGCAGCCGGGGCTGGCGGCCCGGCTGCGCCCGGTAGCCTTCGCCCAGGCCTCAAGCGTGTCCCCGCCCATACCGCCCGGCGCTTCCCGTCCCAGATGACCGCGAGCCGTCAATTCAGCAACCACCGCTGCAGGCTGCCACGGCAGGCCGCGGGCGCACAGAGCCCAACGTCACTTCCGGCCCGGCAAAAGGCCCGGCCACCGCCGGACAGGCCGCCGCGATGAAAAACGCCGCTACCTGGTCACGTAACGTTACCAGCGAACGAATTGTCCTTGGCTCAAGCAATTTCCTCCCTGCCGATTCGGAGCGTCTCCTGCAACGCGCGTCATCGAGGCGGACGGCGCTCAGATCACCCATTCGGGGATGGCGTCGGACAATCAGCTGGCGAGCGGGTTTCAGCTGTTCCGGGTCACTGTGTCCGCCGTGGCCGACGTTCGAACACCGACGTTCGACCGGGCGGCAGGCCACGCCGCGCCCAGATGCGTCCTTGCGGCCGTTTCCCATCTGGTGTCGCGCGACCGCGAGCACGTGGGCCCGTCCGGCCCGCGGGTTCCGTTGTTATCCTGAATGTGACAGGGAAACCGTCACCGCGAGGTGGAGAGTTGGCTGATCAAGTACCCGGGCCGCTGCGCCTCCTGGTTGAGTCCAGGCGCGAGCAGGTAATGGCGATCGCCTCTCGCCACCACGCCAGCAGGGTTCGCCTTTTCGGCTCCGCAGCGCGCGGTGAGGACAGGCCCGGCAGCGACATCGACCTGCTCGTTGATTTCGATGAAGACAGCTCCCTGTTCGACCTGATCCGCATGTCGCGCGAGCTTGAGGCGCTGCTCGGCCGTGCTGTTGACGTCGTCTCGGCCGGGGGGCTGAAGAGCCGTGACCAGGCCATCCTCGCGGAGTCGGTTGACCTGTGAGCCGCCCGGATGACGAGCGCGTCGCCGACATCCTGGATGCTGCCAGCGAAATCGGCGAGGTCATCGAGCTTGGCAAGGACGCCTGGGACAAGGACCGGATCCGGCGGCTAGCGGTGGAGCGCCTTCTGGAGATCATCGGCGAGGCCGCGAACTCCCTCAGCGAGGAATTCCGTGCACAGCATCCCAGCATCCCCTGGCGCGACGTCATCGGCCTGCGGGTGGTGCTTGCGCACCATTATCATCGAGTTGACCCAGGTCAGGTGTGGGTGATCGCCGCTACCGAGGTTCCCAGGCTCGTTCAGGATCTTCGCCCTGAAGGATAACCGGCAGGCGGCTGCAGTTGATCATGCCGCACCGGTGGCGGCGACTATCCGCCGCAGAACAGATCGAGTGATACACGGGTGGCTGGAAGGGCGCACCGAGTGAGCTGACAGTCGCAGGCACATCACCCAGTCCTGTGCGGCCGTTACGAGGTCGTGGCGGGCTTGCGGGCGATGAAGACCAATTCGAGGCCGGGACGGTCCGGCGCGCCCCGGACATCTGTCAGCTCGTAGCCCGCTGAGATGAGCGACTCCTCGATCACCGGACGCGGCGGGTATCGCCGGATGCCCTCCGAAGTTAGCGTTGCCCCGTCAGCCGCGAAAACGTAAGTCCGCCGGATGCTCACCAGGTCGCCGTCGACCCGGGTCACCTCGGACCAGCTTTCGAACACACCCGCGTCAGGAGACTCGCGCCTGACATAGGTAGTCTCGCGGTTCCAGTTCAGCCACGGCTGGCCGGCCGGGTCCACGGACTCGAACACCAGGTAGCCGCCGGGGCGGAGCGCCGCATGGACACCGCCCAGCGTCGTGAGCCAATCCTGCTGGGTGAGGAACACGTTGCTGACGTTGCCGGTCATTGTCGCCAGGTCAACCGCGAGGGCCGGCAGGCTCGTCACGTCACCATGGATCCACCGCACCCGCTGCGCGCCTGGCTTTGCCCTGGCGACATCCAGTGACGCCGCGGCCGGGTCCAGCCCGACGACCTCAAAGCCGCGCTCGGCGAGCATGCTCGCCCAGTTACCCGTCCCGCAGCCGACATCAAGCACGCTGCGCGCGCCGAGCTCAGCCACGATCGCCAGGTAACTGGGCAGGTCGATACGCTCCCCCTCCCACACGTCATAGATCCTGGCCAGCCGCGGCTCCGCGAAGAGGGCATCCTGCACGGTAAATCAGCATAGTGCGGCCAGGAACCGGAAACAGAATGACCGTTCGGGTGCACCTCGGACAAGATATTGGCCGACTGGGGCTTGGCGCCAGATCGGCGGTTATTGGTCGTGAGTAGTCTACGGGTGTCGATCACAGGATCTGGCCTGGGTGTTTCGGTCAGCCGAGGTGGCGGGTAGCCGGCGTGGGCGGGCTGCGGGCGGGCATGATGGCGGGATGATCCGCGAGCTGACCAGGGTGGTGCCCGCGCCGCCGGGCAAGCCGGTACGGGAGGAGGCGGTCCAGGGCCAGGAGCGTGCCCGCCGCCTGGCGATCCGGCCCGGCACCTGGGACCGGCACGAGGCGGCCGCCATGCAGGCCGGGTTCGACGAAGCCGCCGCTGGGTGGGACGACTCCCGTGGCGGGTACCGGCGCCCGGTGCTCGCCGATGCCCTGGCCCGCGGCGGTCCGTTCCGGCCTGGACGGGCAGTTGAGATCGCTTCGGGCACCGGGCTGCTGACCCCGCTAATCGCAGCAGTATGGCCGGAGGTGGTCGCGCTGGACCTGTCCGGCGGCATGCTGGCACGTTCTGCCGCGAGCAGCCGGATCCAGGCCGATGCTGCCCGGCTGCCGCTGGCCGGTGGCGGTGCGGCGGCGGTCATCATCGGCGACGGGCCGCTGTTCGCCGCCGAGGCCGCTCGAATCATGGCTGCGGAAGCGGTGCTGGTATGGTCCAACGCCCTCGGGGACGGTGCCCCGTTCTTCGTGCCCGTCGAGGTCCTGACCGAAGCGATGATGGCGGCGACGGACCGCCCCTGGGACGCGACCTGCAGCCAGGCGCACTGGGGCTGCTGGGCCGTGCTGCGCCCGGCCGACCCGCCCCCGGCCAGCGTTTAACGGCCAGCGGGAACGCACGCGGGTCACCACCCCGGACCACATACAACACCAGGCCACCGGCAAGCGCACCCACGATAGCCGCCGCAGGGCGCGTCGCGCGATGGACAATGGTCACAGAACGCAGCCGAGCCGCCATCCGGCCCGACACCATAACGCCGACTCGGCGCGCCCGGAGGTGCCGAACGCTGACGACGGGCACGCGTACAGATCGGCCAGGTCTGCGCGGAGCGGCGGTGCCCGCGGCCGCGCGGGTAATGTCCGGTGGTTGCAGGCCTTTGACGGCTTGCAGTTAGCCGCCCTGGCCAGGCACGTGCGGGCGGGGCCCTGGTCACCGCCCGGTATGCCGCCAACCCGGAGAGCCTCGCGAGAGCGGGAGGCACCGGCGACAACTTCCGGCTCCCCATGACCGTCCCGCTGCTGGACCGGCCGGGCGCCCGCGATCGCCGCCGGGGCCATCGTGGCCCCGCCGATCGCCCGGATCAGCCTGGGCGACGTCGCCGCGCTGCCAGGCAGGCGCAGCCGCGCCGAAGGAAAGACCGTGATTACCATGTGAGCCAGGCCGGCCAGCGACAGTTCCTTCAACGTGCAGATACGGTCACTGAACCCGCAGACCGAGTTCTCACCTTCTAGCCACGTCAGGAGAGTGGATGCTTTGTGATCACCAATGAGCAGTATCTGTACTTCACCGGGCGGGCACTGGGCGGGATGACGGAGATCGTGGCTGGTCTTGGCGACGACCTGGCCAACCGCAAGCCGGCCCTGGATGGCGCGAACAGCCCGTACGCCCTGCTGAACCACTGCCTGGGCGTGGTGTCCTACTGGGCTGGCTCCCTGGTGGCCGGGCGCGCGGTGCCACGCGACCGCGCTGGGGAGTTCACCGCGTCCGGCCCGGTCGGCCCGCTCCTGGCCCAGGCGCGGGTGGTCGCGGCGCAACTGGCCGATGATGTCGCCGCGGCCGAGCCGCGGATGGCCTTGCATGGCAATCCCCGGGCCGACTTCCAGGGCCCGGACCGGGATCTGGATCAGGGCGCCGCGCTGCTGCACGTCTACGAGGAACTGGCTCAGCACCACGGGCAGATGCAGATCCTGCGCGATGTCCTTCTCGCCGAGACCGGCACGCCGCAGGCGCGCCAGTGACACCCGGCTAGTTCACCCGCATCGACACCGTGCGCCTTCGGGCCGGCCACGGCGTCAAATGGGGCTTCCTGCCGGAGGAGACCGTCGGCGCGTGGGCCGCGGGCATGGATTTCGGGATCCCGCCAGCGGTCCGGGATCGCCTTACCGACAGCGCTGAACGCGAGGATTTCGGTTATCCCTTCAGATCGGCATAGTTCACCTGTCACGCAGACCAGGGTGCAGACCAGGGATGTCGCGGGGCGCGGCGCGTCGGTCCGATCCGCAATCATGGGGGAATACCAGCTTGTTCCGCTGGCGCGGCGATGGGTCCTTAGCCTGGAACGTCGGGTCAGAACAGACCAGTCCAGCCGTCCGTCGTCAGCCAATCCAGGGAGGTCGGGACTTATGTCCAGCGAAACCGAAATCCGTCCCTTCCGGGTCGACATGCCCGACGAAGCGATCGCCGACCTTCGGCGGCGCATCGCCGCGACGCGCTGGCCCTCTGGGGAGCTCGTCGCCGATCGGTCGCAGGGCGTGCAGCTGGCGACGATCCAGGAGCTGACGCGCTACTGGGCGGCCGATTACGACTGGCGCGCATGCGAGGCGAGATTGAACGCGCTGCCGCAGTTCACGACCGAGATCGACGGGGTGGATATCCACTTCATCCACGTGAAGTCGCCGCACGCCGGCGCGTTGCCGCTGATCATCACGCATGGCTGGCCCGGCTCGATCATCGAGATGCTCGGGGTCATCGGCCCGCTCACCGACCCGACCGCGCACGGCGGGCGCGCCGAGGACGCATTCGACCTGGTGGTACCGTCCCTGCCCGGCTACGGCTTCTCCGCCGAGCCGCCGAGGCCGGCTGGAACGTCGGCCGCATCGCCGCGGCCTGGGCGGAGCTGATGCACCGCCTCGGCTACACCCGCTACGTCGCCCAGGGCGGCGACGTGGGCGCCGCCGTCACCGACGCGATGGGCCGCCAGGCGCCCGAAGGGCTGCTCGGCATCCACATGAACCTGCTCCTGGCGGGGCTGGGCGGCGGCTACCCGTCGGCAGACCCCTCCGAGGAGGAACGCGCGGCGCTCGACGCGATCGCCACCTTCAGGACCAGCGGCAACGGCTACCTCATCGAGCAGAACACGCGGCCGCAGACGATCGGCTACGCCCTGCTGGATTCACCCGTCGCCCTGGCGGCCTGGATACTCGACCACGACACCGACAGCTACTGCAAGATCTCCCGCGCCTTCCTCGACGGGCAGCCCTCCGGCGGCCTGACCCGGGACCACATCCTCGACAACATCACCCTGTACTGGCTGACCGGCACCGGGGCCTCGGCGGCCCGGTTGTACTGGGAGGACGCGCAAGCCGCAGCTCGCGCGGCCGGGCAGCCCCGTCCAGAGGTCAAGCTCCCGGTCGGCTTCACCACGTTCCCCGGCGAGATCTGGCGTACCCCGCGCAGCTGGGTCGAGAAGACGTACCCGAACGTCACCTACTTCAACGAGGCTGACCAGGGCGGCCACTTCGCCGCCTGGGAAGAGCCCGAGCTGTTCGCGACCGAGATCCGGGCGGCGTTCAGCCCGCTGCGCTAACGACAGCCCGCACCCGGGTTTGACGGTGACGACCTGGTCCACGACCAGGTGAACGGGAAGGTGCAAGAATTCTGGCTTGCTCAGATCCGGGGACGGCCCGCTGAGTGCGCGTGTCCGCCCACCAGCCTCAGACGTGACCAGGACCTCCGGGCAGCGAGCACAAGCGGGAAGTGCCCGGCGAAGGCCACCCTCTTCTCCGGCTACCAGAGGTCCTCCCCTCGCGGGCAACGACGGAGAATACCCGGAGAAATACGAAACGTTAACGCAATGCTGCTGCTCAGGAAGGCACCAGGAAAAGGCAGATCGGCCCTCTCCGGCGGCTATGGTGTCCATGCCCCAGAACATTCGTTCCCGGAGACTGCCCACCTCCCGAGTGACCGACCTCAAGATCGT
>CAWKCG010000044.1:0-267898 GCA_963847965.1 uncultured Actinomycetes bacterium
CTCACCGGCGCCCCGCCGCCCACCGGCACCGAGCCCACCATGATCTGGCGGGACGGCCTGCGCGGGGCCAGCGGCGCGGGAGGGACCTGCGGCATCCCCAGGTCAGTACTCATAGCCCCCATCCGTTCGGTTCTGGCACATCGAAGTCGCAGTACCCAGCCATTGTTCCACCACCGCATGACTAGGTGGGGCCGGACGCTGACGGGGGCGTCGGGTATCAGCCGGTGAGGTTCAGCGGGTTCACGATGTCGGCCGCGACCAGCACGAGGCTGAAGACGATCAGCACCAGGAACAGGCTGAAGCTGAACGGCAGCAGCTTGGCCATGTTGACCAGGCCGGGGTCGGGCCGCCCGCGCAGCCGGGCGAAGAAGGCGCGGATGCGCTCGTAGACGATCGCGGCGATATGCCCGCCGTCGAGCGGGAGGAGCGGGAGCATGTTGAAGGCGCCGACGAAGATGTTCAGCGACGCGATGAGCAGCAGCACGAAGCTGACCTTGTACTGCCAGCCCGCGTTCGCGGCGACGGCCTCGCCGGTAGCCTCGGCCGCGCCGACTATGCTGGTGACCTGGCCGGCCGCGGTCTTCGCCCGGTCCTTCTTGTTGAACAGGTCATGCAGCCCACCTGGCAGCGCCGCCACGGCCTCGGCCGAGCCGGCCAGAACCTGCCCGATGGACGTGCCCGCGTAGTCGATGGCGCCGAGCGGGCTCGCGATCTGGAACACTACGCTGCCCGACGCCGAGATCCCCAGATAGGCGCCGCTGCGCCCCTTCACGCTAGCCAGCGTGGCGTGCAAGGTCAGCCGCTGGCCGTGACGCAGCACGGTGATGGTCGCCGGCGAGCCGACCGGCTTGCTGCGGATGGCGTCGCCGAGCTGCGTCCAGTTGGTCACCGGCTGGCCGTCGAAGGCCGTGACCGTGTCGCCGTTCTGGAGCCCGGCGAGCTTGGCCGGGGATCGCGGGTCCGAAGCCGTGCAGGTGCCGTTGTCCAGGGCGGTGACGCTGGAGGCCACGCACGGGCTGATCGTGCCGACTTGCGAGCTGAGGTTCTCGATGCCGACGCCGAGCGCCAGCCCGGCGATCAGCAGGAAGGCGAGCAGGAAGTGCATGAAGGAGCCGGCCGCCAGGACCAGGATCCGCTGCCAGGCCGGATGGTTGCGGAACGACCGGGCCTCATCCTCCGGGTCGTCGGGATCGTCGAGCGAGTGCATGCCGACGATCCTGACGAAGCCGCCGACCGGGATCGCCTTGATCCCGTACTCGGTCTCGCCCCGCCAGGTCGACCAGATCGTCGGCCCGAAGCCGACGAAGTACCGGGTGGCCTTCATGCCGAACTTCTTGGCCAGCACGAAGTGACCGGTCTCGTGCAGCATGACGGAGAACAGCAGGGCGACGATGAAGATGACCCAGCCGATCAGGTCCATCCGCCCACTCTACTTCTCCCTCAAGCCCGCCCTACTTATCCCCCGAACCCACCCTGCTTCTCCCCCAACCCACCCTGCTTCTCCCCCAAACCCACCCTAGGTGTTCAGCTCCCTGGCCCGCCGCCGGGCCCAGTCGTCCACGGCCAGCACGTCGGCCACGGTCGTGACGGCCGCGCGTGCCACGTCATGCTCTGAGACTATCCGCGCCACGGTGTCCACAATCCTCGGGAACGGGATCCGTTCGGCCAGGAAGTCCGCCACGCACGCCTCGTTCGCGGCGTTGTAGACGGCGGGGGCAGTGCCGCCCGCGGCGGCCGCCTCGCGCGCCAGCGCCACCGCGGGGAACGCCGCGTCGTCAAGCGGCTCGAACGTCCAGGCCGCCGCCGCGGACCAGTCGAGGCCCGGCGCGGCGTCCGCCACGCGGTCCGGCCAGGCCAGGCCCAGCGAGATCGGCAGGCGCATGTCCGGCGGGGAGGCCTGGATGATGGTGGCGCCGTCAGAAAACTCCACCATCGAGTGGACGATCGACTGCGGGTGCACGACCACGTCGATCCGGTCCAGCCCGAAGCCGAACAGCAGGTGCGCCTCGATCACCTCCAGGCCCTTGTTCACCAGGGTCGCCGAGTTGACCGTGACCAGCGGCCCCATGTTCCAGGTGGGGTGCGCGAGCGCCTGCTGCGGGGTGACGCCGTCCAGCCGGTCGCGGCTCCAGCCGCGGAACGGCCCGCCGCTCGCGGTCAGCACGAGCCGTCGCACCTCGGAATGCCGCCCGGCCCGCAGGCACTGCGCGATCGTGGAATGCTCGGAGTCCACCGGGACGATCTGCCCGGGCTTCGCCCGGCTGGTGACCAGCGGGCCGCCGATGATCAGCGACTCCTTGTTGGCCAGGGCCAGCACCCGGCCTGCGTCCAGCGCGGCCAGCGTGGCCGGCAGGCCCGCCGCCCCGGTCACGCCGTTGAGCACCACGTCACACGGCCACGCGGCCACCTCGCCCACCGCGTCCGGTCCGGCGAGGAGGGCTGGGAGTGCTAGCCCCGGGGGGCTGTGCTGGCCCCGGGGGGCGACCCCCCGGGATCCCCCCGACCGGTCTGATGACCGGGCACCACCGGTCGTTCGGGCCAGGTCGAAGTGGTGCCGGAGGGCGGCCTGTACCTGCGGGGCGGCGGCCTGGCTGGCTACGGCGACCGCCGCGACGCCGAACTCGGCCGCCTGCCGGGCCAGCGCGTCCGGGTCGGCGCCGCCCGCGGCCAGGGCCACGACCCGGAAGCGGTCCGGGTTGCGCCGGATGATGTCCAGCGCCTGGGTGCCGATCGAGCCGGTCGAGCCGAGGATGACGACCTCGCGCGGCCGGTCGTGGGTGGCGGGCTCAGCGGATTGCACGGACCCATTGTCCGCTAACGCAAGCCCCGGCCGCGCCTGCGCCCTGACGCGGGCGTCGTAGCGCGGCCGGGGTCCGGTCGGCGTTAGACCTGGTTGGCCAGGGCGTGCGCGGAGGCGATGATCGCCTGGCAGGCGACCGTCTGGATCTGCGGGAGGAGGACCGGCGGCTCAGCCGAGCGCCGAGATCTGGCGGGCCAGGGCGAAGTCGTTGGCGGTCAGGCCACCGGCGGAGTGGGTGCTGAGGGTCAGCGTGACCCGGTTCCATGAGATGGCGATGTCCGGGTGGTGGCTGGCTTTCTCGGCCAGGTAGGCGACGGCTCCGAGGTACAGGAGGGCATCGCGGAAATCCTTGCGCACGGTGACCGCGACGATCGCGTTCCCCTCGCGGGTCCAGGCGGGTAGTTCGGCCAGCTCGGCGCTGATCTGGGTCTCGGTGAGAAGGTCCATGGTTCCGGCATACCATTCCCAGGTGACTTCCTCAGGAGAACGTCCGAGGCAGACCCCGCTGCACGCGGTGCACGAGCGCCTCGGGGCCACCATGACCTCCTTCGCCGGCTGGCAGATGCCGCTGCGCTACGCCAGCGAGACGGCCGAGCACCTCGCGGTGCGCAGCGCGGCCGGGCTGTTCGACCTGTCGCACATGGGCGAGATCCTGCTCAGCGGGCCGGACGCCGGGGCGGTGCTCGACTACGCGCTGGTCGGGAACCTGTCCGCCCTGGCGCCGGGGCGGGCCAGGTACACGATGATCTGCGCGGCCGACGGCGGCGTGCTCGATGACCTGGTCGTCTACCGGCTGCGCGAGGAGGAGTTCCTGGTCATCGCCAACGCCGCGAACGCGGCGACGGTATACCGCGAGCTCGGCGCCCGGGCGGAGGGCATGGTGGCCGAGGTCGCGGACGCGACCAGCGATTACGCGCTGATCGCGGTCCAAGGGCCGGCCGCGGCCGGCATCCTCGCCCCGCTGACCGAGCTCGACCTTTCTGCCATGAGGTACTACGCGGGAGCGTTCGGCGACGTGGCGGGGCGGCCGGCGTGGGTGGCGCGCACCGGGTACACCGGCGAGGACGGGTTCGAGGTGTTCTGCCGGCCCGGGGACGCGGTGCACGTCTGGGATGCGCTGATGTCGCAGGGCGCTCCGGCCGGACTGGTCCCCGCAGGCCTGGCCTCTCGCGATACGCTCCGGCTTGAGGCCGGCATGCCGCTGTACGGCAACGAGCTCGGCCCGGACATGACACCGTTTGAAGCGGGCCTAGGGCGGGTGGTGAAGTTCGACAAGCCGGGTGATTTCGTCGGCCGTGAGGCCCTCGCCGCCCGGGCCGCCGAGGGACCGCGGGCCGTCCTGGTCGGCCTGACCATGGAGTCGCGCCGGATCCCGAGGCACGGCTACCCGGTCCTCGGGCTTGAGACGCCCGGCCGCGCCCGCCGCGTCGGCACGGTGACCAGCGGCGCCCCGTCCCCCACCCTGGGCGTGCCGATCGCGATGGCGTACCTCGAACCCGGCGTCAGCCAGGATGATCCCGAGCTCGCCGTGGACATCAGGGGGCAGGCGGCGCCGGCCGACCTGACGGACCTGCCGTTTTACCGGAGGAGTAAATAACGATGAGCATTCCGGCCGATCTGCGCTACACCCCGGAGCACGAGTGGGTGTCCGTCGAGGGCACCTCCGTGTCGGTTGGCATCACCGAGTACGCGGCGCAGCAGCTCGGCAACGTCGTCTACCTTTCCCTGCCCACCGTCGGCGCGACCGTCACCGCGGGCGAGCCCTGCGGCGAGGTCGAGTCCGTCAAGTCCGTCAGCGACCTGTACTCGCCGGTGGACGGTGAGGTCATCGAGGTCAACAGCGAGCTGGAAGACGACCCGTCGCTGGTCAACGCCGAGCCCTACACGTCGGGCTGGATGTTCCGGGTACGGGTGGCCGAGGACGGCAACGGCGACCCGGCCCTGCCGCCCGACCTGCTTTCCGCGGCCGAATACGAGGAGCTGACCAAGAGCGCAGGGTAGCCCCGGCCGCGGGCCTGTTGGCGGGCCCGGCGATGATTTTCGCGGCCCGGGTCGTCAGCCATCGGTGAGAGCCACACGCCGAGGAGGTACGGGATGCGGAAATTGAGCTTGCAGCAGTTCGCGGTCTCGCTGGACGGCTACATCTGCGAGGAGGGCACGGAGTTCTGGCAGTTGCATCAAGGCGTTGACGACGAGGAATTCGACCGCCACTTCACCAACGCGCTGGGGCGGGCCGGGACCCACATCATGGGCAGGTCAACCTACCTGGGCATGTCCGCTCACTGGCCCAAGGCAGCCGATTCCGAGAACCCGTACGTGCGCGAGATCGCTTCGATCATGAACGACAGGCCCAAGGTCGTCTTCTCCAGGACGTTGCAGACCGCCGACTGGCCCGAGGCGCGGATCGCGAGGGGCGATACGGCCGAGGAGATCACCAGGCTGAAGCAGGAGCCGGGCGGCGAGATCGTGGCCCACGGCGGCGCCAGGTTCGTCCGGTCCCTGGCCCGGCTCGAAGTCGTGGACGAGTACCGGCTATACGTGTTCCCGTTCGCGATCGGCAGCGGGACATCGCTGTTCGGGGACCTGGAGCGCCCGCAGACCCTGCGCCTGCAGAGCAACACGACGTTTCCTTCCGGCGTCATCGAGCTGATCTACGAGCGGATACCACGCGGTTAGCGGTCAGCGCTGGTCAGCGCTTGCGGCGGCGCCACAGGACGAGGACCACGACGCCGACGGCCACCGCGGCGACGCCCCCCGCGATGACCGGGTCGATCTGCGCGGCGCGCTGGCGGAACTGATCGAGCGCGCGGCGGGCGTTCTTCTTCGGGCTCACCCGGTCGGATATGGCGTCAATGGTGGCCGCCAGTTCCGCGCGAGTGCGGTCGATGTCCGCCACCAGCGCGTCCTGATCGACGGGCTTGGATTCGGTGTCCGCTTGCGCCATCAGGTACTCCGTTTCCTGGCCTGGCTCCGGTGTGGTCAGTCCGCCTATTGTGCCAGGTTGACCGAGACCTGAACATCGGCTGGTGGCCAGGTAAGCACCTGGTGTCCGGGTGGGGGCCACGCGCGGTAGCGTCGCTATGGCGTTGTTGTCCGTTATCAGGGGTGGTTTGGCCTCGTCGTCCCCGCCGTCCCCCGTCGCACCTCCTGATCGGCTAAGTCGGAGTTTAGGCAAATCGGTGAATCGATCACTCCGGCTGATCTAAGCTGCTCAAGGACCACGGGAGGGTGGGCGATGACGACTATGCGCGTGCGCGGTGCGGCGCTGCTTGCGGCGGCCATGACGCTGGTATTCGCCGCCGGGTGCTCGGGCAGCGGGTCCTCGACGGCCACACCCGGCTCAGTGGAAAAGCCAGACCTGAACGTGGCCGTGGTCCCGGCGCTGGACGACGCGGGCTTCTTCGTCGCGCTGTACGAGGGCCTGTTCAAGGCGCAGGGGCTGAACGTCAACTTCGTCCCCGCCATCAGCAGCGACACGGTGATCGCCGCGCAGGTCCATGGCAAGTACGACATCACGGCCGGGAACTACGTCTCCTACATCCAGTGGCAGCAGTCAGGCAAGGCCAACCTGGACATCTTCGCCGAGGGAGATGTCATGGAGCCGGCCACCCAGGGCATCTACGTGATGCCGGGCTCGCCGATCAAGACCCTCGCCGACCTGAAGGGCAAGACGCTCGCCATCAACGCGCCGGACAACATCCTGTACCTGCTGGCCGCGTCGGTCTTGGCCGAGCACGGGATCTCGCCCAGCGCGGTGCACTTCGTGACCAAGTACAACTTCCCCGCGATGCCCGCCGCGCTCAAGGCGGGCGCCGTCAGCGCGGCCATGCTGCCCGAGCCGTTCGCCAGCGTCGCCGAGCAGACTGACGGCGCCGTGCCGCTGGCCGACATGGACCAGGGCGCGACCACCGGCTTCCCGATCGCGGGTTACGTGGTGACCAAGCAATGGGCGCAGAAGTACCCGCACACGCTGGCGGCGTTCTACCGGGCGCTGGAACAGGGCCAAGAGATCGCCGACACGAGCCGGGTCGCGGTCGAGCAGGCGTTCGAGGACATACCGGCGCCGTTCGGCGTGTCCAAGGACATCGCGGCCGTCATGGCCCTGGATGCCTACCCGTTCAGCACGGGCCCGGTCGGCAGTGTGGACCCAGTTCCGCCTGCAGCGCGAGGTCGACGTGATGGAGCAGTTCCTGATGATCCCGAAGTTCAACATCGATTCGATGCTGATGAGCGGCTGACGTGCCGCGGCGCCGGGGGGGGGTTACCTCGCTGCCATGGGCAGATCTGCCCAGGGCAGCGCGCGGGGGACTTCGAGGCCGGCCTGCCGCAGGCTGGAGGCATGGCTCACGAAGAAACGCCCAGGCTCTTTAGCGAGCGCGTCCGGGAGCAGCTGCTGCACCAGCGGATACTCGTGCTGGACGGGGTACTCGACGACGACAACGGGACGCTGCTCGCGACGCAGCTGCTTACGCTGGCCGCCGAGGATCCCGCCGCGGATATCGCCTTGTGGATCCACTCACCCGGCGGGTCGGTGCCGTCGATGCTCGCCATCCGCGACGTGATGCGGCTCGTGCCGTGCGACGTCTCGACGCTGGCGCTGGGCCTGGCCTGCAGCGCAGGCCAGTTCCTGCTCTCGGCCGGGGCCAAGGGCAAGCGATTCGCGCTGCCGCACGCCCGCATCCTCATGCACCGGGGCTCGGCGGGTATCGGCGGCAGCGCGGTGGACATCGAAGTCCAGGCCGACGACCTGCGGTACACGGTGGACACCGTGCTCGGCATCATCGCGGAGGACACCGGGCAGCCGGTCGAGCGCATCTTCAGCGATTCCACGCATGACCACTGGTACACGGCCGATCAGGCGAGGGAGTACGGGTTCATTGACCAAATCGTGGAGTCGTTCGGCCAGGTCATGCCGGCGAGGAAGCACCGGATCGGACTGAAGGGCCAGGCATGAGCAGCTATACCATCCCGAACGTCATCGCCCAGCATCCGCGCGGCGAGCGGATCATGGACGTGTACTCGCACCTGCTCACCGAGCGCATCGTCTACCTGGGCACCGCGATCGACCCCGGCGTCGCCAACACGCTGATCGCCCAGTTGCTGCACCTGGAGGCGGAGAGCCCCGAGCAGGAGATCAACCTCTACGTCAACTGCGAGGGCGGCGACCTGCCCTCCATGCTCGCCGTGTACGACACCATGCAGTACATCCAGGCGTCGGTGGCCACCACCTGCGTGGGTCAGGCGATCGGCGTCGGCGCCGTGCTGCTGGCCGCGGGGACGGCCGGCCGTCGCGCCCTGCTGCCGCACGCGCGGGTGGTGCTGCACCAGCCCGCGGCGCGCGGCCAGGGGCCGATTCCCGACCTGATCCTGCAGGCGGACGAGGTCGTGCGGATGCGCGCCGACATCGAGGCGATCCTGTCCCGGCACACCGGCCAGTCCGTGCAGACCCTGCGGGCCGACACCGACCGCGATCGGGTCCTCACCGCGCAGGCCGCGCTGGAGTACGGGATCGTGGACCAGGTGCTCGGGCAGCGGCGAGATGACGCCGGCGCGGCCCGCGCCTCGGCCGCGTGACCTCGCGCTTGTCCTGCCTCGCGCTCCTTTAGGCGGCGAGGCGGAGCATGACCGGACCGGAGGCGCGGGAATCCGGGGAGCTTGGGGTGCTCGGGATGCTCGGGATGCTCGGGATGCTCGGGGTGCTTGGGACAGGGGCGATGCCCTGCTGGCGGCGCAGGTCTTCGGCGACCTGCTCGGCCAGGCCGATGAGCGTGGTGTCCAGCGCCCCCGCCAGAGCTGCGATCATCTCGCTCGACGGTTCCTTGCGCCCGCGCTCGACCTCGGAAAGGTACTGCGGCGATATCCCGGCGCGGCCCGCCGTCTCCGTGAGGATTTCCCCCTTGTCCAGGCGGAGGGCGCGCAGGCGCCGACCGAGCGCCTCCCGCCACAAGGGTTCGGCGGGACGTGGTGCCCGAGCCGACGGCTGCTGAGACGGTGGTTCCGGCGGGAGTTCACGCCGCAACGGATAGACCCGCGCGCTCTCGGCCATACCTCAGCGTACGAGCGGACGGCCGCCCGCACGCCGTGATTTCGCTGCCGGCAGACCGCGCTATCCCGAAACCGCCGGCTCGGCGTAGGCCCCGGCGATGGTGGCCCGGTTGAAGACCCGCCAGGTGGCGGCCGACACGAACGCGGCCGCCGCGAACCCGACCCAGTAGGGCGCCGTGATCCCGAACCTCGTCGCGATCACGCCGCCGAGCATGGCCCCGACGCAGTTGCCTCCGGCCGCGATGAACAGGCTCGTACTCGCGACCCGGCCCATCATCTCCGGTGGTGTCAGCCGCTGCCGCAGCGAACTCCCGACGATCGTCCACAGCGCGGCGTGCACGCCGAACGCGAACAGCATGGCCCCGACGACGAGCGCGCTGCGCGAGGTGGCCAGGGTCAGGTGCAGCCCGGCCTCGACGAGCAGGCCGATCCGGATGGTCCAGGTCGCGGTGACCCGCTTGATGAGCCAGTCGCCGCAGACGGACCCCAGCACGGCGCCGGCCGCCTCGCAGGTGAACAACGTGCCGTATCCGACGGACCCGAGGCCGAGCCGCTCTCTGGCCAGCAGGACCAGCACCGCGGTGGCTGCGGTGAGGGTGAGGTTGAGCAGCCCGATCAGGACCGTCATCGTGCGCAGCACCCGCTGGCGGGCCAGCCAGCGGAACCCTTCGGCCAGCTCCGCGCGCGCCCGGCGGAACTGCCCCTGGTCGGCGTCCGCCGGCCCGTACGACGCCCGGTAGGTCCCCGCCAACAGGCCGACCAGGACGGCGCTGGCCGCGTACGTTCCCGCGTTGACCAGGAACGGGACCGCCACCGCCACCGCGAACAGGAATCCGCTGAGCGGCCCGGCGATCATCTGCTGCATCACCGTGGTCCCGCCGACCAGCCAGCCGTTCGCGCGCTCCAGGCGCGCCCGCGGGACGACCGAGGGGATCATGGCCTGGCTGGCCGAGCGGAAGACGACCTCGCCGGTGTTGATGACGAACAGCACGCCGTCCAGCAGGGCGATGCTGGACCAGCCCCCCAGCAGCGCGGCGGCCAGGACGCCCATCGCGACCACGCGGGCCCAGTCGATCGTGACCATCAGCCGCCGCCGGTCAACGCGGTCGACGAGCACGCCGCCGGGCAGGGCGAACAGCAGCCACGGCAGCCACGCCGCCCCGGACGTGGCGGACACGATGAGCGGGCTCTTGGTGTGCGCCGCGACGAACAGCGGCGCCGCGATCGTGGCTAGGCCGCTGCCGAGGGCCGACGTGGTGCTGGCCGTCCACAACTTGGCGAACCGCGAGCCGAGTCGTTCCCCCACACCGCGACGCTACCTGAGCCGCGCCGCCGACCTGCCTTAGACCAGAGCGGCCTCGTCGTAGCCGGCCGCGGACACGGACAGCTGCGGGAAGATCTCGTGGGCCTCGGTCCACTGCTGGGTGGCGGCGAAGACCTCCCGTGTGTACGGGAGGAAGACGATGCGCTCACCCATGCCGAACGCGCGGACGTCGACCTGGTCCCGGTATTTCTCCGGCACGGACCGCAGGTGGTAGTGCCGGTACCGCTCGAGGTGAAGGTCAAGCTCCAGCTGAGCCCGCCGCAGGGCCGCCAGGTACTTGTCGATATCGGCCTTGCTGACGTCGTGCCCGGTGACCAGGAACCCGATCATGAACGTGGTGTCAAGGACCTTCCTGAACCCGAAGGCCTCGGCGATGTAGAGCGGAACCCCCCAGGTGGTCGCGGCCTGGACCTGCCGTCCGAGCAGCGCATCCAGACGCTCGTTGGGAGCACCGGCGAAGGTGAGCTTCACCTCGTCAGGGGGTAGGAAGGCCTCGAGGGCCTGCAGGGTGGCGAAGTGGCTCCCGGAGTGGTAGCCGACGCCAATCGGCACCCCGGCCAGGTCCTCGGGACGGCGGATGGACGATTCGGGCGGGACGACGACAGCACACGGAGTCACCGCGTACGCCGTGGTGATGAGCTGTCCGGCCCGCTCGCTCGCGGCGGCGCTCACCGCCCAGTGGCACGCGCAGCTCACGTCGGCGCCGTCGCGGCCTGCCCCGAACGTCTCGAACGCGCCGGTCTTGATCTCCCCCGCGTTGTCTCGCCGCGGAGAATGAACGCCGTAGTCCCCGGTGAGCACGAAGGTGTACTCCAGCCCTTCGGCCGAGAAGTAGCCCTTCTCTTCGGCGACCCACTCCTGCAGCCGGCCGTGAGGCATGATCTTGAGCGCCACCGCGCCTCCTTAAGCCTGGTCTGGCCAGCGACGGCACGCGTTCGCGCCTCGGCGGTGTGTCGCGGCCGCCCGCTCTCCGGGCCAACGTAGCTCGCGGTCCGAGCAGGCACAAGGCGCCAGGGCCACGCGGCCCTGGCCGGGCCGGCCTGGCTCCAGGGCCGTAGAGTCGCCGGGGAGGTCTGTTCTCGCGCGGGCCAGGGAACAGCAGCACGGAAAGGACGTGATGGCATGTCCGAGTCCACCACGGCACAACGACCCTCCAGCCGCGTGCTCCCCCACGAACTGCCGGCTTCCCTGCGCGACGCAGGGGCGGCGAACTGGATCCGCGAACCGCTGGACGACGCGGTCGACCGAAGGCGCCGCATCATCATGCCGCCGGCCGCCGCGGCCATGGGCACCCCCGCCAGCGCCTACCAGGGCGCCCTGCTGGCCGAGGCGCGCCACCCCGACACGGTCTTCATGATGGGCGACAATCCCGCGCTGCCGGTCATGCCCGAGCGCCCGGCGCTGAAGGACTTCTACTTGCTGCGCTTCAGCCCCATCGCCAGGACGCACCTGCTGCAAAGCGCCAGGGTGGCCAGGGAGAACGGTCTCGACGAGAAAGTGATCACGGCGTGCCTGCTGCACGACATCGCCATCGCCGGGCTGCTGTCGGCTAATCACGGCTACTGGGGCGCGCAGATGGTCGCCCCGTACGTCGACGAGGAGGTCGCGTGGGCCATCGAGAAGCACGAGGCCCTGCGCTACTTCCCCGACGAGTCGGTGGGCTACACCTATCCCGCCGCGTACATCGACTATTTCGGCCCGGACTACCGCCCGCCCGAGTACATCCAGCGCGAGCACGATGCGGCGCGCCAGCATTGCTGGTATATGACGTCACGCCTGATAACCGTCAACGACATCTACTCTTTCGACCCGGCTGCCGCCGTGGACTTCGGCGAGTTCGAGGACGTGGTGGGCAGGAACTTCCGCCAGCCCAGGGAAGGGCTCGGATTCGACGGCTCCCCGGTCGCGCACATGTGGCGGACTATGATCTGGCCGAACAACTTCCTCTGACCGCCTCGGTCAGCACCGGGAGGTGAGCCTGCTTACCCGCCGTTCCCTCGTACCGTCCACGTAGACGACTTGCCGTCAGGCGCGGTCAGCACGAGCAAGGTGCCGAGATAGTTGGGTATCTGGGGCCGCCAGGCAGCGGTGCAATGAACGAGCGGTCCGCAGGCTCCATCGCCGACAGGGAACGGACCGCCCGATGGCGGGGTACAGCACGGGAGCACGGCCGAGCCTGACGGCGACGAGGCGACGGTGACCGTCTTCTTCGCCGGGCCGGGCGAATGCAGGGCGTACCCGCCAGCGAAGCCGCCGGCGAGCACCATGAGGGCGCCCACGCCGGCGACAGAGGAAGTAACCAGGCGGTTCACGATTCGATCCCCTCCCCCACCCTTGATAGCGCTCATTGAACCACCAACACCACGTAGGAGGGTATGGACGCGGGCTCTTAGGTGGGTAGCGGCTCCCACGCGAAGACCTCCCCGCGTCTGCGGACCCGCCCCAGCCCGGGAAACGGCATGTGATAGGCGTGCACGAGCAGGTCCTCATCCGCGGCCCACGCCAGCAGCGTGCCGCGTGCGCGCACCGCGCGCTCGGGGTCGATGTCCCACGGCGTGCACCAGCCCGGATGACGCAGCTGCAACGGGTCGTGGAAGCAGTCCCCTACGCAGAGCACGCGCTCAGCGCCGGAACCGATCACGATCGCCGTATGCCCGGGTGTGTGGCCGGCCGCGTCCACCGTCCGAACCCGCGGCAAGATCTCGGCCCCGTAGTCAAACCCCCGGAGCCGATCACCGAAGACCCGGATCGCCTCCTGAGCCGATTCCGCGTGTGTTCTGTCCCGCGCCAGCGCGGCCTGGCCCTGCCAGAAGGAGATCTCGGCAGCGTGGGCGTACCCGGTCGCGTCGCCGAAGGTGAGGTGGCCGGACCACGCTGCGCCGCGCACATGATCCTGGTGCAGGTGTGTGAACACCACCGCGGCCACCTCGTCGAGCGCGAAGCCGGCTTCAGCCAGTCGGTCACCGAGCTTGCCGACCTGGGCGCCGATGTCGGGGCCGTAGCCGAGGAAGCTCGGCCCGAGCCCGGCGTCGATCACCGCCAGGCCGGCTGGTGTCTGCACGCACAGGCAGTTGTAAGCGGATGTCGCCGTGGTCCGGTGCTGTCCCTCGCTGGCTACGGCGGCGGCCAATTCGGCCTCCGGCACACCCGTCTCGGCGTTGAAGAACATCTCGAGCGGAGGCTCCCATGGCGGGCCCAGTTGTCCGTCGCTGATCACTGCGCAGGCGAGGCCGCCCGCCGAGATTCGGCAGATCATCGGACAAGTATCGCCGAGGTCCCTGCCCGCCCTCCTGGGCAACGGGCGTCAGCGGAAAGATCTTTGGGGCGCGGCGATGCCACGAGGTCCTCAACGGCGCGGGCACGGTTGCGGGCCGGTGCCGTCTCCACTTCAGAGACATCAGGGCGCAAGGTAATCGTGTTCGGCTGGCATCCTCGGTGCAGGTGGTCCAGGATCTACCGCCAATTCTGGATCGCCCGGCCAAGGGTCTCGCTCACCTCAGTCCTTAGTACAGGGGCTAGGGACGCCGCCGTGACCTTGCCGGAACTGAGGCGATCGGTGGCGTGAAAGCAATTCCAAAAACGGACCAGCCCGTCCTCACCGTCAGCGCCGAACATCCTTGCTGCGAGCCGCAGCCACCGGTGTTGGTACCAGACGTAGTTCAGCGGGCTCATCGGCTGATCACCGCCGGTGTAGTGGGCTTCGAGCTCCTCCAGCGTGCTGTAACCCTCGGCGCGCATCCGAGCGGCCAGGCGCCGGCTCTGCGCGCCCACTGTGGGGAGCACCTCAAGCGTGTTCAGACTTTCCGGCTGCCTCGTGGCGACGAATGCATGAAGGGCCAGGTTGGCGAAGATCTCGCCCAACCAGAAGGTCGGCAACCTGAGATCCCCGAGCATCTCGAAGGCGTGGCCGAGCTCATGGATCGTGACGAGGTCGAAGAATGGCTGTAGATCCAAGCCACCTGCGCCGTCGGGGTATGCCGCGAGCAATCGCGTATAACCGCGCGGCGACGCGTCGCGAATGTCCTGCCCTATCGCGATCCGGAAATCTCCGCTTCCCGCGGGCATTACCACGATGCCGGGACGGATCTGACCATCGTCATCGTTAAAGAACGGCAGCCCGTATGGTTGCCTGCTCTCCCAGTCCGCCTGGTCGGCCACGATGACAGCGATATCGGGCTCGACTCCTGAAAACAGGCGACTGAAATACCCGTAGGCGCTCGCGGCGACATCGGCAGCAGCACGCGCGCGCACCAGCGCTGCTTCGCTGTAACGCACCTCAAACGGATAGCCGCCCAGGTGAGCGAGCCCTGATCCCAACGCCACCTATCGAAGCGTAGCGGTCAAACAAGGGAACTGGATTGACTGCATTCGGCGCTGCTGTTGGCCGTCGCAGGCTTCCCGAAGCTGATCTCGACGCTCGCTCTCAGGCAGCCAGCGTCGAGGGGTGGAGGTGCCCGACGTACTCAAGGGCGAAAGCCGGCAGCCTGGGCATCGCGCTTCTCAGCCTCCCGCCGTCTGGCCGGCGGCCTCCCGGGCTAAGGCGCGCGCCTGGACCAGGCCGACGATGAGACCGGCGGCCGCATCGGTCGTCAGCCGCTCGGTGTTGATGACGATGTTGTAGTCGGTATTCGATTCCTCGGCGACGCCGTAGGCCCGCTTGAGGTAGCTGGCTCGCGCCGCGTCCTGCTGACGCACCGACTTGGCGGCTTCCTTGTCACTGAGCTCAAGCGCGGAAGCCATCCGGGACGCCCTAACCGACGGCGGGGCGGTGGCCCAGACGCGAAGGACGTCCGAACGGCCCGAGCATGCGTAGCAGGCCGCATGAGCGACCAAGACCACGTTCCCGCGGTCGGCAGCGTCGCGCACTGCGTCGCGGATCAGCCACAGCAGTGTGTCCGACTCGTCGAACAGCGACGTGTCGGGCATCACCTCCGGGGCGCCGCGACCAGCCGTCTCCGCAAGCCGACTGAAGAACGACTTGCGTTGCTCAGCCTCGCTCACGATGGCCGGATCGACGCCGTAGTCACCGGCGACCCGAGCCACGATGGCCTCGTTCAGGTAGCCGAAGCCAAGCTGCCGGGCGACGCTGCGGCCGATGGACTCGACGCCGGACCCATACACCTGCGACAGCGCAACGGCGCGGTAGCCCATGGTCCCTCCCACCGTGACCGGAACTCCGAAGGGCCCAAACATACCGAATCGTGCGATGGCTTGCCAGCCGGTGTAGCGGGCCGGACGATCACCTCGGGTGCGAGGCAGTGACGGGCTTGAGGGTGTGCGGCTTGATGAAGCCGGACAGGTAGGGAATTGGATCGCCTGGTTGCTCGCAAGCGGCCGGCGCAGGCCCCAGGTGGGTCGCCGCCGCCTGGGGGAGTTCTGCCGATGCCGGGCCGGCTGGCGCGGCGTCGGCCCGGCCACGACGGAGCGCCAATCCCGGCAGGCAGTCATGACCGAGCCGCGCGACACGCACCGCGAGCGAGCCCCCGAAGCGGCCGCGAACCGGTGGGCCGGAAGTCAGGCCCGAACTGATCCAGGACCTGGACATGCCAGGCGACGACGCCAGGAACGCCGCTGGCGGCGCCGACCACACCATCCACAGCTTTGCGACTCCTGAGACCGTCCCGGGCGATGGAGGACGACGATTAGCCAGGATCCGAGCCGGTTCCGCTCGCGGAAATTCTGTACCGCACATGCCGAGAAGAGTGCGTCGCTTACCCTGAATGTCCAGGCATCGAACGACATTCTTACTACGGCAGGGCCGACGCTATCAGATCTCTAGCCAAACGCCGTCCAATGCGAGTCTAAACCTCGATCGCAATCATTGGCGTGAAGCAAGCCCTTCGAAGGCTCCCTTGGAACAGCCTCTCCTGAAGGTTTCTAAGTCGAGTCGCCGCTTTTCTGAACCAGCCAGTCTTGCAGTTGGCGGTGCCGGAATTGATAGGCTGTTCCGGCGGTGCGGAGCAGGCCGCTGTCGCAAGCCCATTTCATAAAGCTCTCCAAGGGGAGTGGGAGCCGTTCCCGCATCTTCGCACACCATACGCCGACCGCATAACGAATCCACAATGCTCCGCTCGCCAGTCCTGTCGCTGTCCCAACCACTAGTCCGAAGGAAAGCCCGGTCCTGAGCCCGCCCAGCGGCGCGGGCGCAAAGCTGGCGACGCACGCGGCAGAGAGCCCGGCCACGAGCCCGGCGAGCATTGAAGATCGCCGCTCCCGCCGGAGTCCGTCATGAGGTGCGGTCAGGTCGGCTTCGGGGCTCCAGGATTCACCCCCGAACTGGGCCAAGGTGCCGAACCCTATCCCAGTTGCGAGCGCGGTCCGGACTCCGGCCGGGAAGCCGAACAAGGCCAAGGCCACGAACCCGGACCCAACCCCGACCTCGATCCCGCGCACCAAGCGCCGTGACACGGGCTGATGGGCGCGCGCCGGAGAGCTAGCTGCATGCCAGGCCTTTGCGGAATAGGCACTGATAAGCAGCGCAAGCAATGGGACCCCAATGCGAGCCCGGCTCCGACAGGGAGTCGAAAACATTCCGAGCTCCGACTGACCTGCGGGACTCAAGCCACAGGGCTCCGACCATTGCTGCGGTGATGATCAGGAAAGCCAGAGCCGCGTGAAGGGCACGGACCAAACGACGGCCACCGATCGGCCACAGCAGGTGGGGTACCATGTCGATGGCGGACATTCCGGGCGGTGGGTTGCGCTCCTGGGTGACCTGTCGGGCTTGCCACTGCAGGTGCTGCGCTAGGGATCGCATCCACCTAGTGACTTCGACCGGGTCGTAGGGCCGTCTGACCCCAGAGCCCCTACGGCGCACCGTGAGTCGAGTAGCTGCAGGCACGTAAGAGGCAAGCAAGTCCCTATCGATCCGCTCTGCCGCAGCACCGGGGCTCTCGCCAGCCGCAGCGGCCAGCAACCTGGTGGGCTCCTGGCCGTCTTCGACGGCGCTGATGGCCAGCAGCAACCGCCAAGGGGTGGAGAGCACGCGCAGGGCTGCCGCTCCTCTTGGTTGGTCGAGCCAGCGCAGAACCTGATCCCAGCCGCGCCTTTGGGGGTGGGCTGGATCTGGGTAGCGTGTGTGCAGGTAACTGGCAATCCGGGCGGCGTCTAGATCGCGGATGGTGATTCCCCGATAAGTGCCGAGCATGGCTCCGGCCCCCCGCAGCCGCGTGTAAGCGTCTTGTCGGCAGGTAGTTACCACTGGAGCGGGCTGGTTGAGATCAGCATAACTGTTGAGGGCCGTGAGGAATGCTGTCGCGCGCGGCGGTGCTGGCCGGGTCGGCGCGTTGACGTCATCACCCGGATCGATGTCCATTTCGTCCAGGCCGTCAAGAACTGGCAGGACTTTTCGTCCGGCGATAAGCTCCTTAGCCATAGGTCCAGGTATTTGATAAACAGCAATCAGCTGCTGGGTGAGCCACTGGCGCACATCCGTGCCGGTGGTCCAGCTTGCCACGCTGAACCGCACCGGGATTTTCTCCCCGGGACCAGTGAGTGTGGCTGAACCCGAGGAGTCCTGCAGGAGTTGCAAGATTAGCTCGATGGCCAGCACGGTCTTACCCGAACCGGGCTTACCCAAGATCAGCAGCCTAGTATCTCCCTGCGCGTACATTTCGCGGTAGTAGGCGCCGATCCCAGTGAGCGCACCATCTTGGGATGTGCCAACGTCGTCCTTGCGAAACCGCAAAAGAGTGTCCCAGATCCGTTCTACTGCAGTCGGCGCAGCTTTGCGGCCCACCGATACCGCCGCAGGGCCAGTATCGGGCCCGGTACCGGCATAGGCGAGATTGGCCGGGGCCAAACCGTTGAGCAAAGCGACCCGGACCTGCTCCTCGCTGTCGATTACTTGGCGCTTCAGAGATTCGGACGCAGTGAGCGGGGAATTATCCCCCGCTAGCCAGCGGCGTGTCCTCCGCGTAAGGCTGAGGACAGTTCCCGCTATCGTCACGAAGACCGCGGTCGTCCCTCCATCAGTGGCCAGCGTATGCCACCTGCTCCCACTGGCCGTCATGGCAGCGATTGTGAGTGCAGCGAGTATCATCACCCCACCGGTGGCGGTGATCGTTACCACAAATTTCAGCCAGCGAAACGTGCGAACACGGTCCAGCACATTCATAGCTGACGTTCCAGATACCAGACCGCGCTGGAGGCCGCCACGAGACGGCCAACATCGACTGGCTTCGGGGTCCCCAATATGTGGGCGCCCGTGGCGGCCTCATGGAGGCGGCCCCCATTAACGTTCGTGACCAAGCCGGCCTGACCGTCCGGAATACGATCACCGGGAATCGGAGCCACACCCACCTACCTCAGTCAGTCTTCTCGAATGGCCACACCCGTTGGTCGCTGCTGACCACCGCTTGTCGACGGATTTTCCGGGTAGACCGGAGGCGGGGAGATCCCGACGAACCCCACCCATAGCGCACACGCCACGTTCCTAAGCAGAACCTACCCGTCCATTTTCCCTTACCTGATCTCCTGCCTCAATGATTCCGTCGTGTCGCCGCGCCTCGCGTACTTGGCGTGCTTGCCGATCGGAGCATGATCCATATGCACTGTCATGCCGCTGCGAGAGTGCCGCTGGGTGGGCTCGCTAACGTTCGGTGCTGTCAAGGACGACGTGCTGAATGGCGTCTCCGAGATCGCACAGGACAGGTATCAGCCCGGCTGGCTCAAACCGGACCGATCTGAGCTCGCGGACCGGCATCCAGCAGAACCGGTGACTGGGCTCGATGCCGCCCTGCAGATCCTCGGGAGCCAGCAGGCTGGGCCAGGCGAGCAGGTAATACAAGCCGATCTCATGCTGCAGGGTGCTGCCGTGGTAGATGTTCTCCACGACAAGCGCGACTTTCCCGGCTGGCAGGTCGTGCCCGAGTTCCTCGGCAAGTTCACGGGCCAGGGCCGCCTGCCCGGATTCGCCGAGGCGGGCTCGTCCGCCGGGCAGGAACCAGTAGCCCAGGCCATCGACTGTGCACAGCAAGACCTGATCACCGCGGGCGATGATGGCCGCCACCCGCAGGTTAAATGTCCCGCCGGGCCCGCTCTAGGAAATGTCGGGTGCCATCACCACTGCCATCAGTCCCGTCCGGAGGTGGGTAAGGTCAGACGCTGGCCCGATCCGCTGTCGCGCTCCACAGTAGATGCGGCGGGCGAGCATGGCCACGATGGGTAAGCCTCGCGAGCGGGAGCCTCCCGATGAGCTTCGCTGGGTGATGCCGCCCGTCCGCAAGGGCGAGTATGCCGCTACCGGGCTACCGGCGTGGCACCACACCAACATGCTGAGCTGCCATGTGAGTGATGCGTTGGCGATCATCGGCTCACCTACGTAAGGAATTCCTACGCCTCGTCCGATAATCCCGAATGCCTTCGGCAGCTCTCTGCGCGACTCTGTAAACCGCCTGCCATCTCTGCGCGTCCATTGAATGCGGGCTTTGCCGTCGTCAGTCGTTCTTCGTCGTAGGGATGAGCGACCAGCCGCAAGGAGGGTAGCGTGAGCACTGCGCTAATAGTATCGGCCGCCACGGCAATATTTGTTGCGACTGCAAGCTATGTAGGCACTTATGTGAACACTCGGTTGGCGGCACAAAGAAGCGATCGTATTGAGCGGCTAAGTGCCCAGCTAAGAGATCTGTATGGTCCGCTCGCCGCACTGCTAACGTCGACTGACGCTCTGTACAAGGTTTGGAGGAGCAGGCAACTTCCCGTGCTTACAGGATGGAAGAATTCCAGTGAACAGGAAAGGGAAGAGTGGAGGCACTGGATGACGACCGTTTTTATGCCGCTGAACAGGCGCATGTCACAGATCGTTACCACGCATGCAGATCTCATCGAAGAAGGCCACATGCCGCCAGAGCTGATTGCTCTTTGTGCACATGTGGAGAGTTACGGGGCTTTGCAGGCCCGCTGGGAGGCCGGGAATTTCGAACGATTTATCCCGCATATCTTGTTTCCGGAAGTGGTTATCGACTACGCTATAAGCCATTTTAATACTCTGAAGTCAGAGCAGGCGCGACTGCTTGGCCGCCGCCACTTTGGCAACCGTAAGGCCGCCTCACGGAAAGAGGCTTCTGCCCTCGATGTATGGGAGAAGTTCAAAGAACAATATGCGGTCGACTACTTCAGAGATGCTCAAGCGGACGACGATAGCCCATTCGCGTAGAGTGCGGTCCCTTGGAAACTCTAGATGCTGGCTCGCTCACGGTATGTACGCCGGAACGACCACGCCACTGCCGCGCAGCCGCAGAGCACGGCAGTCAGGCCCGAATGATTGGGCTCATCTGACCCTGTGAGTCGCTACATGGAACCGATCCGCTATGCCACCGACCGGATGTGATCGGTGTGCCGCGTCTCCGCGGAGACGTCTCACGCAATTGCGAGAAGCGTCGGCGGAGCCGTCCTATCATGCCGCTGCGAGCGCGTTGCGGTCAGAGCCCGAGTACGCGGCGAAGTCCCCGGTCTACCTCGTCCATGAGTGATGCAGGCGCGTAGCCGGCAGGTTCCTCCAGGTCGGTCTTGTCAAGGGTGACGAGGGCAGTGACGTTGATGACTGAGTCCTTGGGGAGGCCGCAGACGGCCGCAGGCAGGAAAACGTTGCCGGGCATGGCGGCCAGGGCCGTGTTAGACGTGATGACGGCCGCGATGGTGGTGTTCAGCCGGCTGGCGTTGAACGGGTCGGACTGGATGACCAGGACGGGACGTCGCTTGGCGGGCTTACTGCCGTGCGCTTCGCCGAGATCGGCCCAGCAGATGCTGCCGCGCTCGGTCACCAGTCGTCCTGGCCTGCCAGGTAATTGCGGCCAGCGGCGGCAGCGGCGGCGTTAGAGTCGTCATCGGCGGTTCGCAGCGCCTCGTTGATCTGATGGGTGAGCGAACGCGAGGCAAGCTGGTCCAGGTAGTTGCGGGCAGCGCGGGCGAAGAACTCGGACCTGCTGATACCCAGTGCCGTTGCTTGCCTGGTGGCTTGCTCGTAGGTGTCGTCGGGGAGCGAGATCGCTGTCTTCATGCCCTTAGTATAACCGGGTATTACCTCAATAAGAATCGCCAAGACGACGCCCTCAGCCCGCACTCATCTGCCGCTGTCCGCGTGGTGGTTGCTGAGGTCGCATGGACGGAGCCGCTTGCTACCCGGCACGGGTGAACGGGACGGCTGCTCGCCGGATGGCATGGCAGACTGGCCAGGTGGTCTTGTTCCGCCTCAGCGGCGAGGTAAGTTCGGAGAACCTGAGCGCGATCCAGACACTGCTCGCGCAGCTCACCGGCGGCCAGGTCACTGCGACCCCGGCGGGCCTGCACGTGGAGGGCGCGATGGAAGGCAGTGATGCCCGCGACGTGAATCGGCCGGCTGCTATCGGCGCTGCGGCGCGCCGGGAAACGCACGCGGCTGCGTGCTGAATGGACTGCGGGCGGTACCACTTACCGGTTCTTCGATTACGTACCCAAGTCGGAGCGACCCGCGTAGGACCCGGCAACGGCGTCCGGACCATGCGGTTGCCCATCGGGCCGCGAACGCGCTCACATGACGTGGCCGCCGGCCGTGCGTCAGCCAGCCGGACTGGTAGCCGGCCGGGTGGATGTGAGGGACCGCCCATGCGAGTGAGCTGACGCGACGCAGCAGGCTGGCAAGGTGATGCATGAGGTCGATGCGGGAGGCTCCACCTATGGCGAGCGGCGCCCGCGACATGGCCGGCACGTTCTCCGGCCGCGTAGAAGTCGCGCGGCTGGCCCTCATCGACGGTGCCGCCGGCTCGTCTGGGCAGCGCGCGGGAAACCGCGCGTGGTCTTCCGCCTTGCGATCAGCGGCGGGAGGATCACCGCCATCGATATGACCGCCGGCCCCGGCCGCCTCCGCCAGCTCGGCCTGAAGATCATCGACGGCTGAGACGAGGGCCTAGCCGGTCATTCCGCCGGGCGGACGGCGGTTTGCGCCTGTGCCGCCGCCGGTTCCGCGGCCATGGGCACAGCCGCGCCGCGTGCCTGCGGCGGGTACAGCGGCCCGCGCCGCAGCAGTGTCCCGCACACCACGGCGCCGGCCGCGAAGATGGCCGCCGTCCACCAGAACCCGACGACATAGCCGTGCACGAGCGACTGCTGGACCAGCGCCGGACTGGGATGGCCGACGACGACGGTCCGGGGGTTCAGGTGGGACGCCAGGTAGCTCGCGGTGGCGCTGGCCACCAGCGTGTTCAGCAGCGCGGTGCCGATCGAGCCGCCGAGTTGCTGGCCGACGCTGATCGTCGCCGACGCCACGCCCGCGTCGTACGGCGCGACGCCGTACGTGCCGCTGTTCACCGCGGGGGCGATCACCAGCCCGACGCCGAGCGCGGTCACCACCAGCGGCCCGAGGATGGCCGGCGCGTACCCTGAATGGACGCCGATCCCGGTCAGCCACACCATGCCCGCCGCCGCGATCAGCATGCCGAGCCCGACCAGCGGCTTGGGCCCCGTCCGCGGCATCAGCACGATCTGCCCGACGATGCCGGTGACCACCATCGTGGCGACCATGGGAAGGTAGGCGAGCCCGGTGACGATCGGCGAGTACCCGAGGGTGGTCTGCAGGTAGTAGGTGACGAACAGGAAGATCCCGAACATGCCGGCGAAGGCGAACAGCATCGCCAGGTAGGCACCGCCCCGGTTACGGTTCAGCACCACCCGCGGCGGCAGCAGGGGCTGCTTCGCGCGTGTCTGCCAGGCGGCGAACGCGGCCAGCCCGGCGACACCGGCGGCGAGGAAACCCCAGGTCGACGGCGTGTGCCAGCTGTGTGTGGCGGCGTTGGCGAGCCCGTAGACCAGGCAGAACATCGCCCCGCCCACCAGGGCGGCACCGGGCAGGTCCAGCCGCTGGCCGCCGCGGGCCGGCTCCCGCCGCAGCAGCACGGCCGCGCCGAGGAGCGCGACTCCGGCGAAGAACAGGTTGACGTACAGCGTCCACCGCCAGGATAGGTACGAGGTCAGCGCCCCGCCCAGCAGCAGGCCGACCGCGCCGCCCGCCCCGGCGATCGCGCCGAACACGCCGAACGCCTTGCCGCGGTCCTTCGGATCCTGGAACGTGTTGGTCAAGATCGACAGCGCGGACGGCGCCATGATCGCCGCGAAGGCGCCCTGGCAGGCGCGAGCCGTCACCAGCATGACGAAGCTCACCGACGCCCCGCCGACGGCCGACACGACGGCAAAGCCGGCCAGGCCCGCCATGAACGTGACCTTGCGGCCAAGCAGGTCGGCCAGCCGCCCGCCGAGCAGCAGCAGGCTGCCGAACGCCAGCGCGTACGCCGTCACCACCCACTGCCTGTCCACGGTGGCGAAGTGCAGCGACCGCTGCGCGGATGGCAGCGCGATGTTCACCACCGTCAGGTCGAGCACGATCATGAGCTGGGCGAGCCCGATGATCGCCAGGATCAGCCAGCGCCGCGGATCAGGAGCCGCCCGGTCTGCCCCCGCTTCCGGTGCCGCGTCGCGCGGCATACCGATCTCGGACATCCGGGGCTCCCTGCCTGGATCCGTGATTCTCATACCCCCGGGACCACGCAGCCCGCAGGAGCGTGACATCCCCTGGGCCTTTTCTCCTGCCACGGTAACACGAACCGGAGATGACACCTCCGTTCGGGGTACTGTTGCCGTGGCATCAACTGGCACCGGCGCGGCCCCGGCTCCCGCCGCCGACCTGGCGGACGGCAACCGTCCGCTGCGCAGCGACGCGGAACGGAACCGGCGCGATCTTGATCGCCACCTGATGTGGTGATGCGCCAGCCCGCCCGCGCTCTCGCTGATCAGTCCCGAATCTGAATCAACGAAACGACCCAAATGAGATAACAGAGGCGGAGCGTACCGCCCCAGTGCAAACCGGTCTGGAATGCCCGGGGAAACCCGGGCGTACCGTACCTTAATCGCTTTCATCGCCGCATACGAAACACAATCCGGCGCGCTCATGTGACCTGACCGCGCGCACTCATTTGCCGCGATGAAGGTGCGGCTGCATGGTCCCGGCAGTGGCGTACTCGCGGGCAGTGCGCCAGGCGCGGGCACCGCGGGAAAGCGGGGAGCAGGGAGCGGGCGAGGTCAGGGGAGCTCGCGGCGGACGAGCCAGCGGGCAGACATCGTTCTGATGGCGTGCGGCCCTAGGTAAACCAGCCGGACATGTGAGCCGTCTTGTTCTGTGTCGAAACTAAAGAAGGCGGCGGTCGCCGTGGCGCTGCCGTGTGTCATCATCCTGGCCGGCTGCGGTAGCGGACAATCCGGTCATGAGGCCGGCCCCGGGCAATCTGCGGCCTCGCCCGCGGCCTCCGCGGTTCCGCTCAGCCAGGCCACGACGGCCCCACGGTACGTGACGGCGGGCACGGTCTCGTCATCCCAGGCCGATTTCGATGCGTGCAAGGCCTGGTACCTGGCTCCGGCGCCGAGCAGGCGCCTTCCCTCGGCGGTGCAGGCGTACGACGGCGACCGGCCGGCGCTGGCCTGGCGTTACGCCGTGTCCCCGCCGTTTGCCGCGGCGCTGGGCGCGGAGCAGGCGTCGGATGTCGCCGAGATGCGGGCCGTCCTGGCCGGGCAGGCGGGCGCCCCCGCGACGATTCCCACCGCGCTGTTGCAGGCCGACGCGATCGGCGCGGACTGCCTGTCGCTGTACGGCTCGCGGCTGACCGGGCTGGCCTCCGTGGCCGGGACCGATCTGGCCAACCTGACCAGTCACGTCGGTAACGGGTTCGGCCAGACCGCGTGTGACCTGCTCAGCCCGCAGCTGCTCAACCAGTGGTATGTGATCACCCAGTTCGGCATGGACCCCGGGGACGCGAGCCTGATCGATAACGTGGCGATGAGCTCGGGAGTCAACCAGAGCGGAGGCTCGGACTGCCAGTACGCCTGGGAGCCCGGCTATCAGATCGGCGGCCAGGTCAGCATTAATTTCTACGAGAGCCAGCCTCCGGCATCAGTCCTGCAGAACATCTCCGATATCGGGCCCGCGAGATCCGACCTGGACATCGTGGCGCCGGGCGCGCTCTACGCACAGTCCGTCGGCCAGTCACCGCCGTTCACCGTGGTGGTCTTCCCCGCGGGCGGCACCAGTGTCGCGGTCGCCTGCACCGGGCTAACAGCCAAGCAGGCCTCGTTCGTGACGGCACTGGTCCTGCTTCGGCTGATCGACTACCACTACCCGAACGACCAGGTGGCCGGGATCACCACACTGCCCTGACCGGTCGCGTCCGGCCTGCGCGGCCTCGGCCACGATGCGCCGGGCCTGGTCGAGCTGCGGGCCCGGAGCCATCTGCGGGAACCAGCCGTCGGCCAGCCGCCCGGCGCGGCGGTAGGCGGGCGGCGACTGGGCGCCGACCCATACCGGGATCGGCCGCTGCACCGGCATCGGCGCCAGGCCCGCCCCGGTGATCTGGTCGAAGGTCCCGCTGAACGTCACCGTCTGCTCGGTCCACAGCCGGCGCAGCAGCGTGATCTGTTCCTCCAGGCGCTGGCCGCGCGTGCCGAAGTCCTGGCCCAGGGCCTCGTACTCGACACGGTTCCAGCCGATGCCCACACCGAGCCGGAACTTCCCGCCGGTGAGCAGGTCCACCTCGGCCGCCTGCTTGGCAGCCAGCGCGGTCTGCCGCTGCGGCAAGATGATGATCCCGGTGACCAGCTCCATACAGGTCACCGCGGCCAGGTACCCGTACAAGACCATCGGCTCGTGAAACGTCGTGTGCACGTCATAAGGACCGCCCCAGCCCGGGTGCACCGCGGGGTCCGCGCCCACCACGTGATCGTAGGCCAGCAGGTGGGTAAACCCGAGTTCCCCCGCCCCCTGGGCGTAGCCGCGCACCGCGCCGGCGTCACCGCCCAGTTCGGTCTGCGGGAACACCACACCGATCCGCATGCCACCTCCCGATCCTGACGATCACCCAAGACGGCGGGACTACCCGGGGCAGGCCAGGTCAATCGCGTTCGCCGTGGCCCCGAAGTCGTAAGGGCTGCCGCCACTCTGGCGAGGCCGGACACCGTTGAACGCGCCGGGCACGGCACCCCGCAGCGCTGCTGAATCCAGGTCTAGCCACCGGACGGCGCGCCCCAGGGGAAGATGGCGGCATGGAGCGCTTTACCAACGCGGCGTTCAGCTTTGAGGTCACCGACACCGCCGCGGCCGACCGGGACGGGCCGGACGGCGTCGCCATCTTGTTGCACGGCTTTCCGCAGGACCGCCGCTGCTGGGACCGGGTGACGTCCGCGCTTGCCAGGGGCGGCTACCGGGTCCTGGCGCCCGACCTGCGCGGCTACTCCCCAGGGGCCCGGCCGACCGCCCGGTCCGCGTACCGGAACTCCCAGCTGGCGGCTGACGTGCTCGCCCTAGCCGACGCGGCCGGAGCAGAACAGTTCCACCTGGCCGGGCACGACTGGGGCGCTGCCCTGGCCTGGTACGTGGCCGGCCGCTATCCGGGGCGGGTGACCTCGCTGGCCGCGTTGTCCGCTCCGCACCCGCAGGCGTTCGCCCAGGCCCTGATCACCGGCAACCAGGCCGCCCGGTCATGGTACATGGCCGCCTGCCAGCTGCCCTGGCTGCCCGAGCGCGTACTGGGCCGCCGTGGCGGCCTGGCCTTCCGCGACATCCTGGTGCGCACCGGGCTTGATCCGGCCAGCGCGGACCGCTACGCCGCCCGGGCCCGGAACCCGGCTGTGCTGCGCGGTCCGCTCAACTGGTACCGGGCCATGCCGTTCAGCCTGCGCGAGCCGACCGGGCCGATTCAGGTGCCCACGATGTTCGCCTGGGGTAACCGCGATCGGTTCGTCTCGCGGACCGCGGCCGAGCTATGCGGGCGCTACGTCACCGGACCCTACCGCTTCACCGAACTCGACGGCGCCTCGCACTGGCTGCCCGAACAAGCCGCCGACCGGGTGGCAGCGCTGCTCGCGGAGCACTTCGCGGCGACGCCCTGACAGGTGGGTACGCCGGCGAACTCCGACCCTGAATTCCGGAATCCACCGGCGCGATTACCTGTCGTTATTACCGGTCACCGCATTCATCTTGCCCCGGCCTGCGTCCATCGTCAGCCCGGCCGAAGTAAAATAAGCACCGGTATTTCTGACGTTCATTGCCCAGCAGTTACGCCAAACGCGTTAGCTGCCTGTCGAACATCCTCACATGCAGCGTGGAGTGCGCGCTACGCAAGCACGGGGCAAGATCACTTCGGCGGATATGCCATCATAGGAGCAAATGAGCAAGCTACCTTCGCGTCGTTTCCGCGTCCATTCACGGTTAGCCTTGCCCGGTCAGCTATCTCAGCTCTGTCACCTGGCTGGCAATGCGCGCGAGGTCATCCCACCGGCCCCGGTAGGCGTTGTAGGCCATGGCATCCAGGCCGATATGTACCAGGCAGGCCCGCAGGCGGTGGTGCAGGCCGGGTGGCAGGCCGCCGTGCTGTCCCCAGTGCCGTTCCAGCTCGTCGGTGATATCGATGCCCTGCCACCGCGGGAACCACGGCCACCAGAAGATCAGCCAGGCGGCGTCATACAGCCAGTCACCGTACAGCGCGTTGCCCCAGTCGATGACCGCGGTGATCCGCGAGCCCTCGACAAGCACGTTGCGGTTGACCAGGTCGCCGTGGATGAGGTGGCGCTCATCGGGCAGGCCTGCGGCCAGCTCCCGCAGCCGGGCGTAGCCCTGGTCGAAGGGCCGTGTGCCGACCGGCGAAGCGGCCAGCGCAGCCCGCCAGCCGGGAACCCGCGCCGTCTCCTGGCTGATCGCCAGCAGCGCCTGCGCCCAGCTCGCCGCCGGGCCGGTCTGGTCCGGCGCCCAGATGCCATACCCCCCTGTGCCGGATACGTCGATGTCACGCAACGCGTCGAGGGCGGCCAGCAGGCCCTGCAGCGCCGCGCGCATCCCGGCACCGTCCAGGCCATCGAGCAGCTCGCCGGGCGCGCGCTGCGACAGCGCGAAATACCCGTCACCGGCTGCGCCGATCTCGATGACCGGGGGAACCGGCAGCGCCGCGCAGCTGTAAGCGGCCATCACCTGGTCCTTGCGGAAGTCCTCGACATGATCACCGAACCGGATGACCGCATCGCAGCCGTCCAGGACGAACCCGTACGCCCGCGACCACTCCCCGGCACCCAGCAGCCGGATGTCCGCGGCTCGCCGGCCGTAGTGGCCGGCCACGAAGCGGCACGCCTCCGCGTCGGTAATGGGCATCGTCCGGCAGCCTATCCCGGGTGTCGATTCCTGGGGGGCTGGCGTCAGGCGCTGACCGGAGCCGGTAGCCAGGGGCACCCGGTCAGGGCAGCGCGGATGGCGTCGATGGGCCGGAGGCGGAGGAACTCTACGCGCAGGTCGACCAGATGGCGCCGCGGGGTTTCTTCACCTGCAAGAGTGCGCTGGACACTCTGCGCCGCGAGCACGCTGGCGAGCTGTTTCCCGGCTTCAGCCGGGGCTATGCCATGCTGGAGTGGCGCGACCCGGCCGAGAAGGCCAAGATGCTCGAGCAGATCACCCGCAGGTACCCCGCCTTCGCGCGTGCCTGGAAGGATCTGGCCTCCCTGCTGAATGACGACGACAGCAAGCGGCACGCCATCGAGCGCGGGCTCGGCGATAATCCGAGCGTCAGCCGCAGATATTCAGCGATCTCGCGCTCCGCTATCATGTGTGTCCTTCACGCTCAGTATCACGCCTCAGTTTTCGCGAAGCGCGCATCGCCGCCGGTCTGATCGGCACCTTGTCGTCCAGGCGGTCGAGTCACGCCGACGCCGAACTGGATGTTCTGTGGCCGATCACTCGGGGCAGTAACGGGCTTGCCAACGCCCGGATTTGCCGAGAAGAGTAGGTCTTACCGTATCCGCAAAGCCAGGTTGCCACGCGCATTTGAGATTTCCTTTTGTCTAAAGGGGTGGCACTAGGGCGAAGTAGCGGCTGATCAAAGACATGTCGCCGTGAATATCGAGTTTGCCGGTCACTGGACGCTGCCAAAGGAAAAGCGCTAGGTCAGACGCGGTGCCTGATATTTGAATGTCGTAACGACCGTCCGGCGCACCCAGCAGCACAGAGTCGCCGTCGATCTGCACTGCCCAGCTCCCTGGCCCGTCAGAGCGCTGGAAGAAGAACCGCTCGCCGTGCCCTGGCGGCGCTTTCCCCACCATACGCCGCATCGGTGCCAAGGCCTCGAAAGTCTGCCCGACGGCATCAGCCGCGAGCGCCGCGTCAAGAGGCCGGGCCGCCCCCAAAGCATTCTCGGCATCCCACCGGTGGACGGCAGCCTCGATCGCCTGCATCCGCTGCCAAAAGCCCACAGAGTGGTCCGCTGACCAGGTCCACACCTGCTCGTCTGGGCCGCTGGTGCGGAAGCGCTCCTGCAGGTCCGCAGCGCCGTCACGGAACCAGTCAAGCAAACCAACCGGCACGGGAGACAGTTGCGGTGCGCGGGCAGGAGGCAGCCAGCCCCGCCACTCCTCCGCTAGGCCCAGCCACAGCCAGTCACCGCGCTGTGGCGGTTGCTGCATCTTCCCGCCGATAACACGTGACACCGATCTGTGCACCATGCCCAGGTGCAGGATCAGGTCGGTCATAACCCATCCCGGGCACGACGGGACAGCCGGAGCGGCGTCACAACCTGCCGCTGTGCGCCCCGCGGTCTCGAAAGCGGCGACCTCCCGCGAGAAATGCCCGCCGTAGTCCACGGCGATCCCTTCCCCAACTCGCCCGGCAGCTTCCGTCCCTGCCTGACATCCTAATTTGAGAGGATTGCCAGGGTGGCCCGGGGAAGCGCTCAGCCTGCCTGGTGTTTCGGTGCTGCGGTAGCGGGCGTTCGCCGGAGGGCTTGTGCGGACTGGGCTGTGAGCCAGGCAAAGCCGGTGATGATGCTGGCGCGCTGGAACAGCCCGCCGAGGTTGATGAGCCTGGGCGATTGGCCGAAGCCCGCACCGGCCAGCACCATGGTCGTGAGCATGGTCACGGCGGTGCCGACGCTGTACAGGCCGAGGCGGTGCTGGCCGGCCCGCCAGGACCGCCAGCCGCTGGCGAGCGCGGCGGCGGGCAGGCCGATGAACACCGGGACTGCCGCCAGATTGTGTGCGATGCCGGTCCGGGTGGGGTGGGTGAGCGCATCGGGCGTTCCCGGCGGGTAGCCGCTGACCGGGTCGGTAGTGAAGACCGCCGCGCCGATAAGCCCCGCCCCTGCGGCGCCGATCAAGGCCGGTGCTGCCCGGCTGGCCGCAGGGTCACCGGCGCGCGCCAGGCCTGCGGCGCCGGCCAGGAACAACGTCCCCGCCACGGCAAAGTTCCCGGTCTGGATCCAGCCACGCGGTCCGAGCGCCAGAGAACTGACAGGGTGGCGCAGCGGCCGGTAACCGTCGCGGACAGCACCCTCGAGCAGGAATACTGCAACGAAGACAGGGCCTGCGGCCACACCGCAGCACAGCAGCCTGCGGGTCCATGCCTGCGGCGTGCTGGGCATGCTGGCAGGGTTCACGATCGAAGCGTAGCGGGCCAGGCGCTGCGCCTCCGGCAGGCTTGCATCCCCTCCGTCATAGGACCCCACAGGGGTACCGTTGGAGTGCCGAATGAACATTCATTCATGGGGAGTCATCGTGAGCTGGAGCGCAGCAGACATCCCCGACCAGCACGGCCGTACAGCCGTCGTGACCGGGGCCAACGGCGGGCTCGGGCTGGAGACCGCGCGGCAGCTGGCGGCGAAAGGCGCGCACGTCATCATGGCGGTACGCAACCAGAAGAAGGCGGCCGCTGCGGTCGACGAGATCCGCGCCGGCGTGCCGGACGCCTCCGTGGAGCTAGTGGCGCTGGACCTATCTGCGCAGGCGTCGGTGCGTGCGGCGGCCGAGCAGATCATGGCCGTGCACCAGAGCATCGACCTGCTCATCAATAACGCCGGGGTGATGGGGATCGCTGAGGCCAAGACCGTCGACGGCTTCGAGATGCAGTTCGGCGTGGATCATCTCGGGCACTGGTCGCTGACCGGGCTGCTGCTGCCTGCGCTGCTCCGCCCGCCCGGCGCCCGGATCGTGACCGTGACCAGCACGGCCCATCACATGGGCCGTGCCGTGGATCCGGCCAACCCGCATCTGCGGGGCCGCTACCGGCCATGGCGCGCCTATGGCCAGGCCAAGCTGGCGAACTTCCATTTCGGTCTGGGGCTTCAGCGCGAGCTGGAGAAAGCTGGCGCGAGCACGGCCAGCCTGATCGCGCATCCGGGGCTGTCGAACACCGACCTGCAGGCGGTCAGCGTGCAGCAGAGCGGCGGCGGCGCGAGCCAGCGGTTTTTCCACTTCCTCGCCCGCCATACCGGCATGTCCGCGGCCGATGGCGCGCTGTCGCAACTGCGGGCTGCGACCGACCCGGCCGCGGCAGGCGGCGAGTTCTACGGCCCGCTATTCGTCAACAGCGGGCCGCCGGTACGCAAGCCGATCGTGCGCAGGCTCGGCATGGACAAGGCGATCGCCGCGCTGTGGGAGGTCTCCGAGCGGGAGACCGGTATCGCGATCGACGTGCGCGCGGCGACGGCCGCATGACGGTTGCCGGGCGGGCGCGGTTCCGGGTCCGTCACGTCCAGGGCCGCGCCACGCGGTCGGTCATCCTCCGACGCTCTGTGGCGACCCTGCGGCTGCGGTCCCGGCCCCAGAAACGTCCCCACCCGAGACCGCGGCTGGAGGCCGTTCTTAAGGTCCTTTTATGCCGAACGGGCGGTGGTGCCCGCATGCCAATCGTGACGCGTTCGCATGGCACTGGCGGAACTCCGGCTGCCGTCACCGACGGTAGCGGGAGAGGCAGCCGCCCGGGGGCTGAGGCCGGAAGGCACGGGGAATAGGGCGCCTGCTGATAGCCTTGCACCGTAGGCGGCGATCTTCGCCGCCGCTCTGCGGGCGAGCAGCCCGCCGGTCGCAGTGTGAGCAGTCTGGCTCAGTGAGCCGGTCTCCGTTGTTGTTGACGTCTGTCGAGCATGCGATCCCCGGACCACCGATGGAGTTTCCGCATGCCCCACAGTTCCAGGCGTCCGCGCGCGTCGTCGGATCGCTACGGCCGGGGCGGTGAGCGTGCCGCCAGGCACCGCGGTCCGGCCGCGGCCAGGCACCGGCAGGTACCACCGCCGCGGCGGGCAGACCCGTATTCCGAGCTTGACCTGGCCCTGGACGCCGCCGCCGCGGCGCCGCCGCCCATGGCGGCCACGTTCGCTGAGCTCGGCCTGGACGCCCGGCTGGTCCGCGCGCTGGCGGCGCGTGACATCCGCGAGCCGTTCGCGATCCAGGCCCGGGCGCTTCCCGACGCACTGGCCGGCCGCGACGTGCTCGGCCGCGCCCAGACCGGTTCGGGCAAGACGCTGGCCTTCGGCCTTCCGCTGCTAACCAGGCTCGCCGCCACCACGGGCCAGCGGCGTGAGAAGGCGCCCCGCGGCCTCGTCCTGGTCCCGACCCGCGAGCTCGCCCAGCAGGTCGCGGACGCGCTCGCGCCGCTGGGCCGGAGCGTGGGCGTGACCATCACCACGGTCTACGGCGGCGTGTCGATCAGCAGGCAGATGGCCAGCGTCCGCCACGCCGACATCGTGGTGGCCACGCCAGGCCGGCTCATCGACCTGCTCGAGCGGCGGGCCTGCACGCTGTCCGGCGTCCAGGTCACCGTGCTCGACGAGGCGGACCACATGGCCGACCTGGGCTTCATGCCCGACGTCACCCGCATCCTTGACCAGACGCCCCCGGACGGCCAGCGGATGTTCTTCTCCGCGACCCTGGACCGCGGCGTCGGCGAGCTGGTGACGACCTATGTCCGTGATCCCGCGCTGCATGCGGTCACCTCCTCGACCGATTCCGGGCCCGCCGAGCACCGGGTGCTGGTCCTGTCCGCGCAGGACAAGGTGCCGGTCGCGGCGGAGATCGCCAGCCGTCCCGGACGCACGCTCTTCTTCGTCCGCACCAAGCACGGCGCGGACCGGCTCGCGAAACAGCTGTCGCGGGCCGGAATCGACGCCGCGGCCATCCACGGCGACCGCAACCAGAACCAGCGGCAACGGGCCCTGGACGCGTTCGCCGCCGGGCATCCCCGGGTCTTGGTCGCCACCGACGTCGCGGCCCGCGGCATCCACGTGGACGACGTTCAACCTGGTCGTGCAGTTCGACCCGCCGAACGACCATAAGGACTACCTGCACCGCTCGGGCCGCACGGCCCGCGCCGGGGCCACCGGCATGGTCATCGCCCTGGTGGAGCGCGGCCAGCTCCGCGACCTTCAGCGGCTGCACGACGCCGCGGGCGTCACCGCGGCCAGCGACGAGGTAGCGACCGGGCATCAGGTGGTCCGACAGATCGCCACGTCCGGCACACCCGTCCCTCCCGCGCCGTCAGCCGCGCATCCGGCCAGGGTCGCCTCGCGGGGCACGGCGGCCCGCCCGGCTACCGCCCAAGCCCGTCCCGGTAGGCCTCGGCCAAGGAGGGAACAGGTCGCTGGCCGGCGCCGGATGGCATCATGAGGCCGAGATCCGCGCACTGTGGTACGCCATGACAACCACAACCCTCGGCTTCGTTGCCTGAGTGCTTCCTCGGCAGAGCTAACGCGGCCTGCGGTCATCAATTGAGGCGCGCAGACCTGGGTGATATCCCCGGCGGAGTTAAGCGGTGGGCGTCGTCGCCGGCCGGATGGGGGGCCGGCGGGTTGGGCTGGGATGGCTTTCCGCCGATGAAGTTTTCCCAGTCCGACTGGAGGGGAGTCCAGCGCCGGTCGAAGTCGGCGGCGCGGCGGGTCGCGCGTTCTAGGCGCTCGCCCCGGTAGCGGTGCCGGGCCCAGATCGAGGACGGGCGTGCAAGGCGCACCGCGCCGGCCACCCCGACGAGCGGCAGGAAGAGGCTGAACAATGCGGTCCGGTACTTGCCTTTCAGGACGCAGGTGAAGGAGAGCACGCCGTCGATGATGAGGACCCCGCTCGCGGTCAGGCGCAGGGTCAGCTCGAAATTGCCGATATCTGTTATCCCGAACGGACTGAACCCGGCCAGGGCCAGTCCGAGGCAGGCGGCCGTCAGGCTCACCGCCTCGACCGACAACTGGCCCTCGCCGCTCCAGTAGACGTCCTGCAGATGCAGGATCAGCGCGAACTCATCCAGGACGAGCGACGTGCCGATGCCGGCTGCCACCGCGGCGAACGAGCGCCAGCCGAGCGAGGCAGGGCCGCCGACCGCCGTGAAGGCCCCGATGATCAGCAGGATGATGCCGGGGACAGAGTGATGAATGTGTGTCCCGCTGGCCGTCACCTGGTTCCGGAACGGTCCGCGGCCGTCGCGGATCATGCGCGTGATCGTCCGGGTCACCACGAACGTGACGACGAAAGCCAGAAAGCACAGCATCAGCGGCAGTTTGCCCGGCGTGATCACGTCGCGGTGCCACCATGAGGCCATGCCCCACCATAGAGGCCGACCCCCCAGCCGACGGCTATGCGCCAGGCCTTTCAGGCCGGCCAGCAGGGCACACAGCCTGGCACACAGCCCGCCAACGCCGCTCATCGGCGCAACGGCATCTTACCCACATGCCGAAATGAGTGCGTGCCGAAGGGCAGAGCTATGCACGAGCTGAAATAGCACTGAGGTAAGCGCGTTGGGCGGGAATTCGACACTCCTACCTCATCGGTCTGTCGCCGCCAGTTCTCTCAGCTGCTTGCGGATAGCAACCTTAAACGCCCGGACCTGCCATGGTATCGAGTCGTGGACAGGGTAAACACGCTCAAGGGCAAACGAGGGTCGCAAAGGACGTGGCTGACGACTACGACTTGACATTGAGAGAAATCAAAAAAATTCGCAGAACGGCTTGAACGGTGACATGGAAGCCGGCGCGTCGATCCCTGTTTCTTACCGGATCGAGGTCCGCGCCTCGGGATCGTCACCCCAGCACCGGCCGTTCGCGGACGGGAATCTGATGACGTTCGTGCCGGAAGATGTCACCATTGACATCGGGGGTGGGATAGTGCTGGACCTTCGTGCGGGAGACCCGCGGCTGATCGGGTCGTACCGCATTGTCGGGCGGCTGGGCAGCGGCGGCATGGGCACCGTGTTCCTGGGCCGCTCGGTCGCTGGCCGCCTGGTGGCGGTGAAGGTCATCCGGGATGAGCTGGCCGAGGATCCCGATTTCCGGGTCCGGTTCCGGCGGGAGGTCGCTGCGGCGCGGAAGGTGAGCGGCCTGTTCACCGCGCCGGTGGTCGACGCCGATTTGGACGCGCCGGTGCCGTTCCTAGTCACCGCCTATATCGCCGGCCTGTCGCTGGCCGATGCGGTAAGCAGGCACGGGCCGCTGCCGACCGCGTTGGTGCTCTCGCTGGCAGCCGGGCTGGCTGAGGGCCTGGGCGCGATCCATTCCGCGGGCGTCGTGCATCGCGATCTGAAGCCGTCGAACGTGCTGCTGGCCGAAGACGGGCCGCGGGTGATCGACTTCGGGATCTCCCGGGCGGCCGAGGCAAGCACCGTGACGCGGACCGGACTGGTGTTCGGCTCGCCCGGGTTCATGTCACCAGAGCAAGCCGAAGGCGGCCAGGTCGGCCCTGCCAGCGACGTGTTCAGCCTGGGTACGGTGCTGGCGTTCGCGGCCACCGGGGAAGGACCATTCGGCACCGGGCCCACCGCTGCCCTGATCTACCGGGTGGTCCACAGCCCGCCGAACCTGGAGCAGGTGCCCATCCAGATCCTCCCTCTGATCGAGCGCTGCCTGGCCAAGGATGCCGGGCAGCGGCCCAGCCCCGGCGAACTTCTTGCGGACCTTGACGGCATCGGAGTATGGGCGGGCTGGCTGCCTGCCCCGGTGATTCAGGACTTGCCTCAGCCCGCTGCCTGGCTCGCACCGGCGGCAGAAGCGGAGGGCCCGCCGCCAGGGCCGGACACCGACATCGCCGCGGTTCCCGGCACGCCGGGACACCCGACCGGCCACTCCATCACGCAGACCGCATCGCGACAGGAACCCCTGGTCAGCGAGGACGACGCCAGGCACAGCCCACCGGGGCCACCGAGGGCCGCCAGCGCATCGGGGCCGTCCACCCCGGCCAAGATCCGCAGGCGGCGCCCGCGCAGTCTCGCCATGACGGCGGCCCTGGTGCTGCTAATCATCGGGTTCGGCGCGTACTACCTGGTATCCACTCCGGGTGCCAAGCACACTCCCTCTGCGGGCACCAGGCACACCGCCTCGGCGACCTCCACCACCCAGCCCTCGGCCAACCCGTCACCGAGGCCTTCGCCGACGCCGTCCACGGCACCCTCCGACGTAGTGATCAATCTGGTCGTCGGGCCGCAGGATTGCTGGGTCCTGCTCACCAGGGTCAGCGATGGATCGCAGATCTACATGGGGACCATCCTGGCGGGCTCCACGATGACATGGAAGGAGTCGGAGGCGGTCAACCTCCGCCTGGGCAACCCTGCCGATGTGATCCTCACCGTGAACGGCAAGCGCCAGCCCATTAACACGGTCGACCCCGTAACGCTGAGCTTCACGCCGGGGGTTTCTCCGGAAGGTCCGGCCTGAACCAGACACGGTTCTTCGTGATTACCTTTCGGCAGAACGTACCGCCCTCCCCGAGAGCACTGACAGAAAAGGCACTGGACTTATCTATCCTGAGCGGCTTGTAGGAAAGCTCGTCTGGCCGCCTTTAACCCTTTAACACCAGCGTCCTCCTCATGCCGCCCCGAGTGCGGATGGACTGCTTTGCGCTCTCACCCATCGGGCGCAATGTCGAGGAATGATGCACTTCAGCGAGCCAATGCCCATCTCCTCCGCCAGCGACGCGCCAGCCAATCAGGTACGGCTGGCAGCGGCTGCCTATCTGGGCCGGTTCAAGGGCTCCTCCCGTGAACACACCCAGTCCGACCTGCGTTGTTATCTCACGTGGTGCGTTGAGCGCGCCTTGGATCCGCTGGCCGCACGCCGCCAGGATCTGGAGCAGTACATCCGGTGGATGCAGGAGGTCCGCCGGTTCCAGTCCTCGACGGTGTCACGGCGGTTCTCGGTGGCTGCAGGGTTCTACCGGACCTGCGTGATCGACGGGGTTCTGGAGCATTCGCCTGCCGAGCATGTACGCCGCCCGTCTGTGCCGCCGGAGTCGCCCACGCTCGGATTCACCCACCTGCAGTTCGAGGCCATGCTGACCGCCGCGCGCGAGTCCGCGAACCGGTATGACTTCGCGCTGGTAGCCATGCTCGGGCTGCTGGGCCTGCGGATCTTCGATGCCACCGGCGCGGACGTCGGCGACGTAGGCGAGGAGCACGGTCACCGTGTCCTTCGTGTGTGCGTACATGGCCTCCGGACCTGATATCCGTGACGCCTTGGCTATAGCAGCGGATGCATATAGCATCAGATGCATGGCACGACTGTACGAGGTTGAGATCGAGCCCGAGGTCCGGTCCTGGCTGGCCAGCCTATCCGACCGCGATTTCGGCCGGGTCGACTTCCTCGTCGGCCTGCTCGCTGAGCACGCCGAAGATCTCGGCGAACCCTACACCCGTCACCTTGGCGGCAAGGTGAGGGAGTTGCGGTTCCACCTGCTGCGCCAGCAGCCCAGGGTCACCTACTGGCTGGCACCGGGCCGGCGGGTGATTTTACTGACGGTATTCCGTAAGACCCGCAGCGCCGAGACCGCCGAGGTGGCCCGCGCCGTGCACGCCCAGACGACCTGCGAAACCGAGCACGGCCAGGCTCACGAGGTATTCGACCGGGAGGTGAACTGACATGACCAACGGACATTCCGACTACGCAGCACTCGCCCGCGACCGCCGCGGCAGCGAGGAATACCACCAGGGATACGCCGAGGCCCGCCGGGCCTTCCTGATCGGCCAGGCCGTCCGCGAACGCCGCCTGGCCCTGGGCTTGTCCCAAGTCGAACTGGCAGCCCGCGCCGGCATGACCCAGCCCGCGCTATCCCGCCTGGAAGCAGGCGGCGTCGTGCCCACCATCCCGTTGCTGGAACGGATCAGCATCGCCCTCGACGCCGACCTCATCGTAGAAATAGCCCCGCACGCTGCCTGAGCCCAACCTGGACTACGCCAGCCCCGCCCTACATTCGAGTTCGCCGGATAGAGTGCGTCCTGATATCGCCGAAACCGATCACAAACCTCCTGTCATCGCGATACGTCCAAGCGTGCGAGAAGGCGCGCGAATATCCTCCTGTTAATCTCGACGAGCTAGTCCGCTATAGCCGACAACCAGGAGCGTTGGCAATGGCCAGCCAGATGAACGAATAGCGCATGACTCCCACGTCGTTGACTACGGGGGATCGCTGTCTCCGGCGCTGAGCCTGAGATGCAGCCGGACGAACGTGGCGAACATCGGCTCGGGCAACGGCCATGGTTGGCATCATCGCAGTTCGCCGGCCGCTTTGAGGTCGTCGAAGAGCAACTGGTCGACAGGAGGGACTCGGGGACGGTCCCCATATGAGAACCAGGCGAGCTCATCAATCTCGCTGCTGGCAGCCAGCGTTCCCGAGTAGTCACCCGTGGAGCAGCTCATCCGCACTACCGCGCCGTCCGGGTCGCCATTCGCATGGGCTGCCTCAAAGGTGCCCACATGCGTTACCGCCTCAGGCAGCAGCGCGACCGCTAGTTCTTCGGTGATCTCGCGAAGCAGGGTCTGCAGATCACTTTCTGTTCCTTCGCGCTTGCCGCCGGGGACGTAGAAGATGTCCTTCCCGCGTGGCCGGGCGCAGAGGATCCTGCCGTTCTCCAGACGCACCCATGCCACCGTGTCGATAACGACCGGCATAGTCCTACCCTAATCTCGGGAAACCTGATCAGGGCAGACCCGACGTCACCATAAGGGAACCGGCCCTTGCCGATATGGCGTAAAGTGTCGAAAAACCTGGAAATCGGCCAATCGTGCCTATGATGCTTGCCGCCCACTCAGGTGAACATTGGATCGGCAGCGTACATGATCGAAGTAACCCCGAATTGACGTACTATAACCTCTATATGAGTCAGCCAGCGCGTTATTCAGGTAAAGTCGAGCCGTATCTAGTGCTTGAAGTCGGCGGAAAAAGGCTGTCAATTGGCGGTGGAGGAAGAACGTAGGGATAGACCGGTCCTACTGTGAACGTGCCAAACGGCCGATTTTCGATGCTCAACCCTGCCGTCGACTCGACTGTCGGGTGGGGAGACAAGATGCATTATGGGACAAGCATGCTGAGGATGGCTGCGCCGTGAGTTCCCAGCCAGACAGCAAGGGTTTGCAGCGGGCCTATCAGGGCGGCGCCTGCCGTGGCCAGCGATCCGGCGCCGATCAGCAGATCAGTCAGCCGTTTGAGTGCGCTTGCAGCCCGCTGCTTGTCTGGCTGCGGTGCCCGCACTGCCCTGTCGAGTTCGTCGACCTGAGCCCGCGCCTCAGCCGCCCGCGGTCTGTCTAGGGGTATGCTCGACAGTGCTTGCCGGAGTTCGCTCAGCGCTTGCCTCGCAGCATCGTCGGTGACAACGCTGCCGTGTAGCCCGCCGTTGACTACCTGGGTGCCCTCGACGTAGTTGATAACGCCAGCGGTCTGGTTCTTTACGTGGATCTCCATGTCACGCTCTTTCATGAGCTATGGCTCTGCCAAGGTGGGAGCACCGGGAATGTTCGGTAGGCCTGCTTGCGCCGTGAGGTGGCCACTACGTGCAGCACGACGCCGACGGTCAGCAGCAGCACGCCTGCCGCGGCCAGCGCCCAGCTGATCAGCCCGATCGGAATGCCGCCAACTGACCGCCCGAACGGGTCTGTCGGGGGTTCCGAGTCGGGGTTCTGGATGGCCTTGAGAGTGCTCAGGCCGACGCCGGCGAAGGCGCCGAAGCCCACCACGAACATCGCGAAGCCCGTCCACACGAGCCATCGCGCCTTCGTCTTGGTCGCGGCTACCTCGCGGAGGAAGTTCTCGCGCTGCTGGTTGATGTACTGAACGTGCGAGTTGTACCGACGCTCGTCGTAGTGGATAACTCCGGCGTGCTGCTCGTTGACGTAATGGACCGAGCCGGCCCCGGCTGGCCTCGCCGGAATGGTAATTGTCTCGTCGCTGCCGGAACCGCCGGATTCCAGCCGCGCTGCCACGGAGGCGAAGGTCAGCAGGTCGCCATCGTGGAGCTCACGGGCAGCAACTGCGGTCACTCCGTTTACGAACGTGCCCCCCGAGGAGCCGAGGTCCTCGACGTAGACCGCGTTCCCGTGTCGCCGCAATGCGGCATGGGCGCGGCTCACGCACGGGTCGTCGAACCGGACGTCGCAAGTCTGCTCGCGCCCGACGACCAGGTAGTCCTTATTCAACGGGATTCGCCGACCCCGGTCAGATTCCGGAGCCAGCACGACCAGATACGGCGTGCCGCCACTCTGCGCACGCATGACCACTTCCTCGCATCTTGCGGCGCGCGACGGTGACACCACGAGCGTACGCCGGCTCCATGTCCTGCATCTGAGAGGTCAAGGCATCCCAGTACACGGGCTGCGGCGGCCTCTCATGGAGACGGAGCGACGCCTCCGGCCACTGATACACCATCGACCTGGAAATTACGGCGGCTTTGACATGTCCCCGGATTCCCGGTGCCGCCAGATCCAGAACCGGACACCACAAGCAGGGACTGAGATCCGCTGCCATGGCCTGCCGGGCTCAGGCCGAGGAATCGAGCGACCTGCAAAGCTCCTCTTCCTGCAATGACCGGCCGTCCGCTGGAGCACTACAGTAATAGCGGCTAATCTGCGTCTCAACCGGCAACCGCGGTGCGGAGGTACAGAGCGTCACGGGCGTGGTGGCTCGTCACGCTAGATCGGCCGAATACGCGCTTCTTGAAGGCGGCAGGTTCGACACGGATGAGCCGCGCATATTGGCATGGCAATCGCACCGCGGGCGGGTCGGCGCGCAGTTATCAAGAGCTGAGCAGCGTTGGAAATCCCGGCTACAGGCAGGCAAGCCCGTATGTTTATTCATCACCTGCGTTGGCGTAAACGCCCGCATCTGCCGCGATCAGGTTGTCAGATGATGGGTTTGCGGAAGAAGACCCTGTGGAATCCGTCTTGCTCACTCCGATGGGTCTCGGCGTACCCGTGCCGGGGGTAGTAGGCAAGGTTCTCGGTCATGGCCTCGTTGGTGTAGAGCCGGATCTCGCCGAGGCCAAGGCTGCGGGCGTGATCTTCGGCGAGGCAGAGCAGTCGGCCACCGATCCCGCGGCCCTGCGCGGCAGGCAGCACGGCCACGTTCTCCAGCAGCAGGTAGCCGGGCTTGGCGATAAGGACGGCAAACCCGACGATCTGCCCGTCCTCGATCGCAGCCCACGCCCTGGCCACGCCGGTTACGCGTCGAACGAGAACGAGCTGGCCCGGCCGGCCCGCACGTTCGTGACATGCTCATCGAAGTTGAGCTTGTCGAACAGGCAGACGCCTTCGGCCATTGACGAACACAGAGCGTCCTCAGCGGCCTGGATGGCCTCGGCCCTACCGATAACGGCCGCCAGCTCCGCCTCGGTTGCCACGACGATTCCGTCGTCGTCACCGAGCAGGATGTCACCCGGGCTGACCAGGAACATGACCGAGCAGTACGGGCACGTTGACCTCGGGCACGACCAGAGCGCCGGCCGCACGCGGTGTCGCTCCGCGCGCGTATACCGGCAAGGTCATGCGTTTCAAACTCGCCGTGTCATGGCAGAACCCGTCGATGACGATGCGGCCATACCCCGGCGCGCTGCCTCGCCGGCAAACAACTCCCCGGCCACGGCGTGCTGCGATCCCCCGGCGGCCACGACCAGCACGTCACCGGGACCGCCGTGCTGCAGCGCGCCCAGGACCGACAGCAGATCGTCGCGCGCGTTCGCCGTGACCGCGCGTCCGAGCAGCCGGCTGCCCGCCGAGACCGGCCTGATAGCGGCGGGCAGCACGTGCAGCGACTTGTCCGCATCAGACACGGTTGACGCGTCAGTTGCGCCCGCTCTTCCAACCATCCCAGCTTCTGCGGGCCGGCGATCGCATGCAGGCTGCATGCGCGCCCCCGCTGGGTTCCAGTCGACGCGAAGGCCTCGGCATCGGCCGCACGGTCTTCCTCAGCAGCATCGGGGCCGAGAAACGCTCCGGAGCCGGCGAGATCGACGGGCTGGCCCGGACCGAAGAGCAGCTCGACGCCACTGGCGCGAGCGTGCTGCACCTTCGCTGCGGGCTAGAGGCAGAGGAGCACGGCGGACCTACGGCGGGTTTCCGTTTGGCCGCCGGGACCGGGAACTGGCCCAGCCTCACAACCTGCGCCTTGAGCTTCAGGCGATCTTGCGGGCGCCGGGGCCCGGCACCGGGGTGACGTCGCGGGCTGATTCCAGGACGTGCCCGGCGCGGCAGGACAGCTGGAGCTGCACCGGTTCCCCGCAGTCGCGGTGCCGGAGCAGGACCGGCGGGCCGTCCGGGCCGACCTCGTACCGGTCGCCCCACTGCATCAGCGCCACCAGCACCGGGTAAAGGTCGAGGCCCTTGCTGGTGAGCCGGTATTCGTCCCGGCTGCGCTGGCCGGCTTGCTGGTAGGGGACCTTTCGGAGCAGGCCCTCGTCTACCAGGCGGGCCAGGCGGCTGCTGAGCACCTGCCGAGGCATCCCGGTGCGGCGCTGCATGTCATCGAAGCGGCGCACGCCGTTGAAGGCCTCGCGCAGCACCAGGAAGGTCGCCCGCTCCCCGAGGATCCCCACGGCCGCGCCGATCGCGCAGTTGCCCGGGTCGTAATCCGGCATCCACGGATGTTCCATATCCGCATGCTAGGTCTACTTGACAGACTCAGCAAGACGAGGGCATTCTGAGTTCATGATTCGAACCCAGATAGGGCGGATTGGCGCCCCCATCACCGCCGTGATCCGGTCGGCGTGTGCGGCGGACATGGGCGCACTCAGCGACTTCTTCGCGGGACTGTCTCCGCAGACCCGGTACCTGAGATTCTTCGCCCCGGTCACGCCGGGGCCGGAGCTTCTCCGCAGGATGGCCGGCGGCGACGGCCACACCGACGTGGTGGTCGCGGTCCGGGGGGGCATGATCATCGGGCACGCCATGGCGACGGACCAGGCCGGCCCGCGCGGCGCCCGCGCGGCCGATGTCGGCGTGGTGGTGGCCGACGCCTGGCAGAGCCTGGGCGTGGGCTCGGCGCTGATGCGCGCGCTGATCACCGGCGCCCGGGCCCGGGGCGTGACCTCGCTGATCATGGACGTGCTGCCGGGTAACCGCAGGATGTTCGCCATGATCGCGGGTCACTGGCCCGCAGCGCGTACCGAGGGTTCCGCGGACTTCGTCACCTTCCGTATCCAGCTTCCGCGCCACCAGCAGCAACGGCCGCGGGTCCAGCCCGCTGCCCTCGCACCCGCCGGGTGACCGACGTCAGGAGGTTCGGTCCCACCACTTGAGGACCCTGAGCGCGCGGAGGGTGTTCCAGCGGCTCGGCGTGCCCACGCCGCCCTCGAGGTCGATGTAGACGCGACCCGGATGGATGTGGTCGAGCAGCCACCGGCCGTCGGCCTGCCGCTTGGACTCCACGACCTCCACCGCTTCCGCCATCCGGGGATCTGGGTCCGCGCCCGAATGCCGGAAGTAGTCGAGCGCGCGCAGCACGTCGTAGTGCCAGTAGTACGGGAACGCGAACTCCAGGTACTCCGGCTGCACCACGGCCCGCGTGCTCTTGCGGCGGAACAGGCCGCGCTCGAGCAGGTACTCCTCACCGCTGCGGCGGGCCGTGCGCACCTGCTCGGACCCGCCGGTCGCACGCTCGAACTCCAGCAGCCCGTCAAGCACGTTGATCGTCGTGTCGAAGGAGGACCGCACCGATCCGTTTTCTGCTTCGCAGTTCCAGCCGCCGTCTGCGAGCCGCTCGGAGAGGATCCGCTCGACAACCGGTTCCACGTCCACCCCGAAGTACGCCCCGGTCTCGATCGTCCTGCCGTTGATGCAGGGCTCGACCTCCCCGTCGAAGTACCGCTGCCCGGCGTGCTCCCAGCGCCCGTTCTCCGCCACCAGCCCGATCGCCCGGCGGGCGGACTGCGACGCCGGGTCAAGCCCGAGGAGTTCCAGGGTCTGCAGCGTGTGCATCGTGGCGGTCCAGGGCTGCCCCGGCTCACCGCGAGTGTAGGACGCCGGGAAGCACGCGCCGCCGGCCCACAGCCCGTCGGGATCCTCCAGCGTCAGGAGGCGCGCGCCCCAGCCGTCGTGCTCCACCCGGGCCCGCTCGGCCGCCACCTCGCCAGCCGGCGCGTTCACCAGATCCCGCAGCACCTGCCAGCGGATCGCGGGGTCGCCTTCAAGCAGCCAGTCGATCACGTCCACCAGCGCAGGCTAGCCGGCCGCTACCGGAGAGCGCCGACCCCAGCGATCAGGTTGAGCGTGAGCGGACTGCGCGGGCCGGGGCGAACCGCAACCACCGAGTACCCGCTACGCCGCGCGGGATTACTTGGGATGCAGGTGAGCGGAGATCTGACCGGCTCGGCTTCCAGCAGTTCCCGCAGGGTCCGGGCGATGGTCTGCTGATTGCCGGGCATGATCAGGAAGGAGGCCAGGAAGTTCCTGAGGCTGGTGGAGTAGCTACCCAATTGCCCGGAAGCGAGCCCGGGTTTAGTCTCTCCTGTTATGGAGCTAATAGGGACCCATTTGCCTGGCACTGTGGGGGCTGACCAGCAGTGGGGGGTCGGTTCGACCGTGGCACCGCTGCGCAGGGTCTTCGTGCGAACGCCCGCGACCAAGGGCGACTTCGTCGCGGCTCAGTGGCGCCTGCCGGACGAGGTGGCCCTGCTCCGCGAGCACCGCGGGTTCGTCGGGTTGCTGGAGAGCCTGGGCTGCCAGGTCGAGATCGGGGAGCCACGCGACGAACTGGTGGACGCGGTCTATACCCATGACCCCGTCATCATGACGCCATACGGTGCGATCCTGCTCCGGATGCGGAAGCCGGCCCGGAAGCCTGAGCCCGACCAGATCGCCGAGGATCTCAACCGGCTCGGGATACCGGTACTGGGCACGCTGGAGGATGGGGCGTATGCGGACGGCGGCGACAAGGTCTGGTTCGACGAACGCACGCTGGCGATCGGCCACGGCTACCGCACTAACGCCGCCGGCATCGAGCAGATCCGGGCCTTGCTCGCACCTCACGGTGTTGAGGTAACCGCGTACGACCTGCCGCATTTCCAGGGCGCGCAGGCAGTGCTGCACCTGATGTCGCTGATCTCGCCGTTGGCCGATGACCTGGCCATCGTGTACGAGCCGCTGGCGCCGGTGCGGCTGCTGGAGTTCCTTGACCAGCGGGGGATCGAGCGGGTGAGCGCGGTCGAGGAAGAGGTCGCCACCCAGGGCGCCAACGTTCTCGCGGTGCGGCCACGGATGCTGGTGATACCCGAGGGCAACGCGCGCACCGTCGCGAAGCTGCGCGCTGCGGGGTGTGAGGTGCACGAGTTCCCCGCGGAGAATTTGTGCGTCAAGGGGGACGGCGGCCCGACCTGCCTGACGCAGCCGTTGTGGCGAAGCTGAGATGCCGGATCTTCCCGATCTCATCTTCGAGCAGCGGGGGGCAGCCTCGGAAGCGCTCGCCGGTACGCTGCGGCGCCGGATCATGCTGGGCGGGTTCACTTTCGGCAGCAAGCTGCCGACCGAGCGGGATCTGGCGCTCGGGCTGGGAGTGAGCCGCAATACCGTCCGTAAGGCGATGCGCATCTTGGCTGCGGACGGGCTGATCAGCACCTCCCGCGGACGCAACGGAGGCAGCGTGGTCGAGCTGCCGACGGTACCGCCCCGCCGCCGCCGCGAGATCGCCGCCGCCTGGCGGCAGTCGATGGACGACGCCTACCAGTTCAGGCTCGCACTCGAACCGCTCGCCGCGCGGTGGGCGGCGGAGCGGTCGACGGCGGAGCAGCGGGCTGAGCTGGCCTGGCTGGTGCGGCAGGACTCGACCGACCTCGCCAGTTACCACCAGCTCGATTCCCGCTTTCATCTCCTGATGGCCGAGATGGCCAGGCACGACCTGCTGCTGGAGTCGATCACCCGGGCCCGCGAGGAGATGTTCCGTGAGGTCAACACGCTGTGGATGTTCTTCGGTCCGAACAGCGACCGAGGTGCTGATCAGCTGGCCTCGCCCGGGGCGTTCAAGGGCTTCGCTGGCGAGCACACGCCGATCATGCGCGCCATCGGTAACGGGGACGCCGAGCAGGCCTCTGTGGCGATGGCGGCACACTTGGAGCAAGCGCGCGAGCAGTTCGCCCAGCTACTCGACAAGATCCTCATCTGGCCGCGGCCCACGGCGATGAGCCAACGATGAGCGAGCTGACCAGGGCAGAAGCCGCCGGGCTAGCCGCGATCGACGAGCTGGCGATGGGCCGGCTGCTCCTCGACCTGCTAGCGGTGCCCAGCATCACCGGAACCGCCGCCGAGTCAGAGCTGCAGCACATCCTGGCCGAGCATCTGCTCCGGCTGGGCCTCGACGTGGACCTGTGGGCGATGGACCTCAACGAGCTTCGGGCCGATCCCGGCTTTCCCGGAACCGAGGCCCCCCGCGAGGAGGCCTGGGGGCTTGTGGGCACCACCCCGGAAGCCGGCGATGGGCCGTGCCTGATACTGCAAGGCCACGTGGACGTCGTGCCTCCCGGAGACCTCGCCCAGTGGCCTGCGGACCCGTTCAGCCCGCGGGTAGCCGGCGAGGTGATACACGGGCGGGGAGCCTGTGACATGAAAGCCGGGCTGGCCGCCAACCTCGCGGCGATCGCCGCTATTCGTGCCAGCGGAGTGCGGCTGCGCGGTCGGCTGGCAACGCACTGCGTGGTCAGCGAGGAGGACGGGGGCCTCGGCGCGTTCGGAACACTCCGGCGTGGTCACACTGGTGACGCCTGCATCATCACCGAACCCACCAGCACCACGCTGACCACGGCAAACGGCGGGGCGCTCACCTTCGAGTTGCAGGTGCCGGGCCGCGCCACCCATGGCAGCACCCGCCGGGCTGGCGTCAGCGCTCTCGATGCGTATCTGCCGATTCACCACGCCCTGGCTGAGCTCGAACGTGAGCGCAACGTCAGCGTCGACCCGTTGATGGCCGAGTATGACGTCGCCTACTGCATCTCAGTGGGGATCGTCCGGGCTGGTGACTGGGCTAGCAGCGTCCCCGACCTGCTGGTCGCCCAGGGCCGGCTTGGCATTGCCCTCGATGAGAGCCCCGAGGTGGCGCGGCTCGCCCTTGAGCAATGCGTTGCCGACGCATGCCAGCGTGATCCCTGGCTCAGTGAGCATCCTGCCACCGTCACCTGGAACGGCGGCAAATTCGGGAGCGGGCGTCTTCCCGCAGGCCACCCGCTACGCGACCTGCTCCGGGATGCTCACCAGGCCGCCACGGGGAAGTCGGTCCTGCGCGAGCGCGGCGCCCCCTACGGAAGCGACCTTCGGCTGTACGCAGAGGCTGGCATACCGACCCTGCATTACGGGCCCGGCGATGTGCGCACCGCTCACAGCCCCCGAGAGCAAGTCTGCATGGCAGATGTCGCCGACGTCACCCGAACCCTCGTGCTAACCGCTATCCGCTTCCTGGGAGACAGCTGAGACTAAGGCTGTGACCTGGAGCGCAGCAGGCTCCTTGAGTGCGGGCGGGGGGATTTGAACCCCCACGGTGTCGCCACCAACAGGACCTAAACCTGCCGCGTATGCCATTTCGCCACGCCCGCTTGGTCGTTAGTAAAGGTACCGCTTGGACGCCGGTCTCGATCAGCGGCCCGGGCGGGCCGTGCGCAAGGGCAGGCGGCTGCGGGCCGCCGGCGGCGGGGCGACGACCGTCAACCCGTCCACTCAGCGCACGCACGGCCGGCCCCGGCCCTGACGAGCTGAGCCGGGTCGGGTCACGCGCCGATGTCGGTCAGCAGCCTGGCGACGTGGCCGGTCGCCTTGACCCCGTACATCGCCTTCTCGATCGTGCCGTCGGGGCCGATCACGAACGTGGACCTGATGACGCCGACGGTCGTCTTGCCGTAGAGCATCTTCTCGCCGTACGCGCCGTACGCCTCGAGCACGGCGTGGTCGGGGTCGGACAGCAGGGGGAAGGTCAGGCCTTCCTTGTCGCGGAACTTAGCCAGCTTGGACGGCTGATCTGGGGAGATGCCGAGCACCGCGATGCCGAGTTTGCCCAGGTCGGCCAGGTTGTCGCGGAAGTCGCAGGCTTCCTTCGTGCAGCCGGGGGTCATCGCGGCCGGGTAGAAGTAGACGATCACCCGCTGGCCGCGGAACGAGGACAGCGAAACCGGGTGGCCGTCCGCATCCAGCAGCGTGAAGTCCGGAGCTGGGTCGCCGGGTTCGAGCCGCTTGTCGGTCACCATGCCTCCTCGTGGAATCCGGACGGGCCGGGTCCCTAAGGCTACCGTCCGGGCTGGCCGCGAGCCGAACGGGGCGTCCGGGTCGGCGGCCGGGTCGGCCTCGGTCAGGTACGAGACGCCGGTAGCGGCGTTCGGGTCCGCGGCGGTTCCACAAGCCGTCGTACGCCGGCGGGTCCCGGGGGTCAAGCGGTTTGGCTCACGATGCGGCTGGCGGGCTTTACTGGTCCTCCGGATCCAGGACGGCGTCGGCTTCTCCGGAGGTCCTCACCTCGACGAGGCGGCGGGCACGATCGGCCATCTCCTCGGTGGGGCCTTCGCGGGGCGCCTTGTGCAGGGCGATGACGTGGACGTCGATGCCGAGGGGACCCGCCTCGTCGATGATCCGCTTGACGTTCGAGCCGCCGCGGAGCAACTGCTGCCACCGGCTGCGCTGGCTGGACCCGATCACGATCTGGGTGATCTGATGCTCCTGCGCGAAGCGCGCGATGGCGCGGGCGGGATCGTCGCCCGACACCTCGTGCCACCGGGCGCCGACGTCGGCGGCCAGCCCCTCCAGCTTCTTCAGGGCCTTCTTGTCCCCGGGCCGGGTGGCGTCGCTCGAGGCGACGGTTACGACGTCGAGTTCTCCCTTGAGCCTGGCGGCCATCCTGGCCGCCCGCCGCAGGAGGCCATCGGTCCCCGGGGCCGGGGCGACGGCCACCATGACGCGTTCACACGTCTCCCACACGGCGGTCGATTCGTGCCGGCGCAGGTGCTCAAGCAGCTCTTCGTCGGTCTCGTCGGCCAGGAACCGCAGCGCCAGCTCCCGCAGGGCGGTCAGGTTATCGGTGCGGAAGAAGCTGTTCAGGGCCGTCGAGACCCGTTCCTTCGGGTAGATGTTGCCGTGCAGCATGCGGCGGCGCAGCTGCTCGGGCGAGGAGTCGATCAGCTCGACCTGGTCGGCCTTGCGCACCACCCAGTCCGGGACGCGCTCACGGACCTTGGCCCCGGTCATGTGCTCGACCTCGTTGGCGATGCTCTCCAGGTGCTGGATGTTGACGGTAGTGATGACGTTGATGCCCGCGGCGAGGATGTCCATGACGTCCTGCCACCGCTTGGCGTTCTGGCCCGATCCCGGCACGTTAGTGTGGGCCAGCTCGTCGATCAGGGCGACCTTGGGATGCCTGCTGATGACCGCATCGACATCCATCTCCTCAAGGCGACTCCCCCGGTAATCGACCTGCTTACGGGGGACGACCTCCAGGCCGTCGATCATGTCCTCGGTCAGCTTCCGCCCGTGGGACTCGACGAATCCGACGACGACGTCGGTGCCCCGGCTCCTCCGCCGCTGGGCCTCGTTGAGCATGGCGTAGGTCTTGCCGACCCCGGCCGCCGCGCCCAGGTAGATCCGGAAGTGACCGGCGGCCTCAACCGCGTCGGCCACCTCGCGGTCGGCCGCCGGGCGCGCCACGGCCTGGTCGCTCACGTGTTCCATTCTGGCCGGCCGTGACCTGCACGGCCAGCGGGAAGTCAGGGCCTGGGCGCATGGAAATCGTTAGGATCCGCGGCGTCCCGCCCGGCGATGAACGGGGCCAGGGCGCGGAAGGCGCGGCCGCGGTGGCTGATCGCGTCCTTGGCCTCCGGCGTCATCTCCGCCGTGGTCATGTCGAAGCCGTCGGGCATGAAGATCGGGTCGTAGCCGAACCCGCCGCGGCCGCGTGGCACCCGGGTCAGCCGGCCCGCCACGCTCCCGGTCACCACCACCTCGCGGGCGGCCTCGCCCGGCCGGACCAGGGCCGCCGCGCACACGAATTGGGCACTGCGCCGCGCGTCCGGCACGTCGGCGATCTGCGCGAGGATCAGGTCCAGGTTGGCCTGGTCGTCGCCGTGCCGGCCCGCCCAGCGCGCGGACAGCACGCCCGGCATGCCGTTCAGCGCGTCCACGCACAGGCCCGAATCGTCGGCGACGGTCGGCAGGTGCGTGTAGGCAGCGATCGCGCGGGCCTTCAGCAGCGCGTTCTCCTCGAACGTGGCGCCGGTTTCCGGCACGTCGGGCGCGCCGGGAAACTCGTCAAGGCTGGTGAGCTGGACCTGCTCCCCCAGGATCCGGGCGAGCTCGCGCACCTTGGCGGGGTTCCTCGTGGCGAGGACCAACCGGTCAGCGGCCACCCAGGGCCTCGTGCTGCAGCCGGGTCAGCTCGGCGCAGCCGTGCACGGCCAGGTCGAGCAGCCGGCCGAGCAGGTCGCGGCTGAACGGCTCGCGTTCGGCCGTGCCCTGGATCTCCACGAAGTCGCCGCTGCCCGTGCACACCACGTTCATGTCGGTGTCGGCCGCCGCGTCCTCCTCGTAGCACAGGTCGAGCCTGGGTTCGCCGTCCACGAGGCCGACGCTGACCGCGGCGACCGAGGTGAGCAGCGGGTCGCCCGGGCAGGCCTTCCTGGCCTTGAGCCAGGCGACGGCGTCGGCCAGCGCGACGTATCCGCCAGTGACCGCGGCGGTGCGGGTGCCGCCGTCGGCCTGCAGCACGTCGCAGTCGATGACGATCGTGTTCTCGCCGAGCGCCTTGTAGTCCACGCAGGCCCGCAGCGAGCGGCCGACCAGCCGGGAGATCTCCTGCGTCCGGCCGCCGAGGCGGCCCTTGACCGATTCGCGGTCGCCGCGGGTGTTCGTCGCGCGCGGCAGCATCGCGTACTCGGCGGTCACCCAGCCGAGCCCGCTGCCGCGCCGCCAGCGGGGCACCTCCTCAGAGACGCTCGCCGCGCACAGCACCCGGGTGCGGCCGAATTCCACCAGCACCGAGCCTTCGGCGTGATCAAGCCAGCCCCGGGTCAGCTTCACCGGCCGGAGTTCAGTGACGGATCGCCCGTCGGGTCGCGACATGAAGCACAGCCTATCCACCACTTCCCGGCGCCAGGACCAAGCCGGAAGTGGCCGCCGACAGCGGGCCGTGGTAGGCCGCGGCGGCGTCGGACAGCGACCGCTCCCGGTCGTTCCACGGCACCAGGTGGGTCAGCACCAGGTGCCCGGCGCCCGCCCGCGTCGCGTGCTCGCCGGCCTGGCGCGCGGACAGGTGCAGGTTCGGCGGGTTGCCCTTGGCCTCCTGGAATGACGCCTCGCACAGCAGCAGGTCCGCCCCCTCGGCGAGCCGCACGAGCGCGGCGGACTCCCCCGTGTCGGCCGAGTAGGCCAGGCGCCAGCCCGCATGCTCCACGCGGAATCCGAACGTCTCGACCGGGTGGTTCATGTGGTCGGTGGTGATGCGGAACGGGCCGATCTCCAGTTCGCCCACGGAAAGGTCACAGAACTCGAACGGCACGTACGTGAGCTCGCGGGAATCGCGGGGGCCGCCCAGGAATGGCTGCACCCGGTCAGCGGTGCCCGGCGGGCCGTAGACGGGGATGGGAGGGCGCTCGCCGTCCGGGGCGAACTGCCGCGCTATCCAGTAGGAACCCACGTCGATGCAGTGGTCGGCGTGCAGGTGGGACACGCAGATCGCGTCGATGCCGAACAGCTCCGCGTACCGCTGGAGCACCCCGAGCGCGCCGTTGCCCATGTCGATGACCAGCCGGAATCCCTCGGCTTCGGCCAGGTAGCAGGACGAGGGGCTGTCCGGGCCCGGGAAGCTGCCCGAGCATCCGACCACGGTGACGCGCATCGCTCCCATGGCGTGCCATTATGGCAGGCTCAGGCCCAAAGCTGGCCTTCGAGCCTGGCTTCGGCTTCGTCCAGGGTTCCGGTGTAGGCGCCGGTGGACAGGTACTTCCAGCCGCCGTCCGCGATCAGGACCGCGATATCGGCGGGCTCCCCCCTGGCGACCGCCTTGGCGGCCATGGCCAGGCCCGCGTGCAGCGCGCAGCCCGAGGAGATGCCGGCGAAGATGCCCTCGGCCGCCACCAGCTCCCTCGTCCGCCGCAGGGCGTCGGCCGACGACACCGAGAACCTGGTGGTCAGCACGGAGGGGTCGTACAGCTCGGGGACGAAGCCCTCGTCCACGTTGCGCAGGCCGTACACGAGCTCGCCGTACCGCGGCTCGGCCGCCACGATCATGACGTCCGGCTTGTGCTCGCGCAGGTAGCGGCCCACCCCCATGAGCGTGCCCGTGGTGCCGAGGCCCGCCACGAAGTGCGTGATCCCGGGCAGGTCGGCGAGCAGTTCCGGGCCGGTCGTCTCGTAGTGCGCGCGCGCGTTGGCCTCGTTGCCGTACTGGTAGAGCATCACCCAGTCGGGGCGCTCGGCGGCGATCTGCTTGGCGACGCGGACCGCCTCGTTGGACCCGCCCGCCCCCGGGGAGTCCACGATCTCGGCCCCGTACATCCGCAGCAGCTGCCGGCGCTCCTCGCTGGTGTTCTCCGGCATCACCACGATCAGCCGGTAGCCGCGCAGCTTGGCCACCATGGCCAGGGAAATGCCGGTGTTGCCCGAGGTGGGCTCGAGGATCGTGCATCCCGGCGAGAGGAGCCCGTCCTTTTCGGCCTGCGCGACCATGTAGAACGCCGCGCGGTCCTTTACCGAACCCGTCGGGTTCCTGTCCTCCAGCTTGGCCCACAACCGGACGTCGGCTGACGGCGACAGGCGCGGCAACCCCACCAGGGGCGTGTTCCCCAGGGACTCAAGGAGGTTCTCGTACCGCACACCACAGTCCGTTCGGGATAAAGGAAGGGCCCTCAGCCCGCGCCTCCGGCCACCGCGGGCAGGACGGTCACCGTGTCGCCGTCCTTGACGGGGGTCTCCAGGCCGGCCAGGAAGCGGACGTCCTCGTCGTTCAGGTACACGTTGACGAAGCGGCGCAGGCTGCCGTCGTCGATCAGCCGGGCGCGCAGGCCCCCGTACCGCAGCTCCAGGTCGGCGAGCAGCTCATCGAGCGTGGATCCGGTTCCCTCGACCTGCTTGGCGCCGCCCGTGTAGGTGCGCAGGATCGTCGGGATGCGAACCTCGATGGCCATGAACCACGCTCCACTGCTGATCTGGTCGGTCCGTGGAGGTGCAACCGGCGCGCGTACCGAATCATTCCACTACGGTGACCGGCTCCTCGGTGACCTCGCCGTCCACGATGCGGAACGAGCGGAACTCGGTCTCCTGCTCGTCCCTGGTCGACACCAGCACGTAGTGCGCCGCCGACTCGCTCGCGAGCGAGATGTCGGTCCGTGACGGGTAGGCCTCCGTGGCCGTGTGCGAGTGGTAGATGACCACCGGTTCCTCGTCGTTATCGTCCATCTCGCGCCACACCCGGAACTGCTCGGCGGAGTCGAATTCGTAGAAGGTGGGCGAGCGCTGGGCGTTCGTCATCGGGATGAACCGTTCAGGGCGGTCACGGCCCGCCGGGCCGGCCAGCACGCCGCAGGCCTCGTCCGGGTGGTCGGCGCGAGCGTGGGCCACGATCTTGTCGCGCAGCTCGCGCGAGATGGTCAGCATCGGGGCTACGCCAGCGCCTGGACCAGGGATTCCTGGACCGCGCCGAGCCAGGCGTAGACCTCGTACGCGGCCCACTGGGGGTCATCCTGCTTGAGTTTCGCCCACTGCTGCTCGAAGTCCTCGGTGACGTCGAGGCGGACCCCGAGGGCGAGGCGGACGTCGTTCAGCGCCTTGAGCCACGCCTGGGCCTGGTCGGGCGTGAGCTGGATGCGCCCGCCGGCGTCGGGCAGGGTGTCGAGCATCTGGAGGGCGGCCTGCTGCTTGGCGTTGCGCAGCCCGGACTCCGTGTACTTGCGGAACTCCCCCGCTGCGTCCGGGTCGTCGCGGTACCCGTCGGGCAGCAGCCTGGCCAGGACCGGGTCCTCCGGCGTCTTCGGGGTCGCGGCGAAGTCGGACCCGTCGAACAGCGCCTCGAGGTCGGCGAGATCACCCAGGTCGCCTGCGGAGGCCGCGGGTCTGGGGGGTGCGGGTCCGTCCGGGGCGATGAGCGCCAGGACCTGACCGAGGAGGCTGCGCAGGAGGGATGCCTCGGGGGCGGCGAGCCAGGCTCGCACGCCGCCGCCGCGGGTGGGCCGGAAGGGTTCCATGGGTTGGGTTGGCCGGGACGGGCTCAGGAGTCGTGGCGCACGGTCGCCCACAGGCCGTAGCCGTGCAGGATCTCGACGTTGCGCTCCATCGCTTCCCTGGCCCCGGCGGCGACCACTGCCTTGCCCTTGTGGTGCACGTCGAGCATCAGGCGGGTCGCCTTCTTCTTCGGGTAACCGAAAACCTGCTGGAACACGTAGGTGACGTACGACATCAGGTTGACGGGGTCGTTCCACACGATCGTGACCCACGGCTTATCCGACACCGGCTTGTCTGTGGACTGCGGCTTGTCCACCTCAGCGGGCGCCACGCTCACTACTGTCCACCTCCTACTTCCGTAGTCTTCCACCTGTGACGAATTCAGTGAACCACCTGGGCGAGCCCGGTGACGGCACAGCACTGCTGACCGACCACTACGAGCTCACCATGGTGCAGGCCTCGCTGCTCAGCGGTGCGGCCGGCCGCAGGGCCATATTCGAAGTGTTCGCCAGGCACTTGCCGCACGGCCGCAGGTACGGCGTCGTGGCGGGCACCGGGCGGCTGCTCGACGCTCTGGAGCGGTTCCGCTTCGGCCCGGCTGACCTGGAATTCCTCGGCAGCGCGGGCATCGTGGACGCACCGACGCTGGCCTTCCTCGAATCGTACCGTTTCGGCGGGAACATCTGGGGTTACCCGGAGGGCGATTGTTACTTCCCCGGATCGCCGATCCTGGTCGTGGAGGGTACGTTCGCCGAGGCGGTGGTGCTGGAGACCCTCGCGCTGTCCGTCCTCAACCACGACTGCGCGATCGCCTCCGCCGCCTCCCGGATGGTGAACGCGGCCGGCGAGCGCCCGCTGATCGAGATGGGCTCGCGGCGCACTCACGAGCGGGCCGCGGTGGCCAGCGCGCGGGCCGCCTACATCGCGGGTTTCGCCTCCACGTCCAACCTGCGCGCGCGGTACGAATTCGGCGTCCCCAGCGCGGGGACCAGCGCGCACGCGTTCACGCTGGTTCATGACAGCGAGCGGCACGCGTTCGCCACCCAGCTCGAGTCACTCGGCCCCGCGACGACGCTGCTCGTGGACACCTACGACGTGCCGCGCGCCGTGCGCACCGCGATCGAGATGGCCGGGACGGAGCTGGGCGCGGTGCGGATCGACAGCGGTGACCTGCCCGTGCTGGCCAGGCAGGTCCGCGCGGAGCTCGACTCGCTCGGCGCCACCAAGACGCGGATCATCCTGACCGGCGACCTCGACGAGTACTCCATCGCGGCGCTCGGTGCCGTGCCGGTGGACGGGTACGGGGTCGGCACCTCGCTGGTCACCGGGTCGGGCGCGCCGACGGCCGCCCTGGTGTACAAGCTGGTGGCCAGGGCCTCCTCGGCCGACCCCGGTGCCGCGCTCGAGCCGGTCGCCAAGCGGTCGGTGGGCAAGCCTGGCCGGGGCGGGCGCAAGTGGGCGGTGCGGCACAGGGACGAGCGCGGGACGGCGCTGAGCGAGCGGATCAGCCTGAGCCCGCCGGACGCCGGGCCGCTCGACCGCGAGCTGCTGGTGCCGCTCGTGGTCTCCGGCGAGATCGTAGGGCGGGAACCGGTCGGAGCGGCGCGTACGCGGCACCAGGCGGCGCTGGCCGAGCTGCCGCCCTACGCGCTGCAGCTGTCCCGCGGGTACCCCGCCATCCCGACCGTCTTCGAGCCGGACGGGGACGTGCCCTAATCGTTATCAAATCGGGCGTCCTGCGTGCACCCGGAGATCTATGACCGTGGCCGCGTCAGACCGGTCAGGGCGTACATCCCCATGTACGGGATCAACGTCGTATCGTTCGGCTGGGGACCGGGGTATTCGGGGGGTTACTGAGTTTCCGCCTGCCGGGACCGGCGGCGGAGGGCTGGCAGCGGGCTGGCGTCGGTCCGGGCGCGAACTGAGGGGTTACCCTGAAGAGGTGCCCATGGGCGATGAGGACCTGAGGCCGCGCCGGGTTCGCCGGCGCAGGCTGCTCGGGGCCGGCGTGGTCCTCGTGGTGGCCGCGGCTGCGGGCGTGGCGGTGGGGACCGCCCTGACGAGCGGCCACTCGGCAGGCGGGGCGCCGACGGGAGGCGCCCGGCATGAGCGGTCGCAGCAGCCGACGGGCTGGTACCCGGCCGGGCCGCTGCCTGCCGCGGCCGCGGGGCCGGGCGCCGCGCCGTACTTCGTGAGCGTCGTCTTCCAGCGATCGCCCGCGCCGGTCACGGTGACCGACGCGTTCACCGGCCACGTGCTGGCCACCGTCAGCGCGCCGGTGAACGGCCCCGGCTTCGCCGGGGTCGCGGCGGCGGGTGACGACCGCACGTTCGTGCTGGCCGCGCAGGAGTCGAGCCCCGCGGTGGTGGTGTTCTACGAGCTGCGCCTTTCGGCTGACGGCGGGGTCGCATCGCTGACCCGGCTGCTGTCGGTGGCGTCGGCCGGGGTGCCGGCGTTCGCGGTGTCTCCGGACGCCAGCCGCCTGGCCTACGCGACGGCCTACGGAATCCGGGTGGTGTCGGTGGCCACCGGCGCGAGCCGGTCCTGGACGGCGGACGGGGACACGGAGGTCGGAAGCGCGGCTCAGTTGTCCTGGGCGGGCGACCAGACGATCGCGATGTACTGGGCGAGCGTCGCGGCCGGCTCCCGGCAGACCGGCGTGCGCCTGCTCGATACCTCGGCCCCCGGCAGCAACCTGCTGTCGTCGCGGCTGATCATCCCGATGCCTGAGGCGACGGCGTTCGGCGTCATCGACGGGCTTGGCGGGCTGCTCATCACGCCGGACGGATCGAAGGTCTTCGCCACGGCCGTGACCGGCTTGCCGGATAATCCCGCGGCCGAGGTGGTGGAGTTCTCGGCGCAGACCGGACAGCCGCTGGCGGTGGTGTCGCCGCGGGCTGATGAGTCCGGGATGGGCAGCTCGTGCCTGGCGCTGTGGACCGACCCGTCCGGTGATCGGCTGACGGCGGAATGCGGGCAGGTGAACGGGGCGGTCACGGTCGCCAACGGTCACTTCGCGACGGTTCCCCTGCACCTGCCGTCGTACAACTTCTCGACGGGCCGCCAGGCGTTCATCGCGTGGTGAAGCCCGGCCGCTTGGTTGTGGGAGCGGCTAACCGGTTCGCCTGTTGGACCGGCGGCCCGTTAGCCTGCTTGTCATGCCGGTTGACGTGTCGAAGTTCGCCGCCGTGCTCCGTGGGCTGGGCGTGCCGGGCGAGGTGGTGGAGCTGCCCGAGCGCGCGCCGACGGCCGCGACCGCGGCGGCCCAGCTCGGGTGCGAGGTGGGCGCCATCGCGAACAGCCTGGTCTTCAGCGCGGACGGCGCGCCGCTGCTCGTCATGACCAGCGGCGCGCACCGGGTGGATACGGCCAAGGTCGCGGCCCTGGTCGGGGTGTCGGCGGTGCGACGGGCCGACCCCAACTCCGTCCGCGCCTGGACGGGCCAGCCGATCGGCGGCGTCGCCCCGGTCGGGCATCCCGCGCCGATCAGGACCCTGGTTGACACCTGGCTGGACAAGTACGACGTGATATGGGCGGCCGGCGGCCATCCGCATACGGTGTTCCCCACGTCGTTCGGCGAACTCGTCCGTATCACCGGCGGCACCCCGGCCGACGTCGGCGAGTAGGGGGTTTTTGTCTCCGGGTGGGGTCAGGCGGGTTTGCGCCAGAGCAGCGAGTAGCGCCAGAGCAGGTGGCGGCGGTACCGCGCGCCGGGGAGCAGCCTGCTGGCGGTCGCGCGGACCTGGCCCCAGGTCATGTCGGCGTCCTTGACCGGTGCGCCGGGGCCGCCTTCGCCGTACCGGGCGCGGTAGAACAGGTTGACGGGCAGGGCGGGCGCGTCCGGCAGGTAGTCGGCGATTGACCCGTGCCGCGCCAGGCCGATGACCGCGAGCCGGCCACCTGGCCTGAGCACCCTGACCATGGCGGTCAGCGCCGCGGCGAAGTCCATGTGGTGCAGCGAGGTGTTCGCGCACACAAAGTCGAAGCTGGCCGCGGGCAGTGGGTAGGCCAGGAAATCGGCGGCCACGAACGTCACCTGACGCTGCCCGCCCGCCTGCGCCCTGGCTCGGGCCAGGGCGATCATCCGCTCATCCTTGTCGATCCCGGTGACCTCGGTGCAGCGTTCCGCGAGCTGGCAGGCGAGCAGGCCGTCACCGCAGCCGACGTCGAGCGCCACACCGCACCGCGGCGGAACCGCGCCGAGGATGACCGGCTGATAGTGAACGTTGTGGTTCCAGTACCCGGCCCGGGCCATCACGCCTCCCGTGTCCGGACGATACCGTTGGCCACATGCGCGCGCTCATCATCGTGGACGTACAGAACGACTTCTGCGAGGGCGGCTCGCTGGCCGTGGCCGGTGGCGCCGCCGTGGCCCGCAAGGTCAGCGAGCGACTCGCGGGCGACCATGAATACGCGCACGTCGTAGCGACCAAGGACTTCCACGTCGACCCGGGCAGTCATTTCTCCGATCACCCGGATTTCGCGGATTCCTGGCCACGGCACTGCGTGGCAGGGACGCCGGGGGCGGACTTCCACCCGGACCTGGACACCAGCGCGGTCGAGGCCGTGTTCCTCAAGGGCGCGCACGCGGCGGCGTACAGCGGCTTCGAGGGCGCCGATGAAGCGGGGACGCCGCTGGCCGACTGGCTTCGCGCGCGTGACGTGGACGAGGTCGACGTGGTGGGCATCGCCACCGACTACTGCGTGCACGCCACCGCCGCCGACGCGGTGCGGACGGGCTTCGCCACCAGGGTCCTGCTCGACCTCACCGCGGGCGTCGCCCCGGAATCCACCGCGAGGGCCATCGAGGACCTGCGCTCTGCCGACGTGGAGCTGACCGGGACGCCCCGCGGCGCCTCCTAATCAATGCCGGCCGACGAGCCCGAGGCCTGGTGAGCCTGGATCCTGACAGGTCCGGGGTCTGCCTCACCTGCGAGCGCTGGCCGGAGAATGAGCGGCTGGTGCTTGCGACGTCAAGCCCTCACGGGACAAATGTGGCCTGGCAGCCCGCTCCCGGCCTGGCGGGAAGCCTCAGCTGACCGCGCTGACATGGCCCATGGCCAATCGTCAGCCCATCACGCCGAACACGCTCTCCGGATGGGCTTGGCGGAGGCGTGAGTAGTGCCCCAGGTTGATGGCGTTCTTGGTGAATCGCCCGTGAAACACAACTGGGTCGGAGTCGTGATCATGTCCGTTCTCGCAGGCCTGTATCAGGGTCGACATAAAGCGCCCAGCGACAGGAGCATTCTTGAACTGGTTGCCGCTTGTGCCAATGGCCACATAGAAGCCGGCCAATGACGTGCGATCGTAGATGGGGATCCAGTCATCGGCGACGTCGTACAGTGCGCCGAAACCAATAGGACGAGGCGGGATGCCCAGCGACGGGATTCTTCGCGCCAGGCGGAGTACCTGCGCTTCCCACACGGGCATAGTGGGTTGCGGGTCGAAAGTATCAGGATCATCTATCCAGTGCAGGGTGTCGCAGGCTGGCTCTGCGCCTCCGACGATCAGCTGCCCGCCGAGGTGCGACCGGAAGTAGGTGCCCAGGTCCCCGTCCGCGACCACCGGACCCAACTCACCTCGGGCATAGCCAGCCGGCGCGGGCACGGAGTGGACCTCCTGCCGGAGCGGGCGAGTTCGGATTCGGAATTCCCCGGTGACACCCGCGAGAGCGTTGACCCGATGTGAGTACGGCCCCGCCGCGTTGACCACGATGGGGGACTCAATGACGCTTCCAGAGCGCAAGCGTATGCCCTGAACCCGCGCGTTCTTCTCGAGGATCGCCACCACCTCTTCGTGGAGCCGGACTTCTGCTCCGCGCTGCATCGCCGCGGCCATAAGGTTCCTGGCCGCCAGTTGCGGGTCGTCGACGAATCCGCCTTCAGGCGTGAAGTAGGCACCGAGCTCGCCGTCAGCATCTGCCCAGAACGCGTCGTCGGTGACCGGCTTGGGCGGACCGTACCGGCCGGGGTCCAAGCCGGGAACTTGCTGCCGGATGGTCTCAGCATCCCAGCACTGGTATGGGATACCGACTTGATCAAAGAGCGACAGAACCCGCTCACGATTGGTGCTGCCGTCAAGGATCAGGCAACCTACCCTAAGCAGCCTGGCCAGGGCCTGATCAGAGGGAGCGCCCAGATAGTCTCGCCAGGTTTCCCAGCCGAACTTTGCTTCCCAGGAAGCAGCCACTCCCTCGAAAGTCGAGTAGTGAAAGCGGACGATGCTCGAGGAGGAACTTGTGGAGCCCGAACCGACATCGCCCAGCCGGTCGACAGACATGACCCGCAGTCCGGTCAGAGCAAGCTCGTACGCGACAGCGGCACCGATGATGCCGGTTCCGATGACGATCGCATCGGCCGTGTACGCCACTTAGTCAGTCGCCGGATTCGCCGTCGCCCGGCGGGAGCATCTCGTAGATCTCCTTGCAGGTGGGGCAGACCGGGTATCGCTTGGGGTCCCGGCTCGGCACCCACACCTTGCCGCAGAGCGCTACGACGGGCGTTCCGGTGACCATGCTGTCGACGATCTTGTTCTTGTCGACGTAGTGCGCGAACCGCTCATGGTCACCGTCACCGTGCGACAGATCCGGCCGCACATCCTCCTGGACGCGCGTCTTCTGCTCCGGAAGCACCTCAGTTTCGCTCACCCTGGCGAGTTTACGTGCTGCGGGGCGAGAAGTGGCGGTAGTGGTAAGTGCTCGGGCGGCAGGGCTGGCCAGGCGGCTAATTGAGGCTGGGATCGTCCGGGTAGGTGGCCACGTAGGCGAGTTCGCCGCCCTGCCGGCGCAGGACCGCAGGCCACAGGCGTTCCGGCTCGGCGGAGAACGCATCGCCGGGTTCGGCGGGGAGCACGTACCAGGCCCCCTCGTCGATCTCCGCCCGAAGCTGCCCGGCGCTCCAGCCCGCGTAGCCCGCGTACACGCGCAGGGAGACGATCGCGGCGGAGAGCAGGCCGGGTGGCGCGTCGAGGTCGACCAGGCCGAGCCTGGACGGCTCGGCCGTGCCGTCCAGCGGGTGCCAGCCGATCGGCTCGTCGGTCCCCGGGACCAGCGCGAGCGCGAGCGCGCTGTCCGGGGCGACGGGACCGCCCCTGAACAGGACGGACGGGCTGGTCACCAGCTCGGTCCACGGCTCGAGCACCTGGTCGACCGGAACCTTCGTCGGCCGGTTCAGCACCACGCCGAGGGTGCCCTGCTCGGCCTCGTGTTCGACGATCAGGACGACCGTACGGCGGAAATTGGGATCCCCCAGCATCGGGGTGGCGACGAGCAGGCGGCCTGCCAGGGCATCCGATGCTGAATCATCCATGTCTCTATCATCGGTCAGGATCGGCGGTGACCGGGCCCCGGCAGGCCAGGCCACGATAGGTCGTGCCTTCCGTGGTACTCCGGCGCACGGCTGGCACCGCGTAGGCTGGAAGGGTGAGCACGGAACTCGCTCTCAGCGCGCCGGACGGGGCCGACGCCATGGCCCCGGACACGACGGTCGACGTCACCAGGCTGAAGGTCGCCCTGGCCAGGCTGAGCCGTCGGCTGCGCCGCCACGAGCTGGCTGGCCTTACGCCCACGCAGCTCGCGGCGCTCGCGACCGTCGAGCGCTCGGGGCCGATGCGCCTGGGGGACCTGGCGGCCGCCGAGGGAATCGCGCCGTCCACGCTCACCAGGCTGGTCACGGCGCTGGAGGAGAGCGGGCACGTGCGCCGGTGCACCGATCCGAGCGACGCGCGCGTGAGCACCCTGGCCATCACCCCGCACGGCCTGGAGGCGCTCGAGCGCATCCGGACGGAGAGCACCCTCCTGCTGACCGCGAGCCTGCGGCTGCTCACGCCGGAGCAACGCCGCGTGCTCGCCGCGGCCCTGCCGGTCCTCGAGCGGCTCGCGGAGGCCGATCCGGCTGATCCGCGGAGCCGCTGACCGGGGCGGCCCGGAACCGGTACCCGTGGAGTTAAGGCATCGCGCCTATCCGAGATAGCCAGCTGGGTAAGGAACGCTTTCGGCGCCGCAGTCGTGGGAACCGGGGAGGCCGACCCCGTCCTGCGCCTCAGTGTCCTTCGTGCACGTCTCAACGGCTTCATGACCGTACTCACCATTTGTCTGGAAGGTAAATGTGAGACTTCTCTCGAACTCGTCAGCGGAGATGCGCTGTGGTGCGCTAAGGACGGGATCGCCGGCTCCCAGCTGCATTGACGTTGGCACCGCAGGAGTGCCGGATGGCGAGAGGTTAATGCCGAAGTACACGTACCACTGTTTCGACATCTCAGCGTTCAGCGCCGATGGCGGCACGGGAATGGTAAACGTGTAGGTCAATTGACAGGTCCCGCCGCTGCAGCTCTCACTGTACGTGCTAGTCCCGCTGTAAACCACGTAGATCGTGCTGGTGGCCGAGCTGGCCAGCGGGGTGGTCGCGGTGCCGTTCTTGAACAGCTCGACCTTATAGCGGGTGGCCAGGGTCGGGGTCACGTGGAACGTGAACGCCGTGGTCGAACCGGTCGGCTGCAAGGTGACCGACCCGGCTAGCGCCGGCGCGTTCGTATAGGGGAACTGCTGTGCGTACAGCCGGGCGACCTCCCCGCTGGTCGCGCCGTTGATCTCGCCGCTGACCTGGGCGCTCGCGTCGCCGCCTCCCTGGTACGCCACGTAGACGTCGCCGGTCACCGCGGGCAACGCGGAGGCGGCGGTGAGCGGGATGCTCGCGAGCGGGACTGAGCCGCCGGGCCCGTGCGAGGAGCCGCTGGTGACGGCGAAGGCCACGCCGGCCGCCACCACGGCGGCCGCGACGGCGACGGCCACGAGCATGCGAGGCCTGCTCAGACGCCCGAGATGCCCAAGACGCCGGGCAGGCCCGACATGCTCGTGCTCAAGATGCTCAAGGTGCTCGATGTGTCTGAGATGCTCATGCTCAAGATGCTCGACGTGCCTGAGATGCTCAAGATGTCGCAGATGTTCGGATTCGCGGGACGCCTGGGAACTATGGGATGCAGAGGAACCATGGGATGCTTGGGAACCTGGGGATGTCTGGGAACCATGGGCCAGGTGGATCTGCTGCACCGTGCTGCCGTGGACCGCGGGCGCCGTGCCGGACGGCCATAGCGCGGCGAGCAGCAGCGCCGCCTCGGCCAGGTGGGACCGGCCGCGCTCCTCCCAGTCCTCGCTGTACGCGCCCAAGGCGGCGTTGCGCAGCGTGGCGACGAAGGCGGTGGCGTCGGTCGGCCGGTCGGCGGGGTCTCTGGCCAGCCCGGCGGTCATCAGCGGGCGCAGCGGCTCGGGCACCGGGTCCAGCGGCACCGGCTGGTACATCTGCTGGTACACCACCTGCTCGACGGAGTCGCCGGTGAACGGCCGACGGCCGGTCAGGCACTCGTAGAAGGTGACCGTGGCCGCGTACACATCCCCGGCCGGGCTGGCCGCGGACCCGCTGAGCTGTTCGGGCGGCGCGTAGAACAGCGTGCCCGCCGGGATCGGCCGGTCCCCGGCCCGTGCCGCGATCCCGAAATCGGTCAGCTTGCTCACGCCTTCGCCGTTGACCAGCACGTTCGCCGGCTTGTAATCCCGGTGCACCACCCCGCGGGCGTGCGCCGCGGCCAGGCCGAGCAACGAGCCCTGCAGGACCACCAGCGCCGCCTCCGCCGTGGTCTGGGCCTGCCGGGACAAGATCTCCTGCAACGAGAACGCCGTCGACCAGCTCCATCACGATGGCGGCCCCGGCCGGTGCTTCGACGTATTCATACAGCCGGACGACGTTCCGGTCATCGAGCGAGGCCAGCACCCCCGCCTCGGCGCGGAACAGCTCGGCGAACCCCGGATCCGTCAGCAGATCCTGGTGCAGGTACTTGATCGCCACCATCGTGCCCGAGGCATCATGCCGGGCCAGCACCACATCACCGAATCCGCCCGAGCCGAGCACCTTCACCCCGGTGTACCCGGGAACATCCCACCCCTGCATCAGGTCTGCCTCTCTATGCGGCGCCGAGCCGGCAGGTCAGGCCGAACCCCGCGCCTGCACCACTGGGATAAGGCGGGTCTGGGTGGAGGGGAATCCTGCTTACGCAGGTAGGCGGCGTTGCCGCGCGGCTGTACGGCCACGGCTATAGGCACCATCAAATCCCCCACCGTCGCATGACGACCCTGAAATGGCACCCAGGCCGGGATATCTCTTACCTGGAGATCTTCACCCAGCCCGTATTCGGGCGCGGGTAAGGCCCCGGCCTGATGGCCCACACCAACAATGAGTGCGCGCCTCGGACTTGTCAATCCCGCCAGGCCGGGCCGTTTAGGGGTGATAAGTCGGAAATGGGTGCTTGATTCGGGACAATTACTGCGGCCTCGGGCCTAGCAGCTCAGCCAGGCGGCGGGCCAGTTCATCGCGCTCGCGGGTTACCTCGGCGAGTTGCTGCTCGAGCTCGATGATGCGGCGGATGGCAGGCAGCGTCATGCCCTCGTCGGCCATCGTGACCACCTGCTGGATGACGCGGATCTCCAGGCGCGTGTACCGGCGCTGACCGCCGGGCGACCGCTGCGGCGAGACGACCTGCAGGTCATCGACGCGGCGCAGGAACGCCTGCTTGACGGCGAGCAGTTCCGCGACCTGCCCGACCGTATACAACGGTGTGTTCTCATCATCGAACGGTGACGTAGCCATGACGTTCCCTCCTTCGGATCGCTAGTAGCGCGGCCTGCCCAGATGGTAAGCGTCATCGTTTCGGCACGACCTAGGTCAGCCGGCCAGTTCCTTCTGGCCGTCCGCCTGGCGAACCTCCACCTTGTGCGGCTTGGCCTGCTCGAGGACCGGGATCCGGACCTCCAGGGTCGCTCCGGGGTCAGAACAGCAGGGCGGACAGCGTGGACCGGGCCTTGGTGACCCGGGGATCGCGGGGCGGGAGCAGCTCGAACAGGGTGACCAGGTGAGCGCGGGCCTTGTTCCTTTCCTCGCCTGATGTGCGCCGGACGACCCCGAGCAGGCGGTCGAACGCCTCCTCGACACGCCCGCCGGCCAGGTCGATGTCGGCCACGCGGATCTGCGCCTCGACGTCGCCGGGGTGCTCGGCCGCGTCCCGGCGGGCCCGGCCCTGGTCGTAGGAGCTGACCCGGCGGATCAGGTTGACCTGGGCCAGGCCGCTCTTGGCGATCGGATCGTCCGGCACCGCGGCGAGTTCGGCCTCGAAGGCCCGCGCCGCGGCGTCCAGGTCACCACGCTCCATGGCCGCGCGGGCCTCGGCGTAGGCGGGCGGCACCTCCGGACCGCGGCGGGCGTAGGGGGCACCGGGACGACTGCCCGGCGGAGCGTCCTCGTCTTGCTCGTCGTCGGCCTGCGCCGCCGGGGTCACATCTAGGCCCAGCTTCTCGGCCACCTCGATGACCTGGTCGAGCCACTGGCGGACCTGCGCCTCAGGCAGCGCGCCGAGGAAACCGTCCACCAGCTGACCGCCGATGACGGCCATCACCATGGGAATGCTCTGGACCTGCAGGGCCGCGCTCAGCTGAGGATTCGCGTCGACGTCCACCTTGGCGAGGATCCACTGGCCGTCGGCCTCGGTGGCGAGCTTCTCAAGCACCGGGCTGAGTTGCTTGCACGGCCCGCACCACTCGGCCCACAGGTCGAGGATCACGGGCACGGTACGGGAGCGCTCGACGACGTCGACGTTGAAGGTCTGCTCGGTTACCTCGATGACGGTCCCGCCGCTGGCGGCGGCGGTGGAGGCCGCCTGCTGCCTGCGCTGCGCGGCCGCCTGCCGCGCACCCAGGTCCACGGCACCGTAGAACGAAAAATCTCGCGGCTGCATGATTCTATCCTGCCGCATCCGCCGGGCCGGATTGCACCGGACGGACCTGCGGGGTACCGGATTCCTGGCCGTGACCGTCCGCCCCTGGCGAGTGGTGATGCGGTCCCTACCGTGAGCCTCCGGGCGGATCGGCGTAACCGTGGGTGTAGGCGTAGCTGACCGCGTGCGCGCGATCCCGCGAACCTGTCTTGGCGAAGATCCGGTTGACGTGCGTCTTGACCGTCGCCTCGCTGACGAACAGGGCCCGCGCAATCTCCCGGTTGGATTTGCCCGCCGCGATCAGGCGGAGCACCTCCGCCTCCCTGGGCGTCAGGTCGCCCTCCCCGTCCGGCGCGGCGGCGGCGGGCGCGCGCGCCGCGGCCAACAGCAGCCGCTGCTGCACCCCGGGGTCGAGCACGGCCTGGCCGGCCGCGGCGGCCTGCACGGCCCGGCCGATCTCGGCCCTGGTCGCGGCCTTGGTCAGGTAGCCGAGGGCTCCGGCACGCAGGGCGCCGATGATCGACTCGTCGTCGGAGTAGGTGGTCAGCACCACCACCTGGGTCCCCGGATAGTCCGCCCGGATGCGGCGCGTGGCCTCCACCCCGTCGCAGCGCGGCATGTTCAGGTCCATCAGCACGATCCGCGGGCTGACGGCCTTGACCAGTTCCACCGCGGCCTCGCCGTCTTCCGCCTGGCCGATCACGGTGATCCCGGGCAGCGTGCCGAGCAGCAGCACCAGGCCCTCGCGGACGGCGGACTGGTCGTCGGCGACGACCACGGTCACCGGTTCAGGGTTTTCTGTCATGCCGGAATCCTCAGGTTGACCTGCCAGTTCCCTGCCTCGGGCCCCGCCTCGAGCTCACCGCCGGCCAGCGCGGCGCGCTCCCGCAGGCCGACCAGGCCGTAGCCGGATCCCGTGCTGGCCAGCGGGGCCCGGACGAGCGGCGACGGCAGCGGGTTGACCACGCTGACCGTGATTGAGTCGTCCTCGTAGCCGAGCCGGAGGGTAACGGGCTGGCCGGGCGCGTGCTTGCGCGCGTTGGTCAGCGCCTCCTCCGCCGCCCGGTACGCGGCCAGGCTGGCCTCCGCGGAAACCGGGCGGACCTCGCCGGTGACCGCGAAGTCCACGTCCATGTCGCGGTCCGCGCGGTACTCGCCGGCCAACGACGAGAGCTGATCGGGCAGCGGGACCGTATCGTCTCGCAGGGCCAGCACCGCCCGGCGGGCGGCGGCCAGGCCCTCCCTGGTCAGCGTCGCGGCCCTGTCGATGCACTCGACCGCCTTGGCGAGCTCGGGGTTGTCCGCAGGCAGCGTGCCCGCGGCGAGCAGCCCCTCGGCGGCCTGCAGGTTCACCGACACCGCCGCCAGGGAATGGGCGAGCACGTCGTGCAGGTCACGGGCGATCCTGGCCCGCTCGGCCAGCGCGGCCGCGCGCGCCCCGGCTTCCCAGCGCTGCCTGATCCGCCGGACGATCGCGGTGATCAGCATGATCAAACCCATGGCTCTCTCGCCTCCTTCCGGTTTCCAGCGGTTTGCGTGTCAGGACCGCGGCCGGGACAAAACCTGGGCGGCCGCTACCAAGCTAACTCTCCGCCGACCAGAACGCGCCGGCTGACGGGTGGACCTGGGTTGACGCCGGGTGGAGGTGCCCGGTACCACCCGGCCTGCACCCTGGATCATCCGGCGGGCCGACGCGGCTCCCACCACCGCGCTCCTAGCGTGGTCGGCATGGGCGTAAACCGCGCTCAGGGAGGAGGCGAGAGCCATGGGTTTGATCATGCTGATCACCGCGATCGTCCGGCGGTTCAGGGCTATCAGGCAGCGCAGGCAGGCCAAGCGCCGGGCACGCCGGCGCCGGCGCCTGGTAGGCCAGCACCTCAGAACCCCGTGCCCCGCAGGCCGCGAGCCTCGCGGGGCGCGGCGCTACCCTGGGTGCGTCCTGGCCCCGGGAGTCAGGCGCGGCGACGGGACCAAACGATGACAGCACCATCTCGGCCACTGCGGTTCGGCCTGGTCGGTACCGGGTACTGGGCGCGCGTCACGCACGCGCCCGCGCTCGCCTCGACCGAAGGGATCGAGCTCACCGCGGTCTGGGGCCGCGACCGGCGCGCCACGGCCGAACTCGCGGCCGCCTACCGCGCCGCGCCGCACCACGAGGAGTCCGCGTTCCTGGCCGGCGTCAACGCGGTCGCGTTCGCGGTCCCGCCGGACGTGCAGGCGCCGTTCGCCGTCCGCGCGGCGCGGGCCGGCAAGCACCTGCTGCTCGAGAAGCCGGTGGCGCTGGCCGAGGCGGACGCCGACGAACTGGCCGGCGCGGTCGAGCAGGCCGGGGTCGCGTCCGTGGTCTTCTTCACGCACCGCTTCCACCCGGACGTGCGGGCCTGGCTGGCCGGGGTCACCGCCCGCGGCGGGTGGGCCGGGGGCGTGGCGGTCTGGCTAGGGTCGGCCCTGACCTCCGCCAGCCCGTTCAACACGCCGTGGCGCGGGGACTCCGGCGCCCTGTGGGACGTCGCCCCGCACCTCGTCTCGCTGCTGTGGGCCAGCCTCGGGCCGGTGACCTCGGTGACCGCCGAGGCGGGCCGGGGGGATGTCACCCACCTCATCCTGCACCACCAGGGCGGGGCGTCCAGCGCGGTGACCGTCACCCTGGCCGTGGCGCAGGCCGCGGAAGACCCGGAGGCGTTCGTATGGGGGCCGGACGGGCGGTCGACCGGGCCCCTCGGCGCGATCCAGCCGGTCGCACAGCTGCGGACCGCGCTGGCCGAACTCGCCGCCAACGCCCGGGCCGGGCAGACGAGCCATCCCTGCGACGTCGGGTTCGGCCGGGACGTCGGGCGCGTCCTGGCGCAGGCGCAGGGCCAGATCGACGCCGCCCGCAGAGCCCGCAGCGCTCGTAGCGTCCCCTAGCGGCCCGTAGCCGCTGCACGTAGCATCCGCCGTGCTACGGTGGCGCGATGAGTGACACTCACGACGACCAGCCGCTGCCGGTGAGCGCCGGGAGCGCCGGGCGGGGAACGCGGACCGGCCGGGGGCCCCGCGCGGGGAGGGGGAGCCGGGCCCGTGAACCCGGCAGGCCAGCGGCGCGCGCCGAGCCCGACCCGAGGACGGGGCGGGCCCCGGCGGGCACGCGCATCGGGATCAGGGAACTGCGCCAGCACGCGAGCGTCTACGTCGACCTGGCCGAGAAGGGCTACACGGTGGACATCACCAACCGGGGCCGGCTGGTCGCCAGGCTCGTCCCGGTCCGCGAGGCGGGCAGCCCGCTAGAACGCCTGATCGCGGCGGGGATCCTGGAGCCCGCCGAGGAACCGGGCGGGGCGGCCGGCCTCGATCCGTATCCGGCCCGGAGTCCGGGGGGCCGGGGGAGCCCGCGGGAACCCAAGGCGGGGAGGACAAACCCGGGGGGAGGTGAGCGCCGGTGATCTACCTGGACTCCTCCGCCCTGGTCAAGCTGGCCCTGACCGAGCCGGAGTCGGCGGCGCTGGCCGGCTGGCTCGCCGAGCGGGCCGATCAGCCGCTGGTTTCGAGCGCGCTGCACCGGGCCGAGGTGCCGCGGGCGGTCTGGCTCGCCGAGCCCGGCGCGCTGCCGCGCGCCTACCGGCTGATCAGGCGGATCGCCAAGGTCGCGCTGACCGCCGACGTGCTCGACAACTCGGCCACCTTGCCCCCGCAGGCGCTGTCCCCCGCGCACGCCATCCACCTGGCCTCCGCGCTGGCGTTGCGCGGTGACCTCGCGGCGTTCGTGGCCTACGACGACGACCTGCTCGCCGCGGCGGCCGACGCCGGGCTCCCGGTCGCCAGTCCGGGGCGGGCCCGGAAACCTCAGAAGGCCGCCGACTCGGCGTAGACGCCCCACTCCGAGCGCAGCGCGCCGCAGATCTCGCCGAGGGTGGCCTCGGCGCGGGCCGCGTCCACCATGGGCGGGACCAGGTTCGCGTCGGTGCGGGCGGCCGCGACCAGCGCGGCCAGCGCCTCGTCGACCGCGTGCTGGTCACGCTGCGCACGCCGGCCGACGAGCCCGCGCACCTGCTCGCGCTCGACCTCCGGGCTGATCCGCAGGATCTCCAGGGGTTCGGCGACCGTGCCGGTCTGGGTGTTCACGCCGACGATCTTCTTCTCGCCCTTCTCCAGCTTCTGCTGGTAGGCGAAGGAGGCCTCGGCGATCTCGCCGACGAACCAGCCGTTCTCGATGCCCTGCAGGATCCCGCCGGTCATGGAGCCGTCCGTGCTCATCGCGCGGATCTGCGCGAAGATCGCCTCGGCTTCGGCGTCCAGCCGGTCGGTCAGCGCCTCGACGTACCACGACCCGCCGAGCGGGTCGGACACGTTCACCACGCCGGTCTCTTCCATGATCACCTGCTGCGTGCGCAGCGCGGTCTCGGCCGCGGCCTCCCCCGGCAGCGCGAGCACCTCGTCCAGCGCGTTGGTGTGCAGCGAGTTGGTCCCGCCCAGGACGGCGGCCAGCGCCTCGACGGCGGTCCGGACGATGTTGTTGTCCGGCTGCTGCGCGGTCAGCGAGACGCCGGCGGTCTGGGTGTGGAAGCGCAGCCATTGCGCGCGCGGCGACTTGGCGCCGTAGACGTCGCGCAGCCACCTGGCCCAGATCCGCCGGGCGGCGCGGAACTTGGCGATCTCCTCGAAGAAGTCGATGTGCGCGTCGAAGAAGAACGACAGGCCGGGCGCGAACTCATCGACGTCCAGGCCGCGGGACAGGCCCAGTTCCACGTAGCCGAACCCGTCGGCCAGGGTGAAGGCCAGTTCCTGGGCGGCGGTCGAGCCGGCTTCCCTGATGTGGTAGCCGGACACCGACAGCGGCTTGTACCGGGGGATGTGCCGGCCGCAGTACTCCATCAGGTCGCCGATGAGGCGCAGGTGCGGGCGCGGCGGGAACAGCCATTCCTTCTGCGCGATGTACTCCTTGAAGATGTCGGTCTGCAGGGTCCCGTCCAGCTTGGACAGGTCCGCGCCCTGGCGTTCGGCGGCGACCAGGTACATGCAGAAGACCGGCACGGCGGGACCGCTGATCGTCATCGAGGTGGTGACGTCGGCCAGCGGGATGCCGTCGAACAGCACATCCATGTCGGCCGCCGAGTCGACCGCCACGCCGCAGTGCCCCACCTCGCCCAGCGAGCGCGGGTCGTCGGAGTCCCGGCCCATCAGCGTGGGCATGTCGAAGGCCACGGAAAGGCCCGCGCCGCCGGCCCGCAGCAGCATCTTGTACCGCTCGTTGGTCTGGCGCGCGTTGCCGAACCCGGAGAACTGGCGGATCGTCCACGGCTTGCCGCGGTAGCCGGTGGTGTGGATGCCGCGGGTGAACGGGAACTCCCCCGGCCAGCCGATCCGCGCGAAATCGGGCACCACCGCGCCGGGCGGCGGCCCGTAGAACCGGGTCGACCTCGAGCCCGGACAGCGTGGTGAAGTCCGCCTCGCGCGTGCCTGCCTCGTCGAAGCGGCGCTGCCAGCGCGGCCGGCCCTCGTCTGATCCGGCCTGAGCGTCGGCTTGAGCGCCCATGACGCTGCCTTCCCGTCAGTGGTGCAAGCAAAATAGTAGGACGTCCTAGTATCTGGGTACAGTCTACCCGGCCGTCGCAGCGGCGCGGCCGGGACATGGGGACCGGCCCGGGCCGCGGGGCGGGCCCAGGGGGAATGGAGGGTCCGGCGCGGGCCGAGGGGCGGGCCCAGGGGAAGCACCACCGTTCGTTCGGCAAAAAAGAGAATTTTCTGTGCAACCGATGCGGGAGCTCCATCGTCTGTAAAGAGCGCGAGGCAGCGGATCGGCCTTCGCGCGCAGCGGTGGCCCGGACGTCGCGGGGGCACGCCCGGGCCGGAACCGGAGAATGCTACGGATAACGGGAATGTGGTAAATCTTGGCGTACCGCACGGGCGTTCTTGAGCCCCCGACCGGCCCCGATCTGGTGATCCTGCCGGACGGGGGCGCGGGGCGTGCGGTCACGCTGTTCCCGCAGCCTGCCGGGAACATCATCGAGGGAGAACCGGTGGGCACCGCTGGCGATGTCGACGCCGACGCTGCCGAGGAGCTGTTCAAGGGCGTCTACCCGCGGCTCGCCGGCTGGGTTCGGCGCCTGGTCGACGACGACGAGACCGCGCACGAGATCGCGTCCGAGGCGTTCGTCCGGCTGCTGTCCCGGTGGACCTCGGTGGACAGCCCGCAGAGCTACCTGTACATGATCGCGACGAACCTGGTCCGCGACCACTGGCGCAAGACGGAAAGGGAACGGCGGGCCATGCGCAGCGTCACGGCGGGCGCGGCGCCGGACCCGGTGGCCTACCCGGTGCAGGACGTGGACGTGCGCAACCTCATCGCCTCGCTGCCGCCGCGGCTGCGCGACCCGTTCCTGCTGCACTATTACGCCGGGTTCGGGATCAGGGAGGTCGCGACGCTGCTGCGCAGGCCCGAGGGCACCATCAAGGCCGACCTGTTCGCGGCCCGGGCCAGGCTGAAGATCGCGCTGGGGGAACGCGATGGGTGACCGGCACGACGGCGTCGAGGACTGGCTGACCGGGCGGGTCGAACCGCTGTACCCGCCGCCGGGCACCTTCGACCTGATCAGGCGGCGCGCACGCCGCCGCAAGTACCGCAAGCTGGCCGTCGCCGCGGGCGCGGCGGCGGTGGTCGTGGCCGCGGCGGTGACCGTCCCGCAGGTGGTCAACCTGACCGTGCTGAACCCCCCGAACACCGGCCTGGCCGCGGGGCATCAGTCCCCGGTCACGCCGCGGACCGGCGGCGGCCTCGCCGAGTCATCGGGGGCGTCGCACCCCAGCTTTCCGAGCCCGGTCCCGTCGGCGAGCGCGGCGCCCGTGCCGCCGCACTTCCAGCCGACCTCGGTCACCTTCGTCGGCACCGCTACCGGCTGGGTCATCGGCCAGGCCGGGACGCCCGGGCACTGCGCCACGGCGTTCTGCACCTCGCTGGCGCGCACCGATGACGCAGGGAACACCTGGACCGGGGTGCCCGCGCCGTTCACCGGGGCGCCCGACGGCGCCACCGGGGTGAGCCAGGTCCGGTTCCTCAACCTGGACGACGGGTGGGCGTACGGGCCGCAGCTGTGGGCGACCCACGACGGCGGGCAGACCTGGACCCAGATCGACACCCACGGGCTGCGGGTCACGGACCTGGAGACCGTGGGCGACCGGGTGTTCGCGGTCTTCGCGACCTGCACGGGCGGCGGGGCGGCGTTCGCCGCCGGGTGCACGGGCTTCACGCTGTACTCCTCACCCACCTCGACCGACGACTGGGCCCCGCTGGGCGCCGCGACCTCCGGGCTGACCGCCGGCGCGCAGGGCGCCGCCGCATCCCTCTCGCTCACCGAGACCCGCGGGTACCTGCTGGCCCCGGACGGATCGCTGTACTCCGGTCCGGTGGACGGCGCGACCTGGCACCTGGTGGCGCGCATCCCGGCCGCGTGCGACGTCGGGCGGGCGCAGCGGGACGGCCAGCCCTCGGGCGCGCTGCTCGGCGCGGAGCCCGGCGAGAGCCTGATCCTGGCCTGCGCACTGGGCCCGGTTTCCGGCGCGCTGGAAAAGAAGCTGATCTACGCCTCCGACGACGGCGGGGCCAGCTGGCGGATAATCGCCGCCGCGCCCGCCGGGGGGGTGGCCACCTCGGTGGCCGCGAGCCCGGCCGAGACCGTGATACTCGCCACCGACGAGGGCATCGACGTGCTGCCCGCGGGCGGCACCGCCTGGAAGCAGCTCACGCTGGCGGGGGCGCCGACCGGCGGGTTCTCGTACGTGGGGATGACCACCGACACGCAGGGGATCGCGCTACCCGCCGACGCGCAGGACGGCACCGTGTGGTTCACCTTCGACGGCGGGCAGACGTGGGCGCCGTCGACGGTGAGCGGGGCGTAGGCCCCCGAGGTGTCCGGGTCCTAGGAGAGCAGGGCTCCTAGGGTCCGGGCTCATGGGCTCCCAGGAGCCCGGGGGGAGCCGCGGAGTCCTGGGTGGGCGGGGGGGCCCAGGGCTCGCGCGGCGTCGCCGGCGTCCTCGGGGATGAAGTCGCCCGCGGTCAGCCGCAGGCCGCGGAGCAGGTCGAAGATCTCCTTCAGCTGGCCGGGCCCGTACCCGCCGAGCCCGAACTCCGCCGCCATCAGGTCCCTGGTCGCGCGCTCCACCACCGCGCGGCCCTGCTCGGTGATCTCGGCCAGCCGGCCCCGGCCGTCGGCGGGATTCGGGCGGCGGATCACCATGGCCTGCCGCTCCAGGCGGCTGATGGTGTTGGTGACGCTGGTGGGGTGGACCATCAGGCGCTCGCCGATCACGCGCAGCGGCAGCGCGCCGCGCCGGCTGAACGTGAGCAGCACCAGCGCCTCGTACCGCGCGAAGGTCAGCCCGTACGGGCGGAGCAGCGCGTCGAGCTCGCCGAGCAGGATCTGCTGGGCGCGCATGATGGAGGTGACGGCGGCCATGGACGGCGAGGGGCCGAACCTGACCTCCCAGATGCGTGCCGCCCGGTCGATGGGATCAAACGGCAGCTCAAGCGGCTTACCCACGAGTACAACCGTAACGGCTAGGTCAGGCGTTACGCCTGGCGAGCAGTTCTTCGGCGGCCGTGAAAGGGTCCAGGGTGCCTTCGGCGACCCGGGCGGCGAGCTCGTCGACGCCGTCCGCGGCCACCGAGGCGCGAAGCGAGGCGAAGGCCAGCGCGGTGATCTCCTCCCGCGCCCGCTCGCGCCGGCGGCGCTCGAGCTCCCCGCTCGAGCGCAGCCAGGCCCAGTGCGCGTCCAGGTCGTTCTCCAGCTCGGCGATCCCAGGGTCGCGCAGCCCGGCGGTCGCGACGGTGGTGATGATCGGCGGCTTCCAGCCGCCCGGCTCGTGGTGCCCGAGCGCGAGCATGTTGCGCAGGTCGCGGACCACCTGATGGGAGTCCGGCTTGTCCGCCTTGTTGACCACGAACAGGTCGGCCACCTCGAGGATGCCGGCCTTGGCCGCCTGGATCGCGTCGCCGAGGCCCGGCGCGAGCAGCACGACCACCGAGTCGGCGAGCGAGGCGACCGCGACCTCGGCCTGGCCCACGCCGACCGTCTCGACCAGGATCAGCTCGAACCCGGCCGCGTCCAGGACCCGGATGGCCTGCGGCGTCGACGCCGCCAGGCCTCCGGGGTGGCCGCGGGTGGCCATCGACCTGATGAACACCTGGTCGTCGACGGCGTGCTCCTGCATCCGCACCCGGTCGCCGAGCAGCGCGCCGCCGGTGAACGGCGACGTCGGGTCGACCGCGAGCACCGCGACGCGCCGGCTCGCGGCGCGGAAGGCCCCCACGAGCGCGCCGACCGTGGTGGACTTGCCTACCCCGGGCGCCCCGGTCAGGCCGATGACGCGGGCCCCGCCGGTGCGCGGGAGAAGGTCTTTTATGACCGAACGAACGTGCGGTGACCCGTCCTCGACGAGTGACAGGAGCCGGGCGAGGGCGCGCGCGTCCCCGGTGAGGGCCCGGTCAAGCTCGGCTACCGTGTCGACGCCGGCCACCGTCTAGTCGCGGCCGCGGACGCGGAGCAGCAGCGCCTCGCCCTGGCCGCCGCCGCCGCACAGGCCCGCGGCGCCGAGCCCGCCGCCGCGCCGGCCCAGCTCGTAGCACACGTGCAGGGCGATCCTGGCGCCGGAGGCGCCGAGCGGGTGGCCGATCGCGATCGCGCCGCCGTTGACGTTCACCACGTCGGGGCCGACGCCCAGGTCGCGCATGGACTGGATGGCCACGCTCGCGAACGCCTCGTTGATCTCGATCAGGTCCAGGTCGGCGGCGGTCAGCCCGGCCTTGCCCAGGGCCTGCTTGATGGCGTGGGACGGCTGGGAGGCCAGCGAGTTGTCCGGACCCGCGACGTTGCCGTGCGCGCCGATCTCGGCCAGGATGGTGACCCCGGCGCGCTCGGCGGCCTCGGCCGACATGACCACGACGGCGGCGGCGCCGTCGGAGATCTGCGACGAGTTGCCTGCGGTGATCGTGCCGTCCCTGGCGAACGCCGGCCTGAGCTTGGCCAGCGCCTCGGCGGTGGTGCCCGCGCGGATGCCCTCGTCCTCGGTCACCGTCAGCTCCTCGCCGCCGCGTTGCGGGACGGGGACGGGGACGATCTCGCCGGCGAGCAGCCCGTTCTTGGTCGCCTCCGCCGCGCGCTGGTGCGAGAGCGCGGCGAACTCGTCCTGCTCGGCGCGGCTGATGCCGAGCTTGCGCCCGCTGTTCTCGGTCGACTCGCCCATGGACAGGTGGTCGAACGCGTCGGTCAGGCCATCGAAGGCCATCGAGTCGATGACCTCGAAGGCGCCGTACTTGTAGCCCGCCCGGGAGTTCGGCAGCAGGTGTGGCGCGCGCGTCATGGACTCCATGCCGCCGGCCACGATCACGTCGTGCTCGCCGAGCCTGATCAGCTGCGCGGCCAGCGCGATGGCGTCGAGGCCCGACAGGCACACCTTGTTGACCGTCAGCGCGGGGACCGCCATCGGGATGCCGGCCGCGACGGCGGCCTGCCTGGCGGTGATCTGGCCCGCGCCGGCCTGCAGCACGTGGCCCATGATCACGTACTGAACCTGGTCCGGGCTCACGCCGGCCCGGTCAAGGGCCGCGGCGATCGCGATGCCGCCGAGTTCGGTGGCCGGCTTGCTGGCGAGGGACCCGAGCAGGCGGCCCACGGGGGTCCTCGCGCCGCCCACGATGACCGGCTGACGTGGTTCACTCATGTCTGCAACGATACCCAGCCGGTTGCCCCGAGGAGATATGGTGCCACCCCTGTTGACCCGCATCGATCACGTCGGGATCGCCTGCCGCGACCTGGAGGCGACCGTCGGGCTGTACGTGGCGACGTTCGGCCTTGAGGTGGTGAGCCTGGAGGTGAACGCCGAGCAGGGGGTCCGCGAGGCCATGCTCCGGGTCGGCGAGGGCGCGGCGGGCTTGGCTGGCGGCCCGGGCGGCGCGGGGGCTGCGGGCGCCGCGGGCTCGGCGGCGGCGCACCCTGGTTACGTGCAGCTGCTCGAGCCGCTCGCGGCCGACACCCCGGTGGGCAGGTTCCTCGATCGGCGTGGGGAGGGCCTCCACCACGTCGGGTACGGCGTCAGCGACGTCCGGCGGGCCCTGGAGGAGATCGGCCGTACCGGCATCCGCCTTATTGATTCTCGGCCGCGGCACGGGTCGATGGGCGCGTCCATCGCCTTCTTGCACCCCGCCGACCTGTCCGGCGTGCTCACCGAACTGGTCCAGGCGGCCGGCCCAGCGTGAGCGCCCGGCCCTCCCGCGAATCACCAGCAGGACCGCCCATCTGGGTGATAAGGGGATTTAGCGGTGCCGATGGGATAGAGAACTCCGAAGGCACCGCCAAAGCACCCGAGTAAGAGTAGTCTGCCTGTCACTGGGCGGGAGTCGTCTCCGCACGCTCGACACCCGCCGTAACCCCCGTCGATTTCACGTCTAGCCAGGATTAGGCCACATGCAATCGGACATTGACGCCCAGCTGACCAACTTCTTCGAAGAAGCCCCACCGCGCGAGTTCGCGACTGTCATGCGCGGCTACGACCGTCACCAGGTCGATGAGCACATCAGGAACATCGAAGCCGAGGTGCGCCAGCACCGCGAGCAGACCGGGACCTTGAAGCGGGAGCTGTCCGAGGCGCACCGCCAGATCCAGGAGCAGGAGCGCCCGACGTACTCGGGCCTCGGCGCCAGGATCGAGCAGCTGCTGCGGCTCGCCGAGGAGCAGGCCACCGAGCTGGTCCAGGCGGCTCGTTCTGAGGCGAACGAGATCAAGGCCGCGGCCAAGGTCGACGCGGCCGAGCTGCGGGCCGGCGCGGAGAACGAGGCGGCCGAGCTGCGCGCGAACGCCAAGCGGGAGACCGACGACCAGCGCGGGGCGGCCGAGCGGGAGGCCGACTCGATCAGGACCACCGCGCGGCGCGAGGCTGATGAGCTGACCTCGACCACCGAGCGCGAGGCCGCCAAGCTGCGGGCCACCGCGGACCACGAGGTGGCGGAGAAGCGGGCCGCTGCCGAGCGCGATATCGCGAAGCTGCGGACCAGCACCGAGCGCGAGGTGGCCCAGCTCAAGGCGACGGCCAAGCGCGAGCGGGACGAGATCCTCACCACCTCCAAGCGGCAGGCCGACGAGATGCGCAGCCAGGCGCAGCGGATCCTGGAGGAGAGCGAGGCCCAGCGGGCCCAGTCCGAGGCCGAGTTCGAGATCCAGCTCGCGGCGCGCCGGGAAGAGGCCGAGCGGCAGGAGGCCGAGCGGCTGGCCGCCGCGCAGTCCGCCACGCAGAAGCTGGTGTCCGAGGCCGAGCAGCGGGCCTCGACCGCGGAGCAGCGCGCGACGAAGGCCAGCGCGCAGGCCGACCAGACCCGGCGGGACGCCGACCAGCACGCCCGGCAGCTGGTCAGCAACGCCAAGAAGAACGCCGACCAGATCGTCAGCCAGGCCAAGACGCAGGCCGAGCAGCTGCTAGCCGAGGTCAAGGCGGACGCCGAACGCCGGCGCGCCGCGGCCCAGCGCGAGGTCGACGACCTCACCAGGCAGAAGGACAGCATCGCCACCCACCTGGCGCAGGTGCGCCAGCTGCTCGGCGGGCAGCTGCCGGGCGTAAGCGTGGAGCCGCCGCAGCCGAAGCCTGCCATCGTCGCCGACGCACCGCGGAACGGAGGCCCGGCCGCCGCGCCGGCCCCCCAGGCTCCGCCTGCGGCGCACCAGGCCACCCAGCCTGCCCCGATGGCCGCAGCGCAACCCACCCAGGTACAGGCGGCCCGCCCCGCGCCTGCCCCGGCCAACGGCGGTTCCGTTCCCGCCGCCCAGGCCAGCGCCAAGCAGGGCGCCAACGGCAAGGAGGACGACGAGGACTGGTGGACTGAGTAGCCAGTCCGCGGTCCGCGTAAGCAAGTCAGCAGTCAGGCGTTAGGCGCAGGCCGACCCGTGCAGACCTGGGAAGCGATCAGGTCCCGCCGGAACGTCCGGTCGTTCGAGGACCGGGCCATCCCCGGCGATCACCTGGACGAGATCTGCGAAGCGGGTCGGCGTGCGCCTTCGTCGCAGAACTGGCAGCCCTGGGATTTCGTCGTGGTGACCGAGCGCGAGCAGCTCATCAGGCTGTCCCGGGTATGGCATGGCGCCGGGCACGTCGCGAGCTCGGCGGCCACCATCGCCCTGGCCGCGTCGCCCCCCGAGCAGGAACGGCGGCGCGACACGCTGTACTACGACCTGGGCCAGGCCACGATGAGCATCATGCTCGCCGCGGCCGGGCTCGGCGTAGGCAGCTGCCACTCCGCGGTCGGCGACCAGGATCTGGCCCGCGAGATACTCGGCCTGCCGCCCGACAAGTTCTGCGCGTACCTGATCTCGCTCGGGTACCCGGCCGACCGGCCGCTCGACCTGATCCGCCGCCCCAACCGGCGCCCCTTCGACGACGTGGTCCACCGCGGCCACTGGTAGCTCCCCGCGGCGCCCGGCGCGAGCTTATGGTGTCAGCCGGTAGAAGCAGGATGCCCAGCCGGGCCGAGATCGTGTCGTTTGCCGACTCTGTGCCACCCTCGGGAGCCGCGATGTGGGTGCCCGGTGCCGTCCCGGCCGTCGGCATCGAGGTCACCGATCCCGATCCCGCCTGGCCACGGCAGTACGACGACCTCGCAGGCCGGATCAGGGAGGCCCTGGGCTGGCGGGTGCTGCAGCTTGAGCACGTAGGCTCCACCTCGGTCCCGGGGCTGGCGGCCAAGCCCGTCATCGACATCGACCTGACGGTGGCCGACCCCGAGCGTGAGCGGAATTACCTACCCGGGCTGGACACGATCGGGTTCCGGCTGGTGATCCGCGAGCCCTGGCGGTACGGCCACCGGGCTCTGGTGGCGGACCAGCCGCGGTGCAATCTGCATGTTTACGGGTTCGACAGCCCTGAGCCGGTGAGGCACCGGATCTTCCGTGACTGGCTACGGGGCAACCCCGGGGAGCGGGAGCGCTACGCCGCCGCCAAGCGCCAGGCCGCGTCCGCAGCCAACGCGGGCGGAGAGCACGTCATGCAGTACAACGCCCGCAAGCAGCAAGTCATCCGGGAGATCTACCACCGGGCGTTCGCGGCCGCAGGCCTGCTCGAGGATTAAAGGCCGCGACCATCAGGGTGAAATGATGCGGACTGACACGGTGCCGGTCCTGCGCGCTTGTCCACGGCGGGGAGGGACCTGGCGGACCACGCGTCCTACAGGACCTTCCAGTGCAGGCCGGCCAGCTTGAGGACCTGCGGGATGAACGAGTCCGTGATCTGGAGCGCGGGCTGCGGCTTGCCGCCGGCGCTGAACTGCACGGTGCCGCAGGCGGCCGGGCCCTGCGCGACCGCGAGCGGCGGGCCGCCGGCCCCGGCGAGGAATGTCAGCTGGATTCCGCCGCCGGGCGGCGCCGGGCAGGAGGCGTCCGGTCCGATCGTGGATAGCTCGAGACCGTCGACGAGCGCCGCCAGCCGCTGGACGACCACCAGGTCGGTGATCGTGACGGGCGCGGGCGGACGGCTGGCGTGCGGGTCCGGGCTGGGCAGCCGGGTGATCATCACCGCGCGGGCGGCCGACGGCACCCGTTCGGAGGCCGGCCGGGGCGGCTGCCAGCTCACCTGGGCGTCCACCCTGATCGCGGTCTGCCCGTTTCCTGCTCCGGTCACCTCGACCACCAGATCCCGGGCGTTGAGCACGCCGGGAATCGGCGTTAGCGAGAACGTGCGATCCCAGGACGGCGGCCCGAAATCGGCGTCTTCGGGCGTGAAGCGACGGGGCAGGTGCGCCTGCTCCCAGGCCAGTATCGTCTGCGGCTGGCCGGGCGCCCGCCAGAAGGAGACGTCGTCGACCAGGGTGGTGGAGACCAGGGTGGAGGACGGGACCTTGAGGACATCCGGCGCCTTCGGCAACCGCCGCCCGCCCGGGGGCACGACAAACGCCCGCAGAATAGCCGCCGCGTCGGCGACGGCACGCTGCCGCGGCGCGGGCGAGGCAGCCGTCCGCGACGCCGCCGTCACCGGTCCCGTCGTCGCATATACAGTGGCGCAGCCCGCCATAGCCGCGCACGCGGCCACGAGGAGCGTCTTGCCCGGCGCGCACCACGTAGGTGGTCGCATACCCCTTGGACGCTCGGCCGGGCACAGCGGTTGCGCCGCCGCCGGCAGCCGGTAATTGCGCATCCTGGCCCGCAGGCAATATCCGCCTAAGGGCCGTGCAGAATACGAAGGAAGCGCACCCGGTCGCCGCCCGGGCCGTCGTAGCCTGAGGAAACCGGGATGCCGTCGACCTCCGCGTCGCCGGGCTCCAGCTGGAAACCCATCCGCCGGTGAAACGCGACCGAGCCGCGGTTCACCGGCGAAGTGACCGCGCGGACAAGGATGCAGCCGCGATCCTCGGCGGCCCGGAAGAAGGCCTCATAGAGCAGGCGGCCCAGCCCGCCGCCGCGCGCGGCCGGATCCACGCCTACGAAGTGAATGTAGCCCTCGTCAGGCCGGGACTGGGAGATGAACCCGGCCAGGAAACCAGCCAGCCTGCCGTCGCGTTCGGCGGCGAAACTGGTATCGGTGAAGTGCTCGAAGAACAGCCGCGGAAGCTTGCCGGCCATCGGGCGGCCGCCCCACCATTGGTCGATGACCGAGATCACCAGCGGGTAGTCGGCCGCGCTGAGATGGCGGATTTGGAACGTCATGGTGCAACAGCCTCCACTGATGCGGGCGGCCGGCGAAGCCTCCCGGTGATCATTGCAGGCTCCGCATCCCAGCGGCAGCTGAATTCAGTCCGAGCCTCGATGGAGGGCGGCGGCAGGTCTTTACCAGCCCGGACACCTTACCCGCCCCTGCCGCTCGGGACTGGCTTACTTGATGGCGCTGCCCGGCCAGTCGGGGTTCGAGACCAGTTCCGGATGCGGCCCGGTGAAGGCGCCGGCGGCGGTGCCATTGCCGCGCAGCTGGTATTCCAGCCAGGCCGTGGCGTAACCGAGCAAACCGCCGGGGTTGCCCGTGGGAGGGTTCTCGATCGAGGTGTGGTCGGCGGGCTTCCCGTCGGAGTTGAGGATGATGCCGAGCGCGGCGTGGACAGAGGTGCTGAGGAAGAACGCCTTCTCCGTGGCGGGGCTCGCGATGATCGAGTCCCAGAACCCGTACGTGGAGATGAAGAAGACGGGCCGGGTCAGCGCGGCGGGGTGAGCCGTGCAGTCGGCCGCGGTCGGGCAGTCGGGATTGGGGGCGGACCAGATCGGGTTCGGCTCCGAGAACGTCATCACGGTCTTGATCAGGGCCGGATCGTTCGTGGTGGCCCGGACCGCGCCGGTAGCGCCCTGCGACATGCCCACCGCGGCCACCTCGTTCACGTCCAGATGGCCGTAGAAGATGCTTCCCGGGACGCTGTCCTGGGTGACCAGGTAGTGCGCGGCCGCGTCGATCTCGTTGCCGCTGCCGGTGTTGGGCAGCGTCGAGGCGATGACCGTGAACCCGTAGGAGGCCAGGTGCCATACGCGCCCGACATCACGATCGGCTGCGCTCGCCCCGAGCGGTACAACGCGGCCGCCCGGCGGGCGCGCGCCACGGTCGCTGGCCGCGGTTCGCCGCCTGCGGTGATGCCGCCTCCCAGGGCCACGATGACACCGGCGTTCACACCGGGCACGAGCCCGATGCTGCTGGAGAACGCCCCGCCATCACCAGCGGCGGCCGGCGGGTCGCTGTCGCACGCTGCGCAGCACGGGCACGTGGTTGGCGATGGTGAGCCTGCCTGACCGTCACGACGGACGCGTGCCGAGAAAGCAGAACTGGAGGCTGGCGAAGTAAAACTCGTCGCGTTCGCCCAGTTCGCTCAGCTCCGCTGCCCATGCGCCGACGTCGTCCCCGCTCACGCCGCCGCGGCCGGACACGAAGCTTGCGATCACCGGGATGATGGCCACGCCGTAGCTGCCGGGGTCAAAGTGAGCGGTGGCAACCGGGTGGGGTTCCATCCGGACGTCCTGGAAGCCGGCCGACCGCATGGCCGGGGCGAGCACCCGCGGCAGCGAGGGGTGGGCCAAGTGCTCGTCCCATGCGCCGAGCACCCGTGCCATGCGGGCCGGGTCCTCCGAGTGCCACGACACCGTGGCCCAGTCGATGTCCCAGACCACTACGCGGCCTCCCGGCCGCAGCGCTCGGTACAGCTCGCGGAGGGCAGCCGGGACATCGGCCACATATTCGAGCACCTGGACGCACACCGCGCCGTCGAAGCTGGCGTCGGCCACCGGTAGCGAGGTCGCGTCCCCCTGATGAAGGGTGACATTCCCCAGGCCCTGGCACCGCCGCGTCGCCAGGGCGAGCATGGCCGGGCTGGAATCCACGCCTACGACCGAGCCAGCAGGACCGGCCTCTTGGCGTAGTTCCGCGGACAAGAAACCGGGGCCGCATCCCACGTCAAGGATGCGCTCGCCCGGCGCGGCGGCCAGAGACGAGCGAACAAGGCCACGTCGCCGGACCACATCGCCGATGCGGTACAGGGCCTCCAGCTGCCGGCCAGTATCCTCGTCGAACACCGTTTGGGTCACCCGGCCAGTCTGGCACGCCCGCCCGCCGCGCAAAGATTACTGCAACGCTGCGTGATCAGCAGTCGGCCTGCCTAAGGCGCGCATCGCCGCCGCTATGCGCGGCATTCTAAGTGGTGCGACTTCCTATCCATGGCGCACCGAAGGATTGTTATGGCGTGCATTTGGTCGGAGAATCATAGACGCTCACGGTGATTGCGTGCCGCGGGATGTCTGCAGCGCCGGAAGCCTGCGGTTCGCGGGTGTCCCGGTATGGTTCGTGCTGTCCATTGCGCCTGAGAAAGGATCCGCCGTGACCGCTGTGCCTGTAAGCGCCCCGGAGAGAGAGTCAGTATTCCTGAAGGTCGCGGACTATGTCTCCGCGGCGATGGGACGCCCCACCAACATCATGATCTGGCTTATCGCGGTGATCGCCTGGACGGCTGTCTTCGCATTCGGCGGCCACCACATAGCCGGCGGAACATGGCTGCCCGCGTGGTTCACCAGCCAGGGATTCAACTTCCCGCTGAACTTGATCACGACCGTCGCGGAGCTGTTCATCGGCTTTCTGGTGGCCGCCGCGTCCAACCGCAGCGAACGGAACCTGGAGACGACCCTCGCCCGGCTCAGCCAGCAGGACCAGCAGATTGCCGACGTGGAGAGCACGCTCGGCGACACACTGGCGCAGAATATGACGATGACCAGCGAGCTCAAAGACTTGCTCGCGCAGAACGTGGCGTTGACGAAGACGGTTGAGGAGCTGTCCCGGCAGGTCCATGCGGTGGTGTGCGCGGCGGCTCACGGGACTGCCTAGCCCGGCATAGCACCGTGGGCGCGCACGTGCCTGATTCCACAAGGTCAGCGATGAGTTCGGGGACTGGCGGACGTCAGAACCGGCACCAGGCTCCGCTCAGAGAAGGCGACCACGATGGCCGACGAGACCGTCAGCGCGACCGCGATCATCAACGCCCCGGCAGAGGCCATCTTCGCGGTCCTTGCCGACCCCGTCAAACACGCCGCGATCGATGGCACCGGCTGGGTCTGCGAGCCCCTCGACAGCCAGCCGCTGACCGCGGCGGGCCAGGTGTTCCGGATGGCCATGTACCACCCCAACCATCCGGACGGAAGCTACCAGATGGCCAACCGGGTGCAGATGTTCGATCCACCGCACACCATCGCCTGGGAGCCGGGCCAGGACACCGGCGACGGCGACCTGCGGTTCGGCGGTTGGGTCTGGCGCTACGACCTAGCCCCGGCCGGACCGTCCCGGACCACGGTCACCCTGTCCTACGACTGGTCGGCGGTACCCGCCTTCCTCCGCCCGCGCATCGGATTCCCCCCATTCCCTCCAGATCACCTGGGCAACTCGCTGACCCACCTCGCCGGCTTGGTCACCGCGTGACCGGGCAGCAGGACCACCCGGCCCTTGGCCTGCCCTCCGGCCTGGCCAGGCCAGCACGGCAAGCTCTGGCCACAGCCGGGTAGGTCATCCCGAGCAGCCAGGTGAGTAGCTCCAGCCGTGGCTAGCGGACGATGCGCAGCGCGACCTTGCGGTTGCCGCCGTTCTGCCTGACCAGAGCGAACCACAGCGGCAGCAGGGCGTCGACGGTCGCCGTCGCGGTGGCGTCTCCGAGGAAGGCGGGCTCGAGCCCGACGACGCTGATGAGCTCCTCGGCCGGTGCCCGCGCCTCGGGATCGGCAGCGAAGAACAGGTTCGTGCCGGGTATCGGGTCGGCGAAGTTCTCCCAGCCCAGCGAGTTGAACGCGCGCACATACCGGGCCGACGGCGCGGCGGCGGCGATCAGCGCCCGGCTGTCGAACTCCGGCGCGCCTATCCGGTTCACCGCGTCGATCACCACCTTGCCCGCCAGCGCCGCACCCTGCTCGTTCACGACCTCCGGCACGGCCTGGCCAGGAACGGCCAGCAGGACCACCTCGGCGCCCTCCAGAGCATCGCCGATGCTTCGCTGCGGCGCGCCGCCCGGGCCCTGTCCGGACCCGTCCCGGGTTCCGTAGACCACCTCGTGCCCGGCCGCGCGCCACTTGCTCCCGAGCGTTCCGCCGATGTTGCCCTTGCCGATCACCGCAATCCTCATGCCTGCCAGCAACCAGTTGTTACGCCGATCTCATTCCCTGCCCTGGCCAGGGCGGCCGGGCCGTTCGGGCCGGGTCTGCATCAGGATCGGAGTCCGGGTTGGGTTTGAGCGCGGATGGCCTTGACCCTCTCGTAGCGTGAGGGGTGCATGCTGGTGCCATGTTCAGCATCGGCGAGTTCGCCCGGCTCGGTGGTGTGTCGATCCGTACGCTCCGGCATTACGACGAGATCGGGCTGCTGCAGCCGGCGACCGTCGACCCAGACACGGGGTACCGCGGCTACTCGGCAGCACAGCTGGGACAGATCAACCGGATCATGGCGCTGAAGGAACTCGGGCTCTCGCTCACCCAGGTCAGGCTGATGCTGGACGGGGTCACGCTCGGCGAGCTGCGCGGCATGCTCCTCCTGCGGCGCGCCCAGCTCGAGCAGGAGCTCGACCAGCATAAGAACCAGCTGCTCGGAATCGAGGCGCGGCTCCGCTCCATCGCCAGGGAGGATGGCATGCCCGCAGACGACATCGTGGCCAAGACTATTCCCGCCACCGGCGTAGTCGTGATCGCCGGCCGGGCACCCGGATTCGGGGCGGCGAATATCGTCCCGGTTGTCAACCAGCTGGTCGAGCAGTTCGACCAGCTGGGGATACATGACCGGGTCAAGGAAGCCGGGCCCCGCATTGTCTTTTACGAACGCGAGCACGGCGAGGACGTCACCGTCTTGCTGGCCCTGCCGGTGACCGAACCGCCCGAGGAGCTCCCCGTGCCCGCACGCTACCGGGTCCTGCCGGAAATCGAGGCCGCCGTCGCCGTGCGCAGCGGCCCGGCAGCGGGCATCTTCCCGATGGTCTACCACGACCTGGTCCGGTGGATCGAGGAACGCGGCTACCACCCCGTCCCCGGCCCGGGCCGTGAAGTGTGGGTCCACGATAAAGACGACATCACCGACCCCGGCCCGCAGGTACTCGAGATCCAGCTGCCGTTCCGCCGCCCGGCCGGCACCGATGACCACTGAACGGCGCCCGACGCCCTGGCGGCGGCCAAGACCGCAGCGCGGCCCTGGCCGGCCGTGCACGCGGAGGAGTGATCCATGACCCCTGCCATCGAACAGCTGGCCGCAGTACGAGCACGCATCTGCCGGGAACAGGCCGGGCAGGAACGGCGGGCACGACAGCTGCGTGCTCTGCGCCGGGCCGCCCGGAAGGAACGTACCGCCGAACGGCGCCTGATCCAGGCCTGGCGCCGCGCCGCCGAAGTCCGGGCGCGGCTCCAATCCCCCGACTACTGAACCCCGTCGCGGATGGCGGCTGGCTGCCGGACCGATTACGCGGGGGCGACGAGGCGGTAGCCGAGGCCGAGCTGGCCGAAGAGGAAGGCGTGCCGGTCTGTTGTCTCGTCGATGGACTGGTCGAGTGACCCGGCCAGGTGGCCCGTGGACTCCAGCCGCAGCAGCACCGGCCGGTCCGATGACGTTGCCTCCTGGAGCCGGGCCGTCATCTTCTTGGCATGCCAGGCATCGACCCGGGTGTCATTCTCTCCGGCGGTCAGCAACACGGCTGGGTAGGCCGTCCCTTCTGCGACATTGTGGTAGGGCGAGTAGGCGAGCAGCACCGTGAACGACTCAGGATCCTCCACGGTGCCGTACTCGGGCGTATTGAACCTCCCGTTGGTGGTGGTCTCGGCTCGCAGGGAGTCCATCACCGGTACTGCTGCGACCACGGCGCCGGCGACGTCCGGCCGCTGGGTGAGAACGGCACCCATCAGCAAGCCTCCGTTGGAACCGCCCATGATCGCCAGCCGCTCGCGACTGGTGATCCGGCTGCTGGTCAGATGCTCTGCGCAGGCGATGAAGTCATCGAAGCAGTTCTGCTTGGTGGCGAGCCGGCCGGCGTGGTGCCACTCTTCGCCGAACTCGCCGCCCCCGCGGATGTTGGCCACCACGTAGACGCCGCCCTGCTCCAGCCATAGCAGTAGCTCGGGATCGAATACCGGTACCAGCGAGATGCCGTAACCGCCGTACGCGGTCAGCAGGGCAGGCGCGGTTCCATCCCGTGGGGTGCCGGGTGCGGTAATCACGTTGAAGGGGATCCGTGTACCGTCCCTCGACGTCGCGAACTCGCGAGTCACCTCATAGCCGGACAGGTCGACGGGAGTAGTCGTCCTCAGTGCGGTCGGGCGCGGTGCTTCACCGTCGGCTGCTACCCACCAGGTCGCCGGCTTGGTGAAGGACTCGCACGACCACGCGATCTGGTCCTGCCCAACCGTCGACAGACGAGCGGAGTACGACGATACCGAGCTCATCGGCGGGATCTCCACCGGGGACAGCGGTCTCCCGTTGGGGTCGAAGGTGCGCACTTGCTGCGGCCCGCCGTCCATGCCCACCACCCAGAACGGTGTCCCGGGTCACCGCAAGGTCTTCGATAACCGAGTCGCTGGCCGGCACGATCTCGTGGGCGTCGGCGACTGTGGCACCATCGGTCACCGGCAGGCGGAGCACCTTGCCGTGCGGGGCGTCCCGGCGGCAAAGCAGGTACAGCGCGTCCATGCCGAACACGGCGTGCACGCACTTGTCGGCAGTGCCAGCCACCTGCCACCACGAGCCGTCGGCACCTTGGCTACGGAGGAAGACCTGCCACTCACCACCATCACCCTTCTGCACCCGGTCCATCACCCACCGGCCGTCGGGCGAGACGGACAGATAGTTCTCCGCGACCTGCTCGTCGGCGAAGCCGCCAGAAAGGTCAACGCGGTCCGGAGCGTCGCCGAGCTCGCGGAACCACACCTGCTGCCGAAAGCCCGCAGGGTCAGCGCAGCGGGTGTACCAGAACCCAGAGCCGTCGTGACGCCAGGCCACCGAACCACCCATCAGATTCACATGCGGGATCGGCTCGTCGACGACCTTCCCGGTCTCGACCTCGTAGACATGCAGCGACCCGTCCTCGGTGCCATGCTCCGACAGCGAGACCGCGACCAGCCTGCCGTCCGGGGATGGAACGAAGAAGTCGATGGCGGTCTCACCGGACGGGTCGATGGCGTCCGGATCCACGACGACACGCTCGGTCGCAGGGTCGTCAAGGTCGGCCAGAGCCACCAGGAACGGCCGCTGCCGCGGCGTCTGCACCTTCAGCGCGAAGAACGTGCCACCGCCGGACCCGAGCCGCTTGTACGTTGTCCGCTCCGCCTTCAGCAGCTGCTCAACACGGGCCCGCAGCGCGCCTCGCCAAGGGATCCCGTCGAAGTAGGCACGGGTGCGCTGGTGCTGGGCCTTCGTCCAGGCGATCGTCTCCCCGGACGAGGCGTCCTCCAGCCACCGGTAGTCCTCGGTGACACCGACGCCATGGTAGGTGTCTGTCACCGGGAATCGTGCCGCCTGCACCAGGGGGAGCTCGGTCATGTCACCAGTCAACAACCCAGGCGCGCAACGCACCACTTAATACGTGGTGGGCGGGCCAGCCGGTGACGTCGAATACGGCGACGGGGTCGGGGCTCGGTCGGGCTAGGGACCGAGGTCTGGAGTGTGTTCTCCGAACAGCAGCCAGTCCAGTCCCCGGCGTACGCCCACCACATCGGCCACGTGGCGCACGGCGAGCAAAGTCCCGGCCACGTACGGGGCGGGGGTCAGCCCCGGATCATGGCGCATGATCAGCCGCTCGCCCGGTCCGCCGAACACGACCTCGGTCGTGACCACGAAGCTGGGCAGGCGCACCGAGTGGATCCGGGTGCCGGCGACCTCGGCACCTCGAGCTTCAGCCGGTCCGTGCAGGTCCGACAGCGCCACCGTGACGGCAGGCTGGCGGATCTGCGCCAGCGTCTCGGCGAGTTCCCGCGAGGTGCCGCTGGGCACGTCGGGCTTATCGTCGCTGGCGTAGTCGATGATTTCCCAGCGGTCCAGGTGTCGCGCGGCCATCGAGGCGGCGCGGCGCAGCACGGCGGCCATGACGGAGAAGTTCCCGGAGGCGATCACGCCCACGCCCCGGTCACGGGCGAGGCGGTCAAGCTCCGCATAGTCCTCCGAGGTCAGTCCGCTGGAGCCAATCACCGCGTGAACCCCGGCCCCGACCGCGGTCCACACGTTGGTCTTGACCGCGGCGGCGCTGGTGTAGTCGATGAGGACGTCCACCGACGCGGACTCCAGCGCCTCAGCCACGGTGGCGTAGACCGCACCGTGGCTTGCCGAACCAACGGCCGTAGCCAGGCTCTGCCCTGCCGCGGACCGGGACACGCCCGACGACAGCGTCAGGTCATCGGCTTGGTCGATCGCAGCGACGATCGGAGGCGCGGTCCACCCGGTGATACCGGCGAAGCAGACGCTAACCATGGGGCCGACCCTATCCAGCATGACCGCGAGGGCAGCCACCCCGGGCCCTCCGCCAGGCCGCCCGTTGTGGTGCCGGGCGTACGATTCGGTAACTGGCGTGTTCGTCGGGCTACCGGGTCGGCTGGGAGGTCGGAGCACCCATGAGCGGCGGGGCAAGGCGGGCACTGGTCACCGGAGCGTCGGCTGGGATCGGCAGGGCCTGCGCCGAGGAGCTGCATGCGGCCGGCTGGGTCGTCACGGGAGCAAGCAGGCGCGGCACGACCTCGTGTGGGTGGGCCGGGTTGGCCATGGACGTCGACGATGACGATTCGGTGCGCACCGGCGTGGCGGGCCTGCTGGCCGGCGGCCGGATCGACGCGGTTGTCGCGTGCGCTGGCTGGGGCCTGGCCGGTGCCGTCGAGCAGTGCACGATCGGGGAGGCAAAGGCCCAGCTGGAGACCAACTTCTGGGGCTGCGTGCGGGTGGTTCAGCAGGTGCTGCCCGGCATGCGGGCGCAAGGCGGCGGGCGCATCGTGCTGATGAGCTCCATCGGCGGGGTAATCGGCATCCCCTTCCAGGCCTTCTACAGCGCGAGCAAGTTCGCCCTGGAGGGTCTGGGCGAAGCCCTGGCGTACGAGGTGGCACCCTATGGCGTGCATGTGACGCTGGTCGAGCCGGGCAACATCAAGACGGACTTCACGGCGAGCCGCCGGATGGCGCAGGCGGCTGGCGGCGATCCGGTCTACGACGCCGCCCTGGCCAAGGCCGTCGGTCTCATGGAACGCGATGAGGCCAACGGGGCGCCCGCCGCTGACGTCGCCGCCGTCGTGCGGCGAGTGCTGGAATCCCGCCGCCCGCCCCGCAGGGTATCGGTCGGCAAGGCGGGCGAGCGAGCGGGTCTGCTGGCCAAAAGGCTGCTGCCGTTCCGCGTCTTCGAGGCCGCGGCGAAAAGCAGCCTGGGAGTCTGACCATCGCACCGGCACGCCGGGTTCGGGCCAGGGCGCGGTCGAGGCTGGACTCCGTGTGATCACGCCGAGCGGTACGCGGAAATGATGATGACCAGGGACGATCCGAGCCTGCCTGGAGCGGCGGTCCGCCCCGCGTCCGAGGCGGCGGGTGCCCCGGCGGGCGACCACGTCATCCGCGACCAGCTGATGCGCCAGCGCGGGAAAAGCCGGCTGAGGCCCCGGCAGGCTAGCCGCAGCGCTCCGAGCCAGGTCCTCGCGGCGTTGGGCCGCAAGGGTCCTCGCGATCTCTGGGTGCATGCTGGTGGCTCCTTTTCCCTTCGAACGGACACGCGCAGTGCTAACATTCACGATGTATCTCGAATAGTCAGATTGTCAAGATATATCTCAAATTTGCCCGGCTGGCCCAGGGTGCGCGGCGGAGGGGAAAGTGTCGTAATGGGTGCGCGTGCCGGGCGGGCCGGGCTTGCCGTGCGGGCGCAGCCGCGGGCGCGCTCGTGGCTACGGGGCTGGCCGGTTGCACCGCCGCTACCAGCGGGCAGGCGGCGCCCGGCACGTCCCAGAGTCCCCCGGTGACCGTCTACGCCAGCGCGGCCACCAGGGCGCGCGCACATCCGCAGCATTTACGCCAAGCTCCAGGTCGGTGACCGGTCCTCGGCCGTGCGGCGCGCCCGGGAGCTGCGGTTGCTGGCGGCGGCCGGCCGGACGCGCTAGCCCGGCGGTAACCCAATCCTGGTGATGCGGCGTCAGTAGGCCCAGGGGAACCGCTCCCAGTCCGGGTCGCGCTTTTGCAAGAACGCGTCCCGGCCCTCGGCCGCCTCGTCAGTCATGTAGGCGAGCCGGGTTGCCTCGGTGGAGAACACCTGCTGGCCCACCAGGCCGTCGTCGATGAGGTTAAACGCGAACTTCAGCATCCGCTGCGAGGTCGGGCTCTTGGCGTTGATCGTGGTCGCCCACTCCAGCGCGGCGCGCTCCAACTCAGCGTGCGGAACCACCGCGTTGACCATGCCCATCCGGTGTGCCGCCTCGGCGTCGTAGGTCTGGCCGAGGAAGAAGATCTCCCTGGCGAACTTCTGGCCCACCTGGCGAGCCAGGTAAGCCGACCCGAAGCCGCCGTCGAAGCTGCCCACGTCCGCGTCGGTCTGCTTGAACCGGGCATGCTCGCGGCTGGCGATGGTCAGGTCGCAGACGACGTGCAGGCTGTGCCCGCCGCCGGCGGCCCAGCCGGGTACCACGCAGATGACCACCTTCGGCATGAACCGGATCAGCCGGTGCACCTCCATGATGTGCAGCCGCCCGGCGCGGGCCGGGTCGACGCTCTCGGCCGTCTCACCGGAGGCGTACCGGTACCCGTCGCGCCCGCGGATGCGCTGGTCGCCTCCTGAGCAGAACGCCCAGCCGCCGTCCCTCGGCGACGGCCCGTTGCCGGTGAGCAGCACGCACCCGACGTCGCTTGTCATCCGGGCGTGATCCAGCGCCCGGTACAGTTCGTCGACCGTCTGCGGCCGGAAGGCGTTCCTGACCTCCGGCCGGTTGAACGCGACGCGCACCGTGCCGGAGTCCACGGCGCGGTGGTAGGTGATGTCGGTGAAGGCAAACCCCTCGACGTCGCGCCATCGCCCGGGGTCGAAGATCTCAGAGACCATGGCGCCCATTCTGCCCGCCCCTCAAGCCTTGGGCGCGCAGCCGGTGACCGGGCCCACCGGGAGCCGTGTCGGCGGATTTTGCGGGCCGGGCGCGCTACCGACAGACTGGGGCGGTGCCGGCTAAGGGGGCGCTTGAGCAGATCGCCGTCATCTCCGATGTGCACGGTAACGTCACTGCCCTGGAAGCGGTGCTGGCCGATATCGCGGCCCGCGGCATTACCCGGATCGTCAATCTAGGCGATCTGATCGGGAAGGGTCCGCGTGGCGCTGAGGCGATCAGGCTGTGCCGGCAGGCATGCGAGGCGACCGTGCGCGGCAACTGGGACTCGGCCATCTCCAGCGGACGGGACCTACCCTCCGCGGACGGCCGGTGGGCCAGGCGGGAGCTGTCCGATGCTGACCTGGCGTGGCTGACCGGCCTGCCCGGAACGTACGAGCTGCTGATGAGCGGTCGGCGGGTCCGGCTGTTCCACGCCTCGCAGGCCAGCGAATTCGTCCGGGTACGCTCCAGCCATACCGACGATGAGTTCGCGGCGATGTTTACCAATACCGAGTTCACCGGTGACTTCACGGCCGGCGGCGGACCAGCGGGGCTGACTCCCGATGTCGTCGGCTACGGCGACATTCACCGCGCCTATCTGAAGGAGGGGCGCGGGCTGATCTTGTTCAGCGCCGGCTCGGTCGGCAATCACCTGTCCGCGTCGGCCGCAGCCTACGCCATCGTGATGGGCGCGCCGGACAGCGCCGAGGCGGCACCGTTCTCGGTCGGTTTCGCCCAGGTACCCTACGACATCGATGCCGAGCTGGCCATCGCCCGTCAGCGAGGCCTGCCGGACTATGACGCCTACGCGCTGGAGTTGCGCGAGGGAACCTACCGCGGCCTGAAGCAGGTCTTACCCCCGGTACCGCAGGCCGAAGGGAACCTACGACCTGGCCGGATCTCAGATGATTTTCGCGCCGCCGGGCGGCGCCCGCTGACCTGGCCATGGACCCGGCCCGGCGATGGGAAGCTGGTGTCGTGGCGCATCCGGACAGCACGCTGATCACGCATATCGGTGAACTGGTGACCAACGACGACGGCGACGGCGCGTTCGCCGCGAGGAACGACGCGGCGCTGGTCATCGCCGGGGGCCGGGTGGCCTGGACCGGGCCCGCCGCGCAGGCCCCGGCCGCGGACGCCGTGGTGGACGCGGACCGGCGGGCCGTGCTGCCCGGGTTCGTCGACTCGCACGCGCACCTGGTCTTCGCCGGGGAGCGCAGCGCCGAGTTCGCGGCGCGGATGGCGGGCCGCCCCTACCAGGCGGGCGGGATCTTGACCACGGTCAAGGCGACCCGCGCGGCCACCGACGACGCGCTGCGCGCGAACCTTTCCCGGCTGGCAGGCGAGATGGCCAGGCAAGGCACGACCACGCTGGAATGCAAGTCCGGGTACGGGCTGACCGTCGCCGACGAGGCGCGGGGGCTCGCGCTGGCCGGCGAGGTCACCCCGGAGGTGACTTACCTCGGCGCGCACGTGGTCCCGCCCGAGTTCGCCGGCGACCCGGACGGCTACGTGGACCTGGTGTGCGGCCCGATGCTGGAGGCCTGCGCGCCGCACGCCCGGTGGGTCGACGTGTTCTGCGAGACCGGGGCGTTCGGCGCGGAGGCGGCCGGCGCGATCCTCGCGGCCGGCCGGGCCGCCGGGCTCGGCGCCCGCGTGCACGCGAACCAGCTCGGGCCGGGTCCCGGGGTCCGGGTAGCGGCCGAGGCGGGCGCCGCGTCGGCCGACCACTGCACGTACCTGACCGACGCGGACGTCGAGGCGCTGGTGTCGGCGGGGGTGGTGGCGACGCTGCTGCCGGGCGCGGAGTTCGGCACCAGGCACCCGTACCCGGACGCGCGCCGGCTGCTCGACGCCGGCGCCACGGTGGCGCTGGCCACCGACTGCAACCCCGGGACCTCGTTCACGTCCAGCATGCCGTTCTGCATCGCGCTGGCGGTCAGGGACATGCGGATGACCACGCAGGAGGCGGTCTGGGCCGCCACGGCGGGCGGGGCCAGGGCGCTGCGCCGGACCGACGTCGGACACCTGGGCGTGGGCGCGCGCGCCGACCTGATCCTGCTGGACGCGCCGGCGCACACCTACCTCGCGTACCGCCCCGGCGTCCCGCTGGTCGCGGCGGTCTGGCAGGCGGGCCGGCTCGTCGCGGGGGGGCGCGACCGGTTAGGGCTTGCGCGCAACGCCGGCCCAGAGCGCCGCGGGGCTGGCCGCCTCGGCGTCGGTGTCGGGGCGCCACTCGGCGGCGCGGATCACGCCGGGTTCCACCAGCTCGAGCCCGTCGAACAGGCGGGTCACCCCGGCCCGGTCCCGCAGCGTCGTCTTCTCCGACGTGGTCTTGATCCCCGGCCGAGCCTAGCGGGAGAGGTAGCGGCGGCGGAACCGGATCAGCGGCGCACCGGAGTCGCCGACGTAGGGGACGCCGGTGACCCGCGCGATGACCAGCAGGTGGTCCCCGGCCGGGATCACCTGCTCGGCGGAACACTCCAGCGCCGCCAAGCCCGCCTCGACGATCAGCGCGCCGGAGTCGGGTCCGCGCCGGTGCGGCACGTCGTCGAGCATCAGCCGCGCCCCGGGCCGGCCCGCCGCGGCGAACCGTCCGGCCAGCATGCGCTGCCCGGCCGCCAGGAAGACGACAGCGAACGCGGTGACCGGCGCCTCGGTCCGGCCGAACAGCTCGGCCAGGTAAGACCCGGCTATCAGCGACACCACGACCAGCGGCGGGTCCTCTGACACCGGGCAGAACGCACTGACCGTCGCGCCAACGTCGTCGCGCCCGTCGGCCACGGTCACCAGCGTGACCCCCGCCGTCCACGAGTTGAGGGCCGCAGGCACGGATGGGTGCACCACCGCGCGTTCGGTCAAGAGATGGTCCAGTTGCCGGGGAGCATCAGCGGCCCGTACGGCGGCAGGCCGGCGCTGGCCGCCAGGCGCCACGCGGGGCCCCAGCCGTCGGCGAAGCTCGGGCCGAGCGCGGCGGCCGCCGCCGGGCGGGCCTCGCTCGACTCGGGCGGGCGGAGCTGGTCCAGCGGGGTCAGGCGGGGGTAGACGCGCAGCCGCGCGCTGGCGGGCAGGCCCGCCCGGCGGCGCGCGATCTCGGCCGCGTCGGCCATCCCGCCGAGGGTGTCCACCAGGCCGTTCTCGGCGGCGTCGGCGCCGGTCCAGACGCGCCCCCTGGCCAGCTCGTGCACCCGCTCGACCGGCATCCGCCGGCCTTCGGCCACCTTCTGGGTGAAGTCACGGTAAACCGCGTCCAGCCAGGTGTTGATCCGGTCCCACTCGTCGTCGGTGAACGGGTGCGTGGGCGAGAACATCGTCGCCCGCGGTCCCTCGGCCACCGAATCGGCGGCGATCCCGGCGCGGTCCAGCGCGTCGGCGAACACCGGCTTGCCCAAGATCACGCCGATCGAGCCGGTCAGCGTGCCCGGCTGGGCGACGATGACATCGGCGGCCATCGCAATGTAGTAGCCGCCGGAGGCGGCCACGTCGCTCATCGACACCACGACCGGCTTGCCGGCGGCCCGGACTCTGACCACTTCCCGCCAGATCGTGTCGGACGCCACGGCCGAACCGCCCGGGCTGTTCACGCGCAGCAGCACGGCGCGGACCCGCTCGTCCCGCCGCGCCGACCGCAGCGCGGCCGACACCGTGTCCGAGCCCATCGCCCCGCTGCCGACCGGGCCCCGGCTGCTGCGCCCCTGCCTGATCGGGCCGGACGCGTAGATCACGGCCACGCAGCGCTCCCTCGGGCTCGGCGGGCGGCGGGCGCGCTGCGCCAGCGCGTGCGCTCGCTGGTACCGCCCGACGTACTGCAGGATCGCGCCCCGGCCCGCCTGCTTCTGGACGTCCGCATAGACCTCGTCGCGGTAGCCCAGCTCGTCGATCAGGCCCTCGGTCACGGCGTCGGCGGCCAGGAACGGGCCGCGGTCCAGCAGGGCGCGGGCCTGCTCGGGGGTCTGGCCGCGGCGTTCGGCGATGGCGGCGGACAGCTGCTCGACGACCGAGACCGCCAGGCGCTCCGCGGCCTCGCGGGCGGGTCCGGTGAACCCCTGCTCGGTCAGCTGGTCGGCGGCCGTCTTGTACTCGTAGCGTTTCGCGCTCTGGAAGCCGACGCCGATCCTGGCCAGCGCGTCGCGGAGGAAGAGGTGCTCGACGGCTACGCCGGTGAGCCCGACGGTGCCCGACGGCTGCAACCAGATGCGGTCGAACGCGGTCGCCAGGTAGTAGGGCAGGTTCCCCCCGGTGAACTCGCCGAAGGTCTCGGCCCAGGCCACGGTCGGCTTGCCGGACCGGCGGAAGTCGGCCACCGCGTCGCGTATCTCCTGTATCCGGGCCAGGCCGATGCGGCTGCCGCCCACCTTGGCCACGAGCGCGCGGACCCGGTCGTCGTCACGCGCGCGGCGCAGGCCCTCGACGATGTTGGGCAGCCTGACCTTGCGCCGGGTCGTGACGGCGGTCAGCGGATCGGTGGCCGGCCCCTCGGGGACCCCGTCGGTCAGGTCCAGCTCGAGGATCAGGGGTGCCGTCTGGCGCTGCCGTAGCCTGGAGAGGCGCTCGGGGAGCGGCCAGGCGAGTTTCGCGTCTGCCATGCGGCCAGCTTACGGGGGCATAACGACTCGGAGGGGGTCAGAATCAGCGAGCATCCGGCCACGATCGTCGTGGACGTGGCGAACGTGATGGGCGCCCGCCCCGACGGCTGGTGGCGGGACCGGGCCGGAGCGGCGGTCCGCCTGCACGCCGAGATCGCCGCCCTCGCGGCGAGCGGGCGGGCCGTCCTGCCCGGCGAGGCAGATCCGCCGGAATGGGTCATGGTCCTCGAGGGCGCCGCGAACGCCGCGGCCCCGCGCCTGTCGGCCGCTCCCGCGGACCGCGTGCGCGTGGTGCACGCCCAGGGGCACGGGGATGACACGATCGTGGCCGTGGTCGCCGGCCTGCCGGGCCGTCGGGTCGTCGTGACCGCCGATCGCGAACTGCGGGACCGCTGCGCGGCGGCCGGCGCGGAGGTACGGTCCCAGGGCTGGCTGCTCGGCCTGCTCCGGGCGTGAGATCAGCGAAAGTTCGGGCCGCCCGGCCCGTTCAACCGGGCGGCCCACTTCCCCTTTCGCCCCCGGCGCACAGAGTCACCGGACAGCGCATCGTAGCAGGTTGAAGCGCCTGTCCGCCCGACTTACCCGATAAGTTCGATTCGGATTTTGCGTGTCCGATCGGCTCTATTCCGAGCAGACGGGGCAGGATGAGGTCGTGCGCGTGGTCGTGCTGGCCGATACTCACGCCCCGCGGCGCTGGCGCGCCTGCCCGCCGCGGGTGGCCGCGCAGTTGCGCGGAGCGGACCTCATCCTGCACGCGGGCGACGTCTGTACCGCCTCGGTGCTGGCCGAGCTAGCGGAATACGCGCCGGTGGCCGCCGTGCTCGGGAACAACGACGGCCCGGACGTGGCGCGCTGGGGAGCCGCCGAGACCGCCGAACTCGACCTGGACGGGCTGCGCGTGGCGATGGTGCACGACGCCGGCCCGGCCGCCGACAGGCTCACCCGGATGCGCCGCAGGTTCCCCGGCGCGGACCTGGTGGTGTTCGGGCATTCGCACATCCCGCTCGACGAGTCCGCGTACGCCCTGCGGATCTTCAACCCGGGTTCGCCCACGGACCGCAGGCGGCAGCCGCACGGCACGCTCGGCGTGCTGCGGATCGACTCCGGCGCGCTCGTAGAGGCCACGATCGTGCCGGTGACCTAGTGCCGCCCTTCGGGAAGCGGCCGGACACCGTCACGGGGCCGTCTGCCTCAGCTCGTCGAGGCGGCTGAGGGCGCATTCAAGCGCGTCGGTGAGCCGCTTGCGGTGACCGGTGGCCAGCAGGTCAAGCACCAGGCCGGTGAACGTCGCCTTGACCAGCGACGCCTCGCGTTCGGCGTCCTCGGGCTTGATGCCGTCAGCGATCAGGCCGTCGGCGATGCCCTCGCGCCAGAACGAGATCTGCTCCGCGCGCACATCACCGGGCAGGCCGCTGGCCGTGGCGTCCAGCGTGGCGGCTTCGAGACCCAGCCGCACCAGCGCCAAGTGCTCCGGGCTGCGGTTGATCCACCGCCACCAGCGCCGCTGCAGCTCCGCCGTGGAGAGGTGAGGTACCTGCCGCCGCCACCGCCCCTCGACTCCTCGCTGAATCTCAGCGGCCCGCCGCAATGCGGCGACCACCAGTTCGTCCTTGCTGCCGAAGTGATGCACCAGCGCGTTGACCGACACCCCCAGTGCGCGGGCCACGGGCCGCAGTGACACTCCGGCGAGGCCGTTCCGGCCGAGGTAGCCGACCACCTCGTCCAGCAGCTCGGTCCGTCGTTCGAGGTCAGGATGGCGTCCCATCAGTGTCGTCCCATCAGGCGCGCATGCGCTGGCCCGCCGGGTCGAGCACCGGTTCGGGTAGCAAGCTCGCCGGACGGCGCTGGCCGATGATCTCCACCTCGAACATCGCGCCGGGCACCGCGAGCTCGCTCGGCACGTAGCCGAACGCTAGCGAGCGCCGGCTGTAATGCGCATACGCGCCGGACGTCACCCAGCCCACCACCGCGCCGCCGTGCCAGATCGGCTCGTCGCCGAGGACGTCGGCCGGTTCCGTCGGATCGGGGGCGATGTCGAAGTAGCCGAGCGTTCGAGCCGGGCCGCGCGCCAGCTCCGCCTCCACCGCAGCGCGGCCGATGAAGTCATGATCACACTTGAGCGATCGGTGCATTCGCGCCTCCACCGGCGTGTAGATCGGACGGTACTCGCGCGCCCATGTACCGAACATCTTTTCCATGCGCAGCGACATCAGCGCCCGGAACCCGAACAGGCCCATGCCGTATGGCTTCCCGGCCTGCCACAGCAGATCGAACAGTGCTCGCTGGTACTCCGGTGCGACCCAGATCTCGTAGCCAAGATCCCCGGTGTAGGTCATCCGGCCGACGTACGCGGGGATCATCCCCACGTCGATCCGGCGGAACGTCATGAACGGGTAATTCTCGGTGGCCAGAGAAGCATCGGTGACCGATTGCAGCACGTCGCGGGCGCCCGGACCGGCCAGCGAGAGGCCGACCAGGGACAAGCCCAGCACGTCGAACCGCACACCATCAGCGAGGTGGCCAAGGAACCAGCGCGAGTGATGCGCTTCGGCGATCTGCGAGCCGAACAGGAAGAAATCGTCCGTACCGACCCGCGCCACCGAAAACTCCCCGACGATGTGACCGCTGGGATCAAGGGCGGCGGTGAGGTTGATCCGGCCGGCTCGCGGCAGCCGGTTGGTGAACAGCCGCTGCAGCCAGTCGGCGCTGCCGGCGCCGGTGACGCGGTACTTGGCGAAGTTGGAGCACTCGGTGAGCCCGACCCGTTCGCGCACCACGGCGCATTCTTCGGCGACCACCGGGAAGGCGTTGGAGCGGCGGAACGTCACGTCCTCGCGCGGCTCCTCCCCCGGCCGCTGGAACCACAGAGGATGCTCGAGCCCGAAGCTCGCGCCCCATACCGCGTTGTGGGCGGTGAGCCGGTCGTAGACCGGCGTGGTGTGCAGGGCCCGGCCGGCCGGGAGCTCTTCGTTGGGGAAGCTGATGCGAAACCGGCGGCTGTAGTTTTCCCGCACCTTGGCGTTGGTGTAGGCGAGGCTCGCCCAGTTGCCGAAGCGGGCCACGTCCATCGCCCAGATGTCTTCACCCGGATCGCCGTCGACCATCCAGCGCGCGAGGGTGAGGCCCACACCGCCGCCCTGCGAGAAACCGGCCATCACCGCGCAGGCCATCCAGCAGTTGCGCACGCCGGGCACCGGGCCGACCAGCGGATTGCCGTCCGGCGCGAAGGTGAACGGCCCATTGATCACCTTTTTGATCCCCGCCTCAGCCAGCGCCGGATAGTGCTTGAACGCGATCTCCAGCGACGGGGCGATCCGGTCGAGATCGGGGGTCAGCAACTGCTGGTCGAAGGTCCACGGCGTCTCGCGAGGCGACCAGGGCACGCACGCCTGCTCGTACGTGCCGAGCAGCATCCCGCCGCCCTCCTGGCGGATGTAGAGCTCGCCGTCGAAGTCCAGGCCCATCGGCAGCTCGTGTCCGGTGGCCGCGTTGTACTCGGCCACCTCATCCATGTCTTCGGTGATCAGGTACATGTGCTCCATCGCCAGCACGGGCAGTTCCAGGCCGATCATCCGGCCCACCTCACGAGCCCACAGCCCGCCGGCGTTGACGATGTGCTCGGCGTGGATCTCGCCGGCGTCGGTGATGACGTCCCACGTGCCGTCGGGGCGCTGACGGAGGTCGCTCACCCAGGTGTGCTGGTAGATCTCGGCGCCGGCCTGCCGCGCGCAGCCGGCGTAGGCCCGGGTGACCCCGGTCGGGTCGACATGACCCTCGGCCCGGTCGAAGAGGGCACCGATGAAGTACTGCTCCTCCAGGAGCGGGAACATCCGCTTGGCCTCGGCCGCCGAGATGATCTCCATGTCCATGCCGAGGTAACGGCCGCGGGCCTGGGCCATCCGCAGCCAGTCCATCCGCTCCCGATCGCCGGCCAGCATCAGTCCGCCAGGCATGTGGATGGAGCAGTTCTGGCCGGAGCGCTGCTCGATCTCGCGATACAGCCCGACGGTGTACTGCTGCAGCTTCGCGACATTGGGGTCACCGTTGAGCGTGTGCATGCCGCCCGCAGCGTGCCAGGTCGAGCCGGCGGTGAGCTCCTTGCGCTCGACGAGCACGATATCCGTCCAGCCCAGCTCGGTGAGGTGGAACAGGACCGAGGCGCCAACCACACCACCGCCGATGACGACCACGTGCGCGGAAGATTTCATCGAGGCATCCCTGCGTCTAAATTTTCCCGGTACAGTCGTTCCGACTATAGGACCCTGGAGGTGTCGTGCATGGGTAAGCTTCTCGATCGGCTCGCCGTCGGACCGGTGATCTGCGCCGAGGGGTATCTATTCGAGTTCGAGCGCCGCGGCTACCTGCAGGCCGGGGCGTTCGTACCGGAGGTGGTGCTCGAGGAGCCCGATATGGTCGCCGGGCTGCACCGAGAATACGTGCACGCCGGATCGGACGTGGTTGAGGCATTCACCTACTACGCCCACCGCGAGAAGCTGGCGATGATCGGCCGCGAGGGCGACCTCAAGCCGCTGAACCGGCAGGCGCTGCGTATCGCCAAGGAGGTCGGCGCCGAGCACGACTCCCTGGTGGCCGGCAATATCTGCAACACCAACGTCTACGACCCGGACGAGCCCGCGACGCATGAGGCCGTCCGCGACATGTTCGCCGAGCAGGTCGGGTGGGCCGCCGAGGCGGGCGTCGACTTCGTGATCGCCGAGACCATCGACTATCCCGGCGAGGCACTGCTGGCGCTGGAAGCAATCAAGGCGCACGGCCTCGATGCGGTGGTCACGCTCACTATTCATCGCCAGCCCATCGTCCGCGGGGGCGACCCGATCGGCGAGGCATGCCGTCGCCTGCAAGACGCCGGGGCCGATGTGGTCGGGCTGAACTGCATCCGCGGGCCCGCCACCATGCTGCCGCTGCTCGGTGAAATCCGCGCCGCGTGCGACGGCTACATCGCCGCCTTGCCGGTGCCGTACCGCACGACAGAGGCCGAGCCGACGTTCCAATCGCTCACCGACCCGGATTGCGACCTGATCCCGGGTGGGCGGCCATTCCCGACCGCGCTAGACCCGTTCCTGGCAAACCGCTACGAGATGGGCGCGTTCACGACGGCGGCGGCTGCGCTCGGAGTCAACTACTTCGGCATCTGTTGCGGCTGCGCACCCCACCACGTCCGCGCGATGGCCGAGGCACTCGGGCGCACGCCGCCGGCCAGCCGGTTCAGCGCGGACATGAGCCGGCACGCCTATTACGGCACCAACGAACGGGTCAGCCGGATTTACCGGGAGTACGCCAAAGAGCTCTAGGGTTAGTGAACCTTAGACATCTAATGATAGGCTGGCCGGCGTGGCAGAAGGGTTCCGCGTCCCGATCGGCCTGCGGCTGAGCCAGGCGGCCCGGACGGTCGGGCGCGCGTTCGAGGACGCCCTCGAGGAGTCGGGCGGCACGCTGCCGACCTGGCTGATCCTGCTCAACCTCACCATCCGCAAGCCCGCCAACCAGCGTGAGCTGGCCGAGGCGGTCGGGATCCGCGAGGCCACGCTGACGCACCACCTCAACGCCATGGACGCCCGCGGGCTGATCACCCGCACGCGCGACGCGGGCAACCGCCGGATCCAGGTAGTCGAGCTGACCGAGGCCGGGCGAGCCGCGTTCGCCCGGCTGCAGCAGGCGGCCTCCGCGTTCGACGCCAGGCTCAGGGCCGGACTGGCCGACGCCGACCTAGACCAGCTCAGCGACCTGCTCGGCCGGCTCGCCGCCAACGTGGGCGGTACCGAGGGTCACGACGGCGCGATGCCCTGGACGGGGCTCGCCGAGCCGGACCTGCCGGCGTCGACGTGACGGCGGCCTCCCTGGTGGCATGCAGGGCCGCGAGGGAGGAACCACTGCTCGTTCGGTCAATTCTGATTTTCATCGCGCGGAAGCCGGCGGCCTTTGCTGCCACCGCGGCCTCGGCGCGGGCTTGCAGGCGGCCGGGGTCGGCTGGTCGAGTTCGTGGAGGTGGCCGCGGGTGACGAGCTCGACGACGGGCTCGAGCAGAGCGCGCAGCCTTTGCAGGGTCCGGGCCAGGCCCGGGAACGGGCGGGTCTGCTCGATGACCGGGTACAGGCAGGTGAGGTTGGCGCCGAACGCCTCCAGGTCCAGGGCGCCCGCCACGTCGAGCACGTCCATCAGGGCCTGCGCGTCGGCCAGCGCGACGCACGCCCAGGCCGTGGTGAACGCGTTGCTGCTGACCAGGGCCAGCCCTTCGTTCTCCGCGACCTCGAACCCGCTGCGCGTGATGAGCCCGTGGGCGAGGTCGGCCATCGGCCCGAGGTCGCCCTGGCCGACCGAGCCGAGCCTGCGGACCGGCGGGGCGAAGCCCTCGTTCAGCAGCGTGACGATCATCTCGGCGAGTTCGGGGCGAACCCCGGTCACGCCCTTGGCGTAGCCGTTGGCCAGGCAGACCATCGCGCCGCGGACCACGTCTGGGGGCGCGGCGTCGCCCTGCGCCATCCGGTGGTTGAGGACGAGGCGGTGGTTGAACCGTCGTCGTTCCGCCGGGTCGAGCAGGAAGGACTTGCGCTCGGCGACGCCGGTGGTCAGGCCGTAGACCGGCTCGCCTCGGCTTAGTACCTCCTGCACCACCTCTCGCGCCTGCCTCATGGCCCCTGTCGCGTCAGGCGCGATCGCCACCGTTTCGCCGTGCCGGGCCGCCGCAACCACCTGCGTAACAGTCAGGTCACTTCCGTTGAGCATGATCGTCATCGATTGCTCACCCATCTATAACTGAGCTAGGCTGTGCCGCTCTGGAACGTTCCGCGCGACGCGGCCCGGCATCAAGGAGGCCAGCAATGGCAACGTTCCTGCTGCGGCGCCTAGGGCTGATGGTCCTCACGCTATGGATCCTGAGCCTGATCGTATTCTTCGCAGGTCAGATCCTCCCCGGTGATCCGGCCCGCGCAACCCTTGGCCCGTTCGCGTCGGAAAGCTCGGTAAAGGCCCTCGACGCCCAGCTGGGGGTCAATCGGCCGCTGCTCACCAGGTACCTGTCGTGGATCGGCGGGCTGCTGCACGGCAACCTGGGCACCTCCTACGAATACCGGACGGCGGTGGAGCCCTTCGTCCGGGCCGCGCTGATCAACTCGGTCAAGCTGGCGGCGCTCGCGTTCGTGATCGTGGTGCCGCTGGCCATCATCGGCGGCGTGATCGCCGCGCTGAACGTGGGGCGCGCCGCGGACCGGGCCATCTCGGTGACCGGGCTGGCCCTGTCCACCGTCCCCGAGTTCGTGTCCGGCATCGTGCTCATCGTGATATTCGGCGTCGAGTTGAAGGTGCTGCCGGTCACCGCCTCGGCCGGCGCGAACGCCTCGGACCTGGAGCAGTTCAGGCACCTGATATTGCCGGCTATACCGCTCGTTTTGGTTCTCTTCGGGTACATTGCCCGTATGGCCAGGGCGGGGACCATCGAGTCGCTCAACTCTGACTACACGCGCACCGCGGTGCTGAAGGGGCTGCCGCGGGCGACCGTGATCCGCCGGCACGTGCTGCGGAACTCGCTGCTGCCGACCATCACCGTGATCGCGACCCAGACCGGGTACCTGATCGGCGGGCTGGTGGTGGTGGAGACGCTGTTCAACTACCAGGGGCTCGGAAACTTGATCTTCCAGGCGGCGGTGCACAAGGACTTCGCGATGCTCGAGGCCGGGGTCCTGATCATCGGCGTGGTCTACGTGCTGGCCACGCTCATCGCCGACCTGCTGCTGACGTGGCTGAACCCGCGGCTGCGCCTCGGGGGTGCCGAATGAGCGGCCTGCTCCAGCCGCCGACCGAACCGGACGGTGTGCTGCCCGTCGAGGCCGTTCAGCCTGCCGGGTCCCTGGGCATGACGACCGGGTATCTCGGGGCGACGGCAGCGACGGCGGTCGCGGTCGCGAGCCGGGCTACGCCGACCGCCTGGCGGCTGCTGCTGCGCAAGCCGACGTTCTACGTCGGCGCGGGCATCGTGCTGTTCTGGGTGGTCTGCGCGATCTTCGGGCACCTGTTCGCGCCGTACAGCCCGCTCGCGCAGAACCTGCTCCTTCCTAACGCCGCCCCGTCCGCGTCGCACTGGTTCGGCACCGACCCGCTCGGCCGGGACGTGCTGTCGCGGGTCATCGTCGGCTCCCGGGACATCCTGGTCATCACGCCGCTGGCCACCATCCTCGGCACTATCCTCGGCACCATCCTCGGCCTGGCCATGGGCTATTTCGGCGGCGTCTTCGACCTCATCGCCGGGCGGATCGTGGAGGCCTTCCTCGCGCTGCCCATCGTGATCATCGCCTTCCTGTTCATCGTCGCCCTGGGCCCCTCAACGGTGACGCTGATCGTCGTCGTCGGCCTGGTCTTCACGCCGCTGATCGCGCGCACGGTCCGGGCGGCGACGCTGGTCGAGCGGCAGCAGGATTACGTGTCCGCCTCCCGGCTCTTCGGCGAGGGCCCGGTCCGGGTCATGTTCAGCGAGATCCTGCCGAACGTCATGCCGGCCATCCTGGTCGAGTTCACGGTCAGGCTGGGCTACGCGATCTTCGCCATAGCCACGCTGTCCTTCCTCGGCTTCGGTATCGAGCCGCCCACCCCCGACTGGGGCGCGGATATCGCGGCCAACTACATCAACCTGACCGCGGGCTACTGGTGGCAGACGCTGTTCCCGGCGCTCGCCATCGCCTCGCTGGTGATCGCCGTCATCCTGGTCGCGGACTCTATTGAGCAGGTGCTCGCCTCATGACCGCCGACTCCGCGCCTTCGGTCGACCCCGCTGCTCCGGCTGCTCCGGCGCCGGCCCTGTCCGTGACGAACCTGGATGTCACCTACAAGGTGCGGGGCCGGGACCGCCTCGCGCTGCGCGACGTGACGTTCTCGATCGCGCGCGGTGAGTCCTACGGGCTGGTGGGCGAGTCCGGGTCGGGCAAGTCCACGGTCGCGCTCGCGCTGGTGCGTTACCTGCCGAGCAACGGCCGGGTGAGCGGCGGGAGGATCAGCATCAACGGGCTTGACCCGCTCTCGATGGGCCACGCGGCGCTCCGGGACCTGCGGGCCCGCACCGTCTCGATGGTGTACCAGGAGCCAGGGCGGGCGCTCAACCCGTCGATACGAGTGGGCGAGCAGATCGCCGAGGTGTTCGAGATCGCTGGCCAGTCTCATGGGCAGGCGGCGGCCTCGGCCGAGGAGATGCTGCGCAAGGTGCAGATATCGGACCCGGCCCGGGTCATGCGGCGATACCCGCACGAACTGTCCGGCGGGATGGCGCAGCGGGCGGTCATCGCGATGGCGCTGGCCCGCTCGCCGTCGCTGCTGATCCTGGACGAGCCGACCACCGCGCTGGACGCCACCGTCGAGGCCGAGGTGCTCGACCTGGTCGCGGCCCTGCGCCAGGAGCTTGACACCTCGGTGCTGTTCATCAGCCACAACCTGGCGGTGATCGCCAAGATGTGCGACCGGGTCGGCGTGCTCTACGCGGGCGAGCTACTCGAGCAGGGACCCGCGCGCGCAGTGTTCGAGAACCCCCGGCACCCTTACACGGTCGGGCTGCTTCGCTGCATCCCGCGCCGCGGGCAGCGCAAGGACAGCGACCGGCTGGATACGATCCCCGGCTTCCTGCCGACTCCCGGTTACACGATGACCGGGTGCGTGTTCGCGCCGCGCTGCGCGCTGGTCCAGGATCGCTGCCGGACCACGGAGCCGCCCTTCTTCCTGGTCGAGGAGGGCCGGACCTCGCGCTGCTATTTCCACGAGCAGGCCCCGGACCTGCCCCGCGCCACCCCGGCCGCGATCCCCGAGCTCGCGGGCCACGGGACGGACGGGGCCGACGGGCCGCTCGTGGTGATGGAAGGGCTGTCGAAGACCTTCGGGGGCAACGTCCGGGCCCTGGCCGAGGTGGACCTGGCCATCGAGCGAGGCGAGACGCTCGGGCTGGTGGGCGAGTCGGGCAGCGGCAAGACCACGCTGGCGCGCGTCCTGCTGGGGCTCATTAAGCCGGATTCGGGTTCGACCGTCATGCTGCACGGCAAGCCGCTGAGCCCGGATGCGAGGCGGCGGCCCCGGGATGTCCTGCGCTCCCTGCAGATCGTGTTCCAGAACCCGGACTCGGCGCTCAACCGGCGCCAATCGGTGCGGGCCCTGATCAGCCGCCCGCTGTCCGAGCTGGCCGGGCTCTCGGGAGCGGCCCTGCGGGACCGGCTGGAGGAACTGATCCACTCCGTGCGCCTAGAGGACCGGCACCTGCCGCTGCGCCCGAGCCAGCTCTCCGGCGGGCTCAAGCAGCGGGTCGCGATCGCGCGGGCCTTCGGCCCCGGGCCGGAAGTGGTGGTCTGCGACGAACCCACGTCCGCGCTCGACGTCTCGGTCCAGGCCGCCATCCTCAACCTGCTCGCGGACCTGCAGCAAACCGAGCGGGCCACCTACCTGTTCATCTCCCACGACCTGGGCCTGGTCAGATACCTGTCGGACCGCATCGTGGTGCTGTACCTCGGGAGGGTGATGGAGATGGGGCCCGCCGAGGCCGTCTTCACCGGCCCGCACCACCCGTACACCGAGGCGCTGTTCTCCGCCGTGCCGTCGCTCGACGGCGAGCGGCCCGACCGGATCAGGCTGACCGGTGAGATCCCGTCCGCGGCCGACCCGCCGAGCGGCTGCGTGTTCCACACCCGGTGCCCCCGCAAGCTGACGACCGGAATATGCGAATCCACTGAACCACCGTTGCACGAGGACGAGCCGGGCCATCAGATCCGTTGCCATATCCCGCTCTCCGAACTGCGAGAACTACAGAGCAGCCAATCCGTCCCATCCCAGGGAGGTTCCTCATGACCAGGAAGATCGACCACCGTCGGCTCGGGCGACTGCGCCAGGACCAGGGTGAGCTTGCTAACCACATCATCGACGAGTTCGCCGCAGGACGGCTCTCCCGCCGCGACTTCATCCGCCGCGCCAGTGTCGTCGGCATATCCGTCCCGGTGCTCGGGTCGATCCTCGAGGCGTGCAGCAGCAGCTCCTCGAGCTCGTCGAGCTCGAGGAGCTCGAGCGCCTCGGCCAGCGGCGCACCTGGCGCGGTGATCAGGGCTGGCATCACCACGCCGGCCGCGGCGATCAACCCGGTGACCGTCGCCGACCAGGGCGGGCTCGACATGCTCGCGCAGAGCGGCGAGTACCTGGTGCTGTCCGACCAGACCCTGACCCTGCAGCCGGTGCTGGCGACGAGCTGGTCGCCGAACTCCGACGCCTCGGTCTGGACGTTCAAGCTCCGCCAGGGCGTCAAGTTCCACAACGGCGCCCCGATGACCGCCGACGACGTGGTGTACAGCTTCAAGCTGTACACGACCCCGCCGTCGGCCGCGCTGTCCGCCTTCGCCGGCGTGCTCAAGCCGGACGGCATAAAGAAGATCGACGACTTCACGGTCGCGTTCAACCTCGAGGCGGCGAACGGTAACTTCCCCTACCTGGTCTCCTCGGACAACTACAACACGATCGTCATCCCGAACGGCTACAGCCCGGCCCAGTGGCAGAGCTCGTTCCTCGGCACCGGTCCGTTCGTGATGAGCTCGTACACGCCGAAGGTGGGCGCCTCCTTCACCCGCAACGAGTCGTACTGGGGCAAGAAGGCGCTGCCGTCGGCGACCCAGTTCACCTTCTACGAGACCCAGCCCCCGTCGGTTCTCGCGCTGACCGGCGGGACGATCGACGTCCTCGGGCAGTTCTCCTATACCGGCGGTGAGGCACTCGTGGCCGGCGGATACAACGTCATCAAGCTGAATTCGAGCGCACACCGCGAGCTGTCGATGCGCTGCGACCAGGCGCCGTTCACCGACCCGCGGGTACGCCAGGCGATCGCGCTGACGCTCAACCGGCCGGAGATCGTCAGCGCGCTGTTCAAGGGCCTGGCCGTGGTCGGCAACGACAGCCCGTTCGCGCCCATCTTCCCCTCCACGAACACCAGCGTCCCGCAGCGCGTGCAGAACATCGCGATGGCCAAGTCGCTGCTGTCCGCGGCCGGGCACCCCAACGGGTTCACCACGACGCTCTCGACCGAGAACATCCAGGAGATCCCGGAGCTGGCCCAGATCGTGGCGCAGGCCGCGGCGGCCATCGGCGTGAAGATCAACCTCAACATCGAAGCTCAGTCCAAGTACTACGGCAACTTCGAGTTCGGCGGTTCGGACTGGCTCGACGCCACGATGAGCCTGGTCGACTACGGGCACCGCGGAGTGCCGAACGTGTTCCTGACCGCCCCGCTCGAGACGACCAACGCGAAGACCGGCACCGGCCCGTGGAACGCCGCCCACTTCAACAACTCGCAGTACGACAGCCTGGTCACCCAGTACGTCGCGGCGCCCGACCTGTCCTCCCAGCGCACCGTGGCCGGGCAGATCGAGACGCTGCTGCTGCAGCAGACGCCGATCATCTACGCGTACTTCTACAACTACCTCACCGCCACGGCGACGAACGTGACCGGCGTCTACCCGACCGCGATCGGTCACCTGTTCCTGTACAACGCGGCGATGAGCTAGCGCTCTCGCGTATCGCTGGCGCGGGCCCGGTGCGGGTCCCCCGGTATGGATCCGGTGTGGGTCCGCGCCAGCGCGGGAATGGCCGGGGATGTAAAGTGCGCCGGGGCCACCATGCGGCCCGGAGGGGAAGGCATCCCGGATGGCGACCGAAAAGCGAGCGCGGCCTGACGGCGACGGTCAGGCCCATGCGCACGGCCACGGGTCCGGGCACGGGCACCACCACCGGGACGTGTCGGGTGGCTGGCTGCGCCCGGCCGTGTTCGGCGCCATGGACGGGCTGGTGACCAACGTGTCGCTGATCTCCGGGGTCGGCGGCGGCGGCGCGTCGGCGCACACCATCGTCCTGACCGGCCTGGCCGGCCTGGCCGCGGGGGCGTTCTCCATGGCCGCCGGAGAGTTCGTGTCGGTCTCCTCCCAGAACGAGCTCGTCCAGTCCGAGGTCAACAAGGAGCGGCGCGAGCTCGAGCAGAACGCCGCCTTCGAGCAGGCCGAGCTGGCCGGCATGCTCCGCGCCCGCGGCGTGAGCGCCGCCACCGCGCGGCAGGCGGCCGCGGAGATCTCGGCGGATCCGGACAAGGCGCTGGCCGTGCACGCGCTCGAGGAACTCGGCGTCAACCCCGGCGACCTGCCGTCACCCCTGGTGGCGGCCGTTGCGTCGCTGGCCTCCTTCGCCGTCGGGGCGCTGATCCCGCTGATCCCCTACCTGGCCGGCCTGCACCTGCTCTGGCCGGTGCTGGCGCTAGCCGGGGTCGCCGCGGTCGCAGGCGGCGGCATGGTGGCCCGGCTGACCGACCGGCCGTTCTGGCGGGGCGCGCTGCGGCAGCTGGTCCTGGGCGCGTGCGCCGCCGGGGTCACCTACCTGATCGGGACCCTCATCGCGCACGTCAGCAGGTAGGCAGCCTAAGCGCGGGTTCGGCTCGCGTGGATCCAGCCTTCCATGTCGGCCGGTTTGGGTCCCGCCGACCGATCCCGCCACGCGAGCTCGCCCGCGAGGTCCGGGTTCGCGAGCAGCTGCCCGGCGACCGGGGCGCCGAGCTGCAGGACCAGCCAGATCCTGGCCTGGTCGGACAGCAGCCGCGGCTCGGCCAGCGGGTCGCCGTCGATGATCGTCAGATCGGCGAGCTTGCCTTCCGTCACGGTCCCGATGTGCTCGTCAAGCCCGAGCGCCTCCGCTGCGGTCTTCGTCGCGGCCACCAGGGCCTGCGCCGGGGTGAGGCCGTGGTGGATCATCCGCTGGATCTCCAGCCCGACGGCCAGGCTCGTGTCGCTGCCGAGCGCGATCTTGACGCCCGCGTCCCTGGCGGCCCGCATACTGGCCGCCCCCTCGCGGATGTTCCGCTGGGCCAGTTCCACCAGGATCGGCGGCATGTCAGGCTCGGCGTCAGCGTGGGCCGGGTCGATGACCTCCGGGCCCAGGCCTGCCATCCAGTAGTACCCCGACAGCGTGGGCACCAGCACCTGGCCCGACGCGGCCATGGCGTCGAGCAGGTCCGGCCGCGCTTGCAGGTACATGCCGTGCTCGACGGTGTCGACGCCGTGCCTGATCGCGGCCGCGCACCCGTCCACCCCCTCGGCGTGCGCGGCGACCCGGTAGCCCATCCGGTGCGCCTCATCGGTGACGGCGGCCAGTTCGGGTTCGGTGAGCTGGAGCGGGTCCGGGTCCTCCAGCTCGTTGGAGCGGGCGCCGGTGGTCATCACCTTGATAAAGTCCGCGCCGGAGCGGATCTGCTCCCTGACCGCCCGGCGGACGTCCTCTTCGCCGTCGGCCTCCCGGTACATGTCGCCGTAGAAGCGCCCGCCCGGCGCGGTGGCCGAGATGATCTTCCCGCAGGTCAGCAGACGGGGACCGCGGAACGCGCCATACCGCATAGCCTGTCTGGCCTCCTGCGGCATCAGCCCCTGCGAGCCCACCACCCGGATCGTGGTCACGCCGAAGCGCAGGTAGTCGCGGAGTTCGCCCTGCAGGAAGTGCGCCGCGACCCCGGGCAGCGGCTCCTCGGCACCCTTGGCGACGCTCGGAACGAAGCCCGAAGCGTGCGTGTGCGCGTCGATGAGCCCTGGCATGAGGACCCGCCCGTCCACATCGACCGCGTGGGCGCCCTCGGGGCACGGCTCGCCCGCATCGGCGACGCGGCGGATCAACCCGCCCTCGATCAGGACCGCCGCACGCTCGCGCGGCGGTGCCCCGCTACCGTCGAACAGCCGCGCCCCGGTCAGCCAGAGCCGCCCCCGCGCCGCGGCCGGAGCCGCGATCAGCGCCGGGAACCTGTGCGCCATCGAGAACCACCTCCATCCGCGGGCAACGATAGCCATTGAGGTTCGGCCCCGCTCACGCCGTGTCCCCCGAACCACTCACGGCTTTCCCACCCCCTGCTCGGTGGTTTCTCTCCGTAACCTGTGAGCATCGGTACCATGGCAGCTCATCAGCGGGACAGGCGGCGGGTGCACCGGCTGGGCATCATCGCGACGGCGGGCCTGGCGGCCTGCGGCGTGCTCGCGGGCTGTACTCCGTCCTCATCGTCACCGTCGTCATCTGTGTCGTCGTCTTCGTCGTCTTCGCCGGTCACGGGTGCGTCCTCAGCACCGGCCTCGTCGTCCGCGGGGGCCGGGGTTGAGCGGGTGAGCGGCGGCCCGTCCGGGTCTTACGTCGTGCCGGCCGGGATTCACAAGATCAAGCACGTGATCATCGTGATGCAGGAGAACAGGTCGTTCGATTCCTACTTCGGGACGTATCCCGGGGCGGACGGGATCCCGATGAAGGACGGGAAGCCGACCGTCTGCGTGCCGAATCCCGCCGGGGGGTGCACCCGGCCGTATCACGACACCGCCGACGTGAACGGGGGCGGACCGCACGGCGAGGCCAATGCCGTCGCCGACGTGGACGGCGGCCGGATGGACGGGTTCATCGAGCAACGGGATCAGGCCAGGTCGACCTGCTTGAACCCCGACGACCCGGCCTGTGCGGCCGGGGGTACCCCGGACGTGATGGGGTACCACACCGCGGCCGAGATCCCCAATTACTGGACCTACGCGCACGACTTCGTGCTCGATGACCACATGTTCGAGCCGGTCAAGTCCTGGTCACTGCCGGACCACCTGTACATGGTCTCGGCCTGGTCAGCCAGGTGCGCGAACGCCTCGCCGATGAGCTGCGTCAACAACATCGTCGGGCCGTACGGCGCCGAGCAGTTCGACCAGGCCGTGAGCCAGGAGCTCAGCACCGGGACCACCTCGATCGACCTGGCCTGGACCGATATCACCTGGCTGCTGTTCGTGCAGCACGTGAGCTGGGCCTACTACATCCAGACGGGCACCCAGCCCGACTGCGACAACGACTCGGCCGAGACCTGCGCCCCGGTCGCGCAGAGCGCCACGACCCCGGGCATCTGGAACCCGCTCCCGCTATTCGGCGACGTCCGCGCCGATCACCAGCTGAACGACATCAAGAGCCTGAACGCCTACTACGCGGCGGCGCGCTCGGGCACGCTTCCCTCGGTCAGCTGGATCACGCCCTCCCAGCCCGACAGCGAGCACCCCCCGGCCAGCGTGCACCAGGGCCAGGCGTACGTCACCTCGATCATCAACGCCGCCATGGAAAGCCCCGACTGGGACTCGACCGCCATCTTCCTGGCCTGGGACGACTGGGGCGGTTTCTACGACAACGTTGTCCCGCCCGCAGTGGACCAGAACGGCTACGGCCTGCGCGTGCCCAGCCTGGTGATCTCGCCCTACGCCAAGCGCGGGTACATCGACCACCAGATCCTGTCCAGCGACGCCTACCTGAAGTTCATCGAGGATGACTTCCTCGGTGGCGCCCGCCTCAACCCCGCCACCGACGGCCGTCCCGACCCGCGTCCGGACGTCCGTGAGGACGAAGCGATACTGGGCAATCTGGTTCAGGACTTCAACTTCAACCAGCCCCCGCGCGCCCCGGTCCTGCTGGCCACGAACCCGCCGACCGATTCGCCGACCATCCCGGCCTACTTCCGCGGGAAACCGGCCTGCGTCGGCTGTACTACACCGCCGCCCGCCGGGCCGCGGTAACGCGCAGGACCGTCCCGGCGTGACCGAGGCACCCGCGTGCTGGTCCTTTCCCAGGACCGGGCGGGTCACCCGGACCTGGACGGCGGGCTGTGGCTTCGGATGATCTTGCCAGCGGGGCTGCGGGCTTGGCTGGTGCCGTCCGGGGTGTACGGTCAGCTGCCAGCCGAGTTGGTGCAGCAGGACGTGGTGGTGCCAGTGGCAGCCGCCCTTGAGATTGAACAGGCTGGTGGGGCCGCCGTCGGCGCGCTGGATGACATGGTGCGTTAGCACGCCGAGGCGGGCTGGTCGCAGCCGCCGGGGTACCCGCAGTCCTGGTCGCGCAGCGCGACCAGCCGCCGCAGGTGGACGGGGATGTCGTCGGTCTGGCCGTAGTTCGCGTTTTGTACCCATTCCGGAGGACATGGACCGGCCGGGAAATCATCGTCACGAAGTGCGAAATCACGCTTCCGGGTGACGCTCCGCCTTGTCTCACTTGTTTGTCTCATCGGCTGTGTTCGCGCGTGACGTGCAGACATGCGCGCGAGACGGTGAGACGAGACACCGGTGAGACGATCACTGACGGTGAGGCTCCTCGACGGTCACCGCGCGGGGGATCCGTCACGGCCACTTCGGGTGATGCGCGCATGTGCCTGTGCGCGGCGTGTGTTCGCGTGTTGGTGCAGGCATGCGCGCGTGAGGGGTGCACGTGCACAATGTTCTGGTCACCTACTGTGATCGCCCGCCCGTCCGTTCGTCCGCTCGCGCGCGCCTGCGTGTAGGGCCGCGGACGCGGACGTGCGTACGAACAGACAGTCACGCATCGCGGTCTTGACGAGCGACGCTCCGTGCTCGTCCCGTTGTCCTGCGTTCGCGCGCTTACATGCAGACGCGCGCGAGGGACGGGATGGGACGATCGGCGGGGACGATCACTTATAGTGATTGCTTCTGTCATTTTGATCATGGTGGGTGATCGCGAACGTAAACATGAACGGCGTGCGTGTGGCCCTGCGCGCAGGCGCGCGCGAGGTTCATGCACGAGCTACCGGTCACTCACCGTCACTTCCAGCAGCCGTCCGACGCAATGACCAGGGCCCGGGAAGCTGTTTTCGACCTGCGCCGTGCTCGCGACCGTCCCCGACAACACCGTCCTGCTCGACCTGCCGTTGGCTGCCAGGTCGGGGGCCTGCTCGGCCGGGCCAGCCTGCTCTACGTGGTCCGGATCAACCGGACCATCCACGAGGTGGCCACGGCCCGGGGCCTGCCGGTGGTCCTGGTGTCCACGCACTTCCTGCCGCCCTGGAGGAAAGCTCGCCCTCGGCTGCTTCCACCCCAGTCAGGACGGGTACCGCGACTGGATCCGCGCCCTGCTGGACGTCATCTGAGGGCGAGGGCGCCGAGCGCGGGCTCGGTGTGTGTGTCGCGGGGGCCGACGTCGCCGCGGCAGTGCGGGCAGACCAGGACCGGCTGGGTAACCTGGCCGCAGGCGTCGTGCACCAGGACGACCGGCGATCCCGCGGGTCCGCCTGCATGCTGCGTCAGCCGCCGTTAGCGGCCCAGTCTCGGCACTTCACCGGCGTGAGGGGAATCGGCCTGGTGGACGAACCCCCAGACACCCAAGCTGTTGGCCCGGCGGCTGTAGGTTCGGTCGCCGTATGCGACACGGACGACTGCGTCGGGGGTGACGCGGCCGACCGCACAGACGAGATCTCCCGTATCCCATGCGTCCACGGTTTCCAGCGTGTCCAGTGGCCCAAATCCCGAGCTCGTCTCACAACGCCAGCCGTCGCCCGCGTCATGCTGCCAGTATTCGAGCTCGAGCTCGACTCCGTCGCCGTTCCCGTCGACCAGGACCAGTGCATGTACGCCGCTTTGCTCGATAAGGACTACGCGAGCGAAACGCGGATCCCATCCGCCGAAGCGAACTATCACATCCTCTGAAAGGGGAAGATCCGTTACCTCACCCATTTTGCTCGGTCCTCCCGATGTACAGCCGCTGCGGCCGGCCCCCACTACACTCTCAGGTCCGGCATGCATTCGGGGCATTGAAAAATGTCCCGTCCGGACCTACAACCTCGGCCCGGACGTGAAATACCTTGTTCGGGGGAACGCTGAGGCTGCCGTGTGGAATGTATCCTATGGTCACCGTTCTGTAGAAGCCCGAGGTCGTCTTCTTGCCACTGAGGTACGTGCTGACGTTCCACTTTCCTATAGAGTATGTGAGAGGGGTCATCACAATCCCCCACTGGAGCTTATGGTTTCTCTCTTGTACTGCGAGGAACCCTGAGTTACCCACGTACTCGATGCGAGAGCAACTGGGTAGTAGTGCCTTCGCTGACGTATCCGCCAACGTGCCCGGGACTACGCTGTTGCTTGTACGAACCATACCATCGGGCCAGACGATTACGTCACGCGAACTGCTGACTACGGACGCTGAGGCGGCCTGTGATCCAGTCATCCAGATAACAGATAGCGCGGTAATGATGGCTGCTCCGATGACGATCCGAAGTCTAAGGAATCTTTGGGTGTCCCCTGACCAAGAGGGTGCGTGCGGCACGGTTCGCCCGGGTCGCAAACGGCGTCCGCCGAGGGTAAGCCGAACCTTCTTCACTGTTGTCTGCATTGTCGAGTCTCCTTGCCCTGGCGGACAGTATTCTTCCCGCCGCAGAACGTGAACGGGTCACTAACGGTTCGCCGGCCAGACCTTACGCATCTGTTACGTCCTGGCGTGAGATCGCTGGCACGCCTGCCGGCCCGGGCGGGCGTGGGCGTGATCCGCCGTCACCCTCCCGGAGCCGGAACCGCGGGGGTGACTTCCGTGAGCTTGCCTGCTGGTCAGGTTGCGCGGATGGGTGGGCTACCAGCCCAGATTCATGTCCGGCGTGGACCGGGCACAGGGGATTGGCCGCCCCGCGGGTCGTCCCGGCTCGCCAATTCGTGGGCCGCCTAGCCTACGGATTCAGGAAACCGGCCAGCCAGCGCAGGCATATCCGGATCGCATGCACTCGCCGAACCCGGCGCCAGTCACATACCGCCACCACCAGGGGAACACGCTTGGTAACCGAACCGAAACGCAAGCGCGGTTTAACTTCGAAGAGCCGGAAATTGATTGAGCGCAGATCGTTCCTGCGCCAGGCATGCAGCATGCGCGCACGTCACACCACGTGCGTGCAGGCGCGCTCCCGCGCGCGGGGGATGAGACAACTTTCCGTGACCGGATTCGGCCGCGGACGTAACCCAGGTCATAGGTACAAAATGCGAACTAGGGCTGCCCGACGTCCAGCGGCAGGGAGGGTCCGTTCAGGCCTTTACCGGGCAGGTTCCGGCGCAGGAACGCGGCGATGCCGGTGGGGCCGGAGACGATCTGGATGACGGCGGCCAGGATCTGGTGCTCGAGCATGGCCGGCACCGGCGCGGCCGTCCCGGCGGGCTGCGCGGTCTTCCCGGCGGCGTCCTGGCCCGGCCGGCCCCGCTCCGGTACGGGGTCCCGTCCTGCGGGGTGCCTACGTTACTGCCGGGGTCCCTGCCGTCCGGGGTGCCCGCGGTGCCGCCGGCGTCCCCGCGGGCGTGGCCGCGGATCCGGTCGTCCTGTGCGCACAAGGTAAGGAGGTGCGCGCTGGCGCCCGGGTCCAGGTCGGCGGTCACCACCGGGATGATCATCGCGTCGTGCGCGACCGCCCGGTCCGCGTCGCCGTCCAGCCAGGCGCCGCCGTCGCTCGGCCCGGCCGAGGCGCCGGCCCGCTGGGCCGCCCACCCGGGCCGGGTACTCGGTGATCCACCGGTCCTGCAGCGCCGAGTCCTTATCCAGCGCGCACCGGTCGGGGAACCCGATACGGACCAGCGCCTTGGTCGGCTGCCCGGCCCGCTGCGGCAGCAGGTCAGAGGCCAGCAGCCGACGCATGCGTTGGCTGTAAAAATGCATCGTGATTGAGTCATGGACGACACGCAGGCAGACCGGGCGGAAGCCCAGCTCAGGGCGGGCGTATATGCCCGGCTGAGCGAGACCTACGACGCGGCCGAATCGGTGCCGACCCAGCTGGAGCGCGGCACCGGACATGCCCGGCGGCGCGGCTGGCAGGTCGCGGCCCTCTTCAAAGATGACGGGGTATTTCGCCTTCACCGAGATTACCCGGGACGGCTTCACGGAGCTGATCGCGGCGATCCAGGCAGGCCAGGTCGACGTGGTAGCCCAACCCCAAGAAGCGGCACATCGTGCGGGAGGACATCAACCCGGTCCAAGCGGCGGCGATCCGGGAGGCCGCGCGGCGGCTGCTGGAAGACGGCGACAGCGTCACCTCGATCCTGCGGGACTGGACCGGGCGCGGCATCAACCCGGTAGCGGCCCAGCAGTGGTGGCCGTCCACGCTGGTCGGCACGCCGAAATCACCGCGGCTGGCCGGGCTGCTGGCATGGCAGGGCCAGACATATCCAACGACGGACTGGCCCGCGATCGACCTGGATACCCACGAGCGGCTGGTGAAGTTGCTGGGTGACCCGGCCCGCCGCAAGTACGTCATGAACGTTCCGGCGCACCTGCTGTCCGGTATCGCCAAGTGCCCAAGTGCGGCAGCGGCTTGCACTATCGGCGGTTCGCACAGCACCGCGCCGATTCCTACGCGTGCGTGAAAAGCCTGACCGGCTGCGGCGGGGTCGCGATCAAGGCCGGCCTGCTGGACGAATACGTGACCGGCGCGGTCCTGAATGCGCTGGAATCTCCGCGCATGCAAGAAGCGCTGCGGCAAGGCGGGGACGCCAGCAGTTCCGCGCCGGGCGGAACTGCTGGCGGAGATCAAGGCCGCGCAGGACAGACGCGAGGAAGCGCGCCGCGACTATTCCGACGGAACGATCGACCGGGCCGACTGGCTCGATATCCGCCAGCGCACCGAAGACAAGGTGACCAGGGCCCGGCGTGAATACGACCGACTGGCCGGGTCCGGCACGGTCATGAGCGATATTCCCCCGGCCGAGCAAGTCCGCGATGCGTGGGAAGCGTGGAGCACCGACCGCAAGCGCTCAGCTATTCGTGCGGTGTTGCACCAGATCATCATCCAGCCCATGCCTCCTGGTAACGCCTGCAATCCATGTGGCGCCCTCAAGGACCAGGCAAAGCACCGCGAGCGCGAGATGGCGATCCTGCGGCAGCGCATTGAATTCGACTGGCGTGTCTAACCGTCAAGGCCGTCTGTGACCGCAGGCCAACCGCTGGCGGTCAAGACGATCAGCTGCACGTACAGGCGAAGACGATCTTGACTGTGATCTTCCATCGGTTCACTGAGGCGCCGGTCGAAAGGATGGCCAGGACCGCACTCGCTCTTCCAGCTGCAATCGGTCAGCACGCTGTACGGGTAGCGGCGCGGCAGGCACCGTCAACCATTCTGGACGACGATCGTCCAGTCGCACGGGGAGTTGACCTGAAGGAAGTAGTTTCCGGGCGTATCCTGCGGGTTCACCGTGACGGTCGCCGAATCGCTGGTGCCGGATTCGTTGGCGATGCCCTCATCATCGGAACCCGGATTGTCCGGGCTGCCGCTGATCATCTCGGCGACGAACCCCGAACCGCCGGTCGAGGAGCAATCATAGCTGTAGGACACATTCAGGGTGCTGTCGTTGACCATGAATGGCACGCTGGTGGCGCTGCCGTACGCGGAGGCCTGGACCGGCACGCTCAGCCCGTTACTGCCCCCGCCGGGCCCCGTGCCAGATGCGAGGTTAAGTTTGGCGGAAGTCGTGTCGGTCCCAGTTGCCGTTGGAGAGGCCGGACCGCTCGACGGAGCATTCGAGCTACTGGAACTCGTCGACGTACAGCCGACCACGACGGCACCGACAATCACCATGAAGCAGAGGTGGCACAGGCCTTGCCTCACCAACAACATTAGTCTCGGACCGTTCATGATAAATCCTATCCGGCAAGGCGTGCGCGAACTCACCTGAAACTGGATGCCAGCTAGCCTCGACGCAGTATGTAGGTGGTATTATGCTCGCCGGTTCGGCACATGTCTAGCCCGAACTTACGTTGCTGTTGCACGTCGATCAGGGCGCTGGCCTGCGGCTTCATCGCCCTCCTGGCACCGTCTTCTGGCTACATCGCCTGATCAGCGCAAACGTCTACGATGCCTCGTGATCATATCCGCATGACGTGTCGGTTTTTCTGTACAGAAAAGAACCAGTCGCCGACGGTGTTTCAGCAGCTCAGAGCACAGTTTCGGGCTTCGGGCCGACATAAGTTCGGTCTAGCGGACGCATCACTCTGGGAAGCCCAAGTATCCAGACCACTTCAACCCCAGGATGCCGACGAGATGCCTGCTCGTGCCGGTTACCGCTTTCCGTTTCATCCGCAACCATAACAGGTCGCGCCCTCAGCTTGAGGGTTAAATCCTGGCGGCCACTGCGTAGGCTTTTCGATTACAAGGCTGCCCTGAGGATTGTACACGTATTCTGGTTTCGCATTGTATAGGGCCCGCTTGAGGTCGACGCCGGACAGGTTGGCCCCGGTCAGGTCAGCGCCGGTCAGGTCGGCCCCGGCCAGGTCGGCGCCGACAAGAGTGGCTCCGGCAAAGTTTGCGCCGACTGGAAGGCTGTCCTTGAGGTCGGCATGGCTCAGGTTCGCGGTTGTCAGGTTCGCTTCATAGAGATAGGAGCCGCTCAGATCGGCATTCATTAGCGATGTATGGTTAATGAATTGCGCGCTGTTCAGGAAAATCTGGAACAGCGCGATCCCGTCTAGATCTGCCTTGTTGAAAACCGCCCCGGTAAGATCAGCGCCGTGTATGTTGACTATTGGCTGCGGCCCTACTAGGAGGCCTGCCTCCCACAGGTAGCGTATCAGGGTTGCTTTACGGGCTCCGTCCAGGTCGCGTACTGCCGTGAGCGTCCGGGCAACCGCAATAGCGCGAACCGGAGCACCTGGTGCGGACTTCGGCAAGTTGTACTGAAGTACAAGTACCGACATATCGTCAAGATACTCGCTGAGAGTCGCCTGGCGCTGTTGATCCAGCGCCGCCGCCGCATTGATCCGCTGCTGTTCCAGCGTCGCAGCCGCATTAGTCTTCTGCTGCTCGCTAAACTGATGAATACTCACGAATAGAGCGATGAGCGGAACGATGATGGCCAATGCCCCGGCCGCCTGGATGATTACCGTGGCCTTGTCCCAGCCTGATTTGGGTGGCGCTTGCGCGGAGCTGGCCTGTAGACGCTCAAGTACAGCCGCGGTGCTGATGCGCAGCTGCTTGAGCTCGTGTGCGGCTTCTGCCCAGCCATGCTCTTTCTCCCGGCCTACGTCCGCGGCCGGGGCCCTTGGCTTGCGGAGAAACCAGGACATGCTCTATACCCTAGCGGAGCCGACGATGCGCGACCTTCGAAGCGGTAGTGAGGAACCACGGCGGTTAGTTCGGGCCAAAAGGAGCTTCCGGCGTAGGCGCGGCGGCTAGATCACACTGTTGACTTGTCAGTCAAGCTGCTAGGGCCAACGGAGCCGGCGCAGCAGTAAAGTGCAGCAACCAGGCCGACTTACATCGGACCTTCACCGACCCGATATTCCTATCTGACCTCCCCCAGCGACCTTCATCGACCTCCATGCCATTAACTACGGATCAGAAGGCTGGGGGTTCGAGTCCCTCCCGAGCGCGCCCAGCTCAGCGGCCAATTGCGATCTTGCAACTGGTCCCTCACGACCGTCAGTGTCCGAGCTTCCTGAGCGCTCCACGGGTAGCCGTCGAGGGCACTTCGGTGCAGATCTCCATCGTGATCGCGACCCGGCTTGTACCGAAGGATCTGCATCGCATGCGGCTGTGTTCCTTCCATGGCGTCTGCAGCTTTCCTTTGCTGGGACGGCGCGCGTTGGCCGCAATATCGCGGCGAGCAGAGCGACGGTTGCCGGGTCTTCGATCCGTTCCGGTAGTCCTTGCCGTGTTCGGGAGCGGCGCGCGTCGTCGGCGCCGGCCTTGCGGATGGCGGCGCGTTCCTCGGCGCTCATCGCTGCGGCGGCGGCCGCTGGTGCTCGCTGCCGGGTGCTGGCGTGCGCTTGGGGCGGCGGGTCATCGCGCTCGCGTGTGACGGTGCGTGGTTGTCTCAGCGTTTTTCTCAGCGGGCGTGTACGCGCGTTTACGTGCAGACGCGCGCGCGAGGCGTGAGATGAGACGACCCGTGAGACGATCACTTACCGTGGCGGCTCCTCGGTGGTGACCGAGCGCCAGCGGCCCCGGCTGACCTGGACGGCCCGGCTCGCCTTGGCGTGCTCGGCCAGACGCCGGTAGAGGGTCGGGCGGCTCATCCCGGTCAGGCGCAGCAGCTCGCCGACGTCACGACCTGATCTGTACGAGTTCATCTTGGTTAGCTATTGCGGGAGTGGCTTGAGCGCGCGTGATGTAACCAGAATCACGATGCATTTTTATAGCGAACGCATGGCTTCTTCGAGGGCGTCGTGATACCGCTGCGGCTGGGCCTGCATCCCATCTTCCGCGCGGATGTCTCTGCTCAGGACGCGGCCTTTCTGACCAGCTGGAACGCGTAATACGACGGTCCACATCCCGGGTGGCTAGCACCCTGCCAGATAGTGAGGGTGCCGCCTTTCTTGCGGCCGGGCGGGTCACCCGGGCCGGGGTGGCGGGCTGTGGCTGCGGATGATCTTGCCCGGCGGGGCTGCGGGCTTGGCTGGTGCCGTCCGGGTGGACGGTCAGCTGCCAGCCGAGCTGGTGCAGCAGGACGTGGTGGTGCCAGTGACAGCCGCCTTTGAGGTTGACCAGGCTGGTCGGGCCGCCGTCGGCGCGGTGGATGACATGGTGCGGTTCGCACGCCGAGGCGGGCTGGTCGCAGCCGCCGGGGTACCCGCAGCCCTGGTCGCGCAGCGCGACCAGCCGGCGCAGGTGGACGGGGATGTCGTCGGTCTGGCCGACATCCAAGGGCAGGGAGGGTCCGTTGAGGCCCTTGCCGAGCAGGTGCCGGCGGAGGAAGGACGCGACCCCGCCGGGGCCGGAGACGATCTGGATGACGGCGGCCAGGATCTGGTGCTCGAGCATGGCCAGCACCTGCGCGGCGGTCCCGGCACCCGGCCCGGCGTCGCCGCTGGCGTCCTGGCCCGGCCCGGCGTCCTCGGTAGCACTCGCATCCGGCCCGGCCGGTCCCGCAGTTACGTCGACGTCGGTGCCGTGAGGCGTGCCGGTGCTCTCGGTGTCCCCGCGGTGGGCGTCGCCGCGGACGCGGGCGTACTCCACGCACAGGGTGATGAGTTGCTCGACCGCGCTTGGGTCGATGTCGCCGACCACGACCGGGATGAGCATCGCGTCGCAGGCCACCGTCCGGGCCGCGTCGCCTTCCAGCCAGGCGCCGCCGTCGCTGGGACCGATCGCTGGCGGCCGCGCGGGCCGCGGCCCACCGGGCCCGGTACGCCGCGATCCACCGGTCCTGCAGCACCGAGTCCTTATCCATCTCCAGCAGGTCGGGGAACCCGATGTGGACCAGGGCCTTGGTCGGCTGCCCGGCCCGGGCCGGCACCAGGTTGGCGGCCAGCAGCCGCTTCATCGCCTCCTTCAGCGCATCGTGATACCGCTCCGGACCGGGTGCGCAGGTCCCCGGGCTGCGGCGCAGACAGCGCATCCAGCACCGCGGTCACCATCGCGGCGCACTCCGGGGTGAGGTCGCCGCGCAGCAGCCCGGCCCCGTCGATCGTCATGTCCAGGGACAGGCCGCGGTCCAGGTGCGGGTCGGGGCCGTCCGGGTCCGGCGGGGCGGTGTGCGACCGGATCTCGGCGTAGATCGCGGCCAGCTCCCGCAGCCGCGCCCCGGCCCGCGCCGCCATGACCAACACCGGTAGGCCGCCGGCGAGGTGCCTATGGTGCAGGCCCTTTTCCGGCGACCTCCGGTCCGAACCGGACGGGCACCTTTCAGTGCATCCGGCTCTCCAGCGGTATTGACGTGCGGGCGGCTGGCTTCCCGTCGTGGATGACCTGATGGCAGGGCGGGCAGACAATGAGCGTCTTGCGCCGCATTTTCGCCATCAGAGCGGCCCAGGCGGGTTGTGCTGGCCCCGGTTTCCCGAGGTCGGCGAGTTTGCGGACCTGGTGGGTTTGCACTGTGGCCCGCTGATGGCACCATTCACATTCGCCTTTGAGGAGCCGGATGACCAGTTCTTTGGGGCGGATGGGTGGCGCTGGCTGGCGGTCGTCGATGACCGCGCGTTTTTGCCGTTTGAGCGGGATGCCGCCGAACCGTGCGACCAGTGGTTTCCTGCCCGGCCGCTGTATGCGGGCCTCGAAACACGCGCGTGGCCCGTGCCGGGTGACAGTGATGGCCTTGTACTTACGGGCCATCTTCGTCACCTTGGAGCGGTGCTTGCAGGCGAGCGTCTTGAGCATGGATGTCTCTGCCGCCCACCGCAGCCGGTTCAGTGCGGACACGTTCCCGGCGAGCAGGTAGTACTGGACAAGTCCCCGGTATTCTGCCCCGTAGGTGCTGATGATCTGGTAGTCATCCAGGTTCAGCAGGGCGGGCCTGCGTGCGGGTTTTCCGCGCGCCAGGTAGGGGGCTTGGCTGGCCGTGATCACGTCCCGGGGCACCCGCAGCCTGACCTCGCCGTTGACGGCGGGCCGGGTCGCGGAGTGCTGGACGGTGATCTCGTAGCCGAGGAACCGTGCTGCCCGGGTGCGGGCTTGGGTGATCAGCGTCTTTTCTGCGGACAGTTCCAGCTTGAGTTCATCACGCAGGAAGTCAGCAAGCCGCCGCTTGATCTCCTCAGCTTCGGCCTTCGGCCCGGTGAACCCGAGGAGGTGGTCGTCGGCGTACCGGATGTACCGGAGCCTGCGGTAGCCGGGATCACGGGGGTCCTTGCTGGGCAGGCCGCGCCGCTGCTGGCGCAGTTTCCGTGCCGTGGCACGGTAGCCGCGCTGGCGTGCGTAGCGGATCGCGTCGGACATCTTCTTATAAGCAGGGCTGGGTGCCCTGCTCTTGCCTCGGGTGTATTCCGGGATGAGGACTGTCTCGGCGAACTTATCGAGCCGGTCCAGGTAAATACTGGACAGGACGGGTGAAGCCACCCCGCCTTGCGGCGCGCCGCTGAGCGTGGCGTTCCATACCCAGTCCTCCAGGTACCCGGCTTCCAGCATGCCCCTGAGCAGCCGCAGGAACCGGTTATCGCGGATCTTCCCGCCGATTATCCCGAGAAGCACGGAATGATCCAGGCTCCCGAAACAATCGGCGATGTCACCCTCGATGAACCAGGTCGTCCCTTTCCACGTTTCTGCCACTTCCGTCAGCGCGGTGTGGCATCCGCGGCCGGGACGGAAACCATGCGACCGGCCGGAGAACTGCGGCTCATAATACGCTTCCAGCAAGATGCGCACCACTTCGCCGACTATCTTATCCGACCATGACGGCAGCCCGAGCGGCCGCAATCTGCGACCGTTCTTCTTCGGGATGTAAACCCGTTTTACTGGCTGGAACCGGTAGCGCTCGTGGCGCAGCGCATCAATGATCCGCCCGATCTTGGCCAGTGACATGCCGTCCGCGGTCTCCCCGCACGGCCCGGGCGTCATCGCGCCATCGTTGGCGTAAATCCGCCCGTAAGCCATCAGGAACAGTGCCGGGTTGAACAGCTGCCGGTACAGCCTCTCGCACGGCAGGCCCCGCCTGCCGCGTGCACGCAGGACCTCCACGACGGTCTCGGCGCTCTGCATTACGCATGCCTCCCATCCGTGAATGCCCTTTACCACCTGGCACCCTTCGCCCTGCGGACGGCTTTCCCGTCCTCCCTGGCGGGGCGTTACTCCCGCGACTAATACGGTGCCTGTGTCGCCTTAGGACTCGCGTCCCTTAGGCGATCCCGCGTTCGTCCCTGCCATACGTAACAGCGCGACTTAGGTCCCCCACTCATCTCCTTAAATGCCCTCGCTGGGCATCGCTCCTGCGCCCCGGAGGTGCGCCCGCGAGATCCTGACACGGGCACAGGGCCGGCACCGGTTTCATGCGTCTTTCCGGCGGGAGCCGAGTTTCACCTTCTGGAGATTAGGGTTCAGGCAATCCAGCTTTAACCATATCGCGCGGGCCTTCCCAGCACCCCGCCCATACGCCTTGGCACGGCCGCTGGTTTACTGGCATGCTATTGTCCCCTTCACCTTTCGGATCTTGAGTAAGCCATCAGGCCCAGGAATATCCTCCGAATTCCTCCCGGCTGAACCGGGAATACAACAGGGCGCCTCGCGGCGCAGAGATCTCCTCGGCCTTGGGCCGGAACTCCCCGGGGATGGTCCCGGGTCCACCGGGCCAGCTGCAGCGCCAGCGACTTCGGGACCACCTTGTCCCGCAGCCCGGCCCGCAGCACCGCATGGTCCCGGGCCAGCCCGCGCAGCGCCAGGTACTCCCCGGCCTGCCCCTTGGTCACGCCCAGCACGTTGACCGCCCAGGCGCGCAGCGTCCGCTGCCCGTCGGCCAGGTGCCCGTCCGTGGCGTCGAACGCGGCCAGCAGCCCGCTGCGCGCTGCGGCCAGCACCGCGTCCAGGCGTTCCATCCCGGCCAGGCTGTCCCCGAGCACGACGGCGGGCAGCGCGGCCGCGTCCAGGTCGGCCAGCAGCCCCGCGGTGGATTCCAGGATGTCCAGCAGCTCGCCAGCGCTGGCCGGGCTTGTCCCCGTGCTCATGTTCTTGTCTCACCTCCCCCGAGGCGCTCTTAAGACAGTGTGTATGATTAGCCTGATGATCTTCCGGTCACCTTCAGCATTGTTTTCTAAACTGACTCTATCAGCTGCCTCTGACATTTCCGGGACGGGCACGCCGGACTATTCGATTATCTTTCCGAGCTGTCAGATCGCAATTCAGACCTCACTCAGACCACGCTGACGGCCTTTCGCTCTGGCACCATGAGCCACTGGTCTATTCATCGCGGTTTCAAGATCACTGGGTCAGGCTGAGGATGATGGTGCCCTCTTCATGGTCCGGCTGGGGTGGTGACGTCGGCACGCCCAGGGCCACGTGTCGGGCAAGACGGCCGACAACCGCCGCGCGGCGATAGCGTTCAGGCATGAGCCCGCCTGGACCCAACACCACGGACTTTGGGTATTTCGTGTTGACTGGGGTGTGATTGCCTTGCCGCGTAGGTTTGATCTTTCCGGGCGGTTCGAGAAAGGGCCTGCGGGCAATGCGGGCGCGACAGAAGCCCGCATCTCGCTGCGGGGGGCGCGGTTCCACTGGCCGCGGCGATGCGCTGACCTCTATTTCCAGGTGGTTCGGGCAGGTCGCAGCTGTTAGGAGGTGTCGGCGGCCTGGGGGGCAGTCCATTCGGGGTGGAATCGGGTGATGGTGACGGGGCCGGTGACGGCCGGTGTCGTCACACCGGTGTGCGGGAATCTCGGCCTGCTCTTCTGCCGGCGGCTGGAATGCCGCTGCCGGCCGGTGACGATGAGCGTGCTGAGGGCGGCATGGCTGGCCGTCTCGGCGAGCCGGGCGAGCACCGCCGGTGAGGTGGCGGCTGTGACCTGGGTCTGGACCATGGACCGGGCTGCCTCGCGCCGCATGGCGGTGAATGAGATCTGATCGGTGGTCACCGGCCGCGCCGTGTTGCCTGCCGCCGTGTTCGCGGCGGTGGCGCCGCTCTTGCGTACCAGCTGGGCGCCGGTCAGCCACGCCCAGAACTCCTGGCGGACCAGGTCCGGCTCTTCCGAGCGCAGGGCCGGCCCGGTGGGCGGCCCTGCGCCGGTCACCGTGGTCTTGTTCTCCCCGATGGTGGTCTGCGAGGCGCTCCACCGCTGCGGGCAGGCCTCCCGGATCGCCTCGGCGGGGAACCGCTGGTGGTCGAGCAGCGTGGTGGCCAGGCAGTACAGCTCCGAGACGGTCTCGCCACCGGGGACGGTGACGTTGTGCTCGGCCACCCGGACCGGCAGCCGGTCGGCCCCGCCGGCTGGGGGCGTTCAGGTACGACATCCGGGACCCGTCACGGAGCCATCCGCCGGGCACGGCCGGAAGCGATATGCCCTGCCTGACGCGCATCACCAGATGCCCGCCGGCATCCAGGATCGCCGTGGCCAGCTCATGGCCGGGGAAGTTGCGGTCCACGAGGAAGACCCGGCCGGCGAAGAGCCCGGGATGGGCGGCGGCCAGGCGGGCGATCAGGGTCTGCTCACCGGCGCTGCAGGCGTCCATCGCCGCGCCCAGCATCGCCCGGGCGGCCCGCGCGGTCACCAGCACCGCCCGCGCCTGCGGGAACGGGCCGCTCCCGTCGCTGGTGCCCGAGGACCCGAACTCTTTCCTGTTGGCGTCGGTGGCAGGTGTTGACGGCCTGATTGGCTGAGCATCTTCGGCGGTGGTACGGCCGCGTTCTTTGGTGATGCGGGCTGCGGGGGTCACCCGGCGCGGTTCAGGATTGTGGTGGATCTGGAACCCGTCGATCGCGCACAACTCCAGGCCGCACCACAACGCCGCCTGCCCGCGTGATCTGGCTGGGCCCGCGATCGGGCCGGCCGCCTGCCAGAACACCTCTTCCATGACCTGCCATCCCAGCCGCCGCCGCCAGCTGGTGAACACCTTGGCCGCCGGCACGTGCCAGCGCCTGGCCCACGGCACATCGAGCAGGTGCCCGGCCAGCCGCGCCATCGTCTCCCGGTAGTCACACTCCGGTGACAGCGTCATCGCCACCGTGAACCGGCAGGTCAGCTCCAGCGACATCAGCCGCCGCCGCACCGGCCGTGCCAGCCGCCCGGCCCGCACGGCGCCTTCAATCACCGCCTCGATCACGCCGTCGCCCAGCTGCTGCTCCAGCAACCCGAGCCGCACATGGCCCGGCAGCCACCCGCCGGCCTGGACCGCGCCGCTGCGGCGGACCACCGCGGGCGCCACCGTCACCGGATGGGCGAACACCAGCGGCTCGCCCGAGGCCACCGGCGATCCCGCAGCCAGCAGCGCCGTCGCGGCCCCGCCCGGACAGATCACACCCGCGGCCCGAACCGCGATCATCCCAGCCGGGAAACCAGCATCAGCCTGCGGGAACTCAACCGCCGGCGGTATTGCGGAATCGACACAAGACAGGTAGGAAGACACCCGAGGCTCCTGGACAGGGACGGACTAGACACCGGAATCCCTACCAGGAGCCTCGCCCGGCTCTGCGCCCAGCCCCAGCAACCCCCGTCAGATCAACAAACCCGCAGCTCAGCCCTCAACACCCGCTAAATCCCTGGTGTTGCGCCTGGACCTGTTCCGCCGCTTGCGCCCGATGAACTGGTGAGCACCAGCGGTGAACGCCAGGTGCTGGAAGCATTCCTTGATCTTTACCAGGACATCATGAAGCGCAAGCTGACTGGCCTGACCGATCAGCAGATTCGTCAGCGGCATGTTCCGTCTCAGACCACACTCGGCGGCTTGGTGAACCACCTGGCTGCCGTCGAGCGGGAATGGTTTCAGGTCGTGTTGGCCGGGCGTTCGGTGGAAGAGCTGGGCCCACCGCCGCAGGATGACGGCTGGACGCTGGCCAGCGATGATACGGCCCGGAGCCTGCTCGCCGGTTACGAGCGGGCATGCCAGGCCTCCCGCCTGGCCGCGTCGGGCTTCTCGCTGGACGATTGCGTTCCGCATCGGCGGATGGGCAAGTGTCGCTGCGGTGGATCTACGTGCACATGATCGAGGAATCAGCCCGACACGTTGGCCACGCCGACATACCCCGCGAACAGACAGACGGCGCTACTGGATTCGACGGCTGACAGCTGGACTGCATCGCGCGGTCGCTTCAAGATCGTCGCGGAGACAGGGGACGGCGAGAGGCGGCGGAAACCAGGGGCGGGGACGGAGGGAAGGGGACGGAGGGAAGGGGGACCGTGAGATGCGGGGAGGGCGAAGGGCGGGGATGGCGAATGACCGACCCAATGACCGGCTGGCCTATCGGGCGGGTTCGGTGATGGCGGTCGGCCTGTTCTGGCTACCGCCTGTAGAAGCCATGGGCGATCCCCATATGATTTCACGGTGTTCGGTGACTTGCCCTCGGCGCACAGCGCCCTCTCTCACCACTCCAGCATCTGGGCAAGGCCGCCCTGGGACAGAAACCCGTGGTTACCCCGGACCGCCCGCTCCGGATCGGGCTGCTTTCTTATCGCAGCAAGCCGCACTGCGGCGGCCAGGGAGTCTACGTCCGCCACCTGAGCCGGGAACTTGACGCGCTCGGGCACCAGGTCGAGGTGTTCTCCGGGCAGCCGTATCCCGACCTCGACCCAGGCCCCCGGCTGACCGCGGTCCCGAGCCTGGACCTGTACCGGGACAGCGACCCGTTCCGCACGCCGCGATGGCATGAGTACCGGGACTGGGCCGATGTGCTTGAGACGGTCATGATGTGGGGCGGTGCCTTCCCCGAGCCGCTGACGTTCAGCATCAGGGCGCTGCGCGTACTAGCTGGCCGCGCGGGGGACTTCGACGTCGTCCACGACAACCAGGGGCTTGGCTACGGGATGCTGGGCGTCCGCCGGCTCGGACTGCCGCTGGTGACCAGCATCCACCATCCGATCAGCGTGGATAAGCGTATCGACCTGGCTGCCCTCGGCCGGCTCGACCGGCTGTCGCGGCGGAGGTGGTACGGGTTCGTCCGGATGCAGGCGAAGGTCGCGCGGCGGGTCGCCGGGCGGGGGCCGCTGATCACCGTGTCGGCGTCGGCCAAGCGCGACATCTGCCGCGACTTCCGCGTTCCGCCGGATCGCGTGCGCATCATCCCGCTCGGCGTCGACACGCGCGTGTTCCGGCCGCGGCAGGACGCGCGGGTTCCCGGCCGGATCATCGCGGTGGCCAGCGCCGACTCGGCCATCAAGGGCGTAGCTACCCTGCTCCACGCGGTCGGCAAGCTCGTCACGGACCGGGATGTGCACCTGGTTATCGTCGGCAAGCCCTCCTCCGCGACCGAGCGGCTGGCCGCGCAGCTATCGGTGGCCAACCGGGTCAGGTTCACCCACGGCCTGGACGACCAGGCGTATTCCGCACTGCTGGCCAGCGCGGAAACCGCCGTCGTGCCCTCGCTCTACGAGGGTTTCTCGCTGCCCGCGGTGGAGCATATGGCATCGGGGACCCCGCTAGTAGCCAGCCGCTCCGGGGCGCTGCCCGAGGTGACCGGCGACGCCGCCGTCATGGTCACGCCCGCGGACAGCGAGGAACTCGCCGCCGTGCTCAGGCGGCTGCATGACAGCCCGGCCGAGCGCGCCGCGCTGTCGGATCGCGCGTTGCGGCGGGTCGGCGAGCAGTTCGCCTGGCCCGCGGTGGCGAAGGCCACCGTGGCGCAGTATTGGAAAGCCATGGGGCTCAGGGAGGCCACCGGGCAGGGGAAGGCCACCGGGCTGCGGGCGGCGACGCGGCTGCCGGAGGCCGTAGAGCAGCGGGAGGCCGTAGAACAGCGGGAGGCCGTAGAACAGCGGGAGGCCGTAGAACAGCGGGAGGCCGCAGGGCTGCAAAAGATAACGGGGCTGCAAAAGATAACGGGGCTGCAAGAGATAACGGGGCTGCAAAAGATAACGGGGCTGCATGAGGCAACGGGGCTGCGTGAGGACGTGGGGCAGCGGCCCGACCCGGAGACGCTGCCGTGCTGACCGTCGATTTCGGCCGGTTCCCAGTCCGGCCCGGGCAGCGCGTGCTCGACCTGGGCTGCGGGGGCGGAAGGCACGCGTTCGAGGTGTACCGGCGCGGCGCGGACGTCGTGGCGTTCGATATCGACCCGACCGAACTCGAGCCCGTGCGGGGCATGTTCTCCGCGATGCAGGAGGCGGGCGAGGCCGACCACGGGGCCAGCGCGACCGCTGTCTCCGGGGACGCGACGGCGATGCCGTTCGGCGACGGCACGTTCGACCGGGTGATCGCGGCCGAGGTCCTCGAGCACGTCCTGGACGACCAGCGGGCGATGAACGAACTCGCGCGCGTGCTGCGGCCGGGCGGGCTCGCGGCGGTCACGGTGCCGAGCTGGCTGCCCGAGCGGATCTGCTGGGCCCTTTCCACGGAATACCACGAGGTTCCCGGGGGGCACGTGCGCATCTATACGCAGGTCGAACTGGAAGCCAAGCTCGCCAGGGCCGGGCTGAACGTCCGATGGCACCACCACGCACACGCCTTGCACTCGCCGTACTGGTGGCTCAAGTGCGCGGTCGGGGTGCACGACGACAAGCACCCGCTGGCCAGCGCCTACCACCGGATGCTGGTCTGGGACATCATGCGCAAGCCGGCCATCACCCGGCTGGCCGACCGCGCGCTGAACCCCCTGGTCGGCAAGAGCCTCGTGGTCTACGCGGTCAAGCCCCGGGAGGGTACGGAAGGCCAGGGGTCGCCCTCGTGAGCGGAACCGGGCTGACGCGGTTGGAGATGGTGGCGACGGGTGAGTCGATCGCCCGGGTGCAGGAGCCCTCGGGGGCGATCCCGTGGCCGGACGGGCACGTCGACCCCTGGGATCACGTCGAGTGCGCGATGGCGCTGAGCGCCTGCGGACTGCGCGGGCCGGCCCGGCGGGCCTACCGGTGGCTGCGTGACACGCAACGCGCCGACGGGTCGTGGCCCCGGTCCAGCACAGGCGGCATCGTGAGCGACCCGGCGGCGGAGAGCCATCACGCCGCGTACGTCGCCGTCGGGGCCTGGCATGAGTACCTGGTGACCGGCGAAGAGGGGCATGCCCTGACCATGTGGCCGACCGTCCGCCGGGCGGTGGAGTGGGCGCTCGCGCTGCGCGGACCGCGGGGCGAGGTGCTCTGGGAGCGGGATGCCGCCGGGGCGCCGGGGACCTATGCGCTGCTGTCCGGGTGCTCGAGCATCCACCAGAGCCTGCGGTGCGCGGTGGCGCTGGCCAAGCTGGCCGACGACCCGCAGCCCGACTGGGAACTGGCCGCCGACCGGCTCGCGCACCTGGTGGCGGTGGACCCGGAGGCGTTCGCGGACAAGAGCCGGTTCGCCATGGACTGGTACTACCCGGTGCTGGGAGGGGCGGTCCGCGGCGCCGACGGGGCCAGCAGGCTCGCGACGGGCTGGGACACGTTCGTGGTGCCCGACCTCGGCGTCCGGTGCGTCAGCGACCAGCCGTGGGTGACCGGCGCAGAGACCTGCGAGCTGGCGCTGGCCCTGGACGCGTGCGGGATGCGCGCCGAGGCGGCCGCGGTGTTCGCCACCGTCCGGCACCTGCGCCATCCAGACGGGTCCTACTGGACCGGCTGGCAGTACGCCAACCGGGCCCACTTCCCGGCCGAACGGTCGAGCTGGACCGCGGCCGCGGTGGTCCTGGCCGCCGACGCGCTGACGGGGCTGTCCGGCGGGGCCGGGGTATTCCGGGATGCGTGCCCGGATCAGGACAGATCAGAGCAGATAAGATCAGAGTTACCGGTCGATTAGGTATCATCAATCTAGATCAGGTCAGATCAGAGCAGATAAGATCAGAGCAACCGTCGGCCGGATCCCGTCAAATCTCGCCGACTGCATTCCTTCGAATCGCCGACTGCATTCCATTCCTTCGAATCGCCGGCTCGATTCCGTCACCCAAATCGTCGACTAGATTCCGTCACCGGTCCGTTCCAGCAGCCGGAGCGAGCCTTCGGCGCGGACCTCGGTGAACGCGCCGGAAGCCAGGGCTCGGCAGTAGATCAGGTAGGGGGGTCGGCCGCCGTCGGCGGGGTTGGGGAACACGTCGTGGATGGCCAGCGCTCCGCCGGGCGCCACCCACGGTGCCCAGCCCTCGTAGTCGGCGACGGCCGCGGCCTCGGTGTGGCCGCCGTCGATGAACACCAGGCCCAGCGGCGTGCCCCACAGCCGGGCCACGTCGCCGGACCGGCCCACCACGACGACCACGTGATCCTCGAGGCCGGCCGCGGCCAGCGTGGCCCGTAGCCGCGGCAGCGTGTCGATCCGGCCGGTGCCCGGGTCGACCAGGGCCGGGTCGTGGTACTCCCAGCCTGGCTGGTGTTCCTCCGAGCCGCGGTGATGGTCGACGGTGACGACCGCCTGGCCAGCCTCGCGGGCCGCCGCGGCCAGGTAGATCGTGGACTTGCCGCAGTAGCTGCCGATCTCAAGGACCGGCCCGCGGGCCGCGTAGGTGGCGGCCGCGTCGAACAGGGCCCGGCCCTCGGCTGCGGGCATGAACCCGGTGGCCGCCTCGGCCGCGCGCAAAAGCGCAGCATCCATGGGAAGGCTCCCCGAAATCAGATCCGTAGGAAGGCTCCCGAAATCAGGAGTCCAGGTACGCAAGCACCGCGAGGACGCGCCGGTTGTCGTCGTCCGACGGAGCCAGGTCCAGCTTGGCGAAGATGCCCGCCGCGTGCTTGCTAACTGCCTTTTCCGTGATGAACAACCGCTGCGCGATCGCGACGTTGGACCGGCCTTCGGCCATCAGCGCGAGCACCTCGCGTTCTCTCGGGGTCAGCCGGGTCACCGGCTCGTCGCGGGAGCGCCGGGTCATCAGCTTGGTCACCACATCGGGGTCGAGCACGGTGCCGCCCGTGGCCACGGTGCGGATGGCCGCGGTGAACGCCTCGTCGTTGAACACGCGGTCCTTCAGCAGGTAGCCGACGCCGCCCGCTTTATCGGCCAGCAGCTCGCGGGCGTAGAGCTGCTCCACGTACTGCGAGAGGATCAGCACCGGCAGGCCGGGTATCCGGGCACGGGCCTGCAGGGCGGCGCGCAGCCCGTCGTCGGTGTGCGTGGGCGGCAGGCGCACGTCCACGATGCCCACGTCGGGGCGCTGCTCGACCAGCGCTTCGAGCAGTTCCGGGGCGCTGGCCACCGCGGCGGCGATCTCGAAGCCGTGCGCGGAAAGCAGCCGGACCAGGCCCTCTCTCAGCAGGAAGAGATCTTCGGCGATGACAATACGCACGGCACCTCGATGACGACGATGGTCGGGCCGCCCGGCGGGCTGTTCACGGCCAGGATGCCATCAAACGCGGCCAGCCTGCGCTCCACCCCGGCCAGCCCGGTGCCCTGGGTCGGGTCGGCGCCGCCGCAGCCGTCGTCGGTGACCTGCGCGCGCAGCAGGCCCGAGGCCTGGCTGAGCTGGATCCGCACACTCCGCGCGCCGGCGTGCTTGGTCACGTTGGTGAGCGCCTCGGCCACCGAGAAGTACACGGCCGAGGCGACCGGCAGGTCGACCGCGCTCGGCAGGTCGATGTCAAGCCCGACGGGCAGCGGCACGTCCAGCGCCAGGGCGCGGATGGCGTCGCCCAGACCGCGGTCGGCGAGCACCGGCGGGTAGATGCCGCGTACCAGGTCGCGCAGCTCGGTCAGGGCGCGGGAAGAGGACTCCTTGGCCTCGGCCACCAGTGCGAGTGCCGCTTCCGGGTTGGTCGGGAACAGCCGTTCGGCCGCATGCAAGCTCATGCCCAGCGCGACCAGCCGGGCCTGGGCTCCGTCGTGCAGGTCGCGCTCGATGCGGCGCAGTTCGGCGGCCGCGGTGTCCACCGCGTCGCGGCGGGTCTGGGTCAGCAGCTGCACCCGCCTGGTCAGCTGCCGCGCCCGCGCCGCGAGCTCCGGGTCGGGCGCGTCGGCCAGGCGATGGCGCATCACCCGCGGCGCCAGCCACAGGCCCAGGGCCAGCAGGACGGAGCCTTCCACGGCGTCGGTCCAGAGCGGGGAGGGCACCTGGTTGTTGGCCAGGTCGGAGAAGCCGTACTCGAACCCGGTCACGCCGGGCCAGAACACCGCGATCAGCCAGCCGTAGGTGCCGAGGACCAGCAGGCCCGCCGCGGCCAGCGTGGCGGCCCAGGCCCGCGACCGGAAGATCAGCACCAGCGCGGCCGTGAATACGGTCAGGTCGATGACGGCCACGTCGAGGCCGTCGACCGCCCGGATGCCGAACCAGTCACCGGGCCCCAGCAACTGCATGGCCACTCCCGCCACCAGGAGCAGGAGCAGCGCGTGGCCGACGAAGATCCCGCCGCGACGGCGGCCAAGCCACCGGGCGGCCAGCGCCCTGACCAGCCCCGCGCCCGGCGCGTCCACCCGCAACAGCAGCCACACGCCAACCACGAACAGGACTCCGGCCTCGGCCGTCGCCAGCGCGGGGTGCCCTTGCCCGGCCGGGCCCGCGTGGACGAACAGGTACTGGACCTGGCTGCTGAACCCGTCGTGGTACGCCCTGGCCAGATGGACGCCGAAGAAGGCCAGCCCGAGCACGCCGTAGGGCACCAGCCTGGCCGCCAGCTTCGGGGCGAAGACGATGGCCAGGACCGCGAGGCAAAGCTCGGCCGGGATGAGCCCGTGGGCCCCGCCGGCCATCGCGGCGGCCGCCATCGCGACCGGCAGCAGCAGCAGGCCCCAGCTGCGGGCCTGGATGCGCCCTCGCAGGCTATCCGGGCGCGGGCCCCCGTGCCCCGCCCACGCGATGATCAGCGCGATGCACCCGATCGTCAGCGCCAGCACAATGGCGATAAGCATGACCGCAGACTCCTTTTCCCGACGTCCTGCTCCCATCCTGGCTGTCGCGACCGGGAGCGGCCAGGGGCCTGCGACCCCGAACGGAGGTGGGGCTGGGCCCACCATGCCGGGCCGGGGCCGGGGCGCCGGAGGCAGGGCCGTTCGCTGAAAGAGATCTTTAGCCGAACGATCCGTGGTATCAGTCCTGAGCCAGCCGGCCGAGCCGCGCCAGGGCCTCGGTCATGACCCGGGGCCGAACGATCCGTGGTATCACCCCGGGCCAGCCGAGCCGCGCCAGGGCCTCGGTCATGACCCGGGGCCGAACGATCCGTGGTATCACCCCGGGCCAGCCGGCAGAACCGCGCCAGGGCCTCGGTCATGACCCGGGGCCGAACGATCCGTGGTGTCAGCCCTGAGCTATGCGGGAGAGCCGGGCCAGGGCCTCGGTCAGGACCTCGGGGCGCTTGCAGAAGGCGAACCTGACCTGGGTGCGGGCGGCCTCCTTGTCGTCGTAGAAGATGGCCGCGGGGATGGCCACCACGCGGGCGCGGTCGGGAAGCAGCCGGCAGAACTCGGTACCGTCGAGTTCGGTGAGGCCGCTGATGTCCGCCGTGACGAAGTAGGTGCCCTGCGGCGGGCGGACCCCGAAGCCGAGCCCGGCCAGGCCCGCGGTGAACAGGTCCCGCTGGGCCTTGAGCTCCTCGCGCAGCGTGGCGAAGTACTCGTCCGGCAGCATCAGGGCCTCGGCGATCGCGTACTGGAACGGGCCGCCGTTGACGAACGTGAGGAACTGCTTGACCGTCTTAACCGCGCTGACCAGCTCGGGCGTGGCCATGACCCAGCCGATCTTCCAGCCGGTGAACGAGAACGTCTTGCCGGCCGAACTGATCGACACCGTGCGCTCGCGCATGCCGGGGAACGACACGATCGGCACGTGCTCACCCTCGAAGACCAGGTGCTCGTAGACCTCGTCGGTGACCACGAGCAGGTCGCGCTCGACGGCCAGCGCCGCGATCGCGGCCAGCTCGTCCCTGGTGAAGACGGTGCCGGTGGGGTTGTGCGGAGTGTTGAGCAGGATGAGCCTGGTGCGGTCGGTGACCGCCCTGGCCAGCTCGTCCAGGTCGGGGCGGAAGTCCGGCGGGCGCAGCGTGACCGGGACGCGGACGCCTCCCGCCATGGCGATGTTGGCCACGTAGGAGTCGTAGTACGGCTCGAACGCGATGACCTCGTCGCCCGGCTCGACCAGGGCCAGGATCGCGGCGGCGACCGCCTCGGTGGCGCCGGCGGTGACGAGGATCTCCTCGGCCGGGTCGAAGGCCAGGTCGTAGAAGCGCTGGGCGTGCGCGCTGATGGCCTGGCGGAGTTCGGTGACGCCGGGGCCGGGCGGGTACTGGTTGCCGCGGCCGGCCAGGATCGCGTCCGCGGCGGCCCGAGCAATCTCCGCGGGACCGTCGCGGTCGGGGAAGCCCTGGCCCAGGTTGATCGAGCCGGTCGCCACCGCGCGGGCGGACATCTCCGCGAAGATCGTCGTGCCCAGCCCCTCCAGGCGCCGGTTGAGGAATGGTCTGCTCACGCTGCCCATCTTGCCGTGCTGGCCAGAGTGGGGGGTACGTGAGTCGCTGGCCAGGGCGGGGAACATGAGTCGCTGGCCAGGGCGGGGGAACATGAGTGGCTGGCGAGGGTGGCGGTATCCGAACCGCTAGCTAGGGTGAGGGTATGCGAGTCGCGTTGTGCCAGATCCCGGTCGGCTCACGGCCGGACGTCAACTCCGAACGGGTCAGGGCGGCCCTGGGGCAAGCCGCGGAAGGGCGCGCCGACCTGGCGGTGTTCCCGGAGGCGACGCAGGTCAGGTTCGGGTCGGACCTGCGGGCGGCGGCTGAGCCGCTGGACGGGCCGTTCTGCTCCGGGCTCGCCGCGGCGGCCAAGGACACCGGGGTCGCGCTGGTGGCCGGGGTGTTCGAGCCCGCGCCGGACGGGCGCGTGTACAACACCGCGGTGGCCTTCGACGGCGCCGGGGAGCTGGTGGCCTCGTACCGGAAGCTGCACCTGTTCGACGCGTTCGGGCACCGCGAATCCAACCTGGTCGCGCCGGGGTCCGCGCCGGTCGCCTGCACGCTGGCCGGGGTGCGCGCGGGCCTGGCCATCTGCTATGACGTCAGGTTCCCCGAGCTGTTCCGGGCGCTCGCGGCCGGCGGCGCCGAGCTGTTCGTGCTGCCCGCGGCGTGGGCGGCGGGGCTGTTCAAGGAGGAGCACTGGGTCACCCTGGTCCGGGCGCGCGCCATAGAGAACACCGTGTGGGTCGCCGCGGCCGGGCAGGTGCCGGACCCGGATGAGCCACCCACCCGGGCCGCGACCGGGATCGGGCGAAGCATGCTGGTCGACCCGCTCGGCGTGGTCAGGGTCGACCTCGGGCCGGGGCCGACAGTGGCGGTCGCGGAGGTCGACGCCGACCTGGTGCGCACCGTCCGGGCCACCGTGCCGAGCCTGGCGAACCGCAGGGAAGACGTCTTCGGGAAGCCGGCGGCCGTGAGGTAACGGCCGTCGGCGGGCGGGCGTCAGCGGACAGGCGTCAGCGGACAGGCGTCAGCGGACGGGCGACTGCCAGAAGACGGGCTCCTCCCCCGCCGGGGAAGCGGTGAAGCCGACGCCGGTCAGCGCGCTGCCGGAGGAGGTGAGGCCGGTGATGACCTGGATGCCGGGGCCCGACAGGCCGCGCCCGGTGGGCGTGGCCGCCCGCCACGCCGACCCGCTCGCCGAGGTCCAGACCACTACGTCCTGGTGACCGGGAGTCCGGCCGAATATCCCGGTCGCGGTGAAGCCGTCGCCGGAGGCGGCCAGCGCGGTGACGAACGACTGACCCGAGGGAACGGGCAGGGCCGTCTCGGTCCAGGTCGCGCCGCCGTCGGACGAGCTCGCGGCGAACGGCAGCAGCCGGCCCGCGGTGGTAAGCACCGTACCGACGGCGGCCACGGCGCGCCCGTCGCTCGCGACGTGCTGCAGCACGGCCCGGCTGGTCCCGGCGGGCAGGGGCAGGATGACCTTGGTCCAATCCTGGCCGTTCGGTGACATCCAGGTGGACGGCCGGTCGCCGTCCGCGCCCACCGCGACGAAACCGCGCGCGCCCGCGGTGACGGCCAGCATCTGCTCGCCGGCGCCGGCGCCGTCGAGCGCGCCCGCCGCCGCGTCGCCCGCGCGGCGCCAGCCGGTCAGGCCGGCGGACCACCAGGACGCCGCGATCGGGCGTCCCGAGATGACCTGGTAGCCGACGATGACGTACCCGCCCGGGCCGGCGGCCGCCTGCTCGGTGAACAGGCCGGGCCCGCGGAACGCGCCCTCGGCGTCGGCGGCCACCCAGGTGCTGCCGTTCGCGGAGCTGACCACGACCGGATGCTGGGCCGTGCCGCCCGTGACGCCGCCGACGGCGAGCCAGCCCGAGGCGCCGTAGGTCACGCTGGTCAGCTGCTGGTTCCCCGGCCGGTCAAACACGGCGGGCCTCAGCCCGGCGGCCCGCGCCCAGGTGCTGCCGCCGTCGGCGGACGTCCAGGCCGCCGGGAAGCCGTTCGCGCTGCCCACCGCGACGAGCCCGCTCCCTCCGGCCGCGATGCCGTTGACGGCCACCTCGGGGTCGAAGGCGCCGGGGACCTTGGTCACGTCGACGCGGACGGGAGCGGCCTGCGCGCCGAGCAGGGTGATCACCGGCTGGCGGCTGTCCGGGCCGGGCGCGGTGGTCCCGGCCACGACGACGGTACCGCCGGCGGCCACGGTCACACCGGAAACCGCCTCCGAGTCCGCGTTACCGAACGCCACGGCCGGCCGCCACGAAGCGCCGTTCGCCGAGACGAAGGCGACGAGGACCCGGCCCGCCTGCCCGGTGACCGCCGCGCCGTCGGGGCCGCCGCTGACGAAGCCGGCCTCGAACCCGGCCGGCGTGCTCAGCGTGGCCTCGAACGTCCACGCCGTGCCGTCCGGTGAACGGTAGACGTCCACGGCCGGGCGCCCGCCCCCTGCCGCCGGCCTGATGAGGATGAACCCGTCGCCGGTGACGGCCTCGCCGCTGATCTGGGGTTGCGCGCCGGGCCCGGGCGGGGCCACGCCGGGCCGGACCGCCAGCGTCCAGGTCGTGCCGCCGTCGCTGCTCAGCCAGGCCGCGCTGGTCCTGAAGGTCGCCGTGCGCCCGCCCTTACCGGTGACCTCGAGGGCGACGTCGCCCGCGATCAGGATGCGGTTCCCGTACGCGGCCGCGTACCTGATACCGAGGACACGGCCGCCGCCCGCGGCCAGGCCCAGCTGCGCGGCGTCAAGGCGCTGCCAGCTGACCCCGTTGACGGAAAGGAAGGCCACCGGGCTGGCCTTCGCCGCGTCGCCGCCCGGCACGTTCGACCCGGCGGCGATGAACCCGTCCGCCGTCCGCTTCAGGACGCTGATCTGGTCACCGGGCCGCAGCGGCAGCCCGGCCGTGGAGGTCAGCGTCCAGGTCCGGCCGTCCGGGCTCGTCCAGATCGAGTCGGGGCCGAGGGCCACCCAGGCGCCGTGGCCCCCGGCCACCAGGCGTGCCGCGTACCCGGGGGGCGGCGGCCCGCCATCCAGAGCGCGAAGGGAGGCCATGGCCCAGGAACCACCGCCGTTCGGCGAAATAAAGAACTGCGCCCGGGCGATGCGCGCGCCGGTCTGGGACCCCACGGCGACGATCTCGCTGCCGTCGCTGGCGACGCGGCCCAGCGTCTGGTCGATGCCGCGGCCGTTGTCCGCCGGGGCGAAATCGCCGCCTGCCAGGTCGGCCGGGGGGAACCCGAGCGAGGACGGCGCGGGAGCCGGGGTCGACCGGCCGCTGTCCGCGCCGGATATCACCACCGCGGCGACGCCGATGACGATCATGGACAGGACCGGGACCACCACCCGCAGCGCCGCCTCGCGGAAGTTGAGCGCGGCGATGAACCGGGAGAACCAGCTGCGCTTGACCGGCTGGGGCAGGAGCGAGCGGAGCAGCCGCACCCACTCGGCGCCCGCCCTGGCCCGCCCGGCCTGCGCCGGCGGGGGGCCGATCCGCGCGGGCCCGACCTGGGTGAGCCCCGTCTCAGGCGGCGGGAGTTGCGCCTCGCCGGTCCACGGGTGGGTGGTGGGCCGGCGAGCGGCCGGGAACGGATCACCGCGGAAGGGGCCCGGGGTCGCGGCCTGGCGGTCGAACTCGAAGCCGGGCATGACCGGCTGCTCGTCGGCCCACGCCTGCGGCGGCACGGAGAGCGGCTGGCTCACCATCTGCGTGTACCTGAAGCGCGGCGGCTCACCGCCCGGGTCGCGCCCGGCCGGACCTGGCGGCGGGAGTTCCGGCCAGCCCGGGTCGTGGTGTACCCGCTGGCTGCGGCCCTGGTAGTCCGCCTGCGGCGGCTGCTCCCTGCGCGCCGGGGACCGCTGGCGGCCTTCGAACTCATATCCGGGGACGGTGCCGAGGTTGCCGTCGAGCCAGCGAGAGTTCGGCTGGACCGGCGGCGCGGCGGGCGGGAGCGGCCTCCTGCTGGCGCGCGGACGCCGGCGGCCTGAGGGCTCCCCGGAGCCCCCGGTGCCTTCAGCCCCACGATGGCCGGTCGTCACCCTTTTGCCTTGCCCCCAGACGGACGCACGCAGGTGCGCAGATGGGCGGGATAAGTCCAGATCGTTCCCCGCCGATGGTACCGGCGGCCACGCGCCCTGACCGGGACTTCCGCGCAGCCCGTGCTGGTTCTGACCTGGTCGCGGGTAGCCTGGGAGGTGAAAGCCAACCATCTCATTACCGTGTCGGAAGAGGGTTTTGGGGACGATGTCCGCCGTGTCTTCTGGTTCACCGCAGGGCCGCGAACAGGCCCGCGAGCCTGGAACTTCAGACGAGCCCGGGCGGCCGCACGAGCCAGCAGGACCCGCGAGCCAGGCCAACTTCGGCGCCAACGAATGGCTCGTGGAGGAGCTGTACCAGCGGTACCTGGCGGATCCCAGCTCCGTGGACCGGGCCTGGTGGAGCTTCTTCGCCGACTACACCCCCGCGCTGCCGAACGGGACCGGGCCCCAGCCGGTCATCACCACCCCGGCTCAGCCCAGCCAGGCGGCGCCGCAAGCCGTCGAGGCACCCCAACCCCAGGCCGGGCCGACCGCGCGGCCGGCGCCGGCTTCGCAGCCAGTCCCGCAGGCCGCACCGGCCCCGCCGCCCGCACCGGCGGCCCGGCCCGCACCGGTCCCGGTCCCGCCGTCCGCACCGGCCGCGCAGGCCACCCCGGTCGCGCAGCCCGCGCCGGCGACATTGGGCGCGGTCCCGCCGCCTCCGGCCGCCCCGGGCACCGAGGTCAGCAGGCTGCGCGGCGCCGCGGCGCGCACCGTCGTCAACATGACGGCCAGCCTGTCGGTGCCCACGGCCACCAGCGTCCGTTCGGTGCCCGCGAAACTGCTCGTGGACAACCGGATCGTGATCAACAACCACCTGCGCCGCGGGCGGGGCGGCAAGGTGTCGTTCACCCACCTGATCGGGTACGCGGTGGTCCAGGCGCTCAAGGCGCTGCCGGCGATGAACGACGCCTACGCCGAGGAGAACGGCAAGCCCGCCGTGGCCCGGCCCGAGCACGTCAACCTGGGGCTGGCCATCGACGTGCACGCGGCCGACGGATCCAGGCAGCTCCTGGTGCCGAACATCAAGGCGGCGGAGGACATGGACTTCCGCATGTTCTGGCAGAGCTACGAGGACGTCGTGCGCCGGGCGCGGACGGGCAAGCTCGCGGTCGAGGACTTCGCGGGCACCACCGCGACCATCACCAACCCGGGCACGATCGGCACGGTCCACTCGGTGCCCAGGCTGATGCCCGGCCAGGGCGTCATCGTCGGCGTCGGGGCCATGGAATACCCCGCCGAGTACGCGGGCGCTTCGGAGGAGACCCTGGCGCGGCTGGCGATCAGCAAGGCCGTCACGCTCACCTCCACCTATGACCACCGGATCATCCAGGGCGCGCAGTCCGGTGAGTTCCTGGCCAGGATCCACGAACTGCTGCTCGGCGGGGACGACTTCTACGACGGCATCTTCGCCTCGCTGCGCATCCCCTACGAGCCGGTCCGCTGGGTCAGGGACTTCCCGGCCGACCACGAAGACGAGGTCACCAGGTCCGCCCGGGTGCAGGAGCTCATCCACGCCTACCGGGTGCGCGGGCACCTGATGGCCGACACCAACCCGCTCGAGGTCACCCAGCGCAAGCATCCCGACCTGGACATCAACCTGCACGGGCTGACGCTGTGGGACCTGGAGCGCGAGTTCCCGACCGGCGGCTTCGGCGGGAAGCCGCGGATGAAGCTGCGCGACATCCTCGGCGTGCTGCGCGACTCGTACTGCCGTACCGTCGGCACCGAGTACATGCATATCCAGGACCCCGAGGAACGCCGCTGGCTGCAGGACCGGATCGAGGTCCCGCCCGCGCGCGCCGAACACGACGAGCAGGTCCGCATCCTGTCCAGGCTCAACGTGGCCGAGGCGTTCGAGCAGTTCCTGCAGACCAAGTTCGTCGGCCAGCGCAGGTTCTCCCTGGAGGGCGGCGAGTCGCTGATCCCGCTGCTCGACGCCGTGCTCGGCGAGGCGGCGCGCGCCGGCCTGGACGAGGCCGTCATCGGCATGGCGCACCGCGGCCGGCTGAACGTGCTGGCCAACATCGTCGGCAAGTCCTACGCGCAGATCTTCAAGGAGTTCGAGGGCAACCTGGACCCGAGCAGCGCGCAGGGCTCGGGCGACGTCAAGTACCACCTCGGCGCCGAGGGCACCTTCCGCGCGCCGGACGGCGGCAGGATCAAGACGTCGCTGGTGGCCAACCCGAGCCACCTGGAGGCGGTCGACCCGGTCCTTGAGGGCGTCGTCCGGGCCAGGCAGGACGTGATCGACAAGGGCGAGCCCGGCTTCACCGTGCTCCCCGTGCTCATCCACGGCGACGCCGCGTTCGCCGGGCAGGGCGTGGTGGCCGAGACGCTGAACCTCTCCCTGCTGCGCGGGTACCGGACCGGCGGCACCGTGCACATCATCGTGAACAACCAGGTGGGCTTCACCACCGCGCCGCAGCACTCGCGGTCTTCTGTGTATGCGACTGATGTGGCCCGGATGATCCAGGCCCCGATCTTCCACGTCAACGGGGACGACCCGGAGGCCGTGGTGCGGATCGCGCGGCTGGCCTTCGCCTACCGGCACGTGTTCAAGAAGGACGTGGTCGTCGACATGCTGTGCTACCGCAAGCGGGGGCACAACGAGACCGACAACCCGTCGTTCACCCAGCCGCTCATGTACGACCTGGTGGAGGCCAAGCGCTCCACGAGGAAGGTGTACACCGAGTCGCTGATCGCCCGCGGCGACATCACGATGGAGGAGGCCGAGGCGGCGCTGCGCGACTACCAGCAGCAGCTCGAGCGCGCCTTCACCGAGACCAGGGACGCCGCCTCACGCCCGGCCGAGCCCGGCACCGTGCGGCCGCCCGAGCCGGAAGACCGCCCGGTCAACCACGAGGCGGTGCCGACCGCGGTGTCCGCCGAGACGGTCAAGCGGATCATCGACACCCAGGTCAACCTGCCCGCCGACTTCACCGTCCACCCGCGGCTCAAGCCGCTGCTCGACCGGCGGGCGGCCATGGCTTCCGAGGACGCGATCGACTGGGCGACCGGTGAGCTGCTGGCGTTCGGCGCACTGATCATCGACGGGCGCCCGGTGCGCCTCGTCGGCCAGGACTCCAGGCGAGGGACGTTCGGGCAGCGCCACGCGGTGCTGGTGGACCGGAACACGGGCGCGGAGTACACGCCGCTGAAGCAGCTCGACTCCGGGGCCGCGAAGTTCTTCGTGCACGACTCGCTGCTGTCGGAGTACGCGGCGATGGGGTTCGAGTACGGGTATTCGGTGGCCCGCCCCGAGGCGCTGGTCTGCTGGGAGGCGCAGTTCGGCGACTTCGCCAACGGCGCGCAGATCATCACGGACGAGTTCATCAGCTCCGGCGAGCAGAAGTGGGGCCAGCGCTCCGGGGTCGTCCTGCTGCTGCCGCACGGCTACGACGGGCAGGGTCCCGACCACTCTTCCGCCCGGATCGAGCGGTTCCTCACGCTGTGCGCGCAGGACAACATGACGCTGGCTATGCCGACCACGCCGGGCAACTACTTCCACCTGCTGCGCTGGCAGGGCCTGTCCGGCCGGGGTAAGCCGCTCATCGTGCTCACGCCCAAGTCCCTGCTCAGGCTGAAGGCGGCCGCCTCCGCGGTGAGCGAGTTCACGAGCGGGTCGTTCCGCCCGCTGATCGGCTCTTCGAACGGTGGGGCCGACGCCGAGGTACGCCGGGTCCTGCTGTGCACCGGGAAGGTGTACTACGACCTGGACGCGCGCCGCCGGGAGACGGGCGCGACCGACGTGGCCATCGCGCGGGTCGAGCGGCTCTACCCGCTGCCCGTCGCGGAGCTGTGCGCCGAACTCGCGCGCTACCCCGGCGCCGAGTCCGTCACCTGGGTCCAGGAGGAGCCGGCCAACATGGGCGCCTGGCCCACCATGGCGCTCAAGCTGCCGCGCGCGGCGGGCCGGGAGGTCGGCGTGGTATCACTGCCCCCGAGTTCCGCGCCCGCGACGGGCTCGGCGGCGCAGCACGCCGCGTCCCACCACGAGATCCTGGAGACGGCCATTCCCTCGCGCTGAACCTAGGGGGACCGATGTACTTCACCGACCGCGGCATCGAGGAGCTTACGGACAGGCGCGGCGAGGAGCAGGTCTGCCTAGCCTGGCTGGCCGAGCGCCTGCGCGATTTTGTCGACCTCAACCCCGACTTCGAGACCGCCGTCGACCGGCTGGCCACCTGGCTCGCCCGCCTAGACGACGACGAAGACCTTTAATCCCTTTTGTCCGAACGAGCGGTGGTGGCGGCCTGCGGCACGCTCGCCAGCCGGGCATTCGCGATACATCTTGACTTTGCCTGAATGAGATATATCGTTAGGGTTACTGGGTGGGCGTACGGAAGGACGGGCGGATGGCGCACTGGACCATCGAGGCTCCTGCGAGCCTGGACTTTGATGACGTGACGCAGCTGCGGGTCAGGCTCATCGCCGGGTCCGTGGCCGTGCTCGCCTGCGACGGGAAGCCGTCGCTGGACGTTTCGAGCATCACGGGCGACCCGCTCGACGTGACGTACGAGGACGGGGTGCTGGCGATCGCCCACGAGAACCTCACCTGGGACGGCCTGCTGAAGTGGCTGCGCCCGCAGCGGCATTCCGCGACGGTGACGGTAACCGTCCCGCGGAAGTGCCCGACCCAGGTCGGCGTGGTCAGCGCGACCGCGGTGATATCAGGCCTCAGCTCGAGGGCATCGGTCAAGAGCGTCTCCGGCGGTATCACGCTCGACGGCGTGACCGGCGACGTGGACGCCAACACGGTGTCCGGGGCGCTGGAGGCGCAGGGGATCAACGGCAAGCTCAACTTCAACACCGTGTCCGGTGACCTGACGGTGGCCGACGGCTGGCTGGAGCGCCTGGACGCCAACACGGTGAGCGGGGACGTGACCGCGGACATCGACCTGGATCCGCTGGGCGGCATACAGGTCACCACGGTGTCCGGCGAGGTCACGCTCAGGCTTCCAGCGGAGGCCGACGCGCGTGTGCATCTGCACTCCATATCCGGTGACGTCCGCAGCGAATTCGCCGAGCTGAGGTACGCCTCGGCGCCCGCGTCTCACCGCGTAAGCGGTAGCCTGGGCGCCGGCTCGGGGCACGTATCCGTGAACGCCATGTCCGGGCGGGTCATCCTGCTTCGGCGCGCCGAACGCCGGACTACGCCCCAGGACGCACGTGTTGGTCACGGTGGGGCCGATAATGAGAGTGAGATGGAAGGCGAGGCCAGTTGAGTCCGGTATTCCGCCATGGCAGCCTCCGGCTGTACCTGCTCAGGCTCCTCGATGAGGAGCCCAGGCACGGCTACGAGGTTATCCGGCTGCTTCGCGACCGGTTCATGGGCGTGTACTCGCCCTCGCCGGGGACGATCTACCCGCGGCTGGCCCGGCTCGAGGAAGAGGGCCTGGTCACGCACGACGAGGTAGACGGGCGCAAGGTCTACCGGATCACCGAGGCCGGCCGCGAGGAGTTGCGGAGCAGGAGCGACGAGCTCGACGAGCTCGAGGAAGAGCTGTCCGCGTCGGTCAGCGACATCGTCCGAGAGGTCAGGGAGGATGTCAGGCAGACCGTGCGCAGCCTCCGCGAGGAACTGACCTGGGCGGCCAGGGAGTCCCGCCGGGCGGGCCGGGACCTGGGCGCCGACGTGCGCGAGCAGGCGCGGCTGGCCCGCGAGGAGGCCCGCGAGCAGGCCAGGTCGGCCCGCGATGAAGCGCGGGAGCAGGCCAAGATGGCCTGGGAGGAGGCGCGGGACCAGGCCAGGTCGGCCCGCGACGAGGCGCGGGAGCAGGCGCGGCTGGCCCACGAGGAGGCCCGCGAGCAGGCGCGGGAAGCGCGGCCCGGGGACGAGTGGGCCCAGGCCGCGGACGAGAGCGAGGCCGGATCGGCCGGGGAAACCGGGCCGGCCGGGGAAACCGGGCCGACAGGGGCGGCTGGGCCGACAGGCGGACCTGAGCAGGCGGAGGAATCGCCGCGAAGCCGCGCCGAGGCGCTGCGGCAGGACGCGGCGCGGCGCGTGCGCGAGCACGCGCGGCGGCTGCGCGAGGAAGCCCAGCGGGTCCGCGAGGAGTCCCCGGGAGGCTGGGCGGCCTGGGACCGGATCCGCGAGGAGGCCGGCGCCCGGTTCACGCCTGGCGAGTCGAACTGGGAGCCGCCGGGCTGGACGGGCTGGACGGACTGGCCTGGCCGGCGCGGCTTTGAAGACTGGGCGCGGACGCGCGGCGGCCGGCGCGGCTGGCCCGGACCACTCGACCTCGCCACCCTTCGCGACCTGGAGCGCGTGGCCCTGCAGTTCACGTCCGACCTGAGGCGGCTGGCCGTTCAGTCGACCTCGGCCGGCGAGAACGTCATCAGCGACCTGCGCGCGATCCTGGGCGAGACACTAGAGCGCGTCAAGACCGAGATCTTCGGTGCCACCCACGAGACCCCGCCCCGCCCGCCCGAGCCCAACCCCCCGGACCCCCCGGACCAGCCGTCCGCCGACTCTGAGGACTCCCCGGGCGAATAAGCCCGCCTTACGGCGAGTGCCGTGGCGCAAGCCACGATCGCGCGGTCGCGAGGGGCCCTGGCCCCTCCGGCCGCGTGATACTACGGCGAGCACCGCAGCGGGGCGCGAAGCGCAGCGGGGGGTTCCAGGGGGGTCGTCCCCCCGGGCCAGCACAGCCCTCCGGCCGCGTGATACTACGGCGAGCACCACAGCGGGGCGCGAAGCGCAGCGGGGGGTTCCAGGGGGGTCGTCCCCCCGGGCCAGCACAGCCCTCCGGCCGCGTGATACTACGGCGAGCACCACAGCGGGGCGCGAAGCGCAGCGGGGGGTTCCGGGGGGGTCGTCCCCCCTGGGCCAGCACCGCCTACACCACGAAGACGACCTTGCCGAATAGGCCGCCGGTGATCATGCGCTCGAAGCCTTCGCGGGCCTCGGCGAGCGGGAGCACGCGGTCGATCAGCGGGCGGACGCCGGTCTGCTCGCAGAACCGGGCCAGGCGGGCTAGCTGGTCGCGGCTGCCCATGGTGGAGCCGACCACGGACAGCTGGGTGAAGAAGATCCTGGTCAGCTCGGCGGGCGACGCGTCGCCGGTGGTCGCGCCGCAGATCACGATGCGGCCGCCAGGCTTGAGCGAGCGGACCGAGTGGGCCCAGGTGGCCTGGCCGACGGTCTCCAGGACGACGTTGACGCGCTCGGGGAGCCTCGCGCCGGGCGGGAACGCCTGGTCGGCGCCCAGCTTGATGGCTTGCTCGCGCTTGTGCTCGGTGCGGCTGGTGGCCCAGACCCGGTAGCCGGCCGCGCGGCCGAGCAGGATCAGCGCGGTGGCTACCCCACCGCCTGCGCCCTGGACCAGCACGGTCGCGCCGGGCTGGGCGCCGGACTTGTCGAACAGCATCTTGTAGGCGGTCAGGTAGGCCGTCGGCAGGCAGGCGGCTTCCTCGAACGACAGCGCGGCGGGCTTGGGCACGAGGTTGCGCCGCGGGACGCAGACCTTTTCGGCGAAGGTGCCGTCGTGGCGTTCGGACAGGAGCGACCGGCGGGGGTCGAGGGTCTCATCGCCGCCGCCGGCGTCCGGGTCGCCGATCACCGAGTGGACGATAACCTCGTTGCCGTCCGAGTCCAGGCCCGCGGCGTCGCAGCCGAGCACGATCGGCAGCCGGTCGGCCGAGATCCCCACGCCGCGCAGCGTCCAGACGTCGTGATGGTTCAGCGACGCCGCCTTGACCGTCACCGTCACCCACCCGCCGGAGGCCAACGGATCCGGCCGCTGCCCCAGTTCCAGCCCGGACAGCGGATCATCGGCGTCGAAACGCGCGGCAGTCACAGCGAACACGAGCACCACCCTACCGAGAGGGGCGCGGGGGAGGCGTGAGGCGGGTAGAGGGGGCGCGAGGGAGGCGTCAGCGGGTGGAGGGGCACGCGGGAGTGATACCACCGCGCGTTCGGCTGAAATAGGAATATTCGGCCTGCTGGCTTCGGAAGGGCGGGCGGGGCGATAGGCGGGCGCGGGAAAAGCTTGTTCGGCACAGGAGGAATACCCCGGACGGTGCCGCGGGAGAAGACTTCGGGCACGGGGTGTTTGGTCGCACATTGTGCCACAGACCGTGACCATCCCGGTGGCATCCGACGCGGCGATGGTGTAATACTCGATACCGGCACCTGACCATTACCATCAACCTTCCCGCTGCTAGGGAACGGGAGTGGATCTCAACTCCTACGCGGAACTCGCGGTACGACTCGTGAATACGGCCGGCGGCGCGGGCGAAGAAGGTGACCGCCTCGCCAGCCTGGACGGGCTGCGCGCCCTGGTCGCTGACCGTGAGCACCTGAATACCGGCGTGACTCGCGCCGACCTGGACGGGCTGCGGAGCCTGCGCGCGGAATTCCGCGCTTTCTTCGTCTCGTGCGCCGACGGCGAAGGGGAAGACGCCGCAGAACGGCTGAACGCGCTGCTCATCCAGCATCCCGTCCATCCGCAGCTATCCGGGCACGACGGCCAACGGTGGCACGTGCACTACACCGAGAGCGGCTCGGTCGCGGACAGGTACGCGGCCGGGGCGGTCATGGGCCTGGCCGTCCGGCTCACCGATCTCGGCATCGACAGGTTCGGCGTCTGCCAGGCGGCGGGCTGCCGGGGCGTGTTCATCGACGTCAGCACCAGCAATACCAGGCGGTACTGCTCTGACCGCTGCATGAACCGGGCGAACGTCTCGGCGTTCCGCGCCCGCAGGCGCGGCGAGGACGACACCGAACCGAAGGATCCCAAGACGCCCACCGGGACCGGGTAGCGCCCGGTTAGGAACCGGGCTATCGGCATTATGGCGACCATATTGCCGCCTGTCGCGTTGTGAAGCTATTCACAAGCGTGACCCTGAAACCGTAACATCGAGTTATTCCAGGGACATGTTCGCGTGATGGCGACGGGCCGCCTGAACGTCTTCTTTAGACCCGCACAAGGCCGTGACCTGCGTTATCAAAACGAATCCGGGTGGACACTTCTCAGCTATCACGATGATCTCTACGATGATCTCACTCGGAGCATACGGGACGCTCACCTGATCCTAGGCGGGTATCTCGATGACGGGTGGCTAGCCCTACGGGGCACGATCGAGAAAAGAGATCGTTCATGGCAACTGAATCCTCGGCCGTCGGCGTCACCAGGCCGGCCGACGTCGGCCTCCGGCGGGAAATCGGGCTGATCGGGGCCATCTGGGCCTCAGAGACGTCGATCATCGGCTCCGGCTGGCTGTTCGCAAGCATGGGCGCCCTGATGATCGCCGGGCCGGCGGCCATCTACGGCTGGATCATCGGCGGCTTCTGCGTCGTCATCCTGGCGCTGCTGCACGCCGAGCTGGGCGGGATGTACCCGGTCGCGGGCGGCACGGCCAGGTTCCCGCACCTGGCGTACGGCAGCGTGGCGGGCGCCTCGTTCGGGTTCTTCTCCTGGCTGCAGGCCCTCACCGTGGCGCCGATCGAGTGCTTCGCGGTCATGCAGTACGCCCAGTACTACTTCCACGGCCTGTACAACCCGACCAAGGCCATCACCACGACCAGCGGCTTCCTCTGGACGATCGTCCTGATGGCCATCTTCACCATGCTGAACTTCCTGGCCGTCCGGCTGTTCGCCCGGGTCAACAACGTGATCACCTGGTGGAAGGTCGCCATCCCGGTCCTGACCATCATCATCTTCTTCTTCAAGTTCCACCCGGCTAACTTCACCGCCGGCCCCGGCGGGTTCTTCCCGGTGCCCATAAAGACGATGTTCGGCGCCATCCCGTCGGTCGGCATCGTGTTCGCCTACCTGGGCTTCGAGCAGGCCGACCAGCTAGCCGGCGAGGTCAAGAACCCGCAGAAGAACCTGCCGCGCGCGGTGATCATCGCGTGCGGGCTCGGCACCCTGATCTACATCCTGTGCGCCCTTACGATCGCCGGCGCAACTCCCACGGACCTGCTCAAGCACGGCTTCGAGGGTATCGCGGCCACCAACCCGGTGGCTATCTACCCGTTCGCCGCGGTGGCGGGCCTGGCCGGGCTCGGGTTCTGGGCGACGATCCTGCACATCGACGCGTTCATATCCCCGTTCGGCACCGGGATGATCTACCAGACCTCGACCTCGCGGATCGGCTACGGCCTGGCCAGGAACCGGTACTTCCCGCAGATCTTCCAGTGGACCGACCGGAACGGCGTCCCGTGGTTCAGCCTGATCATGTCGTTCGCGTTCGGCCTGCTGTTCCTGCTGCCGTTCCCGAGCTGGAAGTCCCTGGTCGGCCTGGTCACCAGCGCGAGCGTGCTGATGTACGCGGGCGCCCCGCTGTCCCTGGCCGCGTTCCGCAAGCAGGTCCCGGACGCGCCGCGGCCCTACCGGGTACCGGTGTACCAGTTCATGTGCATTCTCGGCTTCCTCATCGCCAACATGCTCATCTACTGGTCGGGCTTCGAGGTCGTGTGGAAGCTCGGCATCTGCCTGGTGATCGGGTACGTCCTGATCGGCATCTCCATGGCGATCGACCCGCAGCGGCCGCCGCTGGACTGGAAGTCCGCGATCTGGCTGCCGGTCTACCTGGTCGGCATGGGCGTCATCTCCTGGCAGGGGCAGTACGGCCCGGACAACACCTTCCGGATCGGGTTCGGCCCGGACATGCTGATCATCTTGGCCTGGACCCTGATCATCTACTTCTGGGCCACGGCCACCGCGCTGCCGCGCGAGGAAGTGCTCAGGCTGGTCGCGCTGCAGAGCGAGCGGATGTCCGACGCCCCGGAGGGGCCGCAGCACTGAGCCCGGCGGGCTAGTGAGCCCGGTGGTCCCGCCTGGAGGCGGGGCCACCGGGTTTTCGTGTGTCCGGGGCGTGCACCACGGCCCGTTCGGCCTCAGAGATACGGGCCTGCGCCGGTGCGGCGGCGCCAGTAGCGAGCCAGGACCCGCCCCTCGATGAGTGAGCCGGGCACGGGCCCGAAGCGGCGGCTGTCCACGGCGCCGGCGGCGGGGTTGTCCGATTCGAGCCACCAGCCGGCGTCGACGCGGCGGGCCGCGCGCTTGACGATGAGCATGCCCGGGCGGGCCGGGTGCCTGGCCAGGACCATCTGGCCGGGGCTGATCCGCCGCGTGCGGAGGACTAGCAGCCAGTCGCCGGGGCGCAGGGCGGGCTCCATGGAGCGTTCGGCGACCCTGACGCGGATCAGCGGCAGCTTCGGGGCGGTCCAGTGCACGGGATCCCTCCGGTGTGCGGCCAGGGGGGCGGGGTAGTGTCGGACCTGCAAGCTAACGAACCGAGAAAGGGAAGCGATGAGGCTGCTCACCCGCCTGCTCGAGCCGAAGGCCGTCGCCTACGCCCACTGCGACCTGCCCTGCGGAGTCTATGACCCGGCGCAGGCCAGGATCGAGGCGGAATCCGTCAAGGCGATCGAGGAGAAGTACCAGCAGAACACGGACCCCGACTTCCGGACCCGCTGCCTGATCATCAAGGAACAGCGCTCCGAGCTGGTCAAGCACCACCTGTGGGTGCTGTGGACCGACTACTTCAAGCCGCCGCACTTCGAGAAGTACCCGCAGCTGCACCAGCTGTTCAACGAGGCGACTAAGCTGGCCGGCGCGGCCCGCACCAAGGGCAGCGCGGATCCCGCCGTGGGAGACGCTCTGCTGGGCAAGATCGACGAGATCAGCAAGATCTTCTGGGAGACCAAGCAGGGTTAACCCCCGGCTCCGTATCATCGTGGGTCGCCGCCCGCTTCGGCAGGTGCGGCGGCCCACGATCGTGTGCAGGGGTGCGGCGGTCACTGTGGGTGACGGCGCGGCGAGTTTCTTGCGAGGGCTCGGGGGCGGTAGGTTTCTTGCCAGGGGGTGGGGACCCAAGGACCCGCCGGGTAGGAGAGACGTGACTGAAGACACCGCCGCGACGACGGCCGTGCCAGGCCAGCGGGATCCCGGCGCGGTGCGCGCGGACCGCGAGGCCAACGACCGGGTTCAGGTGTGCCTGCCGGCCGAGGGCGCGTACCTGTCCGTGCTCCGCACCGCGACCGCGGGCCTGGCGGCGAGGCTCGACTTCACCCTGGATGAGATCGAGGACCTGCGCATCGCGGTGGACGAGGCCTGCGCGATGCTGCTCCCCCAGGCGATACCCGGCACCAACCTGGAATGCGCCTTCGACCTCGGCGCCGATGAGATGACGATCACCGTGGCGGTGATCGCCGCACAGCCGCGCATCCCCGCCAGGGACACCTTCGCCTGGACCGTGCTGTCCGCCCTGGCCGGTACCGTCGACTCCCGGCTCGGGCCCGATGACCAGGTGGCCATCGTGCTGCGCAAGCAAAGACAAACACCGAGGTCCGGGGCAATATCCGGGTCGAGGTCCGGGTGAGCAGCGAATACGAGCTTCAGGTGACCGAAGATTTCGACGTAATCCAGGCCACCGAACCGCCGATCCGGATCGAGCACGGATCGCCCGACCGGGCCCGCGCGCGAGAGATGTTCGAGCGCCTCGCCGTGCTTCCCGCCGGTGACCCCGAACGCGCGCGGATCAGGGGCTACCTGGTCGAGCTGCACCTTCCGCTGGTGGAGTACCTGGCCAGGCGGTTCAGGAACCGCGGCGAGTGGCTCGATGACCTGACCCAGGTCGCCACGATCGGGCTGATCAAGTCCATCGACCGGTTCGACCTCGAGCGCGGGGTGGAATTCTCCACCTACGCCACCCCCACCATCGTGGGCGAGATCAAGCGGCACTTCAGGGACAAGGGCTGGGCCGTCCGCGTACCGCGGCGCCTGCAGGAGCTCAAGCTCTCCCTCACCAAGGCCATCGGCGAGCTGGCCCAGCGGGAGGGGCGCGCGCCCACGGTGAGCGAACTCGCCGCGCACCTGCAGATGAGCGAGGAGGACGTGCTGGAGGGGCTGGAGTCGGCCAACGCCTACTCCACCGTGTCGCTCGACGCCCCCGACTCCGGAGACGAGGACGCGCCCGCGGTGTCGGATTCCCTCGGCATGGTCGACGACGCCCTCGAGGGGGTCGAGTACCGGGAGTCGCTCAAGCCGCTGCTCGAGCAGTTGCCGCCGCGCGAGAAGAAGATCCTCCTGCTCCGGTTCTTCGGCAACATGACCCAGTTGCAGATCGCCGCGGAGCTCGGCATCTCCCAGATGCACGTATCCAGGCTGCTCGCCCGCACGCTGACCCAGTTGCGGGAGGGGCTCACCACCGAGGACTGAGCCGCTACCGGCCTTCCCGGCCGGTCTGAGGCTTGACGGGCGGGCGGTTGAGCGCCCGCAGGCTGGCCGGGGTGGCCAGCCCGGCCACGCAGGCGCCTGCGAGGACCAAGGCGGGCACGCCCCACTCGGGGCGGTGCCCTTGCAGCAGGGTGATCCCGACGATGATCACGAACAGCTGCGTTATGGCGGTCGGGATGCGGGTCCACGGCCTGGCCAGGGCCAGGCACGTCGCGAGGCCCGCGAGCCCGGCGGCCGTGGCGATGGCGATCAGCGTCGCCGCGATCCCGCCGGCCAGCTGGTAGGACCGGCCTTCGGCGGTGGACACGGCGGCGAACACGCCCGCCGCGGCGAGGCCCGCGGCCTCGAGCGCCTCGGCGGCCGCGGCCACGCGCAGGCCGGCCAGGCGGGTGAAGGCCGGGCGGGGGGCAGGGGGACCGCCAGTCACGTCAGGGGCGGAGCGCTCGGGCGATGCGGACGCCGCGGGCGCCGCAGGTCGGGCCGGTTCTTTGGGCCGGGCCGGTGCTTTCTGCTGGGTCGCCGCTTTGGGCTGAGCAGGCGCTTTAGGCTGGGCGGGCGCTTTAGGCTGGGCGGGCGCTTTAGGCTGGGCGGGCGCTTTAGGCTGGGCCGATGCTTTGGACTGGGCCGATGCTTTGGGTCGGGCGGGACGGGCGGGCCCGGCGGAGCGCGCGGGTCCCGCGACCGCGCTATTGCGCGCGGTCGCCTTCGGCCCGGTTGGTCGCCTCGCCATAAATCCCTCACATCATCCCGCTAGATCCGGGGGCCCACACAGGCTCTCAGCTTAGGCGGCGGCTAGCCTGGGCGGGTGCGCGGCCTCCTGATCGTCAACCCGCGGGCGACCACGACCGGAGACGGGGCCGCGGACCTGGTGACGCGCTCGCTCGCCGGAGTGGTCGATCTCGACGTCGAACATACCCGGCACCGCGGTCACGCGCGTGACTTGGCGGCCGCGGCGGCCGACGGCGACCTCGTGCTCGTGCTGGGCGGGGACGGCGCGCTCAACGAGGCCGTGAACGGGGTCATGGCCGCGCGGGGATCGCGTTCCGGGGGCGCCCCGGGAACCACGGGGTCGCAAGGGGTCATGGGGTCCGGGCCGCCGCTGATCGGGGTCATTCCCGGCGGAGGTGGGAACGTCTTTGCGCGGGCGATGGGGCTGCCGGTCGACACGGCGGGGGCGGTCAGCAGGATCCGGCAGGCCATCGAGGCGGAGCGGTACCGGACCATAGGCCTCGGGCTGGCCGGCGACCGGTACTTCACGTTCAGCGCGGACCTCGGCTGGGACGCCGAGGTGGTGCACGAAGTGGATCAGCAGCGCGAGAAGGGCAGCCGCCAGAGCGTCTCGCTGTACGTGCGGACCATCGTGCGGCAGTACTATCGCGGCACGGACCGGAAAGTACCGGCCCTGACCGCGGAGCGCGCCGGGCAGCCACCGGCCGCCGGCCTGTTCATGGTCATCGTCACCAACCGGTCGCCCTGGACGTACGTCGGCGACAGGGCGATGCTGCCCGTCCCGAACCCGGACTTCAACTCAGGTCTTGACCTGCTGGCGCTGCGCCGGCTGCGGGTCGGCACGGTCCTGAACGTCGTAGGCCAGTTGCTGTGGGTCAGGAACCGCCCGCCGCGGGGACGGCACCTGCTGTCCGAGCCGGGCCTTGACTCGCTGACCATCCGCTCGGCACGGCCGATCGCGTTCCAGGTCGACGGCGAGTACCTGGGCGAGACCCGGGCGGTGGATTTCCGGTTTGTCCCCGGCGCGCTTCGCGTCGTCGCATGACATTCCAGGCCTCATGCGGCGGCGCGAGCAAAATGTGATCGATCTGACATTAAATTGAGCTGAGGGTTGGCTGTGCCCTCTTGCGCATGTCAACCGACGTTGAGAGGCTTGTCGTGATGCCTGGCGCGGGGGCGCCTCGCACATGCCATCAGCTCAGATGGCAGGTACGTCGCCTTCGGGGGCACGTTCGGGTCGCCAGTCGGCTCGCACGGGTTCTGCAAGGCATCATAACGGTCCCGGGAAACTTGGACGGCACTGACAGTATGGCTATGCTCGTGAAAACCTTCACAAGCTAGATAGCGACGCAACCGGGCGCATCCGCTGGCGCCCGGTGGCTGAGAAGGAGTGGACATCATGGACTGGCGTCACGAAGCCGCCTGCCGTGAGGTGGACCCTGAGCTGTTCTTCCCCATCGGGAACAGCGGTCCCGCGCTGCTCCAGATCGAGGAAGCCAAGCAGGTGTGCCGACGGTGCTCCGTGATGGACGAATGCCTGCGCTGGGCCATCGACAGCGGTCAGGACGCCGGCGTCTGGGGCGGGATGAGCGAGGATGAGCGGCGCGCGCTCAAGCGTCGCACGATCCGGCTGCGCGCCCGCGCGCACGTCTGACCGGTCTCCTGCCGTCCTGCCTCCAGGTTGCCGGTCCTGTCTCTATCGGCTCTAGGCCCTAGTCAGCCACGCGCCGAAGGAGTGCCGGCCGCGTCCCGCGGGGACTCGTATCCGACAGGGAAATCCACTACCGCCTCCGTGCCGCCGCCTGGTCTGGGCGTGATCCGCAGCCGCCCGCCGAGTTCGCCCTCCACCAGCGTACGGACGATCTGCAGGCCTAGGCCGACCGCCGTATCCAGGTCGAACTCCGGTGGCAGGCCCACTCCGCTGTCCGCCACGGTCACCGTCAGGCGCTCCTGCTCGCGCAGCGCGTGAACCTCAAGCACCCCCCGCTGCGCGGCGCCGTTCGGGAAGCCGTGCTGCAGGGCATTGTGCAGCAACTCGGTCAGGACCATGGCCAGCGGCGTCGCCACCGCGGCCGACAGCCGCCCGAACGACCCGGTGATCTTCGGGGTCACCCGGACCTCTGGGGCCGACACCTCACCGGTCATCATCGCAACCCGGTCCGCGATGTCGTCGAAGTCCACGGCCTCTTCCGGCGCGTACAACAGCGTCTCGTGTACCACGGCGATCGAGCCGACCCGCCGGACCGCCTCGTCGAGCGCCGCCCGCGCCTCGGGCGCGCGCAGCCGACGGGCCTGCAGCCGGAGGAGCGCGGCCACGGTCTGCAGGTTGTTCTTCACCCGGTGATGGATCTCCCTGATGGTGGCGTCCTTGGTCATCAGCTCGCGTTCCCGGCTGCGCAGCTCGGTGACGTCCCGGACCAGGATCAGGGCCCCGGTCCTCGCCCCGCCCACGATCAGCGGAATCGCGCGGAGCTGGACCACCGAGCCGTTCCCCGACACCTCGGCCCCGCGCGGCGCGCGACCTGACGACACCACCATCAGGGTCTCGTCGATCGGCTCGCCGGAGGCGCACAGCCCGGCGGTGATCACGCCCAGTTCCGCCCCGATGAGGTCGGCGGCCAGGCCCAGGCGCCGGTACGCCGACTCCGCGTTCGGGCTGGCGTAGGTAACGCGGCCCGACTTGCCGAGCCTGAGCAGCCCGTCGCCGACCCGCGGCGACCTGATCAGCTCCGCCTCGTCAGGGAAGGGGAACCTGCCCTCGGCCACCATCCTGGCCAGGTCATCGGCGCCCCGCAGGTAGGTGAGTTCCAGCCGGCTGGGGGTGCGGGCCGAGTTCAGGTTGGTGCATCGTTCGATGACGGCAATCACCCGGCCCGCCCTCATTACGGGAATGCCCTCGGTGCGCACGGGGACGCCGCTGGTCCAGTCCGGGTCGCTCTCCCGCCAGATGCGCCGCTCGTCCCTGACCGCCTCGAGCAGGCGCTGCTCGTCGGGCCCGGCCATCATGCCGACGACGTCATCCGGCAGCGACGTGGGCCCGGTGGTGGGCCGCATCTGGGCGACCGCCAGCCAGCCGTCACCGCCGCGGGCGGGCGCCCACAAGATCAGGTCGGCGAAGGACAGGTCGGCCAGGAGCTGCCAGTCCGATACCAGCGCGTGCAGCCAGGCCACGTCGCGGTCACCGAGGTTGGTCCGGGTCCTGGCCAGATCATCCAGCGTAGGCATAGCATCATCATCGCACCGGGGCCTGATCTGATTCCCCGTGCGGGCACTGGGTCAGGTGCGCGACCATGGCAGGGTTGACGTTAACCCTTCATTAAGGCAATCATTCCGGATGACCGCTTCTCCCCTGCCGGCCGACGAACCCGTCCCCGGATCCCCCGCGGACCTGACGCCGAAGCTGCCCAAGTACTACCAAGTGAAACGGCAGCTGCTCGAGCTGACCGCCGCCCTGGACGCAGGCAGCCCCGTCCCGCCGGAGCGAGAGCTCGCGCGCTCCTACGGGACGTCACGCACCACGGTCAGGCAGGCGCTGGCCGAGCTGGTCGTCGAGGGCCGGCTGCTGCGCATGCAGGGCAAGGGCACGTTCGTGGCCAAGCCCAAGGTCGCCCAGCTGCTCGAGCTGGCCAGCTACACCGAGGGCATGCGGGCGCACGGCCTGCATCCGCAGACCAAGTACCTCGACATCGGGTACGTCACCGCGGACGAGAAGCTCGCCCTGCTGCTCGGCATCCGCGCCGGGGGGCGCGCGCTGCGCATCCACCGGCTCAGGCTCGCCGACGGCGAGCCCATGTCGATCGACACCTCGCACCTGCCCGCCCGGCGCTTCCCCGGCCTGCGCAGGAACCTGGAGCGGCACAATTCCCTCTACGAAACGCTGCGGGTGGCGTACGACATCCAGCTCGCGGAGGCGGAGGAGACCATCGAGACCGTGCTGGCTGACCCGCATGACGCCGCGCTGCTCGGAGTGGACGCCGGGCTGCCCTTGCTCTTGCTGTCCAGGCACGCGTTCGACGTCACGGGCGAGCCGGTCGAGTGGGCGCAATCGTGGTACCGGGGCGACCGGTACAAGTTCGTCACGAGACTGCGCCGGTGAGGTGCGCGCGGGGGCGCCCCCGGCCGGTGTTTGGGCTCGGGGGGTTGGCGGGGGGCTTCCCCCCGCCGGTGTAGCGTCGGGTCCGTGGTGCGGATATCTGGTCACGGCGGCGTGCACGCCCTCGCGGTGGCCCGTGAGTACGGCGTGCCGACCATGTTCACGCTGTCCGGCGGGCACGTGTTCCCGCTCTATGACGCGGCAGTGAAGGGGGCTGGGGAGGCGGGTGGGGGCCAGCCGCTGCGGATGGTGGACGTGCGGCACGAGCAGACCGCCGTCTTCGCGGCCGAGGCAACCGCGCGGCTGACCAGGATGCCCGGCCTGGCCGTGGTGACCGCCGGGCCTGGCGTCACCAACGCGGTCAGCGCGGTCACCACCGCCTGGCTGAACGGGTCGCCGGTGGTGGTGCTCGGCGGGCGCGCGCCGGATTACCGCTGGGGCGCGGGCAGCTTGCAGGAGATCGACCACCCGCCGTTGCTCGCGCCGGTCACCAAGCGGGCCTGGACGGAGCACGACACGGCGAATCTGGCCCGGTCGGTGGACGAGGCCTTCCGGCTGGCGGTGAGCCCGCACCGCGGGCCGGTGTTCCTCGACATCGCACTCGAGGCGATCTACGGGCAGGCCGAGGCGGACCTGCCCGCCGTTCAGCCGCCGCCGGCGACCTCACCTGACGCGGAGGACGTCAGCCAGATCGCGGCGCTGCTGCGCGCGGCGCGGCGGCCGGTCCTAGTGCTGGGATCGGACGTATGGCTGGGGCACGCCGAGGATGCGGCGCGGCGGGCCGCCGAGGAACTCCGCCTGCCGGTGATCGCCAACGGACAGGCGCGCGGGATCCTGCCCGCCGGGCACGACCTGCTGGCGACCCGCGCCAGGACGCTGGCCCTGCGCGAGGCCAACATGGTCATCGTGGCGGGGACGCCGCTCGACTTCCGGCTCGGGTATGGCTCGTTCGGCCCGGCGGATTCCCCCGCGCAGGTCGTGCACGTGGCCGACTCGCCGGGCGGGACCGCCACCCATCGCCCGCTCGCGGCCAGCGCCTCCGGCGACCTGGCCGCGTTCTTCGCCGACCTGGTGGCGCAGGCCGGCGGTCACCTGGCCGGGACGGCAGAAGACTGGCTGCCGCAGCTGACCGGGGCGGTCCACGCCGCGCACGCGATGGACGTTCCGCTGCTGACCAGTGACGCCGTTCCCGTCCACCCGGCGCGCGTCTACGGCGAGCTGCTCACCGTGCTCGACGACGACGCGGTGGTCATCGGGGACGGCGGCGACTTCGTGTCCTTCGCCGGCAAGTACGTCGAGCCCGCGCGGCCCGGCGGGTGGCTGGACCCGGGGCCGTTCGGCTGCCTGGGTACCGGGCTCGGCTACGCCATCGCGGCCAGGCTGGCGCGCCCGGCCGCGCAGGTCGTCCTGCTGCTCGGCGACGGGGCGGCCGGCTTCTCGCTGATGGACGCCGACACGCTGGTCCGGCACAAGCTCCCGGTGGTCATCGTGTGCGGCAACAACGGCGCGTGGGGGCTCGAGAAGCACCCGATGCGCGCCCTGTACGGCTACGACGTCCTCGCCGACCTGCAGCCCGCCTGCCGCTACGACGAGGTGGTCCGGGCCCTGGGCGGCGCGGGCGAGCTGGTCACCTCGCCGGACCAGATCGCCCCGGCCCTGCGCCGCGCCTTCGCCTCGAACGCTCCCTACCTGGTCAACGTGGTCACCGACCCCGAGATCGCCTACCCTCGCTCCACGACGGGCGTCTAGCGGGCTAGCTCAGCACGGTTTCAGCTCGCGGGGTGTCGCCTCCCCCCGAGCCGGTGCGACAATCGGCGCATGCCGGAACGACTTGAGGTGCAGCGGGCGGTGGCCGCGTCAGCGGGCGAGATCTTCGCGGTGCTCACCGATCCCCGGGGGCACGTGGCCATAGACAGTTCTGGCATGTTGATGGAGGCCAGCGGGGACGCCGTCGCCAAGGTGGGCGATACCTTCGTCGTGCACATGGACCGGGAAGCGCTCAACGACTATCCCCTCGGGCTTTACGACGTCACCGTCGAGATCGTCACGTTCGAGCCGGACCAGGAGATCGCCTGGACCATCCGCGGCCAGCTGAACCTCGGCCACGTGTACGGCTACCGGCTGGAACCGATCGAGGAGGGCACGCTCGTGACGTCCTACTACGACTGGTCGGCGGTCGAGCAGGACTGGAAGGACGCCGCCATCTTCCCGGTGATCCCGGAAAGCGCGCTGCGGGCCACGCTCGGGATCCTGGCCCGCACGGTCGCCCCCGGCAAGCCCCGGCCCGCGTCCTCCACCCGATGACCGGCATGCCCGGCCGTCTGCAGCCTCTGGAGACACCTTTGACTGTCGCGGCGTCGCGATGACGCCCCCGCGCGGAACCGGTGAGGCGAGCGGGCGGCCGCGGGTCAGGCCGGACGAACCTGGCTGGCTCGACCCAGAGCTGGCCACGCTCACCCAGGACCGGTTCTCCGATCCGGGGTGGATCTTCGAGCGCAAGCTGGACGGCGAGCGGTGCCTGGCGTTCAAATCCGGGACAGGGGTCCGGTTGATGACCCGCAACCAGAAGGAGGACACCAGCACCTACCCCGAGATCACCGAGGCGCTGGCGGCCCAGGGAGCCGGTGAGTTCATCATCGACGGGGAGATCGTCGCCTTCGAGGGCAGCCAGACCAGGTTCGAACGGCTGCAGCAGCGGCTGGGAGTCCGCCACCCCGGACCGGACCTGCTCGCCGCGGTGCCGGCCTATTACTACATCTTCGACGTGCTATGGGCCGATGACAGGGACGTGCGCCGCCTGCCGCTGACCGAGCGCAAGCAGATCCTGCGCGGCCTGCTGGCCTTCACCGGCCCGCTGCGGTTCACCGAGCACGTGGACACCGACGGCGAGGCCTACTTCCGGCAGGCATGCGCCAGCGGCTGGGAGGGGGTCATCGCCAAGCGCGCCGACGCGCCCTACCGCGCTGGCCGCAGCCGGGACTGGCTGAAGTTCAAGTGCGAATCCGGCCAGGAATTCGTCATCGGCGGTTACACCGACCCGGGCGGAAGCCGCACCGGGTTCGGCGCGCTGCTGCTGGGCTACTACGACCCCGACCGCACGCTCGCCTACGCCGGCAAGGTCGGCACCGGCTTCACCCGTGCCACCCTGAACCGCCTTCAGGCGATGCTGGCCGGCCTGGCGCAGGACCACCCCCCGTTCGGCCGCGGCCGCCTGCCCCGGTCCGGCGTGCACTGGGTCCAGCCCCTGCTGGTCGCCGAGGTGGGCTTCAGCGAATGGACCGCCGACGGGCAGCTGCGCCACCCCCGGTTCCAGGGCCTGCGGGACGACAAGGACGCCGCCGATGTCGTCCGGGAGCTGCCCCAGGACACCGCCCCCTAGGAACCCGGCGCGACAGGCGCAGCTCAGGCGGCAGAGGGGTCGGCCGGGCTGAGGAAGGGGTCGGGGAGCGCTGAGCAAGGGTCGGCAAGGTAGAGGAAGAAGGTCCGCATGACCACTATGAACGCCGCCGTCGTGACATCGTTCGACGAGCCACCGCACTACCAGCAGTTCGAGGTTCCGCAGCCGACGCGAGCCGAGGAGATCGTCGTCGACGTCCTGGCCGTCGGCCTGCACCCGCGTGTCCGGAGCGGGGCCGCCGGAGCCCACTACACCAGCACCGGCATACTGCCGGCGATCCCCGGCATCGACGGGGTCGGCCGGCGGCCCGACGGCCGGCTGACCTACTTCGCGGCCGCGGACGACGTCATCGGCACCATGGCCGACAAGGCCGTCGTCGACCTGCGACGCGCCATCGAGCTACCCGACGGCGCCGACGTCGCGAAGGTCGCCGCCGCGATGAACCCGGCCATGTCGTCGTGGGTGGCGCTACGCCGCCGCGTCCCCATCGAGCCCGGCCAGAGCGTCCTGGTGCTCGGCGCGACCGGGAACGCCGGAACGATGGCGGTCCAGGTCGCCAAGCGGCTCGGTGCCGGGCGCGTGGTCGGTGCCGGGCGCGATCTGAACCGGCTCGACGCGCTCACAGCGCTCGGCGCCGACGAGGTCGTACCGCTGACCGACGACGGTGACGCCACGGCCAGAGCGCTCGGCGCGGCGGCTGGCGAGGTCGACATCGTCGTCGACTACGTGTGGGGCAAGCCCGCCCAGCGGGCGATCACCGCCCTGCTCACCGTGCGTTCGGATCGCAGCCGCGCGATGAACTGGATCCAGATCGGCGCGACGGCCGGCCCGACGATCGAGCTGCCCTCGGTCGCGCTGCGCTCCGCGAACCTGCGCATCCAGGGCAACGGCCAGGGAGCCGTCTCGACCGCGGCCTACCTCGCCGAACTGCCGTCACTCGTCGACGAGATCGACGCCGGCACGATCGCGGTCAAGACGAACACGATGCCCCTGGCGGACGTGGAGGCCATCTGGACCCGGCCAGACCCGCCGGGCGAGCGCACCGTGCTCATGCCGTAGCCGATGTCCGCCGACGTCGGAGAACCATAATGCGCCGCTCCCGCGCTCAGCATGAGTCGAGGTGAAATGCTGGGGGAACGCCAGGTTGCGGCACCGCTGATGACGCAGCGCGCCGCACACGGGACACTCAGACTGGCTCACCGCCGGTTCCAGCCGGGCGCGGGTGTCGGCATCCAGCTTGCGGGGCTCCGGCTGAGCGGGAAGCCTTACCGGCCTTCGCAAGGCCAGCTCGGACACGAAACTCTGATACTCGCGTTCGCATTGTTCGCACCGGCAGCCTCGCGCCCAGGCCAGCACCGTGCCGTGCGGCGGCAACGCCGGCGGCAGGCTGCCCCATGCGGTCATACCTCCACGGTAAGACAGCGGTTTCGCCGGTTCGTACGACGAGATGACCGGGAGGGCCTGGGGAAGGTGCCGATCTTCAGGGCTATTCGGCGGGGATCCCGATCGGGGTACTGGCGGCCAGGCCGAGGTCACGCATGGCCTTGCGGTAGGCGACGGCGACTGCGTCGAAGCGCAGGTGAAGCTCGGCGGCCAGGTCCGCGAACACTCCAGGTGAATTCACGGGCGGCGCCCGGGGATCACCTGCGGGGTGAGCTGTTCGATGTCATGCCGGGCGCGCAGCTCGGCGATCGCCGCGTCGAGCGGGCCTGTCGTGCTGGCGACCAGCTCGGCGAGCTCCTCGCCCTCGCCCGGGCCCATCACGAAACCATCTGTCATGAACCGGATAATCCCACCAGAACAGTCCGGGTCAAACCCGAGCGGCAACAAGGGGGTTAAGGTCGTCTCAGCGTTCCGGTGAGGTGCGGGCACACCGCCCCGGCCGGGGTGACGGACATGAGGTAGACCACTGACCCGGGTGAGCGACTAAGGAGCGGACGCGTGACGGACCGCAAGCAAGACGACGGGTTCGCCAGCGATTCTGGACCGGCAGTGTTTGTCCTTTTCGGGGCGACCGGGGACCTGGCCAGGCGGATGGTGCTGCCGGCGTTCTACCGGCTGGCGGGCGAGGGGCTGCTGCCCAGGCAGTGGCGGCTCGTGGGCAATGGCCGCGGAGACATCACGGACGAGGGCTTCCGCGCGCGCGTCCACGATGCGCTGGCCGAGTTCGGCCCCGAGCCGGAGCCGGGAACGTGGGAGGCCTTCGCCCAGCATCTGTTTTTCGCTGGCGGCGGGTTCACGGTCGACAACCCCGGGAGCCTGCCGGACGTGCTGGGCAGCGCCCGCCAGGCGCTAGGCGGCGCCGTGCAGCTCATCTGCTACCTGGCTGTGCCGCCCGCCGCCTTTGCTGGGCTGACTGAGGCGCTGGGCCGGCACGGGCTCGCCCCGGGCGCCCGCGTGGTCTACGAGAAGCCGTTCGGCACCTCACGGGCGAGTTTCCGTGAGCTGGACCGGATCGTCCGTTCGGTGCTTGACGAGCAGCAGGTGTACCGGATCGATCACTTCCTGGGCAAGGAAGCCACCCAGGATCTGCACCTGCTGCGGTTCGCCAACGGGTCGTCGGCCGCGTACTGGAACCGCGAGCACGTCGAGTCGGTGCAGATCGACGTGCCCGAGACGCTCGGCATCGAGGACCGGGCGCAGTTCTACGACGCCACGGGCGCGGTGCTCGACATGCTGGTCACCCACCTGTTCCAGGTGGCCGCCGAGGTCGCCATGGAGCCGCCCGCCAGCCTAGGCCCGGCCGATCTGCAAGATGCCCGGGAGAAGGTCATCGGCTGCTTCCGGCCGCTTGACCCGGCTGAGGTGGTCCTAGGGCAGTTCGACGGGTACCGGGAGGTGCCGGGGGTCGATCCGCAGTCCAGCCGGGACACCTTCGTCGCCGCCCGTCTATGGGTCGACAATCCCCGCTGGGATGGCGTGCCGTTCTACCTGCGCACCGGCAAGCGGATGGCCGCGTCGGCGCAGCGGGTCAGCCTGATCCTCCGCGAGCCAGCCGGGCCGCTGGACGGCCGGCTGCCGCCTTACGCCAACGTGCTGTGCTTCTCCATGGCTGGCGACGGCGAAATCGACCTGTCCCTGGTGGCCAAAAGGCCAGGCCCGGCGCTCGAGCTCGACGTGGCCCACGCGTCGATCCCGCTGGCCAGCCTGCACGGCGCCGATCCGCTGCCGCCGTACGTCCGGCTGATCCACGACGTGCTGCTGGGCGACCGCTCGCTGTTCACCCGCCCGGACGGGCTCGCCGCGGTCTGGGACACGGCCCAGCCGCTGCTATCCGCTCCGCCCGCAGTCAGTACCTACCCGCCCGGGTCATGGGGGCCAGCCCAAGCATCTGACCTCATCCGGCCCGGGCGCTGGCTCCTCGGCCAGTAGGAGGTCTGGGCACGCGGTTGCGCACCCGACCTTTTTGGCAGCTCCGGCAGGGGGCAGAAGGGCACCCGGGACCTAGCCGAGCTGTTTCTCCTAGGCTGGGCGTATGGCCCTGATCCGGGTGGGCACGGCGTCGTGGACAGACAAGACGCTGATCGCGTCCGGCTGGTACCCGCCCGAGGCGGACACGCCGGACAAGCGGCTGCGGTTCTACGCCCGCCAGTTCCCGCTGGTCGAGGTGGACGCCACCTACTACGCGCTGCCCGCCGAGCAGACCGCCACGTACTGGGCGGAGCGGACCCCGGCCGGGTTCACCTTCAACGTCAAGGCGTTCAGCCTGTTCACCGGGCATCCCACTCCGGTCAAGGCGCTGCCCGCCGACCTGCGCGAGGCTGCAGGCAAGTCCGGCAAGGACCGGGTCTACCGCACCGACGTCGACCCGTCGGTGACCGGCCAGGCGTGGGACCGGTTCCTGGGCGCGCTGGAGCCCTTGCGCCGGGCTGGGAAACTCGGCGCGATATTGCTGCAGTTCCCGCCGTGGTTCCCGATCTCCCGGGCGAACAAGGAGTACATCGTGGCCTGCGCGGACCGGGCCGCGCCGGACCGGGTATGCGTGGAGTTCCGCAACCGGACCTGGATGACCGAGGCTAACCAGGCCGAGACGCTGGACTTCCTGGCCGCCAGCCGGCTGCCGTACGTGTGCGTGGACATGCCGCAGGGCTACCCCAGCTCGATCCCGCCCGTGCTGGCCGCCACCAGCGACCTGGCCGTGGTCCGGATGCACGGCCACTCCGACAAATGGGACAGCAAGGATATCTACGAGCGGTTCGGCTACCGGTACACCGAGGAGGAACTGGACGACTGGGCGGCCAGGATCCGCGGCCTGGCCGACCGCGCGGAGGTCACCCACGTCCTGTTCAACAACTGCTACAGCAACTACGCCCAGGTCAACGCCCGGCAGCTCACCGACATGCTCGGCACCTGACCACCGCGCCAGCGGCATCGGGTGCCGTGCACCTAGGTCACCTTCGCGCCTCGGGACGGCGCGACGACTCGACGGCCGGAGCGAAGCAGGGTGGCCGCTCGGTTTCTTGTGAATTTGCCAGCCCGATCAGCGGTCGGCGGGCGGGGCGGTCCCGGGACACCGCGTCGCGGCGTGCCGGGGTTCATGGCCGTGCTGGGCGAGCGCCTCGTAAAGGAGGAGGGCTCCGGCGACCGCGGCGTTGAGGGAGTCGCAGATGCCCAGCATCGGGATGGCGACGATGCTGTCGGCGGCGGTTAGCCACTCCCCGGCTAGGCCGCGCCGTTCGCTTCCGACGACGATGGCCAGCGGGCCGCCGTAGTCAATCTCCCGGTAAGAACGGCTGCCTGCCGGATCGGCGGCGACGATGCGGAACCCGCGCTGCCGCAGCCATCGCCTGGCTGCCGGGCGGTCGGCGGCCACGACGGGCATGGCCAGCGCGGCGCCCATGCTTGCCTTGAGGACCAGCGGGTGGCTCAGCCCGAATCCCGGCCCGATAACGACGACCCCCGACGCGCCGGCCCCGTCGGCGCAGCGGATCAGCGTTCCGAGGTTGCCCGGCAGATCCCAGCCGTCGGCGATCATCACCCGGGTGCGGCGGCCGACGCGGATATCGCCGAACGTCGGCCGGCGGGCCTGGCCGAGGGCGGCGATGCCGTCGGGGCCATCCCGGTCGGCGAGGCGGGACAGGACCTTCTGGCTCACCTCGTACCCCTCGGCCCCCAGGCCCACGGCCTTCCCGGCCAGAGCCAGCCCGCCGGCTCCCTGGAGCAGCGCCGGGCAGACAAAGACGGCCTGGAGCCGCACCCCGGCCACCAGGGCCTGCCGGAGCATCCACGTGCCCTCGAGGGTCACCGCGCCCGGCAGGCCACCGCTGGCCGGGTGGCGCTTGACGGCCAGGAACTCCCGGACCCTGGGATGCTTCAGACCTGCAGGTATCAGTACCGGGCGATTCGTACCGGGCATCGCGTGCCTCTTGGCCTGTCAAGGCAGGAGGACTCAGTGCGTGCCGGAACTCACCCCGCAGACGGAGGGAGGGTACGCGCCGTGTCTCCCGCCGCTTCCTCCGACGCATTCAGGAAGCGGCGGACGCCAAGGGTTGGCGTAGTCGCCTTCGTTCGCAGCCTGCTCGCGCGGCTGCAGCCGGGCCTAGGCACGTGCACAGGATAATGAACCGCGGCGGGGCCCGCTCGTTATTTTCCGGGGGTGCAGGCCACGCGAATTCGATTTCTGCGTATCCTGGCCGGCAGTGATCGTGAGGACGTACGCAGCGAGCATAGGCCGCTGACCTAGCACAGGAGCGACATGAGCAGCACCGACCCGACGACGATCGGCGTACATCGCGCTCTGCACGAAGCGCTTAACTCGGCGAGGGAGGCCCAGCACCGCCTCGACGACGGGGATGCCACCCCCGACCTGGATGACCTCGTGGAACTCGGCAAGCTGCTGGCCGAGCTGTCGGAAAGTGCAATGGCTGTCAACTCTGGCATGATGGCAAAGGCGCGCCTCGCGCGAGGCTCGGCCACCTAGAGCACGGGACTCCAAGATCGCCCACCGCTGATCCACGACGAGCGGCTGGCGCGCCGGGTCAGCTGATGACGGCGATGAGGTCGCCTTCCTGGATCACGTCGCCTTCGGCGACGTGCATGCTGGCGACCACGCCGTGGCCTTCGGCCAGGACCGGGATCTCCATCTTCATCGACTCGAGGATCACCAGGGTGTCGCCGTCATCGACGTGATCACCTTCTGCCGCGACGACCTTCCACACGTTCGCGACCATCTCGGCGCGGATCTCAGCCACCGGCGACTCTCCTGTCTGTCCTACCTGGGACGCAGCTTGCCCACCAGGGACGTATCGTAGTCCCCGCTGCCGAAATCCGGGCTGGCGAGCAGGTCCGCGTGAAACGGCAGGTTCGTCTTGGGGCCCTCGACGGCGAAGGCGGCGACCGCCTCCCGCGCGCGCGCCAGCGCCTGCCCGCGGTCGGCGCCGTAGACGCAGAGCTTGGCCAGCAGCGGGTCGTAGAACGGCGTCACGGTGTTGCCCGCCTGGTAACCGGAGTCCACCCTGACGCCTTCGCCCGAGGGTTCCTCCCACCTGGTGATCGTGCCGGGCGACGGCAGGAACCGGACCGGATCCTCCGCGTAGACCCGCAGCTCGAGCGCGTGCCCGGCGGGACGGACGGCGGCCGGGTCGAAGGAGGGCGGAACGCCTGCGGCGATGAGGAACTGCTGCTCGACCAGGTCGATGCCGGTGACGAGCTCGGTGACGGGGTGCTCGACCTGCAGCCTGGTGTTCATCTCCAGGAAGACGAACGAGTCGGCCTGCGTGTCAACCAGGCACTCGACGGTCCCCGCCCCCCGGTACCCGACGGCCTGGCCGGCCCGGATGGCCGCGGCCAGCATCTGCTCGCGCAGCACGGCCGAGACGCCCGGGGACGGAGTCTCCTCGGCGACCTTCTGGTGGCGCCGCTGCACCGAGCAGTCGCGCTCGCCGAGCGCCAGCACGCGCCCGTCCGCCAGCCCGAGGATCTGCACCTCGACGTGGCGGGCGCGCTCGACGTACCGCTCGATCAGGATCTCCGGCGAGCCGAAGAAACGCTCCGCGCGCGAGCGGGCCGTGGCGAAGGCGGCCCGGAGCCCGGCCTGGTCGGCGGCCACGCCCATGCCGATCCCGCCGCCGCCCGCGGCGGCCTTGACCATGACGGGATAGCCGATCCTGTCCGCCTCGGCGAGCGCCGCGGCCTCGTCGGTGACCGGCTCGCGGCTGCCCGGCGACACCGGAACCCCGGCCAGCTCCATCAGGTTCCTGGCGCGGATCTTGTCGCCCATCTGCTCGATCGCGGCCGGGTCCGGGCCCACCCAGACGAGGCCGGCCGCGATGACCTGCCGGGCGAAGTCCGCGTTCTCGGCGAGGAAGCCGTAGCCCGGGTGGACCGAGGCCGCCCCGGTCTTGCGGGCCGCATCGATGAGCGCCGCGGCGTTCAGGTAGCTGAGGGCGGGCTGGGCCGGGCCGATGTGCACCGCCTGGTCGGCCTCCCGGACGTACGGCAGATCCGCGTCGGCGTCGGAGTACACCGCGACCGCCCTGATCCCCGTCCGGCGGGCCGTGCGTATGACCCGCCTGGCGATCTCGCCCCGGTTCGCGATGAGCACCGAATCAAGCATCCAGCCAGCCTACTGGCGGGGTGGCGGAGCTGGCTGGAGGGTGGGTTGCTAGCCGACGGCTGGGTTGCGGGCTCGAGGTGGGGTGCTGGCTAAAGGCGGTGGAGCTGGCTGGGGGGTGGTGGAGCTGGCGGCGGGCGGGGGTGCCAGCGGGGCGTTAGGGTGAGCGGTCGGTGGTCAGAGCTGGATGACCGACCGGCGGTTCACTACCCGGCTCAGGGCCTCGATCGTATCCGGGTCGTACTCGCTGACCGTGTCCAGCCGGAGCTGCTCGACGGCCGCAGCCGTGCGGTCGGGGTCAAGCGAGCTGCCCACCAGGTCGTCGAAGGCATTCGCGGCCTTGATGATCCGGCTGCCCAGCGGCGGCCCGGAGGGCCCGGCCGAGGCGGACGGGGCCGCGTGGCGCCCGCGGCCCTCGTGCGCCACCTCTATGCCGCGGTAGGGCTCGTTCTGCCTGCGGACGATCTCGGCGACCGAGCCGAGGACCTGCGCCTGCTGGATCACCTCGGCGCCGAGCTCGGCGATGCGCTGCTGGTCGTGCGGCGCGGCCAGGACCGTGGCGCCGCCGGGGATCGGGTCGTGCAGCGAGAGCTGGCCGATGTCGTGCATCAGCGCGGCGTATTCGAGCTCGAGCAGTTCCGGCTCGTGGATGCCGAGTTCCCGGCCGACGGCGACGGCGAGCTTGCTCACCCGCTCGGAGTGGCCGGGTTCCACGTACCCGCCGATCTCGGTGACCTTGGCCAGCGCGCGCACGGTCTGCAGGTAGGTCGCCCGGATCCCGGCGTAGCGGCGGAAGGCCACCTGGGTGAGGAGCAGCGGGGCGGTGAACACGGCCAGCGCGGCCAGTCCCATCGTCTCGGCGGCGAACGCGATGAGCAGGGCCGAGGCCCCGACCGCGGCGCCCAGCGGCAGCTGGACGCGCATCTCGTCCACTAGCGCCACCTTGAACCTGGCGCCCTGCTCCTCCACGCGCATCAGGGCGGTGAGCACCGCCTCGAGCAGCAGGGCGAGCAGGACCAGGGAGGTCATCAGCGAGAACGCCAGGCCCCAGTGGCCGGTGATGGCGCGGTTGCCCGCGAGCGGGCGGAAGATGAACGCGACGGCCGCCACGCAGAGCAGGCGCGTGGCCATGCTGCTGACCTTGGCCGGGCGGCCGACGGCCAGGTGCGGGAGCGCGCCGACGATCATCCCGATCGCGGTAATGGTGACCACCTGCTCGGCGCTGTGGTGGACCTGGAAGCCGCCCACCCGGATGAGCAGGGCGTAGGCGAGCGCCCCCGCGATCCCGATCGGCGCCGACTCGCGGTCCCCCGGCAGGTTAAGCCGCAGGACCTCGCCGAACGCGATCAGCGCGCCGAACGCCACCGCGATGCGGTCATCCTGGACCCCCTCCACTGCGGTCTGCGCCACCGAGGCCACGAGGACCACCCCGGCCGCCGCGATGAGCAGCAGCTGCCCGGACTCCCGCACCGGCCAGGGTCGCCTGCGCGGCTCGCGTCGTGGTTCGCTCATCACGGCCTCAGCGACGAAGGCCCGTGCTCGCTCGCTGGTTCCTGATCGCGCTGACGGGCGATCACCCGCAGCGGCGAGCCGGGATCGTCATGGTCATGCGACGGGGCCGCGGGCAGGTCGGCGGCGTGGGCGCCGCCGGGCTCGGGACGCTGCCAGCCCTCCCGCCCGATCGCGGCCACGAAGGCGTCGACGAACGCCGGGTCGAACTGCGTGCCCGCCCACTTCCTCAGCTCGGCGATCGCCTCGACGACGGGGCGTGCGCCGCGGTAGGACCGGGTGGACGTCATGGAGTCGAACGCGTCGGCGACCGCGAGGATCCTGGCGAACTCGGGGATCTCGTCGCCGGCCAGGCCCATCGGGTAGCCGCGGCCGTCGATCCGCTCGTGGTGGTGCATGATCCCGGCCAGGGCCTCGTCGAGGAACCCGATCTCCCTGACGATGTTCGAGCCCGCGCATCGGGTGCAGCTGGATCGCCGCGTACTCTTCCTCGGTCAGTTTCCCCGTCTTCTGCAGGACCCTGGTCGGCACGCCGAGCTTGCCGACGTCGTGCAGCATGCCCGCGTACCTGATCGCCTCCACGCGCTCGCCGCGCATGCCGACTTCGCGCGCGATCATGACCGACCCGCGTGACACCCGGTCGCTGTGACCGCGGGTATACAGGTCCTTGGTCTCGACCGCCTGGCACAGCGCCCCGACCGCGGCCTGGTACGCGCGCTGCTGTTCCACCATCTGCGTCATCGCCCAGCGGGCGACGGCGACCGGGATCAGCACGAGCACCGGCGCGAAGAGCCCGGTCACGTTCCAGAGCGCGGCGATGAGCAGCCCGAAGGCCCCGTATCCGAGGTCGGACACGACCAGCTCGAAGCTCATGCCGATGGAGCTGCGGCGCTCCTCGGCGTCGCGGCTGCTGGTCAGCCAGAGCACGCCGCCGAGCAGCCCGTGGTTCGTCACCGCGTGGACCACCGCCGCGACCGCGAAGGGCCCGATCACCCCGGGGAATGACCCGGATCCCGGCATGCCGACGTGCCCGCCCGTGGCGATGAAGGCCCGGCCCGCCAGGTAGGCGGACAGGGCGAGCATGCCGGCGTTGAACACGCGCTGGATCAGCGAGGGACCGCGCCGCAGCCCGAACAGGGTGCAGGCGCCGACCAGCGCCGCGCCGACCGGTCCCACCAGGACCGCGGCCGCCAGGGTGGCGATGGGGCTGGGCGACCACGCCAGTTCCTTCGGCCGCAGCAGCGTGGCCGTCGACTCGAAGACCACCAGGAGCACGCCGAGCACCGCGACCTCGCGCCACCAGGTGAGGTTGCCGTACGGGCCGCGGATCAGCAGCGCCGTGGCAGCGGCGACAATCGCGCCGACGTACAGCCGCGCGGGCCACGAGAGCCTAGCCACGCCGCCTCCCCCTCCCGGGCAGGAGCGCGGAACGCAAGCTAAGCTCCAAGGCTGTTACCCCCACGTGATCCTGGAGGAGGCTGCCGCACAGGCCGAGCCCGTGGGTACCTCATCCATCGCAGGAGTAATTCCGCCGGGACGCATGGAGCCGACCTCCCTAACGTGCAACTACCTACAGCTCAGCAGATATCGCCCAGAGTCAAGGATAACGTGGCCACATCGCATCTCGCAGGCCCAAAATCCCATCGTAAACAAATCGTGAGAGCGTCCGTCACAATAGGCAATCTAGTGTGCGACTTGCCGCGCAATTTGCACTTTCCCGGCAAATCAGGCTCTTACGGTCAGGGGGTTGCTACTCGGCGAACTCGATGGACGCCCGGACTTCCCTGATGCGGACGAGGATCTTCGCGCGCAGCTCGGCGGGCGCCGGGTCGCAGCCGCAGTGCTTGGCCACGATGCGCTTCACCGCCTCTTCCAGGCCGTACTCGCGCAGGCAGGGGCCGCACTCGTCCAGGTGCTGGCGGATCTTCGCGCAGTCCAGGTCGTCGAGTTCGCCGTCGAGGTAACCGTAGACCCGGTCCAGCACCTCTGTACACGGGGTCTCGTGCGGTTTTCCGCAGCTCATCGCCCTTCCTCTCCGGGCAGGGAAGCCTCGGAACCTGCCTTGACCAGGCCGCGCTCCGCAGCGTAATCCTGGAGCAGGTCACGCAGCTGCCGGCGACCGCGGTGCAGACGTGACATCACCGTACCGATGGGGGTGTCCATGATGTCGGCGATCTCCTTGTACGCGAACCCCTCGACGTCGGCCAGGTAGACCGCAATCCTGAATTCCTCGGGGAGCGCCTGGAGCGCCTCCTTTATGTCAGAATCGGGCAGCCGTTCCAGCGCTTCGGCTTCGGCCGACTTCAATCCCCCGGATGTATGCGAGGCCGCCCGCGCCAGCTGCCAGTCCTCGACATCCTCCGCGCCCGACCGCTGCGGCTCGCGCTGCCGTTTCCTGTAGCTGTTGATGAAGGTGTTGGTCAGGATCCGGAACAGCCACGCCTTCAGGTTCGTGCCCTGCTGGAACTGGTGGAAGGACGCGTAGGCCTTCGCGAACGTCTCCTGCACCAGGTCTTCGGCGTCCGCCGGGTTGCGGGTCATCCGGAGCCCTGCGGAGTACAGCTGATCCAGGTACGGCAGCACCTCCTGCTCGAAGCGCTCGCCGCGCTGTTCGAGAGTCTCGGGAACGGGACCCACCTCCTTCGGCCAGCGCCAGGCCGGGCTGGGCGGCTGCGGACCGTATGGGGAGGATACCGTGCCCGGGAAGGGAGCTACCGCCAGCGTGGCGCGAGGAGGCGAGGCGACTACGACTGCCATGCCGCGTTCAACACGTTGGCGCAGGCTGTCATTCCGCAGTGCTAGCCCGGGGGGACGACCCCCCAGAATCCCCCCGGCACGGGTGGCTGCCCGCCCCCCGTACCCCCTGGCCCCCGACCGGCCCCGGGCCGGCCGGGGGGAATAGGTGACGACTAGGGCCTGAGTGGGAACGATGGGGGTGGGCGTCTTTCTGCGGAGGCGTCCAGTCAGGAGCTCAGCGCCCGTGCAGCAGGCGGTCAGCGCGACGACCACGCCGGATACCGGTCACCTGCCGGGCTACCGCCATTTCTGCGAGGCGGTGGCGCGGGCGCAGCTCGCGGCCTGGCTCCCGCCGGGCCGGCAGGTCCTGGTCGACGTCTCGGGGCCGCGCGCGCCGAGTGCCGAACTGGCCGCCCGGGCCGGGCACACGGTGCTGCGCGTGCTCGAGGACGCCCCGGCCGGGCGCCCGGCCGGCGGGGCGACGGCGCCGGGCGGCGCCGCGCACGGAACGGGAGCGGGCCCGCGGGGCCGGATCTTCCCGCTGATCGCCGACTCCTCGCGGCTGTCCTTCCTGCCCGACGGCTGCGCGGACGGCGTCCTCGCCGAGGACCGGGCGCTGTCCACCCACCTGGGCGCCGAGGCCCTGATCGCCGACATCGCCCGCGTGCTACGCCCGGGCGGGCGAGTGCTGGCCTGCGTCGACTCGCTCGTGCTCGGCATGGCGGTGCTCGCGGGCCAGAGCCGCTGGCCGCACCTGGTCGACCTCCCGAATGCCGAGGTGGTGCTCGTGCCCTGGCCGGACGGGACGATCACCCGGTGCTACGGCCCCGACCAGGCGCGCGAGCTTCTAGGCGGGGCAGGCCTGCTGGTGAACTGGATCAGGCCGCGGACCGTGTTCTCCGAGTCGATGGTGACGCGCGCGCTGGCCGAAGACCCAGCGAGCCTGCGCGCTCTGGTGCGCGCCGAACTGGCCGCCGCCTGCGATGAGTCGGTGGGCGCGCAGCTCGTGATCTCGGCCTGCAAGCCGGCAGATGATGGTGCTGGCTGAGGGGTTAGCGACGGCGGGCGTACTTGCCCTGGCAGCCGACGCAGCGGGCGGCGTCGGGCCGCGCGTCGAGCCGGCCCTCAGGGATCTCCTGCCCGCAGTCGACGCACTTGCCGTAGCTGTTCTCCTCGATCCGGGCCAGCGCGGCCACCACTCCGGCTCGCTGGGCGCGGGCCGAGTGGAGGATCGCCTCGGTGCGGTCGGTCTCGGAGAGGGTGGATCCCGCGTCGGCCGGATCCTGCGGGTAACCCGCGCCCGCCAGCGGCGCCGGGCGCTCGCCCTGCAGGATGGATATCGACCGGTCAAGGTCGTCGCGCATCTCCTCGAGGCGCTTACGGGCGACGGTAAGCTCCACTGGTGTCCTCGCCTCCCGTCCGCGTGCGATAGGCAGCCCAGGCTCGCGCGAGCCGCGGCCGCGCCGCGGACTCAGAACAACTCGCCGGGCGGCCGCTCCTTGTCGGCGGAGGCCAACGCGGAACCATCGCTGCCCGCCACGGGCAGCGGCTCGATGAGCTCGGGTCCGTTGTTCCGCACGAAGTTCACAGCCATTGATACAGGGTGTGACGTCAGGCCGCCGGCCATGGCGGGCAGCATCGTCGCTTGAAGCTGGCCAAGGTCACTGGTGCCGGGATCCAGCCAGTCGGCCCAGGCCTGCGGCGCTATCACCATGGGCATGCGATCGTGGATCTGGCCAACGTCGTCGGTCGCCTGGGTCGTGATGATCGCGGCCGTCCACAGCCACGCGCGCTCGTGATCAGCAGGGAGTGCCTCATCTCGCCAGAGTTCGTAGATTCCGGCGAAGGCCAGCGCACCACCGTCCTTCCGGTAGATGTAGTAGGGCTGCTTGCGCTGCTTGCCTTCCTCGGTGACCGGCTGCCACTCGTAGTAGCCGTCGGCGGGAAGGATGCAGCGGCGCTTGGCGAAGGCGCGCCGGAACGCCGGCTTGACCGCCACGGTCTCGGCACGCGCGTTGATGAGCCTGCCGCCGCCCGAGGCGTCCTTGGCCCAGGCGGGAACCAGGCCCCAGCGGATCACCCGCAGCTCACGGGCCTGCGGCTCCTCGTCGCGGGCGGGGCGCTCCATGACCGCGAACACCCGCTTGGTCGGGGCCACGTTGTAGTCGGGCTCGGGCTCGTAGTCGGGCCCCTCGGGCACGCGGTCCCGTTCGATGTCGAACTCCTCGAGGAGCTCAAGGCGCTTACGCGCCGACACGAACCGACCGCACATGAACTCTTCCTCGAGAGGATGGAATCCAGACACGTCCCGTTAAGCCTGGATTGGCAGTTCATAACCGGAATCCAGGTTCGCCAAACCCGGGCGGGCCCATCCGAGCACCCACACCTATACGCTCAAGCGTATGCACACCGGTGACGACCAGGACCGGACCTGGGCTGCTCCCGCCGCGAACGGGCCGGTCAGCGCGCGGATCGCGCTGCCCGCGTCCAAGTCCATCACCAACCGCGCCCTGGTCCTGGCCGCGCTCAGCGACTCGGCATCCCTGATCGCGAACCCGCTGCACGCCAGGGACACCGCGCTCGCGGCCAGCGGGCTGCGCGCGCTGGGCGCGCGGATCGCCGACGAAGGGCCAGACCAAAACCCTGATAGCCGAACGAGCTGGCGTGTCACCCCCGGGCAGCCGCCCGCGGGCTCGCCGGTGAGCGTGGACGTGGGCAACGCCGGCACCGTCATGCGCTTCCTGCCCGCGGTCGCGGCGCTCACGCGGGCCACGGTCCGCTTCGAGGGGGACGCGCGGGCCAGCCTGCGTCCCGTCGGCGCGATCCTGGCGGCGCTGCGCCGGCTAGGCGCCGACATCGACGACGGCGGGCGCGGCGCGGTCCCGTTCACCGTGCGCGGGCGCGGTGCGGTCCGCGGCGGCCCCGTCACCCTGGACGCCTCCGCGTCCTCGCAGCTGGTCTCTGGGCTGCTGCTGGCGGCGCCGAGGTTCGGCGAGGGCGTCGAGATCAGGCACGAGGGCCCGCCCGTCCCCTCGGCCCCGCACATCGCGATGACCGTCCGCATGCTCCGCGCGGCGGGCGCCGACGTGAGCGCCTCCGCCGCCCCCCCGTCCGGGCGGCCCGACACGTGGCGGGTCCGGCCCGGCCGGCTCAACCTGGGGGCCGTCACGGTCGAACCCGACCTGTCCAACGCGGGGCCGTTCCTGGCCGCGGCGCTGGTGACCGGGGGGACGGTCACCGTGCCGGGCTGGCCGCGGGACAGCCTGCAGGCGGCCGGGCCGATCCTGGACGTGCTGGCCCGGATGGGCGCGCGGCACGAGTTCGGCGCGGAGGGGCTGACCGTGTCGGGCACCGGCGCCGTCCGCGGCGTCAGCGCGGACCTGCGCGACGTAGCCGAGCTCGCGCCGGTGCTGACCGCGGTGGCCGCGCTGGCGGACGCGCCGTCGACCTTCACCGGGCTGGCGCACACGCGCGGCCACGAGACCGACCGGCTGGCCGCGCTGGCCAAGGAGATCAACGCGCTCGGCGGTGACGTCACCGAGCTGCCCGACGGGCTGGCGATCAGGCCGAGGCCGCTGCGCGCGGCCGGCGAGCCGTTCGGCAGCTACGACGACCACCGGATGGTGATGGCCGCGGCGGTGCTCGGCCTGGCCGTACCCGGCCTCCGTGTGGCCGGGTACGAGACCGTAGCCAAGACGTTCCCCGAATTCACGGAGATCTGGCCGCAGATGGTGGGGCTGGCCCCCTGAGCCCGCGGCCCGGCTACGCGCAGCTCGACGAGGACGACGTCCGGGTCCGGCCCGGGCGCAGCTCAAGGCCGCGCACCAGGCGCCGGCCCGCACACGAGGCCGCGGTCGAGGGCTTCGTGACCAGCATCGACCGCGGCCGGTACGGGTGCATGGCCGAGGACCGGCTGGTCGTCGCCATGAAGGCGCGCGAGCTTGGCCCGCGCAGCGTGGTGGTCGGGGACCGGGTCGCGCTGGCCGGGGACACCTCGGGCGCCGAGGGGTCGCTGGCCAGGATCGTCCGGGTCGAGGCGCGCACTAGCGTCCTCCGGCGTTCGGCCGACGACACCGACCCGGCCGAGCGGGTCATCGTCGCCAACGCCGACCAGATGGTGATCGTCTGCGCGCTGGCCCAGCCGCCGCCGAGGCTCCGCTTCGTGGACCGGTGCCTGGTCGCGGCCTACGACGCCGGGCTCGACCCGCTGATCCTGCTGACCAAGGCGGACCTGGACCCTTATACGTCACCGCGCAAGGTCCGCGCACTCTACGCGCCGCTCGGCCTGCCCATGCTGACCACCAGGCGCCCGCTCCCGCCCCGCACGCTGTCCCGGCTGCATACCGCGCTGGCCGGGCGGGTGAGCGTCATGATCGGCCAGTCGGGGGTCGGCAAGTCCACGCTGGTGAACATCCTCGTCCCCGAGGCGGCCCGGACGACAGGGACGGTCAACCCGGTGACCGGGCGTGGCCGGCACACCTCGTCCTCCGTGGTGGCCCTGTCGCTGCCCCCGGCGCGCGGCGGGCAGGCCGGCGGGTGGCTCATCGACACCCCCGGGCTGCGCGGTTTCGGGCTCGGGCACGTGAGCGAGGCCCGAGTGGTGGAGGCGTTCGGGGACCTGGCCGAGGGCGCCGCGCGGTGCCCGCCGGGGTGCGATCACCTGTCCCCCGGGTGCTGCCTTGACGATTGGGCGCGCGAGCATCACGCGGAGGCGCGGCTGGACTCGCTGCGCCGGCTACTGCGCAGCCGCGAGGGCGCTCCCGACTAGCGCGGCAGGATCAGGTCGATGGGCCGGTCGAAGGGTCGGCGGCGGCCGCGCGGCGGACTCTCGGGGAAACAGCCCCGGTCATCCGGATCCTGGCCGGGCAGGCGGGGCGGGCGCTCGGGGAAGCACTTGTCCCGGTCAGCCACCCCGGCCGAGGACGGGCTCTCGGGGAAGCACCACCGCTCGTTCGGCGAAAAGAGCTTGTTACGCATCGACGGTGCCCCCTACGCGCCAGTAGATGCCCGCGGCGGTCCTGGAGAGGAACGCCTCATCTACAAGGTACCTGCGCAGCGCGCAATGATCGTCCGCGACCGTCTTGAGGATCTCGTCGATGGCTGACTCGGGATATTTGCGCCCTGGCTCGAACGCCTGCGCCACATGGTCGAGCAGCAGGCGGCGCCGGGTGCGCTTGGCCGGGACTATCGTGATCCGGCCGTCGCGGACGAAGGCCCGCAATTGGTCGGGCGGGTTGGCGAGCAGCCCTTCGGCACCGCGGACCATAAGCGCCAGTATGACCCGAGAGGGTCCTGGCTGGCCAGCCAGATATCCCAGGCGGTACCGTTTCGCGGGTGGCGCAGCCCTGGCTATCCGGGGTCGCAACCCCGCCAGCCCTCCTTACGGCTCGCGCCGGGGCATTCGCCCGTAGACGCCCATCCCCGTGATATCACCGCCAGGCCGTTGCCCTGCAAGTCATCTGAGCTGGCGGGGCGTCGTGCTCAATAGCTGGCCGGCGGCTACCACGGGTTCAGCGCCGATGGCACCACCTGGTGCGCCGTCAGCAGCGCCGGGGAGGTGCTCATGGGCGGCACCCCTGACGAGCCGCGATCCGGGATTGACAGGGCACCTGCGCCCGGATCATGCTGAGCCGGTCATCAGGTAGGGGGTTTGCCTGGCCCGGATGCGGGCCAGGGGGCCCTGGGAGGGGACTGCCGCCGGCCGGATGCCAGGGTCAGGGTGGCGGGCGATGGGCGGGGGACCTTATGGCGCAGCAGTGGGATGTTCCCGGATACACCGGGGTGAAGGCGCTGGGCTCGGGCGGGTTCGGTGATGTAGTGCTGGCCCGGCATGACGCGTCCGGGACCCGGGTGGCGATCAAGTACCTGCGCGCTGAGCTGCTGGCCGACCCGGAGTTCGCGGTGATGTTCCGCGGCGAGGCGGCGGTGCTGGCCTCGGTGGCGGACCCGAACGTGGTCCGGCTGTATGAGTACGTGGAGTCGCCGTCCGGGGCGGCGATCGTGATGGAGCTGGTCGAGGGGGTGTCGCTGCGGGAGATCCTGGCCCGCCAGGGCCACACCACGGCGGAGGCGGCGCTGGTGGTGCTGCAGGGCTCGCTGCTGGGGCTGGCCGCAGCACACCGGCGCGGGGTGGTGCACCGGGATTACAAGCCGGAGAACGTGCTGGTCGACGGCGCCGGGGCCAGCAAGCTGACCGACTTCGGGATCGCGGCGCGGGCCGGGGACCGGCCGGCGATGGCGGCGGGCACGCTGGCGTACGCGCCGCCGGAGCAGTTCGGCGGGGGCCCGGCCAGCCCGTCCGGCGATGTGTACGCGGCCACGGCCACGTTTTATGAGTGCCTGACGGGCCGGCCGCCGTTCGCCGGGGATACCGCCGAGCATCTGCTGTACCAGCATGCGGCCGCGCCGGTGCCGCTGGAGCCGGTGCCCGAGCCGTTGCGCCCGCTGGTGGCCGCCGGGCTGGCTAAGGACCCCGGCGGCCGTCCGGCCGACGGGGCCGCGCTGGTGGCCGAGTTGCGGGCGGTCGCCGGGGGCGCGTACGGGCCGGGCTGGGAGGACCGCGGCCGGTCCGGGCTGGCCGCGGCGGCGCTGCTGCTGGCCGCGCTGTGGCCGGCGGGCGGTCCGGCCGCCGTGCAGGGCACCGCCGTGCACTGGGTCCGGCTGCGCCGACTGATCCGGCCCCGGCACATCAGCTCGGTCAAGGCGGCCGCTGCGGCCGGCGTCGCGGTCGCGGTCGTGGCGGCCGTGGTGGCGACCCATACCGGGTCCGCGAGGCCGGCCGCCCCGCTCGCCATCAGCGCCGGCCTCACGGGCGTGGCCGCCGTGTCCGCAAGCAGCGCCTGGGCGGTGGGCTGCACTGGCACCGAATGCGCCAAGACCGTGACCCTGCGCTGGAACGGCACGACCTGGGCGCAGGTGCCCAGCCCCGACCCGGGAACAGACCATCTCATCACCGGCGTGGCCGCCGCATCCGACGGCAGCGCCTGGGCGGTCGGCTGCACCGGCTGCACCGGCACCAGCACCTTCAAAAGCACCAGGACGCTGATCCTGCACTGGAACGGCACCGCCTGGACGCGGGCGCCCAGCCCGAGCCCAGGGTACGCCCAGCTCATGGGCGTGACCGCCACCTCTGCCGACAGCGCCTGGGCGGTCGGGTACACCACAAACAGCAGCAACCTGGAAGCGTATCCGCTGATCCTTCGGTGGAACGGCACGACCTGGACGCAGTGGCCAAACCCCGGCCCGGAGATGGGCACCCTTGACGGCGTGGCCGCCCTATCGGCCAGCAGCGCCTGGGCGTTCGGCTACGCCATCAGCGCCGCCGACGTCGTCAGCACGCTGATCTGGCACTGGAATGGCACGGCCTGGACGCCGGTACCCAGCCCGAGCCCGGGAACGGACAGCCAGATAACCGGCGTGGCCGCCGCCTCCGCCGACAGTGCCTGGGCGGTCGGCGACGCCTACAGCGCCACCAGCACCACCACCCCGCTGATCCTGCGCTGGAACGGCACGGCCTGGACGCGGGTGCCCAATCCGAGCCCCGCAGGCAGCTACCTTGACAGCGTTGCCGCCGCGTCCGACGGTCGCGCCTGGGCGGTCGGCTACACCGGCACCGGCACCAGCGCCAGGATGCTGATGCTGAGCTGGAACGGCACCGCTTGGACGCGGGTGCCCAGCCAGTACCCCGGAACCCGCTCCGCCTTCTCGGGCGTGACGGCTCTTTCCGGCAGCGATGCCTGGGCCGTCGGCGGCGCCGGGGCCAGTGCCGTGATCCTGCGATGGAATGGCCAGAGGTGGAGCGCGGCGGTCGGGCCGTCGTCCACGGCCGCTGCGCCCGCGTCCTCCGCCGCGTCTTTCCCCTCGTCCTCGGCCGTGTCTTCCCCCTCGTCCTCCGCCGTGTCCTCACCCGCGGTGCCGCCGCGTCGGCAGGCGGCGCAGGCCCTGGCCGCGTTGCTGGCCCATAGCGGTACGGACCGGGCTGCGGTTACGCAGGCCGTCAGCGATGTCCAGGGTTGCTCGCCTGGCCTGAGCCAGGACGAGACAATCTTCAGCAACGCCGTGTCGTCACGCCAGGCCCTGCTGAGCCAGCTCGCCGCCCTGCCGGACCGCTCGACCCTGCCCGCCTCGATGCTGCAGGACCTCACCGCCGCCTGGCAGGCATCCGGCCAGGCCGACCAGGACTTCGCCAACTGGACACAAGACGAGATCTCGCACGGATGCAGCACCAACTACCAGTCCGACGCCAGCTACCAGGCCGCAATGGTGCCCGATGAGCAGGCTACGAGGGACAAGAAGGCCTTCGCCGCGCTGTGGACCGCGATTGCGGACGAGTACGGCCTGCCGCTCTATCAGTACAAGCAGATATGACGGGCCGGCCGCGGCGCGCGCCAAGATGATCCGCGATCACGGGCGCGGCATCTTCGGCGCGGTAGCAGTAGGCCGCTCAGCACCCGGTCTCGGCATCCGGGGGAGGTCTGCGAAGCCGCTGGCATCGGCCGTGACTGGCAGCCCAGGGAGACCAGGCACACGTTTGTCTCCATCGCGTCGAGCAACGGCGTGGCCATCGAGGACATCGCCGACGCGGCCGGGCACGTCAACTCGGATGTCACGCGGGCTGTGTACCGGCACCTGATCGCCGATACCGTGACGAAGGCACCCACCGCGATGGACCGCGCTCTAGCAGGCGGGAGAATCGCCTGAACAACGTCTAAGGCTCCCAGGATTGGCTCTCAGACCGATGCAGCACCATGACGACCAGGCAAGACGTTACGACGACGACCTGCGCTTCGCGCACGTCCTCGCGGACGCCGCCGACGACATCACGACCAGGCGGTTCCGGGCGCTCGACCTGCGGGTCGAGACCAAGCCTGACCTCACGCCGGTCTCCGATGCCGACCAGGCGGCCGAAGAGTCGCTGCGTAACGTGCTGCGCAGGGCGCGGCCGCGCGACGCGGTGCTCGGCGAGGAACTCGGCCGGTCCGGCTTCGGCCCTCGGTGCTGGGTGCTCGATCCGATCGACGGGACGAAGAACTACGTCCGCGGCGTCCCGGTCTGGGCCACCCTGATCGGGCTGATGGACGGGCCGGACGTGGTGGTGGGCGTGGTGTCGGCGCCGGCCCTCGGCCGGCGGTGGTGGGGTGCGCTGGGCGGCGGCGCGTGGACGGGGCGCAGCCTGACGAAGGCGTCGCCGTGCCGTGTGTCCGGGGTGACCAAGCTCGGCGACGCCTCGATGTCCTACTCGGGCCTGGGCGGGTGGGCGGAGCGCGGGCTGTTCGACAACTTCATCGGCCTGGCTAAGTCGGTGTGGCGGACACGGGCGTTCGGCGACTTCTGGTCGCACATGCTGGTCGCCGAGGGCGCCTGCGACATCGCCGCGGAGCCCGAGGTGAGGCTGTGGGACCTGGCCGCGCTGCAGATCATCGTCACCGAGGCGGGGGGGCAGTTCACCTCGCTGGAGGGCGAGGCCAGGCCCGACGCGGGCAGCGCGGTCTCCACCAACGGTCACCTGCACGACGAGGTGCTGGCCCAGCTTTCCAGGTAACGGGGCCTTGCTCTATGCCGGGTTATCACGGATGCTTGTGGTCTGTCACAAATTCACAAGCACCTGAACCAGGGGGTCTGTCACCCGTGAAGGTTCGAGACGGCATGTCCCACCTTGTCCTCACCATCGGGCCAGCGCACACGCTGCGGCAGGCGGCGCGGATGATGTCCGCGCGGCGCATCGGCGCCGCGGTCGTCATCGACTCGGAGCACGCGGGCATCGGCATCCTCACCGAACGTGACCTGCTCGACTCGATCGCGGCGGGCGAGGATCCCGACGCCGAGCTCGTGGCCCAGCACCGCACGGAAGACCTGGTCTACGCCTCGCCCGACTGGACCCTGGAGGAGGCCGCCGCGGCGATGGTCCGCGGCGGGTTCCGGCACCTGGTCGTGGTCGAGGGCCGCGACGTGGCCGGGCTGCTTTCCATGCGCGACATCGTCCGCTGCTGGACGTCCTCGGAGGCGTCGCCGCCTCAGCAGGTGGGCGCCTCCGCCTGAGGCGCCCGGCCCGGCTGCGTGAGGGAGCCGCCTTACTCCGCGCAGGGGCCACACTTGAGAACATGAACCGCGAGGGCGCGGAGACGTTCTTCCGGCTGCTGGCCGAGGCCCAGATGCGTGAGGCGGCCGCCGCGGCCAAGCCCGTGTCCGGCGGGGCGTGGTCCGCCGACAGCTCCGTCGCGGGCTTCCCCCGGATGGGGCGGGTGGCGCAGGCGCTGACCGCGGTGCACGCGCTCGACGTCGCGACCGCCGAGGACATCCTGGCCGACTTCGCAATCGCCGTGGGCGTTCGGCAGCACTCCGACCCGGGGGTGCTGCTGCTGGCGCGCCCGGGGCTGGCCGCGGGCCGGGTGCATGCGCGGGCCCGGACCGGGTCCGGGCCAGGCGGCCCGGTGCAGGCCGGGCCTGACCGCTTCCTGCCGCTCGGGGTGACGGCGCCGTTCCACGACGGGAACCTGTCCGGCGAACTGAACCTCCTCGCCTACGCGCAGACCGCCGGGGGCGCGCGGTTTACCGTCACCTGGCGGTACCACGGTCGCGTCGACCCCGTGCGGTACGGCGCCGCCATGCACAACGCGGTGTTCCCCAAGCTGTTCTCGGCGTCGGACGACCAGGGCCACCGCTACCGGCTGGATTTCATGTTCAGCAGCGGCCCCGACTGGGCCGGCGAGATCAAGGTGCTTCCCGAACCGCCCGAGCAGACGCGCTGGCTCGACTTCTCCGCTCCGGGCGAGCCCGCGGTGCGCATCAGCCTGGACCCGCAGGCCTGGCCGGCCCCGTCGGTCCCGTCGGCTCCGTCAGCCCCATCGGCTCCATCGGTTTCCGGATCGGCCGCGGGCCCGGACGGCGCCGGGGCGCCCGCCGCGCGGACCGGCCGCAGCGCCGGGGAGCACCTGCTGAATACGGTCGCGGACCGGATGCTGGTGACCGCGGCGGAGTACCCGCAGGATCTGCGGCTGCAGCTCTCCGCGGTGGTCAAGGGTCCGCTCAACGCCATGGCCGCCGGGCTCGGCGACGTGGTGGCGGCGCTCGAGGCCGCCGAGGTCCTCTCGCCGCTCAGCACCGTCCCCGGCCAGCTCGCCGCGCTGTGCGCCAGCCTGCGGGTCGGCGGGCACGGCCTGCCCGGGCCCGCGGCCGACCTGCCCGAGGCGTGGCTCAGCGTGCTCGCGCACTACCAGCGCAGGAAGCCGAACACGGCGCCGGCCCGCGACGGTCACGCCGCCGTGGCCGCCGCCTTCCCCGCGCTGGACGGCATCCGGCTGGCCCTGCTCGGCCTGCACAACACCGACGGGGAAACCAGGGGGCACCTGCTGGTCGGCGGGCTTGACGAGGGCGAGACCTGGCTGCCAGGCATAGAGAGCGTCCCCGTCTCGGTGTGGCTGCGCGACAGCGCCGGCCGGTGGCACGTCGCGGGCGTGGTCGGCGCGGACTACGCCGACGGCGAGTACATGCTGCGGCTGAAGCTCGTCCCGCCGCTGGCCCGCTCGACGGCCTGGATCGAGGTGGCGGCCGCCTGGCGTTCGGCCGAGGTCCGCGCCACCGTGCCGCTGCGCTGGGGGTACCCGCCGTGACCGTCATCCCGAACGAACCGTGGTTCGCCTGCCTGCCCCGCTGCGAGGCCCGGGTGCCCTGCGGGGCGGGCACGCACACCATCGCCTGGGAGGCTGGTTCGCTCCGGCTAACCGAACATCCCGACCAAGAGGCCGAGCTTGTGCTCGCCGCCCTGGGCGGGGAGAAGGCCCGGTGCGTCGAGGTGGCCGAGGCCTGGGGCCGGCACGCCGACGACCTGTCCGTGCTGGCCATCGGGCCGCGCGACGCGGCCGACGAGATCGGCGTCAGCTGGGACGACGTGGCCGCCGTGCAGGGGAGCCCGCCGACCGGCGCGGGCAGGTTGCGCCCCTGGCAGCTGCACGGGCCGGCGCGGCGGCCGGCCGCCCAGTCCATGCCAGGGGTGGTGTCCGGCCGGCGGCAGCGTATCGGCGAGGAGCTCGAGAAGGTGCGCCAGCGCAGAACCGACATGCTGTCGCTGCTCGCGCTCGGCTACGGGTTCCAGGTCCGGCTGGCCGGACAGGTCGCCGCGGCGCACGCGGACGCGGTGGACGACCCGGACGCCCTGGCCCGGCCGGCCCTGGCCGCCGCGATGGCCGGCGCTGGCCCCCGTCGCCGAGCGATGGCTCGGGATCGACCCCGATCAGGTCGTGGTGTCGCTGCATACGGGGCCGGGCTGGGGCTCGGTCGAGATGACCGGGCGGGGCGAGCAGCGGCGGCTGCGGGTGGCCTTGCCGGCCTGGTGGCTGGCCCGGGTGTGGGCGTGCGGGCTCGCGCTGACCGGCCGGCGCCTGGTCGTGGCGGTGGAGCGGCCCGGCTGGCCCGCCACCCGGGTGCTCGGGCTGCGCGCGCCCGGCACGGAGCCCGAGCCGCTCGACGTCCACGATGGCGGCGACGGTGCCGGCCATGCCCCACACTGGGAAGTGTGAGCGTCACCCCCGGCCCGAACCCGGCGGCCGAGGCGCTCGGAGTCGCGGTCGCGGCCCGGGTGCCCGTGCTGCTGTGGGGCGCGCCTGGCACCGGGAAAACGTCGGCGATCCGGGCCATGGCGCAGACGATGGGCCTGCCCTGCGAGACGGTCATCGCCTCGATCAGGGAGCCTTCCGACTTCGCCGGGCTGCCCATCGTGGTGGGCGACGGGGTCAGGTTCGCTCCCCCGGCGTGGGCGCGCCGGCTGGCCGAGGCCGGGCGCGGCCTGCTGTTCCTTGACGAGCTTTCCACCGCGCCGCCCGCCGTGCAGGCCGCGCTGCTGCGCGTCGTGCTCGAGCGCGCCGTCGGCGATCTCATCCTGCCCGACGAGGTCGCGGTCGTCGCGGCGGCCAACCCGCCCGAGCAGGCCGCCGACGGCTGGGACCTGTCCGCGCCGCTGGCCAACCGGCTGTGCCACCTGGCCTGGCGGACCGACCCGCGGGCGGTGGCCGACGGGCTCGCGGGCGGCTGGGCGGCACCCGTCGTCCCGCTGCTGCCGGACGGCTGGGAGGCGGAGCAGATCATGGCCCGCGGCCTGGTCGCCGCGTTCCTGCACGTCAGGCCGGCTTTGGCCTGCGCACCTCCGTCCGACCCGGCGACGGCGGGGCGCGGCTGGCCATCCCCGAGGACCTGGGACATGGCGGCCCGCCTGATGGCCGCCGCGGGCGCGTCGGGCGCGTCGGACGACGCGCGCGCGGCCCTGATCGCCGGGGCCGTCGGCGACGGCGCGGGCGTGGAGTTCCTGGCCTGGCTGGTGCAGATGGACCTGCCCGACCCGGAGGCGGTCCTCGCCGACCCGGCCTCGTTCCGGCTGCCGGAACGAGGCGACCGGGCGTACGCCGCCCTGGCCGCGGTCGCGGCCGCGGTCGCGGCGAACCCGACCCCGGAACGCTGGGCGGCCGGCTGGCAGGTCCTCGGCCTCGCCGCGGCCGGCGAGGCCGCGGCGCCCGACGTGGCGGCCGTGGCCGCCCGCGTGCTGGCCAAGTGCCGCCCGGAAGGCGCCGCCCTGCCCGCCGAGATCCGCCTGTTCGCCCCCGTCCTACGCGACGCCGGCTTGCTTGGGGCCCCAGGAGGCGCGGGATCTCCCCCGTGAGCGGGGGCCGAGGGGGCCAGGGGGGTATGGGGGGGCGGGGAGCCCCCCCATGAGCGGGGGGATTCTGGGGGGTCGTCCCCCCGGGCTAGCACAGCTCGCAGCAGCACGATTGTGGGCGGCGACGCGGTTTCCTTACCTGGCTACCGGGGTGTTCGGGGCGCAGGTGATCGCTGACCCCGGCAGCGGGACGGTGTCGGTGGACGAGAACTGGCGGCTGCGCGCGGATCCCGAGGTCACCGGGCCGTGGACCCCGGCGGAGCTGGGCAGCGTGCTCATCCATCACGTCTGTCACCTGCTGCGGACCCACGGGGAGCGGGCTCAGGCGGCGGGCGTCGCCGCGGGCGAGGCCCGGGACTGGGTCCGGGCCGCGGACGCCGAGATCAACGACGACCTGGTGCCGGCCGGGCTCGACCTGCCCGGGCACCCGGTGCTCCCCCGCGACCTCGGCGCCGAGGACGGGCTGCTGGCCGAGCAGTACTTCGCCGCGCTGCGGGCCGGACGGCGCCCTGCTTCTGGGCCGCAGGGCGGACGCGGGGGAGGAACCACGGATCGTTCGGCTCAAGAAAGACAGGGGGATGCGGAGGGCCGGTGGCTTGACTGCGGGAGCGGCGCGGACGGGGTGCCGCGGCCCGGCGAGGAGCCGGGGGGGCTGCCGGACTGGCAGGCGGACCTGCTGCGGCGGCAGGTCGCGCAGGACGTCATCTCGCACGCCAAGCTGGCCGGGAACGTGCCGGCCGGGATGCTGCGCTGGGCGGAGGAGGTCCTCAGCCCGCGGGTCGACTGGCGGAAGGTGCTCGCCGCCGAGCTGCGCCGGGCCGTCTTCGAGGTGTCGGGAGCGGTCGACTACTCCTACCGGCGGCCGTCGCGGCGGTCCGCGGTGGCGGGCAGCGTGGTGCTCCCGGCACTGCGCCGACCGGTGCCCGAGGTCGCCGTGGTCTGCGACACGTCGGGCAGCATGAGCGCGGAACTGCTGGCCATGGTGCTGGCCGAGGTCGAGGGGCTGCTGCGGTCCCTCGGGCTGGCGAGGCAGGTCCGCGTGCTGGCCTGCGATACCGCGGTGGCGCCCGTCCAGCGGGTCACCTCCGCCCGCCAGGTCCAGCTCGTCGGGGGCGGCGGGACCAACATGGGCGCGGGCCTGGCGGCGGCGGCGGCGCTGCGGCCCAGGCCCGCCGTCACGGTCGTGCTGACCGACGGGTACACGCCCTGGCCGCCGGCGCCGCCCAAGGGGATCCGGGTCGTCGTCGGGCTGCTCGGCCCCCGGGCGCCCGCCGCGCCGCCCTGGGCGCGCGCCGTCCGGGTCGAGTCGGAGTGAGTCCGGGCCGGCTTGCCTCGGGGCTCGGGAGGTGATCTCCTAGCGGGCCATGGACCACAGGCCAGCTAGGCAGGTCATGACGGTGATCGCGGTCGCGCTGACGTTCGCGTCGGGGGCGATGGACGTGGCCAGCTTCACCAGGCTCGGCAGCGTCTTCACCAGCGTCATGACAGGAAACATCGTGCTGTGGGGGCTGGCCGTGGCCCGCGGGTCGCTGGCGCTGGCCAGTCACACCGCCGTGGCTGTCGCCGGGTACGTGGCCGGCGTGGCCGCGGGCGGCGGCATCGCCGTAGGCGCCGGAGGCGCGCGCGCACGGGGCGGGAAGGGCAAGGACGGGAAGGGCACGGACGGGGATGCGCAGGCGGGCCGGGGAGGGGCCGGGACGTGGCCGGCTCATATCACCCTGGCGCTGCTCGCCGAGCTGGCCTTGCTCGGCGGGTTCGCCGCCGGGTGGGAGATCACCGGGGCCCGGCCGGGCGGGTGGGTGCAGTTCTGCCTGCTCGCGGTCGCGGCGGCCGGGATGGGGGTGCAGTCGTCCGCGGTCAATCACATGGGGCTGACTCAGGTGTCCACCACCTTCCTCACGGGAACGCTGACCGGGCTGGTGAGCTCGCTGGTCAACCCCGGCTCGGGCATGCCGGACCGCTCGCGCCGACTCGGCGTCCTGCTCGGGCTTGCGGCGGGTGCCAGCCTCGCCGGGCTGCTCGTCGCGACCGCGCCGGACGGGGTTCCGGCCCTGCCGCTGGCCGCGCTCGTCACCGCCGGCGTGCTGGCCTGGCGACCGCCGAGGACCGAGCAGGATCGCGGGTCGTTAGCGCCGAAAGCCCGCCGGCTTGGGCAGGCGGGCTAGGTTGCTGTCACTTGTTCCGTTGTCAGCCGTGCGATCCAGGGGCCGGGCCGTCAAGGTGGTATCCGCGAACTTTCCTGGGAGGGTCCGGTCCGGCGGACGCGAAATGTCATGGGCTGGTGTCAGCATGTGGCCATGAGGCCAGCATTGAAGGCGGGGCTGCTGCCGGTGTGGCGGGACCGCGACACGCTGCAGATCGGCGTCGATCCGCGGCGGGCGGTCGCGCTCGGCGGGCTCGGCAAGACCGCGGCCGTCATCAGCCTGCTCGACGGGAGCCGGGATCGCGCGGGGGTCATCGCCACGGCCGGGGCCTACGGCATCCCCGAGGAAGCGGTCAGCGAGGTGCTCGCGGTGCTGGCGGCCGCGGGCGTGCTTGACGACTTCCCGGCCCGGCTGCACGCCAGCCTCCCCGGTGAACTGCGGGCGCGACTCGCGCCGGAACTCGCCACGGCGTCGCTGGCGTACGCGGACGGGGACGGCGGGGCGCGCACGATGGCCCGCCGGAGAGCCGCGTTCGTCAGGATCCACGGGGCGGGCCGGACCGGGGCGTGCGTGGCCAGCTTCCTGGCCGCGTCGGGCGTGGGGCACGTCACGTGCACCGACCCGGGGACGGCCGGGCCCGCCGATCTCGCGCCCGCCGGGCTGATCCGGGCGGACCTCGGCGAGCCGAGGCAGGAGGGCGCCGCGCGGGCGGTCGGGAGGGCGGCACCCGACGTCAGGACCCGTGACGACGGCGCGGTACCCGACCTGGCGATCCTCACCGCTCCAGCGCTGCCGGACCTGACCGAGGGCCTCATCCGCCACCGCGTGCCCCACCTGGCCGTCTGGGCCGGCGAGGCGATCGGCGTCGTCGGACCGCTGGTCCGCCCGGCCAGGTCGGCCTGCCTGCGCTGCGTGGACCTGCGCAAGGCCGACGGGGACCCGGCCTGGCCGAAGATCCTCGCCCAGGCCACCTTCGCCACGGCGCAGCCCCAGGCCTGCGACACCTTGCTCGCCGCCATGACCGCCGCGGTCGCCTCCGCGCAGGCGCTGGCGTTCATCGACCTCGCCGGGGCGGCCCCGGTCATCCCCGCGACCGTGAACGGGACCCTCGAGGTGGTTCTCCCCGACTGGCAGTGGCGGCGCCGGACCTGGCCGCCGCACCCGGCGTGTGCCTGCGGCGCGGCGCAGGCAGTGATCCGCTCACCGGTGCGTCTCGCCGGCCACCGCTGAGGCCTCGTGCGCCGTAACGACGCGGTAACGCATGCTCCGTAGCGTGTGTTGTACAGGACAGGTCCAGCCAGGGACGAGAGGGCCATGGACGAGACGACAGGGCCGCGCGACCATGTGCGGGTGAGCGATGTGCCCCGCACCACGGTGGGCAGGGCCGCGAAGCTGGCCAGGCTGCCGATCGGGCTCGCGGGCCGCACGGCGCTCGGGGTCGGCAAGCGGATCGGGGGCCGCCCGGCCGAGATCGTCGCCCAGGAGATCCAGCAGCGCACGGCCGACCAGATCTTCAGGGTTCTCGGCGAGCTCAAGGGCGGCGCCATGAAGCTGGGCCAGGCGCTGTCGATCTTCGAGGCGGCGCTGCCACCAGAAATCGCCGGGCCGTACCGGGCCACGCTCACCAAGCTGCAGGAATCCGCCCCGCCGCTGCCGGTGCGCAGCGTTCACCAGGTCCTCGTCGGTGACCTGGGCGAGGGCTGGCGGGAGAACTTCGCCGAGTTCAACGACTCACCGGCCGCGGCGGCGTCCATCGGCCAGGTGCACGAGGCGGTCTGGCGCGACGGCCGCAAGGTCGCGGTAAAAATCCAGTACCCAGGGGCGGGGCGGGCGCTGATCAGCGACTTCACCCAGCTGAGCCGCGCCGGCCGGCTGTTCGGCTTGCTGATGCCTGGCCTGGAGGTCAAGCCGCTGCTCGACGAGCTGCGCGACCGCGTCACCGAGGAACTCGACTACGAGCTCGAGGCGGCCTCCCAGCACGCGTTCGCCGTGGCCTACGCGGGCGATCCGGACATATACGTGCCCGATGTCGTCGCGGGAACCAGGCACGTCCTGGTTACCGAGTGGGTGGACGGCACGCCGCTGTCGGCGATCATCAGCGACGGCGGTAAAGACGAGCGCGACCGCGCCGGCATCCTGCTCGTGCGGTTGCTGTTCTCCGGCCCGGCGCGGGCGGCCTGCTGCACGCGGACCCGCATCCGGGTAATTTCCGGCTGCTCGAGGACGGCCGGCTCGGCGTGCTGGACTTCGGCGCGGTCGACCATCTGCCGGGCGGGCTGCCGCCGTTCTTCGGCCGGCTGCTGCGGATCATGCACACCGAAGACCCGGACATCGAGACGGTGGAGCGCGAGCTGCGCGCCAACGGGTTCTTGCGGCCCGGCATCGAGGTGGACCTGGGCGCGCTGCAGGCCTTCCTCGCGCCGCTCGCCGAGCCGTCCAAGGTCGACTGCTTCAAGTTCAACCGCGAATGGCTGCGCGGAGAGGCCGCCCGGGTCACCGACCTGCGCGCGTCCAACATCTCGCGCAAGTTCAACCTGCCGCCCTCCTACGTGCTCATCCACCGCGTGTCCACGGCCGGCATCGGCGTGCTCTGCCAGCTCGGGTGCGAGGGTGAGTTCCGGGCCGAGGTGCTGCGGTGGGTGCCCGGCTACGGCGACGAAGCCCGGCCGGACGGTTAGTTCCGGAGCGGCCTCGTTACGGCTTCCTCGCGACGACCACGCAGTAATACGATTCGGCGACGTTGGCGGGGATCTCGTCTCCCGGGTCCGGCCGCCACTCGGGTGGCCAGGCCAGGCCGGGCTCGAGGATCTCCATCCCGTCGACGAGCTTGGCGACGCCGGACCGGGTGCGGACGTGGGCCTGCTCGGTGGCCTCGTCGAAGACCCGCTCGACGTCGCTGACCTCGGGGACGGTGTCCGGTGTCGCGTGCGAGATCGCGACGTAGCTCCCGGAGGGGAACGGGTCGAGGAGCCTGGCGATGATCCCGGCCGGGTCGGCCTCGTCGGAGACGAAGTGCAGGATCGACAGGTACAGGAACGCGATGGGCTCGGCGAAGTCGATCAGGTCCCGCAGCACCGGGTCGGCCAGGATCGCATCGGGATCGAGCAGGTCCTGCTCGATGATCGCGGTGTTGGCGATGCCCTGCAGCATGTTCCTGGCGTGCACCAGAACCACCGGGTCGTGGTCGACGTAGACCACCTTGGTGTCCGGGTGGGCCAGCAGGGCGATCTCGTGGGTGTTGCCGACAGAGGGCAGCCCGGCACCGATGTCGACGATCTGCCGGATTCCTGCCTCGCCGACCAGGTAGCGGACCACCCGGCGCAGGAACGCCCGGTTCCACTGGACGGCGAGCCGGACGTTCGGCAGCTGGGCGATCATCGACTCGGCCACCGCCCGGTCGGCCGGGTAGTTGTCCTTGCCGCCCAGCAGGTAGTCGTACACGCGCGCCGCGCTGGGGATGTCGGGCCGGAAGGTCGTCCTCCAGTCGCTGTCAGACATCAGCCGGTACCCCTCACGCGGCGCATCGTACCTCAGATCACCGGACACATGTGTCTCCGCATGGGGACGCACACTATTAATAACGGCAGCGGCTAGTGGCTAGTTACGGCAGGGGCTAGTTACGGCAGTGGCTAGTTACGGAAGGGGCTAGTTACCCGGACGGCGGGGCGATGAGGTGAGGGATGAGCGACTGGGCCGGGCTTGACCCGCGGACTCCCGTCCTGATCGGCGGGGGCCAGGCCATCGACCGGCTGGGCGCCGCCGACTACGCGCAGCTGTCCGCGGTCGGGCTCGCGGCGAAGGCCGCGCACGCGGCGCTGGCCGACTGCGGCGCGGACCCGACCGTCCTGACCGCCGCGGTGGACACGATCGCCGGGGTGCGGCAGTTCGAGATCACGTCGCCGTTCGCGCGGGCTCCCCTGGGCCGCGCCGACAACTACCCGCGGGCCGTCGCCGCGCGGATCGGCGCCGACCCCGGTCGGGCGATCCTGGAGGTCAGCGGGGGCCAGGCTCCGCAGCACCTGGTCACCGAGCTAGCCGGGTCGATCGCGGCCGGCCAGACGCAGGTCGCGCTGATCGTCGGGTCCGAGGCGATCTCGACCGCGCGTCACTTCGCCGGCACCGACGGCAGGCCCGATTTCACCGAGACGGTGGGCGGCAGCCTCGAAGACCGGGGCTACGGGCTGGCCGGGCTCGGCTCTCGGCACCTGGCCGCGCACGGGCTGACCGACGCGCCCAGCCAGTACGCGCTACTCGAGAACGCCCGGCGGGCCCGGGAGGGGCTGAGCCGGGAGGCGTACTCGGCCCGGATGGGCGCCTTGTTCGCCCCGTTCACCGAGGTTGCGGCGGCCAACCCGTTCGCCGCCTCGCCGGTCAGGAGGTCCGCGACCGAGCTAGTGAGGTTGAGCGAGGCCAACCGGCTCATCGCCGAACCCTACCCGCGCTACCTGGTGGCCCGCGATCAGGTCAACCAGGGCGCGGCCGTCCTGCTGGCCTCGATCGCGGCCGCTAGGCGGCTCGGCGTGCCCGAGGAGCGGTGCGTGTTCCTGGCCGGGCACGCCGACGCACGCGAGCAGCGGCTGCTGACCCGGCCCGACCTGTCCCGCAGCCCCGCGGCGGCCCGCGCCAGCGAGCTGGCGCTCGAGCTGGCGGGGATCAGCATGGCCGAGGTCGCCACCATCGACCTGTACAGCTGCTTCCCGATCCCGGTGTTCAACATCTGCGACGCGTTCGGCCTGGCCGCCGACGACCCGCGGGGGCTCACCCTGACCGGCGGCCTGCCGTTCTTCGGCGGCGCGGGGAACAACTACTCGATGCACGCCATCGTCGAGACCCTGCACCGGGCGCGGCAGGCACCGGGCAGCTTCGGCTTCGTCGGCGCCAACGGCGGCATCATGGGCAAGTACTCGGCGGGGGTCTACACCACGCGGCCGACGCCGTGGCAGCCCGGGCGCAGCGGTGCCCTGCAGGCAAGCCTGGACTCCAGTCCGCGGGTCGAGGTCGACCGGCGCCCGCGCGGGCCGGCGGTCATCGAGACGTTCACCGTCAGGCACGGCCGGGACGGCCACCGCCGCGGCATCGTCGTCGGCCGCCTGGACGGCAGTGGCCACCTGGACGGCAGTGGCCGGCGTTTCGTCGCCACGGTTCCCCCCGGCGATCAGGAGCTGCTCGACCTGCTCAGCGAGGGCGACCCGTTCGGCGCCGACGTGTACGCGCGGGCCTTCGCCTCCGGTAACCACGTCACCCGCACCCGGGCGCGGATGGACAGCCTGTTCCCGGCCCGCCCGCCCGGGCTGCGCGAGCAGTACGAGCACGTCACGGTCGGCCGCGACGGCCACCTGCTAGAAGTCACGATCAACCGCCCGCAGGTGCGCAACGCCCTGCACCCGCCGGCCAACGACGAGCTCGACGAGATCTTCGACGCGTACTTCGCCGATCCTGACCTGTGGGTCGCGATCCTGACCGGCGCCGGGGAGCGGTCGTTCTGCGCGGGCCACGATCTGGCCTACATAGCCAGCGGGCAGAAGGCCTGGGTGCCGCTGAACGGGCTGGCCGGGCTGACCAGCCGCGCGCGGCTGCCCAAACCGGTGATCGCCGCGGTGAACGGCCTGGCCGAGGGCGCCGGGTGCGAGGTCGCGCTCGCGTGCCACCTGGTGGTCGCCGATGCCGCCGCGGTGTTCGGACTGGGCGAGGTCCGGTCCGGCCAGGTGCCGGGCGCCGGCGGGCTGGTCCGGTTGCCGCGCGCGATACCGGAGAAGATCGCGATCGAGCTGATCGTAACCGGGCGGCGGATGAGCGCGGCCGAGGCCCACCGGTGGGGCCTGGTCAACCGGGTCACCGAGGCGGGCACCGCGCTGGCCGGGGCGCGGGAGCTGGCCGCCGAGATCCTGGCCGGATCGCCGAGCGCGGTGCGCTCGGCGCTGCAGGTCATGGCCGACACCCGGGGCATCGCCGAAACCGTCACGGCGGTGCACAGCACCGGGGACGCGCTCGAGGACCTGATGCTGACCGACGACGCGGCAGAGGGGATGAAGGCCCTCGCCGAGCAGCGCGCGCCGCAGTGGCGCAACCGGTGATTACCGGTATCAGCTAGCTCTCAAGCTGCGCGGCGAAGCGCTCGGCGACGGCCAGGTACTCGGTAACCATCTGCTCCACCACCTGGCGGGCCGGCCTGATCCGGTCCATTAGCCCCACGCCCTGGCCGACGTAGTACGTGGCCAGGTCGTAGGCGCCGCTGCCCGCGGTGCCGGCGTGGCGGTTGATGCGCTGCTGGGCGGGCGCCGTGAGCATGGTCTGGAGCGGCATCGGCAGCGGGGCCGGCGCCGCCTCGCTGTCCCACTCGTCGGTCCACGCGCTGCGCAGCATCCTGGCCGGCTTGCCCGTCAGGGACCGGGAGCGGACGGTATCGCTTGAGGTCGCGGCCAGCATCTTCCGCTGCACGGTCGGGTCGGTCTCCGCCTCCTCGGTGGTCAGCCAGACCGAACCGCACCACACCCCCTGGGCGCCCAGCGCCATCGCCGCCGCCACCTGGGCGCCGGTCACGATCCCCCCGGCGGCCAGGACCGGCGTCGGGGAGACGGCCCTGACCACCTCGGGGACGAGGACCATCGTCGAGATGGTGCCGGTGTGCCCGCCTGCCTCGGTGCCCTGGGCGACGATGAGGTCGACCCCGGCGGCCTGCTGGCGGCGGGCGTGCTCGGCCGTGCCGACCAGCGCGGCGACCACGATGCCCCGGTCCTTGGCCGCTTCGACCAGGTCCGGGGGCGGCGGGCCCAGGGCGCTCGCGACCAGCCCGATGGGGTGGCCGAACGCGACGTCGAGGAGGGTGCCCGCGGCCTGCGGGGAGACGCTGAGAGAGCCGGCCGGGGCCCGCAGGTGCTCGGGGAGTTCGGGCACGCCGTAGCGGGCGAGCACGTCCTCGACGAAGGCGACGTGCTCGGCCGGGAACAGCGGGGGCGGCGCGCCGTCTGCCGCCGGGGCGCGCTGGCTGGTGTCGGCGAAGTTGACCGGCAGCAGCAGGTCCACCCCGTAGGGCTGGCCCCTGGTCTGCTCGTCGATCCAGGCCAGGTCGATGTCGAGTGATTCCGGGGTGTGCCCGACGGCGCCGAGCACGCCGAAGCCGCCCGCGTTGGTGACGGCGGCCACGACGTCGCGGCAGTGGCTGAAGGCGAAGATCGGGAACTCGATCCCGAGCCGGTCGCAGACTTCGGTGTGCATGGCGGATCCTTTCTGGGCCTGCGCTAGGCCTGCTCTGGGCCTAGCGGGCTTAGCGGGCCGGACAAGCGCCTGACGGCCTGGGCCTTGCGGACGTCGCGGAACGGCACGTCCCGGTCGGCCTCCGGTTCCCTGGGCAGCCCGAGGAGCCGTTCGCCGATGATGTTCCGCTGGATCTGGTCGGTGCCGCCGCCGACCGAGGTCACGTAGGCGGCGAACGCCGACCGGTTCACCTCGGCGGCCGCCGGCGAGGAGTCGCCGTCGAGCAGGGCCTCGGCGCCCAGCAGGCGGGTGGTGAGCGCCACGCCCGAGTGGACGATGCGCGAGAAGGCGAGCTTGCCCAGCGAGGCCAGCGGGGAGGCCGCGCCGGGACCGGACTGCGACTTGGCGCGCATCGCGTTCCAGTTGTTGACCTGCTCGAGGGTGTACAGCCGCGCGATCTCCTGGCGGATCACCGGATCGGTGTCCTTACCGGTCGAACGGGCCAGCTCGAAGTAGTCCGCGCCGCCGACCTGGCGGGTCCATGGGGACTGGCGGGCCGCGGTGATCTCGGCCGGCGTCCTGGCCCGCTGGTCCCCGGCCGGGGCAAGGGGGAGGTCCGCGCCCATGATCAGGCGCTCGAAGCCCAGCGCCGTCAGCAGCACGCGCCAGCCGCCGCCCGGCTTGCCCAGGCGGTTGGCGTCGGGCACCCGGGCGCCGTCCAGGAAGACCTCGTTGAACTCCGCTCCCCCGGTCACCTGCCTGATCGGCCGCACCTCGACGCCGGGCTGGCGCATGGGGAACCAGAAGAACGTGAGCCCCTGGTGCTTGGGGGCGTCCCAGTCCGAACGCGCCACCAGGAGCCCGTGGGTGGCCTGCGCCGCCCCCGAGGTCCACACCTTCTGGCCGGTGATCACCCAGTCCTCGCCGTCGCGATCGGCGCGGGTCTGGACCGCGGCCAGGTCGGAGCCCGCGCCCGGCTCGCTGTAGAGCAGGCAGCCGCGGTGCTCGCCCAGGGCCAGCGGCCGGACGAACCGGCGCTTCTGGTCGTCGGTTCCGTGGGCCAGGATCACGTTCGCGTACAGGTTCATCGCCACGCCCGCCTGCGGATCGATCGCGTGTGCCGCGGCCTCGGGGGTGGCCCAGGTCCGCGGCTGGCCGCCGAGCCGGGTGACAAGCAGTTCGCGGTGCTGCTGGGCGTCGCCCCACAGCAGGGCGCCGGCCTTCGCCCGGCGGAAGAACAGGTGCGCCGGGTGCTCCCAGGTGAAGCAGAGCCCGCCGTGGACCTGCATGTTCAGCGCGGCCGCGGCCAGCGCCACGTCGGCGCAGAAGGCGCGGGCCAGCGGCGCCGCCACGGGCAGGTCGCCCGAACCGCTATCCGCGGCCCAGGCCGCGAAGTAGGCCGCCGACCGGGCCGACTCGACGTCGAGCAGGACGTCGGCGCACATGTGCTTGATGGCCTGGAAGCTGCCGATGGCCCGGCCGAACTGGACCCGCTCCCTGGCGTAGCCGACCGCCATGTCCAGCGCGGCCTGGGCCGTGCCGACCTGCTCGGCGGCGACCAGGACGCGGACCAGGTCCAGCACCTCGTCCACCGGTCGCGCGCCCGGGTGGGCCAGCGGGACGGCGGCAGCCGCGTCGAGGGCGACGTCGCACAGCCGACGGGTCAGGTCGAAGGCCGTCAGAGGCTCGACCGTCACGCCGACGGCATCCCGGTCGACCGCGAACAGCCCCACCCCGTCCGGGGTCAAGGCCGCCGTCACGATCACGTCGGCTGCGTGGGCGTCGGGGACGTAGCGCTTGCGGCCGTCCAGCCGCCAGCCGCCGCCCGCGACCTGCGTAGCCGTGCAGCGGACGCCGCCCGCGTCCCAGCTACCCGCGGCCTCGGCCACGGCCAGCGTGGCGATCGTCTCACCGGCCGAGATGCCGGGCAGCAGCGAGCCTGCCACGCTCTCATCGGCGACGTGGACGATCGCGGCCGCGGCCAGCAGGGTGGAGAGCAACGGCCCGGGCAGCAGGAACCGGCCGGTCTCTTCGCAGACGATGGCCGCCTCCACGAGGCCCGCGCCCGCGCCGCCGTGCCGCTGCGGCACGGCGATGCCCGGCAGGCCGAGTTCGCCGGCCAGCCGCGCCCACACCTTGCGGTCGTAGCCGTCCGGGAGGGTCATCGCCCGGCGGACCTCCGGTTCGGGTGAGACCGCGCCGGCGAAGGCCCGCACGGACTCGCGCAGTGCTAGCTTTTCCGCGCTGAACTCGAATACCACCCGGCGCCTCCTCCTCAGCGCCCCTGCCAGACCGGAGGGCGCCGCTCGGCGAACGCCCTGGCCCCCTCTCTGGCGTCTTCCGAGGCGAACACCGGCCCCATCACCTTGGCCGCCTCCTCCCACCGCCGCTCGGCCCAGTCGCCCGCGGACAGCGCGATCTGCTTGGTCGCCGTCACCGCCAGCGGACCGTTAGCGGCGATGCGCTCGGCCAGTCCGATCGCCTCCGCCAGCGCCCGGCCGTCGTCCACGACCCGGTTGACCAGCCCGACCTCGGCGGCCCGCCCGGCGTCGATCGGGTCGCCGGTCAGCAGCAGCTCGAGCGCCAGCGCCCGCGGCACCCGCTGGGCCAGGACCAGTGCCCCTCCGGCGCCCGCGACGAGCGCGCGCGTGACCTCGGGGACGCCGAACCGCGCCGAGGAGCCGGCCACGACCAGGTCGCAGGCCAGGAGGAGCTCGAAGCCGCCCGCCAGCGCCCAGCCCTCCGCCGCGCCGATGAGCGGCTTGCGCGGCGGGGTCTGGGTGATCCCGCACAGGCCGCGGCCGGGGAAGGAGGGCACCTCCCCCTTCAGGAAGGCCTTGAGGTCCATCCCGGAGGAGAACGTACCGCCTGCTCCGGTGAGCACCCCGACCCGCAGGTCGGCGTCAGCGTCAAGCTCGTCGGCCGCGTCCCTGATCCCGGCCGCCACCGCCGCGTTCAGCGCGTTGCGGGCCTCCGGCCGGTTGATAGTGATGACCTGTACCGCGCCGCGGCGCTCGACCAGTACCTCGTCGCTCATCCCGCCTCCACCTGTTGAGGTTCCTGCTTGAGACGATAATGGCGGATGTACTATCCGCGACCCTGAGGGACATCATGGCCGACTCGCCGCCACCGCCCGCCGGACCGTCCGACGAGCTCAGCCCGCTGGACTACCTGATGCACCGGGGCGAGGCGAACCCGGCGACGCGCTCGGCGTTCCTCGGCGTGGAGATCCTCGACCGCCCGGCCGACTGGAACAGGCTGCGCGAGGCGATGGACCGGGCCAGCCGGGTGGTCATCAGGATGCGGCAGAAGGTGGTGATCCCGCCCGTCCCGATCACCGCCCCGCGGTGGGTCGTCGATCCCGACTTCGACCTGGACTATCACGTGCGCCGGGTCGCGCTGCCCGCCCCCGGCACCCTGCGCCAGCTGCTCGACCTGGCCGAAGTCACGCTCCAGTCGCCGCTGGACACCTCGCGCCCGCTGTGGGAGGCGGTGTACGTCGAGGGCCTGGACGGGGACCGGAGCGCGCTGCTGAGCAAGTTCAGCCACGCGATCACCGACGGGCTCGGCGGGATCGCCCTGTTCGAGCAGGTCTACGACACCGAGCGGGAAAGCGGGCCGCGCCCGCTCGCGCCGGTGCCCATCCCGCGGGACGTGACCGGCAACGACCTGCTGCGCGCTGGCCTGCGCCGGCTGCCCGAGACGACCCTGTCGGCCGGGTGGAGGCTGCTCGGCGGCGCGGCGCGCACCGCCGACCGCCTGCTCGGCGCCCCGGGGCCCACGGTGGCGGAGGCGATCGGCTTCGCCTCCTCGGCGCGCCGCGTGCTCGGCGCGCAGCCGGCCCCGCCGTCGCCGCTGCTCCGCCGGCGCAGCCTGGTGACCCGCACGCACGTCCTGGAGGTGTCGCTGGCCGACCTGCGGGGGGCGGCCAAGACGGTCGGCGGCTCGGTCAACGACGCGTACCTGGCCGCCCTGTCCGGCGGCATCGGGCGGTACCACGAGGCCCTGGGCGTGCCGGTCGACGAACTGCCGCTGGCGCTGCCCGTCAGCCTGCGCACCGCGGACGACCCGGCGGCGGGGAACAGGTTCGCGGGCGTCACGATCGCTGCGCCGGTCGGCGAATCCGATCCCGCCGAGCGGATCAGGCTGGTCCGCGAGCAGGTGATCGCGCGGCGGAGCGAGCCGGCGATCGGCGTGCTCGACCGGGTCGCCCCGGTGCTGACCCTGCTCCCCGACGCGGCGCTCGAGTCGGTCACCAACCGGATCACCCCGCCGGACATCCAGGCCAGCAACGTGCCCGGCTACTGGCAGGAGACGTTCCTGGCCGGGGCCAGGGTGGACCGGCAGTACGGGATGGGCCCGATGCCCCGGGTGGCCATGATGGCGGTGCTCATGTCGCGGGCGGGCATCTGCACGCTGACCGTCCGCTACGACACCGCGTCGTTCACCGACAGCGACCAGCTCGAAAAGGCCCTGCAGCTCGGCCTGGACGAGGTGGTCGACCTGGGACGGCCACCCCGGCCGGCACCGGAGGGGTAAGCCGATGACCACCACGCCGTCGAGCGGCACGGACATGCAGATGAGGCTCCCCGGGTCGGTGGCGGAGGTCGACGCCAGCCCGGAGGGCCCGGAGATCGGCGCGTTCTTCGATCTGGACGGGACGCTGGTCGCCGGGTACACCGTAACGGCGCACACCGTGGACCGGTTGCGCCGGCGGCAGGTCGGCGCCGGGGAGTTCGTGCGGATGACGCAGCTTGCGGTGGAGTACAAGCTCGGGCGGCGGGAGTTCGAGACGGTGATCACGGAGGGAGCCCGCGCCGCTCGGGGACGGCTGGCCGAGGACGTCGAGGAGATGGGCGAGCGGGTCTTCCGGCAGTCCATCGTGGACCTGATCTACCCGGAGGTGCGCGAACTGGTCCGCGCCCACCAGCGCCGCGGCCACACGGTCGTGCTGAGTTCGTCGGCCCTGACCTTTCAGGCCGAGCCCGTAGCCCGCTACCTCGGCATCGACCACGTGGTGTGCAACCGGTTCGTGGTCGACGAGCAGGGCGTGCTGACCGGAGAAATCGTGCACCCGGTGATCTGGGGGCCGACCAAGGCCACAAGCGTCCAGCGGTTCGCCGCGGAGCACCGGATCGACCTGCGTTCGGCCTACTTCTACGCCGACGGCGACGAGGACCTCGCCCTCATGTACCTGGTCGGCAACCCGCGGCCGACTAACCCCGGGCCTGCGCTGGCCAAGGTGGCCGCCCGCCGCGGCTGGCCCATCCTGCGGTTCGGCAGCCGGGGCAGCGGCGGCCTGCTCGGCCGGGTCCGCGCCCTGGCCTCGATCGGCTCGCTCGCGCCCGTGGCCGCGGGCGCGCTGAGCGTCGGCGTGCTGACCCAGAACAAGCGGAACGGCATCAACTTCCTGAGCAGGTTCTGGCCGGAGACGCTCCTCACGCTGAACGGCGTGACGCTGAACGTGACCGGCGAGGAAAACCTGACCGCGCAGCGGCCCGCCGTCTTCCTGTTCAACCACCGCAACAACTTCGACGTGTTCATCGTGGCCGCGCTGGTCAAGGACAACTGGACCGGCGTGGCCAAGAAGGAACTCCAGAACCACCCGCTGATCGGCCCGCTCGGGAAGCTCATGGATGCCGCGTTCATCGACCGTGCGGACGCCACATCGGCGATCGCCGCGCTCAAGCCGCTCGAGGAGGCCGCCCGCAAGGGCCTGTCGATCGTGATCGCGCCGGAGGGGACCCGGGTGGACACCATCGGCGGCCCGGGGGTGGGCCCGTTCAAGAAGGGGGCGTTCCGGATCGCCATGGCGACCGGCCTGCCGATCGTGCCGATCGTGATCAGGAACGCCGATGCGGTCGCCGGCCGCAACTCCACCACGCTCAGCCCGGGGACGGTGGACGTCGTGGTGCTCCCGCCAGTCAGCGTGGAAGGGTGGACCACGGCCAACCTGCGGGACAAGATCGAGCAGATCCGGGGCGAGTACCTGGCCCTGCTGGCCGACTGGCCCGCCACGCTGGACGGCCGGGACGGGAGGCCATCGTGAGCGGGCCGGCCGGGCTGGCCGAACTCCTGGCCCAGCACCCCGGGGCCGTGGTCCTGGTCCAGGCGGCCACGCCGACCGAGGAGCGGCTCATCCGCGAGCACGCCGCCGCCGGCGCGCCGGCCGAGGCCGTGGTGAGCCTGCCGCCGGCGGGCAGCCCGGGAGCGCGCCCGCCCGCCGGGCTCCTGGACCGGGCCGACGACACCGCCCTGGTGCCGGCCCGGGTCGCCTGGCTGCCCGAGGAGCGCTCGGGCCGGCGCGCGGCCAGGCTGGCCGACATGATGCCGGGTCGCGACCCCTACCGCCCGAGCGAGCGGCAGCAGCAGCGGATCCTGGCCCGTCAGCCCGGCCGGGCCGTGGTGCTCGCCGGGGAGCCCGCCACGATCGGCTCGCTGCGCGCGCGCTGGGCGCAGGCCACGGGCGGCGACGACCCGGACGACTTCGGCGGGTACGTGGCCCGGCGGGCCACGCTCGCGCTCGACCGCGCGGAGTACCGGCTGCGCGGCCCGCGGTACAAGACGCCCAGCCTGGTCAAGGAGGAGATCCTCGCCTCGCGCCGGTTCCGGGAGGGGCTGGAACGGGTGCGGCGCGGGCCGGACGACGCGCCGCCCACGCTGGCCGAGGCGGGCGAGATCCTCGACGAGCTCGCCGCAGGGTGGAGCCGCCGGCTCATCGACGTCATCCCGGCCGTCGGGCGGCTGATCTTCCAGCGGGGCTTCGACCCGCAGATCGACTACGACGAGGCCCAGGTCGAGCGGCTGCGCGCGGCGATGCAGCGTTACCCGGGCATCCTGCTGTGGTCGCACCGGTCGAATCTGGACAACCTCGTGCTCACCGCCGCGATCCAGGAGCAGGGGCTGCCGCAAGCGCACGTGTTCGGGGGCATCAACATGGCCTTCGGCCCGATGGGGGCCATCATGCGGCGGGCGGGGGTCATCTTCATCAGGCGCTCCACGCAAGACGACCCGCTGTACAAGTACGTGCTGCGCGAATACGTGGGCTACGTCCTGGAGAAGCGGTTCAACCTCAGCTGGTCCATCGAGGGCACCCGGTCGCGTACCGGGAAGATGCTCCCGCCGCGGCTCGGCCTGCTGTCCTACGCCGCCGACGCCTACCTGCAGGGCCGGGTCGACGACATCGCGCTGCTGCCGGTCTCGATCACCTTCGACCAGCTGCACGAGATCGCCGAGTACGCCGACTACGCACGCGGAGCGCAGAAGAAGCCGGAGGGCTTCGGCTGGCTGTACGGCTTCATCAAGGCGCAGGGCGCCCGCCACTACGGCAAGGTCTACGTGCGCTTCGGCGAGCCGGTCCTGCTGAGCACGTTCCTTGGTCCGCCGTCCGGCGAGACGGCGACCGACCCGGACGCCCGCCGGCTGGCGCTGCAGAAGACGGCGTTCGGGGTGGCCTGGCGGATCAACCAGGGCATGCCGGTGACGGCCACCGCCCTGGTCACCACGATCCTGCTGGCCATGCACGGGACCGCGCTCACGTTCGGGCAGATCAGGCTCGGGCTGGCCGACGGGCTCGACTACCTGGAGAGCCGCGCGATCCCGAGGACGGCGAGCGCGCGGGCGCTGGCCGCGGCCGAACCCGTGCGGGCGACGCTGGACGCGCTGGTCGCGGGCGGGCTCGTCACGGTCACCGCGGACGGGCGCGAGCCGGTCTGGCAGATCGGGCCGGACCATCAGCTGGCCGCCACCTTCTACCGGAACTCGGTGATCCACTTCATGCTCGACACGGCCCTCGCCGAGCTGGCCGTGCTCCGGGCCAGGGACGACAGCACCGACCCGGTCGGCGCCTTCTGGGCCGAGATCGCCTGGCTCCGCGACCTGCTGAAGTTCGAGTTCTACTTCAAGGACCGCGACGAGTTCCGCCGTCAGGTACACGAGGAGATGGACCGGCACGATCCCGCGTGGGAGGAACGGCTGAGGTCGGGCTCCGAGGAAGCTGAGGCGCTCCTTGCCGAGATGCGCCCGCTGGTGTCCCAGGTCATCGTGCGGCCCTTCGTCCAGGCCTACCGGCTGGTCGCCGACGTTCTGGCCAGCGATGACACGCTGGCGGTCGGCGAGCAGGCCGATGACGCGGAGGTGGTCAAGCGGGCGCTCGGGCTGGGCCATCAGTACGTGGCCCAGGGCCGGCTGCGCAGTTCGGAGTCGGTCTCGGTGCTGCTGTTCCAGACGGCCATGCAGCTGGCCAGGAACCGGGGGCTCCTCGAGCCAGGCGAGGACCTGGGCAAACGGCGTTCGGCATTCCTGAATGAACTCCGCGACCTGCTCCGCCGGCTCGACCGGATCGAGGATCTGGCCATCCGGCGCTACATCAAGGACGCAGCCAGCGCCCGGCTCGGCGAGTAAGGCTTCAGGCCTGGACGGCGGCTCCGCAGGCGACCAGGTCCTGCGCGTCGGGCAGGCCCCACTCGGTGAGCGCCTGCGTCGTGTGCTGCCCGGGCGCGGGCGGCGGCTGCGACAGGGCGCCGGGGGTCCGGGAGAAGCGCGGCGCCGGGGCGGGCTGCGTCACGCCGACCGCGGTCAGGTAGGTTTCCCGCGCGGCCAGGTGCGGATCGGCGGCGGCCTCGGTCAGCGACAGCACCGGCTCGGTGCAGGCGTCGCCGCCCGCGAAGACGGCGGCCCACTCGTCCCTGGTCCGCTCGGCGAACCGGGCCGCCAGCCGCGCGCGCAGCTCCGGCCAGTTCCGCGGGTCACCCCGGTCGGGCAGGTCCTCCAGGCCCAGCCCGGCCAGCAGCGCGGCGTAAAACTGGGGTTCCAGGGCCCCGACGGCCATCCACTGGCCGTCGGCCGTCTCGTAGACGTCGTACCAGGGCGCCCCGCCGTCGAGCAGGTTCACGCCGCGCTCGTCACGCCAGAAACCCTGGGCCATCAGCATGTACGGCATGGCCAGTATGGACGCCACCCCGTCGACGATGGCCGCGTCGACGATCTGCCCGCGGCCGGAGGTGCCCCGCTCCACCAGGGCCGCGCAGATGCCGAAGGCCATGAGCATCCCGCCGCCGCCGAAGTCGCCGAGCAGGTTGATGGGGAACTGCGGCGGCCCGCCTGCCCGACCCAGGGCGTGCAGCGCGCCGGTGCGCGCGATGTACCCGATGTCGTGCCCGGCCGTGGTCGAGGCCGGCCCCTCCTGCCCCCACCCGGTCATCCGCGCGTAGACCAGCCGGGGATTACGCGCCAGGCAGGCGTCGGGGCCGACGCCCATCCGCTCGGTCACCCCCGGCCGGAACCCCTCGAGCAGCACGTCCGCGACGTCGACGAGCCGCAGCAGCGCGTCGATGCCGCGCGGGTGCTTCAGGTCGAGGACGGCGGACTGCCGGCCGCGGTTCAGGAACTCGCGCTCGGGCCTGCGCGGGGCGTTTCCGGGACGGTCGATGCGCAGCACGGTGGCGCCGGAATCGGCGAGCATCATCGCGCAGAACGGCCCAGGCCCGATCCCCGCGAGCTCGAGCACGCGCAGTCCCGCGAGCGGGCCGGCCGGTGTGCTCATCGTCGCTACCTCCTCCTTGCGCTGTTCCCTGGAAAACCTATATGCCGAACGAGCGGTGGTGCTCCTCCCGCGGACCGCTCCTCCCCACCGGGGCCTCTCCCGCCGCAGCCCTCTCCCCGCCGGGGCCCTAGAGTGTGACGTGGTTGGCGGGCACAGGAGGCGCGGATGAAAATCTCGGGAAACATCGCCCTGGTCACCGGCGGAGCGTCCGGTCTGGGACTGGCCACGGTCAGGAGGCTGCACGACGGCGGGGCGTCGGTGGTCATCCTCGACCTGCCGCGCTCGAACGGCAAGGCGGTGGCGGAGGACCTGGGCTCCCGGGCCGCGTTCGCGCCAGGCGACGTGACGAGCCCGGACGACGTGGAGGCCGCGCTGGACACGGCGGGCGCCCTGGCGGGCGTGCCCCGGATCCTGGTCAACTGCGCGGGCATCGGCAATGCGATCCGCACCACGAGCAAGGACGGCCCGTTTCCGCTTGAGGCGTTCACCCGGGTGATCCAGGTCAACCTCATCGGGACGTTCAACGTCATCCGGCTGGCCGCGCAGCGGATGACCCAGACCGACGAGGAAGACGGCGAGCGGGGCGTGATCGTCAACACCGCCTCGATCGCAGCGTTCGACGGGCAGATCGGCCAGGCGGCCTACTCCGCGTCCAAGGGCGGCATCGTCGGGATGACGCTCCCGATCGCCCGCGACCTGGCGCGGATGAAGATCCGGGTGGTGACGATCGCGCCGGGCCTGTTCGACACCCCGCTGCTCGCAGGCCTGCCCGAGGAAGCCCGCAAGTCGCTCGGCGATCAGATCCCGCACCCCTCCCGGCTGGGCCAGCCCAGCGAATACGCCGCCCTCGCCGCGCACATCGTAGAAAACCCCATGCTCAACGGCGAGACCATCCGCCTAGACGGCGCGATCCGCATGGCCCCGCGCTGATCGCTGCGGAGCCTTAGACCGGGGCCAAAGCGAGCCTGGTATCACCCTCAACCGCAAGCGGCTGAGCGAGGCCAGGCGGGTGAGCCACGGCCACATCGACCGGCCCGGCCTGGTCCAGCTGACGCCGATGGTCAAAGAAGGGGGATTTACCTAGGATTCCTGGCCAGCGATCGGGGTGCGTGACCTGGTTGCGACCGTGGGCTATGTGCCCGTCCGGGACGTCCCTCGTGATCAGCGCGCCAGCGCAGATATAGGCACACCGTCCGATGTTGACGCCGCCCACGATCAGGGCGCGCCAGCCGACGAACGCGCCGTCCCCGATCACGGGTGCCGGTTCCTCGGCGGCCGGATCGTCCCAGGGAATGGACGGATCAAGCTGGCGGTGGATGAGATCTCCGGCGATCCGGCAGCCGGCTCCTACCCGGCTGTTATCTCCGACGTGGCCTCTAATTACGGAACCGTTACCCACCGTCACGTCAATGCCTACCCACGAGCGGCTTGTGACCACGACCCGCGACCCGATCTCACTTCGGTGATGGATGGCGACGTACTCCTCGAGGATGGAACCCGCGCCGATCGTCACGCCTTGGCCAACGGTGGTGTAGTGGCCGATCCACACGCCGGCGCCTATCTGTGTGGCGCCGTTGACCGCTACCTCGCGGCCGTCGAGGAGTGGGCGGAACGGGTTCCCGATAATAGCGGTCGGGGCTATGTAAGCGGCCGGGAACATCGTGGCGAGGTCACACATGGTCACTGCTCACATCCCATCTGGGCCGGGAGCCCGAGGAACTTCGCCGCGTCGGCGGGATCGCCGAGCATGGGCAGGCCAAGCAAGGTGTGCCGCCACATGCCGACGTCAGTCCGCCACGCATGGATGAACGAGGCACACGCCAGCGGCGAGATAGCGGTGAGCCGCTTGCGCGCGGCAGCCAGCGACATCAGTGCGCCTCCGACCACGGGCCCATCGCGAAGCAGCAACTGCGCGGCCACGTAGTCGATCAACTGAAGCCGCCGGTCCAGCACGGTCCGCCAGTAGTCGTGCGTAGCGTCGGTCACGTCCCCCCCGTGGTGCAACAGACGGTAGAGCCCCTCGGCGATGACATCGCCGAATTCTTCGGAAGCGGCGCGCCGAGAGTGCGCGAACGGCTGATATTCGAGCTGGGTTCCCGGGCCGGCGGTCGTAACGCAGCGGTTCCGTACTGCATCGAACAAGAATAGCCAGTCCTCATTATAAATTGGCGGGAACAGCGTATCGCAGCGCTCGACGTCGACGACCATTGCGCTGCCGCCAGGAAATGTACCCTGGTTATCGTCTATCATTCGGTACGCGTGACAGACCACCGAGTTGTCCGGGTAATGACCAATTTCAAACCCGACAGCCAGGAAGCGGGAGGCCAGGGCGGCCGCCTGGGACACGGCAGCCGCCGTTATGTCCCTGATGTCATCGTCCAGGTACATAATCGTGCGCCAGCCGCAAATACGGGCGAGTAGCAAGCCGACGTTCCGCTTTCTTGCGATGTCGGCGTGGCAGGAGCGCTCAATCTCATTTTCCGGGTGCACAGTCGTGAGGAATGACAGCCAATTGTCTTCGACGGATTGTGGCACCCACGTCACGCACACGTCGTCTGCGAGCAGTTCGCACTCGGCCTGTGCCTGCCCTGCTTGCTCTGGCGTGCTGCAGAGGACCACCAGCGAGCAGTCGATATCGCGGGCGAGCGCGGCGGCCGTCCGCAGCGAATGCGGCCTGATCGTAGGGACCACGATGGCGTCCAAGGCTCTCGGCGATACCTCGGCGTGAGGCGGCCTTTGCAGCAGAGCCGCATGTGACTCGACGTGAAACGCGTTACCCAGGTCGGTCCCGCCGCTCAAGTCAGGAGCCTTACTCGGCCGCGATGCCGCGGTAATGCCACTCGAAGAGGCGGTTTTCCGCGATGGAGAGATCAGGAGTCAGCGGGTCTTTGTACACCACCGGCACTCTCACCACGATACAGTAGGTGGACCCCTCAGGAAATCGTGGGTTGAGGTATTCCTCGTTACGGCCCCGCATTTCCGGATCGATAAAGCAGCGTGCCACGCCATGCACGCCCCGTGTCGTGACTCCGCTGATGATGGTGAGCGTCCGCAGTGGCGCGGCAGGGTTCTCTCCTCGTGCGAAAAAGCCAACATCTTCGACAAGCTGGCCGTCGACGAGCTTGTACGGGAACTCGCGGTCCCCGCTGTCGGGATCATGAACCAAAATCGCACCGCGATCAAAAGGATCTTCAGCTTCGATCGGTATCGGGAAAATACGGGAGAAAAATGGCATCACCGTTTTCCAGACCCTTCCGCCGATCAGCACGAGATGGTTCGCGACATCTCGCTGCCTAAGGTCCTCCGCAGCTATTATGACGACACGCGACGTTGGGTTGTTAGCCTTGATCGCGCCATAGACGTCGATCAGGGCGTCCAGGTCGGCAAGTCCGGAAAAGCGGACGTAGTTGAGGTTACCGGGGTCGGCCTGCGGAGGCCGGAGATCCTCCGGCAGCCGATCGCAGACCAGCGTGATCCGGGAGCCGTCGGGAAAGTGCCACATCGACTCGGGTTGTGCGGACGACGGCGCACCCTGGTGGGACTCGGCCCTGGCCCGCAAGCCCAGAAGTTCCCGCCGGAGCTCATCTCGGCGGCCAAGCTCCTCGCGCGTCAGTTCGCCGACGCTGAGCATGTGCACCCCGCCCTCGAAGGAGCGCGGCGTGCAGAACAGCAGAGCGTAGGCCTCCAGCCGTGAGGTGGGCGGCAGGCGCCCGCTGGTCGGGTTCTCCCACATCGAGATGGCCGCCGGGCTGAGGGGGTCCTCGGGAGCGCCGAACGCCTGGCCAAGCTGGCTCTGTGTGAATCGGCCAAACTCGCGTTCCCGCAGCTCACGAAGCCGATTCGCGAGCTGAGAAGCTTCGGGTGCGAGCTGGGCTGCAGCCATGGACACGATGCCTCCACAAACAGCACGGGCAGAGTATTCCGCTTCCCCGTGATCCCTGCCAACAATGTTAACGCAATCGTTACAACTAGTTTGGATAACAACACTTGAAATTTGGTGATACTAGTGAATATTCACACAGTTTCACGAGAACTATACAAGAGGTCGCGTAGTTACGCAAACACCGCACCACGGCGTGTCGCCGGCAAAAGTCGGCGGTACTCGACCGCCGAGTGAGAGGAGGTGAGCGGGTATGAACAGAAGCCTCAAGCGCCACACAAGCGAGGAGGGGAGGTTCTCTGGCATCCGGTGGTGCCAGAGAACCCGCAAACAGGGCCAAACATGAACCACGGCCCAGGGTAGCGCTTCGACCGTGCCAGTACCGGACCCACCAACAGAAGCAAGGGGCCAGTTGTGCATTTAGCACACACGCACCTCTGGCCCGCACCGGATGGCTGCTAGCAGCCGGTGAGGAGTCGGAGATGTTCATCGCTCAGCCACGGAGGTCAAAGGAGGCGACGTGACCGATTTCTACGCCCCCACGCTGATAGCGCTAGTGGGTGAGGCGAGCGAACCTACCGCTTCGGCACTGCTCCGCGTGGACCAGCAGCCAGTCGTAGTGTGCCTGACGCCCGTTATGGCGATCGTGAACGTTCTGTTGGGAGACGTCAATAAAGGTCCTGCTCATCAGCGCCGTCCTACTGGTCGTCGTGGGAGCGCTCACGGGCGTCCAGGGTCTGCACTGATGGGGAGAGATCGGCAAGCACCCTAGACCGGCCGGGTGCTCACCGCAACGCGCCGTGGTCAGGTGTTCTCAGGGTTAGGGCGATCCTTGCCGCCGCGGATGGTGGCCAGCAGGCGCTCAAGGTCATCGCGCGACATGGAGCGCTGCCATTCGGGGAGTACGCCCTTGACGAGGAAGCCTCCGGGGGCAGGCTCCACGGAGGTGAGCAGGATGCCTTCCAGGGGCATGGGCGGCAGCGGCACGTCGAAGGACGGTGCCGGGACTGAAACGCGCCAGTCGAGCAGGTACAGGGCGCGCGGCTGGATGCGGATCGACTGGCCTCCGGCGCCCGGGGCCACCTCGAGGCGGACCCACGGGGCGCCGGTCAGGCTGACCTGCGGGACGCCGGCTTGCATGGTCAGCTCGAGGCGCGGCGAGACGGTGGCCAGCTGGGCCGACGCGGCCGAGGCAGAGATGAACGCCTCGAACAGGACCGGCGCCGCCACGAAGACCGGCCTGGCGCCGGGCCGCAGGTGCACGTTCCTGGCGAGGACCTGAATCCGCTCGAACCGGTAGCCGGACCATTCGACGTCCCGGGCGAGCAGGCGGACCTGGCCGTACTGGCCGATGGCCCGGGCGAGGTCTGAGCCTTCCACCGAGAGGTCTTCCAGGACCAGGGTCAGGTCGTGCCCGGCCAGACTGAACGTCCGCTTCTTCCCGATCAGCCAGTTCCGCGCGGCGTCGACCAGCGCCCCGAACGAATCACCCGCCAGGGCGGCGGGCGCGGGCAGGCCGAGCGCGGCGGCCGCGGAGGCTGACAGGGACAAGACCTCGGACAGGTTCCGCTTCCACTCCTCGGCCCATGAACGGCCGAAGGGCCGCCGGTCAGCCATGACCACCCCGTGGGGGCCGGGCGGTCATCCAGGCTCCCGCTCGTGACCGGCCTGCTGGTACGGGGTCAGCCCGCGGTAGGCCTCCGAGGCGTGGATCTCCCCGGCCAGGACGCGGTAGACCTCTTCGCAAACGGGCATCTCGACGCCGTAGCTCAGGGCCAGCTCGTGCACGGTGTAGGCGGTGCCGACGCCCTCCGCCACGGTGCGGGTCCCCGCGAGCAGCTCGTCGAGGCTGTGTCCCGCGCCGAGCTGTTCGCCCAGCGTCCGGTTACGGCTCAGCGGGCTCATGCAGGTGGCGATGAGGTCCCCCATTCCGGCCAGGCCGGCGAAGGTCACCGCCTCGCCGCCCATGGCCACGCCCAGCCGGGTGACCTCCGCTAGTCCGCGGCAGATCACCGCCGCCCTGGTGTTGTCCCCCACGCCCAGGCCCTGCGCGATGCCGGTCGCGATCGCCACCACGTTCTTGAGCGCTCCGCCCAGCTCGCACCCGATCACGTCGTGGTTGGTGTAGATCCGGAGCAGGCCGCGCTGCATGACGGACTGCAGCGCCCGGGCCACGGCCAGGTCCTCGGTCGCGATGACGCTGGCCGCGGCCTGCCCGGCCATGATCTCCTTGGCCAGGTTAGGCCCGGTGAGGGCGGCGGCGGGATGGCCGGGCAGTTCGTCCCTGACGACCTGGGTCATCCGCAGCAGCGAACCGCGCTCGAAGCCCTTGGCCAGGCTTACCACCGGGATCCATGGCCGCAGGTACGGGCGGGCCTCGGTCAGGATGGTGCGGAACCCGTGCGTCGGCACGCCGACCACGAGCAGGTCCACGTCATGAACGGCCTTCTCCAGGTCCGCCGTGGCCTTCAGCGCCGTCGGCAGCGTGAACCCGGCCAGGTAGCGCGAGTTGGCGTCGCGCTCATAGATTTCCCTGGCCAGCTCGGGATCCCTGGCCCAGATGGTGCAGTCGTGCCTGCCCGCCAGGAGGGACGCCACGGTCGTGCCCCACGACCCGGCGCCAAGTACCGCAATGCGCATGTTCCGCCTCATCCTTGAGACTCAATCCTGACCCACCAAGAGATATCCGGCACAATGAGCGGTCAGTGGAACGCTGTCAAGAGGGGCGCGCATGACGGAACGAACGTTGTCCGGCCGCAGGATCATCGTGCTGGGCGGTGCGGGCGCTCTCGGGCGGGCCGTCGTCGAGCGGTTCCCGGCCGACGGCGCGTCGGTGCTGGCCGCCGACGCCAGGCCGCCCGGCGACGCCGACCGCCATCCCGGCGTGGATTACGTCGCAGTGGACGCCCTGGACGAGACCAGCGTATCTGCGGCGTTGGCGATGGCGCCGACGCCGGGGGCGGTGGTCAACCTCATCGGCGGGTACACCGCGCCGCAGCCGCTCTCCGCGCTGGACGTCGACGTCCTCCGGCAGCAACTCGAACTGAACCTGGTGACCGCGGCGATCGTCACCAAGCACGCCATGCCGCTGCTGGCCGCGCAGGAAGGCGGCGCGATCGTGCACGTCTCCAGCCGGGTCGCCACCGAGAAGGGCGAGAACAGCTTCGCCTATAGCGTGAGCAAGCTCGGCGTCGTCCGGCTGGTCGAGGCGGCTGCCGCCGAGGGCCGCGAACACGGCGTGCGGGTCAACTGCATCATGCCCAGCATCATCGACACCCCCGCCAACCGCGCGGCGCTGCCCAACGCGAAGCATCACAGGTGGCCGAAGCCGTCCGAGCTCGCCGCCGTCCTCGCCTTCCTCGTCTCGGATGACGCCATCCTCATCTCAGGGGCAGCCATCCCGGTCTACGGCCGAGCTTAAGACCAATCTTCGAACACATGGTTGCGGCAACGTACCGTCTGTTCCCGGTAGGGTGCCACTTCCATTGGCTGCGGTCGGGCTACCGGTAGGGCCAATGAGGGTAATGAGGCCGGAGGGAAGAGGATCGGGGGGTTGCCGGAGGAGCCCAGGCTAGGGGTGAGGATCCGGGCGGTCGGCGGAGGAGCCCAGGCTGGGGTGAGGATCCGGGCGGGGCGGCGGCGGGTCCCGGGCTAGGGCTGCGGATCGCCGGGCGGGGAAGCGGGCCGCCAGGCCTTCGACGGCGGGGGCACCGGTAGCCTGGTGGCGGGATGAGCGGAAGGAGTCGCCGGGAGAATGGATCCCCGCGCGGAGGCCTGGTACCGCCGACGGACCTCGCACTGGACGGACTGGCCGCTCGCCCGATTGCTCGAGCGCAAACAGCAGAGCGGCATCGCGATCAGCGTGGTCATACCGGCCAGGAACGAGGAGCGGACGGTCGCGGGGGTCGTGGGGCCCCTGGTCCAGGCGCTGGTGTCGGACGCGCCCCTGGTGGACGAGCTCGTGGTCATCGACTCCGACTCCACCGACGCCACCGGCGAGGCGGCTTCGGCCGCCGGCGCGATCGTGCACCGGGCCCGCGACATCGCACCCGCGCTCGGAGCCTACCAGGGCAAGGGCGAGGCGCTATGGAAGTCGCTCCTGGTAACCCAGGGTGACGTCCTGGTCTTCGTCGACGCCGACCTGACCCAGTGGGGCCCGCACTTCGTGACCGGCCTGCTCGGGCCGCTGCTGGCCGATCCCGGCGTGCACCTGGTCAAGGGCTTCTACGACCGGGTCCGCACGGAGGCGGACGGCTCGGTCTCGACCGAGGGTGGCCGGGTCACCGAGCTGGTCGCGCGGCCGCTGCTCAGCCTGTGGTGGCCGCACCTGGCCGGCGTGGTCCAGCCGCTGGCCGGCGAATGGGCGGCGCGCCGGTCCCTGATGGAGTCGCTTCCCATCCCGGTCGGCTACGGCGTGGAGCTGTCGACGCTGCTTGACACCACCGCCCGGCACGGCCTGGACGCGCTCGCGCAGGTGGACCTGGGCGCGCGCGCCCACCGCCATCAGGCCAATCACGACCTCGCGGTGATGGCGGCGGAGCTGCTCGCCCTGGCGGAAAACCGGCGATCAGGACCGCACCGCCTGATCGCCGACGTCACGCTCGAGCAGTTCGTCAGGGAAGGCGACCAGGTCCGGCAGCAATCCCGGCCGGTGCCGACGCGCGAGCGGCCGCCGGTGAGCACGGTCATCGCCGCAGGGCGCGGCGGGGGGCTCGGCGACGTGGCCCCGGCCCGATGAGCGACCCCAGCCAGCCCGGCGGGTTCCGCGCGACAGAGCGCCAGGAATTGATGCAGCGCCGGGAATCAGCGGCGCGCCACGAGGCAGCAGAGCGCCGGGAATCGGTCGAACGCCGGGAATCAGTCGAACGCCGGGAATCAGTCGAGCGCCGGGAATCAGTCGAACGCCGGGAATCAGTCGAGCGCCGGGAATCAGTCGAGCGCCGGGAATCGAGGCCTCAGCGGGTTCTGCGGCTGGGGCGGCGCGCCTTTGAGCCGGACCAGCTCCTGGTCATGGCGATCGTGAACCGGACGCCCGACTCCTTCTACCAGCCCGGGGTGACCTGGGATCCGGTGGCCGCCATGGAGCGCGTGCATACCGTGGTCGAGGAGGGCGCCGACATCGTGGACGTCGGTGGCGTGCCGGCGCGGCCAGGCGACGCGGTCGAGGTGAGCGAGGAGATCCGCCGCACCGCTCCGTTCATCGCGGCCATTCGTGACGCGTACCCGGAGCTGGTCATCAGCGTGGACGCCTGGCGGCACCCCGTGGCGCGGGAGGCCTGCGCCGCGGGAGCCGACCTGATCAACGACACCTGGGGCGGCTGGGACGACCGGCTGGCCGAGGCGGCGGCTGAGTTCGGAGCGGGCCTGGTCTGCTCGCACGCCGGGGGGCTGCCGCCGCGGACGCGCCCGTTCCGGGTGGCGTACGCCGATGTGGTCGAAGACGTGCGCAGCGGCACGCTCGCCCTGGCGGACCGCGCCGTGGCGGCGGGCGTCGATCCGGCCCGGATCCTCATCGACCCCGCGCACGACTTCGGCAAGAACACCTGGCACTCGCTGGAGATCACCCGGCGGCTGGCCGAACTGGCCGCCACCGGGTGGCCCGTCCTGGTGTCGCTGTCGAACAAGGACTTCGTGGGCGAGGCCCTCGACGCCCCGCTCGACGAGCGGCTGGCCGGGACCCTGGCCGCGACGGCCGTATCCGCGTGGCTGGGCGCCCGCGTGTTCCGAGTCCACCAGGTGCGCGAGACCCGCCACGTGCTGAGCATGGTCTCGGCGATCCGCGGCGATACCCCGCCCGCGTGCGCCGTGCGAGGGCTGGCCTAGGCGGTGCCGACCATCACGCGGGAAGGGGCTCACCCGTGATCACGGGCGCGGCCATGTGCCCATCGCCGCCGCTGCTGTGCGCGCAGCTCACCGGGCGCCGGCCGGTCCTGCCTGAACTCCGGGCGGCCTGTTCCGAGGCGGTCGGGCGGCTGCTGGGCGAAGACCCTGAGGTGGTCGCCGTCATCGGGCCCGCCGCCGCGACGGGCGCCTGGGACACCGCCAGCCGACTGAACCTGTCCGCCTTCGCCCCGCCGATCGCGAATACCGGGACGGGCTCGCCGCCCCTGGCCCTCGGCCTCGGCGCCATGCTCCTCGACCAGGCCGGGTACGCCGGCCCACGCCGGCTGCAGGCGATCGGCCAGGACGAGCCGGCCAGCGCGTGCGCCAAGCTGGGCGCGGACCTAGCTGGCTCGGGCGCCAGGACGGCCCTGCTGGTCATGGGCGACGGAAGCGCGCGGCGGAGCCTGAAGGCGCCCGGGTACCTGGACCCGCGGGCCGCGGACTTCGATGCGGAGGTCGAGCGCGCGGTCCGGTCCGGCGATGCCGGCGCGCTGCTGCGTCTGGACCCGGCGCTGGCGCGCGACCTGATGGCCGCCGGCCGGCCCGCCTGGCAGGTCCTGGCGGGCGCCCTGGCCTGGCCAGCGCCCGCCACCGAGGTGCTGTACCGCGACGATCCCTTCGGCGTCGCGTACCTGGTCGCGTACCTCCGGCCGCGGTGAGCCTAAGGCCGCCCAGGGCGATCCCGGCTGGGCGGCAGGGAGAGAAAGGAATCCGCTGATCTCCGCCGGGGTATGGGGAACCTTGGGCCGACAACGCCAGGAATTGCGCGAGTTGATCAGGTCAAGGACGCTGGAGCAAACAGCCATACCCACGTAACAGAACGTCGGGTACGAGACGGAGAGAACATGCGTGCGGATGCTGACCGGCCTGCAGTAACGGCACCGGAGGGAGAACAGGCGCTCTTCCACCTCCCCTTGGCTGGAGTACGGGTACTTGACCTGACGATGAACATCTCGGGTCCCTACGCGGCCATGGTTCTAGCGGACCTTGGCGCGGACGTGGTGAAGATCGAGGGCCCGGGCTGGGATGACACGCGGCGCATGGCACCGCGGCACGACAACGGCTCCGCATATTTCTACGCGATCAACCGTAATAAGAAGTCGATTGAAATCGACCTGAAAACCGAGTCCGGCTTCGCCGCGTTCGCCGCCGAACTCCGCGCTGCCGACGTGTTCCTTACGAACCTGCGCCCAGCCACTATTCACAAGCTGGGCATAGGCCCCGACGAGCTGCTCAGATCGAACCCGCGTCTCATCTACGCAGACATAAGCGCGTACGGCGACGCGGGATCGGAGGCAGCTAGGCCGGGTTATGACATGGTGCTCCAAGCCAGATCTGGAATCATGAGCGTCAACGGGACGGCCGACGGTCCCCCGGTCCGGGTCGGGGTCTCCGTGCTCGACATGAGCTCAGCCATCTGGGTTGCGCTTGGAATCGCAGCCGTGCTGTATCAACGGGCCCGTACGGGCCGGGGCGGCCGCATTTCTACGTCGCTGCTGGAGGTCGGGGCAGGACTGATGGCCTACGACATCGCTGCCTACCAGCTGACCGGGGAAATACCGGAGCGAAGAGGCGCCGAACATCCATCCTTCGGTCCGTACGGAGTGTTCAGTACACGGGCCGGCCTGCTGGCGATCGGGGTCGGATCGGACCCGATGTTCGGGCGGCTGGCCGCCGCAGTCGGCGCCGCTGCCTGGAGTACCGATTCACGGTTCAGCACTAATGCCGCACGGATGAACCACAGTGCCGAATTGCGCCAGGAGTTGGAGGCGCGCCTAGCGCTCCGTACCGCTCGCGAATGGGTCCTTATCCTGACCGCAGCGGACGTGCCAGCAGACGTTGTGGCCGACACTTCCGATGTTCTCAAGGATCCCCAGCTAGAGGCGCTGGACGCCTGGGTGGAACTCACCGTGGGTGACGAGAATCCTCAGGCGTTGCGGGTCCCAGCCATCCCGTTGCGCCTAAACGGTGTCCGCCCGCCGTTGCGCTCGCCCGTGCCAGAAAGGCCTAGCAAGGTGCCCGATGAGGGAACCGCAGGAGATCCATAAGCCTGGCGTCGCTACTGGCTGGCTGGCGTCTGCCAGACGCGCCGGTACCTCGGGTGCAGCCAGTCGAGGTGCTCTTGCATGAGCTGGCAGGCCAGGCCGCCATCACGGGCTTGGATGGCGCCGGCGATCGCACGATGCTGGCGGGTCACGCTCGTGTGGAAGCTGGCCGGAAGCCTGGTCCGGTCCAGACGGGTCTGCAGTACAACAAACATCGGCTCGACGGCCAGCCGCAGCAGGGGATTATGGACGATGTCGATGATCACGAAGTGGAAATCCCGGTTGCTGTGGTACTGCTGCTGGTCAGAAAGCGACGCGCGAGTCGGGGGAATCGTCTCTTCGAGCGAGGCGAGGTCATCACCGGTGCGACGTGCGGCCGCCAGGTCAGCGGACGGGACCTCGAGCAGCCGCCTCAGTTCCATGAAATGGTCCAGCGATATACGCGTCGTCGACGCGAGCATGCTCAGGCCTACTTGCAGGCTTTCGGCCAGCTGGGTAACCGACGGTTCGGTGACGAAGCTCCCGCCGGCCGTGCCTTTGCGGGTCGTGATGAGGTTCTCGGCCGCCAGTCCGCGCAGCGCTTCCCGCACAGTGGTCCTGCTCACCTGGAACATCTCAGAGAGCTCGTTCTCGTTCGGCAGCCGGGTGCCGGGCAGAAAGTCTTGCGACAAGATCGCGGCCCGGAGTTGCTCGGCTATGTGCTCGTAACTGTAGCGTGCGGCGGTCTCGTTTTTGTCGACCGGCATCAGTAGGACCTCGGCATTCCAAGAACTCGCTGACCCAGATACGCTAGCACGAGATTATTAGACACTGGGGCAGTCTGATATAGCCGGGTCTCGCGGAACTTCCGCTCGACAGCGAGCTCGGTCGCAAACCCAAGCCCGCCAAACGCGTCGAGGCACGAATTTGCGGCAGCCCAGGATGCTTCGGACGCCAGTAGCTTCGCCATATTCGCCTCGGCCCCGCATGGTAGGCCGTTGTCGAAAAGCCAGGCCGCCTTATGGCGCATGAGGCTGGCCGCTTCGACGCTCGCGTAGGCTCTCGCGATCGGGAACTGAACGCCCTGATTCGTTCCGATCGGCCGTCCGAAGACATTCCGGGTACCAGCGTACGTTGATGCTTGCGCAACGAACCAGCGGCCATCGCCGATGCATTCAGCCGCGATGAGGATACGCTCAGCGTTCATTCCGTCGAGTATGTAGCGGAATCCTTCACCAGCCTGGCCTATCAGCGCATCGTCTGGTACTTCCAGTTCATTGATAAAGACCTCGGTCGTCCCGTGATTCATCATCGTGCGGATAGGCGTGATCGTGACCGCATCGCCAGCGTCTCGCAGGTCGATGAGAAAGACAGACAAGCCCTCGGTCCTCTTACGAACCTGATCGGCCGGCGTCGTCCGGGCGAGCAGCAACATCAGGTCCGAATGCAGCGCGCGCGAGGTCCAGATCTTGTGTCCGTTCAGCCGGTATCCGGTATTCGTCTTCTCGGCTCTGGTCTTGATACGGGTGGTGTCCGAGCCGGCCTCCGGTTCGGTGACGGCGAAGGCCTGCAGCCGCAGACTGCCTGCCGCGATCTGGGGCAGCCATCGCGCTTTCTGCTCCGGCGAGCCATGCCGCAGCAGCGTCCCCATGACGTACATCTGGCCGTGACAGGCCGCCGGATTGCCGCCCGCGGCCGCGACCTCCTCGAGGACGACGCTCGCCGCCGCGACGCCCAGGCCGCCGCCGCCGTACTGCTCCGGAATCAGGACAGACAACCAGCCGCCGCTGGTCAGAGCGCGCACGAACTTCTCCGGGTACTGATCCGGCTCGAGGTCTCGCCAGTAGCTGCTATCGAAGTCCGCGCATAGCTGCCTGACCCCATCCCTGATGTCGCTGAACTCGGCTGGCGCGGAAAAGTCCATCGTCTCTCCGGTCCCCGCTACGCGTCCGTCCACGGGCGCGGCCCCGCTCCTGCCTTGGGCCCTCCCAGGCGAGGGACTGACATGCGAGGTGGACCCCCGACCACGGTCTGCCGGAGGTGGCCTGTCCAGCCCGGCCAGCCAACGGCAATGCACCACCGGATGTCAGACATTGGCTGATGAGATCCCTTCGTTTGCCACGTAAGAGCCTCTTGACGGGCACGAAATGTCTAACATATCGTTCGCGGGTAAGCAACCACGGAACGGCCGCGATGCGGTGAACGGCGGGAAGGACCAGTAACTGGAGCAGCTTGGGAGGAGTCCCATGATCCGGAATATGACAACGTTGCGGGCCCGGGTACCCAAGCCAGGCCTAGTCGTGCTGACCTCGCTGGCGCTGCTGGTCGCGGCCTGCAGCAGCTCATCCAGCTCATCCAGCTCCCCCACGACGAGCGGGCCAACGGTCGGCGGCACGCTCACCTTCGCCACCGAAGCCGAGGCGTGCGGCCTCGTCCCCGGCGGATGCATGAACTCCTACAGCGGCGCCGACGTCGAGTTCGCGCTCTTTGATCCCCTGACCGTCATCAACAGCAGCTCCCAGGCCGTCCCCTACCTGGCGAAGTCCGTGACGCCGAATGCGGACTTCACGCAGTGGACTGTCGTGCTGCGCCCGGGCGTCCGATTCGACGATGGCTCGACGCTGACCGCCACCGATCTGCAGCAGGACTACACCCAGTACTTCGCGCAGCCGACCTCGGCGGACTACGGCACCTTCATCGACGTCAAGAGCGTCCAGGTCGTCAGCAGCCTGACGGCCACGTTCGTCCTGAACGCGGCCGATTCCCAGTTCCCGACGGTGCTGACCAGCTTCTTCCCCTTCAACCCGGACGTGAAGGCAAAGTACGGCGCGGACTGGCAGGCCCATCCGGACGGCACCGGGCCATTTGAACTGGTCACCTGGAGCCAGGGAAACGAGACGGTGCTCAAGCGCAACCCGCATTACTGGCTCAAGGCCGCGAACGGGCAGCAACTGCCTTACCTGAACGAGCTCATCTTCAAGCCGATCACCGACGACACCACCCGAGTGGCGACGCTGCAGTCGGGCGGCATAGACGGGATGCTCAGCGAAGTTCCGATGACCTTGCAGAGCGCCTCCGCGGTTCCCGGAGTCACGGTTCTCGACTCCGGCGGCAACGGAGGCTACGGGCTATTCTTCAACGCGACGGAAGCGCCGGTTAACGACGCCCGAGTCCGCCTGGCTCTCGCACACGCCACGAATGTGGCCGCCATGCTCGCCGTTTCCGGCGGCGGGACGTTCAACCAGCTGCGTGACCAGTATTACCCGCCGGGCAGCCCCTGGTATTCGTCGGCGGTGGCCAGCGCCTGGCCCGCCTACAACGTGGCGGAGGCCAAGACCCTGCTTAACGAGTACGTGACCGACCCGCATCGGTCTGACGGCAAGCCCGCCGGGTCGCCGGTCACCCTCACGATCAACTACGAGCCGGGATCACCTCAGCAGCTAGCCGTGGTCCAGCTTGCGCAGCAGGAGTGGAAGCAGATCGGCGTACAGGTAGCGCTCCGCCCCGAAGACGAGGCAACGCTCGTCGGCAACGCGCTCAAGGGCTCGTTCCAGGTGAACTACTTCGAATGGGGCAACGAGCTGCCGTACGACCTGTTCCACCACAACTACCTGCCGCGTCCGGCTAACCTCACCAACTTCACGCTCTTTAACAACACCGCGATCATCCAGCAGATCGGCGTCCTGCAAACGGCCACGTCGCAGGCGGTGATCAAGGCTGCGGTGCAGAAGATAGGCCTGGTACTCGACCAGAACGCTCCGCTGATCTTTATCGGCAGCGCGCCCGCGGCATGGGCGGTGAACACCTCCAAGGTCGGCGGCGCGGCAATCATCTCGCCGCTGCTGGCCAGCATCGGCTGGGCGACCATATGGGCAAAGTAGATGACGAGTATCCCGCGAAAGTTCGTGAGCCTGCTCCTCACGCTGCTCGCGGTCGCATTCCTGACCTTCATGCTGACCAGCCTGCTGCCCGGGAACCCGGCCGTCGCCCTGCTCGGGCAGCAGGCGATCACCGCTACGGCCATCGCGGCGGTTAATGCCGAGCTCGGCCTGACCCATCCGCTGCCGGTGCGGTTCGCGCTATGGCTTGGCCACGCCCTGAAGGGGAACCTCGGCTACTCGTTCGTGACGAGCTCATCGGTCAGCTCGGAACTGGCTGCCCGGCTGCCGGTGACGATCGAGATCATCATCCTGGCCATGGTCATCTCCCTCGCGCTGGCCATCATCGCCGGTGTCGTCGCGGCTCAGCACGCTGGCCGGCTGCTGGATAACGTGCTGTCCGGGGCGTCGTTCGTGTTGCTGGCCGTGCCGACCTTCGTCATGGCGCTCCTGCTGATCCTGCTGCTCGCGGTCCACACGCACGTCTTTCCCGCATCCGGGTGGGTTCCGCTGACCCAGGATCCGCTGCAGAACCTGCGCTATGCGTTCCTGCCCTCGCTGGCCCTGGCCCTGCCGCAGCTACCGGTGTTCATGCGGTTGCTGCGCGGGGACATGATCACCGTCTTGCACGAGGATTTCATCGCTCTCGCCAGGTCGAAGGGCCTCTCGCCAGCTCGCGTGCTGCTCGGGCACGCCTTCAGGCTGTCGTCCTTCTCGCTGGTCACGGTGGCTGGCCTGCAGATCGGATTCCTGCTGGGCGGCACGGTGATCGTCGAGAACATCTTCGCGTTGCCGGGCATCGGCAGCTTGCTGGTCCAGTCGATCTACAACCGCGACCTGGCCACGGTCCAGGGCGTCACCCTGTTCATCGCCGCGGCCTTCGTCGTCGCGAACTTCTGCGTTGACCTGATCTACACGGTGATCGATCCGAGGATCCGGCGTGTCCGCACTCAACCAGTCTGACGCCTCCCAGGCGGCGCAGCCGGCACCGGCGGCCGCCCGCGCGCGAGCTTCGGGCCGGGCCATATCGGCCAGGCACGCGCACTACGGGCCAGCCTTCTGGGTGTGCGTCGCCTGGCTATTCCTCATCGCGGCCAGCGCGATCCTGGCCCCCGTCCTGCCGCTGAAGGGAGCCGCGGCAGTAAACCCGTTCGACCGGCTGCTCGCACCTGGTTCGCACGGCTACCTTCTCGGCTCCGATGAACTCGGCCGGGACGTGCTCTCGAGGATCATCTACGGTTCGCGCGTCTCGCTCGTGGTGGGCTGCGTCTCGGTGGTCATCGGCCTGGTCCCCGGCACCGCCCTGGGTGTCGTCGCCGGGTACCTGCGCGGGCGCATCGACGCGGTGATCATGTGGGCGGTCGACGTCGTGGTCTCGTTCCCCGCGCTCGTCTTGCTCATCGCGGTGGTCGCCTTCGTCGGTCAGAGCCTGACCAGCATCACCGTGATCCTCGGTTTCCTCGCCGTGCCGATCTTCACCAGGCTGAGCCGAGCGCAGACCCTCGCCGTCAGCGAGCGTGAGTTCGTGCAGGCTGCGCGGGCCGTCGGGACCCACAGAGGCCGCATCATGCGGGTCGAAGTCCTGCCAAACGTGCTCCCGTCCGTACTGTCCTACGCGCTGATCTCCGTCGGGCTGATCATCGTCGTGGAAGGCTCGCTGAGCTTCCTGGGCCTGAGCGTGTCGGCACCGACGCCATCGTGGGGCGGCCTGATCGCCGAGGGCGAGCCCTACCTCAGCCAGGACCCGTGGCTGGTGGTCATCCCGTCGATCGTGATGTGCCTGACCGTCCTGGCCCTGAACCTCTCGGGTGAGACGCTGCGCCGCAGGTACGAAACGACGGGGCTGCGCCAGTGAGCGCGCCGGCCAGCCCGCCGGCGACTATGGCGGGGACGGATGCGCACCTGCTGGTCGTGCAGGACCTGACCACGCGGTTCACGCTGGCGCACCGGCAGTTCGCGGCCGTCGACGGCGTGTCGTTCAGCGTAGGCCGCGGGACCAGCATCGGCATCGTCGGCGAGTCCGGGTCCGGCAAGTCGGTGCTGGCCCGCACGATCATGGGGCTGCTCCCTGCCGACGGCGTCTTCGTCACAGGATCTGCGCAGCTTAACGGCGTCGAACTCCTCTCACTCAGGCGATCGCAGCGCCGCGCGCTGTGGGGCACGGCCATCGCCATGGTGTTCCAGGATCCGCTGACGTCCCTGAACCCCGTCATGAAGATCGGCAGCCAGGTCGGCGAGACCGCCCGTGTGCACCGGAAGGGCCTGAGCCGCGCAGAGGTCAAAGAGCGGACCGAACAGCTGCTGGAAACGGTGCACATCCCGGATCCGCGCCGGGTGGCCCGCCTGTATCCGCACGAGTTGTCGGGCGGCATGCGCCAGCGCGTGGCCATAGCCATCGCCCTGGCCGGAGACCCTGACCTGCTTATCGCCGACGAGCCGACCACTGCGCTCGACGTGACAATCCAGGCCGAAATCCTCGACCTGCTGCAGGGCCTGCAGGCGCAGCGGGCCATGAGCATGATCCTGATCAGCCATAACCTGGCCGTCGTAGCCGGCCGGACCGACCAGGTCGCCGTGATGTACGCCGGGAGGATCGTCGAGCGCGGGCCGACCTTGGCGGTGTTCGAGGACACCCAGATGCCGTACACCCGCGCGCTGCTCAACGCCGTCCCCCGGCTCGACCTGCCGAGCCACACGCAGCTCCTGGCCATCGACGGGCGGCCGCCAGGTCCGGACAGCATCCCGCCCGGCTGCCGTTTCGCGCCGCGTTGCGGATACGCGCGCGCCCGCTGCCAAGCTGAGGCACCTCCCATTAGCTCGGGGAAACGCGGCGACCACGAATACTCATGCTGGTTCCCCCTCGGCACCCAGGGCACCAGCGTGGCCGGTTCAGCGCATGAGCTCGACGCGGGGAGCCGCGCATGACGCAGCAGGAAGCAGGCATGGCCGACGACCGAGACGCTCCTGTGCCGCGGCTCAGCGCACAGCACGTGTCCGTCAGGTTCGGCGGGTCTCGCGGCCGCAGCGCCCTGACGGCGGTGAGCGACGTCAGCTTCACGGTGCAGCCGGGCGAGACCCTTGGCCTCGTCGGCGAATCGGGCTGCGGTAAGTCATCGCTGGCCCGGGCGATCATGCAACTCCCGCCGCCCACGGCCGGTCAGGTCAGGCTCGACGGCATCGACCTGACGTCGCTCGCGGGCCAGGCGCTCCGGCAGGCCCGGTCGCGCATGCACCTGATCTTCCAGGACCCCATCTCCTCGCTGAATCCGCGGCGCAGCGTCGCCAGCATCGTCGCCGAGCCGGCCGTCGTGTGGGGCCGCGCGAGTGGGGAACGGCTGCGCGAGCTGGTGGACCAGAACCTGGAGGCGGTCGGACTCGACCCGGCCAACACCCGGGACCGCCGGCCCCGTCAGTTCTCCGGCGGCCAGTGCCAGCGGATCTGCATCGCCCGGGCGCTGATCTGCGAACCGGACCTGATCATCTGCGACGAGCCGGTCTCGGCCCTGGACGTCTCCGTGCAGGCGCAGATCCTCAATCTGCTCGACCGGCTGCGGCGCCAGCGCGGGCTCACACTGATCTTCATTTCGCACGACCTCGCGGTGGTCAAGAACGTCAGCGACAAGATCGCCGTCATGTACCTCGGCCGCATCTGCGAGGTCGCCGACTCCGACACCTTGTACCGACGGCCCGCGCACCCGTACACCCGCGCCCTGATCGACTCGATACCGGTACTGGACGCCAGGCTCCGCCAGGGCCCGACGGCTCCGCTGTCCGGCGAGCTTCCGTCCGCGGCCAGGCCGCCCAGCGGGTGCCGGTTCCGCACTCGCTGCCCACGGGCGCAGGCGGTGTGCGCCGAGCAGGAGCCGAACCTGCTGCCGCTGGCGGCGGGGCAGTCCGTCGCCTGCCACTTCCCGCTGAGCGCCCGCACGGACGAGCACTCCCACGCGAGCCGGGCACCGTGATGGCCATGCGGACTCGCCGTCGCGATCTTGCGGGGAAATAGGCCGAAGCAAACGAGAGGAAACGCACCTGATGAGCACGCCCACCACCCTGTACAGCACCTACGAGACACTGGAGATCATCCACCGGCCCCCTATCCTGGACGTCCGCCTGAACCGTCCCGAGGCGAGGAACGCCATGACGTTCCAGATGGACGACGAGCTTGACCGCATCCTCGACGAGGCGGAAGACGACCCTGAGATCCGCGCGGTCACGATCCGCGGCAACGGCCCCATCTTCTGCGCCGGTCACGACCTGAAGGAAGTGGCCAGCGGTTACCGTACCGAGGGCGTTCCTTCCGGCATGCCCCGCTCGTACCGCCGCCCGCGGATGCCCCGGGCCTGGTACTTCAAGAAGCCGCTCATAGCCGGGGTGCACGGCTACGTGGGGCCGATGGCCAACCACTTCATCGCCGGCTGCGACTTCGTGATCGCGGCCGAGGGCACCCGGTTCAGCTTCGAGCAGACGCGGATGGGCGGCGGAGCCGCCGGCGGCACCATCCTCAACTTCCAGCTGCCGATGCGGGTCGTGAAGAAGCTCTGGCTGATGGGCGGCTGGTTCGACGCGGACAAGGCGCACGACATGGACTACGTCCAGCGGGTGGTGCCGGCTGACGAGCTCGACGCGGAGACCGACCGGTGGGCCATCGAAGCGTCGAAGATTCCCAGCCAGCAATACGCGGCCGCCAAGGAGATGATCCACCGCGTTTATGAGATCCGCGGGCTCGTGGGCATCGCGATGATCCAGAACAAGGTGACCGGGCACGGCAGCGCGGAAGACCGGAAGTTCTTCGAGATGGTCCAGGAACGCGGCATGAAGGAGGCGCTGAAGTACCGCGACTCGCAGTTCGACCAGTCCGTGGCCGAGATCGTCTGACCGTCGGCGTAGCGGCCCAGCCGGGTACAGGCCGGAAAGAGAGCAGAGCTGAGGAAATGGCGTACAACACCCTGATCACCGAGAAAGACGGCGCGGTCATGAACGTCTGGCTGAACCGCCCCGACGCGCGGAACGCGTGGACGTGGGAGATGCACCAGGAGTTCGATCGCTGCCTGGACGAGGCAGAGGACGACGAGCAGGTCAAGGTCGTCACCGTGCGCGGCAAGGGACCGATCTTCAGCGCGGGCCACGACCTGAAGGAGGTGGCCGGCGGTTACGCGACCACCGGCGAGCCGGGCGGCATCCCGCCCCATCGGCTGCCCACGCTCGAGCGAGCCTGGTATTTCACCAAGCCGGTGGTCGCGGGCGTGCACGGCTACGTAGGGCCCATCGCCTGGGTGATCCTGTCGAACCTGGACTTCGTCATCGCGGTGCGCGGGACGCGGTTCAGCTTCGAGCAGGCCAGGATGGGCGGCGGTGCGCCCGGCGGAACGCCCCTGGTGTTCCACTTCCCGCCGAACGTGTGGAAGAAGCTGCTGATGGCCGGCGGCTGGATGTCAGCCGAGCAGGCGCACGACCTGTACTTCGTCAGCAGGGTCGTCGACGACATGGATGCCCTGGACGACGAGGTAGCCCGGTGGGCGCAGCAGCTGGCGCTCGTTCCCGCTAAACAGCTCCGCGCGGCCAAGATCGGCATACACAGGCAGTTCGAGCTCATGGGCATCGCGAACATGGCGGCCGTGCAGAACCGGGAATCCGGGCACGGCAGCGCCGAAGACATGAAGTGGTTCGCGGAGGTCGAGGAGAAGGGGCTACGCGAAGCGCTCAAGAGCCGCGACGCCGGATTCGACCAGCACGTCTCGCAGATCTGACCGGAACGGTTCTTCAGCCGGAGAAAGGACTCATGACCACAACCGCAGCAGAGGCGATCCGGACGCTGTTCGCGCCGCAGTCGGTGGCGGTGATCGGCGCAAGCCGCGAGCCGTCCAGCCGCAGCGCCCGGCTGATCAACAACCTGCGGGCGCGATTCACCGGGCCCATCTACCCGGTCAACCCGAACGCAGACGAGATCATGGGCCTGCCTGCCTACCCGGCCGCCGCGGCGATCGGCGGGCAGGTGGACGTGGCGGCGGTCATGGTGTCGGCCGGACGCCTGCTGCCGGCGCTGGAGCAGTGCGCCGAGGCCGGCGTCCGGGCGGCGGTCACGTTCGCCGCCTCAGCCGACGATCCCGCGCCCCTATGCGCCGCGATCAAGGACCTGAGCCTGCGAACCGGGATGCGCGTCGTCGGCCCCAACTGCCTGGGGGTATTCAGCGCTAACAGCGGCGTCGCGCTGACCTACACCATCGTCGATACCGCGCCGCCTGACCGGCCCGGCACCGTCGCGGTGCTGGGCCAAAGCGGCGGCGTCCTCCATACCATCTGGTCCCACGGCGAAGAACTCGGCATCGGCCATTCGCACTTCATCTCAACCGGCAACGAGGCCGACCTGACCTTCGAGGACTTCCTGGAATACCTGATCGACGATGAACTCGCCCAGATCATGTGCTGCTACATCGAGGGAATACGCAATCCTGACCTGCTCAGCCGGCTTGCGCTGCGAGCCCGTGAGCGCGGCAAGTCGATCGTCGCCCTGAAGGTCGGGCACTCGGCCGCGTCCGGCCGGGCGGCCATGTCCCACACCGGCGCGCTCGTCGGCTCCATGCGCCACGCCGATGCCTTCCTCGACCGGATCGGCGTACTGCAGGCCGAGGGCATGACGGAGACGGCCGCGCTGGCCTCAATCCTCCGCGCCCCGCTGCCGCGGGCCAACGGCGTCGGCATCCTGACGACGACGGGCGGCATGTCGGCCGGGCTCGCCGACCTGTGCGCCCGGAACGGGATCAGCGTGCCGTCCCTGGCCGTCCCGACCCGCCGGGTCATCCACGACCTGCTGCTGCCGAGCGGCGTCATCAATCCTGACGCCGACAACCCGGTCGACCTCGGCGCCGCCGCGGTCGACGACCGCGGCGTCTGGCGGGGGGCGCTGCGCGCCCTGCTCGCCGACGCCCAGATCGGGCTCGTGCTGGCCACGGTGGCAGGTGCGCAGTCGGAACTGGCCGTTGAGTCGGCCACCCTCGCGCGCGCGGCCGGCAAGCCACTGGTGCTGTACGTCTATACGCACTTCGGCGGTGCGGCCGCAGCCGGCCTCGACCGCCTCGCCGAGCAGGGCGTGCCGGTCTACGGAAATGACTCGGAAGCGGTCAGGGCGGTAGCGGCGTTCCTGCGGTACGCACGCCGGCTCCGCCAGCCGGTCGTACCTCCGGCCGGACCAGGGCTCGCTGGCGGCACGGCGGGACGAGCGAGCGTGCTGCACGAATACCGGGCCAAGGAATGGCTGTCACACTGGGACATCCAGGCCCCCCGATCGGTCGTCAGCCCCGCCGACGACGACCAGGTACGCGCGGCGGCGGCTCAGGTGGGGTACCCGGTCGTGGTTAAGGTCAGCGACCCTCGGGTCGTGCACAAGAGCGAGATCGGCGCGGTCAAGACCGGCGTCGCGGACGAGCGGCAGCTGCTGGCCGGCGTCGCCCAGATCAGGGCCGGTCTGGCCGCCGCCGGGATCGACGACCCGGAAGGATTCCTGATCGAAGAGCACATCGAGCATCCTGGCCTCGAGTGGCTGGTCGGCATCGACAACGACTCGCATTTCGGGCCCGTGCTCGTATTCGGGCTCGGCGGGATAGCCGCCGAGGCCATCGCTGACGTCGCGGCCGAGCCGGTGCCGCTCCTGCGTCACCACGCCGAGAGCCTGCTCAGCCGGGGCACCGCGGGGCGCATCCTGGCCGAGGGGCGCTTCCGCGGCCAGCCCGTGGACCGCGAGGCGCTCATCGACCTGCTGCTCCGCGTTTCCCGCGTCGCCACCTCCACGCACGGGCGCGTTCTCGAGCTCGACCTCAACCCGGTCGTCACGGTGCCGGGGCGCGGCGCTCTCGTGCTCGACGCCCGGATCCTGCTCGGGGCCGGGACCGGGACCGGTGACCCCGCCGACGCCAAAATCGCCGCTGCCGCAGGGGCCCTGAGCGATGGCTGAATCCCGGGCGGGCACCCAGGACGAGATCCTCGAAGGACTTCGCCTCGCTGCCCTGGCGGCGAGGATACCGGACCGCGAGATCGTGCTCCCTGACGAACACGACATCATCCTGGGCCGGATGCGATTCCACTATCTCGACTGGGACAAGCCGGATCGCGTTCCGGTCGTCTTCCTGCATGGCGGCGGGCTCACCGCGCACACGTGGGACCTGGTCTGCCTGCAGCTGCGAGATCACTACTGGTGCCTCGCGCCCGACGCCCGCGGCCACGGGGACAGCGAGTGGTCGAAAGAGATGGACTACAGCACCGGGGCGCACACGGCCGACGTCGAGGCGTTCATCAGGGAACTGGGCCTCGATCAGCCGGTGCTGGTCGGCATGTCGATGGGCGGCGCCACGGCCGTCAGCTACGCGCAACAGCACGAGCTGCGCGCGCTGGTGGTCATCGATACGGGGCCAGCCATCCGGGCCGAGGGCGGGAAGAAGATCATCGACTTCATGCGGGCACCCGCCGAGTTCGCCTCCATCGAGGAGGTCATAGCCTCGGCGATGTCGTTCAACCCGCGGCGCGACCCGGTGCTGTTGCGGCGGAGCCTGCAGCACAACCTGATGCGGCTGCCCGACGGGAGGTGGACCTGGAAATACGACCGGCGTCACTACGGCATGCTCGACGACCCGGCCATGCGAGCGCGACGCGCGGAAATCTGGTCCGGCATCGGCAGCATCCGGTGTCCGGCGCTCGTCGTCCGCGGCGGTCAAAGCGAGGTCTTCTCCCCTGAGGCAGCGGCCGAGTTCGCCCGCGCGCTGCCCGACGGCCGGCTCATCGAGGTGCCAGGCGCTGGCCATACGGTGCAAGGCGACAACCCGCGCGATCTGGCGGCCGGGATCGCGACCTTCCTCGCCCAGGTCGTGGCGGCGTGAGCCGACCCGCCAGCAGGATCCTGCACTCCTCCGACCTGCATCTGGGTGCTCGCCAGGGCAAAACCGGGCCGGCCTGGCACGGACCCGGCTGCGTCTGCCCGCTTGAGATCCTCACCAGAGCCGCTCAGCAGCACTCATGTGACCTGCTGATCATCGCGGGCGACATGTTCGACAGCAATAACGTGCCCGCGGGTGTGGTGAGCGCCGCCCTGACCGTACTCGCCGCAGCCGGCCTCGAGTGCGTCATCGTGCCGGGTAATCATGACTGCCTGAACGCGAACTCCGTCTACCGGCGGGAAGGGTTCGCCGCAGCAGAGCACGTGCGCGTGGTCACGGCGGCCAGCGGCGAGCACATCGACTGGCCCGGTCCGGCGCTGCGGGTATGGGCGCGCGCGATGATCGAGCACGAACCCGGATACCGCCCGCTGGCGGGCGCGCCACCCCGAGACGAGGCACGCTGGTGCATCGCCGCGGGGCACGGACACTACATGGAGCACGAGCCTGGCCGGGCCGAGCAGGCCAGGTCCTCGCCGATCTACCCGGCGGACCTGGTTCGCCTCGACGCGGACTACGTAGCGCTCGGGCACTGGGACATAGGCCAGCGCGTCGGGAACGGCAGCGCGGCCGCCTGGTATTCCGGCGCACCAGTGCTCGGCGGCAGCCCGCGCACCGCCATGCTCGTCACCTTCGAGCCGCCAGCTTCCGTGACCGTCGCCGCCTGCCCGCTGGGCCCGTACGTCCCGGATCAGTGCCGCAGCAGCCCGGACGTGCTCGCGGCCCACCCGTCACAGCGCGAGGAGCAACCATGACCGCACCGCTGGCCGGTATCCGGGTGCTCGACCTAACCCGGCACGTCGCCGGCCCGTTGGCCGTCAAGTGCCTGGCCCAGCTCGGCGCCGACGTGATCAAGGTCGAGGCGCCGGCCGGCGACCCGGGCCGCCGCGGCCTCGGGCTCGTGCCTGGCGTCCCGCACAGCGGACCCTGGTACGGCTTGCAGCGGATGAAACGGGCGATCGTGCTCGACCTCAAGCGCGACCAGGGCCGGGCCGTCCTGCTCAACCTCGTCGCCTGCAGCGACGTCCTCGTCGAGAACTTCCGGCCGGGTACCACGGAGGGCCTGGGCATCGGCCCGGAAGAGCTGCGCAAGCACAATCCCCGCCTTATCTACTGCACGATCACGGGATTCGGCAGTACCGGGCCGCTGGCGTCCTCCCCGGCGACTGACGGGCCGATCCAGGCCTACAGCGGAGTGTTGTACCTCGACGTCGACGAAGGCGACCCGCCAGTCGAGCCTTACCCCGTGATCTTCTCCGATATGAGCGGCGGACTGTTCGCCGCGCAGGCCATCCTGGCCGCCCTGCTGGCCAGGGAGCGAAGCGGCGAGGGCTGCCTGATCGATCTGGGGCTCTTCGAAGCCGCGCTGCAGATGATGCCGCTGCAGGTCCACGAGATGCTGCTGACCGGCGCGCCGCCGGTTCCCTGGCGGACGGCCGTGCCGCTGCTCGAGGCGGCAGACGGGCGTTACGTGATCGTGCAACTGCCCTACCCGCACCTCTGGCATCGATTCCAGCACCTCGTGGCCGAGCTCGCGGCCATGCCAGAGCTGGTATCTGACCCGCGGTTCCGGACGCCGGAGGCGCGCGCGGCCAACCACGAGCTGTTCGTCGAACGCCTGCAGGCTGCCTTCCGTCGCCGCAGCCAGTCGGAATGGGCCGCGGCGCTGGCCGACGCGGGCATTCCCTCCGGTCCCGTCAACTACCTCGCTGAGGCGCTCGACAGTGCGCAGTTGTCGGCCCGGGGCGGGCTGGCCTCCGTAGACCGCGGCGACGGAGAGCACATTCGCGTACTGGCCGCTCCGTTTCATTTCAGCGGGCAGCTAGACGTGAAGGACCCGGGCGACCCGCCCCCTTACGTTGGCCAGCACACCAACGAGGTGCTGTCAGAGATCCTGGGCTACTCGCCGGAGGACATTTCCGCGCTCGAAGAATCCGGCGTGACCAAGCCCCTGGCGTACTGACTAGTCGGCAAGTTCGACGGCGCCGCGCAGTTCCGCGGCGCGGCGCCAGGCCTCGACCATCCGGCGTTCGGCCTTCAGCTCGAGCCGCCTGGCCTTGCGGAGGGCCAGAGCCCTGCGGCCGTACCGCAGCTGTTCCGCCTCCTCAAGGCTGCTGCGAGTCCGTTGGCTCGCGAGCAGTTGCAGTTCCGTGCGCATGCTGATCACTCCCGATGTGTGCATTGTGTGCCGCCCGGCCGCGCGGCTCATGTTCGCCGCGCGGCCGTATCTGGTGGTACTCGGCCGCGCCCCTGCGCGGCGGCCGTGCCCTCGGGGCCGCGTCACTACGCGGCCACTGTGCCTACCGGTGGCCGGCTACGCGGCCACTGTGCCTACCGGTGGCCGGCTACGCGGCCACTGTGCCTACCGGTGGCCGGCTACGCGGCCACTTCGGTCTTGCGGGGGCGCCCCCTGGGGCGCTTGCGCGGCACGATCGCTCCGCGCATCAGCAGTTCGCCGCCCCAGACGCCCCAGGGCTCCCTGCGCTCTAGCGCACCGGTCAGGCAGGCCATCCTGGCCCGGCATCCCCGGCACATGGCCTTCGCCTGCTCCACACCCTCGGGAGACTCCGCGAAGAACAGTTCCGGGTCCTCCGTGCACGGAAGATCCAGCCCCACCGGGAGCAGCGTGGCGGCGGAGCTCACCCCGAACGGCTCCACCACGCCGTATCCGACCTGGCCGAATTCCTGCCTGACGTCTGGCTCCTGCCGCGCCGCCTCGGACCTGGACGCCCCGAACCCCGTTACGTCCATCCTGTCGGCGGTGGCATCGCGCCATTGCATCGGTGCCATCCCCTCTCGCTTGCCGGTCCTAGTTACTCGCGAGATTTCTCGCCCGTCCCGGGACCTAGGCCCAAATAACTAGGCCGCGGACCCTGTGTGCGGGTCCGCGGCCTCAAGGGGATTTCTCCGGCCGGTCTTCTAGACCGGTTCCCTATGAGGTGGTGGACCCGCTGCGCCGACGCCGACGGCGTTGACGCTCGTCATGTAGCTGTAGTTGTCGGATTCCGTCTGCCCGAGCTGGACCGCGGGAGCGGCCTTCGGCGTGGCCGGGATGGCGAACACGACGTTGTCCCGGACGCGCGGAACGGACTGCACCGCGATGACACACGGCCCTGTGCCGATACCGGCACCGAGCACACCTGTCCCCGGGAAGTCCACTCGCAGGCCGAAGGCACCCGCATGCGAGCGCCATAGCGCTGCAGGCAGAGCGCCTGTGTTGATCTTGGTCACGCGGGACACCTCCTTCCAGGAGCGTCGTCGACTAGCCCACGGACATGTACGCAGCCTAAGTGCTGCTTCCCGGCGGGGCAACACTTTTTTTGACCTGGGATTTCGCCGCAGGGAAAGGGAGTTACAGCGGCCGGCCAGCACTGGCCGGGGGTTCCGGGGGTTGTCCCCCGGGCTAGCACAGCTGACCTGGGATTTCAGTCAGGGCTTGATGGTGCGGATCAGGCCCTCCTGGACCACGGAGACCACGAGCACGCCCGCCTGGGTGAACACCTCGCCGCGGGCCAGGCCGCGGGCGCCGACGGCCACCGGCGAGTCCTGCGCGTACAGCAGCCACCGGTCGGCCCGGAACGGGCGGTGGAACCACATGGCATGGTCCAGGCTGGCCCCCGTGGTGCGGCCGTCCCACCAGGACCGGCCATGCCTGATCAACAGCGAGTCCAGCAGCGTCATGTCCGAGGCGTAGGTCATCAGGCACACGTGGAGCAGCGGGTCATCGGGCAGGTCCCCGTCCACCCGCAGCCAGACCAGGCTCTTGTTGGTCCGCAGCGACGGGTCGCGCTCCGCCTCGAACGGCAGCGGCCCGATCGACCGGAGGTCGATGGGACTGTCCCGCCACGGCAGGGACGCCTCGCCCAGCTCGCGGGCCAGCCGGTCCTGCCTGCGCTCGACGGCCTCCGGCGGCGGCACGTCCGGCATCGGGTCGGCGTGCTCGGGGCCGGGCTCCGGGTGGTGGAAGGACGCGGACAGGGCGAAGATCGTCTCGCCGTGCTGGACCGCGGACACCCGGCGGGTGGTGAACGACCGCCCGTCCCGCACCCGGTCGACCAGGTACACCAGCGGGACCGCCGGGTCGCCCGGCCTGATGAAGTAGGCCTGCAGCGAGTGCACGGGCCGGTCCTGCGGCACGGTCCGCCCGGCGGCGACCAGCGCCTGCCCGGCCACCTGGCCGCCGAACACCCGCTGCCTCCGCTCGTCCGGGCTGCGCCCGCGGAAGATGTTGACCTCGATCTGCTCCAGGTCGAGCAGGTCGAGGAGAGCGTCGAGCGCCTTACCCATGGACCCTCCGTGGGATCCGCACGTCGTCGAGGAACCGCGACCGCTGCCTGGCCGGGCTGCGGTTCCGGCCGCCCGGCGCGCGGGACGGCGACCAGGACAGGTACAGGTGCTCGCGGGCCCTGGTCACCGCCACATACAGTAGCCGCCTCTCCTCCTCGACCGCGCTGGCGGTCCTGGCGTGGACAATGGGCATGAGCCCGTCGACCAGGCCGGGCAGCAGCACCGCGTCCCATTCAAGCCCCTTGGCCGCGTGCATCGAGGCGAGCGTCACGCCCTCGACCGCCGGCGCGTGCCCAAGCTCGGCCCGCAGGGCCAGCTCCGCCGAGAAATCGCCCAGGCCTGCCTCCGGGCGCGCCGCGTGCATGTCGTCGGCGAGCTGGGCGATCGCGGCGAGCGACTCCCACCGCTCCCGCGCCGCCGCCCCCCCGGCCGGAGGGACCCTGGTAAAGCCGATTCCCGTCAGCACGTGCCCGACCGAGGCGGGCAGCGCGTCACGGGCGCCGCTCTCCATTGCGTCACCGGCCTCGCCGCGCGCGGCGCCGCGGAGCAGCACCAGCGCCTGCCGGACCACGGGACGCTCGTAGAACCGCTCGGCGCCGCGCACCACGTACGGCACCCCGGCCGCCGCCAGAGACTGCTCGAAGCGCTCGGTCTCGGCGTTGATCCGGACCAGCACCGCGATCCCGCTGGCCGGAACGCCCGCGGCCAGCAGCGCCCGGGCGCGCGCGGCCACCCCGGCCGCCTCGTCGGCGTCGTCGGAGTACTCGGTGATCACCGGCGCCGGGCCCGCAGGCCGCTGCGCGACCAGCGCGGCGGACGCCGGGAGCAGCTGGTTGGCCAGCGCGACCACCTGCGGCGTGGACCGGTAGTCGCGCGCCAGCCTGACCACCGTCGCGCCGGGGAACTCCCCGCTGAAACCGGTCAGGTAGGCGGGGGTGGCGCCGGTGAACGAGTAGATGACCTGCTGCGGGTCCCCCACCACGCACAGGTCGTCCCGGCCGCCGAGCCAGGCGTCGAGCAGCAGTTTCTGCAGCGGGTTCACGTCCTGGTACTCGTCGACGACGAAGTGCCTGAACGCGTCGCGCACCCGGTCGGCCGCCTCGCGGTGCTCGAGCACGATGGCGGCGGTCAGCTCGAGGACCGACTCGAAGTCGATGAGGTGCCGCTCCCGCCGCAGCCGCTCGTACCCGGCGAACACCGCAGCCATCTTCTCCATCCCGGCCGCGGGCGACCGGCCGGCCTGCACCGCGGCGCTCGCGTACCCGTCCGGGCGGACCTGGGTGGCCTTGGCCCACTCGATCTCGGCCGCGGCGTCGGCGACCGCCCCGGCGCCCGGCGCGCCCCCGGGGCTCCTCGGGCTGTCCGGGCCGGCGTCGAGCCTGACGTGCGCCTGCTTGGCCGCCTCGCGGACCAGGCTGACCTTGGAGTCGATCAGTCCCGGTGGGCGCCCGCCGACCACCCGCGGCCAGAAGTAGTTGAGCTGGCGCAGCGCGGCGGCGTGGAAGGTCGACGCCCGCACCCGCCCGGCGCCCGAACCGCCCGCGCCGAGCTGCCTGAGCCTGCCGCGCAGTTCCCCGGCGGCGCGCACGGTGAAGGTCAGGGCCAGCACGTGCGCCGGGTTCACGATCCCGGAACCGACCGCGTAGGCGATCCGGTGCGTGATCGCGCGCGTCTTGCCGGTGCCCGCGCCGGCCAGCACGCAGACCGGCCCGCGGGCGGCCAGGACCACCTCGCGCTGCTCCGGGTCCAGCCCGGCCAGCAGCTCGTCACAGCTCGGCTGCCCGGCGTCGGCCACGCGCCCATCCTGCCTCATCGGGACAGGCCGCGCCGCCGTCGAGCCGGACGGCGTAGCGCCTGCGGGAAGGCAACGGGCGGCGCCGGCGTTACACCACCTGGGAATTTCACCAACCGCGAGGAGGCACCGGGTGTCCGGCCAGCTGACGATGTACACCACCCAATGGTGCGGCTACTGCCGGAACCTGAAGAACCAGCTCGCCAGGGCCGGGGTCGAGATGGCCGAGGTCGATATCGAGCGCGACCCGGCCGCGGCCGAGTACGTGATGTCGGTCAACGGCGGCAACCAGACCGTGCCCACCGTGGTGTTCCCCGACGGCAGTGTCATGACCAACCCGTCGGCCGCGCAGGTGCGCGACCGGCTGGCCGCCCTCGCCCCCGGGCGGGAGGCTCTGGCCCAAGGCTGAGACCATCGCCGTTCGGGATAAAAGAGATTTTTAATGCCGAACGAGCGGTGGTGCTCGGGCAGGTGATACATGGACGACGATGAATCCCAGGACGAGCTGGTGGTGCGCAGGTCCGGGCAGGGCTGGCAGGTCGGCGCCGAGGAAACCGGCGACCTGACCAGCGCGATGGTGCTCGCCGACCTGCTCGCCGCCGAGCTCGGATCGCCCGGCGCGCCGGCCTGCGGGCCGCCTGCGGCCGCGCCGGAAAGCGAGCGGCACGAGGCGGCGCGGCTCGCCGTGACCGTGGCGCAGCTCGAGCACGCGCTCAGCGCGCGGGTCCGGGTCGAGCAGGCGATCGGCGTGCTGGCCGAACGGCACCGTCTTCCGCCCAGGCAGGCGTTCGACCTGCTCAGGAGCGTGGCCAGGGCGGGCGGTCAGAAGGTCACCGAGCTCGCGGGGACCGTGGTGGACAGCGCGTCGAACCCGCTGCTGCCGCTGCCCGCCGACCTGGCCAGGAAGCCGGCCCCGGCGCGCACGCGCGGGCCGTCGCCGCGCCGCGCCCGCGCGCTGAGCTAACCTGGCCAAGCCGGGCCTCGACACGCCCGCGAAGGCGGCCGGCGAAGGGCCGCGAATGACGGTTGGCGGCGCTACAGTTCCTGGCACACCGGTGGCGGAGCAAAGGAGGCCGGGGGGATGGATCTTGAAGCGGTCGAGATCTGTGCCGGGGCCGGGGGGCAGGCCCTCGGGCTCGAGCGGGCCGGCTTCGAGCACGCCCTGGCCCTCGAACTCGACGCGGCGGCGTGCGCGACGCTGCGGTCCAACCGGCCCGGCTGGAAGGTCGCCGAGGGGGACGCGGCCGATCCGGCGCTGTGGCGGCCGCGGGACTACCGCGGCGTGGCCCTGCTGGCCGGCGGGGTCCCGTGCCCGCCGTTCACCGTGGCGGGCCGGCAGCTCGGCGCGGACGACGAGCGTGACCTGTTCGCGTGGGCGGTGGAGCTGTGCGGGGTGGTCAGGCCGCGGGCGCTGCTGCTTGAGAACGTCAGGGGGCTGAGCACCGCCCGGTTCAGCGGGTACCGCCAGCACGTCCTGGACCGGCTGCGCGAGCTCGGGTACGTCCCCGGGTGGCGGCTGCTGCATGCGTCGGAGTTCGGCGTACCGCAGCTGCGCCCGCGCTTCGTGCTGGTGGCCCTGTGCCCGGCGGACGCGCCCTGGTTCCGGTGGCCGGCGCCGACCTCCGGCCCGCCCGCCACGGTGGGCCAGGCCCTGGGCGACCTGATGGCCGCGCGCGGGTGGCCTGGCGCCGCAGCCTGGGCGCGCCGGGCCGACCGGATCGCCCCCACGATCGTCGGCGGGTCGAAGAAGCACGGCGGGGGGGACCTCGGCCCGACCCGGGCCAAGCAGGCCTGGGCCGAACTCGGCGTCGACGGCCTCGGCATCGCCGACGCCGCCCCCGGGCCCGACGCGGACCCGGCCCTGGCGCCCAGGCTGACCTGCGAGATGGTGGCCAGGCTGCAGGGCTGGCGGGACGAGTGGGACTGGCGGTTCAGCGGGCGCAAGACCGCGCGGTACCGGCAGATCGGCAACGCGTTCCCGCCCCCGGTCGCGGAAGCGGTCGGGACCGCCATCCGCCGCGCGCTCGAGCACGCGGGTTCGCCGGGTTGGGCGGGTCCGGCGGCTGCGGCGGGTTCGGCGGGTTCGGGCGCGGCGGGTTTGGCGCGGCGGGTTCGGGCGTGGTCGGGCTTGGCGGGTTCGGGCGCGGCGGGTTCGGCGGGTTCGGCGGACGCTCCGGGGGACGGGGGCGAGGCGCGTGTACACGACCCGGTGCTGCGGGTGCTGCGGTCGCGTGACGACTTCCTGACCGCCGGGCAGATCGCCGACCTGGCTGCGGGGCTGTCGGCCGACGCGGTGCTCGGGCGGCTGGGCCACCTCGGGCGCGACTTCGAGCTGGAGGTCGCCGAGGGCCGCGACGGGCCGGCTTACCGGCTCGCCGGGTTCAAGGGCTTCGTGGGGCAGCGTGAGCACGCGCGGCACCGGCGTTTCGCGGCGGGCAGGGCCACGATCAGCTGACGGGCTAGGCCGGTACCATTGCCGTGGGCCCCGTAGTTTCCCGCGAGACCCACGGTTAGCGCAGGTAAGTGATATCTGCTGGTATATCGATCAGGATTGCAGGGACCCCATCGGGACTCCGCATCCCTGGCAGAACCTGTCTCCCGCGATGATGCGGGTGCCGCACTTGGCGCAGAAGCTCGAAGCCCGCCCGGTTACCGGTGCCTGTGCCGACGGTCCTTGGCGCGCCTGGTGTACCGACGCCTGCAGCCCCAGGATGGAGTTCTTGTGCTTGAGAGCGAGCAGCACCACGGCGGCGACCAGGCAGATCAGCGCCAGCCAGCCGGAAGCCGTGTGTAGGAAGCTCTGGCGTTCTATGCACTCGCCGCCCGAATTGAGTATCGCGACGGTGTCGCTGCATGACGGGAGGTTGGAGGTCGACGCCAGATACGCGATCGCGAATACCGCCGAGGCGATAATTGCCTTCGTAAAGGTCGGTGTCTTGGTGAATGTAATTTTCATAAGCCGAACATAAGGTCCGGCGCGCACCGGGCGGCAGGGGCCGAGCGACCCAAAACATGCGCCTCGCGTGTGGGCCGACGGCCCACATCAAGGGGAAGGGACGACCGGTTCGATGCCCGCCTGTATGGCGTAGCGGGTCAGTTCGGCGCGGTTGCGGGCGCCGGTCTTGTCCCTGATCCGGTCCAGGTGCGTCCGCACCGTGTTGGGCGTGACGAAGAGCGTCTCCGCGATCTTAGCGTCGCTCGCTCCGCCGGACAGTAGCGCCATGATCTGCCGCTCTCGTGCCGACAGCGGGCCAGCCGGGCCAGCCGGGCTGGCCGGTCTGTCCGCCGGCGCGCAATGGGCGGCTGGAACGGTCACGGCGGGCGCAGGCCCCGGATCTGGCTGGGCTGTGCCCACGGCCAGGGCTATGGCATCGGCTTGGCTGAGGGTGCGGCCCCGGGTGTAGGCGGCATCGAACGCGGCCTCGCCCAGCGCGTCGCGCAGCCGGGCATGGTCACTGGCGCGCAGTCCCAACTCGAGGGCATCGATGGCCTGTCCGGCCTGCTCGTACTGGTGATCGGCAGCGCCGTGCAGGGTGGCGGCCACGGCGGGGTCGCCGTCCGCGCTGGCGGCTAGCGCGAGGCCGAGGATGGCAACGTGCACAAAAGTCTTCTCACCGGTGGCTCGTGCCGTGTCGAGGACGCTGATGAGCAGACGGCGGGCACCGGCGGCATCTCCGCCCATGAGGTAAGCGAACCCCAAGTTCACCGCCACGCCGGCGGCCAGGTGCTGGTAGCCGTGGGCTTCGGCGACCCTGAGCGCCTCCTGAAGGGACGCGACGGCAGCCTGGAGCTCCCCGGCCCCGATCTGGTCGATGCCAAGGTTCACCAGGGTAATGACGAGTACGTAGTTGTCTCCGGCCGCCCGCGCGAGTGCGAGGACCTCCTGCCGGTCAGCTGAGGCTGCGTCCAGATCGCCGGCCTCGCCCTTGAACGCCGCGCGGTGGCCGAGAGCGGTGGTAAGTAGATGGGGTTTTCCGGCTGACCTGGCCAGCGCGACGGCCTCGTCGACCATGGCCAGCGCGGCGGGCAGATCGCCCGCCAGGAAGGTGAACCAGCAGAGCGCGCACAGGGCATCGCCGGCGACAAAGTCATCGGCCAGGCCGCGGGCGATCGTGATGGCCTCCTCCGCCATGGAGAGGATCGCCGGGTTGCGTTCGGTGTTATTGAGCAGGTGGCAGCTCGCGGCCAGGGCCCGGGCGCGGCAGCGAGTCGGCTGGCGGGCGTCGGGGCGCGCCAGCAGAACGCTGAGCGCCTCGATGATTTCGCCGCTGTGGCCGCGCATGTAGCAGAACCACTTTAGTTCCGTAGCTAGGCGCAGGCCGGGCTCGGCGCTGCCGGGATCGGCGATGCTGAACGCCAGCGCGGCACGGATGTTATCGAACTCGGCCTCGATCCGGTCAAGCCAAGGATGTTCGTCCGGGCCGCGCAGCCGCGCGGCGGCGGTCTCGACTAGGGACAGGTAATGATCGCGGTGGGCGACGCGGGCGTCCTGCAGGTCCGAGCCGGCCCGCAGCGCGAGGCGTTCGGCGGCGTAGTGGCGGATCGTCTCAAGGAGCCGGTAGCGGGTCGAGGAGTGGATCACCTCGGCTTGGACCAGGCTCTTGCCGACCAGCGCGGCCAGCAGGTCAAGCACCTGCCATTCGGCGACGTCGCCGCCGCGGGCGACCGCTTCGGCGGCATCCAGGGTCCAGCCTCCGCCGAAGACGGACAGCCGGTTGAACACGATCTGCTCCTCGGAGCTGAGCAGGTCGTAGGACCAGTCGATCAGGGCTCGCAGGGTCTGGTGGCGCGGCAGGGCGGTACGGTTCCCGGTGGTTAGCAGCCGGAACCGCTGATCGAGCCGGGCGTTGATCTCCGACACCGAGAGCGAGCCAAGGCGGGCCGCGGCGAGCTCCAGGGCCAGCGGGATACCGTCGAGACGGACGCAGATCGCCGCTACCGCCGCCGCGCTGGCGTCGTCGACGATGAAGCCCCGCTGGTGCAGCGCGGCGTGCTCCGCGAACAGCTGCACCGACTCGAAGGCGGCCAGCCGGTCAGGAGCGGCGAGATCGGCGGGCGGGACGGCCAGGCCGGGAACCCGAAAGACGTGCTCTCCGCTGATGCCAAGCGGCTCCCTGCTCGTGACCAGCAGGCAGACCCGAGGGCACGACCGGATGACGGCGTCGGCCAGCTCGGCGACCGCGCCGAGCACTTGCTCGGCGTTGTCGAGGATCAACAGCAGGTCCCGGTCGCCGATAGCGTCGATCATGGTGTCGAGCATGGGCCGCCCCGGCGCCTCGCTGACCCCGAGCGCGGCGGCCGCGGTACGGGTCACTAGCTCGGGTTCTGCCACCGGCGCCAGCTCGGCGAGCCACACTCCGTCGCCGGTGCCATCAAGGGCGTCGGCCGCCACCTGCAACGCCAGCCGGGACTTGCCGATCCCGCCAGGACCAGCGATCGTGACCAGCCGTGACCCGCCCGACACTAGCGCGCGCAACTCGGCCAGTTCCACGGTCCGGCCCACGAAGCTGGTGGCCTGCGACGGCAGGTTGTGGCGCAGCGCCGGGTCGTCAAGCGAGCGCAGTACGCCGAACCCCTCGGCCAGGCCCGATCCGGTCACCTGAAAGACCCGTTCGGCGCGCCCCAGGTCCTTCAGGCGCTGCTCGCCCAGGTCCCGGAGCCCGATCCCGCCGGGCAGCTGGTCGGCGAGTAGCGCGTAGGTCGCCGCTGTGACCAGGACCTGACCACCGTGGCCGATGTCGAGCAGCCGGGCGGTCCGGTTCACCACCGGACCGACGTAGTCGCCGTCGCGCTCCGCGCAGGCACCAGAATGCAACGCCATGCACACCCGGATGGGCAGGCTGGACGCCCAGGGCTCGGCGCCGACAGCCCGTTGGATGGCCACCGCCGAAGAAAGCGCGGCAACCGGGTCGGCGAACGTAGCGCGATGGGCCTCGCCCACCGTCTTGAAGACGTGGCCGCCGGACGCCTCGACCTGCTCGCGGACGATGCTGTCATGGCGGGCCAATGCCGCCGCCATGGCATCGCGGTCGGCCTCCCAGAGCCGGACGCTGCCCTCGATATCGGTGAACAGCAACGTCACCGAACCATCCGTAGGCCCCACTTACCCATTGTGACACCCACCCCCGGCGGGCCTGGGCCCTGTCGTCTTTAAGGAGCACCTTCCTGCCCGGTCCCGCTGCGTCGGTCCAGGCCGGGGTGGGTTGTTCAGTAATGCAGTAATAACTGCGATACTGCAAATATGGACCGCAGGCGAGGCCATACGCTCAACTGGCTATCGCAACGGCGGGGACGCTGCGATAATGCGTGGATGACAGGGCTGACCCTCGCCCTGGCCAACCTTAAGCCGGGCACGGGCAAGACGACATCCGCGGTCTGGCTCGCCCATGTCTTCGCGCACGCCGGCAATAGCGTGCTCCTGGTGGACGCGGACCCGTCAGGCAGCGCCCTGGAGTGGTCCGATCTGGCGGCCATGTACCCGGGGCTCGCACCGACGCAGGCGGCCTTCCCGTTCCGGATCGTGGCGCTGCCGTCGCGGGAACTGCACCGCCGACTGCCGGAGATCGCCAAGGGCGACGACGTGGTGATCATCGATACGCCGCAGATCGAGGACCACGCAGGCATCGCCAGGTCGGCGCTGCGGTACGCCGACGAGATCCTGATCCCGTGCGCGCCCAGCCCGATCGAGATCAACCGCACCACGCCGGTGCGGGAGGAGATCGCCGAGATCCAGACGATGAGGGATACCCCGGTGCGTTCGGCGATTCTGCTGAACCGCTGCGTCGCGCGCGCGCACTCCACGGTCGACGCCCGCGAGGCGCTGCAGGACCTCGGCTACGACGTGCTGGAGACGGTCGTGCCGCGCCGCGAGGTTTACGCCCAGAGCTTCGGCGTGCCGATCAGGCAGGCCGGGTGCGACGTGTGGCGCCACGTGGCCGCGGACCTCGTTCGAGCGGTGCGCCCCATTGTGCACGGTGCGGTCTTGACCACGCCGCGGGAGCAGCGCAAGGCGCAGATGGCGGCGGCGGCGGCCCGGCGCACCGCGCCTGGGGCCAGCCCGGCGGGGCGCACCGCGATCAGGTCCAAGCCGGTCAGGATCACCCTCGACCTGAGCCCCGAGCTCTACCGTCAGCTGATCGGCTGGGCGGACGCGGCCGCGGTCACGCTCGGCGTGCCGCGAGTGTCGCTGGCCGACGCGATGCGGGCGATGATCCGGGTGTCGGCCGACAGTCCCGAGGAGGTCCTCGAGCGGCTGCGCCGCGACCGGGAGGCCTGACGCTGGTTTGCGCGCCCGCGCTCAGCTCAGGTGGACGTAGTCGTAGTCGAAGGGCTTGCCGTTGATGCCCTGCCGCGGCGGGGCGATCCAGGCCGCGATCTTGCCGCGCTCGTGGACGGGCCGCATGAGGGAGCGGACGAAGGTCTTGTCGGTGTCGGTGGGCAGCCAGCCGCCCTGGCGCTGCTGCCACTGGCCGGCGGTCAGCACCTCACCGCCGGGCGATGCCTCGATCCCGGAGAACGCGCCGACCTTGCGGTTGAAGGCGGCGTGCGGGAGATACAGCCGCTGCGGCAGCCCGGCGTCCGCCAGGATGCGGTTCCACCGCTTGACCCCGCCCTCGCAGTCGGCGATGTACTCGCGTCGCAGGTCGGTGTTCAGGCCGGTCAGCGCGGAAACCTCGGTTTGGCCGAGCTCGCCGTCCTGGGTCAGCGCGTCCACCATGATCGAGTCGTCGGCGAGCTTGTGGTCGTCCCGGCGGCGCTCCTCCAGCCAGCGGCCCTTGAGCCCGGCGGTGAAGTAGTTCGCCACGTTGGTCGACGTGTCGGAGCCGAACAGGTCCAGGCTCACGCTGTAGTGGAAGTTCAGGTACTTCTGGATTACCGGCAGCGGGATGGCGCCGAGGGCGGCCACGTCGTCGGTGTCGTTCTCCACCATCACCTGCGCGGTTCGCTCCACCACGCGGTCCACGCCGGTGGTGCCCACCATCATGTGGTGCGCTTCTTCCTTGAGCATGAACTCACACGTGCGGCTCAGCGGATCGAAGCCGCTTTCCTTGAGCGTGCCGAGCTGGTACTTGCCGTCCCGGTCGGTGAAGTAGGTGAACATGTAGAAGCTGAGCCAGTCCGGGGTCTCCTCGTTGAACGCGCCGAGGATCCGCGGCGCCTCCGCGCTGCCGGAGTTCCTGCGCAGCAGTTCCTCGGCCTCCTCCCGGCCCTGCCTGCCGAAGTAGGCGTGCAGCAGGTAGACCATCGCCCACAGGTGGCGGCCCTCCTCGACGTTGACCTGGAACAGGTTGCGCAGGTCGTAGAGGCTTGGCGCGGTGGCGCCCAGGTTGCGCTGCTGCTCGACGGAGGCAGGCTCGGTGTCGCCCTGGATCACGATCAGCCGCTGCAGGTCGGCCCGGTACTCGCCGGGCACCTGCTGCCAGGCGGGCTCGCCCTTGTGCTGGCCGAACCCGATCCGGCGGTCGCGGTCCCGCTCGGCCAGGAAGATCCCCCACCGGTAGTCACGCATGACCACGTGCCCGAAGTGCGCCCAGCCCTCCCGGCCGACGTTGACCGCGGTGCGCAGGTACACATCCTCGGTGGGCAGCGCCGGGCCCATCGATTCCCACCAGGCCAGGAAGTTGGGCTGCCAGGACTCCAGCGCACGCTGCAGCCGCCGGTCCTCGTGCAGGTCGACGTTGTTCGGGATCTTCTCTGTGTAGTCGGCTTCCGTCATGGCTCAGACTCGCTTCCTGTCGAAGTCGGCCCGCTGGCCGGTGCCGAACTTGCGCAGCGCGCCGTCGGGCCCGGAGGCGTTGGGGCGAGTGAAGATCCAGTTCTGCCAGGCGCTCAGCCGGCCGAAGATCTTGGTCTCCAGCGTCTCCGGGCCGGCGAACCGGTAGTTCGCCTCCAGGCCGGACAGGGCGTCGGGGCTGAAGCTCGCGCGTTCCTCGATCGCGATGCGTACCTCGTCGGCCCAGTCGATGTCGTCCGGGGCGAAGGTGACCAGGCCGAGCCGCTCGGCGTCTTCGGCTTGCAGTTTCTCGCCTGCCTGCTGCTCGACCTCGGCCAGGGCGTGGTCGTCGCCGAGGTAGCGCGTTTGCAGGCGGGTAAGGCCGTTGCCCATCGGGAGAGGGCCCAGGTTCATCGCGCCCACGGTGACCGCGGCGGGCTCGGCGTCCGGGTCGATGTCCTCGAACACCCCGGCCAGCTGGTAGGAGCGGTCGGCGGCCAGCGCGAGCTCGAGCAGCGAGCCGGCGAAGCAGCTACCCGGCTCGATCAGCGCGATCAGGCTCCGGCTGGTCACGTCCAGCCGCTTGAGCGTCCGTTTGAGGTAACCGGTGATCTCCCCGGCCAGCCAGTCTTCCCGGTTTTCGGCCAGCAGCCGGTCGTGAGCCAGAACCCGTCCTGGGTCTCCCCTGGTTCGCAGGACCCAGGTGCCGAGCTCGGGCTCGTTGGTGCGCAGGTCCAGGACCAGGTCGTCCAGCTCCCTGGTCATGGCCAGGGTCCAGAATTGGTCGCCCAGCGCGGCGATCCCGGCCGCGTCGGCAGGGGGACCGGATGGCGGGCCTTCGATCGTGATCTCGGCTACGCCGCGGGCCGGGTCCAGCTTCGCGGAAACGTGCCGGTACCCGACGGCCTCCGCCGACCGGGACTTGGCCAGCGGCGTCAGGGCGATGCCGGGGCCTGGTCTGGGGCGGCGTGAGGCCGCCGCGAGCCCGCGAGCCCGCGCCGTGACCGTCTGCTCCCAGGCCGGGCGCGGCACCACCTCATCCACCAGCCGCCAGGCGGCGGCCTTCTTGCCGCCCACCCCCTCGGGCCGGGTGGAGAAGTAATCGGCCAGGTCCCTGCGCACGTGCCGCTTGTCGACCACCCTGGTCAGCCCGCCGGTCCCCGGCAGGACCCCGAGCAGCGGAAGCTCCGGCAGGGACACCGCCGAGGAGCGGTCGTCGACCAGCATGATGTGCTCGCACGCCAGGGCCAGCTCGTAGCCGCCGCCCGAGGCCGTGCCGTTCAGCGCCGCGATCCAGGTCTGCCCCGAGTTCGCCGTGGCGTCCTCGATCCCGTTGCGGGTCTCGTTGGTGAACTTGCAGAAGTTCACCTTCTGGTGGTGGGGCGAGGCGGCCAGCATCCTGATGTTCGCCCCCGCGCAGAAGATCTTGTCCTTGCCGCTGGTCAGGACCACCGCGGCCACCTCGGGATGCTCGAACCGCAGCCGCTGGGTGATGTCGTACAGCTCGATGTCCACCCCGAGGTCGTACGAGTTCAGCTTCAGCTCATACCCCGGCACCAGGCCGCCGTGCTCGTCGGTGTCCATCATGACCGTCGCCACCGGGCCGGCGATCTCCAGCCGCCAGTGCCGGTAGCGGGCCGGGTCGACGCGGAAATCGACCAGCGACCCGGATCCGGCCGGGTCCGCGTCCGGGTCGGTCTCGGGCGGGACGGGCTGGTGGGTTACCGCGCTGCTCACTGGGCTTCCTTCCGTGGGTCGGCCGCCTTCTTTATATACTCCATAAATATTGCGTTTCGTCAAGACTTCGTAGAATAATTAGGGTGGACCGGCCGGCGGCTCGTGCGGTAGGCGGCCCGGCGGCCGGTGCGGTGGGCGGCCGGCGGCCCGTGCGCCGGCTGTCGGACCGGTGACCGGTACGCGGACGTAGCCCGGGAGGTGGTTCCGATGACCGAGGCGGTACGGCTAGAGGTCGGCCAGGCCGCGCCGGTGCCGTTCCGGCGGCACGCGGCCGGCTCGGACAGTGCCCGCGGGCTGCTGTTCACCGTGCTGGGCGAGTTCGTGCTGCCCGGCGGCGGCTCGGCCTGGACGTCGACCTTCATCGACGTGCTGGCCCGGCTGGGCGTGGAGGAGAAGGCCAGCCGCCAGGCCCTGATGCGCACCGCGGAGCAGGGGTGGCTGAGGCCCGAGCGGCTGGGACGGCGGACCCGCTGGGCGCTGACCCCGGACGCGGAACGCCTGCTGACCGAGGGCGCCGAGCGGATCTACACCTTCGCCGGGTACGCGCGCAGCTGGGACGGCCGCTGGCTGCTGGTCCTGACGCGTATCCCCGAGACCGAACGCGCCGCGCGTCACCTGCTGCGCACCCGGCTGAGCTGGGCAGGATTCGGCAGCCCCGCGCCTGGCGTGTGGCTGTCCGCGCACAGCGAGCGGCTGGCCGAGGCGGAGCACCTGCTCAGGCAGGCCGGCGTGCTCGACGATGCGCCGATCTTCGTCGTGCAGCACCGGGCCGGCGGCGACATGGCGGACATGGTCCACAGGGCGTGGGACCTGGAGGCGATCGAGCAGAGCTACCGCGAGTTCATGGCCGTCTACGCGGACAGGGAGACCACCGATCCGCTCGCCTTCCAGATCGATCTGGTTCACGCCTGGCGCCGGTTCCCGTGGCTGGATCCCGGCCTGCCGCGCGAACTGCTGCCGCCGGCCTGGAGCGGGGAGCGGGCGGCCCGTCTGTTCGCCGAGCAGCACGGCCGGCTGGCTACCGCCGCGGGCTCGCAGTGGAGCCCGGCTGGACGGCCTAGGGGCCTGACCCCTGACCGGCGCGCTCAGGTGGCGCGGGAGGCGCGGGCCCGCTCGCGGAAGCGCTCCCTGGCCTCGAGGACGGTCTTGCGCAGGCGGACCGCCGAGGCGGTGACCTCGACGCACTCGTCGTCGGCGCAGAACTCGAGCGACTGCTCCAAGCTGAGCAGCCGAGGCGGGATCAGCCGCTCGAGTTCCTCCCCGGTGGACTGGCGCACGTTGGTGACCTTGCGCTCGCGGGTGATGTTCACGTCCATATCGTCGGACCTTGAGTTCTCCCCGACGATCATCCCCTCGTACACCTCGGTGCCGGGCTCCACGAACAGCGAGCCGCGCTCCTGCAGGTTGAACATGGCGTACGCGGCCGCGCTGCCGGACCGGTCGGCGACCAGCGAGCCGGTCGCCCGGCCCCGCATGGCGCCCGACCACGGCTCGTACCCCTCGAAGACGTGGTGCGCGATGCCGGTGCCGCGGGTCTCGGTGAGGAACTGGGTCCGGAAGCCGATCAGCCCCCGGGCGGGCACCACGAACTCGAGCCTGACCCAGCCGGTGCCGTGGTTGGTCATGGTCTCCATCCGGCCCCGGCGGACCGAGATCAGCGAGGTGACCGTGCCCAGGTACTCCTCGGGGACGTCCACGGACAGCCGCTCCACCGGCTCGTAGACGGTGCCGTCTATCTCGCGCGTGACCGCAGAGGGCCGCCCGACGGTCAGCTCGTACCCCTCGCGGCGCATCGTCTCGACCAGGACGGCGAGCGCCAGCTCGCCGCGCCCGCGGACCTCCCAAGTGTCCGGGCGCTCGGTGGGCAGCACGGCCAGCGACACGTTGCCGACCAGCTCGCGCTCCAGCCGGTCCCGGACCAGCCTGGCGGTGACCTTGGCCCCCGCCAGCCTTCCGGCCAGCGGCGAGGTGTTCACGCCGATCGTCATCGAGATGGCCGGCTCGTCCACGGTGATCAGCGGCAGCGGCCGCGGGTCGTCGACGTCGGTCAGGGTCTCCCCGATCATGATGTCGGGGATGCCGGCGATGGCCACGATGTCCCCTGGACCAGCGGAGTCGGCCTGCACCCGCTCCAGCGCATCGGTCAGGTACAGCTCGGAGATCCTGACCTTCTCCACCGACCCGTCCCTCCGGCACCAGGCGGCCTGCTGCCCGCGGGAGATCGTGCCGTTGCGGATCCGGCACAGGGCGATGCGCCCCAGGTACGACGAGGCGTCCAGGTTGGTCACGTGCGCCTGCAGCGGGGCGCCGACCTCGTAGGTGGGGGCCGGGACGGTGGCCCTGAGCACCTCGAACAAGGGCTCCAGGTCCGGCGAGTCAGGCAGCTGGCCGTCGGCGGGCCTGGTCAGCGACGCCCGGCCGGCCCGGGCGGAGGCGTAGACGATCGGGAACTCGATCTGCGCCTCGGTCGCGTCGAGGTCGATGAACAGCTCGTAGCATGCGTCCACCACCTCGGCGATCCGCGCGTCGGCCCGGTCCACCTTGTTGATCACCAGGATCACCGGCAGCCCGGCGGCCAGCGTCTTGCGGAGCACGAACCTGGTCTGCGGCAGCGGCCCCTCGCTCGCGTCCACCAGCAGCAGCACGCCGTCGACCATGGACAGGCCGCGCTCGACCTCGCCGCCGAAATCCGCGTGCCCGGGCGTGTCCACGATGTTGACCGTCAGCCCGCCGTGGCGCACCGCGGTGTTCTTGGCCAGGATCGTGATGCCCTTCTCCCGTTCCAGGTCCCCGGAGTCGAGTACGCGCTCGGCCACGTTCGCGTTCGCCCGGAACGCGCCCGACTGCCACAGCATCGCGTCCACGAGCGTGGTCTTTCCGTGGTCCACGTGCGCGACGATGGCGACGTTACGCAGGTCGTCGCGGGTCGCAATGGCGACGGGCGCGGTCGCGGCCTGATAGGCGGGCATGGGTCAGTCTCGTTCGTTCGGCGTCTGGGATCTGCCACAAGAACTGGTGGCTCCCTCCAGTTTACCGAACGCGTGATGGTAGCCCGACCAGGGGCCTGACCTGGGCTAAGACGGCTTAGCCTGTCGCGGGCTTGGCCGGGAAAACCTAAGCCATCGGCAGGGCGGAAGATAAGGAATTCGTCCGATGCGGGGGGTGGGGCCTTACGGCGAATCTTGACGATGTGGGGACCAGACAGGCTCCCAGGGGACCAGGAGGAACCATGCATCCCGAGATTGCACGCGAGCTCACCACGCAGCGCGGCCGCGAACTGCGGGAGCGGGCGCAGCAGGCCACGCTGGCCCGGATGGCGAGCCGGATGCTGCGGGCCACGCGGCGCGGCGCCGGCCTTCCGGCTGACGCCGACGATTTCGTCTGCCCGGCCATCCCGGACTACGTGGACGGGTCGTTCCGTTCCGCCTCGCTGGCTGATGACCCAGCGGCGAGTGCAGCGGGGCGTGTGCCCGGCGCCCGGCACGCCGCCTGAGGCGGTCCGGCATGACCGCCGACCCGGCGACAGCCGACCAAGCCGTCGTGGCCTACGACGGGGCAGGAATGTCCGGCCCTCATGGCATGCTGACAGCAGAGATGAGCGGTCGGGCATCAAGCCCCGTCCTGGTCGGGCGGGACGAGCAGATGGCCGCTCTGGAGGCCGCTTTCGCGAGCGCGCGCCAGGGCGGCCCGTCGGCCGTGCTGCTCGGCGGCGAGGCGGGCGTCGGCAAGTCCAGGCTGGTCGGCGAGTTCGGCCAGGTGGCGGCCTCGGCGGGCGCCCGGGTGCTGACCGGCGGCTGCCTGGAACTGGGCACGGACGGGCTGCCGTTCGCGCCATTCACCGCCGTGCTGCGCGAACTGGTACGCGAGATGGGCGCGGACACCGTGGCCTCGATGCTGCCCGGCCGGACCACGCGGGGGCTGGCCCGGCTGCTGCCCGAGCTCGGCGAACCGGACAGCGGCGGCGACCCGGGCGAGGCGCGGGCGCGGCTGTTCGAGGAAATGCTCACCGCGCTCGACCACCTGAGCGCGCACTCGCCGGTCGTGCTCGTGATCGAGGACCTGCACTGGGCCGACCGGTCGAGCCGGGACCTGCTCACGTTCCTGATCGGCAACCAGCGCGCCGTCAGCGGGCTGCTGATCGTGGTCACGTTCCGGTCCGACGAGCTGCACCGCAACCATCCGCTGCGACCGATGCTCGCGGCGCTGGACCGGATCGCCTGGGTCGAGCGGGTCGAACTGCCCAGGCTCACCAGGACCGACACCAGCGAGCTGGCCGCCCGCATCCTCGGCGACCCGCCGGCGCCGCGGCTGGCCGAGGCGCTGTACCGCCGCAGCGAGGGCAACCCGCTGTTCGTGGAGACGCTGCTCTGCTGCGACGGCGAGCTCAGCGCCGAGCTGCCCGAGTCCCTGCGCGACCTGCTGCTGGACAGCGTGCGCAGGCTGCCCGAGGCGACCCAGGAGGTGCTGCGGGTCGCCAGCGCGGGCGGCGAGACGACCGGGCACGCCCTGCTGGCCGCCGTGACCGGCCTGGACGACGACGCGCTGACCGCGGCGCTGCGCCCGGCGGTGACCGCCAACGTGCTGCGCGTACGCGCCGACGGGTACGCGTTCAGGCACGAGCTGATCGGCGAGGCCGTCCACTCCGACCTGCTGCCCGGCGAGCACAGCCGGCTGCACAGCCGCTTCGCCGACGCGATCGACGCCAACCACTCGCTGGTGCCTCCGGGCCGCGCCGCGATCGAGCTGGCCCACCACTGGTACTCGGCGCACGACATCGCCTGGGCGCTGATCGGCGCCTGGCAGGCGGCGGCGCAGGCCGAGCGGGCGGTGGCGCCCGCCGAGCGGCTTGCGCTGCTGGCCCGCGTCCTTGACCTGTGGGACCAGGTGCCTGACGCGGCCGAGCGGATCGGCGCCGACCACGCGCGCATCTTGGAGGAGGCCACCAACGCGGCGTACGACGCCGGGGAGTACGAGCGCGGGATCGCGCTGGCCACCTCGGCCCTGAAGGAGCTGGACCCCGCGGCCGAGCCGGTCCGCGCCGCCCAGCTACTGGAAGCCCGCGGGCACTTCAAGATGAACCTCGGCCGCAAGGAGTTCCCCGCGGACTTCGCCGCCGCGCTGCAGATCGTGCCGGCCGACGCGCCCGCCGCGCGGGTACCTATCCTGCTGGCGGCGGCGCGATGCCTGCCCCACGGTGGTGCGGATTACCGCTCCTACGCCGAGGAGGCCCTGGCGCTGGCCCGGGAGGCTGGCGACGAGGCGAACCAGGCCAGCGCGCTGATGTCGCTGGCGATGTACGACGCCGGTGACGGCCAGCAGAGCAGCAGCGGCAGCAATCCCCTCGAGCTGATCACGCGGGCCCGCATCATGGCCGAGCAGGCCGGGGCGTACGGCCTGGTGGCCAGGGCGGCGGTCAACGAGTCCCACCTGCTCGAAGGCGCGGGCGATCACGAAATGGCCGTCGAGGCGGCGCGCCGGGGGATGGCCAACGCCGACGCGCGGTACCTGGCCTGCGAACTGCGCAGCCTGCTCACGGTCAACCAGGCGGAGCCGCTGCTCGCGCTGGGCCGGTGGGGTGAGGCGCTCCAGCTGGCCGAGGGAGCACGTGACGTCACACTCGCGGCGCTGCCGCTGCACCGGGCCATGCTGCGGGTCGTGAAGGGCCGGATCGCGCTGGCCCGGGGGGATGCCGGCGGCGCGGCGGAGGCGGTGTCGGCCGTCGGCGAACTGCTTCGCGGCGCGCAATACGAAGACCAGCACCAGCTCCCGTTCGGCGCCCTGGAGATCTTGCTACGGCTCGCGACGGCCGGGCCGGCCGGCGCGATCACGGCGGCCTTGCAGGTCATCGACGATTACGAGGTCTCGAGCGGCAGCCCCAGGTACGCGTGGCCCGTGGTGGTCGCGGGAGCCACGGCGTGCCTGTCGGCCGCCGCGCAGGTAAGGGTGGCCCGTGACGAGCGGCTCAGGGACGAGGTGGCCGCCCTCGCGGGCCGGCTGCGCACGATCGCGGAGAAGCTGGAGACGTTCGGCCAGGCCCAGGAGGCCAACCGGCTGACCTTCGCCGCGGCCGACGCCCATGTCGCCTACCTGCTGGCCGCCTTCCCCGACACCGATGAAGCCCTGGGTACCGGGGCCGCCCCCTCGCCCGCCCAGCTGCGCGCCGCCTGGGACCAGGCCGCAGCCGCCTGGACCGCGGTCAGCGAGCCGTACCCGCTCGCGCAGACGCTGCTGCACGCGGCCGAGGCCGCACTGGCCTGCGACGATCGCGGCGGTGCGGCGGAGCGGCTGCGGCGCGCCGCCGGCCTGGCCGCCCACCTCGGCGCCCGCCCGCTCAGCGATCAGATCGCGATACTGGCGCGCCGGGCCAGGATCTCGCTGACCGGCCCGGGCGAGGCGGGGGCAGGTACCAGCGACGCCGGCGCCGGCGATCCGGGCCTCACCGGGCGCGAGCGCGAGGTGCTGCGCCTGGTCGCGGCCGGGCGCAGCAACAGGGAGATAGCCGCCGAGTTGTTCATCTCGCCGAAGACGGCCAGCGTCCACGTCTCCAACATCCTCGGCAAGCTGGGCGCCGCCAGCCGGGGCGAGGCCGCCGCCAAGGCCCACGAACTGCGCCTGTTCGAGTCGGGCTGAAGTCGGCCTTCGGTCTCGCTTGGGCTATCGGGGCCGACGTGTGCGAAGCGGGGCTGTGCCGTTGCCGTCATGGTCTGCCGCCTTATACCGCGCCGAGCAGGTAGGCGAGCAGGATCACTGAGAACACGTACAGCAGGTACAGGTTGACGTCGCCGGATTGCAGCGGCCGGATCGCATCGGCGAGCCATTCGACGGCGCGGATTATCGGCCGGTACAGGTACCTCTCGAAGACCGGCGTCACCTGCGCCTGGTAATGCACGGGCCCTGACCGGCCGGCCGGGTCGTCGTCCGAGGCGCGCCTGACCGAGACGGCCGGCCGGTACAGGGCGTCGAAGGTGACCCGGGTCGGGGCGGAGAACGTCATGGCCGAGTACTGCATCCGTGGCCGGAAGCTGACGAGGCCGCCGTCCCACACGGGGACGGAAACGCTCGCGGCGCGTGGCCGCCCGGCCAGGAAGATCAGCAGCGGGACGGCGCATGCGGCGGCCAGGAACACGGCCAGGTACGTCGGCGAGAATGCGGAGAAGTCCGTGTGGGCCGGGATGACGGTGAGCTTGCCCGGCAGCAGAAGCCGGCCGAGCGTGACACCGGTAATGGTCCGTGCGGTCCGGGATAGCGCGGCCAGCATGACCGGGGCGCCGACCGCCAGGGCTACGCAGGCGACGGCGAGCAGCGCGGGGCCAGCGATCGGCTGGCCCGCTTCCCGCGCGGCCGCGGCTTGCCGTGTCCTGGGCATACCGAGGTACGGGATGCCGAAGCCGCGCACGAACGCGTAAATGGCCAGGCCTCCGGTGAGCCCGAGCATCGCGGCGGCGACCACGATAAGGATGGCGATCAGGTGGCTGCCGGTGCGGAAGCCCTGGAACAGTCCCTGGAAGATCAGCCATTCGCTGACGAACCCGTTCAGCGGCGGCAGCGCGGCGATCCCGAGGGTGCCGATGAACGCGATCACCGCGCTGCGCGGCAACCTGTGCACGAGCCCGCCGAGCCGGTCCATGTCCCTGGTCCCGGTCGCATGCTCGACCACGCCAGCCTCGAGGAACAGCAGCGTCTTGTAGCAGCCGTGGTTGGCCACGTGGTACAGGCCGGCGATGAGCAGGAACGCGGCCAGCGCAGGCTGGCGGTAGGCGTGGAAGATCATGGCGGCGCCGAACGCGGTCACGATGATCCCGGTGTTCTCGATAGTCGAGTAGGCCAGGAACCGCTTGATGTCGCGTTCGGCCAGCGCATACAGGATGCCGATGGCGGCGCTGACTGCTCCCGCGCCCATGGTGACCAGCCCGGGCCACGACCCGCCGACGGGAACCAGCCGGAACGCGAACAGCGCGATGCCGTAGGCGCCGAGCTTGACCACCACGCCGGAAAGGAACGCCGATCCGTCGGCCGGGGCCACCGGGTGCGCCTCGGGCAGCCACACGTGCAGCGGGACGAGCCCGGCCTTGAACCCGAACCCGCTCAGGGCGAGCAGGTACGCGGCGGCCCGCCACCCGCCGGGCACCAGATGGGCGCGGGACGCCATCACGTCCAGTTCGGTGGCGTTCGTCTTGGCGGCGAGGATCACGAACGCGGCCACGATCAGCAGGAAGCCGATCTCGGACAGGGCCAGGAACCAGAACGCTCCGCGCGCCGTCTCGCCGCTGCGCGGATGGCGCAGGATGAGCAGGTAACACGTCAGGCTCATCGTCTCCCAGGCGACCAGGAACGTCACCATGCCGCCTGCCGCCAGGACGCCCAGGCAGGCGAGCAGCGCCAGGTTCATGGCGGCCAGGTAGATACCGGTGCCGCGGGAGGGCTCGTGGTAGCGGGGGGCATAGCACGCGAGCGCCACCGCGACGACGCCGAGCACCGCCACGAATACGCCCGCCAGGCTGGTCATCTGCAGCTGCACGGGTCCGCCGACGATGGTCGCGGTGCCGGGAGCGACCACGTGCGTGTTGCCGTACACCAGCGACCAGCCGCCGGCCGCCGCGGCGGCGGCACCCGCGAGAGCGGACAAACCGCAGCACGCCCGCAGCCCAGGCCGCCACGACCCGGCCAGCAACCCCACCATGGCGGCGGCGAACCAGGCCCCGCCCGCGCCGTAGACGATGTCCAGCGGGTTCACCGCTCACCTCCGGGGGAGTCCTGGTCGGCGATGAACGTCAGGCCTGGTACCCTCTCCGCGAGCCGGCCGACCGCCACGCTGAGGCCTTGCAGCAGCGCCAGCGGGCTCGGCGGGCACCCCGGGATCCACACGTCGACCGGGAGCACCTCGCCGACGTCCCCGTGCACGAACGCGTCCTTGCCGTACACACCGCCGAGCGCGCACGCGCCGGTCGCGACCACCACCTTGGGCCCGGGCATGGCCTCGTACGTCTTACGCGCCGCCACGTCGAACGCCCGGACCATCGGCCCGGTAACCAGCAGGAGGTCCGCGTGCCTGGGCGCCGGGGTGAAGAAGAAACCCAGCCGGTGCAGGTCATAGTGGGGCGCGGAGAGCAGCCGGATTTCCTGCTCGCATACCGCGCACGACCCGGTGTCGAGGGTGCGGATGTGCAGGCTGCGGCCGAACTGCGCGGCGATCCTTTCTCGTAGCTGCCGGGCTGCCTCGGCCGCGTCCTGGCTGGCCGACTCGGCGACGTCGCCGGGCTGGGCGGGCTTGCTCGCGGGATTCATCGCTCTGCTCCGAGTATCGGGATTTCCTTGATAAGCGCGGAGCGAGTGGTGGCAGCGAGCTCGAACTCCCCGCTCGAGGTGACTGCGTGCGGGGCTACCTCGGCGCACCTGCCGCAGGCGCTGCAGGCACCGACGTCGAAGACCAGCACATCCTCCGTCCTGCGCAGCGCGGCGCGCGGGCACACCGCGATCATGCGGTCAGCGTCGCCCGGGGTCAGCTCCCGCGGGCGGAACGCCGGCGGCGTCGGCAGGGCCGCCGCCGACCGGTCGGGCCTGGCCGGGTAGCGGGTGGTGACCACTCCGCGGCGCAACCCCCTGACAAACCACAACGGCACCTCGTCTCACCTCCCTCGACGGGTTCTGAGGATTCTCACCGGGCCATCCCGGCCGCGGTCAGCCAGAAGCTGGCCTCGATGATCGGGATGTCGGTGAACACGTTCTGCGACCGGCACGCGTCGTCGAAGCCGCGCCAGTTGCGCACGGACGCCGGGCGCAGCCGCGCCCGGGTGATCCGCCCGATCTGGTCTAGGGCGACCCAGGCGAGCACCTCGCCGCGTGACGATTCGGCCCAGCCAAGGCCTTGGCCGTCCTTCCGCGTCACGGGAAGTGGGGTGCAATCCGCTGCGGTGCCCGCCTCGAGGAACTCGCCGATGAGCCGGACCGACTCCGCCGCCTCGCCGAGCATTACCTGGAGGCGGGCGAACACGTCGCCAGCCTCGGCCGTGACCACTGTGACCGGGTGGCCGGCGTACGGGCCGTCGTCCGCGGCCTCATTCCGCGGGGCGCGGGCGTTGCGCCGCGCGTCCATGGCCAGTCCGGTGGCCCGCGCGACCGGCCCCACCAGGCCGAGGCGACGGGCCTGTTCGGCGGTCAGGATGCCGCAGGCCTCCAGCCGGTCGAGGAAGGAGTTGGTCCTGGTCAGCGCGTCGGCGGCCCGGCGCAATTCGTCGTAGGCGGCGGGCAGATCACGCTCGAGCACCGCGACGTCTGGAGCGCGAGTGGCCCCGCCGGGCTCGATGACGCCGAACAGATACCTGTGGCCGAACGCCGCGGCGTTGACCCGCAGTAGCCGCTCGAGCGCGATCTCGGCCGCCGACTGGCCCACCGTCAGCCCGGTGGCCTGGCACAGCGCGGCCATGGCGGCGGCGTGGTTGTACAGGCGTTCCAGCTCGAGCGCCACCGCCCTGGTCCGGGCGGCCGCGGGCGGCGGTGCGATGCCGAGCGCGGCCTCGGCGGCCGCGGCGAACGCCCAGCCGACCGCAACGGCGGACAGGCCCTCGACGCGCTCGGCCAGGAAGATCGCCTCGCGCGGCGTCTGGCCGCGCAGCCGCCATTCCACGCCGCGGTGCTTGTGCCAGGTGAACAGGTACACATCGACGATTTCCTCGCCGCTGGTCACCAGCCCGTAGTACAGGCTTTCCACGCCGACCTGGCGGACGGGCCCGAACGGGAACTCGAACGCCTGCCCGCCGACGGTGTGCGGGGCGTGCACCTCTTCCGGCGGCTGCGCCGGCCGGTGCCCCAGCCGCGGGAAGTCAGGTCCGGCGTGCGGCGGCAGCATGAGCCGGTTGAGCGGCTTACCCGTCGCCGGCCGGATGCCGAACTGCTCGTAGATCTCGCATTCCTCGATGAACGCGGCCGGCGCGATATCGGACAGCGGCGGGTACTGATCGCCCTCGATCTCGGCCTCGGTGAGGAGGTACCCCTCCTCGAGCGCCCAGACCAGGCGGAGGGTCTGGGCGTCGCCGTCGTTGTCGGCGAACATGTCAGCGAGCCGGACACCGGGAGTGCCCGCGATGACATGGGTGGCCGCCTCCAGGGTCTCGGGCAGCATGCGGACGGTGATCGCTCCCCGGGTGGCGGCGCCGTCCCTGACCTCGAGACTGCCGAGGTCTACGAGCTGACGTACCAGCCGCTCTGACGTCCCCGCGACGTGCGGTAGTGAAGCGGGAATGGGGAGGTGGGTGGGGGTCATCCGATTGCGCCGATCGAGTGGCGGAGCACGGCGTCCAGGCCGGCCGGGATCCACAGCCCGAGGACCAGCAGCGCCGCCAGCCCCAGGATGAGCGGCGCCGCGGTAACGGCCGCCACCGCCCGGCCGCGGTACGGGCTAGCGAGCTGGGCCGGCGGGCTGCCGGTCACCATCCCGGTCGTGGTCCGGGCGAAGGCCACAAACGCCAGCCCCAGCAGGGCGAGCAGGAGCAGCGGGAACACCGGGCTGCCGTAGGCGAAGCCGGCCCGCACGATGGTCAGCTCGGACAAGAACAGGCCGAACGGCGGTGACCCGAGGACGGCGAAGGTAGCCAGCAGCAACGCACCTCCCGTGACCGGGACGGCGGCCAGCAGTCCGGTCACCTCGTCCGCTTCCCTGGTCTGGTAGCGGAGCGCTACGTCGCCGCTGGACAGGAAGAGCACCGCCTTGGCCAGCGCGTGGTTCAGTGTCTGGAGCAGCGCGCCGTACAGGCCGAGGATCCCGCCGAAGCCGAGGGCCACGGCGATGATGCCCATGTGCTCGACCGAGGAGTAGGCGAACAGTCGCTTGAAGTTGCCGCGCCGGACCATGAACAGCGCGCCGATGACGATGGAGGCGAACCCGAAGGAGAGCAGCACGGCCCGTGGGTAGGTCGGGCCGAGCCGTCCGTGCGCGATGGCCAGGAACCTGATGATCGCGTACATGCCGGTGTTGAGCAGCGCGGCGGACAGCATGGCGCTGGCCGGGCTGGGCGCCTCGGCGTGCGCGTCGGGCAGCCAGGTGTGCATCGGCGCGAGCCCTACCTTGGTGCCGTAACCCACCACCGCCAGCAAGAACGCCAGCCGCAGGCTCTGCGGGGCCAGCGCGCGGGCGTGCGCGAGCAGGTAAGGCCAGGTCAGGCCGAGGTTCGAGCCCAGGTGCAGCGCGCTGGCCGAGTAGAAGAGGAACAGCGTCCCGGCCAGGGCAATGGTGACGCCCAGCGAGCTGATGATGATGTACTTCCACGCCGCCTCGAGCGACCGGGCCCGGCCCTCGATGCCGACCAGGGCCGCGCTGGCCAGCGTGCTCGCCTCAACCAGCACGAACAGCAGTCCAAGGTTGCCGGTTTCCAGTGCTGCGAGCATCAGCGAGGCGAACAGGCCGAAGAACGTGAAGTACAGCCGGACCTGGAAGCCGCTGAGCTCACCGCGGTCTTCCTGGGCCGCGACGTAGCCGATCGACCCGAGCGCCGCCAGCAGCGTCACCCCTGTCACCGTCATCAGGAAGAAGCCGCCAAGTGGGTCCACGTAGAGGAAGCCGTCCCAGCCGGCCAGCGGTGCGCGTCCATCCAGTTGGACGAGCAGGGCCAGCGAGCAGCCGAGGGCTATAGCGGCCCCGGTGGCCTGGGCTATGCCAGCCGCCCGGGCCCGGGCGCCCGCGATCGCGGCGGCCGAGCCGCCGAGCGGGCCGAGCACGATGAGAATGGCCAGGACGGTCATCCTCGCAACTCCCTGAGCTCGGCGGCGCTGGCCTCGGCCAGCTGGCGGGTGAGCCCGGACACGAACACCACCATGATCAGCACCCCTGCCACGATGTCCAGGAAGATCCCGGCCTCGACGATGAACGGGAACGTCGCAACCAGGGTGATCGCGCCGAGGAAGACCCCGTTCTCCACGATGAGCCAGCCGATGAGTTGCGCGACCGTGTGCCGGCGCACCACCATCGACAGCGACCCGAGCAGGATCACCGCAGTGGACAGCGGGACTACGGCCGCCGCCACGGTGCCGTGCGGCAGCAGCGCGGGCCTGGTCACCAGGTAGGCGAATGCGGTCAGCGCACCGCCGGCGATCAGCGAGGTCGACAGGCCGGTGGACATCGCAGCATCGCGCTTGAGCGCCAGCCGCGTCACCAGCAGCCTGCGGGCCGACAGCGGGATCGCGATTCCCTTGACCGCCAGGGTGAGGGCGGCAAGGATCCACAGCTCGGCGCTATGGAACGCCACGGCCGCGGTCCCCGCCGCGAACGAGAGCACCACCGACTGGGCGCCGTAATAGACCACGTAGCGGTTGAACAGCTTCGAGGCGAGGCACGCGAACGCCAGCAGCAGGATCAGCACCCCGGACAGGTCGAGCAGGACACCGGAGGCGCTGGTGGCGGACAGGCTCTCCATCGGGTCACGCTCCTATCACGTACGAGGTGGCTACGCCGACCAGCGCGAGCATGAACGCGGCGCCAAGGAACTCGGCGATACGGAAGAACCGCAGCTTGGCGAACGAGGTGTCGATGACGACGATCGCAAGGCCGCACAACGCGAGCTTGCCGAGCAGAACCGGGATCGCCAGCAGGGCGCCGGGCAGGCTGGCGGCGCTGCCGAGCCCCCAGGGGATAACGAAGACGTTCATGAAGATCGAGGACAGCAGGAAGAGCTTCATCCAGCTGCCCCACTTGACCAGCGCGTACTCGCGCCCCGAGTACTCAAGCACCCGGCTCTCCTCGATCATCGAGATCTCGGTCGAGCCGCCTGGCGTGTCGATCGGGATCCGGCCGTTCTCCACCAGCACGATCATGAAGAAGGCGACCAGGCCGAGCAGGTGCGTGGGCAGCACCACCACGTAGGGGGAGGAGGCGACCGCGTGGTTCATCAGGTACGGGTTGTCCGACGCCGACACCGCGCCGACGGTGAAGAACACCAGGATCAGCGCGGGCTCGGCCATGCTACCGATCCAACTGGCCCGGCTCGCCCCGAGGCCGCCGTACGGGCTGGCGGTGTCCAGCCCGGCCAACGAGATCACGAAGCTGGCCAGCGTCAGCACGAACGCGCCGCCGATCAGGTCGGCCAGGAACGCCAGCGGCAGCGGGTCGTTCGTGATCACCGGGACGATGACCGAGACCGTCAGGTAGCAGGCGAAGGCGACGAACGGCGCCCCGCGGAACACCCAGGAAGCCTGGTCGCTGACGGCGCTGCCCTTACGTAGCAGCTTGGCCAGGTCCCGGTACGGCTGCAGCACGCTCGGGCCCCGCTTGGACGCGACGATGGCCTCGGCGCGGGTCAGCGCGCCGACGTACAACGGGGCAAGCGTCAGCACTACCAGGCTTTGCAGCGCCTGGATCAGCTCAGGGACCACGCAGACCTCCCCTGCCCTCATGACGTCAGAACGTCCTTGCAGGTAGAGGCCATCAGCCGACCGGATTACCCGGCCCGACGGTCCGCGAGCCTCATCGCGTGATCAACGCCACCATACAAGGGCCGGGCTGCCGACGCCAAACGCCGTTCCACAGCAGGCCCCGGGCATAACCCGGAGGTTCGCCTCACGGTCGTGACAGAACGGCCGGGGTCTGGGAAGGCCGGCGCTGCCGACCTGTTAGACCTGTCACCAGGTTGATATGATCTGGCCAGTTTGACGCGATGAGGCTCGCGTAATTCCAGTCCCGGCATGAACGGGTACGGATGATGGCCTCTATCTCATGTCTCGAGATGAGAGGTCCGTGTTGTATGCAGGTGCTGGCTGACATTCCGTGTATATGGCGTGTTGACCGTTCATGCCGCCAGGTCGCTTTCACGTGCTTCGGGGTATCGCGGCCTATGCCGTCGCCGAAATCAGGCGCCGCGTTCTCTTGTGTAGCAGAGCCAGGTACGGCGATTAGTCGATCCTTCTGTGATCTGCACCGGCTTGAACTGCGCAGATGACACTTGTACTCCGCTACGCGGTACGCTCCGACGTCGGCCTCCTCCGTGAGGGGAACGAGGACTCGGCGTACGCGGGGCCGCGCCTGCTCGCAGTGGCCGACGGGATGGGCGGCCACGCGGCCGGCGAGGTGGCCAGCTCCCTGACCATCGCTTCGATGGCGGAGCTTGACGCTGAGCAGCGGCACGGCGGCAGCGACATGGTGAAAGCCTTCGAATCGGCGGTGGCCGCGGCCAATGCGCGGCTGCAGGAGCGGATCATCGCCAATCCGGCCATCGAGGGCATGGGCACCACGCTGACCGCGCTGCTGTGGTCCGACGGTCACGCGGCGGTGTGCCACATCGGGGATTCGCGGGGGTACCTGCTCCGGGCGGGCGAGCTCTACCAGATCACCAAGGACCACACGCTGGTCCAGTCGCTGGTCGATGAGGGCCGGATCAGCGCCGCGGATGTCGCCACCCACCCGCAGCGCTCGCTGCTGCTGCGGGCGCTGGACGGCCGGTCGCCGGCCGAGGCCGACATATCCGTGCATGACGCCAGACCCGGCGACCGGTACCTGATCTGCTCGGACGGGCTGTCCGGAGTGGTCAGCGACGAGACCTTGCGCGACATCCTGGAGGCGGTGGACGATCCCGACACTGCCGCCCGCGAGCTGATCGAGCTCGCGAATGCCGGTGGCGGCCCGGACAACATCACCTGCATCGTGGCCGACGTCGTGGACACGGCCACCAGCCGGCTGCCACTGCCCGATACCCCGCTATTCGCCGGCGCCGCCGCGAGCCCGTACCCCGACGACGGGGGCGCCGACCTGTTCGGGACGGTCGAGCTCGACGAGGACCACGCGGGCCCGTCCCAGGCCGGAACGCAGATCATCACGGCCGACGACCTGGACCTGGACTCGGGGCTGTCCTGGATCTTCCCGCTGCCGGTGGCGACCGAGGACGGCACGGCCCCGGGGACCGCCCGGGCCCGGCGCAGCCACCGCGCGCAGCCCAGGCGCTCCCGGCTGCGGCGGCGCTGGCCGGTCGTGACGGCCGCGCTGATCGCGCTCGTAGCGGTGGTCGTCGGCGGCTACCTGCTCGTGCGGTGGACCAGGGGCAGCTGAGGTAGCCAGGCCAACCGGGCGCACAAGCCGGTCAAGGGCATTGGGTGTCCGCAGAGGCGAAGATCTGCTGGTACAGATCTTCGCCGTAGCTGGTCGGCAGGGGCTCGCCCGGGAGCAGGCGGAAGGTGCGCTGCCCGTCCGGCCGCCGCTCGGCGCGCAGGAACAGCACCGCCGGGTCATGCGCCGCGTACTGGCGTCCGGCCAGATCGTACATGTGAGTCACGAAGATGATCCGGATGCCTGCCTCGGTCAGCGCGCGGATGATCTGACGGGCGATCTCGGAGCCCTCACGCTCGTTCGTCGACGCGAACGACTCGTTGCACAGCAGCAGGCCGCCGGCCTTGATCTGGCCGCTGATGGCGCTCATCCGGTCCAGTTCCTCGTCCAGCTTCCCCTTCTCCATCGTGGCGTCTTCCTCGCGCTTGAAGTGCGTGAAGATCCCGGTGCTCACGCTGGCGCTGAACGACTCCGCCGCGACGAACATCCCCGCCTGCATCATCAGCTGGGCCAGGCCGACGCTGCGCAGGAATGTGGACTTGCCGCCGTGGTTCGCGCCGGTGATCATGATCAGCTGCTTGCCGTCCGCGGTCACGTCGTTCCCGACGGCCCGGGCCTCGTCGAGACTCAGGGCCAGACAGGCGTCATACAGGCCGCGGGCGGACAGGCGGGCCTGCTCGGCGCGGTATGGCACCGGGCCGACCGGGACCGGGAAGCAGACCCGCTGGCCCTTGGCGATCAGCACTTCCCGCAGGTTCAGGCAGCCGAGATAGAAGCCCAGTTCGGCCCGGAGCATCTCGAAGAAGGACTTGATGTGGTCGGTGGACTGGGCCAGCGCGTTGGCCGCGTCGTTGAGGCCACGGCTGGTCAGCTCGGACAGCGTCCGCATCCCGGCCTCGTCGCGTTCGGCGACGGTGAAGGTGTAAGCCGACCTGTTCCGGTTCGTGCCCGTGATGCGTTCTCGCCAGCTCTGCTCCCGCTGCCGCCGCACCACGTAACCGGTGCCCCTGTTGCCCTTCCCGAGCCCGGCGCTGAGCAGGGTGCCGCGGCGGAACGCCAGCTCACCGATGTGAGCTTCTACCTCGGCGAGATACTCGTCGCCGAGTTCCCTGGCGATCATGGCGAAGAACCGGGTGAAGCCCGCGGAGCGGAAGTCGGCGGCGTGGGCATCGGCGACGCCTCTCAGCCGGCGGAACGCGTCCACGTACAGCTTCAGCAGCTGCTCGGTCCGATGAACGATGCTGTCCGGCGAATCCCGGAACAGCGCCCAGCCGAGTATCTTTCTGTCCGCGCTGATCGCCTCGATCGCGATGCCATACAAATCGTCGACAACGCCGGGCTGGGCGATGCAGTCGGCCAGGACGTGCTGCCGGTAGGCGATCTCCTCCAGGTGAGTCAGGCCGGAATGCAGGCCGAGCCTGGCCATGCTGAACAGGAACTTGTCCTCGTTGGCCATGGCCCGCAGCAGAACGTTCAGCTCCAGGTCGCTGGTCAGGTCGGCCTCGTTCGGCGGCAGGTCCTGCCCGAGATGGATATCGCGGTCCCGGTACATCAGGAAGGCCTTCATGACGCCAGCCGGTCTTTCAGCTGCCCGTAGGCGAGGCCGTATTTCCCGGCGATCGCCGCCGCGTAGGCCAGGCCGTCCGCGGGTCTTCTGACCAGCTCATAGGTCCGCTCGGCCGGGTTGTCCGGGACTACAGCGGCTACCATGCTGACGCATCCCTCGTTCAGCGAGGCCAGTTCGTCGACGAAGGTCACGTACACGCCGAGCAGTCCCAGGGCGGTCATCCGGTCAAGGACCCGCTCCCCCACGAACAAGGCATCCCGCAGCGTGGTGGAGGCGAAGCTCTCGTTCATGACTAGGACGCTGTGCCCGGTCGCCTGGTCCAGCACATCGCGGATCCGGATCAGTTCGTCCTCGAACTTACCGCGCAGCGTGGTCAGGTCCTCCTCCCGCTCGAAGTGGGTGAAGACCCGGTCCGGCAGGAATAGGCTCGCTTCGCGGCCCGGGACCGGGTAGCCGAGGCTGGCGAGGTAATGCAGCTGGCCGAACATCCGCGCGAACGTCGTCTTGCCGCCGTGATTAGGCCCGCTCACCACGAAGATGCGCTCCGGGCCTTCAAGATAGAAGTCGTTGCGGACGACCATGTCGGCCCTCGGCATGAGCTTCGCCGCCAGCGCGAGGTCGAATGAACTGCTGACCTTTATCCGCTTAGAGTCCGCGGACACGGCGGGATAGCAGAATTCCAGCCCCGCCGCTTTCATGGGCGCGATGAAGTTCAGATACGCGACATAGAACTGGACCTCGCGGTCGAAGGCCCAGATCGTCTTGTCGAGATAGCGGGCATGACGGTCACGGAATTCGTCCAGCGCCTGGAACGCATCGGGAAACAGCCGGGCTACGAATCCCAGGATGCGTTCCTCCACGTAATGCAGGTCAGGAAAGTCGTGGAAGCGGACGCGGTAGTCCTTAACCTGGTTCTCGGCGAACTTCGCGAAGGTCTGCTGCACCTGTCCGCCGTAGTCGGCCTCGCCTTCGTACCTGGTCACCTTGACCTGGTTGCCCCTGATGTTGACGCAATAACGGACCTCGTCCAGGAGCCTGGTCACCCTGGCGATGTCAGCGACCAGGCCGGTAAACGCCGCCGACTCGGTGTAGGCCGCCAGGTACTGCCGGAACGCGATAAAGCCGCGCGAGCTGAGGTCAACCGCCGCGAGCGCGCCGGCCAGCCCTGTCACCGCCCTGCGGTAGATGCTGGCCGCGTCGAGGAACCAGCGTTCCTTCTGGTACCTGACGCGGAGCTTGCCTGCCTGGGCCAGGTGCTTGCGCATCTCGCGCATGCCGTCCGCGAACTGCGTCACCGCCCCGGATAGTGCCGTGTTCTCCAGGTCCCGCAAGATCTCGTGCCGGTATTCCACCGCCCGGACGTTACGCAGCGGGGAGCGGAGGAACGACATCAGCTCGTACTCGTCCCGCCCGGCTGCCACCGCGGCGAAGACCTGATCAAGGTTCAGGTCACCGAACATCGACGGGTCATCACGTTCGCCGGCGTCCGAGGGGTGATCGAACAGGATGCTGCCGAATGCCGAAGCAGTCACACCGGCCTCCACCAGCATCTCGTGCGGAAGAAGCCATCAGCCACAGTGGCGGTTAGAGGCGAGCTTCATCACCTATCAGGGATTTTACCGGCGGTCCCGGGCGGAAAGCCACCAGCGCTCGCCACCGTAGCGGGCCCCGTCTTCGCGGCGGGGCACGCGCCATTGCCACAATGGATCTGAATGGGTGATGGGGCTCACCCCTGGAATCGCGGCCCGGAAGCGGTCCGCTGACGG
>CAWKCG010000045.1:0-53898 GCA_963847965.1 uncultured Actinomycetes bacterium
CGATCCGCGCGCTCGCCGATGAGTTCGGCATCGAGGCGGCGATGCACGAGGGATTGGTGACGTTCTCCGTGGCGTCGGGCGAGCACTTCGTCCCCCAGCTGTTCGCGACCCTGCCGGTACCCATCCGGTCGGTGAGCGTGTCCCGGCCCTCCCTGGACGACGTGTTCATGTCATACACGGGTAAGACGATCCGTGACGCCGAAGCTTCGACCGGCGACCGCAACCGCATGATCGCGACGCGGTTCGGCAGGAGGTAACGCACGATGGCAGCTCAAGACACCGCGCCGCAGGACACCCTCGAGGTCGACGAGCGGGCCCTCACCGAGGCGATCAGGGTCGCGGTTCCCGAGCGCAGCCTGCGCCACGACCTGCGCGCGGCCAGCATCGTGTGGCGCCGCGAGCTGATCAGGTTCCGCACCGACCGGCTGCGGGCGATCACCGCCCTGGTGCAGCCCGTCCTGTTCCTGTTCGTGCTCGGCACCGGCCTGTCCCGGCTCGCCTCCCATGGCCTGCCGGCCGGGGTGGACTTCAAGACGTTCATCTACCCGGGTGTGCTCGCGATGTCGGTGCTGTTCACCGCGATCTTCTCGGCCTCGTCGATCGTGTGGGACCGGGAGTTCGGCTTCCTGGCCGAGATGATGGTCGCGCCGGTGCGGCGGTGGGCGATCGTGGTCGGCAAGTGCCTCGGGGGCGCCACCGTCGCCACCCTCCAGGGGATCATCTTCCTGATCCTGGCCGGCGTGGCCCACGTGCCCTACTCGCCCACGCTGCTGCTGACCCTGATCGGCGAGCTCCTGCTGCTCTCGTTCACGCTGACCGCGTTCGGGGTGATGATGGCGGCCCGGATCAAGAAGATCCAGGCGTTCATGGCGCTCACCCAGATGGTCGTCCTGCCGCTGTTCTTCCTGTCCGGCGCCCTCTACCCGCTGAACGGCCTGCCCGCCTGGCTGACCGTGCTGACCCGCATCGACCCGCTGACCTACATCGTCGCCCCGATGCGCGACGCGGTGTTCGCGCACCTGTCGGTCAGCCCGTTGGCGGCGGCCCTGCTGAGCCCGGGCATTACCTGGGACGGCTGGCTAGTCCCAGTAGGACTATCCGTGGCCATGGTCGCCGTTATGGGCGTGGCGATGCTAGGCATAGCCATAGCCGAGTTCCAGAAGGTCGAATAACCCGACTAGTTCCCACGATGTGGCATTAACCCACCCTGGGGGATCCCCCAGAAGATCACTGCGAGCCCACGCGAAACCGCTCGAAGAGCGGTGAGTATAGGGCGACATGGGGGTCTGGGGGGGATCCCCCAGAAGAGCACTGCGAGCCCACGCGAAACCGCTCGAAGAGCGGTGAGTATAGGGCGACGCCGGGTGGCTACGGGGGCAAACCACCCGGCGTCGCGATCATCGGCGTTCCGACGGGGGCCCGGAACGCCGGCAGTGGCGCTCCGACGGGGGACCAGAGCACCGATATGAATGCTACACGGAAACACCCCCCCGTGTGTCAAGACCCAATTACAACCAGATCTCGGGACAGGGCTGAGCAGGCCGAATCAGTTGTCGTTCGCGCCCGGCCACTGGGTGTGTTGGTTGTTTCCGCCGCTGTTTCCGCCTGGCGGCGGTCCGGGGCGCTCTCGGGAAGTCGGCAGGTTTGGCCGGTACTCCATGAACCCGCGAGTGTTGTCGGGCTCGCGGCCGCCGTTGGCGAACACCACCGCGAAATACGGAATGACGATAGCGCCCACCGCGGGGATCGCGGTCAGCCAGCCCAGATGATTGATGAACATGATGACGGCGACGCCGAAGCAGACCGCGCGGATGCCCATCATCCACAGGTACCTGCGCTGCCGGTAGGCGATGTCATCGGACATCGACCGCCGCGCCTGGGTCACCACGTGCACCGATGCCCGCCCGCGGCTGGCGTGCCCTACCCTCATTCCTTCACCGTATGCCCCCGCGCAAGCCCTGGCGAGACGGACCGCGCCCCGAGCCGGGATCAGCTGGCCTGGCTCACCGAGGACATGTTGAACCCCTCGACGCGCACCGGCGGCATCGCGGCGCGATTGAAATAGTCGCCCCATTCACGCGGCAGCGTCGGCACGGTGGCGCCGACCTCGAGCAGCCGCCCCAGCATGGCGACCGGGGACTCGTTGAACCTGAAGTTGTTCACCGCGCCGACCACCTCGCCCTGCTCCACCAGGTAGACCCCGTCCCTGGTCAGGCCGGTGAGGAGCAGGGTCTGCGCGTCCACCTCGCGGATGTACCACAGGCAGGTCAACAGCAGCGCGCGGCCGGTCGAGGCGATCATCCCCTCCAGGGTGGGCAGCGCGGCGTCCCCGGCGGGCGCGGCGGTGAAGGTCAGGTTGTCGATGGCGGGCGTAAGCGGCAGCCCGGCCAGCGCGGCCGAGTACCGCGAGGAGTGCAGGGCCGCCAGCGAGCCGTCGTTGATCCACGAGGTATGGCGCAACGGCAGCCCGTTATCGAACACCGAGGAGTTCGCCCCTGAGGCGTGCGCGATCACGAAGGGCGCGCAGCCAAGCCCGGCCGCCCGCGGGTCGCTCGACAGCGTGACCGGCAGCGAGGAGAGCCTCTCGCCGACCCGGGTGCCCCCGCCCGCCTTGCTGAACACCGTCCGCCCGTCCGCGGCGTCCTTCGCGCCCGCCTGCCAGTACAGGTAGACGAGCAGGTCGGCCACGGCGGTGGGCGGCAGCAGCGTCTCGTACCGCCCTGGGGGCAGCGGCACCGAGCGCTCGGCCCAGCCGAGGCGCTCGGCGAGCCCGGCGTCGAGGCCGGCGATGTCCACGTCGGTGAAGTCGCGCGTCCCCGCGCCGGTCCAGGCCGAACGCGTCAGGTCGGCCGATTTCGCGTTCAGCTCGATCCGCCCGGTCGGCTGGTCGTGCCGCAGCCGCAGCCCCGCCGACGTGCCGAGGTAGGTGCTGACCAGTTCGTGCTCGGCGAACCCGTACAGCTTGCGCCCCGCCGCCTCGGCTGCGCGCAGGGTCTCGCCGAGCGCGGCCGCGAAGTCGCGCAGCACGCCGATGCCGGTCCGGCCAGGCGGGTCGTCCCAGCCGCGTTCTCCGTTATCTACGCCGAACGAATCGTGGTTCCCCGCCCCGGCCAGCTGCGCCTCGTCCTCGGCGGGCGTTCCCTCGGCGGCCGCATGCTCCGCTTCACGGACCACCTCCTCGACCTGATCGGGGCGGACCCCGGCCCGGGAGACGACGCCGACCGCGGCGCCGCCGGCGCTGCGGTCGATGGCGATGACGGTGAGCTGGCGGGAGCGGGACACGCCGTTGGTGGTGAGGGTGTTTCCCGCCCAGCGGAGGTTGGCGTCGGAGGTCTCGTCGGCGATCACGACGCAGTCGTCGCTGCGGGACTTGGCCAGCGCGCGCTCCACGGCCTCCTGGGGGGACAGCCCGGTCGCTGGCGCGGTCATGCCGCTCCCTCCTGCGCCGTGTTGAGTATCCGCACACCGCGCATCAGCGTGGCCGGGCAGCCGTGGCTAACCGGGGCGATCTGGCCGGGCTGGCCCTTGCCGCAGTTGAAGGCGCCGCCGAGCACGTAGGTCTGCGGCCCGCCGACGGCCTCCATGGCGCCCCAGAAGTCGGTGGTGGTGGCCTGGTAGGCGACATCGCGCAGCTGCCCGGCCAGCCTCCCGTGCTTGATCTTGAAGAACCGCTGGCCGGTGAACTGGAAGTTGTACCGCTGCATGTCGATCGACCAGCTCTTGTCTCCGATGACGTAGATTCCGTCCGCCACCCCGGCGATGAGATCCTCGGTGGACGGGCCGCCGGCCGGGCCGGCTGCAGCGACACGTTCGCCATCCGCTGCAACGGCACATGCCCGGGGCTGTCGGAGAACGCGCACCCGTTGGAACGGCCGAACCCGCATCGCTGCGCCATCCGCCGGTCAAGCTGGTAGCCGACCAGGATGCCGCCGCTGATCAGGTCCCAGGACTGGCCGGCCACCCCCTCGTCGTCGTAGCCGACGGTGGCCAGGCCGTGCTCGGCGGTGCGGTCGCCGGTGACGTGCATGACCTCCGACCCGTACCGCAGGGTGCCGAGCTTGTCCGGGGTGGCGAAGGACGTCCCGGCGTAGGCGGCCTCGTAGCCGAGCGCCCGGTCCAGTTCGGTGGCGTGGCCGATCGACTCATGGATGGTGAGCCACAGGTTGGACGGGTCCATCACCAGGTCGTAGCGGCCGGGCTCGACCGAGGGGGCCCGGAGCTTGGCCGCGAGCAGGTCGGGAAGCTCGGCCAGCTCGGCGGCGAAGTCCCAGCCGCCGGAAGCCCCCGAGGTCAGATACTCATAGCCCCGCCCGACGGGCGGGGCCAGCGTCCGCATGTCGTCGAACCTGCCGTCGTCGGTGACCGCGATGGCGGTGAGCGCCGGGTACAGGCGGATCCGCTGCTGGGTGGCCGTGGTCGCGCCGTCGGTGTAGAACTTGCACTCCATGACCTGCTGGAGTACCGCGTCCACGTGGCTGACCGCGGGGTGCGCGAGCAGGGCGTTGCTCCAGCCGGCCAGCAGCGCCACCTTGTCCGCCATGGCGACCGTGAAGGGGTCGATCTCGTAGGCCGATACCCAGGTCACGTCGCCGTGGGCGGGCTCGGGGGCGAGTTCGATGGGCTCGGTGTTCATCGCGGCGGAGACCTTGGCGACCTCGACGGCCTGCCGCGCGGCCTGTGCCGCCGCGTCCGCGTCCAGGTCCACGGCCGAGGCGAAGCCCCAGGTGCCGTCGACGACGACGCGGACGGCGAGCCCGGTATCGTCGGCATCCGCCGCGCCCTGCAGGTTCCCGTCCGACAGGGCGATGTACTGCCCCCTGACGCGCTCGGCGCGGAAGTCGGCGTGCTGGGCGCCCAGGGCCCTGGCTTGCGCGAGCGCCGCGTCCGCGAGTTCCCGTAGCGGGAGGGCCGCGAACTCGGGGTCGATCCGTCCCTGGCGATCATCCACGGCAAGATGCTAGCCCTGCTAGCCCCCCGTACACTGGGCGGCCTTCCTCCTATGCTGGGCGCGGAAGGAGAGGTGCAGGTGGGACGTTCGGTGCTGGTGACCGGGGGGAACCGGGGGATCGGGCTGGCCATCGCCAGGAGGCTCGCGGCCGGCGGTGACAGCGTCACGGTGACCTCCCGCTCAGGTGACCCGGTCGAAGGGCTGGCCGTGGTCCGCTGCGATGTCCAGGACGCGGCGTCCGTCGACGCGGCGTTCGGGGCGGTGGAATCGGAACAGGGGCCCGTGGAGGTGCTGGTGGCGAACGCGGGGGTGACCCGGGACAAGTTGATCGCGCTGATGAGCGAGGACGACTTCGCCGCCGTGCTGGACACGAACCTGGCCGGCGCCTACCGGGTGGCCAAGCGGGCGGTGCGCGGCATGATCCGGATGCGCCGCGGCCGGCTGATCTTCATCTCTTCCGTGGTCGGGCTGTACGGCTCGGCCGGGCAGGCCAACTACGCTGCGTCGAAGGCCGGGCTCGTCGGCCTGGCCAGATCCCTGGCCCGCGAACTCGGCTCCCGAGGCATAACATCGAACGTCGTCGCGCCGGGCTTCGTGGACAGCGACATGACGGCAGGCCTGTCAGAGGAGAGGAAGGCCGCCATCCTGGCCGCGGTCCCGCTCGGCAGGTACGCGTCGGCGGACGAGGTGGCCGCCATCGTGGCGTTCCTGGCCGGCCAGGACGCGGCCTACATCACCGGCGCGGTCATCCCGGTCGACGGCGGGCTGGGGATGGGACACTGAGGCCGGCCGGACGCCGGACTCTGTTGTCGGGAACCCACAATCGGGTGCGCGGTACCTTCGTGACGCAGGCCATTTAGCATTCCGGTCGCGGCGAGGCAGGGTATTGAGGGTCTGAGCGCTCAAGGTACGCGCCGATCTGGCAGGGGAGTGAGGGTGTGATGGGCATCCTGGCTGGTAAGCGGATCCTGGTCACCGGGGTCATCACTGACGCCTCGATCGCGTTCCACGTGGCTCGCGTTGCGCAGCAGGAGGGCGCGACGGTGGTGCTGACCGGGTTCGGCAGGCTGAGCCTGGTCGAGCGGATCGCGAAGCGGCTGCCCTCGCCGCCGCCGGTCCTCGAGCTCGACGTGACCAACGATGACCACCTCGCCTCGTTGGCCGAACGGGCGTCCGCGCACGTGGATGGCCTGGACGGCATCCTGCACGCGATCGCGTACGCGAACCCCGCCGAGGCGCTCGGCGGGAACTTCCTGCACACCAAGTGGCCCGACGTCGCGACCGCCTTGCAGGTGTCCGCGTACTCGCTGAAGGCGATCACCATGGCCGCGCTGCCGCTGATGAACGGCGGCGGGTCGGTGGTCGGGCTCGACTTCGACGCGAGCGTGGCCTGGCCAGGCTATGACTGGATGGGAGTGGCCAAGGCCGGCCTCGAGTCGTGCGCGCGCTACCTCGCCCGCTACCTCGGCGCGAAGGGCGTGCGGGTCAACCTGGTGGCGGCGGGGCCGCTGCGCACCATGGCGGCCAAGTCCATACCGGGCTTCGACAGGTTCGAAGGAGTGTGGGGCGAGCGCGCCCCGCTCGGCTGGAACATCACCGACCCGGAGCCGACCGCGCGGGCCTGCGTCGCCCTGCTCTCCGACTGGTTCCCGGCCACGACAGGAGAAATCGTGCACGTGGACGGCGGCGTGCACGCGGTGGGCGCCTGATGGGCGAGTTCGTGCTCACGCTGTCCTGCCCGGACCGGGTCGGGATCGTGCACGCGGTGGCCGCGTACCTGCACCAGGCGGGCTGCAACGTGCTCGACAGCCAGCAGTTCGGGGACCGGACAGCCGGCCGGTTCTTCATGCGGGTCCACGTGGAGGCTCTGCCGCCCGGGCCCAAGACCCACCAGGACCTGTACGCGGGCTTCCTCCCGGTTGCGGCCGAGTTCGCCATGGAGTGGGAACTGCACGACACCGCGGTCCAGCCGCGGGCGCTGATCCTGGTGTCGAAGGCCGGTCACTGCCTGAACGACCTGCTGTACCGGCGGGCCGCCGAGTCGCTGCGGATCGACGTCCCGCTCGTGGTCGGCAATCACCCCGACCTGGCTCCGCTCGCCACGGCGCACGGGGTCGCCTTCGAGCACGTTCCGGCCGGCGCGGGCCGAGACGATCCGCTGGCCGCGCAGCGGGCGGAAGGCCGCCTGCTGGAAATCGTCGGCGAGCTGAACATCGACTTCGTGGTGCTGGCCCGCTACATGCGGATCCTGTCCCCCGAGCTGTGCGCCAAGATGCCCGGCCGCATTATCAACATTCATCACTCCTTCCTGCCGAGCTTCAGGGGAGCGCGCCCTTATCACCAGGCGCACGCGCACGGCGTGAAGCTGATCGGCGCGACCGCGCACTACGTGACCGCCGACCTCGACGAGGGCCCGATCATCGAGCAGGAAGTCGCCAGGGTCGATCACACCTGCAGCACCGAGGACCTCGCGGCCATCGGCCGCGACGCGGAGCGGGTCGCCCTCGCCCGCGCGGTGCGCTGGCACGCCGAGCACCGTGTCCTGCTCCACGGCCGCCGCACCGTCATCTTCCGGTAAGAGCCGTACCGTCATTTTCCGATAAGAGAAGTCCACCCAGCCTGGAATGAGGCGCGTGTGCCGTTTGTGACTCCATAGGGTAACGAGGCTGAAACGTATCGCCTAAAAGTTACGCTTAGTAGTTACGACTGCGGGGTATATCGCTCCCGTTACGGGGAGTATCGCGATGGGCCAGCTCGCTGACGAACTTGGCGGCGACGGTGGGCGCGGACGGAGATTCTGCGGCCAGACGCCGCCTCTGCGGCAATCCTTCACGCCGGCGGAGGCGAGCAAGACGCGTGGGGCGAAGTGTACGAAATGGTGTGAATCCGGAAACGTCCGGATGCCGGTGGCGGCATCGCGAGATGGCGCCGCCAGGGGATTGATGGCAAGTTGTGACTTTATTGCCGAGAGATCGATGCAATAAAGATCTTACGCTTCCGCTAACTCATAACACCGGTAGCTGACCGGTCGGCCCGCTATGGGCCGACACGGACGTGCCGGGGGATACGGGCCGTAACCGGTTGGGAGACTGCGACCCAGAGGCCCCGATACGGTGGCGGAGCGGATCACCGGCGAACTTCGACAAAGAAGGAAGGGCGACAAGCTCATGACCCCAGGACGGACCACAAGCGCCATCAGCGCAGGGAGGGAGGGCCGATGATCAGACACCGGAGCAAGGCTGCCGTGGTAGCGGTAGCGGTTGCGAGCCTCACCGCCCTTGCCGCGTGCAGCAGCAGCAGCAGTAGCAGTAGCAGTACGTCGACGACTACTACGCCCGGGAGTGTCACGGTGCCGGGCGGGATCGGCACGGTGCCGATCGCGTCGGCTAGCGGCCCGAAGAAGGCCGGGACGATCACCTGGGCCATGCAGCCCGGCGCTACGCCGAACTACATCTTCCCGGTCGTGCCGTCGGCGTCCAACTCGGTCTTTAACAACTTCACGTTCATCTGGGAGATGTGGCGGCCGTTGTACTGGACGGTGTACGGGACCGATCCCGAGCTGTACCCGCCGATGAGCATCGCCAACCCGGTGGTGTACTCCAACGGCGACAAGACCGTCACGATCTCGCTGAAGAGCAGCTACAAGTGGTCGAACGGCCAGGCCATCACCGCGAACGACATCTTGTTCTTCATCAACCTGGTCAAGGCCGCGATCAAGGAGTCCCCGGCGAACTGGGAGGGCTACGTGCCCGGCCACCTGCCGGACAACATCACGAGCATGACCGAGCCGGACGCGACCACGCTGGTGATGAACCTCAACTCCCCGGTCAACCCGTCGTGGTTCACCGATGACATCTTGGGCCAGGGCCCGATCATCCCGCTGCCGAGCACGGTGTGGGCCAAGGAGTCGGCCAGCGGAGCGATCATCCCGGCGTCCGGCTGGACCCCGGCCACGATGACGAAGATCTACAACTACCTGATCACGCAGGCCAAGTCGCTGAGCACGTTCGCGACCAACCCGCTGTGGCAGGTGGTCGACGGTCCGTACAAGCTGTCCGCCTACAACGCCACCACCGGCGGGTTCACCATGGTGCCGAACGCCACTTACGGCGGGCCGCACGTGACCCCGCAGTCGAACTTCCAGGGTGTCCCGTTCACCTCGAACACCGCGGAGTTCAACGCGATCCGGGCCGGCGCCATCGACGTCGCCTATGTCGACTTCAACGACGTCCCGCAGCTGCCGGCGGTGCTGAAGCTCGGCTACAGCTACTTCGGCGAGCCGGACTACGGCCAGACGATGGCGGCGTACAACTTCAAGGACACCACCGGCGACTTCGACAACATCATCAGCCAGCTGTACATCCGGCAGGCGCTCGCGCACCTGGTGGATGAGCAGGGCTGGATCACCGCGTTCATGCACGGCGCGGGCGCGCCGAGCTACGGGCCGATCCCGGCCTACCCGCAGAGCCCGTACCTGCCGGCCGACGCGGCGACCGACCCGTACCCGTTCAGCGTCTCCACCGCGGTGAGCATCTTGAAGGCGCACGGCTGGACGGTCAACCCGGGCGGGACTGATGTGTGCTCGAGCCCGGGCACCGGCGCGAGCAACTGCGGGGCGGGCATCCCGGCCGGCACGAAGCTGGCGTTCAACTACATCTACAGCACCTCGCCGGCGCTGATCGGGTACCAGGCCACGGACTTCGTGTCCAAGGCGAACCAGGCCGGCATCCACATCACGCTGTCGGGCAGCAACTTCAACTACATCATCGCCAACTACTTCGACCCGTCCGCGCCGGCGAACGTGAACAAGTGGGCCATGCAGGACTTCGGCGGCTTTACCGACTCGCCGTACGCGACCCAGTTCGGGCTGTACAACACCGGCGGGCCCGAACAGGTGGGCGATTACAGCAACCCGACCGCCGACGCCCTGATCAACGCCTCGATCTCGAGCGGTAACCCGTCGGCGGTCAAGAACGAGGCATCGTTCCTGACCGAGAACCAGCCGGTGCAGTTCCAGCCCAACCCGGACGTCATCTGGGCCTGGAAGAACACGCTGTCGGCGGTGAACCCGCAGGCCTGGGAGAACCTGACCCAGTACTACGCCACGCCAGAACTCTGGTACTACAACTAGTAACTATTCCGCTCGACGCTGGACTGCCCTGGTCTCCGGTGATACACCGGAGACCAGGGCAGCGATTCGGCCGGCCCGCGGCCCGCGGAACGCCACGTAAAACTCCTCGCGGCGTGATATGCCGCGCAGGGAAGGCAGGGACCAATGATCACCTACCTGATACGCCGGGTCATCACCTCCATCATCGTGGTGATCGGCGTCTCCATCTTCATCTTCGTCCTGCTGCACGCGGCCTACCCGTCACCGGCCCGGGATGTGCTGGGCCTGGCGGCCAGGCCGGTCCAGGTCGCCGCGTGGAACAAGCAGAACGGCTACGACGACCCGGTCATCGTGCAGTACCTGCACTACATGGACAACTTGATCCACGGCAACCTGGGCTACTCGTACGTGGAGAACCAGTCGGTGCTCGCGCTGTTCCAGGAACGGTGGGCCCGCAGCGCCTACCTGTCCGGGATCTCGCTGATCATCGCGGTGCTCATCGCCCTGCCGCTGGGCATCTTCCAGGCCGTCAAGCGCAACAGCATCGGGGACAACGTGGCCACGAGCGCCGCGTTCATCCTGTACTCGATGCCGTCGTTCTTCCTCGGGCTGATCCTCATCCAGATCCTCGCGCTCACGTTCCCGGTCTTCAACTTCGAGGCCAGCCAGTCCACCAACGTCTTCTACGTCATGGGCGACTGGTACTCCATGACGCTGCCGATCTTCACGCTGGCGCTGATCACGGTGGCCGCCTTCTCCCGGTACATGCGGTCCGCGTCGATCGACGTCCTCGCGCAGGACTACATCAAGGTGGCCCGAGCTAAAGGCCTGCCCGAACGGCTGGTGCTGACGCGGCACCTGGTCCGCAACGCCAGCCTGCCGATGGTGACCCTGATCGGACTGTCCTTGCCCGGCTTGCTGGCCGGCAACCTGATCACCGAATCGCTGTTCAACTACCCGGGCCTGGGGCTGCTCTTCTTCGAGAGCCTGTCGAAGGTCGACTACCCGGTGATGCTCGCCTACACCCTGATAGGCGCCGTCCTGGTGGTCGTAGGAAACCTGGTCGCGGACATCGCGCTTACCGTCGCCGACCCGCGCATTCGGCTGGCCTGAGGTAGGAGGCAGAACATGGCAGCTAACCCATCCCTGCCGCCGCTGGACATCCAGCGCGCCCCCGAGGGCGGCGAACTCGGAGCCATCCAGAGCGGGTGGCGGCTCGCGCTGCGCGAGTTCATGAACAACCGGCTCGCCGTGATCGGCTTCGGCATGCTCCTTTTCTTCGTGCTCTTCTCCTTCATCGGGCCGTTCATCTACCACACCGACCAGATCGACACCAACCTCATCATCGCGAACCAGCCGCCGTCGGCCGCCCACCTTCTGGGCACCGACACCAGCGGGTTCGATGAACTCGGCCGGATGATGAAGGGCGGCCAGGCCGCGCTGGAGATCGGCTTCTTCGCCGCGTTCGTCGCCATCGTGATCGGCATGATGTGGGGTGCCGTCGCGGGCCTGGCCGGCGGGATCATCGACTCGGCCATGATGCGCGTGGTCGACGTGTTCCTCTCGGTTCCCTTCCTGTTCGTGGTGCTGATCCTGGCCGTCAAGTTCGGGGCGACCGTCCTGTCGCTGAGCCTGGTCATCGGCTTCTTCGCCTGGCAGGTCCCGGCGCGGCTGGTCCGCGGCGAGGTCCTCACGCTACGGGAGCGCGACTTCGTCCTGGCCGCGCGAACAGCGGGGTCAAGTAGCTGGAGGCTGATCAGCAGGCACCTGCTCCCGAACGCGCTCGGCGTGGTCATCGTCAACGTGACGTTCCAGGTCGCGGACGCGATCCTGACCGTCTCCTACGTCGGCTTCCTCGGCTTCGGCCTGCACTACCCGAACGTCGACTGGGGCGACCAGCTCGCCGACGGCAGCAATTACCTCCAGGACGGCTACTGGTGGCTGATCTTCCCGGTGGGCGCCTGCATCGTGCTGACCGTGATGGCGCTCAACTTCATCGGCGACGCCCTCCGCGACGCCATGGACGTGCGGCTGAGACGCCGGTAGCGGCCACCCGCCGCGGGTACGATCAACCACAGCGACCATCAACGAGAGGTAGCGGCCAGATGGCCACAGTCCTTGAGATCGAGAACCTGTCCACGCACATCAAGCTCACTCGGTCCGTGGTGCAGGCCGTCGGCAACGTCGACTTGAAGGTCGACGCGGGCGAGACGCTCGGCATCGTCGGGGAGTCCGGCTGCGGCAAGTCCATGACGGGACTGTCGATCATGGGACTGCTGCCGCCGGGCGGATCCATCATCGGCGGCTCGATCAAGCTGGACGGCCGTGAACTGGTCGGCCTGAAGGATGACGAGCTGCGGCAGGTCCGTGGCAACGAAATCGCGATGATCTTCCAGGACCCGCTCACCTCGCTCGACCCGACCAAGACCATCGGCTACCAGGTCGCCGAGCCGGTACGGCTGCACAGGCAAGCCTCGAAGTCCGAAGCCCTCGACCGGGCGGTGGAGGTGCTGAACCTGGTGGGCCTGCCCCGGCCGAAGGAGCGGCTGGAGGATTACCCGCACCAGCTGTCCGGCGGCCTGCGACAGCGCGTGATGATCGCCATGGCGCTGGCCAACGAGCCCAAGCTGCTCATCGCCGACGAGCCCACGACGGCTCTTGACGTCACCATCCAGGCGCAGATCCTCGCCCTCCTGCGGGACCTGAAGGACCGGCTCGGCATGGCGATGCTGCTGATCACGCACGACATGGGCGTGATCGCCGGGCACGCCGACCGGGTCAACGTTATGTACGCGGGCCGGGTCGTGGAGACCGCCGGGGTGATGGACCTGTTCAGCGAGATGCACCATCCCTACACCCAGGCGCTGCTCGCTTCCATCCCCCAGCTCGACCAGGACGCGAAAAAGGCGCTGCATGCTATTCCCGGCCTCCCGCCCGACCTGTCGAACCCGCCGGAGGGCTGCCGGTTCGCCGCCAGGTGCTCCCGCGCTACGGACAAGTGCCGTACCGACGAGCCGTCCCTATCCGGGAAGACGTACGAGCACAGGTTCTCCTGCTGGCACCCGGTCGACGGGCCGCTCGTCCTCGCCGTGATCGGGCAGGGCGGGCCGGACGCCGAGAGCACGGGGCTGCTCGCACCGGACGCCGCGAGCATCGGGGAAGCCTCGGCGAACGGCGAGCCCCCGCTGGTCGCCGATGCACAGCTCGCCGACACGGGGACGGGGACCTTCGGGGCCGGGACCCCCGAGCCGGATGGGGCCGGGTCCGAGCCCGCCGTGGTAGCGGCCGGCCTGACGCTGACGGCCGACGGCCGTCTGGAGGTGACGGAACGCCCGGTCGAGCCGGTCACGGCGGGCGGGAACGGTGTTGTCCCGCTGCTCGAGCTGCGCAATCTGGTGAAGGAATTTCCCGTCACCTCCGGGATCATGCAACGCAAGGTGGCGGCCGTCCACGCCGTGTCGGATGTTTCCTTCTCCGTGCCGGCCGGAACCACGTTCGGCCTGGTGGGCGAGTCGGGATGCGGCAAGACCACGATCGGCAAGCTGATCGTGGCGCTGGAGAAGCCGAACTCCGGCTCGATCACCCTCGCCGGCGTGGACGTGTCCAAGCTGCGCGGCGGCGATCTGCGGCGCAAGCGCCGCGACCTGCAGCTCATGTTCCAGGACCCGCACTCCTCGCTCGACCCGAGGATGCGCGTCGGCGCGATCATCGGAGAGCCGCTTGCCGTGCAGCGTCTCGGCAGCAAGAGGGCGCAGCGCGACCGGGTCTACGAGCTGCTGGGCGAGGTCGGGCTGCCGCGGAACGCGGTCGAGCGCTACCCGCACGAGTTCTCCGGCGGCCAGCGCCAGCGCATCGGGCTGGCCAGGGCGCTCACGCTGAACCCGAGGCTCATCGTGGCGGACGAGCCGGTCAGCGCGCTCGACGTGTCGATCAGGGCCCAGGTGCTGAACCTGATGAAGCGGCTGCAGGCCTCCCACGGCCTGACCTACATAGTGATCTCGCACGACCTCGCGGTGGTCAAGTACATGGCTGACCGGATCGGAGTCATGTACCTGGGCAAGATGGTTGAGCTCGGGTCCGCGCAGGACATCTACGAGCGGCCCGCGCATCCCTACACGGCCGGCCTGATCGCCACCATCCCGGCGCCCAAGCCGTCCGCCGAGCGGGCCAAGAGGGAGGTCGCCATCAAGGGCGAGCTGCCCAGCCCGGTGAACCCGCCGTCCGGCTGCCGGTTCCGCACCAGGTGCCAGTACGCGCAGGAGCGTTGTTCCGTCGAAGAGCCGCAGTTGCGGAGCTTCGGCCCGGGCCACGTAGCCGCCTGCCACTTCCCCCTGCAGCCCGCGTACGGCGCGGACGCTGACGTCCCCGCCATGACGAGCACCGGCGATCCTTTCTAGGCCTGCGCCCCCACTCGCTGCGGTGTATCCCAGCAGGTCGGGGGGTACGCGGGGGGCGGAGCCCCCCGCGGGTGCTTGCCCTGAGCGCGGATGATGCCGATACTCCATTCATGGAAGGGTCGGCGGACAGGCCCGCAACGCCCGCGTTTCTGCGTGCTTCTGACGCGGAGCGCGACCACGTCGTCGATGAGCTCAGGAAGGAGTACGTCGACGGCAGGCTCTCACACGAAACCTTCATCGCCCGGATGGAGAGCGCCCTCGGTGCCCGCGACCACGGTCAACTGGCCCGCCTGTTCACCGACCTGCCGCCGCGGCGGACCAGGCTGCTAGCCCGGTTGAAGGCCGTCCTGCTGGGCCATCGCCGCCCCGACGACTACGAACAGCCGGACGGCTCTGTCGTGCCGATGACCCCAGGGGCGCACGGATTTCCCCCCGGGGCTAACGCGCCCGTGGCCTACTCGGCGGCCTGGACCGGCGGGCCCGCAGATCCGCCGGCGCCCACGCCGCTGGCCTTTCCGCCTGGCAGCGGGACCATCTTCTCGATCGGGCGGACTCAGGACTGCGATCTGCGCATTTCTGATATGTCGGTATCGCGGCATCACGCCCAGCTGGCCCGCACCGAGGACGGCTGGCTGCTGTCCGACTTGGGATCGCACAACGGCACCCGGATCAACGGCTGGCTGGTGCGCGAGCCAGTCCCGCTGCGCCCGGGAGACACGGTGCAGTTCGGCTCCGCAACCTTCCTCGTCCAGCACACTCCCCCCCGGCCTCTTCCGGTCCAGGGCCCTGAGCCGGAGGAGAGCCCCCCGTGACCGGGGGGTCCCAGGGGGGTTTGGGGGAACGGGCAGTCCCCCCAGGAGCGGGGGGATCCCGGGGGGTCGCCCCCCCGGGGGCAGCACTGCCTTGACCACTGTCCTGCTAGTCCGGCACGGGCTTACCGCGACGACTGGTCACGTGCTGACCGGGTGGACTCCAGGCATCACGCTGGATGACCGCGGCCTGGCGCAGGCGGCCGCGCTAGCCTCCAGGCTTGCTCCGCTGCCGTTGGACGCCATCGTCAGCAGCCCGCTGGAACGGTGCATGCAGACCGCGGCGGCGATCGCGGCCGGGCGCGACGGCCAGCAGGTGACAGCCGAAGACCGGGTGGGGGAGTGCCACTACGGGGACTGGACGGGCCTGCCGCTGAAGAAGCTGGCGGCCGAACAACTCTGGCGCGTCGTGCAGGCTCACCCGAGCGCGGTGAGATTCCCGGGTCCCGACGGGGAATCCATGCCGGATATGCAGCACCGAGCGGTCGCGGCGGTCAGGGACTGGAATTCCAGGCTCGGTAAGGACGCTACCTATCTCATCTGCTCGCACGGTGATGTCATCAAGTCCATCATCGCCGATAGCCTGGGGTTGCATCTCGATCAGTCCCAGCGGATCCAGGTCGATCCGTGCTCGCTGACCGTCATCAGGTATACGCCGCTGAGGCCGTTCCTGATCCGGATGAACGATAGAGGGGGTGGGGTGGAAGACCTCATGCCACGAGCCGAGCGACACGGCTCCAAGGCCCAACCCACCGCGGCGAGCGACGCGGCCGTCGGCGGAGGTTCGGGCGGAGCTGAGTACAACGGGCAGGTTGGTGCGGTGGACGGGCCGTCCGGGCCCGGGGTCACCGGCACAGCCACCCATCCGGGTCGTCAAGAGTCGGCGGACGCGTAAGGATAGGACTATGCCGGTCTACTTCTACGACCCGCCGGACAGGTTCATAGCCGGGGCGGTGGGGCAGCCAGGAGAACGGACCTTTTACCTGCAGGCGATCTCCGGTGTTCGCATCACTAGCGTCGTCCTGGAAAAATTCCAGGTCAGCTTGCTGGCGGAACAGATCGACGAGCTCCTGGACGAGGTGCTCAGGCGCACCGGCGGGTCACCCGCGGTACCCGCCGCCGCTCCTGCGGCGCTGCAGGACGACGGGCCGCTGGACCTGCCCCTGCTTGAGGACTTCCGGGTCGGCGCGATCGCCCTGGCCTGGGACGGCGACGGCGGCATGGTTGTCATCGAGGCGCAGGAAGAATCGGACGATCCGGTAGAACCGCTGGCCGAGGACGTTCCCGCCGACGGGCCCGGGGTGCTAAGGGTGCGCATCACGCCGGGCGCCGCGCGCGCCTTCGCCCAGCGCGCCGCCAAGATCGTCGCCGCGGGCCGGCCGCCCTGCCCGCTATGCGGCCTGCCGCTGGACACCGACGGGCACATCTGCCCCAGGCAGAACGGTCACCGCGCCGGCCATGCGTGAGAGTGCTGCCGCTTCCGCTGACCCAGGAAGCCGAGGGGGCCACCAGGGGGGTTTGGGGGGGCGGGGAGCCCCCCCAAGAGCGGGGGGTTCCGGGGGGTCGCCCCCCCGGGGCCAGCAGCTGCTCAACCTGCTTACGGACGGCAAGCTCGAGGTCAAGGGCCGGCTGGTGGACGCGTCCAACGCGACGCTGTACTGCACGATCACTCCAGGGCCAGGGGGGTACGGGGGGGCGGGCAGCCCCTCCGTGCGCGGGGGGTCCAGGGGGGTCGCCCCCCCGGACATTATCCACTGCGTCTACAAGCCGATAGCGGGCGAGCGACCGCTCTGGGACTTCCCGTCAGGCAGCCTGGCCGGCCGGGAAGTCGCCGCCTACGCCGTATCCCACGCGGCCGGGCTGGGATGTGGTGCCGCCCACGGTCATGCGCGACGGGCCGTTCGGCCCCGGCATGTGCCAGCTGTGGATCGACCACGATCCCGGCGTGGACCTGATTGCCCTGTCCCGCCGCACCGACCATGCCGGCCTGCGCGACATGGCCGTGTTCGACGCCGTGGTGAACAACGCCGACAGGAAGATCGGTCACCTGCTGCCCATGCCCGACGGGCACCTGTACGGCTGTGACCACGGGGTCTGCTTCGCCGAGGACTACAAGCTGCGGACGGTGCTGTGGCAGTGGCGGGGGAAGACCCTGCCCCGGCGGTCAACCGAAGCGCTGCGCCGCCTGAGCACCCAGCTCACCGAGGGCAGCCTGGCCACGGAGCTGGCCGGGCTGCTGACCGCGAGCGAGATCGGCGCCACCAGGGGCAGGATCGAGACGCTGATCAAGCACCGCGTCCACCCCTACCCGCCCGCGGACTGGCCCGCCGTCCCGTGGCCCCCGATCTGACCAGGGGGGTTTGGGGGGACGGGCAGTCCCCCCCAAGATCGGGGGGATCCCCGGGGGGTCGCCCCCCCCGGGGCCAGCTCAGCCGTCGCCCTGATCCGGCGACTCCCCGATGCTGCCGTTGCGCCTGAAGTAGCGCTCGAACTCGCGGGCGATGGCGTCGCCGCTCGCCTCGGGCAGGTCCATCGCGTCCTTGGCCTGTTCCAGCGTCCGGACGTAGTCGGCGACTTCTGAGTCCTGCTCAGCGAGCTCGTCGACGCCGCGCTCCCAGGCGCGTGCCTCCTCCGGCAGATCGGCCAGCGGCAGCGGCGCGTCCAGGATGTCCTCGACGCCGCGCAGCAGCGCCAGGGTGGCCTTCGGACTCGGCGGCTGCGCCACGTAGTGCGGCACCTGCGCCCATAGCGAGATGGTCGGGATGCCCGCCCCGGCACAGGTGTGCTGGAAGACCCCGACGATCCCGGTGGGGCCCTTGTAGTCGACCCGGCTGCCGCCCACAGCGGCCTCGGCGGCTAGCTTGGCGTTGGACGAGCCGACGGACACCGGCACCGGACGGGTGTGCGGCGCATCGGCCAGCAGCGCCCCGAGCAAGATGATGAGTTCTACGCCCAGGCCTTCCAGGCCCTGCACCAGCTCCTCGCTGAACGCCCGCCACCGCATGTTCGGCTCGATGCCGTGCACGAGGACGACGTCCCTGGCCAGCCCCGTGGGCGGCACAGACTCGTCGGCGGGCTGCGCGCGCGCGAGCGAGATCCTGGTGGTGGGCCAGATGAGGCGCTGGGTGTGGCCCCCCTCGATTTCGATGACCGGCCGGTTGACCTGGAAATCGTAGAAGTCCTCAGGATCGATGGCGCCGATCGGAGTCGCCTGCCAGGCGATGCCCAGGTGGTTGACCGCGCCGCTGGCCGCCTCGCCCGCGTCGTTCCAGCCCTCGAACCCGGCGATGGCGACCGGGGACGTGAGCCCGCCGATGTCGTTGAACTCGATGACTGGTCACCTCCCCAAAGCACGACATGGGCCGTCCCTACAGCCTACGTGCTCAGCCTTGCTCGTTGGGTGATCGGTCTGCGTGTCCGGTCCTGGCTGGGGAAATTGGGCCCCAACCTCCTAGGATGGGTGTGATGAGCACACTACGGTCCGCCCTAGCCGAGCGTGTCGTGGTGGCAGACGGGGCGATGGGCACCATGCTCCAGGCGAGCGATGCCACCCTTGACGACTTCGCGGGCTACGAGGGCTGCAACGAGATACTGAACGTGACCCGGCCCGACATCGTGGCCGGCATTCACGAGGCGTACCTCGAAGCGGGCGCGGACTGCATCACCACCAACTCGTTCGGGGCCAATCTGTCCAACCTCGGCGAGTACGGGATCGCCGACCGGGTCGGGGAACTCTCGCTGGCGTCCGCCCGGCTGGCCCGTGCGGCGGCCGATCGCTGGGCCACGCCGGACCGGCCGCGCTGGGTGCTCGGCTCGATAGGCCCCGGCACCAAGCTGCCCACGCTCGGCCACATCACGTTCCGCGAGCTGCGCGACGCCTACCAGGCCAACGCCGAGGGATTGCTGCGCGGGGGTGCCGACGCGCTGATCATCGAGACGTGCTACGACCTGCTGCAGGCGAAGGCGGCGATCATCGGAGCCAGGCGGGCCGCGGCGGGCGCCGACCCGAGAACTCCCGGAGCGCTGATCATCGCGCAGGTGACGATCGAGACCACGGGCATGATGCTGCTCGGCAGCGAAATCGGCGCCGCGCTGACGGCGCTTGAGCCGCTCGGCATCGACATGATCGGGCTGAACTGCGCGACCGGCCCCTGGGAGATGAGCGAGCACCTACGGTATCTGGCCGCGCACTCGCCGATCCCGCTGTCCTGCGAGCCGAACGCCGGGCTGCCGGAGTTGACCGCGGAAGGGGCGCGTTACCCGCTGACCCCCGACGGGCTCGCCGACGCCCACGACAGGTTCACCAGGGAGTTCGGGCTGTCGCTGGTCGGCGGCTGCTGCGGCACGACCCCCGAGCACATCGCGGTGCTGGCCGCCCGGGTCGCCGGGCGGCCCGTCGCCCAGCGCAGGCCCCGTCCCGAGCCGGGAGTGGCGTCGCTGTACGCGCACGTGCCGTTCCGCCAGGACACCGCGTTCCTCTCTATCGGCGAGCGGACCAACGCCAACGGGTCCAAGGCGTTCCGCGAGGCCATGCTGGAGGGCAGGTACGAGGACTGCGTCGAGATCGCCAGGGCGCAGACTCGCGACGGCGCCCACCTGCTCGACGTATGCGTCGACTACGTGGGCCGGGACGGCGCCGCCGACATGCGCGAGGTGGTGAGCAGGCTGGCCACCGCCGCCACCCTGCCGCTGGTGCTCGACTCCACCGAGCCCCCCGTGATCGAGGCCGGCCTGGAGCTGACCGGGGGGCGCGCGGTCATCAACTCGGTCAACTACGAGGACGGGGACGGTTCCGATTCGCGCATCGCGCGGGTCATGCCCCTGGTCCGCGAGCACGGCGCCGCGGTCATCGCGCTGACCATCGACGAGCAGGGCCAGGCCCGTACCACCGAGGCGAAGGTCGCCGTCGCCGAGCGGCTGATCGCCGACCTGACCGGGAACTGGGGGATGCGGACTGGGGACATCATCGTCGACTGCCTGACCTTCCCCATCGCCACCGGGCAGGAGGAGACCCGGCGGGACGCGATCGAGACCATCGAGGCGATCGCCGAGCTGAAGCGCCGCCACCCGGCCGTGCAGACGACGCTGGGCGTGTCCAACGTGTCGTTCGGCCTGAAGCCCGCCGTCCGCGCCGTGCTGAACTCGGTCTTCCTGGCCGAGTGCGTCCGGGCGGGCCTGGACTCCGCGATCGTGCACGCGGCGCGGATCGTCCCGATCGCGCGGATCCCCGACGAGCAGCGGCAGGCGGCCCTTGACCTGGTGTACGACCGGCGCCGGGAGGGCTACGACCCGCTGGCCAGGCTGCTCGAGCTGTTCGAGGGGGTGGACGCGGAAGCGCTGAAGGTGAGCCGGGCCGCCGAGCTCGCCGCGCTGCCGCTCTGGGACAGGCTCAAGCGGCGGATCATCGACGGGGAGCGGGTCGGGCTCGAGGCGGACCTGGACACGGCGCTGGCGCAGCGCCCCGCCCTGGAGATCGTCAACGACGTGCTGCTCGACGGGATGAAGACGGTCGGCGAGCTGTTCGGCTCCGGCCAGATGCAGCTGCCGTTCGTGCTGACCTCCGCCGAGGTCATGAAGACATCCGTGGCCTACCTCGAGCCGCACATGGAGCGGACGGCCGAGGTCGGCAAGGGCAAGATCGTGCTCGCCACGGTCAAGGGGGACGTGCACGACATCGGCAAGAACCTGGTCGACATCATCTTGTCCAACAACGGCTACGACGTGGTCAACATCGGGATCAAGCAGCCGATCTCGTCGATCGTGGCGGCCGCGGAGGACAACGACGCGGACGTCATCGGGATGTCCGGGCTGCTGGTCAAGTCGACCGTGGTGATGCGGGACAACCTCGCCGAGCTGAACTCGCGCGGCCTGGCCCGGCGCTGGCCGGTGCTGCTCGGCGGCGCCGCGCTCACCCGCGCCTACGTGGAGCAGGACCTCGCCTCGGTGTTCGACGGCGAGGTCAGGTACGCCAGGGACGCGTTCGAGGGGCTGCGGCTGATGGACGCCGCGATGGCGGTCAAGCGCGGTGAACCCGGGGCCAGGCTGCCCGAGCGGCGGACCCGCCGGGTCAGGGCCACGGGTACCGCCACCACCGGAGCCGATGGCGGGCCCGAGGGTGCCACCACCGCTCGTTCGGACATAGCGGCCTCCGGGCCCGTGCCGGAAGCACCGTTCCTGGGCACCGAGGTGATCAAGGGCATACCGCTGGCGGAGTACGCCGCCTACCTGGACGAGCGGGCGCTGTTCATGGGCCAGTGGGGGCTCAAGCCGTCGCGGGGCCGCGGCGGGGCGAGCTACGAGGAACTGGTGGAGACCGAAGGCAGGCCGCGGCTGCGCATGTGGCTGGAGCGCATCCAGACCGATGGGCTGCTCGAGGCGGCGGTGGTCTACGGCTACTTCCAATGCGTGAGCTCGGGCAATGACTTGATCGTTTCGATCCCCCCGTCAAGGGGGGCCGAGGGGGCTCGGGGGGAAAGGCTTCTCTCCCAAGGGGGGTCCGGGGGATGGGTCCCCCCGGAAAGGAGAGCGGGGGATCCCGGAGGGTACGCCCCCCGGGGCTAGAGAGAGATTCACCTTCCCGCGGCAGCGGCGCGACCGGAGGCTGTGCCTGGCCGACTTCTTCAAGCCGGAAGGCTCGGGCCAGACGGACGTGGTGGCGTTCCAGCTCGCCACCATGGGACCGCGGGTGTCCGAGGCGACCGCCGAGCTATTCGCGAAGAACGCCTACCGCGACTACCTGGAGCTGCACGGCCTCTCCGTCCAGCTCGCCGAGGCGCTGGCCGAATACTGGCACACCAGGATCCGGCGGGAGCTCGGCATCGGCGGCGCCGATCCCGAGGACGTGGCCGGCTTCTTCCGCGTTGCCTACCAGGGCGCGCGGTACTCCTTCGGCTATCCCGCCTGTCCGGACCTGGCCGACCGTGCCAAGGTGGTACGCCTGCTCGAGCCGTCCCGCATCGGCGTGGAGCTGTCGGAGGAGATGCAGCTTCACCCCGAGCAGTCGACCGACGCGATCGTGGTCCACCACCCCGAGGCAAAGTACTTCAGTGTCTGATCCCCCCGGGGCTAGCAGCGCTGTTCTGTTCGATATGGACGGGCTGCTGGTCGACTCCGAGCCGCTGTGGCTCGAGGTGGAGACGGCGGTCATGGCCAGGCTGGGCGCGGAGTGGACCGAGGCGGACCAGGCGCAGTTGCTCGGCGGGAGCCTGGAGCGCAGCGTGCGTTACCTGCTCGGCAAGGCGACCAGGCCCGCCCCGCCGCAGGTCGTCGGCGAGTGGCTGATGTCGGGCATCGCCGAGCTTGTCCGCCGCGGCGGCGTGCCCGTCCGGCCGGGCGCCCGTGAGCTGCTGGCCGAGGTCGCGGCGGCCGGCCTGCCGCGCGCGCTGGTGACCTCGTCCGAGCGCCGGTTCATGGACGAGGTGCTGGCCAGCACCGGCATGCGCTTCGACGCGCTGGTCTGCGCCGACGACGTCAGCGCCACCAAGCCCGACCCGGAACCGTACCTGCTCGCGGCCAAGCTGGTCGGCTTGCCCCCCGCCGACTGCTTTGCCCTGGAGGACTCGCCGAACGGGGTAGCTTCGGCCGAAGCCGCCGGGTGCCGTGTCATCGCCGTGCCGTCGCTGGTGCCGATCGAGGCGGCTCCGGGGCGGACGGTGGTGCGCTCGCTGCTGGACCTGCGCGCGGACGCGAGCGGGGTGCACCTGAGATCAGCCCCTTTGGGGGGGCTAGCCCCAATGCCGACGCGCCCGTAACGGCTTAGACTTCAAGCAGAACCGCGGGGAGGCGCGCATGTCCACCTATGACAAGATCGCCTGGCTGCCGCTATGCGGGGGACTGACCGGGCTCGGCCTGGTGCTCAGCTACCTCGTCATGCGCCGGCGCGGCCTGGGATCGGGCCTGCGCGGGGCGGCCCTCTCGCTGCTGCCGCTGGCCGCGTACCTGACCGGCGCGGTCAAGATGTTCTGGCAAATGGGCGTCGCCATCGGGGACTTCGCGAAGGGCTTCGCGTTCTCGGTTCAGGTCTGGTCCGGGATCGCGGTGACCGGGGTGGCCGTGCTGCTGTTCTTCGTATCGGGACCGCTGCGGCGGCGGAGCGTGAAGCGGACCAAGGGCCAGAAGGCCATGCCGGCTGACAGCGCGGGAGCCAAGCGGCCGGCCGTGACCAGCGCGGGACAGCTGGCTACCCGGCCGTCGACCGTCGGCGCTACGGCGCCGGTCAAGGCGCGCAAGGGCAAGAGCGCGGGCGACGATGACGATGACCTCGGGGACGTCGAGGACATCCTGCGCCGCCACGGCATCAGCTGACGGCCGGCACCGAACCGCCGGCTGGGGCGGCGGGCAGGAGCCGACGGTGACCACAACCCGCCCAAACGTGAGCGTCCGTGACGGAGAGAGAATCTTTTTAGTCACAATCGAGCCACGGCCGGATCATTAGCCTGGATTCCAGCAGCGCGGATGCGCAGTCTGTTCAGATAGGCATTGATCGCGGAGATCGGGGTTGCATTTTGCCGTGCCCGAATTCATCGGGCCACGGAAGGCTGGCTCGGTCTCGCCCAAGTTCGTCACGAAGGAATACGCCCATGACCAGTGCGCCCAAGCGCATCGTGGTGCTGGCCGCGGCCGTGCTGGCCGCGGCGGGGCTCGCCGCGTGCAGCTCGTCGTCGAGCAGTACGCCGGCCGTCAGCAGCTCTACGACCCCGCAGTACGGCGGAACGCTGCACATCGTCGCCGCCGCAGGTCCCGACCACATCGACACCGTGCCCGCCTACTACACCGCGGACTACATGCTCGAGCGCGCCTACACCAGGCAGCTCGTGTCGTACCCGACCGTCGCATACACCAGCACCTCGAGCGCGGGGTGGACGACGGACACCACGCCGGTGGCGGACGTGGCCACCGCGGTGCCGACGGTGGCGAACGGCGGGGTCACCAACGGCGGCAAGACCTACACCTTCCACATCAAGCCGGGCGTGGACTGGAACACCAGCCCGCCGCGCCAGGTCACCTCGCAGGACTTCCTCCGCGAGTTCAAGGCGTTCTGCAACCCGGTCAGCCCGGTCGGGAACCCGACCTATTTCGATTCGGCGATCGCGGGCATGACCGCGTACTGCAACGCGGAGACCGCGTTTTTCGCGATCAAGTCGAACGCGCCGACCGCGGCGAACATCGCGAACTTCCAGAACACGCACAACATCGCCGGCATCACCACGCCGGACTCGATGACGATCCAGTTCACGCTGACCTCGGCGATCAGTGACTTCCTTTACATGATGGCGATGCCGTTCGACTCGGCCCGCCCGGTGGAGTACGACGCCTACGTGCCGAACAGCCTGCAGCTGGACCAGCACACGATCTCCGACGGGCCGTACCAGATCAGCTCCTACATCCCGGGCAAGTCGATCACGATGGTGCGGAACCCGGCGTGGAAGCAGTCCACCGACCCGGTCCGGCACGACTACGTGTCCAGCATCGTAGACACGCTCGGCGTGACCTCCGCCCAGACCCAGCTGTCTGACATGGAGGCCGGCACTGAGGACCTGCCGCAGGACACCCCGATCAACCCCGCGTCCATCCCGGCGCTGCTGACCTCGGGTGACTCCAACTTCCACGTCTGGACGTGGTCGACCACCTTCCCGTACATCGTGTTCAACCTGCGCAGCCCGGACGCCAACGACGCGGCGCAGAAGCTGCTGGTGCGCCAGGCGATCGAGTACGGCGTGGACAAGGTGGCCGCGGTGAAGGCCATCGGAGGTCCGTCCGTCGCCCAGATCATCAACACGGTGATCCCGCCCGGCAACACGGGTTACGTGAACTACAACCTGTACCCGGACAGCAGCGGGCAGGGCAACATCGCCATGTGCAAGACCGACCTGGCCAAGGCCGGCTACCCGCACGGCGTCAGCCTGCTCTACGAGTACCCGAACGACTCCTCCGACACCCGGATCTTCACCGCGATCCAGGCCTCGCTGGCGCCCTGCGGCGTCACGCTGGTCGGCAAGGCCGAGCCGGGCTCGTCGTTCTTCGTGGACCTGGGCAACGCGCCGGAGAACAACAAGCCCAACCAGTGGGACCTGGGCCAGGCGGCCTGGGTGCCGGACTGGTTCGGCAACAACGGCCGCACCGTGATCCAGGCCCTGTTCCAGGGCCCGAACTGCGTGATCAACACGGTCAACGACGGCTGCTACGACAACGCGACCGTGAACTCGCTGATCGTCCAGGCGGAGAACGCGCCCTCGCTGACCGCCGCAGGGAACTACTGGCACCAGGCCGACATGCAGATCATGTCGGACGCGGCCATCGTGCCGATCATGAGCCAGAACTTCCCGCTCTACGCCAGCTCGCGGATCAGGGGCATCTCGTCCTACGGGCAGGTGTACCCGACCGCGCTCTGGCAGCCGAACATCGGCGATGCCGACATCACCAACCTCTGGATCGCCGGCAGCTGACCCGGCGAGCCGTGGTGGCCCGGACCCACCCGGGCCACCACGGCGAAGGCACGGCAACGGCCACGGCACGGATCACCGGCACAAGTTCCGCGTCTTAGTGACAAACGCAGGATGATTTCAATCACAATCGAGCCACGACGAGGGCTTTGCCCTGGATTTCGGGGCCCGCAACGCACAATCTCCAGATAGCAGTGATCGTTAGGATCGGGGCGCCTGATGGCTGCCTTGGTCTCACTTGACTTCGTGACGAGGGAACATGCCCATGACCAGTGCGCCCAAGCGCTTCGTGGTCCTGGCCGCGGCCGTGCTGGCCGCGGCGGGGCTCGCCGCGTGCAGCTCGTCGTCGAGCAGTACGCCGGCCGTCAGCAGCTCCACGACCCCGCAGTACGGCGGAACGCTGCACATCGTCTCCGCCGCAGGCCCCGACCACATCGACACCGTGCCCGCGTATTACACCGTGGACTACCAGCTTGAGCGGGCCTACGCCAGGCAGCTCGTGCAGTACCCGACGGTGCCGGCCCTCACCACCTCGAGCGCGGGGTGGAAGACGGACACCACGCCGGTGGCGGACGTGGCCACCGCGGTGCCGACGGTGGCGAACGGCGGGGTCACCAACGGCGGCAAGACCTACACCTTCCACATCAAGCCGGGCGTGGACTGGAACACCAGCCCGCCGCGCCAGGTCACCTCGCAGGACTTCCTCCGCGAGTTCAAGGCGTTCTGCAACCCGGTCAGCCCGGTGGGCAACCCGACCTACTTTGACGCCGCGATCGTCGGCATGACCGCCTACTGCAACGCCGAGACCGCGTACTTCGCGATCAAGTCGAACGCGCCGACCGCGGCGAACATCGCGAACTTCCAGAACACGCACAACATCGCCGGCATCACCACGCCGGACTCGATGACGATCCAGTTCACGCTGACCTCGGCGATCAGTGACTTCCTTTACATGATGGCGATGCCGTTCGACTCGGCCCGCCCGGTGGAGTACGACGCCTACGTGCCGAACAGCCTGCAGCTGGACCAGCACACGATCTCCGACGGGCCGTACCAGATCAGCTCCTACGTCCCGGGCAAGTCGATCACGCTGGTGCGGAACCCGGCGTGGAAGCAGTCCACCGACCCGCTGCGGCACGACTACGTGAGCGAGGTCATCGACACGCTCGGCGTGACCTCCGCCCAGACCCAGCTGTCCGACATGGAGGCCGGCACCCAGGACGTGATCGACAGCGACACGCCGATCAACCCGGCGTCGATCCCGTCTCTGGTGGCATCCAAGGTCTCCAACTTCGTGGTCTGGCCCGACTCGGACCTGTTCCCCTACATCGTGTTCAACCTGCGCAGCCCGGACGCCAACGACGCGGCCCAGAAGCTGCTGGTGCGCCAGGCGATCGAGTACGGCGTGGACAAGGCGGCCGCGGTGAAGGCCATCGGCGGTCCGGACGTCGCCTCGATCACCAGCACGGTGATCCCGCCGGGCAACGTCGGCTACCAGGACTACAACCTGTACCCGGATGACAGCGGGCAGGGCAACATCGCCATGTGCAAGGCCGACCTGGCCAAGGCCGGCTACCCGCACGGCGTCAGCCTGGTCTACGAGTACGAGGACGACTCCTCCGACACCCGGATCTTCAGCGCGATCCAGGCGTCGCTGGCGCCGTGCGGGGTGACGCTGGTCAGCAAGCCCGAGCCGGGCTCGTCGATCTTCGTGGACCTGGGCAACGCGCCGGAGAATAACAAGCCCAACCAGTGGGACCTGGGCCAGGCCATCTGGTTCCCCGACTGGTTCGGCAACAACGGCCGCACCGTGATCCAGGCCCTGTTCCAGGGCCCGAACTGCGTGATCAACACGGTCAACGACGGCTGCTATGACAACGCGACCGTGAACTCGCTGATCGTCCAGGCGGAGAACGCGCCCTCGCTGACCGCCGCAGGGAACTACTGGCACCAGGCCGACATGCAGATCATGTCGGACGCGGCCATCGTGCCGATCATGAGCCAGGACTTCGCGGTGTACTCAAGCTCGCGGGTCAGGGGCATCTCGTCCTACGGGCAGGTGTACCCGACCGCGATCTTCGCGCCGAACATCGGCGCTCCCGACATCACCGCCCTCTGGATCGCCGGCGGCTGACAGGACGGAGCACAGCCCAGCGGACCGGCCGGGAAATCAAACGCTTCCCGGCCGGGCCCGTATGGCGGTATTAACGATCGTGTGCGACGCTTGCCGGAATGGTCCAGACGGGGCGGAGGGATGCATTGAGCCTGCTAGAGGTGACTGACCTAGCCGTCAGCTTCCCGACCGCTGACGGCGTTGTGCAGGCCGTCCGCGGCGTGTCGTTCGGCGTCGACGCCGGGCAGACGCTCGGCATCGTCGGCGAGTCGGGCAGCGGCAAGACGGTGCTGACCCAGACCCTGCTCGGGCTGACCCCCGGCGCGAACGTATCGGGCCGCGCCGTGTTCGAAGGCACCGACCTGCTGCAGCTCAGCGACGGCGAGATGCGGCACATCCGCGGCGCCCGCATCGCGGTGATCTTCCAGGACCCGCTGACCAGCCTGCACCCGCTCTACCGGGTCGGCTGGCAGATCGCGGAGATCATCCGGGCGCACGACAAGTCGGCGTCCAAGAAGGACGCGGCGGAGCGATCGGTGGATCTCCTCCGCAAGGTCGGCATCCCGCGCCCGGAGCAGCGGGTCACGGACTACCCACACCAGTTCTCTGGTGGCATGCGGCAGCGAGTGATGATCGCGATGGCGCTGGCGCTGTCCCCGCAGATAATCATCGCCGACGAGCCCACGACCGCGCTCGACGCCACCGTGCAGGCGCAGATCCTCGACCTCCTGCTGCACCTGCAGCTGGAGTCGAACACCGCGCTGATCATGATCACCCACGACCTCGGCGTGGTGGCGGACATCGCGGACGACGTCATGGTCATGTACGCGGGCCGGGCCGCCGAGAAGGCGCCCAAGCGGGACATCTTCTACTCCCCGCACCACCCGTACACCAAGGGCCTGCTGGAGTCGATACCGAGCAGCTCGGCGGCCGTCGAACGGCTGCGGCCGATCCCCGGCCAGCCGCCCAGCCTGATCCGCCTGCCCTCCGGCTGCAAGTTCCACCCGCGCTGCGGCTACGTGCTCGACCGGTGCCTCACGGAGGAGCCCGGGTTGCGGCCGGTGACCCAGGACGGGTACCACAGCTCGGCCTGCTGGCTGCCGGTCGCGGCGGTCGGCCTGAGCGAGCAGGCGGAGGACCTGCGGGCTGAGACGGTGCGCGAGGGCCGCGGCGAGGTGGCCGCCGAGGTCTTCGAGGCCGAGGTGGCGGGAGTCATCGAGCCCGACGGGAGCGTGGCGGGGTGAGCATCGAGGCGGACTCCGACGTGCTGGTCACGGTGGAGAACCTGGTCAAGTACTTCCCCGTGCGCACCAGCGGCCTGATCCGGCGGACGGTCGGGCAGGTCCATGCGGTCGACGACGTGTCACTGACCATCCCGCGCGGCAAGACCGTCGGCTTGGTCGGCGAGACGGGAAGCGGCAAGTCGACGCTGGCCCGCTGCGTCGCGGGCCTGATCCCGATCACCTCCGGGCGGGTGACGTTCGACGGCCAGGTCATCAGCGGCCTGTCGCGCCGCGCGATGCGCCCGGTGCGGCGGGACATCCAGATGATCTTCCAGGACCCGTACGGCGCGCTGAACCCCAGGCGCAGGGTCGGTGCCATCATCGGCGACCCGTTCGCCATCCACGGGATCGCGAACGGTGCCGAGCGCAAGCGCCAGGTCCAGGAGCTGATGGAACGGGTCGGACTCAATCCCGAGCACTACAACCGGTTCCCCTCTGAGTTCTCCGGCGGGCAGCGGCAGCGCATCGGCGTCGCCCGCGCGCTCGCGCTGCGGCCCAAGCTGATCATCTGCGACGAGCCGGTGTCGGCGCTTGACGTGTCGATCCAGGCCCAGGTGCTCAATCTGCTCTCCGACCTGCAAAGCGACTTCGGGCTCAGCTACCTGTTCATCGCGCACGACCTGGAGGTCGTGCGGCACGTCAGCGACTCGGTGGCGGTCATGTACCTGGGCCGGATCGCGGAGGTCGGCCCCAAGGACCTGGTGTACGGCAAGCCGCGGCACCCGTACACGACCGCGTTGCTGTCCGCCGCGCCGGCCGCCGACCCTGACGCGGCGGCCAGCAGGCAGCGGATCATCCTGACCGGGGAGGTGCCGTCCCCGATCGACCCGCCGTCGGGCTGCCGGTTCCATCCGCGCTGCCCGAAGGCGCAGCCGTTGTGCAGCGAAACCGAACCGCTGCTCGAGGTCAAGGCGGGTGACGCGCCCACTCACGCGACCGCCTGCCACTTCCCGGTCGAGGCGGGCGAGAACCTCGCAGCCGCAGGGAGGAGCCAACTTCCATGAGCCTTTCTGGGGTGGAATTCGTCGGCCAGCAGGCCGTGGCGGCCGAGGAGGCCGAGGCAGGCGCCAAGATCGAGGGCCGCAGCCAGTGGCAGCTGACCTGGCGGCGGCTGCGAGGGGACAGGGTGGCGGTGGGAGCGCTGATCGTCATCCTGGTCATGCTCGTGCTCGCCATCGCCGCGCCGGTGTTCGTGGCGATCACTCACCACCCGCCGAACACGGCCTATCCGATCACCGGCGAGACCGTGGCGGGCAACCCGGTGCCCCCTGGCACCGCCGGGTTCTGGCTCGGCACCGACGGCACCGGCCGTGACCTGTTCATCCGGATCCTGTACGGCGCGCGCATCTCGCTGTTCGTCGGCTTCGTCACCACCGCGATCGGCGTGTCCGCGGGGGTGGCCGTCGGCCTGATCGCCGGGTACTTCGGCGGCGTCGTGGACGCGGTGCTGGCCCGGTTCACCGACGCGGTGCTCGCCTTCCCCTACGTCGTGCTCGCGCTCGCCCTGGCCATCGTGTTCGGGCCGAGCCTGCCGATCATCATCGCCGTCATCTCGTTCTTCTCCTGGGCCGCCATCGCCAGGGTGGTCAGAGGGCAGACGCTGGCCATCAAGGAGAAGGAGTACATCGAGGCGGCCAGGTCGCTGGGGGCCGGGCCGTTCCGCATCATGTTCCTCGACATCCTGCCCAACCTGCTGGCGCCGGTGCTCGTCCTCGCCACCTTGTACATCCCGACCGCCATCATCTTCGAGGCCACGCTGTCCTACCTCGGCCTCGGCATCCAGCCGCCGAACGCGAGCTGGGGGAACATCCTGGCCGACGCGGAGAACTTCTACCAGGTGGCCTGGTGGTACGTGGTGTTCCCCGCGGCGGCGCTGCTCATCACCACGCTCGCCTTCAACCTGCTCGGCGACGGGATCAGGGACGCGATGGACCCGCGCACCGAGCGGGTGCTGCGAGGCCGGCGCAAGCGCAGGCGGGGCAAGGGCACCGTGCTCATCGACACCGGGCCGGCCGCCCCGGTGGCGGGCGGGAACTGACATGGCGATCGTCAGCTTCCTGGTCCGCCGCATCCTCACCGGCATCGTGGTGGTCTGGCTGGTCGCCTCAGCCGCGTTCCTGCTGTTCTTCGCCCGTCCGGTGGACACCGTCGCGCGGCTTGATGCCGGCCGCGCGGCCACCCCGGCGATCCTCGCCGAGGTGATCAGGAACCTCGGCCTCAACCAGCCGATCGCGGTGCAGTACTGGCACTTCATCAAGAAGCTGCTGGAGGGGAACCTCGGCTTCTCCTACTACACCGGCGAGTCGGTGAACACGATGGTGCGGCAGGACCTGCCGCCGACCGCTTCCCTGCTCGTCGGCGGCCTGGTGCTCTGGCTGCTCGTCGGGCTGGCGGTGGGCATCATCAGCGCCACCAGGGCCCGCAGCGTGTTCGACCGGGTCTCCTCGGTCGCGGTGCTCGTCGGCTTGTCGATGCCGACCTTCGTCATCGGCGAGCTGCTCATCCTGTACATATTCCTGCCGCTCCAACAGCACGGCTTCCACTGGATCAACACCGGGTACGCCGGTCCCACGCAGGGCCTCAGCACGTGGGCTGGGCACATGCTGCTGCCCTGGATCACCCTGGCTGCCGTGCAGGCCGCCGTCTACACCCGGCTGTCCCGCGGCCAGCTGCTCGACACGCTCGGCGAGGACTTCATCCGCACGGCCCGGGCCAAGGGCCTGTCGGAGCGGCGGGTGATCTTCCGGCACGGGGTCCGCGCCGCCCTCACCCCGGTCGTCTCGCAGCTCGGCGTCGACATCGGCCAGCTGCTCGGCGGCGTCGTCGTGACGGAGCAGGTCTTCGGCCTCGGCGGCCTGGGCCAGGTGTCGGTACAGGCCATCTTCACCGACAACGGGCCGGTGATCATCGGGTTCGTCATCTTCGCGGCCGTGTTCGTGGTGGTGGCCAACATCATCGTGGACATGGTCTACGCGCTGCTCGACCCCCGGGTGCGGATCACCTGACCCGTGGCCGACCGGTCCGCCGCGCCCCGCGAGATCTTCCGGCTCGCCCCGCCCCTGGTGCTGTGGTGGGTATGGGTGGTGTTCGCCGTGGCGAACATCGCCGACCTCGCCATCCAGGGCACCTCGGCCAGGTACGCGGTGGTGATATCGGCCGTGCTGGCGACGATCACCGGCGTGGCCTACGCGCTGGCCTTCCGGCCGCGCGTCATCGCGAGCCCGGCGGGCCTGGTGGTCAGGAACCCGTTCCGCGACCATCACGTGCCGTGGGCGGCGGTCCAGGCGGTGGACTGCGGCGACTGGGTGCAGGTGCACTACGCCGCCACCCCCGACGCGCCGAGCAGCGCGGCGAGCCGGGCGATCACCTGCTGGGCGCTGTACGTCTCCGCCCGGACCAAGCGCCGGGCGGCCCGCGCGGAGCTGCCCACGCCGCGACGGCGCGCCCGGCGACGGCCCGTGACCCCGTCGCCATTTCTGCCGAACGCACCGTCCTCAGGCGTATTCGGCGAGCCCGGCGAGACCTCCCGGCTGCCCGACGAGGCGAAGTACCTCGCCTCCCTCCCCGCCGCCAGGGCGATCGCCCTCCAGCTGGACACCCGCGCGAAGAAGGAACGCACCAGGGCCAGGTCCGGGCCGGTCGGCCCCCCGGCCAGCCTGGTGACAGGCCGCTGGGTATGGCCCTCGCTCGCCGCGGTCGCCGTCCCCGCCCTCGCCCTGCTGATCGTCCTGCTGCTCTAGAAAGGGGACAGGTGGCACTGTTCATAGTGCGCCGACTGCTTCAGTCGATCGCAGTGCTGCTGCTGGTGACCATGCTTTCCTTTGCGTTGCTCCGGTCGATCCCGGGCAACGTGGCCGCCGCCGTCATGGGGCCCAACGTGTACCGCGACCCGGCGGCGATCAAGCTGTTCGACGACACCTACGGGTTCAACAAGCCCTGGTACGACCAGTACCTGCTCTGGCTGGGCCATCTGCTCCAGGGCAACCTGGGCTACTCGTGGAACCTCAACCAGAGCGTGGCCTCGCTGCTCGGCGAGCGGATCCTCAAGTCGGGCGTCCTGGTCGGCATCTCCGTCATCCTGGCCGTGCTCATCGCGGTCCCGATCGGCATGGCGCAGGCGGTGCGGCGCAACAAGCTCGTCGACCACTTCTTCAACGGCTTCTCGACGATCTTCTACGCGATGCCGTCGTTCCTGCTCGGCCTGCTGCTGATCTTGATCTTCGCGATCAAGTTCCCGATCTTCCCCGCCGAGGCGCCGCAGGGCCTGACCCTGGGCTCGATCTTCGCGAACTTCAACGCGATGATCCTGCCCATCGCGACGCTCACGCTGATCACCATCGCCCTGTTCAGCAGGTACGCGCGTTCCGCGGTGCTCGACAACCTCACCGAGGACTACGTGCGGACCGCGAAGGCCAAGGGCGCCAGCGAGCGGCGGATCCTGTTCCGTCACGTGATGCGCAACTCGATGATCCCGGTCGTCACCCTGCTCGGGCTGAGCCTGCCCCAGATCTTCGCCGGCGCGCTGATCACCGAGTCGGTGTTCAACTACCCGGGGATGGGGTTGCTGTTCTACCAGCAGGCCCAGAAGAGGGACTACCCGACCCTGCTCGGCGTCATCATCGTCGTGGCGCTGGCCACGGTGATCGGCTCGCTCCTGGCCGACATCACCTACGCGGCGCTCGACCCGCGGGTGAGGTACTCGTCATGAGCATGATGGGCATCCCGCCGGAATCGCCGGACCCGTCGCTTTCCGCCACGGACTTCATAGCAGAGATCTCGGACGTCGCCGCTGTCGCGCCGGCATCGCCGGCCGGAGCCGCGGTCACCGCCGGGCCGCTGCTGGCCGGCAAGCCCCGCAGCGCGTTCCGCCGGGGCCTGGAGGTGTTCCTCGAGAACAAGCTCTCGGTCGCCGGTGCCGTCATCGTCGCGGTCATGCTGGTGTTCTGCTTCGTCGGGCCGCTGTTTTACCACGGCAACACGACCGTGGTGAACTTCACCTACCAGACGCTGCCGCCGAGCGCCGGCCACCCGCTCGGCACCGACTCGAACGGGCAAGACGTGCTCGCCCGGCTGATGACCTCCGGCCAGATCTCGCTGGAGGTGGGCATCGCCGCGGCGATCCTGGCCACCGTGGTCGGCGTGCTGTGGGGATCGATCGCCGGCTACGTCGGCGGGATCGTCAACGCGGTCATGATGCGCATCGTGGACGCGGGGCTGGCGTTCCCCGTGCTGTTCCTTCTGCTCCTGCTCGCCGCCGAGGTCACCCCGACCATACCGATCCTGATTGCGGTGATCGGCCTGGTGTCCTGGCTGACCACCGCCAGGCTGGTCCGCGGCGAGGCGCTGACGCTGCGGACGCGCGAGTACGTGCAGGCGATGAAGGTGATGGGCGGCGGCGGCGCCCGGGCCGTGCTCCGGCACATCGCGCCGAACGCGATCGGCACCATCATGGTCAACCTCACCTTCCAGGTGGCCGACGCCATCGGGTTCATCGTGGCGCTCAGCTACCTCGGGCTCGGCGTCCCCGCGCCGCAGGAGGACTGGGGCGCGATGCTCAGCAACGGCGTCACCTACGTCTACGACGGGTACTGGTGGCTGATCGTCCCCGCGGGCTTCTGCATCGTGATCGTGATCACCGCGATCATCTGGATCGGTGAGGGCCTCCGCAACGCCGTCGAGGTCCGATTGCAACGCCGCTAGGACGGCCCGGCCTTCCCGCCGCCGCTCGAGAACAAAGCACAGTGACGAGGACGCATGGCACCCTTGCTCCAGATCGAGGATCTGCACACCGAGGTCCGGCTCCGCAGCGCCACCGTATACGCGCTCAACGGCGTCAGCCTCGACGTCGAGGCCGGCGAATGCCTCGGCATCGTGGGCGAGTCCGGCAGCGGGAAGACGATGACCGCGCTGTCGGTCATGCAGTTGCTGCCGCCGGGCGGGCATATTACCGGCGGCCGGATCCTGCTGGGCGGCAAGCTGATCTCGACGCTGGACAACGAGGCGATGCGCCAGGTCCGCGGCAACGAGATCGGGATGATCTTCCAGGACCCGATGACCTCGCTGAACCCGACGATGACGATCGGCGACCAGATCGCCGAGACGGTCCGGCTGCACCGCGGGGCGGACCGGCAGACGGCGCTGGCCCGCGCGGTTGAGGTGCTCGGCCTGGTCGGCATGCCACACCCAGCCGAGCGGATCAAGGCCTACCCGCATCATCTGTCCGGCGGGATGCGCCAGCGCGTGATGATCGCGATGGCGCTCGCCTGCGAGCCTAAGCTCCTGATCGCCGACGAGCCGACGACCGCGCTGGACGTGACGATCCAGAAGCAGATCCTGGAGCTGATCGACGACCTGCGCAGGCGCCTGGGCATGGCGGTGATCCTGGTGACCCACGACCTGGGCGTCATCGCCGGCCGCGCCGACCGCGCGGTGGTCATGTACGCCGGCCGGGTCATGGAGGACACGACCACGCTGCGGCTGTTCGGCAACCCGCGCCACCCGTATACCGAGGCGCTGTTCGAGGCGCTGCCCGAGAAGTCGGCCGACGTCTCCGGCCGGCTCTACAACATCCCAGGCCAGCCGCCCGACCTGACCATGCCGCCGGCCGGGTGCAAGTTCGCTGCGCGGTGCCGCCACGCGCAGGACACCTGCCGGCAGGCCGAGCCGCCGCTGGAAGGCGACGGCCTTGGTCATCGCTACCGGTGCTTCTTCCCCGTCGGCAGCGCCAAGGACGACACGGCCGAGGCCGCCGTGCTGGTCGCCGCGAAGCGCGCTCCAGAACCGGCCGCCAGGGCCGCCGCGCCCGACGGCAGGCCGCTGCTCGCCATCGAGCACCTGGTGAAGAACTTCGCGGTCACCTCAGGCGCGGTGCTGCAGCGGAAGGTCGGCCAGGTCAGCGCGGTCGCCGACGTCAGCTTCTCGATCCAGCCTGGCCAGACCTTCGGCATGGTCGGCGAGTCCGGCTGCGGCAAGACCACGGTCGGCCGGCTGATCGCCGGCCTGGAACGGGCGAACAGCGGCGCCATCCTGCTCGAAGGCAAGGACCTGGCCAGGCTGGGCACCCGCGAGCGGCGGCAGTACAGCTCGAAGGTCCAGCTCATGTTCCAGGACTCCTACGCCTCCATGGACCCGAGGATGCGGGTCGGCCCGATCCTGCGCGAGCCGCTCGCCATCCAGCACATCGGCAGCAGGCGCCAGCAGCAGGGCAAGATCGACGCGATGCTGGACGAGGTCGGACTGCCCAGGGCGGCCGTCGAGCGGTACCCGCACGAGTTCTCCGGCGGGCAGCGGCAGCGTCTCGGGCTCGCCCGCGCCCTGGTCCTCAGCCCGAAGCTGCTGGTGGCCGACGAGCCGGTGTCAGCGCTCGACGTGTCGATCCAGGCGCAGATCCTCAACCTGATGCAGGACCTGCAGCGCGACCTGGGCCTGACCTACCTGTTCATCTCCCACGACCTGGCCGTCGTGCGGTACATGGCGGACACGATCGGCGTGATGTACCTGGGCAAGCTCGTCGAGGTGGGTCCCGCCGACGACGTCTACTACCGCCCGATCCACCCCTATACGAAGGGCCTGATCGACGCCATCCCGGTCGCCGACCCGCGTGAGGAGCGCGCCACGCGGCAGAAGGGCGTGGCCGGGGAGCTTCCGTCCAACATCCACCCGCCGTCCGGCTGCCGGTTCCGTACCCGGTGCCCGCTCGCGGAGGACGTGTGCGCTGAGCAGGAACCGCCGCTGCGGCCCTTCACCGCCGGCGGGCACCTGGCGGCCTGCCACTTCCCGTTGCGCGAGCCCGAGCCGGCCATCGCCGCGGAACCGGCGGTGAACCCCGCTCAGCCCGCCTGAAGGCGGGCCGCCGTAACTCCTGGTCGGCGGGCGCGAGAACGTCCGCCGAGACCTCGGGGAGCGGCGGCGGGGTGCCGCCGAACGCGGGGCAGAGCGCCTTGTGGTTGCACCACTCGCAGAGCCTGCTCGGCCTCGGGCGCCAGTCGCCCGCGACCCTGGCCCGCTCGATGGCCTGCCATAGCGCCGCGACCTTGCGCTCGGTGGCGAGCAGGTCCTTCTCGTCCGGGGCGTACCGCAGCACCTCGCCCTCGGCCAGGTACATGAGCTGCAGCAGCCGGGGCACCTGCCCGCGGAGGCGCCAGAGCACCAGCGCGTAGAACTTCATCTGGAACAGCGCGCTGGCCTCGTACGCCTCCCGGGGCGCGCGGCCGGTCTTGTAATCCACGATCCTGACGTCGCCGCCGGGAGCCACGTCGAGCCTGTCGATGTAGCCGCGCAGCCGCAGGCCGGAATCGAGCGTGGTCTCGATGTAGTACTCGCGCTCGGCTGGCTCGAGCCGACGCGGGTCCTCGAGCGTGAAATACGCGTCGAGGATGGCGGTGGCGGACGCAAGCCAGTCCGCCCGTTCGGCCTCATCGGGGAACAGCGCGGCGAGATCGGGTTCCGCGGCGGCCAGCCGGTCCCATTCGGGGTTCACCAGCGCCCGCGCGGCCTCCGGTGTCCGGTCGGCCGCGGGCAGGTCGAAGAGCCGCTCGAGCACGGCGTGCACCAGCGTGCCGCGCGCCGTGGCCGGCGTGGGCGGCTCAGGCAGCTTGTCGATCACCCGGAACCGGTACAGCAGCGGGCACGTCATGAAATCCGCCGCCCGCGACGGCGAGATGGCCGGCGAAGATGCCCCCACGTTCGTCGGCTCCGGTGGCAACACATCAAGCACCGCTGCGGTTTCCTCCACACCAGAACCGTAAAGCACGCCGCCGACATTCGCGCGGATCTGCACGTAGCATCGGTATGTGGCCCGCACGACGCCGGAGAAACCGCCGCAGCGCCGTATACCCGGTTCTGGGATCATCATCGCGCGCCCGTTCGGCATCCCGGTGCACATCTCCCCGTGGTGGTTCCTCATCGCGGGCTTCATCATCTTTCGGTACGCCCAGGATCTGGCCTCCACGCTGCACGGTTCCACCAGGTTCCTGGTGGCGGTGGCCTTCGTCGTGCTGCTCTACCTGTCCGTCCTCATCCACGAGCTGAGCCACTCGCTGGTGGCCCGCGCGTTCGGGCTGCCGGTCCGGCGCATCCTGCTGTACCCGCTCGGCGGGGTCTCCGAGCTCGAGCGGGAGCCGCCCACGCCGGGGCGGGCGTTCGCGGTGTCGGCAGCCGGCCCGGCGCTGTCGCTCGTGCTGGCCGCCGGCGGGTACGGCCTGACGCGCGTGGTCCCTTCGGGGGACGTCATCGCCTACACGCTGGTCTTCCAGCTCATGTGGGCCAACCTGGTGATCGGGATCTTCAACCTGCTGCCCGGCCTGCCCCTGGACGGCGGCATGATGCTGCGGGCGGCGATCTGGAAGGTGACCCGCCGCCCGGCGACCTCCACCATCGCCGCCGCCTGGGTCGGCCGGGTGCTGGCCCTCAGCCTGTTCATCCTGGTGCTGGACCCGGCGGTCGAGACCAGGATCGGCGGCGACATCACCACCGTGCTGTGGCTGGCGCTGATCGCCGCCTTCATGTGGACCGGCGCCGGGCAGGCGATCAAGGCGGCCAGGTTCCGCGAGCGGCTGCCCGCGCTCAGCGCCCGCAGGCTGGCTCGCAAGGCGGTCTCGGTCTCCGCGAGCACCCCGCTGGCCGAAGCCCTCAGGCGCGCGCAGGAGAGCAACGCGCGGGCGGTCGTGGTCGTCGATCACGAAGACAAGCCGATCGCGATCCTCAACGAGGGCGCGGTGATGGCCACGCCGAATCAGCGGCGCCCCTGGATCGAGGCGGGCTCGCTGGCCAGGACGCTCGAGCCGGACATGGTACTGCCGTGCGACCTGTCGGGAATGGCGCTGCTTGACGCGCTCCGCCGGGCGCCGGCGTCGGAGTACCTGCTGGTGGAGCCGTCCGGTCAGGTCTACGGCGTGCTCGCCGCCAAGGACGTCGACCAAGCCTTCGCCGGCGTCTGATACCTTGCGGCATGACCCAACCGCGGCGGGGACCGCTGGCGCCCGGCGAGCCCGTGCAGCTGACCGACCCGAAGGGCCGGAGCCACCTCATCACGCTGCGGCCCGGCGCGTCGTTCCATACCCACCAGGGCGCGCTGTGCCATGACGACGTGATCGGCGGCCCTGACGGGAACGTGGTGCGGTCCTCGGGCGGCACGCCGTACGTGGTGTTCCGCCCGCTGCTCGCCGAATTCACGCTCGCCGCCAAGCGCGGCGCCGCCGTGGTGTACCCGAAGGACGCCGCCCAGATCGTCGCGTTCGCCGACGTGTTCCCCGGCGCGCGGGTGCTCGAGGCCGGGGCGGGCTCGGGCGCGCTGAGCTGCTGGCTGCTGCGCGCCATCGGCGAGGCCGGCACCCTGACGTCCTTCGAGCGCCGGGCCGACTTCGCCGAGATCGCCCGGCGGAACGTGGAGCAGTTCTTCGCCGGCCCGCCGCCGGCCTGGCGGCTGGTGACCGCCGAGTTCGGCACCGGGGAGACGCCCGAAACCGACCTCGCCGCCTTCGACCGGGTCATCCTGGACATGCTCGCGCCGTGGGACTGCATACCGGCCGCGGGGGAGGTCCTCGCGCCCGGCGGCCTGGCCTGCTGCTACGTGGCGACCACGACCCAGCTGTCGCGTACCGTCGAGGCGCTGCGCGCCCACGGCGGCTTCTACGAGCCGGCCGCGTGGGAGACCCTGATGCGCGGGTGGCACGTGGACGGCCTGGCCGTCCGCCCCGAGCACCGCATGGTGGGCCACACCGGCTTCCTGGTGACCGCGCGGCGGATGGCACCCGGCGTGCCTCCTCCGGCCCGCAGGCGGCGCCCGGCCAAGGGCGCGCACGAAGAAGATCATTAGCCCGAACGACCTGTGTGTTACGCCCTCGCGAAATGGTAACTCTTAGTCATGTGTTTATGACGTAACGGTGCATAAAAGGGCGGCAAGACAGCATCGAAACGCCCTCGCCAGGTTAGGGAACGCTCGTGTATAGGTAATGTCTTAGTTAGCGGGTCAGGAGGAGGTGAGGGCCATGCCGGCCAGAGACGAGGGGCGCACCTCGCGGCACGAGGATGAGATGAAGAGCCTTACCGCTCAGATCTCCTTCCTTGATGAGGAGATCGCGGTGCTGCGGCGCAGGCTCGCGGACTCTCCGCGGCAGGTCAGGATGCTCGAGGAACGGCTGCGCGAGACCGAGGGCAGCCTGTCGGGGGTCACTTCCCAGAACGAGCGCCTGGCCGCTACCCTGCGCGAAGCGCGCGACCAGATCGTCGCCCTGAAGGAAGAAGTCGACCGGCTGGCGCAGCCGCCCTCCGGGTTCGGCGTCTTCCTGAACCCGTGCGAGGACGGCACCGCCGACGTCTTCACCGGCGGCCGCAAGATGCGCGTGAACGTGTCGCCGAACGTCGAGTTCAGCGAGCTTCGCCCCGGCCAGGAGGTCGTGCTCAACGAGGCGCTCAACGTCGTCATCGCCCAGGGGTACGAGAAGGTGGGCGAGGTCGTCATGCTCAAGGAGGTCCTCGCCGACGGCGAACGCGCCCTGGTCATCTCCCAGGCCGACGAGGAGCGCGTGGTCCGGCTGGCCGAGCCGCTGCTGCAGCAGCCGATTCGCGCGGGCGACTCGCTGCTGCTCGAGCCGCGGTCGGGGTACGTCTACGAGCGGATACCGAAGGCCGAGGTGGAAGAGCTCATCCTGGAGGAAGTGCCGGATATCTCCTACTCCGACATCGGCGGCCTGGCCGCGCAGATCGAGCAGATCAGGGACGCTATCGAGCTGCCGTACCTGCACGCCGACCTGTTCAAGGAGCACCAGCTCAAGCCGCCGAAGGGCGTCCTGCTGTACGGCCCGCCCGGCTGCGGGAAGACGCTGATCGCCAAGGCGGTGGCGAACTCGCTGGCCAAGCAGGTCGCGGCGAAGACCGCGGGGCCGGACGGGACGGCCGAGGGCAAGAGCTTCTTCCTCAACATCAAGGGCCCCGAGCTGCTGAACAAGTACGTCGGCGAGACCGAGCGGCACATCAGGCTGGTCTTCCAGCGGGCGCGCGAGAAGGCCAGCGAGGGCCAGCCGGTCATCGTGTTCTTCGACGAGATGGACTCGATCTTCCGCACCCGCGGCTCGGGCGTGTCGTCCGACGTGGAGAACACGATCGTGCCGCAGCTGCTGTCCGAGATCGACGGGGTGGAGGGCCTGGAAAACGTCATCGTCATCGGGGCCAGCAACCGCGAGGACATGATCGACCCGGCGATCCTGCGCCCGGGCAGGCTCGATGTCAAGATCAAGATCGAGCGCCCCGACGCGGAGGCGGCCAGGGACATCTTCTCCAAGTACGTGCTGATAGACCTGCCGCTGCACCCCGACGACATGGCCGAGCACGGCGGCTCGGCGCAGGCCACCGTGGAGGCGATGATCCAGCGGGCGGTCGAGCGGATGTACACCGAGTCGCAGGACAACAGGTTCCTCGAGGTCACCTACGCCAACGGCGACAAGGAAGTGCTGTACTTCAAGGACTTCAACTCCGGCGCGATGATCGAGAACATCGTGGCCAGGGCCAAGAAGATGGCTATCAAGGAGTTCCTGGAGACCGGGCAGAAGGGCATCCGGGTCAGCCACCTGCTGTCCGCCTGCGTGGACGAGTTCAGCGAGAACGAGGACCTGCCGAACACCACCAACCCGGACGACTGGGCGCGCATCTCCGGCAAGAAGGGCGAGCGCATCGTCTACATCAGGACCCTGGTCTCCGGCAAGACCGGCACCGAGGCAGGCCGCTCGATCGACACCGTGGCCAATACCGGACAATACCTGTGATGGCTGTTCGCGCTGAGGAAACCGTGTCAGCGTGTCGGCTTAGCCAGTAACGGCGTTAGGCTGCGGGCATGAGCGTTCTTCGCGTAATGGGCACCGAGACCGAGTACGGCATCTCCGTGCCCGGCCAACCTGGTGCCAACGCGATGGTGACCTCATCCCAGATCGTCAACGCGTACCAGGCGGCCACCGCCGCGCGGGCCCGGCGCGCCCGGTGGGACTTCGAGGAGGAAAACCCGCTGCGCGACGCCCGCGGGTTCGACCTCACCCGCGAGGCGGCGGATTCCTCTCAGCTGACCGACGAGGATCTCGGCCTGGCCAACGTCATCCTCACCAACGGCGGGCGGCTGTACGTCGACCACGCCCACCCGGAGTACTCGGCTCCGGAATGCACGAACCCGCTCTCCGTGGTGATCTGGGACAAGGCCGGCGAGCGCGTCATGGCCGAGGCGGCGGCGAAGGCCGCGACCATCCCGGGCAGCGCGCCCATCCAGCTGTACAAGAACAACACCGACAACAAGGGCGCCTCCTACGGCTCGCACGAGAACTACCTGATGCGGCGAAGCACGCCGTTCGCCGATATCGTCAGGCACCTCATCCCGTTCTTCGTCTCGCGCCAGGTGATCTGCGGTGCCGGGCGGGTCGGCATCGGCGCCGACGGGCGGGGCAGCGGTTTCCAGATCAGCCAGCGCGCCGACTACTTCGAGGTCGAGGTCGGCCTGGAGACCACGCTCAAGCGGCCGATCATCAACACCAGGGATGAGCCGCACGCCGACCCGGAGAAGTACCGGCGGCTGCACGTGATCATCGGCGACGCGAACATGAGCGAGGTGAGCACCTACCTCAAGGTCGGCACGACCTCGCTGGTGCTCGCGATGATCGAGGACAAGTTCCTCGGCACCGACCTGTCGGTCGAGGCCTCGGTGGCCGAACTCCGCGCGATCTCGCACGATCCGACCTGCCGGCGCCTGGTCACGCTCAAGGACGGCCGGAAGATGACCGCCGTCCAGCTCCAGTCCGAGTACCTGGAGCTCGCGCGCAAGTACACCGAGGACAAGTACGGGGACGACGTCGATGAGATCACCGCTGACGTCCTCGACCGGTGGGAGTCGGTGCTGAATCGCCTGGCCGAGAACCCCATGCAGCTATCCAGGGAGCTCGAACTGGGTCGCCAAGCTCGAGCTGCTCGAGGGGTACCGGTCCAGGGACGGGCTGAGCTGGGACCATCCGCGGTTGCAGCTCGTCGACCTGCAGTACTCCGACGTGCGCCTGGAACGCGGACTGTACAACCGGCTAGCGTCCAGGGGCCGGATGGTGCGGCTGACCGACGACGCGACCGTCAACCGGGCCGTCGAGAACCCGCCCGAAGACACCAGGGCCTACTTTCGCGGCCGCTGCCTGCGGCAGTACCCCGAGTCTGTCGCGGCGGCCTCCTGGGACTCCGTAATCTTCGACATCCCTGGGCGCGAGTCGTTGCAGCGCGTCCCGACGCTCGAGCCCCTGCGTGGCACCAGGGCGCACGTAGGCGAACTCCTGGACCGCTGCCGCAGCGCCGCCGAACTGGTAGCCGCCCTAACCGGCCAGGAGTAGCTCGCAGGGTCCCCCTGCGAGCCAAGCTACGGCGTCCGCGAAGGTATCCCCCAGTGCGGCCAGGACGACCCCAATGGCGGCCAGCCCACTGCGGGTCGGGGGGTACGCGGGGGCATCCCCCCGCGGGTCGGGTATCCCGAGTTCGTACCGATTTCGGCCCAGCGGGATTGCACGGGACTCTCACGGGTGACGATAGCGTTGGGACTGACGGAGGTAGCGACATGGCAACCAACCACTCAGGCGGTCAGCGGCAGACCACCAAGCGCGCCGAGGAGACCGAGCAGACGGAGCCTGGTACCAGCGAGGAATCCAGGGAGCGGCACGAGAAGCTCTCCGACGACGTCGACGCGATACTCGACGAGATCGACGAGGTCCTGGAGGAGAACGCCGAGGAGTTCGTCAGGTCGTACGTGCAAAAGGGCGGCCAGTAGCGAGCAAAGCCCGGTTCGCCGTAGGCGGACGCACCAGGGCCTACGGCGTGCCGCCCCGCTCCGGCGCGGCAGTAGGGTCCTAACAGGGGCAGTGCTAGTCCGGGGACGAACACCTCCGGAGCCCGCGAAAAGGCTGACCACCTCAGGAGGAGGTTCGCGTTGGGCTCTTACATGGACGGCAGCCAGTCCGGCCCGTTCGGCGGGGGAGACGGAGGTTCCGGGCGCGTGCGCGGGGCGGGGGCTAGACCGCCGGCGGGCTTCATGGACCTGCAGACCTCATCGTTCGCCGATTTCCTCACCTCCTACTCCCCGGGGCTAGTGCCGGGCCGCACCCCCGGACCTGGCGTCCCCGCAGGGGACTCGGCGGGCGGGCAGGCGATCCGCGACCTGCCGCACGCTACGACGATCGTCGCCGCGGCCTGCGAGCACGGCGTGGTGCTGGCAGGCGACCGCCGGGCCACCGCGGGGAGCATGATCGTCAAGCGGGACTTTGAGAAGGTCTTCCGCAGCGATGAGTACTCCGCCATCGGCTACGCCGGCACCGGGAGCGCGGGGATCGAGATCGTCCGCCTGTTCCAGGTCGAGCTTGAGCACTACGAGAAGCTGGAGGGCCGCCCGCTGTCCCTGGCGGGCAAGGCGAACCGGCTCGCCTGGATGATCAGGGGCAACCTGGCCGCCGCCATGCAGGGTCTCATCGTGGTGCCGCTGTTCGTCGGTTATGACGAGGAGTCGGACAGCGGCAGGATCTTCAGCTACGACGTGGCTGGCGGGCCGTACGAGGAGCAGAGATTCCACTCCATCGGCTCGGGGTCGGTATTCGCCAGGGGCTCGCTGAAGAAGCTGTATGTCGATGACATGCCCGTGCGCGACGCCGTGCTGGCCTGCGTGCAGGCGCTCTACGACGCCGCGGACGACGACTCGGCAACCGGCGGGCCCGACTTGACCAGGCGCATCTTCCCGGTCATCGCCACGGTCATGTCCGATGGCTTCCGTAAGCTGTCCGAGGCCGAGTCCGAGGACTACGCCCAGCAGGTCGTGCAAGGCCGGATGAGCGAGCCAGACGGACCGACGGCGCACCTGCATGCCGCAGGCTAGCCCCGCGGCGCCGGGCCGCCTGCCCGGGCCCGGCGGCTTAAACCCGTTAAACCCCGCCCACCGACCTACCCTCGTCCACCAGACCAAGTAAAGGAAGCGTCCGCGGTGTCCATCCCGTTCTACGTGTCGCCAGAGCAGTCCATGCGGGACAAGGCCGACTACGCGCGGAAGGGCATTGCGCGCGGTCGTAGCTGCGTGGCGGTGAAGTACGCGGGCGGGATCCTCATGGTGGCGCCGAACCCGTCAAAGGCCCTGCACAAGATCGGCGAGATGTACGACAGGATCGCGTTCGCCGCGGTCGGCAGGTACAACGAGTACGAGAACCTGCGCAGGGCTGGTGTCACCTACGCCGACATCACCGGCTACCAGTATGACCGGCACGACGTGACCGCGCGCGCCCTCGCCAACTGGTACGCCCAGACCCTGGGCACCATCTTCACCGAAAGCAACAAGCCGTTCGAGGTGGAGATCGTCGTCGCCGAGATAGGCTGGCAGGCGGCGGACGACCAGATCTACCGGATCACGTTCGACGGGTCGGTGTCCGACGAGTCAGGCTTCGTCGCCTTCGGCGGGCAGGCGGACCAGGTATCCGCCGCGCTGAAGGAGCGGTACTCCGAGGGCATGTCCCTGGCTGATGCGTTCGGCGCCGCGCTGGCGGCGCTGGCCGCGCCGTCCAACGGAGAGCAGCGCCCCGACGTGGTGGCCGCCCAGCTGGAAGTGGCCGTCCTGGACCGGGCCCGCGACCACCGTACGTTCCGCCGCATCAGGGCGGCCAGGCTCGAGGAGCTCATCGGCGACGTCCGCGAGGCCGAACGGAAGACTGCCGAGGCGGCCGAGGCGGCCGACGCCGCAGCCGAGGCCGCGGAAACCCCGGCCGGCGAAGGCGAGCCGGCCGGACCGGCTGAGCCCGTCGACTCCGGGCCGCCCATCGGCCCCGACGCTTCCGGCTCGGACCGCGGCAGCGGGATAGGTAACGAAGACGGCGCCCCGCCCCCGTAGCCGGACCTGGCGCAGCTAGGCGCCTGGCGTCAGCTGGCAGCGGCCTGCTCAGTCGGCTGGTCGGTGCCGCAGTACTTGCACTTGGAGGCGGCCGCAGGCAGGTCGCTGGACAGGCACGCGGGGCAGGTCTTGACCGCCGGCGGGTCGCCGAACACCACCTGCCCGCGCCGCTTCTGGACGTGCTTGTAGGGCTGCACGATGAGGAAGTACACCACGGCGACGAAGATCACGAAGTAGATGATCGTGGAGATGAACGTGCCGATATTCACGAACGTCCTAGTGTTCCCGGCCTGACCTAGTTGCCAGCCCAGGCCGATGGCCGATTTGCCCTCGGCCCTAGCCACGATCGGGCTGATGACGTCGGTGGTGAACGAGCTGATCAGGGTGCTGAACGCCAGGGCCACGACGAGCCCGACCGCGACGACGATCACATCACCGCGCATGAGGAAGTTCTTGAATCCCCGCATGGCCTACCCTCCAAGTGTGCTCAGTGTTGACTGAGTCGTGTTCCGGCACGCCTTACGATTCCGTCTGCCCCAGTCCCACGCAAGCATTTCGGCACGTCCGAATTGGCGTGCGGTGCCACAACGCCCGCTAGACGGGCCTCGGGGGTCCCAAGGCCCGTTCCAGGTGACCCGACACCAAGTCTCCAGGGGTTTAAAGGGACTACCGGCACGACAGGGACTCGTGGGACCTGCTACACGCCTCGGCTGGGGTCCTGGTCGCGCACCGTGAGCCCTTATAGGGGGATGTTGGCGTGCGCGCCGCGGAGTTGCGGGGCTTCGGCTATGGCCCGGGCCAGTTCCTGGCGCGTCTGGCTCGGCTCGATGATCGCGTCGATGACGCCGAGGTCGAGGGCCCGCTGAAGGCCCCCGATGGTGGCCTCGTGCTCGGCGGCCAGCTCGGCTTCGGCCTCGTGGAGCCGGTCGGCCGGGACCGAGGCGAGCGTGCGGCGGTGCAGGATGCGGATGGCCGCGACCGCGCCCATGACGGCGATCTCCGCGCCGGGCCAGGCGTAGACGCGGGTGGCGCCGAGCGAGCGGGAGTTCATCGCGATGTAGGCGCCGCCGATCGCCTTGCGGGTCACCAGCGTCACGCGGGGAACCGAGGCCTCGGCGAAGGCGTGCAGGAGCTTGGCGCCCCGGCGGACCACGCCATCCCATTCCTGGCCGACGCCCGGCAGGTAGCCCGGGACGTCGACGAGCACCACGAGGGGCACCCCGAACGCGTCGCACATCCGGACGAAGCGGGCGCCCTTCTCGGCCGACGCGGCGTCCAGGCAGCCGCCGAGCCGCATCGGGTTGCTGGCGACCACGCCGACGGTGCGCCCGGCCAGGCGGCCGAGGATCGTCACGATGTTCGGCGCCCACCGGGGGTGCAGCTCGATGCCCGGGGTATCGAGCAGCCTGGCGGTCAGCATGTGTACGTCGTAGGCCCGGCGCGCCGAGTCCGGCAGCAAGCCGGACAGATCGCGGTACTCGGCGTCCTCGGCGACCTTCCCCTGGTCGCTGAGCATGGCCGCCAGCTGGCGGGCCGTCCCGAGCGCTTCCGCGTCGGTTTCCGTGACCACGTGCACCACGCCGGAGCGGCGGCTGTGCGGTTCGGGCCCGCCGAGCCGCTCCATGTCCACGTCCTCGCCGGTCACCGAGCGGACCACGTCCGGGCCGGTCACGAAGATGCGTCCCTGGCCGGACAGGATGACGATGTCGGTCAGCGCGGGACCGTAGGCGGCGCCGCCCGCGGCGGGGCCGAGCACGACGGAGATCTGCGGCACGCGCCCGGATGCCGCGGTCATCGCGGCGAAGACCGTGCCCACCGCGTGCAGGCTGGCGACCCCCTCGGCCAGCCGCGCGCCGCCCGAGTGCCAGAGCCCGACGACCGGGACGCCGCGCGTGACCGCCTCCGTGTAGGCCGACACGATCGCCGCGCAGCCCGCGCTGCCCATCGCGCCGCCCTGCACGCGCGGGTCGGACGCGAACGCCACGGCACCCGAGCCGAGCACCAGCCCGACGCCGGCGACCACCCCGCTCCGTTCGTCCCCCTCCGCAGGCAGCAGCTCGAGCGTGCCCGGGTCGAAGAGCGCGGCCAGCCGCTCCCGCGGGTCGCGCGGCAGCGTAGGCTGATCCACCCTGACGTCGGGAGCGGTCATCTCTGGTCTCCTGTTCGGTCGGCCGGCGAAAGGACGAACGTTCGGTCAGGGGGCGACGAAGACCAGCGACACGTTATGGCCGCCGAACCCGAACGCGTTGTTCAGCACCGCCATCGGCTCGGATCCGCGCCTGCTCAGCGGCCTCGGCTCGGTGGCCACGGTCACGGGCACGTCGTCGTCGAGCTCCTCGAGGTTGATCGTGGGCGGGGCCACGCGCTCGCGCAGCGCGAGGATGGCGGCCACCGACTCGATGGCGCCCGCGCCGCCGAGCAGGTGCCCGGTCATCGACTTGGTGGACGTGACGATCACGCCGTCCGCCGCCGGGCCGAGCGCCCTCACCAGGGCCTGAGCCTCGACCGCGTCACCTTCCGGCGTGGAGGTCGCGTGCGCGTTGACGTGCACGACCTGCTCCGCGGCGATCCGCGCGTCGGCCAGCGCCCGGCTGATCGCCGCGGCCACCCAGACCCCGTCGGGAGCCGGGTGGGCGATGTGATAAGCGTCCGAGGAGTAACCGGCCCCGGCCGCGATGGCGTACACCGTGGCGCCGCGCTGCCGCGCGTGCGACAGCGACTCCAGGACCAGCATGCCGGCCCCCTCGCCGAGCACGAACCCGTCCCTAGCCTTGTCGAACGGCCGCGACGCCCGCTCCGGCTCGTCGTTGCGGGTGGACATGGCGCGCATGACAGCGAAGGCGCCGATGTTCAGCGGCATGATGGCCGCCTCGGTGCCGCCCGCCAGGACCACATCGGCCCGCCCCGAGCGGATCATGTCGATGCCGTACCCGATCGCCTCCGCGCCGGAGGCGCAGGCACTGACCAGCGAGTGCGCGCCCGCGTGGGCGCCAAACTCCATGCTGATCCAGCCAGCTGACCCGTTGGGCATGAGCATCGGCACCGTATACGGCGAGATGCGCTGCCAGCCCTTCTCCTTGAGCATGTCGTACCCGGCTATCGTCGAGCCGATGCCGCCGATCCCGCTCGTGACCGTTACCCCGAGCCGTTCAGGATCCGGCTGCGGCGCGCCCGCGTCGGCCCACGCTTCGCGGGCGGCGACCAGCGCGAACTGCTCGCATCGGTCCATCCGGCGGGCCTGCACGCGGCCGATGGCCTCCACCGGGTCGGCGGCCGCCTGCGCGGCGATGCGCACGGGCAGCTCCTCTACCCACGGCTCGGTAATCCGCCGCACGCCGCTCCGCCCGGCGAGCATCGCCGCCCAGGTCGACGCGACGTCCCCGCCGAGCGGGGTAGTCGCGCCGAGCCCGGTGACGACGACCGTCTCGCGATCCAAGGTCACGCCGAACTCCCGGCGTTCTTGGCCACGAAGTTGATCACGTCCTGCACGGTTACCAGGTCCTTCAGCTGGTCGTCGGGGATCTCGACGCCGAACTTGTCCTGGGCGGCAACGGCGATCTCCACCATGGACAGCGAGTCGATGTCGAGGTCGTCGGCGAAGCTCTTGCTCGGGGTCACCTCGTCCGCGGGGACGCCGGCGATCTCCTCGATGATCTCGCCAAGCCCGGTGAGGATCTCCTGGTCTGTCATGCCTTGCTCCTTGTCGTGAATTGTCTGACGGCCCCGTGGCGGGGCTGCGTCCCGTCCGATTGGCGCGGCTAGGGTACCGTGATGACCTGCGCCGCGTAACACAGCCCCGCGCCGAATCCGAGCAGAAGTGCGTGGGAACCTGACTTGAGATCACCCCGCTCGGCCAGCCGGGCCAGCGCCAGCGGGATCGATGCCGAGGACGTGTTGCCCGCGTGCACGATGTCGTCCGCCAGGATCTCCCGCGGTACGCCGAGCCTGCGCGCGATGGCCTCGATGATCCGCAGGTTCGCCTGGTGCGGGACGAAGGCCGACAGCTCGCCCACGGCGACGCCTGCCCGCTCGCACGCCTCGGCGGCGATCGGGTGCATGGCCGTGGTAGCCCAGCGGAACACCGCCTGGCCCTCCTGGTAGAGGAAGGAGTCACGGTCGGCGATCGTGATCTTGGATGCCAGGTCTCCGGCGCTGCCCCACGCGACCGGACCGATGCCCGCGGGCTCGCCGTCTGCGACCGGGCCGACCACCACCGCGCCTGCCCCGTCGGCGAAGATGATGCAGGTGGAGCGATCGGTCGGGTCCACCCACGCCGTCATTTTCTCCGACCCGATCACCAGGACGTGCCGCGCCGTGCCCGCCCGGACTGCGTCGGAGGCGTTCGCCAGCGCGTAGCAGAAGCCCGCGCACGCCGCGTTGAGGTCGTAGGCGCCGGGGGCGATGATGCCGAGCCGGTGCGCGACCTCCGCCGACGCGTTCGGTATCGGCGCCTCGGTGCTGCAGGTGGCCACGATGACCAGGTCGATGTCGGCGGGGCACAGGCCGCTGCCGGCGAGCGCCTTGCCGCCGGCCACCACCGCCATGTCCGGGACGGTCTCGTCGGGTCCGGCGAACCGTCGGCTGGCGATGCCGACGCGGCTGCGGATCCATTCGTCGCTAGTGTCCACCCTGGCCGCGAGGTCGTCGTTGGTGACCACGTTGCCCGGCTGGTAGCCGCCGAAGGACAGGATGCGCGCGCCCGTCGCGCCCCGGGGGGATATCACGAGCCGTCCCGGGGCTGGACGCGGACCAGCGGCTGACCCTGGCTGACCGGGTCGCCGTCCTCCACCAGCCATTCGATGATCTCCGCGGAACCCGAGGGCCACGGCGCGGTGACGGCGCGCGCGCCGCCGCGCGCCTCGACGGTACCGAGCGCCGCGGTGAAGGCGACCATGGCGCCGGTCGCCGCCGCGTCGCCCCGCCCGGCCGGGGCGCGGAACGTCCCCGAGGTCGGCGCCACGATCAGGCGCCACTCCGTCAGGTGCTCGTGCCCGTGGCCGTCGGGCTCGGCGTGGTGCTCGTGGATCATGTCGAGCGCGGCGCCGAGCTGGTCCGGGGTCTTGAGCGCCAGCTGGGCGACGCCCGGCAGCGCCCGGCGGGCCAGGCCGACCAGCGTGCCCGCGGGCGGTAGCTCGATGATCGCGGTCACGCCGAGGTCGGCCATCGTCCGCATGCACAGGTCCCAGCGGACCGGCGCGGCGACCTGGGCGATGATACGCTCCAGCCACTCCTTGCCGGTGGTGACCGCGGCGCCGTCGGCGTCGGACAGCAGCGTCATCGCCGGATCCTGCACGCTGACCTCGGCGGCAGCATCGCGCAGCGCCGCGACGGCAGGTGCCATGTGCCGGGTGTGGAACGCCCCGGCGACCTGCAGCGGGCGCAGCCGCGCGCCCGCCGGCGGGTCGGCCGCGAAGGCCACGAGGCCGGCCATCGTCCCGGCCGCCACGATCTGCCCCGCGCCGTTGACGTTCGCGGGAGTCAGGCCGTTCCGCGCGATGGCGGCGAGCACTTCGTCCTCGTCGCCGCCGAGGACGGCCGTCATCCCGGTCGGTTCCGCCGCGGCGGCCGTCGCCATGGCCGCGCCCCGGACCCCGACCAGCCGCATGGCATCGTCGGAACCGAGCACGCCGGCCAGCACCCCCGCGGCGAGTTCCCCGACGCTGTGCCCCGCCGCGGCGTCGGCCGGGACGCTGCCCGGGTCACCGCCCGCCAGCACGCCCGCCGCGGCGATCGCGGCCGCGACGAGCAGCGGCTGCGCGATCGCCGTGTCCCGGATCTCGTCGGCGCCCGCCGTCGTGCCGAACCTGACGAGGTCGCAGCCCGCCAGCTCGGACCAGGCGCCGAGACGGTCGGCGACACCCGGCAGCTCCAGCCACGGCGCAAGGAAACCCGGCGTCTGCGCGCCCTGGCCTGGCGCGGTTATAATGAGCATCCTGACAGCATGCCCTGTAGGAGTCCGCCACCTGAATGCCGGACAATACGAACTTGCCCGCCATAATCTTGTGCCTTTCCTACAGATGGACTTTATCCGGACGTCATCGTCACGTTACCCCTCGCACCACACTCGCGGTCACGGGTCCCTGCTGGCGCGTCAGCCGCGCTTGGCGGCCAGGCGGCCGAGCGCTAGCGCGACCCAGAGGGTGAACCCGTCCCGGCCCGCGGAAGGCGCGTAGTCGGTGAGCTCCGCGACCCGGCGCAACCGGTAGCGAACGGTGTTCGGGTGCACGAACAGCATCCGCGCGGTGGCCTCCAGCGACGAGCCCTGTTCTAGGTAGGTCGTCAGCGTGTCGATCAGGGCGTGCCCGCCGGTGAGCAGCGGCTCGTAGACCTCGCTGACGAGCGTGGCGCGCGCGTCGGGGTCACCGTCGAGCGCGCGTTCGGGCAGCAGGTCGTCGGCGCCGGCCGGGCGGGGCGCCTCCGGCCAGGCGGGCGCGGCCCGCAGCGCCGACAGCGCCGCGCGCGCGGAGACCGACGCGGTGTGCAGGTCGCGGACCAGCGGGCCGGCGATCACCGGTCCCGGGCCGAACCGCCCAGCGAACCGCTCGGCGGCGGCGATCGGGTCGTCGGTGCCACCCACCACCAGGATGAGCCGGTTTCCCTGCACGCCGGCGAGCAGGTCGAGCCTGGCCCGCCTGGCCTGGGTCCGCAGCTCCTCGATCAGCGGCACCGCCCGGGTGGCCGCGTTCCCCTTGGTCTCCCCTTCGCCGTCCTCGTCGCCGATGGTGCCGACGACGACCGTGACGGGGGAGGAGGACCAGTTCAGCGCCGACGCCCAGGAGTGCAGCGACTCCTCGGTCTCCCCGCGCACCAGGGAGTCCACCACGAGCGCCTCCAGCCGAGCGTCCCAGGCGCCGCGGGCCTCCGCCGTCCGCGCGTACACCTGCGCCGCGCTGAACGCGATCTCCCTGGCGTAGGTCAGCACCGCCTCGCGCAGCTCCGCCTCGTCGCCCGGCGCGGCCAGCTCCTCGACCTGCGCCTCGACGGCGTCGATGATGACCCGGGCCATCTCGACCGCGTGCTGCAGGCTCACCGCCCGGGTCAGCTCACGCGGCGCGGCGCCGAACACCTCGGTCACCGCGGGCCTGTTCCGTTCCGGGTGCCTCATCCAGTCGACGAACGCGGCGACGCCCGCCTGGGCTACCAGGCCGAGCCAGGACCGATTCTCGGCCGACATTTTGCGGAACCAGGGCAGCCGCCGGTCCATGGCGGCGATCGCGGCGGTGCCGAGCGCCCCCGAGGCCCGCTCGATCCGCCGCACGGTCTCCGCGCTCACGCGCGACCGGGGCGGCCGAGCGTCCTTGGCGCCCGCGCCTGGCTGCTCCGCCGTCATCCCTACAGCGTAATCACGCCTAAGAGAGCGCCTCGCTGACCGGGAGGTCCAGGCCGTACTTGGCGATCGCCTGGGCGGGGAACCTGGCGTCGACCGCGCCGCTGCGGGCCAGTTCCCACAGCACCGCGGCGGTGATCGACTCGGCGTCGACGTGGAAGAACCGCCGCGCGGCCGGGCGGGTGTCGGAGAACCCGAACCCGTCGGTGCCGAGCGAGGTGAACGTGCCGGGGGTCCATCGGGCGATCTGGTCAGGCACGGCCTTGATCCAGTCCGACACCGCGACCACCGGGCCCGGCGCGCCGGTCAGGACCGAGGTCAGGTACGGCACCCGCGGCGGGGCGTCGGGGTGCAGCATGTTCCACGACTCGCACGCGAGCGCCTCGCGGCGCAGCTCGGTCCAGGATGTCGCCGACCAGACGTCGGCCGCCACGCCCCACTCGGAGGCCAGCATCTCCTGCGCGGTCAGCGCCTGCCGCACCGCCACCCCGGAGGCCAGGATCTGGGCCCGCGGCCCGGACGGCCCGGACGGCCCGGACGCTCCGGACTCCTCAGTATCGGAGCCTGGCAAATCGGGCGCGGCCGCGTACCGGTAG
>CAWKCG010000046.1:0-13915 GCA_963847965.1 uncultured Actinomycetes bacterium
ATCGCCCGTGGACGCGGCGGCCCGCGAGGTGAAGGAGGAATCAGGGATCCAGGTGGCGGCCGGTTCCCTGCGGGAGGCGGCACAGGTGACGTTCCTGTTCCCTCTGTGCCCCCGGTGGGACATGATCGCGTTCGTCTTCACCAGCGCGGAGTGGACAGGCGAGGCGGTGGAGACTCCCGAGATCAGGCCCGAATGGTTCGACGTCACGGACCTGCCGCTCGACCGCATGTGGGACGACGCCAAGCGCTGGCTGCCGCGGGTCCTGGCCGGCGAACGGCTCGGCGCCGTCTTCACCTACGCGGACGACTGCGAAACCGTGGCCGCCAGCACGCTCGGCCCGCTGACGGCGACAGCCTGAACCGGGCTGCCGGGCTGCAACCGGGCTACCTGAGCCAGTCGGCGGCGATGCGCCCGGCCAGTTCCTCCAGCAGCGGTCCGGCCTCGGCGATGCTCCTGTTCAGGTCGGGCTCTATATCGGCGATGGCGTAGCACGCCGCGAAACCCGCCTCGCGCAGTTCGGCCGGCGAGAGCCTGCACACCCCGGCCACCGCGACGACAGGAACAGGCGGGTCGTGCGCGGCGGCGGCGCGGGCCACCCCGACGGGTGCCTTCCCGTGCAGCGACTGAGCGTCGAGCGAGCCCTCACCCGTGATCACCAGCCGCGCGCCGTCCAGCTGCGCGCCGAACGAAAGCATCTCCAGCAGCACCTCGATGCCGGGCCGCATCCGCGCGCCGAGGAACAGCTGCGCGGCGAAGCCGAGCCCGCCCGCCGCGCCGGCGCCCGCCGCGTCGCGGGCGGCCGCGCCGTACGCCGCCTCCGCGACGTCCGCCCACGTCGCCAGGCCCGCTTCGAGCAGCTTCACGTCGCCGGGCGCGGCTCCCTTCTGCGGTCCGTAGACCGCGGCCGCGCCTGACGGGCCGAGCAGCGGGTTGTTCACATCGGACGCGAGCTGGAACTCCACCCCGGACAGGTCCCGCAGCCCCGACAGGTCGAGCGTGGCCAGCCGCGCGAGCGCGGCGCCGCCGGGCGGCAGCTGATTCCCCGGCGCGTCGGTCAGCCGCGCCCCGAGCGCCTCCAGCAGGCCCGCGCCGCCGTCCGTGGTGGCGACGCCGCCGACGGCGAGCACGATCCGCTTGGCCCCCATCCGGATGGCGGCCAGGATCAGCTCGCCCACGCCCCAGGTGCTCGCCGTCAGCGGCGCGAGCTGTCCCGGCGCCAGCAGCGACAGTCCGGACGCCTGCGCCGCCTCGATGACCGCCGTCTCGTCGAGCAGCGCGAACGCGGCCGTGACCGGTCGTCCGGTGGGCCCGCGCACCTCCAGCTCGACGCGGCGGTACCCGGCGGAGACCGCGGCGTCGACCGTCCCGTCACCGCCGTCCGCCACGGGCAGCCGCACGACCTCACCGCGGAAACCGGCCCGCGCCAGCCCGGCGGCCACCCGTGCGGCCACCTCCGTCGCGGCCAGGCTGCCCTTGAACTTGTCCGGTGCGACGAGGACGCGGTCCGCCATGCCACCGATTCAAGCACGCTGCCGGGAGACCGGGCGCGGAACACCGGACGGCTGAGCCTCAGACAGTCGCGGCGCGCTAGCCTGGTGAACCCGCGAAACCGGCCACCGAGGCCAGGAACGACTCCAGGTGCGGCGGGAACTGAGGGCGCGGCGCCTCCGGGCAGCCTGGCAGCTCCGTCGCGGACGGCAGCAGGCGGAGCAGCGCGTCGATCGTGCCGCGCGGGTGAAACGGGTCCGGCGGCACCGCCGTCGGCGCCAATGTCCTCCCACAGCCCGCCGTGGATCAGCAGCAGCGTCGGCATGCCGCCATTACATCAATTGAGGACCGATACTGTCCTGGACCGCCGCTAGCGTCGCGGGTGAACGAGCGCATGGCGTCGAGGTCGAGGAGGGGTAGCTGCGATGGCGTATGAGTTCCAGGTAGCGGTGGACTGCGCGGACCCGCACACGCTGGCGGACTGGTGGGCCGAGACGCTGGGCTGGCAGGTGGAGCCCTCGGACGAGGCGTTCATCCGGCGGATGATCAGCGCCGGGTACGCCGCCGAGAGCGACACGACGCTGCGGGGCGGCGTGCTCGTCTGGAAGGACGGCGCGGCGATCCGCCACCCTGACGGCCTGCAGCGCGCGCCGCGGCTGCTGTTCCAGCAGGTTCCCGAGCCGAAGACGGTCAAGAACCGGATGCACCTGGACGTGCGCATCGGCGCCGACGACGTGGAGTCCGCGGTCGCGGGCCTGGTCGCGCGCGGGGCGAAGTTCCTGCGGGGCGGCCAGCAGGGACCGCACACCTGGGTGACGCTCGCCGACCCGGAAGGCAACGAGTTCTGCGTGTCCCAGTCCGCCAAGCCGCGCTGACTAGGCCAGGGGCACGCCCTAAGGTCCCGCCGTCTCCGCCCACCGCCGGCGCACCCCGGCCAGCCCGTGCGACGTCAGCGACCCGTGCAGCCGCAGCCGGGCGACGCCGCCGTCGGGGAACACGTCGAGCCGGACGTGGGTGACCGGCCGCGAGCCGGGCAGCCGGAACCGGTGCGGCGTGTCCGGCAGCAGCGGGGTGCGGGGGAGCAGCGGGAACCACGCGGACGAATCGTCCAGCGACGACACCGTGGCGTCGATCCCCAGCAGCGACGCCGCCCCAGGCGGGTTGCCGATGTACCCGGACGTGTCGATCTCGGCCAGCGCCACCTCGGACTGCCCGGTCAGCCGGACGACCAGCCACTCGTTGCCCGGCTCGCGCCGCCGCCGGGTCTCCCAGCCCTCGCCCATCACCCGGGACAGCCCGGGCGAGAGAACGTTGCGCGGCGAGGAGTAGAACCGGTCGCTGCACGCGATCACGTCCCCGCCGTTCTCCAGCGCCGCCAGGTCGAACGTCAGCCCGGCAAGAAACGATGGCGACGGCACCACGGTCCCGTGCACCCGCAGCCTGGCGACGCCGCCGTCCGGGTAGATCCGCAGCCGCACGTGCGTGCAAAGCAGATCCGACGACACCTGGAACACGTGCTGCGCGTCGCCCGTGAGCGGGCTGCGCGGCACCAGCGGCACCCACCCGACGCCGGCGCGCATCGCCGTATCCGTCGACGCGCGCACCCTCCACCGAACACGACTGCGGGTAATTCCCCGTGAAGTACGCCGTGTCCACGACGACGGCGTACACCACCCCGGCCGCGCCCAGCCGCACGATCACCCAGTCGTGCTCGTCGGCTCCCGGCAGCGCACCGGACGGGCCGCGCCGCCGCCGCGTCTCCCAGCCGTCGTACACCTGCCCCTTGTGCCCGAAGGTCTGCGGCGTGAACGCCGGGGCGCCGGGCAGGATCAGGTTCTCCTTCTCCGCGAAAAACTCGTCCGACGCCGCGATCACCGACCCGCGCAGCGCCCGCGACGCCAGGTCAGGCAGCGCCAGCGGGTCAGAGTCGCCGAGCCCGCCGCCGCCGTCGTCGGTCACAGCGTGCCGCCCCCTCGGCGCAGCAGCCGCCCGCGCGGCTCGCCGTCAGGCGAGACCTCGGAACCGCCAAGCCACACTCGCGACACGACCCCGGTCAGCGTCCGCCCGTCGTACGGCGTCAGCGGATGCCGGTGCAGCAAATCGGACCCGCGCACCACAAACGAAGCGTCCGGGTCGAACGCCACGAAGTCCGCGTCGCACCCGGCCGCGATCCGCCCCTTCGACGGCAGCCCCGCCAGCGACGCGGGAAACGCGGCCATCCACCGCGCCACGTCCGCGAGCGAATGCCCGCGCCGCCGCGCCCCCGTCCACACGGCGGGCAGGCCGATCTGCAGCGACGCGATCCCGCCCCACGCGGTCCTGAAGTCCCCGGTGTCCTTCAACGCCGGCGTGCACGGCGAGTGGTCGGACACGACGCAGTCGATGACGCCGACGCCGAGCGCGCGCCACAGTGCCTCCCTGTTGGGGGCGTACCGCACCGGCGGGCAGCACTTGTACTGGGTCGCGCCCTCGGGCACCTCGTCGGCGGCGAAAGAGAGGTAGTGCGGGCACGTCTCCGCCGACAGCGCGATCCCCGCCGCGCGCGCCGAGTCGATCAGCGCCGCGCACTCCCCGGCGGCGAGGTGCACGATGTGCGCCCGCGCCCCGGTGGCCGCAGCCGCCCTGATGACGGTCTCGATGGCCCGCCGTTCGGCCACTGGAGGCCTGGAGGCGAGGAAGGCGTCATACCCTGGACCGTTCGGCACACTGATTTCGGCCGGATCCTCCGCGTGCACGATCATGGGAGCGCCGCCCACCGCGAGCTCCTTCATCGCCGCCCGCAGCTCATCGCGCGACAGCGGCGGGAACTCGGCGATCCCCGAGTCGATCAGGAAGCACTTGAACCCGACGACGCCCGCCTCGAGCAGCGGCCCGATCGCCGCGGCGTTCCCCGGCACCGCTCCGCCCCAGAACGCCACGTCCACCGCGCACTGCCCGGCCGCCGCGGCGGCCTTCTCCCGCAGCGCTTCGACGGAGACGGTCACCGGCACGGAGTTCAGCGGCATGTCGCAGATCGTCGTCACCCCGCCTGCCAGCGCCGCCCGCGTCGCGGACGCGAACCCCTCCCACTCGGTCCGCCCCGGCTCGTTGACGTGCACGTGCGTGTCCACGAGCCCGGGCAGCAGGGCGAGGTCGCCGAGATCGACCTCGCGGTCAGCGTCAAGCTTCGCGTCGTAGGAGTGGATCGATTCGATCTTTTTATCCCGAACGTACGCCGCCGACTCCCGCACCCCATCTGGCAACACCATGCGGGTCGACCTGATGACGAGCGTCTCGCTCATAGCCACCCGAAACTGGCGGCGCTGTCCGACGCGTCGGACGGCAGGTACTCAAGCCCCACCCACCCCTTATACCCCTGTTCGGCCAGCTGCCCGAACAACGGCTCGAAATCCACCGTCCCCGTCCCCGGCGCTCCGCGCCCCGGCGGGTCGGCGACCTGCACGTGCCAGATCTTTTCCCGGTACCTGTCCAGCACGCCGGGCAGGTCTTCGCCCATCTTCCCGAGGTGGTACAGGTCCGCGAGAAACCCGACGTTGGGCGCGCCGACCGCGTCGATGACCGCGATCGCCTTGGCGCTTGTGTCGACAGGGAACGCGGGAATGTCGACGGAGTTGATCGCCTCGACCAGCACGGCGGCGCCGGCCCCGGCCGCCGCCTGCGCGGCGAGCCGCAGGTTCTCGATCGCGACCGCGTCCTGCTCTGCGGGGTCCACACCGTCGATCCGGTTCCCGTACGCCGCGTTCAGCCGCCGGCACCCGGTCCGCCGGGCGATCTCGGCGCAGGCCTCTATGTTCTCCCGGAACGCCTTAGCCGCCGACGGTACGGAGACGAGCCCGCGTTCCCCGGCCGCCATGTCCCCGGTGTGAAAGTTAAGGCTGACCAGCTCAACCCCGGCGTCGCGTATCGCGCTGACGAACGCGTCCGCCTCCTTATCGGACGGCACCATCGCGTCCCACGGCCACCAGAACTCCACCCCGTCAAACCCGGCCGCCTTAGCGGCCGCGGGCCGCTGCAGCAACGGCAGTTCGGTAAAGAGAATCGAGCAATTGACGTCAAACCGCAGCCCGTAAGTGCGCACACGCGGTCACTCAGCTGCTGGCAGACTGCGCAGCAGTGTGAAGACCATCAGGCCGGCACGGCGCAGGCAGTAGTCAATCACCGAATCACCCTCAAACGTCCACGCCGACTCACTGACGCACACCTCGAGGATGCGGAGGAGCTCCTTGTCGTTGAGCCCTTCCAGGAGACTCTCGCTGCGGAAGCCACGCACCAGCCGCGCCGCGTGCTGCTTGTAGAGGCGCGCCGTCCCGGGCCCGGTCCCGAACCGCTGGTCATACAGGAAGAGGTTCTGTCCGGTGATCATCTGGAGTGCTGGGTCGAAATCCGGGGACCGCCTGATCTCGCTGCGCAGCTGCCGCAGGCTGCCCGTCTCGGCGTACATGATCGCCGCGGCGTCCTCGTCGGTGGCGTACGTGAGATACCCGTCTTCGTAGCACCAGGCGTTGATCTGCTCACTTTCGCCGAGCAGCAACTCGGTCGCCCCAAACCGGGACGGCGCCGACTGGACGACGCATTGGAAGGCGTTTCGGAGCCCCTCGGACGCCTCTTCGTGCAAGATGTCGGCGGCCCTTGCCATCCCCGGGTCGATGCTGGACGAGAGCATCGCCCAGTCCTGCACCACCTGGTCGATCGCCCGGCTCGCACCGGACAGGGCGAGAGCGTGCGCCACCTCGCTAAAGAACGTGGGCTGCGCCGCGACAAGGAAGCCAAGGCTGCCGACGTGCACATAGAAGCGCCGACTTGCGGGCCTGTTCACGGCGCACGTTTCTGCGACGTCTACGGCTGTCTCCATCATGGCTCCCTTCTGGCGCATTGGAAGTGCTATCAGACCTGCTAGTCCGCGGAAACTTGTCTCTGTCGATCCCGGGAACTTCCCACAGCCGCCCCTGAACATTGCGGTCCCTGACGCTCGCGATGAGGTCGGGGACCATCCCGGGCGGCTGCAGGCAATCCATGTCAGTAACCACGCTACTCACGTCACTGTCCCACCCGCTAGCCGTGGCTATGCCCACGGCTACCGCAGTGGCCAGGGCCCGGCTCCAGTACAGGCCGGTCCAAACGCTGCCAGGCCCTTCCTCCATCGGCGTCTCCGGATGCATGGCGACAACGGGGATCGCGGAGCTGAGCAGCCGGGACACCAGCGAGTACAGAGTTCGCACGCCGCCGTGCGGGACAAGCGCGTCCACCAGTTGCCCCTCAAAGAGCCACGGTTCCGCGCCTGCGCAGAGGTTGGCCATCGGCGTGGCTTGCGCTAGCCGCCGCTCGGTCGCCTGCTCCAGCAGTTCGGTGAGCTTGGAGATCACCACATGCCTCTCGTACCTCTCCTTCGTGTAGGCCCAGTCGACCCCGAACTTTTGTTGCGCGTCAGCCAGCAGGTCCAATCGGTCGCCCTGCCAGCCCGTGACCAGGACGCACCGCGTGCCGCCGCCGTCTATCTCGCGGATCGCCTCGAGCACCTTGATGCCGTCCACGTTGAGGTCGTTTTCTGGGTCGAGACCGATGTCGAGGAGCGCGACGTCGAACCTGGCCTTCCGCAGCGCGTCCTTAACCATCTCCAAGTCCTCGCAGACGACGACCTCAGAGGCGCCGCTCCGTCGCGCGGCCCTCTCGAGCGTGTATTGCCAGTTCTCCATGTCCTCGACAATCAGCGCTCTGGTGGGTGCCTTCACGTCGGCTCGCCTCTCCGGGGCATTCGATCGATCAGCTGCGGGTCGATCTGGAAACGGATGTTCACCGTGGTGCCTGAGCCATGCTTGGAGTCGACCTCGATGAGTCCCTGGGCGCGGCGGACCCAGCTCCGCACCCACACCATGCCGAACCCGAGACCACCGCCACGGTGTCCCGCGTGGCGCGGCTCGAACAGGCGGCTACGCTCATCCTCGGTCATCCCGACTCCGCTGTCCTGGACCGTGATGACGATGAACGCTTCTGGCAGCCGGTCCAGCCGCGTTGTCACGCGCAGTGTCCCAGGCTTGTTGGGCATTGCCCTGATGGCGTTGAGTATCAGGTTCTCGACCACGAGGTCCAAGGCGGTACACGGGATGTTTGGCAGACCAGGGGCTAGCTCCGTGGTAAGCGTGATCTGCTTCGGGATCCTGACCGCCGAGATGCCTGCTTCCACCTGCGCATTCACGTCGACGCTCTCCTCCGGAGTGCCTATCCGCCTGCGCATTTCGCCGGGAATCTCCAGCGCGTGATTCGCGTCGTGCTGGATCATCCGGAGCCGGTGCGCCAGGTCGCGCGGACCCGGCGGGTTCGGAGAATCGAGATCGTCCAGCAGATCCTTCACCAGCGCCCGGATCGAGCCGACGTGGTTGTTGATCCGGTGGACCGCGTTGAGCACCTGGTCCGCCGCGAGGACCATGAGCTGATCCTCTAGTTCCCCGTCGATGTCGGCGCGGATCTTCGTCATCGCGACGGCGTTGACGATGCGCCGGGTGAACCGCTCGGCGAGTCGCTGCCCGACCTTGCTGAAGGCGTTCTCGCGCTCGCTCTCCAGGTTGAGCACGGCGATCGGGAACCTGTTCCGGCCGCCGAAAGTGATCGGGATAGCCATCTCGCAGCGCATTCCCTGGACGACGGGCCGGAAGTTGGGACGATCGAGTGCCTGTTTCAGCAGCACGCTCCTGCCGGTGCGGAAGGCCTCGCCGCAGACACTGGACTCGATATCGACCCGAACCCCGATATCGGCGTTGTTCGTGCTGTAGGCGACGACCAGGGACTCCGGGTCTTGCGGGTCGGCGAAAAGGATGTCCGCGGCGTCCACCCGCACAAAGGTCAGCGAGCTCAGGGTGCTCAGGATGCGATCGAGGACGTGCCGCATGACCACGTCGCTATCCCTGCTGGTGGCCTCGATGAGCAACCTATCGGTGGCGGTCCTGAAATTGTCCTCATCGAAGAGCGCCGCGTGGGTGATCGCCAGCGAAATCTGCCTGGCGACGGCTGTGACAAACTCGAGATGCGATTCGCCGAATCTGTTGTCTGGTGCTGCCTCAACGTTGATGACGCCGATCGCCTGACCGTCCAGGGTGACTTCAGCGACGAGCACACTGAGCGGGGGCGCTTGGGCATCCGGATCCATTTCCACGCGCGGGAAATACCGCTCGCTCAGCACCGGATCATTTTGCAGGTCGTTCACCACGACCGGCGTGCGGCTCGACAGCACAAGTCCGGAGATGGACCTCTCGATTGGGATGAAGCGCCCGAGCTCCGCCTGGTCCGATGAACTCTCCACCCGTAGCCCATCCGGGTATTCGAACATGATGTCAACATGCGACGCATTGAGTACCTGCTGGGTCCGGGTGATGATGGATTGAAGTGTTTCCGCGAGCGTTTTCGTGAGATCGAGAATGAGCTCGTTGGTTTCCCGCGTCAGCAGCAGCTGTTGCTCCCGCAACTGCGCGCGTCCGTCACCTCCGGCCATCTCCGCCTGCTGGGGCTCGCTCATTTGTCACCATCCCCGCGCTCGCTTGGCGGGAACGCGGTCCGCAGGGTCGTGGCCACGTCCTGTGCCACCGACATGTAGCGAGCGGCGTCCGCCTTGGATGGCGGTCGGCCGGACTGGACCGTGTAGTCACGCAGCCGCCGCAATTCGTCAACTGCCGGGCGGAGCAGCGGCCACGTGCTCCAGCTCTCGAGATTGCGCGACACCTGCGGCCAGCCGTGCGGCTGGTCCGGGGCCAGCCGGTCGGAAGCGACGTTGAGCTGGTATTCGAGCAGTCCCCACGCATCGATGACCGCCTGCCGGCAGACGTCAGCCTGATTCGTTCCTTGGGTCTCGTTCATGCGTCACCTCACGCCGGACGCTTACCAGCTTTCGGGGGCTGGAATTGCGCCGCAGCCGCGATCATCTTCTCATGTAGCCTACGCACATGGATGCAGCCGTTATCGGCCTAATCGGCGGGATCGCTGGGGCGGTAGCCGGACTATTGGGCGGAATGATAGCTGGCTGGCAGCAAAGACTCGCGGAAGCTCAGCGCTGGCGGCAGGGTCGCTCGGATGAGATATGGAAAGAGGAGCGTCAGTCCCTCTTGGATCTCACTACATTGATCGCGATTGGGAGTCAGGCCATGGCATGGCTTGCGTGGTCGGCGGCCACGAAGCCACTTGAAGCGGTCAAGGAGGAAGCTGAACTCTACGACGACCGTATGCGAGACATTTTGCCAAAGATCTTCAGTGCGCAGGCTGCGGCGTCCGCCCTGAGCGACAAGACATACGAAACGATTCAGGCCCTTGTCGATCACATGATCGAGCTCGATACGTTCCTTGGTACCAAGTGTTTCGAATTGAACGCTGACCCAGATACTGTGCAACCAATAATCGCAGGTCAGCATGACGCGGCCCTCGCTTTGGCGAAGGAAGCGGTGGAGACTGTTCGCGGACACCTCCGAAGCGCCAATTGAAAGTCATGTGAGCAGTGGCTGGTGAGCCGAACCAGAGCGTGGTGGTGAAGCTGTCTGGTCCCGAACGAACTGAACCACCCTGGCGGTGTGATCGGGATGAGCTTCGGCTGATGATCGGATCGCCGCCTTTCACATTGGAAAACCTCGTCACTTTGGAGAACTGGCAGCGTGCGCCATTTAACCGGTGGGCGTTCCAGCACGTCCGTGAGCTAATCCCCACTGCGCGCATTCCGCGTGGCAACGGCCCCGTCTGGAAGCTGCCTAGGGCCGAGCGGGATCTGACCAGTGTCCGATTCGCTACCCGGTCGGGCGAGCTAACCGTCGGGCAGCATCTTGACGAGACCTACACCGACGGATTCCTCGTCATTCACCAGGGCCGGATCATCACCGAACGGTACTTCAATGGCTTGCGTCCGGACATGCCACACCTCCTGATGTCGGTGTCGAAATCGCTCACCGGCCTAGTGGCCGGCGCGCTCGCCGGCCGAGGTGTGCTCGACGTCATGGCGCAGGTTGAGACGATCGTGCCCGAACTGGGTGGCACATCCTTCGAGGGCGCGACCGTGCAGCAACTGCTCGATATGCGGACGGGCACCCACTTCGTGCACGATTACGACGATCCGGACGGGGACATTGCGGTCAGCGACCGGGTGTACTTGTGGCGGCGCGATGAAGGCAAGCCGCGCCCCGCCGACGCCATCGAGTTCTTCGCCACGCTCGTCAACGACGGCCCGCACGGCGGCGCCTTCCAATACCGCTCCGTCCTCACCGACGTGCTGGCCTGGGTCCTGGAGAAGGCAGGCCGGGCCCGGTTCAGCGACCTCGCAGCGAGGGAGCTCTGGCAGCCGATGGGCGCCGAGCACGACGCGGAGGTCACCGTCGACGGCCATGGCAACGCCCTTGCGGACGGCGGGATCAGCGCGACGCTGCGCGACGCGGGCAGGGTAGGACTGCTCGCCCTGCGCCGCGGCCGGGCACGAGGCGCGCGGGTCGTCCCCGGGTCCTGGATCGACGACACCATCAGGGGTGCGCCGGACGGTCCGTGGGCGTTCCGGGAGGGTGACGGGGCACGGGGCTATCCGCCCGGCGCTCACTACCGCAACTGCTGGTGGGTCACTGATCCGCAGCTCCCGCTGTTCCAGGCGACGGGAATCCACGGCCAGGGCATCATCGTCCATGTCCCGAGCCAGACCGTCGTGGTGAATCTGTCGAGCTGGCCGGACGTACTGAACCCCTCGATGTGCCACGCCACGAAGGCGGCCGCCATCGCTATCGCGGCGGCGCTGCGGGAGTCCGGCGGTTAGAGCCCGGTCCGAACCGGCCTGCCGGGACGGGCGTCCGTCATTAGCCGCGCATCGGAAACGACGAACTCGCCGTTGACCAGGACGTGCTGGATGCCCGTGGACGGCCGGGTGGGGGTCGTCGTAGCTGGCCTGGTCGCTAATGCGATCGGGTCGAACACCACGATGTCGGCGTCGCATCCTACGGCCCGAAAACCTGCCCGGGACAGGAAACAGTGGCTGCCAGGTAAGGGCCTGAGCCGCTGGAATGTCGTGAATCGCGATAGAATTCGAGTAAATCAAATTCTTTCCATGATACACGAACAAGGAGTGTTTCATGACGCAGCCGCCAGCCCCCGGGCACGAGCCGGCCGAAGAGCCAGCCCGCGACTCGCGGCTGGCCGCGTTCGCCGAGGGCGGTCCCGGGGATGTGTGCCTGCCCGGCCCGGGGCTGGCTGCGACGGTCGGGGAGCTGTCCGGCCCGGAGTGGCGGTGTGCGGGCGCGACCGACGATGAGCTGATCGGGCTGCTGGGCCGGTGGGACGCGATCGGGTCGTGGGCGAGGCCGGCAAGCTCGGCGTGGTCCGCGAGCTGCTGCGCCGCCGGGCCCGTCCGGGGCTGGGCGGCGGCCCGCCGGTGCACGGCGACCTTCCCGACCAGTGGGAGGAGGGCGCCGGGCATGAGGTCAGCGCCGCGCTGGCGATCTCGCTGCGGTCGGCTGACAACCTCACCGCCTTCGCGTGGGACCTGCAGGCCCGGTTGCCCGGCATCGGCGCCGCCCTGGCCGGCGGCGCCCTCACGCCGTTGAAGGCCCGGATCATCTCCGATGAGCTGAAGGTGCTGGACGATGAGCAGGCGGCGCAGGCGGAGAAGCTGATCCTGGACCTGCTGGACGGGCAGACCCCGGCGCAGCTGGGCCGCCTCGCCGCCCAGGCAGTGGTGACGGTGGACCCGGACGGGGCCGCCAGGCGCCGCGAGCACGCGGAGCGGGAGGAGGCGCGGGTGCGGTTCTGGCGGGACAACGGCGGCGCGTGCGCGCTGGCCGCGTTCGGCCTGCCGACCGACGCAGCGCTGGCCGCCAACGACGCGATCAACGACCGCGCCGCCGCCTACAAGGCGGCGAAGATCCGCCCCGGGGCGCGGATGGATCAGCTGCGCGTGCTGGCGTTCCTGGACATCCTCAACGGCATCGCCCTGGATACCCGCACCGCCTGCGACCGCGCCGCGCAAGCCGCGCAGGCCAGCGCCGGCGGCGGTGGGGCCAGCACGAGTGACCGAGACGGTGACGGCAGCACCAGCGACGATGCAGCGGACGACCCGGGCGGCACCCGCCCAGATGATGACGGCAGCGCTCACGCCGGCGATGGTGGCCGCAACACCAGTGCCGGTGACGTTTCCACCAGCGACGCCGGCGGTGCGGACAGCGCCAGCGACAAGGCCGGTGACGGCAGCACCAATGGCGATCTAGGCGGTGGCAGGCCCGGCGCCCCCGCGGCGGTCCCGGTTCTCCCGGCGCTGACCGCGCGGGCTAACCTCACCCTGCCGCTGGCCACCCTGCTCGGGCTGGCCGAACGGCCCGGCGCCGCGCACGGCCTCGGCCCCCTCGACCCCGCCCTGGTCCGCGACCTCGCCGCCGCCGCCGCCGGCAGCCCGCACAGCCAGTGGTGCACCACCATCACCGACAGCCAAGGCACAGCCGTCGCGCACGGCTGCGCCAAGCCCGCCCGGACAAAGAAAAACAGGCCCGCCAGCCGCGACGGCCCCGCCCAGTGGGCCTTCACCGAGACCGGTGACCCGGGACCGCCCGGCGGCTACGGCACCTGGACCCTCACCCTGCCCGGCGGCCGCGAACTGGCCGTCAAACTCGAGCCGATCCCGGTGACCGACTGCGACCACCGGCACGAGTCACGCGGCTACCAGCCCAGCGACACCCTCCGCCACCTGGTCCAGGTCCGCGACGGGACGTGCACCTTCCCGCCGTGTTCCCGGCATGCCCGCGAGTCCGACTTCGAGCACGCCGTCCCGTACGACAAGGGCGGCCGCACCTGCGCGTGCAACGGCAGCGCCCGCAGCCGCCGCTGCCACAAGGTCAAGCAGTCACCCGGCTGGACCGTCACCCAGCCCCAGCCCGGCTGGCACCAGTGGACCACCCCCAGCGGCCGAACCTACACCCAAGGACCCATGCAATACCCCGCGTGACAGTAGGTCCTAAGCTGTTACGATCACTCTCAGTGAGGGGAGGCTGCCATGCCGCACGCCCAGCGCACGATAGTGATAGCCCGCCCGCCAGCCGAGGTATATGCGTTCTTCGCCGACGCGGAAAACGACAAGAGCTGGCGTCCGGGGGTCGCGCTCATCCGCCGCGAGGGCCCGCTCGCCGTAGGCACTCGCTACACCCAGCGGATCGCCGGCCCCGGCGGCCGCCAGGTGGCTGCAGACGTCGAGATCACCCAGCTCGACCCCGACACGCGCGTGGCCTTCCGCGGCATGGCCGGCCCGGTCCGCCCCGAAGGTGATTACTCCTTCGCACCAGCCGAGGGCGGCACAGCCGTGACGTTCACCCTGGACGCCGAGCTAACAGGGGTCAAGAAGCTCCTTATGGCCAAGCCCGTCCAGAAGTCCATGGATGCCGAAATGGCCAACCTGGACAAGGCGAAAGCCCTGTTGGAGTCCGCCTAGAGCCCC
>CAWKCG010000047.1:0-323710 GCA_963847965.1 uncultured Actinomycetes bacterium
CGCCGTGGCCGGCGCGCCCTTGGCGGCGGGCCCAGGAGTCGGCTGGGGCAGGTATCTCTGACTGTCCAGGGCTTTCGCGCCAACACAAAGCAACACAAGTGCAACACAAGTCCGGGTCCAGGAGGGGGTCTAACACGCAGATAACACGGACGAAACGGCATTACCCGGCACACGTTGGCACACCTGCTAAACTGCTGCCGCAAGCTCCTGACAGGCCCTTCTGCTGGTAAAGCGGGCTGTGGAGCTGTATCAGATAGAGGCTGCCAGGTCGATGACAGACCTTCTGAAAAGCGGAAGGTCGACAGTTCGATCCTGTCCCTGACCACCACCACCTTGAGGACGATCAGTCAGCCCTCTTACCTGCGCAGACAGCAGGAAGAGAGGGATTCCCATGGCGCTGTCAGCGCTCGTCGTTAAGTTCTCTGACCTGCGGAAACGCTCACGCCCGGATGCGTGCGCTACCGCGGAACCGCAGGAAGAGAGAAAAACGATGACCGTCCCGCCACCACGGCCCCGGCGGCGCAAGCCGCTGGACGCCGGGCCGTTCGCCCCCGAGATCGGGTCGTTCCGGCTGCACCTTGCCGCCGAAGGCAAGGCACCTAAGACGGTGCGGACCTACACCGAGGCGGTGGCCTGGTTCGCTGGCGCCCACCTGATCCCGCGTACCAGCCACGCCAGATGGGAGCAGGTCAGCGGCCACGATGTGCAGCAGTGGCTGGTGCACCTGCTGACCCGCTACAGCGATGCGTACGCCAGCAACCACTTCCGGGCCCTGCAGCAGTTCTTCCGGTGGCTCGCCGAGGAGGAGGAGGAGCTCCCGGACCCGATGACCCGGCTGCGTGCTCCCAGGATCGCCGAGAAGCTGGTGCCGGTGTTCACCAGCGAAGAACTATCGGCCCTGGAGAAGACCTGCCAGGGCCGCTCGTTCGCCCAGCGGCGTGACGCGGCGATCATCGCGGTGCTCACGGCGACCGGGATCCGGGCCGGGGAGCTGGCCGGGATCCGCTACGACCCGCACGATTCCCGGCGCAGCGATGTCGACCTGTGGCGGCGGGAGATCACGGTGCGCGGCAAGGGCGGCAGGCCGCGGGTGGTCCGGATCGGGCATGAGGCCGCCCGCGCCCTGGACCGGTATCTCCACATCCGCGCCAGACATGAGCAGGCGCACCGGCCGCAGCTGTGGCTGGGGGTGAACAACCGGGGGCCGATGACCGCGAACGGGATCTACCAGATGATCGCCCGGCGCGGCCGTCAGGCCGGGGTGGATGCCTGGACGCACTGGTTCCGGCACCATTTCAGCCACACCTGGCTGGACCGCGGCGGCGCGGAGGGGGACCTGATGGAGCTGAACGGCTGGTCCTCCCCGCAGATGCTCCGCCGCTACGGCGCCAGCGCCCGCAGCGCCCGCGCCCGCCGCACCTACGACCGCATCATGCAGGACCGGCCGTGAGAAGAGCCATGACCCGTTAACTGGGACGCCGCGCCAGGGGATCGCCTCGCCGGGCCGCGGCCAGAGATCGACGTACGCCAACGCAGCCGTCAGCAATCTCAGCCGCGACGCACTGCCCACGTCTTACTCACATGCATGTTATGTAGGTGATCTTCCTTGTCATCTGGGCCACCCTTGACGGGTTGGTCTGCTGTGACGAAGGGAGCCCTGGCTGATGGATGCTGCCGATGTGTGCGTGGTCAGCTTGCGTGATGGTCGTGGCGGGGTTGAAGAAGGTCCGGAAGCCGGTCATGGGACCGTCAGCCTGACCAGGCGTCCTGCTTCTTGCTGACGATGTCCTCGGCGATCGAGCTCTTCTGGCCTTCATCGGGGATGATGGCCCACGCGGCCAGGTAGGCCAGGACGCCCGCGCCCCCGGTGAGGACGGAGACGACGGCCCAGATCACCCGGACCAGGGTCACATCGAAGCCGAAGTAGTCGGCGACTCCCGCGCACACCCCGGCCACCATCCGGCCGTCCCGGCTGCGCACCAGGACCTTGTTTCCGTTCCCGTCTGTCATGCGGACCATCTCCTGCGGTGGCCCGGGGGTAGCTGGCCGCCGTCGGCGGCTGATTCCCGGTGCCTGGCCCCAAGCCTACATCTGAATTATAAAACTAGCAATATATTTCCGGAATTAATGGTATCCTATTGGGATGGTGAGCTGGAGTTTCCTGACCCGCCACGCCGGCGTGCTGGTGTGCATCGCCCGCGACCCCGGCGTGCGGCTGCGCGACATCGCGGCTAGCCTGGGCATCACCGAGCGCAACGCCCACACCATCGTCAGCGATCTCGCCGACGCCGGCTACCTCGTCAAGCAGAAAGACGGCCGGCGCAACCGCTACCACATCCAGGCCCACCTGCCGCTGCCCGGGGCCGACCCCGGGGAACCCGCCATCGGCGACGTCCTCGCCCTGCTCGCCGGCACACCACCCGGCCCGGCACCGGACGGCCCGGGCCAGTGACGGGGCCATCGGTTCGGGTGGTTGCCTGCCGGGCGGATAATGAGGCGCTGCGGAGCGGCGCGCCGCTTGCCTTGCCCGCCGCATAACCGGCGGGCGGCGATCCGCTGCTTCCCTGGAGGTCCGGTGGCCATCTTGCGGGGATCAGCCAGTCCGGGCCCCTGCCTGACCGCAGCAGAGCGGCACAAGGGCGCGTCTGGTCCGGACGCCACGGTGTTCGAAGGAGAATGGTCATGAGCTCCACGCCCATCGCCGATCATGCGCTGCTGTCCGATTGCCACTGTGCCGCGCTGGTGAGCCGGGAGGGATCGGTGGAGTGGCTGTGTTTCCCCAGATTCGACAGCCCATCGGTGTTCGGGCGGCTGCTCGACGACGAAGCCGGGCACTGGTCGATCCGGCCGTCCGGGGATTTCCGGGTCACCCGTCGTTATCTGGACCAGGCGATGGTGCTGGAAACCACCTTCAGCGCCGCGGCCGGCTCGGTCACTGTCGTGGATGCCCTGGCGCTGGGCGCGAACGAGCGGGGTCACGACCTTGGCCGGGACGCCCCCGGCCTGCTGATCCGCCAGGTCGCGGGCGTTACCGGCCAGGTGGAGCTGGAGATGGAGTACGTGCCGCGTACCGAGTACGGGCTCACCTGGCCACTGCTTAGCCAGGTCGATGGCGGCATTGCCGGGCGCGGCGGGGCCGACATCACGGTGCTGTCTTCGCCGGTCGATCTGCAGATCCGCGCCGGCGCTGTCGCCGGGCGTTTCAGCGTCGCAGCCGGCGAGGTTGTCGCCTTCGGGTTGCATTACGGCCAGCCTGGCGGGCGGGTACCGCAGGTTTGGCCGCAGGGTGAACTGGCCAGGCGGCTGGAGGACACCGTTGCCGGGTGGCGGTCCTGGTCGGAGATCCACCAGAGGTATTCGGGACCGTGGCAGGAGCTCGTCCACACCAGCGGCCGGGTCCTGCAGGCGCTGACCTTCTACCCGACGGGCGCGATCGTGGCAGCACCGACTACCTCGCTCCCGGAGGTTCCAGGCGGTACCCGTAACTGGGACTATCGTTTCTCCTGGGTGCGCGACGCCTGCCTGACGATGGACGCGCTGTGGGTGGCGGCCTGCCCGGACGAGGCAGCGAAATTCTTCGCCTTCCTGACCACCGCGACGGCCACCTCCCCGCACGACGGCGCCGACCTGCAGATCATGTTCGGCGTGGGCGGCGAGCGGGACCTGTCCGAGCGGGTGCTTCCCCACCTGGCCGGCTGGCGGGGCAGCACCCCGGTCCGGGTCGGCAACGGGGCCTGGACCCAGCGCCAGATCGATGTCTACGGCGAGCTGCTCGCGGCGGTCGACCGGCTGCGGGACCAGATCGGCGAGCTCGATCCGGCCACCCGGGCCTTCCTCGTCGCGGTCGCCGATACCGCCGTGCGCCGCTGGACCGGCAAGGACCAGGGCATCTGGGAGATCCGCGGCGCCGCGCAGGATTTCGTGTACTCCAAGGTCATGTGCTGGGTGGCGCTGGACCGCGCCATCGCGCTGGCCGGAAAGCTCGGCGCCGAGAACCGGCTGGAGGGCTGGCAGCGGACCAGGGACGAAATCCACGCCGCGGTGCTCCGGCACGGCTGGAGCCAGAGGGCCGGCGCTTTCACGCAGTACTTCGGCTCGGACGACCTCGACGCCTCCAGCCTCATGATGCCGATCGTCGGGTTTCTCCCCGCCACCGACCCCCGCGTGCTGGCCACCATCGACGCCATCGCCGAGCGCCTCACCGACGAACGCGGCCTGGTCTACCGCTACGACACCCGCGGCGGAGCCGACGGCCTGGAAGGCCGGGAGGGCACCTTCATGCTGTGCACCTTCTGGCTAGCCCAGGCCCTGGCCCTGGCCGGCCAGCCCGAGCGGGCACGGCACGTCTTCGAGCGTGCCATCACCTACCTCAACGACGTCGGCCTGCTGGCCGAGGAAGTCGACCCGGCCACCGGTGAGCTGCTCGGCAACTTCCCCCAGGCCTTCAGCCACATCGGACTCATCAACGCCGCCTGGGCCATCTCCGAGGCCGAACGCCGGCAGGCGGCCGCCACCGGCAGCTGACCGGCCGCGCCCAGGTTCCGCCGGCGCGAAACCGTCCAGGGCACGACCCTGCTGCCCCTCCAGCCTGGCCTGCCGGCCGTGTAGGCCGGCTGCGCCGGCTCACCGGCGGTGACCTTCGTGCCAGAACCCGGTCCGCGGCTGCTGACCGCCGTCATGACGATGCCAAAGAGGCTGCGCTGCGTGATGCCCGGCGTCGCGGCGATGTCACCCAGGCCCACCCCAGGGTCGCGGGCGATGCAGACCAGGGGCCCGGGCATGGTGCGAAAGTTGCACTCCGGCACCAGACACAAATGTCTTTAGATTCTAGAAATATATTGCTAGATTATTTGAACTAGCTAGCGTAGCGTGGGGCGTAGACATCGAGGCTGGGCCGTCGCCGACCGCCGGGTTGCTCGAGGATCAGCGAGAGGACCCGGTCATGAGTGAGGATCGGCTGCACGTCGTGTTCGGCACCGGCCAGGTCGGCAGTGCCCTGGCCGCGCACCTGGCCGGGCAGGGTATCGCCGTCCGGGCGGTATCCCGGCACCGGCCAGCCGCGCTGGCCGACGGCACCGACTGGCGGGCCGCCGATGCCGCCGACCCCGAAGCCGCCGCGGATGCGGCCAAGGGCGCGACGGTCATCTACCAGTGCCTGAACGCCCCGTACACCCAGTGGCCGGAACGGTTCCCGCCGCTGCAGCGCGGCGTGCTGGCCGCCGCCGAACGCACCGGCGCGCTGCTGGTGAGCCTGGAGAACCTGTACGGCTACGGCCCGGCCGGCGGCCAGCCGATGACCGAGGACCTGCCGCTGGCCGCCACCGGCGCCAAGGGCCGGGCCCGGGCCGCCATGACCGCCGACCTGCTGGCCGCCGCCGCGGCCGGCCGGGTCCGCATCGCCATCGGGCGGGCCTCGGACTTCTTCGGCCCCGGCGTCACCCAGGGCTCCACGCTCGGCCAGCGGGTCTTCGGCAACGCCCTGGCCGGGCGGCGCGCCGACTTCATCGGCAACCCGAACCTGGCGCACACCTACAGCTACGTCCCCGACATCGCCGCCGGCCTGGCCACCCTCGGCACCGACCCCCGCGCCGCCGGCCAGGTCTGGCACCTGCCCGGCCCGCCGACCGGCACCACCCGGGCCCTGCTCGACCTGGTCGCCGCCCAGATCGGGCACCCCGTCGGCATCCGGTCGCTGCCCAAGCCGGCCGTGCGCGCCCTGGGCCTGGTCAACCCGGTACTGCGGGAACTGGCCGAGACCTACTACCAGTTCGACCAGCCCTTCGTCCTGGACACCAGCAAATACCAGGCCGCGTTCGGGACGGCCGCCACCCCGCTGGCCGACGCCATCGCCGCGACCCTGGCCTGGTACCGGACCCGGCCCAGCACGCCATGACCACAAAATCGGAGGCGGTCAACGCCATGACAACTCCACTGATCACCGTGGCACCGACGCCGGCGGCTCTGAACGCCGCCGACCTGACCCCGGCCGCGGCATGGTCGCGGCGGGTGCGGCGCATCGGCGGGCTCATCCAGGCCGCCTTCGCCGCCTTCTGGCTGGCCCGCGCGAGCCTGGCCATCGGCGGCCGCACCGGAGACGTGCTGATCGCCGTGTCCGGCGTCGCGGTCATCGCCGTGTTCGCCTACGCGATCACGGTCACGGCCGGCACCGCACCCCGCCCGGCCGGCCCGCAGGCCCGGCGAATCGAGCGGTCCGTGACCATCGCCACCGTCATCGAACTGGTCGCGGCCTTCGTGCTGCCCGTCATCGTCATCGCCGCTGGCCGCTCCGACTGGGTGCTGCCCTCCATCGTGATCACCATCGGGCCGCTGCTGCTCTGGCTGGACCACCTGGTCCACATCGCCCGGTACCGCGTGGTTGGCTGGGCGCTGACCATCGGGCCGGTCATCCTTGTCGCCACGATGTCGGGCTCGGCGCTCGCCGTGACCACCGGCATCGCCGCCGGCGTCGTGCTCCTGGGCACCGCCGCGGCCGGCTTCCACGACCTGGCCGGCCTGCGGCCCGCCCGCCCGGCAGGCCCCGCCCGGCTCGGTACCAAGGCCTGATGACCATGCCCCAGACTGATAGCCCCGCGACCGGCTTGCGGCCCTTCTTCAACCCCGCCACCGGCGAGTGGATCACCTACACCGCCCTCGCCGAGGACAACGGCGGGCAGCTCGTCCGCTTCACCTGGCGCAGCATGCCCGGCGGGGTCATCACCGAGCACATCCACCCGCACCAAGAAGAGCGGTTCACCATCCTGGCCGGCCAAGCCCGCTTCACGCTGGCCGGTGAGGAACTCCTAGCCGGAGCGGGCGAGACGGTCGTCGTCCCGGCCGGCGTGCCGCACTCCGAGGGCAACCCCGGACCGGCCGAGATCGACGGCATCGTCGAGCTCCGCCCGGCCCTGCACACCAAGGAGTGGCACGAGGCCCTCGCCGGCCTGGTCGCCGACGGCAAGACCACGCCCCGGGGCGCGCCGCGCAACCCGCTCCAGCTCGGCGCTACCTTCTGGCACTTCCGCCACGAAAGCCGGGTCACCTCACCACCCATCTGGGCCCAGAACCTCATGCTCCCCCCGCTATGGGCGCTGGCCAAAGCCTTCGGCGTCCGCCCCTACTACGACCACTGGGACAGCCGGATCCCAGACGCCGGCTCAGTCCACCCGCAACTACCCCGCACCTGACCGGCGGCGGTGTCCGCGTCCGGGCCCGCCGGCACTGCGCTCGCCGCCCATCGCCACGTCACCGCCTAACCCCCGGACACGGCCGGGTGGCGCTGTGGCGAAGCCGGGCGGTTCCCCGCTGGCTGGCGGTGCTGTTCTTCGCCGGCCTGGAAGTCGCCCAGCAGCAGATCTCCTCCGGTCCGGTCGTCGTCCTGTACATGCTGCCATTCGCGGCCGCGATGGTCCTGCTGGCCGCCCGGATCTGGCCGGCGGCCGCGCTGCCCGCCAGCCAGCCACATCTAGAGCCGGCCCGCGTACCCGTGTAGCAGCATTCACAGGCCTCCCGGCCAGCGCCATCGGTGATGGCAGCCTGGTCCTGCTGCCCGCCCTCGGGCACACGCCGGGCTCGATGTCGCTGCTGGTGCGCCGGCCGGGCCTGCCGCCGCTGATGATGGCCGGCGATGTGACCTGCGACGCGGACCCGGCCGAGGCCGGTCACGTCCCCGGGGCCGGCAGCCGGCGCCGCCTGCGGGAGGCCACCGCCGGGATCAACACCATGCGGCAGCTTCCCGGACATAGCAGCAAAGGTTGTGGAATACAGGTTCGAGCGCCCGCTGCAGACAAGGGGGCAATCGCTATGGACGAGCATTTGTATGACATCGTCGCCTCGAAAATCGTGACCCCCACTCTGCCCGGGGCCACGGGTAGCGCGGCGGATGTTATCGGCCGCGATGTGGATGATCTTCGAGTGGCCCGGCCGGGCGAGCGGGCATGAGGATGGCCCGGGGTCGCGCCGGGTTCGCGGGTGCGGGGTCTTTCGTCTGGTCCGGGGCCGCGTAGGGCCGTTTGCCTGGGACGGTGTGCCGGCGGCGTTGCGAGCGCGGGGCAGCTCCGGGGGCTGGCTCAGCCGGGGGCGGGCAGGGCGCGGACCTGGGCCAGGATGTGCCGTAGCAGGTGCGCGCCGGGGGCCGGCCGCATGATCAGCTGCCCGCCGTGGCTGACTAGCCGGGGCGGGGGTGAGGATCAGCTCCCGGCGCAAGGTGGTGATCATGGCCTTGCCACCGCGGGCACCGTGCCCTTCGAGCAGCTCGCCGCCGGAGCTCAGCCCGGTGAGCTGGTGGCACCAGGCGGCGATCGCGGCGGCGATCAGCGACGCCCACATCCAGGCCGTGTTGACCTGCTCGTGGCCCGAGGGCAGGTGGCGCAGCGCGGCGGCGAACGTCCGGGCAGCACCTGCCGGAAGGACGGGACAAACTGAGGCGTCTCCGCCATGCCCTACCATCACGTGTGGCCAGATAACTCGACCAGAGAGCGGCGGCAGCGATCTTTTCGAGCAACCTGCACGGCGCTACACTGCGCGCAAAGGGGCGACAGGGAGGCGTGATGGTTTGGATTGGCGGCCCCCGAAGGGACCCAGAAGACCGCCTGGGCCGGGGCCGCCGAGGGCTCTACCTGCACGATCCTCCCCCCGGCTATCATCCACCCCAGTCCAAGATGACGTTGAAGGACCGGCAACGGATAGCACGCCAGGACTGGATCCTCGAGCACGTCCTCGCGGTGATCCTGATACTTTCTGCCGCTGCGGTCATCTTGATCATTTGTCTGGTCATCGCGACGCATCATTAGCGCGGAGGTGGCGGGGCGGCGTACGTGTTCAGGCTGCGGGGCGGTCCTGGTCCCAGACCGCCGAGCTGACCGCCGGTCACGAGGCGCCAGATGGCCAGTTCGGCTCCGCGGTGGCGCTGTCCCCCAAGGCAGCATGGCCCTGGTCGGAGAGCCCGAGCCCTCAAGCGCCCTGACCGGGGCGGGGGCACCCGGGCCCCGGGGCGGCGTGCGTGTTCAGGCTGCGGGGCGACACCTGGTCCCAGACCGCCGAGCTGACCGCCACCCATCCGGCGCCGTTCGACCAGTTCGGCTCCGCGGTGGCGCTGTCCCCCGCGGGCACCACGGTCCTGGTCGGGGCACCCGCGCCCACGGGTACTGGGACCGCCTATGTGTTCAACGGAGGCCGCGCTTAGCAGGACACGCGCACCGGCGTAGACGATGGGCGCCCGCCTGCGGCCCGGGCAGGGATAGGGCCTACAAAGGTGAGATTTGCCGGTCAGCGGGATAGCTGACAGTTCGATCCTGTCTCTGACCACTCGATCCGATCAGGCAATTCTGCTTTCCAGCTGCGGCGATGCCATCGGCGGCTACACTTGGCCGCTGCCAGCAAGCGCGCGCCCGGGACCTTCCAAGACCGGGTACTGCTGGCCACTAGTGCACGTAGGGGTCACGGAGACCGACTGAGTCATGCCGCCAGAACGGCTCTGCGTAGACCAGCGTCCCTGTCATCCACGGCTCATATGCCGGGAGCCTGATGGCCTGGAATGCACTATCCGGAATGCGCAGGGATGGCTTCCGGAAGCCCAGGTCACAACCGGGAGCAAACCCGAAGCGTGAGTAATAGGCCGGATCTCCCTCCAGGAAGACCAGGGGGACGGCCCGCTCAGCAAGTGCCTTCAGTCCCTGCCGCACCAAGGCCGAGCCGATGCCGCGCTTATGGTAGTCGGGCCTGACCGCCAAGGGGCTGAGCACGTGCACCTCAACCAGCCGCCGAGGGGCGTCGAGCAGACTGCGGGTGAATATGACGTGCCCGACGATCTGCCCGTCGTGCCCGGCAACCAGCGAGAGACCATCCGTAGGCGTGATGGTCTCTCGCAGGGAATCGACTAGGTCGGCCACGATCAGGCCGCGGTCACCGAACGCCCGCAGGTGGATCTCCCGCACAGATTCTTTGTCGCCCGGGAGTTCCTCGCGAAGCTCCATGCCTGGATGGTAAGGGCCCCTTGCAGTAGCTCGCACACGGTTTTTGAGCCCGGAAGCGCTGAGTGACGTCACGTCCCGGCAAGGCGGACCTAAGGTGTGTTCGCCCGAGGGCCGACGCGGACGATACCGCGAAGATCAGCTTGCGGGTTTCCGGGGCTGCGCGGATGGTGCGCCCCCGTCTTGAACGTGGCGGTCCAGCGCTCGGCCGACCCTGTCCAGGATCGCGTCGGAGAGCCCGGGATCGTCGACGGCGCGAGCCAGCGCTATCGCACCGACTAGTGCCGCCAGGATGAGATGGGGATCGTCCGGATCGCCGGCTGGCGTCATGTCGGCGAACAGGTCGAGGTAGCGACGGACCTGTGCGGTGTATGCCGCCCGGGTTCGCTTGCTGCCGCAGGCCTAGTCGCGAAAATAGACGAAGCGATGCCCGACCTTCTCCTCGATCGTCGCGACCTGATCCGGGGTTCGCGAGAGCATCAAACGGCGATCGAAACCGGTCAGGCTCTGCTCGCTCTCGCTGCGGCGTATTACGAGGCAGCCACCTACCGGACGGGTTCCTTTGAACGAGAGGACAGACATGACCACGGTGCTTGACCGCTTCCGCCTCGACGACAAGGTCGCGATCGTGACCGGGGCATCCTCGGGCCTTGGGGTGGCCTTCGCCAAGGCGCTTGCCGAGGCAGGGGCAGACCTCGTGCTCGCGGCGCGTCGCGTGGAGCGTCTCGAAGCCACGCGCGAGATTGTCGAGCAGGTCGGCAGGCGTGCCATTACGGTCGCCGCCGACGTTGCTCTACCGGAGAGCGCCACGACTGTCGTCCAGGCAGCGATCGACGCGTTCGGGCGTGTCGATGTCCTGGTCAACAACGCGGGGAAGGGGACAGCGGTGCCAGCCACGCGCGAGAAGCCCGAGCAGTTCCGTGAGGTCATCGATATCAACCTGAACGGCTGCTACTGGATGGCTCAAGCCTGCGGCCGCGTCATGCAGCCCGGCAGCGCGATCATCAACATCACCAGCGTCGCCGCGCTCGCCAGCGGCGGGCTCCCGCAAGCGGCCTATTCGGCAAGCAAGGCTGGCTTGATCGGGCTGACGCGCGACCTCGCCGTCCAGTGGACCGGACGTAAGGGCATTCGCGTGACAGCCGTCGCGCCCGGCTATTTCCCTTCGGAGATGACAGAGCAGTTCCCCGATGGGTACATCGACAGCCAGCTGCCGCGCTTGCCCGCCGGTCGGCCCGGCGACCCGGAGGAGCTCGCGGCAGCCGTCGTCTTCCTCGCCAGCGCAGCCGCTAGCTACATCACCGGAACCACTCTGGTGGTTGACGGTGGCCTGACCGCGTTCTGATGTCAGGTTGCCAACTGAGCCTGGCTACGCGTGCGGGCCAACCGTGACGGTGCCACAGCGCGCGTTGCACATCGGCGCGGGTCGCCCCGGCGACGCGCCACCCGATCGACAGTTCGGCCGCGCTCAGCACCTGGGCGTGCGCGCCGCACAGCAGGCTGGCGATGCCGGCCGGACCCAGGTCCGCGGTCGGCTCGGCCAGCGCGTGGCGGGCCATCCGCCTAGCCGTGACCCCGCTCCACGTCAGCACGGCCGGGGCCGTGGACTTCGCGCCCGTCAACGCGGACATAGCGCAAACGGTAACCGCGCGTGCCGACATTTGCCGCCGCCACCGGGGCGGCGAAGCATCTGACAGGATGTCGGTAGGCGGACAGGTCAAGGGCGATGGCGTGATGGCACCTGCCTTGCGGGACGATCTGGCGCAGATCGAACCCGTTGCCGCATCCCACATCGGCCACGATCTGCGTCCCGTCCCACGGGATCACCGAGGTGCGCCACCGCGGTTCCGCCGGCGTCTCGGCATACGCATAGATGGCCATGCGTGAACGGAGGTGCCGGTCGTCGGCGGAACCGGTCAGCATCCGCCGTCCGGTCGCCGGGCCATCGTCAGACACGGCAACCAGCAAAACTACAGGGCCTGGCACGAGGATCAGTGCAGGTCCGGACCACTAACCTCCGGTGACAAGCGGTCCCTCACGGTCACTCGCGGGCGGCAAGCTCCGCGAACTCGCCGGCGCTGGCCGCTCCGATGCTCCGCGTGCTGCGGTGGTCAGGGCGATCTGCAGGTTGAGCGCGCTCACGCTTGCTCTGCTGGGATCGGGGTGAGGATCTCCATAAGGTGGCCGTCCGGGTCCCTGAAATAGGTGCCGCGGCGGCCGTTCCCGCTCGTATAGACCTGGCCGGGCTGGCGGCAGCCAGGATCGGCATAGTACGTAATGCCGCTGTTCCTGATCCGCCCGAAGGCAGCCTCGAATTCCTCCTCGCTCAGCTGGAACGCGTAGTGGTGCTCATCGATGTGGTCGTAGCGATCGAAGTCCAGGCTGACGCCGTTGGCCAGCGTGACCGGCGTGAAGTGCGCTACCGGCGGGTCGACGGCCAGGCCGAGGATGTCGGCGAGGAACTGCGCCGACGCCTGCGGGTCGCGCGCGGGAACGATGGTGTGGTTCAGTTCGACGGGCATTGGTGCTTCCTTCCGGTTAGCGCTCCATGCGGGGCGTAGATGCCGGTCCCGAACGCGCAGACCGCGAGTCCGGGCTCAGTGCAGCGGCCGTCTCCGTTCAGCCGACGTCGAGACCGCCGGTCCTGGTCCGCTTGAGCTCGAAGAAGTGCGGATTGCGGGCCAGCGCCAGAACTCCGTCGAACACGGCCAGGGCCTCCGCGCCACGCGGGATGGCGTTCAGCACCGGGCCGAAGAAGGCGATGCCGTCCACGTGAAGGGTGGGGGTGCCGACATCGTCGCCGACCGGGTCCATGCCCTCGTGGTGGCTCTTGCGTATCTCCTCGTCGTAGGTCTGGGCGTGCGCGGCCTCGGCCAGCTCGGCTGGCAACCCGATTTCGGCGAGGGCCTGGCGGCAGATCTCGTCGAAGTCTTCGATGTCCTCCCGGTGGATGCGGTTACCCATGGCCGTATACAAGTCGCGCAGGACCTCCTCGCCGTGCTGCTGCGCGGCGGCCATCGCCACCCGCACCGGCCCGATCGACCTGTCGATCAGGTCGCGGTACCAGTCGGGCAGCTCGCGGTTCTCGTTCAGCACGTACAGGCTCATCAGGCGGAAGCGCAGGTCGATCGGCCGCTGCTGCTCGACCCCCAGGATCCACCGCGAGGTAATCCAGGCGAACGGGCAGACCGGGTTCGAAATAGAAGTCAACCCTCGGCCGGGCCGGCGGCTGGTCGTGAGCAATCATCAGTCCCCTAACTCTCCACGGCGGTCCCGGTCGTGAACGCGACCTGCAAACCATCACCTGACCACCGGACGCTCCTAACTCGGTGTCTGAGTCCGATGCTAGATGTCGAGAGGCGCAGGATCAGGATCCATTTCGAGGCAGGAAACATGGGCCACTTGCGGGTCCTGGAAGCGGCTCCGCCGACCCGCAGTATCGGCATCGCGTGAAGAATGCATGTGTGCCTGATCGCCGCCTCAAAGCCGTATGGGACGTGCAGGTCCCGGTCATCCGGGAGCTCGCAGGGGTCCACGAGTACGACGGCGTCGTGATGGACCTGTCGCCGAGCGGCCGCAAGGCGGCCCTGGCCCGCCTCGGGCCCTGTGCGCCGGGCGAGCGCCTCGCCGACCCCCACGACGAGAGTCACCTGCTCGCGGCCGAGCGGGCCGCCCGGGCCGAAGCCGAGGCCGAGGTCTTGCAGTGGAACCCGCTTCCCCACATCCAGAACCTGGACGTGTCCTGCTACGACCGCGAGTACGCCCCCGAGCCGCAGCGCCGGAGGGCGCGGGAGGCACACCTCGGCCAATGGCCCGCGGCCGTCGACGCCTCCCTGGAGTCGCTGCAGGCCGTCCCGGCGCCGGTGGCCGGAGCGCTCGTCCAGGCGGTGAGGGGACTCGCCGAGGGAATCAGCGGCACGGCCGATGTCGAGGTCGCCGCCCTGGAGGCGCACGCCAGGCTGCTCAGGCGAATCGAGGATGCCGCCGCCTCGGGCCGCCCGGATGCCTCGCTCGGCGCGACGACGCTGGCCCGCCTGGTCGGGGACGCGGAGTCGATGCCGGTTGATTTCGGCCGCCTGGAGGAGCGAGCCGACCAGGAGCGCGGCCGGCTTCGCGCCAGGCTCCATGAGGCGTGCGAGCGATTGTCGCCGGGGGTGGCGCCGTCGCGGCTGATACCAGAACTCCTCCGAGACCACCCTGGTGAACAGGGAATCTATGCCGCCGCCCGGGAGACGATCGACGAGGCCACGGCGTTCGTGATCGGCAACGACCTCCTGCCGCCCCCGGGCGGCGCGTGCGAGGTCGGCCCGGCTCCCCCGTCCCGGCGATGGGCTGCGGCCATGATGTACTGGACCGGGCCTTTCGAGGACGACGCCCCGGCTCGCTACTACGTCACCCCGCCCGAGGAGTCCTGGGACGAGGAGGCCAAGCATGACTGGCTGGCCGTCTTCAGCGCCACCATGGGTCCCGCCATCACGGTCCACGAGGTCACGCCCGGTCACTTCGCCCACGGCCGGATGCTCCGCAAGCTCGCCCGGGACAGACGTGCGGCGCAGCCTGTTCTCGGAGGCGTTCGTGGAGGGATGGGCCCACTACGCCGAGGAGCTGATGGTCGACCAGGGCTTCAGGGCAGACGACCCCCGATTCGCCATCGGCGTCTACCTCGACGCCCTCGTCGGGGTGACCGGACTTGCCTGCGCCCTCGGCATCCACCGGGGGACGATGACCGTGGACGACGCCACGGCGCGCTTCGAGGCCGACGCCTTCCTGGCCGGCCCGGCCGCCAGGAGCGAAGCGACGAGGGCTACCTACGACCCCACCTACGGGCGCTACACGTGGGGCAAGCTCGAGATCACGACGCTCCGCGACCAGGCTCTAGCCGCCTGGGGTAAGGCATTCTCGCTCCGGCGCTTCCACGAAGCCCTCCTCGCCCTCGGAGCACCCCCGCTCGGCACGATGGGCGACGCCCTCACCGCCTAGCCCGGTCCCTGCTCCGGGGCCGCCGCCGCATCACGCTGCGGAGGCTCGGGGTAGGCCAGGAACCCGAGCACCACGGTCCGGGCGTCTGCCGGGGCGTCCGACGGCTCCCGCTGGTAACGGTCGATCAGTTCTTGCTGATCGGCGATGAACTGCCTAGCTTCTTCCCGGGTGAGCGTGAGCCTCGCCCGCCGGACGGCCCAGGTCCCCCGGCCCCATTCGCCCATCGCCTCGCGGGCCACGCGGAACCGCTGGAAGCCCTCCAGCTCCTCAGCCAGGCTCGGCGGCAGCAGCCCCGATGCCTCCGCCTGCGCCTCCGGGCTGAGGCCCTCGCGGGGGATCCAGACCGGCTCCGGCGTGACCTGCCACCACCGTTCCCTGCCCCGGCCGTGTTCGGCGATCTCCTGGACGAAGCCGTGCTCGGCCAGCTGGCGCAGGTGGTAGCTCATGATCCCGCTGTTCTCGCCCAGGTCACGAGCCAGCGTGGTCGAGGTTGCCGGCCCAGCCCGCCGCAGGTAGCGCAGGATCCGCTGCCGCATCGGGTGCGCCAGGACCCGCAGCGCCTCGACGTCACGCACCTCATGGGGCTGCAGCGGTTCAGTCACGCTGCAAGGATAAATGTGCACAGAATTTTATGCAAAGAAAATTGGGCATAACCACAGGTCGGCCGGCTTACGATCGGTGCACGTAGTGCGAGGAGACGGAGCGCGCGGAGACGTAGTGCGAGGAGACGGAGCGCGCGGAGACGTAGTGCGAGGAGACGGAGCGCGCGGAGACGTAGTGCGAGGAGACGGAGCGCGCGGAGACGTAGTGCGAGGAGACGGAGCGCGCGGAGACGTAGTGCGAGGAGACGGAGCGCGCGGAGCCATGCCAGACGAGCCGAGCAGGACGGCCATGGGCAGCGCGGTGCTGCGTGCCGCCCACGTGCGGGAAGACGCGCCACCGTGGGTGCTCGAGGACACCCTTTCCGAGCGGCTACTGGATCGCCGCAGTCTGGAGGAGGTGCGGGCGGAGATCGCCCGATGGGCACCGGAGGTGAGGGCCGCATTCCGGCTCGCGCACGCCGTCCGGAGCCGGCTCGCGGAAGATACAGCCCTAGAAGGGCTGGCCGAATACCGCCGCGATTACATCCTGCTCGGTGCCGGGCTGGATACCTTTGCGTGGCGGCACCCAGAAGCCGGCCGATTCCGGATCTGGGAGATCGACCACCCGGCGACCCAGCGCTTGAAGCGCCGGGCACTGGCCGAACGCCAGCTCGGTGAGCCCGCCAACGTCCGCTTCCTGGCCGTGGACTTGGCCGCGCGCTCGCTCAGCACCATCGAGACTCCTGCCATGGCGACCTGGAACTGGCTCGGCGTGACGATGTACCTTGAGCGCCCGGTGACCGAGCAGGTGCTGAAGGTCATCGCACAGCAGGGCGCCGGGACCACCCTCGTGGTCAACTTCCTCCTCGCCGACGACGGGACTGGCGACGGGACCGACGACCTCACCCATGCGGTCCGGGCGACGGCCGCGGAAGTGGTGAGCAGGGAAGGGGAACCCATCCGGGCCGCTTACACCCGAAGCGGTTGCGCCGACCTGCTCGAAAGAGCCGGGTTCTCATCGATGACGCTGTTCGACGCGGCGGCCCTCAAGGAGCGGTACTTTATTCACCGCCGTGACCTGCGGCTCCCGGATTCGACTCTGGTGTGCGTGGCCCGAGTCTGACCGGGTCGATGGGGGTGAGACGGACGATGGCGTTGAGGTGAGGGTTGACCGCCTCGATCCGGTCCAGGTGAGCCTGGATGACCTCGCGGCTGCTCACCCTGCGCTCGCGGATCGAAGCGGCCAGTTCGACAGCGCTCCTGCACCACAGTTCGCTCACGCCTCATCCTTCCCATAGCCGAGATCGGGCCACCGTAGCCATGGGACGGATCCGGGTAAAGAGGGCGCGACCTACTACAGAGGAGGCGCTCAGCGCGTTGGCCCGGGTTCGTCTTCGTCGGTCGCGTACGGCCCCAGGCGCCGTCGCCGTACCCATCGCCGGTACTCCCGGATCGGATGGACCAGCGGCACAAGCCAATCGAGGTCGACAGGACCGAACGAATCAACCGGAAATCCCATCACGCGCTGCGGTTCCCCGCGCTGTCCGTCAGGGCGCTGCTGGCCCTTTCCCTCAGGACGCTGCTGGCCCGGCCGATCGGCCCTTATCGGGAAGCCGAGCACCCGGTTCGGTTCATATCGATCGTCGGCCATGGTTCACTCCGGTGGTCGCGGCGGGCCTTGCTAGCCAGCCTACGGGCCGCGCTACTCCCACCTGAAGAAGCGCTTGGCCAGGAAGCCGAACACCACGGCGTACCCCGCCAGCACCAGCAGCGGCGCGGCCTACTCGTCGATGACGGTCAGCGAGTCCGCGGGCGAGAGGGAGAAGACCGGGCTGGAGAGGATGTCCAGGGATTCGATGCGCATGAGGTCATCCCGGCTCCGGCTCAGTTCCGGTTCGGAGGCCAGGCGGAACGCGTGGCGCATCCGGGCGCGTTCGAGCTCGTTGCGGACGCTGCGGGCGTTGGCGAAGCGCGGTTGCCGCATCCGTATCTCCAGGTACTCACGGAACGCGTCCTCGGCTTCGGCGGACATGTAGTAGGACGCGCGGGCCAGCATCGCCCGCCCGATGGCGATGAGCTCGTCCTGCCCATAGGCGGCGAAGTCGAGGTGATGCGCGATCCGGGAGCTCATGCCGGGGTTGGACTCGAAGAACTCGTCCATGCGGTCCTTGTAGCCGGCCACGATGACCACCAGCTTGTCGCGCTCGTTCTCCATCACCTGCAGGAGGATGTCGATCGCTTCCTGCCCGTAGTCCTTGGAGTCGTGCTCGCGGTACAGGTAGTACGCCTCGTCGATGAACAGCACCCCGCCGAAGGCCCGCTCGAGGACCCGCCTGGTCCTCGGCGCGGTCTGCCCGATGAACTCCCCAACCAGGTCATCGCGCATGGCGTGAACGAGATGCCCCTTTTCCAGGTAGCCCAGGCGGTGCAGCAGGTCGGCCATCCGCAGCGCCACCGTGGTCTTGCCCGTGCCGGGCGCCCCGGTGAAGCACATGTGCAGGTTCGGCCGCGGCGCCGACAGGCCGAACCGCTGCCGCACCCGGTCGACAAGCAGCAGCGAGGAGATCTCCTCGACCTTCTTCTTCACCGGGACGAGGCCGACCAGGTTGCTGTCGAGCTCGGCGAACACGTCCTCGATGCCCGCGGCCCGGCGCTCGCCGGCCAGGGTGACCGTGGCGTCCGGGTGCAGTACGTCGGTGCGGCGGCGCGTGCGGCCTTCGATGCCCGGGATGACCATGGCGCCTGCCTGCGAGGGGATGGCGCGGCCCCTCTTGCGCGTCTTGTGCCGCTTGGGGACGGGATCGGCCAGGCCCGTCTGACGCCACCCGTCGCGGCTGAGCCAGGCCAGCCCCGCCGTGCTGCCCCCGCAGGCGACGACAATCCAGAACCACAGGTGCGGGAGAAATGACCAGGCCAGCGACAGGCCAAGCACGACGACGAACGACGTAAGGCCCGATTTCCAGTATTTCAGCCAGCTGTAATTGAACATATTGAATTTGAGCGTAGCCGTTTAACACTGGCCAAGCGAGCCCAGATGGCCTGGTCACGACGTCACGGTCAGTGCGGGATCAGTGCGGGATACCGGAGATCAGGTCACCCGCGCGGGCGAGCAGCGACGTGCGCGCGGACCGGCGGGCGTCCTCCAGCCGGTCCGCCGTCCGGTACAGGGCGTAGAGACCGCGGACCCCGGCCCAGCGCAGGGGCTCGGGCTCCCAGCGGGGTGACCGGTGCCCCACCCAGGGCAGCGTGGTCAGCGGGCTGGAGACGCCTCGTACCAGGTCGGCGAGCGTCCGCCCGGCCAGGTTCGAGGCGGCCACCCCCTGGCCGGTGTAACCGCCGGCCCAGCCGAGGCCGGTGCGCGGGTCCATCACGACCGTGGCGCACCAGTCCCGCGGCACCCCCAGCACCCCGCACCACGCGTGCTCGATTCCGGCTTCGGCCGCCGCGGGAAACATGCGGCGCAGGATCCGGCCGAGCTGGGCGATGGTCGACGGCGCGACCTCGCCGCCGTGATCAAGCCCCGATCCGAAGCGGTAGGGGACGCCGCGCCCGCCCAGGGCGATCCGCCCGTCCGCGGTGCGCTGCGCGTACATGTACGCGTGCGCCTCGTCGCCGAGCGTCTCGAAGCCGTTCCAGCCGATCGAGCGCCAGGCCTGTTCGCTGAGCGGGCCCGTGACGACCATCGAGCTGTTCATCGGGAGAAGCGTCCTCGCCTGTCCCGGCAGTTCCGTCGTGAACCCTTCGGTGCACCGCAGGACGCACGGCGCGCGTACGTCGCCCGCCGGCGTCCGGGCCAGCCCGGGCGTGATCGAGGCGACCGGGGTCCCCTCGTACAGCAGGACGCCGGAGCGGGCCACGGCCTCGGCGAGCCCGGCCACGAGGTCGGCCGGCTGCACCCGCGCGCAGTCCGGCGAGTACAGGGCGCTGACGGCCCCGGCCACCTGCAGCCGCCCGGTTAGTTCGTCTTTATCCAGATACCGAACGACGGTGGTGTCATCGCCCCAGGACCGTGCTGCGACCAGTTGCTGGCGGATCCGGGCGTCTTGTGCCGCAGAGGTGGCGACGGTGAGCGTGCCGCCCTTCACGTAGCCCGCGTCGATGCCCTCCTCGGCGCACACCCGGCCCACCTCGTCCACCGTCTCGCGCAGGTGCCGCTCGAGTTCGCGGACGCCCCGCGTGCCGCCCGGGTGCATGGCGTAACGGGAGCGCGAGCCCGGCAGGCCGGCCGTGACCCAGCCGCCGTTCCGGCCGGAAGCGCCGAACCCGGCGAATGCGGCCTCGAGCACCACGATCCGGAGCCCGGGGTCAGCCCGCTTGAGGTAGTAGGCCGTCCACAGGCCGGTGTAGCCGGCGCCGACGATGCACACGTCGGCGTCGGTGCTGGCCGGGAGCGACGGCCGCTGCGCCGGCGGGCCGCCGCGAGCGTGCCACCAGTAGGACACGTCCCCGTTGCGCATTCCAAGACCTCCCCGTACTCCGGGTCCGCGCACCACCGATCGTTCGGAATAAATTATCTGAAATACCGCCAAATGGTCTCATGTGGCGCGAGCGGATCACCAGGGAGCGGCGGCAGGGTAGCGTCAGGGTATGCGACTTGGGGTGCTGGATGTGGGGTCCAACACGGTGCATTTGCTCGTGGTGGACGCTTACCCGGGGGCGCGGCCGGCGCCTGCCTCCTCGCACAAGACCGAACTCAAGCTCGCAGAATCCCTGGAGAACGGGAGTTCGCTGTCCGGGCCGGGCGAGCGGAGCCTGCGCGGCGTCGTCGAGGAGGCGCTGCGCATCGCGGAGGACAAGGGGGTCGAGGACCTGATCGCGTTCGCGACCTCGGCCATCCGCGAGGCGGTGAACGGCGAGCAGGTGCTGGCCCGGATACGCGAGCAGACCGGGGTGCAGATCACCGTGATGACCGGCGATGAGGAAGCGCGGCTCACGTTCCTGGCGGCGAGGCGGTGGTTCGGCTGGTCCTCAGGGCGGCTGCTGGTGATCGACATCGGCGGCGGCTCGCTGGAGGTGGCGTCGGGGATCGACGAGGAGCCGGAGGTGATGGCTTCGCTGCCGGTCGGCGCCGGCCGCCTCACCAGGGACTGGTTCACGTCGGACCCGCCGTCGGCGCAGGAGGTGCGCGGCATGCGCAGGCACGTGCGGGCCGTCATCGCCCGGGAGGCCGGCGGCCTGCTGCGGCACGGGCCGCCCGACCACGCGGTCGGCACGTCGAAGACCTTCAGGCAGCTGGCCAGGATCGCCGGGGCGGCGCCGTCCGGCGAAGGCCCCTACGTCAAGCGCGTGCTCAGGCACGCCGACGTCGCGGCCCTGGCCGAACGGCTTCCGGCCATGTCCCAGGCCGAGCGGGCGAGGCTGCCCGGAGTTTCGGCCAGCCGCGTGGCGCAGCTTCCGGCCGGAGCCGTCGTGGCCGACGCCATCCTCGACCTGCTGGGCATCGATCAGGTCGAACTGTGCCCGTGGGCGCTGCGCGAGGGCGTCATCCTACGGCGCCTGGACCTGCTAGCCCAGGGCCAGGCGCCGCCGTCTGAACGGGTTGGTGCGGGCTAGTCGTCGTCGCCGGGCACGCCGCGAACGCCACCGACCGGCCCGCTCGGGTCAGTCACCCCGGCGCGCGCCTGGGTGGTCTTCTCCTGCAGCGGGGCGGCCTGGACCTGCGGGGACGGCTGCGTCTGCGGCCCCGGAGCCGGGCGGGACGGCGCGTCGGCGGCCTGCGGCGCCCCTGGGCGCGGCGCGCCCGGGGCAGCGGGACCGTTGCGGCCCGGACCGTTCGACCCGACCGGAGACGCGGCCGCCGACCCGATCGCCTTGGCGGTGGCCTGGTCAACCTCGTCCTCCAGCGACATGCGGGCGGTCTCGGCGGCCACGAGGCCCGACACTCCGTCGAGGATCTCGGTGAGCCGCTTGATCGTGTCCGCGTGCCTGGTGGACAGCAGGTTCAGCCGGCGCTCCGCGCCGTCGTGGATGGCCGTGGCCCGGGCCGTGGCCTCGTCGAGCGCCTTCTTGGCCTGTGCCTTGGCGTCGGCCATCACGGCCTCGGACTTCTTCCTGGCCTCGGTCGTGGTGTGATCGGCCTCGGCGCGGGCGGCGGTCACGGTCTTGTCCGCCTCGGCGCGGGCGGAGGTGATGGCCCGCTCGGCCTGCTCCTGGGCGGCGGTCAGCATGCGCTCGGCCTGCTCGCGCGCCTCGGCTCGGGTCTTGTCCACCTCCTGCTGGGCGTCGTTGCGCTGCTTGGCTATGTCTTCGTGCGCCTTGGACTTCTGAGACCTGGCCTCGTCATCGGCCAGCTTCAGGATCTGCGCGATGCGCTCGCTTATTTCCTCGTGCGCGGGCTTGGCGCCCAGGGCCTGCTGGCGGGCCGTGGCCAGGTCGTGCTTGAGTTCCTCCTGGTCGTCAAGGGCACGGGCAAGTCGCTGCTCTAGGTCTCTGATCTGGCTGCGGCACCGGGCGATGAACTCGTCTACCTGACGGCGGCTGTATCCGCGCATCTGCATTTCGAATGCATCTTCGGTGGCTAGGTTCGGCAGCAGATCACTGTTGTCATTCATGGCTTCCCGGGATCATTTAGCTGGAAGTAGGCGAATCGGTGTCCGAGCTGAGCGATGCTAGCGAGACACGGGACCACCTGAGTGATCTGGCGGGCCCTGCCTCTGTAGTATGCGAGCTCATGACGGGCGGGACGGGGGCAATACGTGCATGACTCTTGTCTGTCTGCACTGTCGTGCGCAACCGAAACGAACTACTGTCCAGTTTTATCCGGTTTTACAGGCAACGCGCGGTGTTGAATATTATCAGTACTTTTGACGGAGATGCGGATGGGGTGGTTGTGGCGCCCTCTACCGGATTGACGGGGACTGCGCGGTAGTTTGGCGGAATCGTTACCGCCCAGGTGGGTAAAACCGCACGTGAAGGTGGTAAGCGAATGGCCCTGTTGGGTCATGCGGAGGAGCAGTGTCGGCACGTAACGTGGGGCGTAAGCGAACTGAGCCGCGACCAGCGCCGGAGGTGAGCACGATTCCCCAGCAGTTGGATCTTCGTGTTCACAACCGCGTCGCCCTTGACGAGATCGAGCTCTACGCGGAGGTGTTGAGCGCGGTGGCGGCCACCGACCGGCGGCTGACGCCTGCCGAACTCGACGAGGCGCTCGGCATCAACGACAACTAGGCCCGCGGCCCGCGGGGTGTCCCCGCGGGCAACTGGCCTCGGGGGTCCGCCGGGAGGTATCTCGGGCAAGTTACGACCGGGGGTTCGCGGGATCCGGGGGTACGCGGGGGGTGTCCCCGCGGTCAGCTACGACCGGGGGGTTCGCGGGGGGTGTCCCCCCGCGTGGCGGTACATCGCGTCCGTTCCCCAGCGGGTGAAGCCCAGTCCCTCGTAGAGCCTGATCGCGGGAGCGTTATCCTCGTCGACGTACAGCATCGCCTCGGCGAGGCCCCTGCCGCGCAGGTAGCGCAGCCCGGCCAGGGTCAGCGCCCGGCCGAGCCCCGTGCCCTGCTCGCGGGGATCCACGCCGACGACGTAGACCTCGCCCACGCTTCCCGGCGCGTCGGCCGGCCCGTGCACCTTGGTCCAGTGGAAGCCCGCCATGGTGCCGTCACGTTCCGCGATGAAGAAGCCCGCGGGGTCGAACCACGGCTCGCGCTCGCGCAGGTCCAGGTCGTGCCTGGTCCAGGCCCCCTGCTCCGGGTGGCTGGCGAACGCCCGGCGGTTGAGGCCCAGCCACTCGTCTTCGTCCTGCCCGGGACGGAAGGTGCGCAGCGTGCTCCCGGCCGGGAACACCGGCTGATCCAGCGGGCCGGCCAGCGATCGCCGCATCTGCCACAGCGCGCGGACGCGCTCGAAGCCGGCCGCCTTCGCCAGCTTCGCGGCGGCGGGCAGGTCTCCGTGCGCCCACAGCCTGATCGGGAACCCGTCCGCCACGGCGATGAGTTCACGCACGAGCGCCAGGCCGAGCCCGTGCCGCCGGTAGTCCGGGTGGACCACCAGTTCACCGCTCAGGTCCGGTGGCGGGGCGCCCGGCGCGTCCCGCTCCGCCGGCTGGCGCAGCGCCGGCGGGTCCAGGTACGCATAGCCAGCGATCTTCTCGTCCACGGTCGCCGCGAAGTCGCGGCCCGAGCCCGGGCCGTCGCGTGTGCCCTCGTAGCGCAGGTGGAGCAGCACGTGCTCAGAAAGCGGCGCCACCCCGTCGCGGTCCGCCGCGGCGTGCGCCAGGGCGAGAACCTCGGTGACCTGGGCCGCGGTCAACCGGTGGCCGGTGGTGGACCGCTCGGTCATCGGACGGGCGTCGCGGCGCGGCCGCCATAGCCGCGCAGGGCTCCGGAGGGTCCCGGGGTCCGCTCGGCCCTTTCGCCCTTGGCCGGCACGAAACGGTAGCCGACGTTGCGCACCGTGCCGATCAGGGCCTCGTGTTCGGCGCCGAGCTTGGCGCGCAGCCGGCGGACGTGCACGTCGACCGTCCGGGTGCCGCCGAAGTAGTCGTAACCCCAGACCTCCTGCAGCAGCTGAGCGCGGGTGAAGACCCGGCCGGGATGCTGGGCGAGGAACTTCAGCAACTCGAATTCCTTGAACGTCAGGTCAAGCACCCGCCCGCGCAGCCGGGCGGCGTAGGTGGCTTCATCGATGGCCAGCTCGCCCGACCGGATCTCGTCCGGAGCACCGGTCACGGCCGCCATCACCCGGCGGCCGATGGCGAGCCTGATCCTGGCCTCGACCTCCGCGGGCCCGGCCGTCTGCACGATCACGTCATCGATGCCCCACTCGGCGTTGACCGCCGCGAGCCCGCCCTCGGTCACGATGGCGATGAGCGGGCAGTCCAGGCCGGTCGTGCGAAGCAGGGCGCACATGCTCTTGGCGTGCGCCAGGTCGCGCCGGGCGTCCACCAGGACGGCGTCGGCGGGCGGCGCCTCCACCAGGGCGGAAGCGTCCGCGGGCAGCACACGGACCGGGTGCAGCAGGAGCCCGAGGGCGGGCAGCACTTCCGAGGACGGCTCGAGCACGCCGGTGATCAGCAGCAGGTCGCTCACCCGAGGGCACCTCCACTCGCCGGTGCGGCCGCACCGTCGTCCCTACCGTGTATAAAACAGACAAGGACCCGGGGGCAACGGCGCCCGGGTCCCGCTGAGAAGATGATATCCATCATGGCCAAGGTAACAATCCAGTACTGGGCGGCGGCCAAGCAGGCGGCAGGCGTGGCCGAGGAGTCGGTGGAAGCCGCGACGCTGGCCGAGGCCCTGGAGGAGATTGTGGCGCGGCGCGGGGACGACGGGCGGCTGCGCTCGGTCCTCGCCACGTCCTCCTTCCTGGTCGACGGTGCGCCTGCGGGCCGGCAGGCGGCCGCCGAACTGGTCCTTCCCGACGCCGCCCGCATCGAGGTGCTGCCGCAATTCGCGGGAGGCTGACAGGCCGGTCAGGACCGATCATGACGGGGCTGGGCATTCCGCGGCAAATGCGGCACACTGAGTGGATAACGTCCTAGTGTGTCCGCACATTTACGTTCCGAAGTCACATCCGCGTCGCGCGCCCCTAGGCACACGCCGAGCAAGGCCTGAGTGAGGATGAGCCAGCACGGATCTGGAAGCCCTCCGGGCTCTGACATGCCGGGCCAGGCGCCCGGCAACGGCAAGTTTCCTGGCCGGTTGAACCGCCCTGCGCAGGCACACGTTCTTATGGGTGTGCCAAACGCGGGAACCGCGCCCCGCTCCGGGCGGGTGGCCGATGAGGCCTTTGTCCGGGCACTGTACGCCGAACACGGCGGAGCCCTGCTCCGCTATGCCCTCCACCTCACGGGCGGCGACAGGCAGCGTGCGGAGGATCTAGTGCAGGAAACGATAGTGCGGGCGTGGCGCCATCCCGAGGCGCTGGCCGACCGGCCGGCCAGGCCGTGGCTGTTCGCGGTCGCGCGCAACCTTGCCGTCGATTCCTACCGCGCACGGCAAGCGAGGCCGCCCGAGACCGCGCAGGCGGCCCTCGAACTCCTTCCGGCGGACGACGACGCCGACCGGACCCTTGAGTCGTGGGCCGTCGCCGACGCGCTGGCGTCGCTGCGGCCCGACCACAGGCGAGTGATCATCGAGACCTACTACCGAGGGTGCTCGGTCGCGGAGGCGGCCGCGACGCTGGGCATACCGCCGGGTACCGTGAAATCCCGGACGTTTTACGCGCTGAAAGCGCTCAAGCTGGCGCTGCAGGAACGAGGACTGGCGCCATGACGCCGATATGGGACTGCACCGAGGCCAGGCCATCGCTTGGCGTGTACGTGCTCGGCGCGATCGACCCCGTGGAGCGAGGCATGGTCGACGCCCACCTGGAGACCTGCCAGGAGTGCCGCGACGAACTCGCGGGCCTGGCGGGCCTGCCCGCGCTGCTGGCCAGGCTGGACCCGGATGAGGTCAGCCGGATCAGCGCGGACGACCCCGTGCACATGTTCAGCGACGAGCCCCCGCCGGCCGAGCTGCTCGGCACGGTACTCGACCTGGCCAAGGCCAGGCGGCGCAGGGAACGGTGGCGTTACGTCTCGGTGGCCGCGGCCGCCGTGGTCATCGCGGGCGGGTTGTTCGGCGGGCTCAAGGCCGCCACGTCCACGACCACGAAGGAGTTCATCCCGGCCGGATCCGAGACGGCCTGGGATACCGCGGCGGCGACGGGCCAGTCCGGGGCCAGCGCCACCGTCGCCTACGCGAACGAGAAGTGGGGCCACGCCTTCGAGGTGCTCGTGAACCGCATCCCGATGGGCACCACGTGCGAGCTGTGGGTGGTTCACCCGAACGGGACCCGGACTGAGGTAGCGGCCTGGACGACGGCCAGCGACGAGGGCCACGTCTGGTACGCGGGCTCGATGCCGAGCACGGCCGGGGGGCTCAGCAAGTTCCAGATCACCGCGAACCACCAGGTGCTCGTCACCGTCATTCCGACCTGACCGGGAATTGATCGCGTCGCGCCCGTGCTGTCTATGGGCGTGATGAGCGGGCTGATCGCGCTGGCCGCGGCGCTGGCCGTGGCTACCGCGGTGGGGGTTGCCCTCAAGCGGCGCGGCGGGCGGTTCCGGGCCGGGCCGGCGGTCGGTCCCGCCGGGGCGCCCGGCCAGGACCGCGGCATCCTGACCGAGGCCGACCTCGGCACCCGGCTGGGGGAGCAGGCCACCCTGGTCCAGTTCTCGACGCCCTTCTGCGCACCGTGCCGCCCGACGCGGCAGATCCTGGCCCAGGTGGCGCGGATGATGGACGGCGTGGCGCACGTCGAGATCGACGCCGCCGCGCGCCTTGACCTGGCCCGCCGGCTGCGCGTCACCAGCACTCCCACCGTTCTCGTGCTCGGCCCCGACGGCGCCGTCGTCAAGCGCGCGGTGGGCCAGCCGCGCCAGGCCGACGTGATCGCGGCGCTCGGGATCCTTACCGAACCGGCCGGCGATGGCGGGAATAACGCGGGTGGTGGACGTGACAGGCAGAGTTAGCCCGCATAGCATCTGGTTCGTGATCTCGCAGGCAGCGGAACTGCTGACCAAGCGGCGCGCCGTCGACTTCTGCCGCGTCGCCACCGCCATCTGTCCTCGTCCGGCTGCCTGATCCAGGGATCTCCCGGCGCCGCGTGCGGCTACCTCCGGTGCCGCGATATCCGCGTGACGGGCGGGCAGCGCTTGACGGGAGAGAGGAAGAGAGGCAGCCTGCTTGGCGGCGAGGAGCACGACCATGGAAATCGACCCGCGCGGCGCGCGATTCGGCGCCGCGATCACCGTCGCGGTCCTAGCGGCGGTCCTGATCACCCGGAGTGCCTGGCTGCTCGGCGCCCAGGCGCTCGTATTCGCTATCGGTGCCCTGGCCGGGCTGCGGTACGCGCCGTACGGCGTCCTGTTCCGTCGGGTCATCCGCCCCCGGCTCGGGCCGCCCAGCCGTACCGAGGCCGAGGCGGCGCCCAGATTCGCGCAGGGCGTGGGCATGGTCTTCGCGCTCGGCGGGGTTCTCGGCTACGCCACGGGCGCGACCGTGGCAGGCCTCGCGCTGACCGCGCTCGCGCTGGTCGCGGCCTTCCTCAACGCGGCCTTCGATTTCTGCCTGGGCTGCCAGGTATATCTGTTCATCCAGCGCACCCTAAGAGTCCGGCCGTCCGCCTAGCGGCCCGAGCCGGAGAAGGAGGAATACCCACCATGAGCCGTTCCGACGTCCTCGTGGACGCCGACTGGGCCCAGGCCCATATCGGTGACCCTGGTGTCGTCATCGTCGAGGTAGACGAGGACACCAGCGCCTACGACAAGGGCCACATCCCGACCGCGGTCAAGCTCGACTGGAAGAAGGACCTGCAGGACCCGGTCCGCCGCGACTTCGTGGACAAGACGGGCTTCGAGGCGCTGATGTCCGAGCGGGGCATCTCGAACGACGACACGGTCCTGCTCTACGGCGGCAACAACAACTGGTTCGCCGCGTACGCGTACTGGTACTTCAAGCTGTACGGGCACGACAAGGTGCTGCTGCTCGACGGCGGCCGCAAGAAGTGGGAACTGGACTCGCGCGAGCTCAGCACCGACGTGCCCGAGCGCCCGCGGACCACGTACACCGCAGGCGAGCAGGACCGCTCGCTGCGCGCCCTGCGCGATGAGGTGATCGACTCGATCGGCAAGCGCAACCTGGTCGACGTCCGTTCCCCGGACGAGTTCGCGGGCAGGCTGATGGCCCCGGCGCACCTCCCGCAAGAGCAGGCCCAGCGGGCCGGGCACATCCCGACCGCGCGGAACGTGCCGTGGTCCAAGGCGGCGAACGAGGACGGCACGTTCCGGTCCGACGACGAACTCCGCGGGCTGTACCAGGGTGACGCGGGCCTGGACTTCGGCCGGGACACCATCGCCTACTGCCGGATCGGCGAGCGCTCCGCGCACACCTGGTTCGTGCTGCACGAACTGCTCGGACTCCCGAACGTCAAGAACTACGACGGCTCGTGGACCGAGTACGGGTCGCTGGTCGGGGTGCCGATCGAACTCGGTGACGCCCGTTGAGCCCCGGCGGGTGCGGCGCGCCGGTGGGCGGGGCCAGCAAGTCGGCGGCGGCCGACGGCCAGGCGGTCGTGGAAGGCCGGGTCGTCCACGGCGGCACGCCGGTAGCCACCGGGTACGCCCGCCTGCTCGGCACCGGTGAGGAGTTCGTGGCCGAGGTCCCGCTGGGCGACGACGGCGGCTTCAGGTTCTTCGCCGCGCCGGGATCGTGGACCCTGCGCGTGCTCGCCCCGGGCGGCCTGCGGGCCGAACGCGTGGTGGAGGCGGACTACGGCCGGGTGACGAAGGTCGAAGTCACGATCTGACCGGACCGGACGCGTTGGGGGCGCGGTCGCGGGCAGCGTGCATCGCGGCCGCGCCCCCGAGCCCGTTAACGGCAGGCGTACAGCCCGTGAACATGACGTCCGGCCAGGGTTTGACCATTTTCCGCCCGTTAGGCTTGGAGAATGACCGAGCGACGCCAGGAGTTCCAGCGCGACCTGGAGGCCATCGAGGCCAAGGTCATCGAACTGTTCGCCATGGTCGCCGAGGACCTGCCCGGGGCGACCGAGGCGCTCCTGGGCGGTAGCAACGAGGTCATTCAGGTCCTGCTCGAACGCGAGAAGGTCATCGACGCCCTCTATCCGGAGATCGAGGAACTGGTCAACCGGGTGATCGTGCTGCAGGCGCCGGTGGCTTCAGACCTGCGCTTCCTGCTTTCCGTGCTGCGGATCGTGCCCGAGCTCGAGCGCTCCCACGACCTGGTGGTACAGATCGCCACCCGCGCCAACCATATCCTCGGCGAGGACATGTCGCCGAGGACCCGGGGGATCATCGAGCGGATGGGGAAGCTCGCATCCGAAATGTGGCGCCAGGCGGTGGATTCCTGGTACCAGCGAGACCGTTCCGTCGCGGTGACGCTGGACGCGCGTGACGACGAGATGGACGAGCTTCACGCCAGCTTGATCGCCGAGCTGGCCTCCGGGGGGATGACGCTGCCGGTGACGATGGAGATGACGCTGGTGGCGCGCTTCTACGAGCGCCTTGGCGACCACGCGGTCAACATCGCCCGCCGGGTTGCCTACCTGGCAGGTTCTGGAGGGGACCCGGCCCGGGGAGCCGGCCTGTAAGCGGTTCGCCGGGACCACCACGACGGGGGAGGCGGCGTGGTGCGTGACCTTGCCGCTCACCGAGCCCAACAGCAGGTTGCTGAATCCTCCGCGGCCGCGGGACCCCACGACGAGCAGGTCGGCGTCGCGCGACGCCCTGACGAGTTCTTCGGCCGGATCGCCCTGAAGCACGCTCACGGTGACCTCGGGCGGCGGCTCGGTCATCTCGCTCGCCACCTCGTCTACAAGTTCCTGTACGGCCTTCCGCGTTGGCTCCGGGTCGAAGGTGCCCGCGATGTCAGGCACGTTCCAGTAGATCCTGGTGGCTATGCGGGCGGGGGCAGCATGAACCGCCATGACCGTCAGCGGGACCTGGTGCTGCGCGGCCTCGCGCATGGCCCAGGCCAGGGCGTGGCGGGAGTGTTCCGAGCCGTCGACGCCGACGACGATTCCGGCCACCGGGCTCAGCCCACCCGGCCGGTGACATAGGCCTGCGTGCGCGGGTCGGCGGGGTCCTCGAAGATCTGCTGGGTGCGGCCGTACTCCACCAGCACGCCGGTGCGGGTGTCGTTCTTGTCGTCACGGAGCACGGAGTAGAAGGCGGTGCGGTCGCTGACCCGGGTGGCCTGCTGCATGTTGTGCGTGACGATGACGATGGTGTACTGCGACTTGATCTCCCGCATCAGGTCCTCGATCTTGCCCGTCGCGATCGGGTCGAGCGCGGAGCAGGGCTCGTCCATGAGGACGACATCGGGCTCGACCGCGAGCGTGCGGGCGATGCACAGCCGCTGCGCCTGCCCGCCCGACAGGCCCAGGCCCGACTTGTTCAGGCGGTTCTTCACCTCGTCCCACAGCGCGGCCTGACGCAGCGAGCGCTCGACGATCTCGTCCAGCTTGCCCTTCTTGCGCTCGCCGTTGATGCGCGGCCCGTACGCGACGTTGTCATAGATCGACTTCGGGAACGGGTTGGGCTTCTGGAAGACCATGCCGATGCGCCGGCGGACGGCGGTCGGGGAGACGCCGGGGGCGTACAGCGGCGCGCCGCGGTACTCCACGTCGCCCTCGACGCGGGCGCCGTCCACGAGGTCGTTCATGCGGTTCAGCGTCCGCAGCACCGTCGTCTTGCCGCAACCGGACGGGCCGATGAACGCCGTGATGTCGTTCTCGTAGATGGTCAGCGAGACGTGCGTGACGGCCCGGAAGGACCCGTAGTAGATCGAGACGTTCCTTGCCTCGAAGACCGGCGCACCCGGCATGTCGGGGCTCGCTGCGCCCTGCTCCCGCAGCGCCGCCGGCTTGGGCAGCGAGGTGGTGACGAGGCTCTGCTCAGGATCTTGCATGTTGTCCCCAGCGGTAGGTATCTCTAGCGCGCATATCGGGCGAATCGCGCGGTGACGAGTCGGGCGGTAATCATGAGGATGAACGCGATCGCGATGAGCGTGAGCGCCGCGCCCCACCCGCGGCCCTCCGCGCCGGCGTAGGGCGACGACGCGTTCACGAAGATCTGCGCGGACAGCGCGGTGTCGGCGCCGCTGAACACGTTCGGATTCGCGGTGAACACCGTCAGGATGGTGAACAGCAGCGGCGCCGTCTCGCCTGCGGCCCGGGCCACGGCGAGCAGCGCGCCGCTGACGATGCCGCCGAGGGCGGCCGGCAGCACGACGGTCGCCACGACGCGAGCCTTGGTGGCGCCGAGGGCGTAGCTGCCCTCGCGCAGCGAGTTCGGCACCAGCTTCAGCATCTCCTCGCTGGAGCGGATCACGATCGGCAACATCAGGCAGCCGAGCGCGAAGGCCCCGGCCAGCCCGGAGAAGCCGAAGTGCAGCACCCAGATCGAGAAGATGAACAGGCCCATCACGATCGACGGAACGCCGGTCATCACGTCGGCCATGAACCGGACGACCCGGGCCACTATCCCCTTACCGCCGTACTCGTTGATGTAGATCGCGCCCAGGATTCCGAGCGGTACGGCAATGACCGTGGCCAGGGCCGTTATCTCAATGGTACCAAGGATCGCCGGCCCCATGCCGCCCGTGCCGAGCGGCACCACGTTCGGCGGGATGTTGCTGGTCAGGAAGGACCAGCCGATGACGGGGGCGCCCTTAGAGATCACGGTGTACAGGACGAACCCCAGCGGGATCATTACGAGGACGAAAGAGAGCACCATCAGCGTGGTCATGATCCGGCTCTTGGTGCGCCGCCAGCCGGCCGGCTCGCGCAGGTCGACCTTCCCTGGCTCAGCAGTGAGGGCGGCCATCAGGCACCACGCTTCTTTCTGGCGTTGCGTTCCACGGCGCCCCGGGCCAGCACGTTGACGATGATCGTGAAGACGAACAGGAGCACGCCCATCCCCATCAGCCCGGCGCGGAACACGCCGGTGGCCTCGCCGAACTGGTTGGCGATGACCGAGGGCATGCTGTAGCCGGGGGCGAACAGGTGCGAGGTGATCTCCGGCGACGCGCCGATCACCAGCGCGACCGCGATCGTCTCGCCCATGGCGCGCCCCAGGCCGAGCAGCACCGCACCGACGACGCCGCCCTGGCTGTGCGGCCAGACGGCGCCGCGGATCATCTCCCACCGGGTGGCGCCCAGCGCGTACGCGCCCTCCTTGTCGATCTGCGGCACCGTCGCGATGACCTCACGCGACAGGGAGGTCACGATCGGCGTGATCATGAAGGCCAGGATGATGCCGGCGGTGAAGAACGAAGCGCCGTCCACCGGCTGCCCGAACAGGGGCCCGAGCACCGGGACGCCGCCGACGCCGGAGGCGATCGAGGTGTAGATGTGCTGGATCCAGGGCGCGAACACCAGGATCCCCCACAGGCCCCAGACCACCGAGGGAACCACGGCCAGCAGGTCGACCACGTACACGATCGGCCGCGCCCACCGGCGTGGCACCACCTCGGTCAGCAGCAGGGCTATGCCGATGCTGACCGGAACCGCCATGATGATCGCGATCACCGCCGTGATGGCGGTGCCGTAAATGAAGGCCAGCCCGCCGAACTGGTTTTGCGCGGGGTTCCAGTTGTTCGTGAAGATCTTGAAGCCCTCGGCGGAGAACCACGACGCGGACTGCTGGCTGGTCGTGACGGCGATCAGGACGAGGATCACCAGGACCAGCAGGCCGCAGCCGAGCGCGAGGGCCTGGAAGGTGCGGTCGCCGAGGGGCCGCCGCTCGGACAGGGCCCGGGTGGATCCGGCCGGGATGGCCGGATCCACCTGCGTGACCGCGCTCACGACGGCGAGCCCGTCTGATCTGCCTGCGTCACGGTGCTCCCGATTAGCCGGTGATCTGGCTGAGCTGCGCCACCGCCGCCGTATCGATGGCGGTGGGCAACGGTGCGTAACCCAGGGTGGGAAGCAGTTTCTGGCCGGCCCCGAGCAGGTAGCCGATGTAGGCCTTGAGCAGGGCCGCGTCGTTCGCGTTCGGCTGCACCGCGTACACCAGGACCCACGACTGGTAGGTGATCGGGTACGCGCCCGCGCCCGAGCCCCAGACCGCGTGGAAGGTGAGGTTCGACGCCACGGTGACCCCGGCCGCGGACACCGACGCGGACGCCGGCGAGGGCGCGATGTAGGCGCCGGAGGAGTTCTCGACCGAAGCGAAGGTCAGCCCCGTGGCCTTGGCGTCGGCGTAGTCCACGTAGCCGATGGCCCCCGGGGTGGTCTTGATGATCTGCGCCACCCCGCCGTTGCCGCTGCCGGCGCGGGCGGTGGCGGGCCACTTGATGGTCGAGCTACTGCCCAGGGTCCACACGCTCGGCACGGCGGTCATGAGGAACAGGGAGAAGTTCTGCGTGGTGCCCGAGGAGTCCGAGCGGACCGCGAGGGTGATCGCGGTGCTGGGCAGGCTGACCCCGGGGTTGATCGCCGCGATCGCCGGGTCGTTCCACTTGGTGATCTTGCCCTGGAAGATGTTCGCGATGACCGTCGGGGTCAGCTTGAGGCTGCTGACACCCGACAGGTTGTACGACATCGTGATCGGGCCGATGACGACCGGGAAGTACAGCACCTTCTTGCCGTCGAAGCTCGGCATCTCGCTGCTAGGTATGGGCGAGTCCGAGCCCGCGAAGTTGACTACTCCCGAGGCCAGGTCGGTGCGGCCCTTGCCCGAGCCGCCGCTTCCGTAGTTGACCGTGATGCCTGGGTTGGCCGCATGGAAGGCCTGGCTGGCTGACTGCTGGAACACGGTCTGGAACGTCGATCCGCTCCCGTTGAGCGTGCCGCTAAGGGCGGCGCTCGATGCGGGTGCGCTGGTGCTGGTCGACGGGCTGCTGCTCGACGACGAGCTCGAGGAGCACGCGGCGAGGGCCGCCGCAACGACAACGAGCCCCGCCCTCATGACCGGCTGTCTGCCTCGAAGGTGCATATCGGGTACTCCTTACACGGTTATCGGGTTGCCGGCCGCAACGAGCAGCCCGGTCATCCTGCAAACTGCGGTGTGCGAGTACAGTTTGTCGGCGTTGTCAGTACCTGCGGGTAAATGAGAGGTGTACAGAAGGGGACTAAAGGGCCAAGTTATGGTGTCCTAGATCCCGTCTGCCGTTCCAGATCCCGCCGTGTTCGGACCAGTGAGCTGCGTCGCGCTGGCGAGGGACTTCGGGACCGGGGAGCGTGGCGATCCTTTCCTGGAACGCCGTTCCCGTGCCGATCCTGCTCACTGGGGCATGAGTCCGTTCACCTACATGACATCAACTGGCCGTCTGTCTGTTCCTTTCGACTTCAATTCCTGTTCACTTACGCTGCGTATCAATGGGCGTGGCAGGCCGGGCCTGCCTTCCGCGTTTGCGTCTAGAACGGGCGAGGGCACATTGTCGTTGGGTGCGGGAGAGGCGCAACCTCCGCCGGGCAGCCGCCCGCGGGCGTTCCTCAACTGGGCGATCAGCACCGGAACCGCGCAACTGGCGCAGGTGAACTTCCAGCCGCTGCCGCCGTCCGTCGTCACCTTGTCCCAGGCCCAGATGGCAAAGATTTAGGGCTGATCCTGTTGCTATCGGTGCTCCCGCCCAGACAGATCGGTCGGCTGATCCTTGCCCAGTCACGGCGATATACGGAATGACCGCTGGCCCCGCAGGACGTGACCATCCGATCCCCGCGCAGGCAGCATCGCGGTCCGGCCACGCGCTGACGCCACGGGCTGACTCAAGCGCGGAGGGAATGCGGGTGCCGGCCCGGGCCGCAGGAGTGCTGGCCGACCGGATGGCGGCGGCGCTCGTGCACCGCGAGCCGGGGTGGCGGCTGCCGAGGCGCAGCGCGCTCGCCAGGAGGTACAACGTCAGCCTGACGGAGATCGACGCCGCCATCACCGATCTCGCGCGCCGGTCCCTCGTCCGGCGGCTGCCGGACGGGCAGCTGTACCGGGCCAGCCCGGCCGACTACTGGATCCCCCTCGAGGGCGCCGCCGGGCTCAGCACGCGCCTGGATCCCATGGGCGAAACGATCACCTGCCAGTCCCGGCACGTATCGCGGCGGGAGGCGCCGCAGGACGTGGCCTGGGCGCTCGGCCTGCCGGCCGGCGCGCCGATCCGCGTGGTCCGCTGCGTCTGGTCGGCCGCGGGCGTTCCGGCCGCCGTGTCCACCGCCTACCTGCACGAATCGCCGTCTGATGAGGATAAGGACGCGGAGGCGGCGGCCGACGAGGAGTTCACGTCGTTCGGCGTGACGGTGAACGCCATGTCGGCGGTCGCGGTGAGCGTGGAGCTGAGCCCGCCTCAGCCCGCCGTGGCCCGCAGCCTGCGCCTGCCACCCGGGCAGTCGGTGACCACCGTGACGATCAGGTTCGATGACTCCGACACCGGTGCCCCGGGCGGGCTTACGGTCGTGATGCTGAAACCGGAATTGTTCAGGGTGGCGATCGACACGGCCGAGGCATCGGTGACTACTACGTCCTTAACGGGCCCGGCGTGTTGAACGGTAACCATCTGGACACACGTCCGCCGCACCTGGGAACCTGGATCGAGATGTCGGCCAGGGTCGCAGCAGAGGCGGAACGGATGCCACGGCGTGCCCGATACCTCATCCCAAGGGGCCTACCTCGCCGCGGCGAGATCGTGGCCGCTTGCGCGGTGCTCATCGTCCTCGCGCACGTGGTGTTCGCGCAGCTGACGCTCGTCCTCGCCATAATCTTCTGGCTGACCACCAAGGCCACCAGGTGGCGGTTGTCCTGGCTCATCGCCCCGGCGGCCATCGGGGCGATCTGGACCTTGTCGGAGGGCCCGCGGGTCGCGGCGGCCGGATTCGCCGACGGCCCCGCCAAGGTCGTCGGGTATCTGGCTGCGAGCGGGCACCAGCTCACCCACCTGCTCCATTTCAACGCCGCGTTCGCCGGGGCAGGCAGTTGGCTGCCGCGGCAGCTTCCGCTGGCCATCCTGGCGGGCTCCGCCGAGGCGGCGATAGCCGGCTGGCTGGGCTGGCTGCACACGGACGAGTGGAGCTTGCCGCAGGCCCGCCCCGGGCTGCTGGCGGCCCTGCGGCGCGCGGCCACCAGGCGGGCTATCCAGGCGGGTGGCGTCGTGACCAGGGACGGTGCCTGCCTCGGAGTGGCCGCGGGATCCGGCGGGCGAGTCACGCTGTCCTGGTCGGAGGCGGCCGGCGGGGTGGGCGTGTGCGGCTCGGCCGCGCAGGACGTGCTCACCACGAGCTTTCAGCTGGTGCACGCCGCGGTGCGCCGGCGTAAGCCGGTGTTCGCGGTGGACCTCACCGCCGACCCGGGCGTGCCGCGGTGGCTGGCTGCGGCGTGCGCGGCGGCGGGCACCCCGATGCAGGTGTTCGGCCACCCGGGTCCAGGCCAGGAAGCAGCGGACGCGCGAACCGGATCGGCGTGCTACGAACCCTTCAGGCACGGCGATCCCGCGCAGCGCGCCGCGCTGATCATGGGCATGATCGACTGGGAGGGGCCGGGCAGTCAGTACCGGCGCAGCTGCGCCGCTTACCTGGAGGACGTCTTCGAGCTGCTCGACGTCGCGCCAGGCGACCCGCGAGTGCCCGTGCTCGATGAGGTCATCCACCTGCTCAACCCGCAAGCGTTGCGCGCGCGCATGGAGCACGTGCCGCCCAGCTACCCCCGGCGCGCCATGCTCGCCGAGCGGACGCGGGTCTCGGTCAGCCTGCTCGCGGCCGAGCCCGCGACCACCGCGCAGCTCGCACGGCAACTGCGTGAGCTCAGGGCGTCGGCGTTCGGCCGGTGGCTGCGTCCGTCCGGCGAGGGCCCAGCGGCTGAGATCGACTTCGGCCGGACGGTAACCGAACGCGGCGTGGTGCTCTTCTGCCTCGGCGGCACGCCGCAGCCCTCCTCGGCGGGCATGCTCGCCCGGCTGGTCGGCCAGGATCTGCTGGCGGCAGGCGAGGCGCTGCACCGGATGGGCGTCGACGGCGACGGGATCATCTGGCTGACCGAGTGCGGCTCGATGCCAGCCAGTTCCGTGACCGACATGATCGCCCGCGGCCCGGATACGGGGCTGCCGGTACTCGCCGTTACGACCGCCGCGCACGTCGCGGCCGAGCTCGCCGAGGTCACCAACGTGCTGGTGGTCCACCAGATGACCGACGAGGCCGCGGCGCGGCAGTTGCTGCTGCTGGCGTCGGCCGACTCGACGGGCTACCCGGACCAGGTTCTGCCGGGTGCCGATCCCGGGAGCGTCGGCGATCCCTGGTCCGCGCCTTCGGCGGCCGCGGCCGACCCGTCCTCGCTGCGCGATGGCGAGTTCCTCCTCGCGGTCAAGAACCCGCCGCGCCTGGTACCGCGCGCCGTGGCCGTCCGGGCGCGGATCCGCCAGGGCCCTCAGTGACGTGAACCACGTTGTAGTGATCGCTCGTAGTGTTACAACGAAGGGTCAGCCCAGCCGTTGATACCGCTGATCTGGCGCTCGATCGAGGTGGACTCGTCAGCGTCCTTCGAGAGACGCGCCGCGTCCAACACCGGGGATTACCTTGGATGTCATGCCAGCCAGCACAGACCGACTTTTGGTCGGATGGCAGTTCGCAACACCTTATCCTGACCCCGGGCCCGCGCCACGTCGCCCCGTGCCGCCGGAGCAGGAACGGCTCAACCCCGAATGGGCGGCGGCTCAGCGTCGTGAGGAGAACCTGCTCAACCGGCCGCTGCGGGTCGCGTTCGCCCTGGCCACGGTGGTCGTCGTCGTGGCGATCGCCCTGGGGGCGATCGAAACGCTCAACGCCCTGCTGGCCGGGTTCGGCGTGATCTGCGGCGTGCTGGTCGCGGCCATCAGCGGATATGCCCTCTGGCAAGGTGAGCGTGCGCTGCGCTCGAGGATGACCGATGAGCGGAGCAGGATCGGGAAGATGCGCGAGGCCCAGCAGGACCAGCTCGCCGCGTGGCAGGCCGAGCACGCCAGGCAGGTCCGCGAATGGCAGTCCCTGCGCATCGCCTATGAGCACCAGAAACGCTGGTACGCCGTGCGCCCGCCGGCCGGCATTCACCGCGTGGACGTCGCGGGCGGCACGCTCCCCGGCTGGGCCGCGATGCTCACCACGGCGGCCGCACAGCGGCTGGCTGCGGGCGCCGAGGTCACGGTCCTGGACTTGACAGAAGGCTCGGTCGCCCTGGACCTGATCGCTTTTGCGCGGACCCGCGGCATCGATCCGCTGGTCTGGGTGCTACCCGAGGACCTGCCCAGGCTCGACCTGGGCACCGGCCTCGGTCCCGGGGCCCTGGCCGACGTGCTGTCGCTGGTGGTCAGCGCGACCGAAGAGCAAGGCTCCACGCGTGACCTCTCGTTCGATAACGCCATCCTCGAGCGGGTCATCGACGTGCTCGGGGACATGTCCACCGTCGCCGGCGTCGCGGCCGCGCTGCGGGCCCTGGCGCAGGTCGGCGACCCGCGCGATGACGTGGCGGCCGGGCTGGTCACGGCCGGGCAGATAGACACCCTCACCGCGATGTTCGGTCGCGGTGCCACCGACCGGGTGGTGGTCGAGCGTGCGTGGGTCCTGGAGGCCCAGTTGCGCAAGCTGGCCGCCGCGGGCACGGCGCTGGTGCCCCTGCCGCGCAGCCCGCTGCGCGTGGTCGCCGTGGGCAGGCGCGCGGGCGCGGTAGACAGCAAGGTCCTCGGGACCTACCTGACCGTCGCGCTGACCCACGAGCTGCGAGAAGCGCGGCCGGTACCGCCGTGGCAGCACACGCTCTTCGTGCTCGGCGCGGACCGGCTGCGCGGCGACACCCTCGACCGGCTGGCCGACGCGTGCGAGAGCGCGGGCACGGGGCTCGTGCTGGCCTACCGCACCATCCCGCCGCACGTCAGGCAGCGCCTCGGGCGCGGGAATGCGGCGGTAGCGTTCATGAGGCTCGGCAACGCCGAGGACGCCAAGGCCGCGAGCGAGCAGCTTGGCACCGAGCATCGCTTCGTGCTCTCCCAGCTCACCGAGACGGTCGGCCTGTCGGTCACGGACACCACGGCCAGCACGTACACCAGCACCGCGGGCTCGGTCAGCTCGATAGCAGGTTCGTGGTCAACCAGCGAGGGCTCGACCCGCGGCACCGGGTCGGGCTGGACAGGCCAGGGCGGTGTCCCGGGGCCCTGGCCGGCCAGCTTCTCGCGCAACGCGCAGACCAGCCAGTCGCGCAGCACCGGCGAAAGCGAATCGGTCAGCGCCGGGATCAGCACGAGCACGGCGTGGGGGATGACCACGTCCACGGCGACGGGCGACAGCGAATCGCTCGCCTTCGCGCTGCAGCGTTCCAGGGAGTTCCTCGTCGAGCAGCATCAGCTCCAGCAGCTGCCGGCCAGCGCGATGATCATCACGTACGCGGGTGCGGCCGGGCGCCAGGTGGTCATGGCCGACGCCAATCCCGGCATCGGCGGGCTCACCGCCGCGACGATGATGACGCTCAAGGAGTTCCGCGCCAGGCCCGTCATCGCCGCGCGTTCCCCGGCCCCAGGGGCCGCGCCGGTGCCGCGGCCCGCGCAAAGCAGCGAAGGCCGCGCGGCGCCTGCGAGCTGGCGCTCCGGCGACGACCGTCCTCCGCCCAACCTCGGGCCGCCACCGCCGCGTCTTGACTGGCGTAAGCGCCGCCGCTCGTGATCGCTGCCGCTCGTGATCGCTACTTCCTATCGATAACGGTGGCGGCAGCTTACGGTGACCTGATATTCACTCAGAGTGAGATTGCCGAGGGACCCAGGCGCGGAAATCGGTGCCGTTCTGCATGAGCTCGCGGCGGCGCGCGTGCCGTGGCTTGCGCTGGCCATGGCCGGATCCGGCGGCCGGGGCCGGTACGCGCTGCCCGAAGGCGCCTCTGCCATCGACATCACGGACCCGCACGTGCCGCCGGTCATGGTCAATCCGCTCGAACCCGAGAGGGGTTATCCGGTTCAGGCGCATGCCGACCGCATGGCCGGCCTGTTCGAGGCGGCCTTCGGGCTACCGGACCTGGTGGCGACCGCGATCAGGACCGGGCTGCGGCGAGCGTACGCGGGCTCCGGCTGGAACGCCCTCACGGGCGCGGCCCCGCCCGCCGTGGCCGCGCCGGCCGCCGTCCCCGCCTTCCACCAGCTGCGCCACGCCATCCTGGCGGCCGCCGAGGACCTCGGGTACGACAGGAGCATGCGGGCCGCGGTCCGCGGCTTCGTCCAGGCCAGGCTGGAGCCCCTGTGGGCCGGGCCGGCGGGGCGTTTCCTCGAAGGCGGGCACCCGGCCGACGCCGGGAAGCTGCTCGCGGGGAGCATCCTGCTCACCGCGAGCGGCCTGGCCGACGACGAAGCTCTGTTCTTCCTGGCCGGGGCGCTGCTGGTCAGGGTCGCGGAACGGCTGCGCGTGCATGACGGCAGCGGCCCGGCCCGGGACGGTCGCCGCACCGGCGAGGACCACGACGGCCGGCCCGCGCTCGATCCGCGCTTCGTCGTCGTCCTGGCCGTTCCGCGGCCGTGGCCCCTGGCCGGCCCGGCGGCGCAGCCCCACGCCGCGGAATGGCTCAGGCGGCTGCTGGATGACCTGCGCGCCCACGGCGCGGAGGTCATCGTGGCCCACGAGGCCTGGGGCGTCGCACCCGGCCAGGCCTGGACCGCCGGGCCGGCCCAGCTGGAACGGGCCGCGCCCGCGCCCGGTGCCATCCGGGTCGGCGAGATCTGCGCGCAGGTGCTGGGCGGGCGCAGGTCGGCCGCGTGCGGCGACCAGTGCACCCGGCGTCGTCCGTGCGACGGGTACGAGCTGTCCGCTGCCGAGCTGCTCGCGCACGGGGACGGGCAAGTCTGGCTCAGGCTCTGGGCGCAGACGCTGCTGCTCGCCTTCCTCACCGGCAGGCCGCTGCCGCGCGTGCCCGCCGAGCTGCGATCGGCCTGGCGGACGCTCAGCCCGCGCAGCCGCGAGTGCGTACTGGCCGGCATTCTCGACGCCGCGGTGACGGCCCGGGCTACGGCGCTGAGGCGGTACTTCGACCCGCGGTGCCTGATGTCGGTCGCTGCGGTGGTGGCAGGCAGGATGCTCGAGGGGACGCCCGCCGTGCCGTTCCGCGCCGGGCAGCTCTGGGTTATACCGCAGCTGCGCTGGCTGCACGAGACCGAACGGCTGAACCCGCTCGGCCGGGACATCCGCCCGGACGACATCGCTCCGCCGCTGGACTTCGGCCTGGCCGGGTTGCCGGACTGGCCCGGCATCCGCGTCAGGGACCGGCTCGGCGGGCTGCAGCGCCATCCGCTGTCCATGGAGTCGGCGCGGAACCGGCGGTCGGCGCGGATCGCGCTGCTCGGCGAAGACGGCCGCGGGAGCCTTGACGTCGACCTCGCGATCGCCGCCATAGGACTCAGCGCGCAGGCGCGCCTGCGTTACGCCGCCCGGATGATGGGCGTCGGCGCGCCCGGGCCGGAGCCAGGGTGGCTGGAAGTGGTGCTCTCCTGGCCGCACCGGATCATCAGGCCGTCCTGGTACGCGGAGCTTAGTCCGGTCGCGAGCGGATAGCATCAGCCCGATGAGCACGAGCACCCCGCCGTCGCGGCGGTCCGGTCTGCCCCTGCGCGCGCGCCTGGCTACCACGGTGGGCGGCGCCGCCGGACGCGCCTCCCGGCTGGCCGGGCGCGGCGACGGATCCGTCATCGGCGGGGTCATCGGACTGCGGCTGAAGCCGGATCTGCTCTCCTTGCTCGCCCGCGGGCGCCGCATCGTCCTGGTGACCGGCACCAACGGGAAGACCACGACCACCAGGCTGATCACCGCCGCGCTCGGCACGCTCGGCCAGCAGGTCGCGTCGAACGCCTTCGGCGCGAACATGGAGGCCGGCCTGGTGGCCGCGCTGGCCAAGGCGCCTGACGCCACCATGGCCGTGCTCGAGGTCGACGAGAAGCACATGCCCGCGATGCTCGAGGCGACGGGCGCACGCGTGGTGACGCTGCTGAACCTGAGCCGGGACCAGATGGACCGGGCGGCTGAGATCTGGCTGCTCGCGCGGCGCTGGCGGGCGGCTCTGGCTGCCGCGCCCGATTGCCGCGTGATCGCGAACGCCGACGATCCGCTCGTGGCGTGGGCCGCCGGCCAGGCGCGGAAGGTCACCTGGGTGGCCGCGGGCCAGCGGTGGCACGATGACTCCTGGTGCTGCCCCAACTGCGGGTCCCACCTCCGGCGGGACGGCGAGGACTGGCACTGCGGCGAATGCCCGAACCGCCGGCCTCCCGTCAGCTGGGTGCTCGCGGGCGACGAGGTGATCGACCCCACCGGGCGGTCGGGGCCGCTCGACCTGATCCTGCCCGGGCGGGCCAACCGGGCCAACGCCGTGATCGCTCTCGCCGTGGCGGACGTATTCGGGGTCAACGTCACGCAGGCGATCAGCGCGGTCCGGCAGGTGCGCTCCGTCGCGGGCCGGTACACGCAGGTCGAACGGCGAGGCTGTGACCTGCGCCTGCTGCTGGCCAAGAACCCGGCTGGCTGGCTTGAGGCGCTCGATGTCCTGGCGCCGCCTCCGGTGCCGGTCATGCTGGCGGTGAACGCCCAGGTGCCGGACGGACGGGACACCTCATGGCTGTGGGACGTGGATTACCGCCGCCTGCGCGGGCGCCAGGTCTTCGTGGCCGGCGAGCGCAAGCTTGACCTAGCCGTCAGGTGCGAAGCGGACGAGGTGGCGTTCCGCATCGTCAGCACGGTCGATGAGGCGGTGGATCTCGCCCACAGCGCATCCATGGACGTGGTGGCCAACTACACGGCCTTCCAGCAAATCCGTGCGGTCCTCGGCCGGGCGGCCTGAAAGGCGGGCGGACGGTGATGGAACGCGGACTCGGACCCGGGCCGCATGGCTCAGCACCCTGGGGGCCTGGCGCGGGACCCTCGGCCATCCGGCTCGTCTGGGTTTACCCCGACCTGCTCAGCACCTACGGCGACCGCGGCAACCTGCTCGTGCTGGCCCGCCGGGCCCGGCTGCGCGGCATCCCCGTCGAGATCGCCGAGGTCGATTCCGACCAGCAGGTCCCCGTGGACGGCGACATCTACCTGCTCGGCGGCGGGGAAGACCTGCCGCAGGTCCTCGCCGCCCGCCGGCTACGGGCCGGGGGCGGCCTCCCGGCCGCCGCGGATCGGGGCGCGGTGGTCTTCGCCGTCTGCGCCGGGTACCAGATCATCGGGACCGAGTTCGGCGGGGCCGAAGGCGAACCGGTCCCAGGGCTCGGCCTGCTCGACCTCCGCAGCGGCCGGGGGCAGCGGCGAGGAGTCGGCGAGATCACCGCCGACGTCGATCCCGCGCTGGGCGTCGAGCGCCTCACCGGTTTCGAGAACCACCAGGGCACCACCGTGCGCGGCCCCGAGGTCAAGCCGCTGGCCACCGTCCTGACCGGCGTCGGCAACGGGGACGGCACCGAGGGCGCGTACTCCGGTCGGGTCCTGGGCACCTATTTGCACGGTCCCGCGCTTGTCCGTAATCCCAGCCTGGCCGACCTGCTCCTCGGCTGGGTCGCAGGCGCCCTGCCGCCGATTGACCCCAAGCAGGAGGAGCTGGTCCTCAGCCTGCGCCGTGAACGCCTGCCTGCCCAGCCAGGTTAACCCGCGGCACACGGGCTCTCCCGGCTGCGACTGGCCGACATGGCGTAGTTGCCGGCCTGGTTCTGGATGGCGGCGTAGGGCCGGGGCGGGGCTTGCTGGTTACCGGGGGCGGACCTGGCGGGCCCAGGCCTGGGTGCCGGCCTGGACGGCCTCCCAGGGGCAGCCAGCCCCGGAAGCTGCGCTTCGATGACGTTGGTCGGCGTGCGCCGGGACCTTTGGCGGTAGCCCGGCGTGAGCCAAGTGCGGAAGCTGGTGGCATGGCGAGGCGGATTGTGGTGCTCGGCGGCGGGACCGGCGGGACGCTGATCGCGAACAGACTCCGGCGCCAGGTCGCGGACGATGACGTGATCACGGTCGTTGACCGGGATGACCAGCACCTGTACCAGCCGGGGTTGCTGTTCGTCCCGTTCGGCCGGGTCCGTGCCGAGAGCATTACCCGGTCGCGGGTACGGCAGCTCCACGACGGCGTCGGATACCACCTCAGCAGCGCCGAGCACGTGGACGTTGACGCATCCCGCGTGCACCTCGAGGACGGCACGGTGCTGCCATATGACGTGCTGGCCATTGCGACCGGCGCGGCGCTGCTGCCCGGCGAGACCGACGGACTGGCCGACGCGACAGAACGCGGCAGAGCCTTCACGTTCTACGACAAGCCTGGCGCGGTGGCCCTGCGGGATGCGCTGGCGCAGTTCGATGGCGGGCGGATCGCAGTGAACGTAGTGGACATGCCGATCAAGTGCCCGGTCGCCCCGATCGAGTTCAGCTTCCTGGCGGACTGGTACCTCCGCAGGCGTGGCATCCGTGACCGGGTCGAGCTGACCCTCGTCACCCCTCTCGATGGTGCGTTCACCAAGGCGATCTGCAACCGCGAACTGAGCGGAATGCTCGATGACAAGCGCATCCATCTCGTGACCGAGTTCAACACCGGCGAGGTAGACGCCGACCGCGGTCGGCTCATCTCTTTCGATGGCCGTGAGGTTGGCTTCGACCTGGCAGTGACGGTGCCCGTGCACGGCGGCCAGGCTTACGTCGAACACTCGCCCGGCCTCGGCGATGCACTTGGCTTCATCCCGGTCGACGAGCGGACGCTGCAGGCCAAGGCGAGCCCGGACATTTTCGTGATCGGGGATGCCGCCGATGTCCGCGCCTCGAAAGCGGGATCGGTTGCCCACTTCGAGGGCGAGATCCTGGCCCGCAACATCGCCAGCTTCCTCCGCGGCCAGCCGCTGAGCGCCAGCTTCGACGGCCATACCAACTGTTTCATCGAAAGTGGCTTCGGCAAGGCCCTGCTGATCGATTTCAACTACGATACCGAACCCGTGACGGGACGGTTCCCCGGCCGTATCGGCTTGCCGCTGCTGCGCGAGTCCCGCCTCAACCACCTTGGGAAGCTCGCCTTCCAGTGGTTCTACTGGCACATGCTCCTGCCCGGACGAGACATCCCCGGTATGGGCGCCGACATGCCGCTAGCAGGCAAGCGGCTCGAGGCAGCGCCGACGGGCAGCCGCACAACATCACCAGGCGCGGGAGAAAGGGGCTGACAATGCCCGTCAAGATCTACGCAGGCACCGAAGTCACGGTCAACGACGAAGGCTTCTTCGCCGACCCGGAGCAGTGGCGCGAGGACATGGCACCTCAGATCGCCGCCGAAGCCGGCATCAGCACGCTGACCGAGCCGCACTGGCAGGTCGTCAAGTTCATGCGGCACGAGTACGCCGAGAAAGGCACCGGCCCCAGCGTGCGCGCGCTGAGCAAGACCTCCGGCGTCAGCATCAAGGAACTGTACGAGCTCTTCCCGAAAGGGCCGGCCAAGCTGGCCGCGAAGATCGCCGGCATCCCCAAGCCGCGCGGCTGCATCTGAACAACCACGAACAGGACGGTGCGTCATGACCGACAACGGCGCCAGCGCTAGCGGCAAGATCGAGAAAGTCTCCATCATCGTGTCCAAGGGCTCCCTCGAGGGCATCTACCCGGCCCTGATCATGGCCAACGGAGCCCGCGCCGAGGGCATCGAGGCGAACCTGTTCTTCACCTTCTTCGGCCTGGACGCCATCCACAAGGCCCGGCACGAGCACATCAAGCTCGCCACCGTCGGCAACCCCGGCCTGCACCTGGCCAGCTGGGTCGGCGGCCTGCCCGGCGCGTCCTCGGTCATGACCCACTACATGGCGCACAAGATGGGCCAGCTCGACATTCCCCCGATCCCCGAGTTCATCGAGATGATCGCCGACACCGGCGCCGGCCTGTATGGCTGCAAGGCATCGGTCGACCTGTTCGGCCTGACCAAGGACGACTTCATCGACCAGGTCAAGGACATCATCACCGTCGGCGAGTTCTACGACCTCGCCGCCGGTGGCCAGATCATCTTCACCTGACTGGCATAACGGCTCAGGCCGCCAGGGCGGCTTGGCTGGTATAGCAGGCCGTGCTCGATGCGCGGCCCGCAGTGTGAGGGCGGCTACGCATGCCCCGGTATTTGCTCGCCTGGGTAACGCCCGGACAACCAGGTCGCTGGCCGGGGCAACGCTGGTAGAAGATAAAACCTGTAGGAGATGAGGGAGCACCGGTCTGCCGGGCCGCAACTACGGGCCGTACCGTCGGTGTATGGCGGAGACTGATGTGGCCGTCAGGCGATGGGTGGAGCTGCTCCCCCGGAGGAAGCCCGCATGACCAGCCCTTGCGGCCGGGCACGCCGTCCGGGTCTGCGCCGCAGGCTCGGCACCGCGCTCGGTCGGCGGCCGGCCGGGGCCAGCGAGCGCATGCGGCGCCCGCAGCCGCTGCTCAAGCGTCGCCTGCCATCCGGCCGTGGCGCGACGGAGCAGCCGAACATCACCAGCGGCGGGGCCGGAGTCCTGACCCCGCGGTTCTGGTTGATGGTCGTGCTGACCGGCATCGCCGCGGGCCTGCTCGGCGCGCTGATGATGATGATCCTGTTCAACGTGCAGTACGCGGCGTTCGGCTATCACTCCGGCAGCTTCCAGCACGGTGTCGAGCAGGCATCGGCGGCACGGCGGATCGCGTCCTTGCTGATCGCGGGCGCATTCGGCGGCGTCGCCTGGTTCCTGCTGCGGCGGTACACCAAGGGCGAGCCGTCCGAGATCGACGAGGCGGTCTGGAAAGGCGACGGGCGGCTGTCGTTCCGCCGCTGCCTGGGCACCTCGGTGATCTCGGAGGTCGTCATCGGCATGGGCGCCTCGATCGGCCGGGAGGCGGCGCCCAAGCTGCTGGGCGGCGCGTCCGGGAGCGTCCTGGCCGGCTGGGGCGGCTTGTCGGCGCAGCAGCGGCGGCTGCTGGTGGCGTGCGGCGGCGGCGCCGGATTCGCCGCCGTCTACAATGTCCCGCTGGCCGGCGCGCTGTTCACCGCCGAGATCCTCATCGGCAGTATCTCGCTGCCGGTCGTCCTGCCGGCCATCGCGTGCTCCTGGATAGCGACCGCCACGGCGTGGGTCTACCTGCCCGACCGTGCCATCTACCCGGGTATTCCGGACTACCCCGTCACCTGGCCGGTGATGATCTTGGCGGTGGCGGCCGGGCCGGTCATCGGGCTGGTCTCGGCCGGGTACATCCGGCTCATCGGCTGGGTCTCATACCACCGCGCCAGCGGGACCAGGGCGCTGTTCGCTCCGGTGATTGCCTTCGGCATCCTCGGGGTCATCGGTATCTGGTACCCGCAGCTGTTCGGGAACGGCCTGGACATGGCCCATGACGCGTTCCTCGGCGTCGGCGGCTTCAGCGTGCTGCTCGTCCTGTTCGCGCTCAAGCCGCTGGTCACGGCCCTGTGCCTGGGCAGCGGGGCATCCGGGGGGTTGTTCACCCCGACGCTCGCCACGGGCGCGGTCCTCGGCGGCGCGCTGGGTATCGCCTGGAGCCTGGTCTGGCCCGGCTCCCCGTCCGGCGCGTTTGCCATGATCGGCGCGGCCGCCATGATCGGCGCGTCGCTACAGGCGCCGCTGTCCGGCCTCGCCCTCGTGCTCGAGCTCACCCACAGCGGCTTTGGGCTCCTGGTCCCGATGGCGGCGGCGACCGTGATCGCCACGCTTGTCGCCTTCCACGTCGACGGGTACTCCATCTACTCTGCCCGGCTGCCGGCGTACACCGCGGACAGCGCACCCGCCGCGCCAGCAGATACCCAGACGGACCATCGGCGCTAGCGGGGCACTGACGAAAGGCCGACCGCACACTACGTCCATGCTCCGGTGCGGGCGGTCACGGGGCAGTTTCCAGGAATTTCAGTGATCTGCGAAGAAGATCTCCCGTACTTCGCGGGCGGCGTAGAAGACCAGGACGTAGCCCGCGGCGGGGTCGGCCCACCACCATCCGAGCCGGGCGTTGAGCACCAGGCCCAGCACCACCGCGGTAGCCAGGATCCCGTCGATCATCGTGACCCGGCCCTCCGTCCGAAGGACCGGGTTGTCCAGCGCCCGGCCGGTGCGGGCCTTACCGGCGGCCGTCGGCCGGGGATCGTTCGCGGTCAGCATCGGTCACTGGCGGCCGATCCCGTCCGCACTGCCACTCTAATAGACCAGGGCCTGGGCGCCTTCGGTCATGATCTCCGCAACGAAGGTCGCGGCTCCGGCGATCCTGATGCCGCTGATCAGGTCGTCGGCGGTGATGTCGCGGCGGGCCGCGCACTGCGTGCAGACCGTCACCGTCCCCGCGGCCAGCACCCCGGCCAGCAGGTCGGCGAGCGGCGCCGCGTGCGGGAGCGAGAAGTCCTCCGCGCGGCCGGGCAGCCCGAACCAGGCGGCCTCGCCCGTCAGCCACAGCGACACCCGGACCCCGCTGGCGACGCCGGCCGCGGCGACCGTGAAGGCCTGGTTGCAGCGTTCCGGGTCGTCCTTCCCGGCCGTGACCTTGATGACCAGGGAGCGCTCTGCCATGGCAAGACTGTAGCCCCGGGGCGGATCCGGCGCGGCGCGGGCGCGGGTCGACCCGCATGCCCGTAAACTGCGGGCTATGCATGGCATGGCGAGCGCCGCGATCCTGATCTGCGTGTTCGGCGCCATCGCCGTTACGTGCCTGTACGTGGCCGCGCGCGCCTGGATGGCCGGGGGTCGCGGTGGCGACGCATCCTGACCTCGCCCCGCTGGAATTCCTGCTCGGCCGCTGGGAAGGTGCCGGGGTCGGCGGGTACCCGACCATCGAGTCGTTCAGGTTCGGCCAGGAGATCAGCTTCAGCCACAACGGCAAGCCGTTCCTCATCTACGCCAGCAGGACCTGGCGCCTGGACGACGAGGGCCGCCTCGGCCCGCCGCTGGGCACGGAAACCGGGTACTGGCGCCCGCGGCCCGATAACCAGATCGAGGTGGTGCTCGCCCATCCCACCGGGATCGTCGAGATCTACGTCGGCGAGATCTCAGGGACCCGCATCGAGATGGCCACCAACGTGGTCGCCCGCACCGCCTCGGCCAAGGAAGTAACCGCCGGCCACCGCCTCTACGGCCTGACCGGTGCCGACCTGGCCTACGCCTACGACATGGCCGCCATGGGCCACCCCCTCCAGCCCCACCTATCCGCCCAGCTCAAACGCGTCAGCGCCCCCACCGACCAATCCTCCCCGTAACGAGCACTACCGCGCCACGGTCCGTACGGCGAGTACCGCGAGCGACGGCGGCCGTCGAGGAGCGCAAGCTCCGAGTTCGCGCGGCTCTGACCAGTCCGCCCCGTGGGAGCGCAGCAGCAGGTACGGTCCGTACGGCCGGTACCGCCCACTACGGCGGGTGGCGAGGAGCGCGAGCTCCGAGATCGCGCGGCTCGCGGAGGGCCAACGGCCCTCCGGGCCGCGTGATGCCTACGGCGGGTACCGCAGCGGGAATCGGGGGGTCCAGGGGGGTCGTCCCCCCGGACAATAGAGAGTCCCCGGGCGACTCCTGCGGCCCGCGGCGCGGGAGCAGGGGCCGACTGGACTAGGTTGGCCAGCCCGGGGACTCGGTGGTTGCCAGGTTTAGCCGGCCGCCGTCTCGCTGGACGTCGTGCCGGCGGGAAGGCGGCTAGCTGACAGCCACCTCGCGAGTCCGTTGATCATGCATGCTTTCGGACCACCTCCTTTCCCGCGTACCTCGCACGTTATCCGCGATGTGGGCGGGCAGGCAAGACCATTTCGCCGGACGCCCGATCACACCAGCGCAACTACTATGGGGGCCATGGACGCCGACGCACCGTCCCAGCCTCTTCCGGTGCTCACGTGGGACGAGCAGCTTCGGGCGCGCGGCTACCGGGTGACCCCGCAGCGCCAGCTCGTGCTCGAGGCAGTGTCGCGGCTCGATCACGCCACGCCTGAGGAGATCGGCAGCCAGGTCCAGCAGACGGCGCGCGGCGTGAACATCTCCACGATCTACCGCACGCTGGAACTGCTCGAGCAGATCGGCATGGTCACCCATACGCACCTGGGCCATGGTGCGCCCATCTACCACCTGGCCAGCCACGCCGACCACGTGCACCTGGTCTGCCGCGAGTGCGGCCGGGTGACCGAGATCGGCCCGGACGCGATCAGGCCGCTGATCACCGCCCTGGAAGACCGGCACGGCTTCGAGACGGACGTCAGTCACCTCACGGTGTTCGGCCGCTGCGCGGAATGCCGGGCGGCCGCGGATGCCTGAGCAGGGTGAGGAAGAGCCACGGATGCCTGAGCAGGGTAAGGAAGAAGGGTTCAGCCCGCTGCTGGGCTGGCCGGGTGCGGTGGAGGCCGGCTGGCCGGACGAGGGCGTGGCGGCCCACTACGGTGACCCGCTGCGCGAGCAGCGCGCGCTGGACACCGCGGCCGGTCTGGTGGACCGGTCCAACCGCGGCGTGCTGAAGATCACGGGCCAGGACCGGCTGGGCTGGCTGCACAGCCTGACCACGCAGCACCTGGAGGGGCTGGCGGCCGGCCAGAGCGCCGAGGCCCTCATCCTCAGCCCGAACGGGCACGTGGAGCACCACCTGACGCTGACCGAGGACGGCACCGCCACCTGGATTCACGTGGAACCGGGGACGGCGACCGCTGTCACCGCGTTCCTGGAGTCCATGCGGTTCATGCTGCGCGTCGAGGTCGCCGACGTCAGCCCGGACTACGCGGTGCTCACCACGGCGGGCCCCGCCGGTCCCGATCTCGCGGCGGGGCTTGAGGGCGTGGCCGCGAGGGTGGACCACCGGTCGTTCGGGATGATCGACCTGATCGTGGCGCGCGACCAGCTGCCCGGCGCGGCCGGGGAATTGGTGCGGCGCGGCGGCGGGCTGGCGGGCATGTGGGCGTTCGAGGCGCTGCGGATCGCCGCGCGGGTGCCCAGGCTCGGCCTGGATACCGATCACCGGACCATCCCGCACGAGGTCGGCTGGATCGACGCCGCCGTGCACCTGAACAAGGGCTGTTACCGGGGTCAGGAGACCGTCGCGCGGGTGCACAACCTCGGCCATCCGCCGCGGCGGCTGGTCTTCCTGCACCTGGACGGGAGCGCGGACCGCCTGCCGGCGCACGGCGACCCGGTCGAGCTGGACGGCACCACGGTAGGCTTCGTCGGGTCGGCGGCGCGGCACTACGAGCTCGGCCCGATCGGCCTCGCCCTGGTCAAGCGGACGGTGCCGGTGGACGCCACGCTGGTGGCCGGAGGCGTGGCCGCGGCCCAGGAGGTCATCGTGCCGCCGGACGCCGGCGGAGGCGTGCAGGTCACGCTGCGCCGACGGCGGATTGTGTGACGGTTCCCGGCGAAGGGAGGTAGCCGGTGCTGCGCAGGGCCCTGCTCGCGGCCTCAGCCAGTCCGCGGCTGCGCCAGCTCATCATGGCCGCGCCGCAGACGCGCGCCATCGTCGATTCCTACGTGGCGGGTGAGACCGCCGACGACGCGGTCCGGGTGACCCGCGCGCTGCGCGCCTCTGGCCTGCTCGTCACCCTGGATTACCTGGGCGAGGACACCAGGGACCCGGGACAGGCCGCGGCCGTCGTCGACGAGTACGTCCAGCTGCTCGGCAAGCTCGGCGCCGAGGGGCTGACGCACGGCGGGGCCGCCGAGGTGTCGGTCAAGCCGACCGCGGTCGGGCTGTTCCTCAGCACCGGGATCGCGGCGGACAACATCGCGCGGATCTGCGCCGCCGCCGAGCAGGCCGGGACGACGGTGACGCTGGACGCCGAGGAACACGAGGCGATCGAGCCGACGCTGCGGATCGCCGCCGAGTTGCGGGCCGATCACGGCCACCTCGGCAACGTGGTCCAGGCGTGCCTGCGCCGCAGCGAAGCGGACTGCCGCTCGCTGGCCGGCGGTGGCCTGCGCGTCAGGCTGTGCAAGGGCGCCTACAGCGAGCCGGAGAGCGTGGCCTTCACCGCCCGCCGTGACGTGGACCTGTCTTACGCTCGCTGCCTGCGGGTGCTCATGAACGGTCCGGGCTACCCGATGGTCGCCACCCACGATCCGCGGCTGATCGAGATCACCGGGTCGCTGGCCATGCTGACCGGCCGCGCCGCCGACAGCTTCGAGTACCAGATGCTGTACGGCATCCGCCCGGCCGAGCAGCGGCGGCTCGCCAACACCGGGGCGCGGATGCGCGTATACGTCCCCTACGGCGGCGACTGGTACGCCTACCTGGTGCGCAGGCTGGCCGAACGCCCGCGCAACCTGGCCTTCTTCCTGCGCTCGCTCCGGTCGAAGACCTAGGGGCGACTGATGATCGCGATTATCGGTACCGGCAAGATGGGCGAGGCGCTCCTTTCCGGGCTGCTGCGCGCAGGCCGGCCGCCGTCCGCGCTGGTCGCCGCCGTCCGGCGCGAGGATAGGGCGGCCGAACTGCGCTCGCGTTACGAGGTGCTGGTCACCGACGCTCCTTCGGCCGCGAAGATGGCAGACACCCTGCTGCTGGCGGTCAAGCCGCAGGACATGGGTACGCTGCTCGAGCAGATCGCCCCTGCGGTACCCGCGGACCGGCTGGTGGTGTCGGTCGCGGCCGGGATCACCACGGCGTTCATCGAGCGCCGGCTGCCCGGCGAGGTGCCCGTCATCCGGGTCATGTCGAACACGCCGGTCCTGGTGGACGAGGCGATGAGCGTGATCTCGGCCGGGGCCTACGCGGGAGAAGAGCACCTGTGCCGGGCGGAGGAACTGCTCCGCCCGGTGGGCCGGGTGCTGCGGATACCCGAATCGCAGCAGGACGCGGCGACCGCGCTGTCCGGGAGCGGGCCGGCGTACGTGTACTACCTCGTCGAGTCGATGGTCGATGCCGCCATCCTGCTCGGCATGGCGCGTGGCGCGGCGCTGGAGATGGTGACCCAGGCGGTGTACGGCGCGGCGACCATGCTGCGGGAATCGGGTGAGCACCCGGTGATCCTGCGCGAGGCGGTCACCTCACCGGGCGGAACGACGATCTCGGCGATCAGGGAGCTCGAGCGGCACGGCGTGCGGGCCGCGTTCCTGGCGGCCATCGAGGCGGCGCGGGACCGCGGCAGGGAGCTCGGCGGCGATCCGGGAGCGGCGGGCCCTGGCGGGGCGCAGGGCGTGAGCCAGTAGTGGCGGGCTCGTTCACGCTGGTCTGGGACGAGCGCCTGACCGGCTATGACTTCGGGCCCGGCCACCCGCTGGCGCCGGTGCGCGTCGAGCTGACCATGGCCCTGGCGCGCGACCTCGGCGTGCTCGCGCTCCCTTCGGTATCGGTCGTGGCGGCAACCCCTGCGACGATGGATGAGCTTGAGCTGGTCCACGACGCGGCCTACATCGACGCAGTACGCCAGGCCGGCCACGACGGCATGGGTAACGGCAGGTACGGGCTCGGAACCCCGGACAACCCGGTGTTCGCCGGCATGCACGAGGCCTCCGCGCTGGTCGCGGGGGCGACGCTGGAGGCCGCGCGCTCGGTCTGGCGCGGCGAGGCGCGGCACGCGGCGAACATCGCCGGCGGGCTGCACCACGCGATGCGCCGGTCGGCCAGCGGCTTTTGCGTCTACAACGACCCGGCCATCGCGATCAGCTGGCTGCTTGCGCAGGGCGCGCAGCGCATCGCCTACGTCGACGTCGACGTCCATCACGGCGACGGGGTTCAGGCGGCGTTCTACCACGACCCCAGGGTGCTGACCATCAGCCTGCACGAGCACCCGGCCACGCTGTTCCCCGGGACCGGGCTGGCGTCGGAGATCGGCAGCGGAGAAGGCCGCGGGTACGCGGTCAACGTGGCGCTGCCCGCAGGCACCGGCGACGCCGGGTGGCTGAGGGCGTTCGACGCGGTGGTCCCGCCGCTGGTCCGGGCGTTCCGGCCGCAGGTCCTGGTCAGCCAGCACGGGTGCGACAGCCACCTGCTCGACCCGCTGGCCCACCTGACGCTCAGCGTCGACGGGCAGCGGCGCTCGGCGCTCATGGTGCACGAGTTGGCGCACGAGACCGCCGGGGGCAAATGGCTGCTCACCGGCGGCGGCGGATACGAACTCGTCCAGGTCGTACCGAGGACGTGGACCCACCTGCTGGCCGCCGCGGCGGGCCAGCAGATCGATCCGGCGGTACCGGTACCGCCGGCCTGGCGGGCCCTGGCCAGCGACCGGGTTGGCGAGGACGCCCCGACGGTGATGACGGACGGCCAGTCCGCGGCGTTTATTCCGGTCGCCGCGGGGATCGATCCCGCTGATCCCGTCGACGCCTCGATCGTGAACACCTGCCGTGCCACTTTTGCCTGGCATGGCCTTAACCCGCCGATGTGACGACCGTCCAGGGATTGCAACATCCGGGTATGGGTGATTGCTGCCGAACGGTAACAACAATGAGGCTATGGACGGGGTTGCTCTTTTCTGTACGGGACTTACCCTGGAGACGTACGTGACTGGTGCGCTTAATCCCGTCAAGTGCGCGGCTCCGTGGGAAGAGGCAACTTGGATGGCAGGCGAAACCCCCCTTAGCGACGTAAGATTCCTCACCGTTGCCGAAGTGGCCACGATCATGCGCGTGTCGAAGATGACCGTGTACCGCCTGGTGCACTCCGGCGAGCTGGAAGCGATCCGCGTCGGGCGCTCCTTCCGGGTACCCGAACAGGCCGTTAACCGGTACCTGAACGCCGCGTTCGTCGGCACCGGATGAGCTAACGAGGTCACCGGGGTCGGGGAGACCCCGGGTCTGGGGGGTGCCCAGGCCGGATCCCTGTGCCTGTCAGATCCGGGTCGCCCTGCGGCACGTGGTCGGGAGCTACCGCCGCGCGGCCCTGCCCGCAGGCGGTGGGCGGCCGTGTTCGGCCGCACGACCGCTCCGCATCGGGGGTAGTCTCTAACGTTGGGTAGGTGTCCAGCCGCCCTCACCGGGCGAGCGCGTTGGCGTGCCCGTCATCCGCAATGCCCTAGGAAGGGTGGTCTTATGGGCTCTGTCATCAAGAAGCGCCGCAAGCGCATGGCCAAGAAGAAGCACCGCAAGCTGCTGAAGAAGACGCGCATCCAGCGCAGGAACAAGAAGTAGGCCACGGGTCCGGCCCGGTCCGGCTCGGCGATCTTGGTCCCGGCGCGGACGGGCATCGTGCACCATAGGGACTGATGTCTCTTCCGGTCCTGATCGGGTTCGCGGGCGTGCTGGTCGCGGCCGTGGCCACTGGCATGCTCGGCGGACGGTGCGTGCGCCAGCCGCGGATCTATTTCATCGCCTGGACGGCCGCGACGTTCGCGCTGACGGTCGCGCTCGCGGTGCAGAGCGTCGGCTTCGCCAGCGGCTTCGGTTCTTCCTCCTTCCGGGCGGTCCAGCTGTTCGCGCTGCTGCTCGCGCCGCTGTGGCTCTCCTGGGGCCTGGTTGAGCTGGTCGCCGGGAGCGAGGCCGCCAGGTTCGCCATGAGGCTGGCGACCGGTGCGCTGACGGCCGTCGGGGGCGTGATCCTGGTCACCGACCCGCTCACGGCGCAGCCGTTCGGCAAATCCTGGCCCGCCGCCGGACTGCACTACCAGTCGCCCTCGCACTACGCGCTCGACGTGGTGCAGCTGCTGGCGTTCGCCGCCGCGGTGGCGAGCGTCGGGCTGGCCGCGGTGCGGGCCAGGAAGGACCAGCGATGGATCGCCACGCTGACCGGCATCGCCCCGGTCGGCCTGGCCGTGCTCATCACCCTGGCGCTGCGCTTCTCGCTGCCCGCCAGGTCGGCCTACCCGCTGCTCGCCATGGCGGCGGCCGCACTCGTATGGTTCGGCGTGACCATGCTCCGGGACCTGCCCGAGCGATCCGGCCGGTCCGCCCGGTCCGGCCAGTCCGGCCAGTCCGGCCAGTCCGGGCGACTCGGCCGATTCGGCCGGGCGGGTGAGAGTTACGCGCCCCGGGACAGGTTCGAGGCCAACGGCCACGGCCGTCGGCGGGATCCCATGGCGCCGCGTGATTCCGCTGATCCCGCGGACTGGTACCCGGACGAGTCAGGTCCCGACGGCCTGGACCCCGACGGCCGCCTGCTGGCGCCTTACGAGACGCGGCCAGCTCGGCCGCCCGCCGCGGCCGGTGCGGCTGCGGCGCGGGGCGGAGCGGATGGCGAATTCGGTCAGCCCGCGCAGCCGACCGGACCGCCGGCCGCCAAACCCGGAAGGCCGTATGGCCGCATCGTGATATTCACGCTGCTTGAGGACAGGGTGGCCGATTTCGACCGGCTCGCCGAGCAAACGGCGGAGGAGGTCAGGACCGGAGAGCCCGACACGCTGGTGTACGTCATTCATCTCGTGCCGAACGCGCCAATGCAGCGGATCTTCTACGAGATCTACCGGGACCGCGCCGCATTCGACGCTCATGAAAGCCAGCCTTATATGCAGCGTTTCGTGGCTGAGCGCAGATCCTGCGTGCTGGCCACGAACGTCATCGAGCTGAGGCTGAAATACGCCAAGGTCGCTCCGCTGCCGTACTTGCCGCCGGACGAGGTTGCCGCGCCGCCCGGGGCGTTGCCGCAGCCGCCGCCACGCCAGCCCGCGGCCCTCTCCCCAGCGCCGTCAGGCCAGGCGGAGGCCCGGTCGCCGGAGGCCTGGTCGCCGGGCCAGGTCCAGACCCTGGAGCCGCTCCCGCCGGGACCTGACCGGCGGCGGCTGCCCCCGGCCGGCCGGCGTTACGGCGGCACCTAGCATGGCTGGCGAGCCGCCTGCTGTTCAGCGTCCCGGCCGCCGGATCACCCTGCTCGGCCGGCCGGGCTGCCACCTGTGCGACGATGCGCGCGCGGTGATCGAGCGGGTCGCGGGCGAGTTTGGCATCGGGTGGGAAGAACGCGATATCACCGCCTCGCCGAGCGAGATGCGCGAGTACTGGGACAAGATCCCGGTCACGCTCGTCGACGGGGTGCAGGTCGATTTCTGGCGGGTGAGCGAAGCCCGCCTGCGGGCGGCGCTGAGCAGGCCGGGCTGAGCGAGTGACGTCCCGGCCAGGGATAGCGACTTTGTGAAGCGGTGCACAAAGGCGTACCGTGGGAACGACGTCGGCTGACGCTGTTACCCAGGAACTCAACGACCGCAAGCCCCACAGGAGCGAACCCAGGAGCGCTGCCGCCATGCACAGTAACGCTATGCCGCAAGAGGTCAGCGGCCCGGCTGGCGGGATACCCGAGGCCACCGTGGCACGGCTTCCTGTTTACCTGCGGGCGCTGTACGGCCTGGCCGAGCGGGGTATCAGCACCGTCGCCAGCGAGGAACTCGCGGCGGCCGCGGGGGTCAACTCAGCCAAGCTGCGCAAGGACCTGTCACACCTCGGCTCCTACGGGATCAGGGGGGTGGGCTACGACGTCGACTACCTCGTCTACCAGGTCTCCCGGACGCTGGGCCTGACGCAGGACTGGCCGGTCGCCATCGTCGGCGCGGGCAACCTCGGCCGCGCCCTGGCCAACTACGGCGGGTTCGTCTCGCGCGGCTTCACGATCTCGGCGATGCTCGACTGCGACCCGGCGATCGTAGGCAGCACCATCGCGAGCCTGACCGTCCGCCACGTCGACGAGCTTGAAGCGGTGGTGACCGAACACAGGGTGGCGATCGGCGTGATCGCCACCCCGGCCGGGTCGGCCCAGGCGGTCTGTGCCCGGCTCGTCTCCGCGGGGGTCACGAGCATCCTCAACTTCGCTCCGCTCGTGCTGAGCGTGCCGGAAGGTGTCGACGTGCGGAAGGTCGACCTCTCGATCGAGCTCCAGATTCTCGCCTTCCACGCCCAGCGCAGGTCTGCCTCGGGTCACGAGTCCCCCGGTGCGCGGCCAGGCCGCGACCCGGGTTCTGGGACCTTCGTCAACGGCGGGCGCGATCCGAGGCTGCCGGCCGCCAGGGAGCTCACGCCGGCGGAACTGTCGGCCAGGGCCTAAGGCGGTGGACCGGTGAGCGTGCTGGTAGTCGGGCTCAGCCACAAGAGCGCGCCGGTGGCGACGCTGGAGCAGGCCGCGGTAACCGGGGACGCGCTCGCCAAGCTGCTGCACGACGTGTCGCTGGCCGAATCGGTCGCCGAGACCTTCGTGATCTCGACCTGCCACCGCGTGGAGATCTACGCCGAGGTGGACCGGTTCCACGCGGGCGTGACGGCGATCTGCGAGCTGTTCGCCCGTCACTGCGGCATCCAGGCCCGCGACCTCACCCAGCACCTGTACGTGCACTACCAGGACAGCGCGGTGAGCCATCTGCTCGCCGTCGCCTGCGGGCTTGACTCCGCGGTGGTCGGCGAGGGGCAGATCCTCGGCCAGGTCCGCTCGGCGCTCAAGTTCGCCGGAGAGCAGGGCACCATGGGGCGGGTCCTGGGCGAGCTGGGCCGGCTCGCGCTGCGGGCCGGCAAGCGGGCCCGGGCCGAGACCGGCATCGACCGGGCCTGCCGCAGCCTGGTAAACGTGGCGGTCGAACTCGCGGCCGCCCGCCTCAGCGTGCCGCCCGGCGCCCCCCCGTTCGCGGGACGCGCGGTGCTCATCGTCGGAGCCGGCTCGATGAGCGCGCTCGCGGCCGCGGCGGCCGCCAGGAGCGAGGCGGCGAGCATCGTGATCGCCAACCGGACCCGCAGGAACGCGGAGCGGCTCGCCAGCCGGACGGGCGCGACCGTGGCCGCGCTCGCGGACCTGCAGGACGCCATCGCGTCCGCGGATATCGTCATCTCCTGCACGGGCGCGGTCGGCCAGGTCATCACCAGGGAGATGGTGTCGGACGCCCTGGCCGCCCGGCCCTCTCGGCGGGATCCTTCCGCCCGGGGTCCTCTGGTGTTCCTCGACCTGGCCATGCCGCGCGACGTGGAGCAGGCGGTCGCCGCCCTGGCTGGCGTGATCGTCATCGGCATGGATCAGCTCAGCGGGCAGCAGCCGACGGGGAGCGCCGGTGACGTGGCCGCGGTGCGGGCGATCGTGGACGCCGAACTCGCCGCCTACCAGTCGGCGGTGGGAGCCGCCCGGGTCGCGCCGACCGTGGTCGCCCTGCGGGCCAAGGCCGCCACCGTGGTGGACGCCGAGCTGGCCAGGCTGGCCGGCCGCCTGAGCGCAGAGGGCCTGAGCGGGCATGCCGCAGATGAGATAGCCCAGACGGTCCGGCGAGTGGTAGACAAGCTATTGCACGCGCCGACGGTGCGAGTCAAGGAACTCGCTGGCTCGCCGGGGGGCGAGGAATACGCCGCGGCGCTGCGAGTTCTCTTCGACATCGATCCGCGCACGGTTGAGGCGGTTACCCGCGCCGCCACGGAGCAGGAGGCGCACGGTGAGCGGCAGGCAACGTGAACGGGTCCGTGCGGTGAGGGAGGTGCGCGGGTGACAGAGCGGACGCTACGGCTCGGCAGCCGTAGGAGCCCGATGGCCATCGAGCAGTCTCGCCAGGTGGCAGGCCTGATCACCGAGCGGATCGGGTGCCGGGTCGAGATCGTCGGGGTGACGACGCTGGGTGACGTCAGCCGGGCCCAGCTCACCCAGATCGGCGGCACCGGCGTCTTCGTCAGCGCGCTGCGCGAGGCCCTGCTCGGCGGCGAGGTGGACCTGGCCGTGCATTCGCTGAAGGACCTGCCGACAGGCGCTGCGCCCGGCATCTCGCTGGCCGCGGTGCCCCTGCGCGATGACCCCAGGGACGCGCTGGTCGCGCGGGACGGCGCCAAGCTCGCCGACCTTCCGCACGGAGCCAGGATCGGGACAGGCTCGCCGCGGCGGGCGGCGCAGCTGCTCGGGCTCCGCGCCGACCTGCGCTGCGTGCCGATCCGCGGGAACGCCAACACCAGGCTCGATAAGGTAACCGAGGGCGGGCTCGACGGGGTGGTCCTGGCCTGCGCAGGACTGGCCAGGATCGGATACGCCGGCGCTATCACCCAGGTGTTCGAGCCCGACGAGATGCTCCCAGCGCCCGGCCAGGGAGCGCTGGCCGTGGAGTGCCGCGCCGACGACCCGGGGCTCGCCGTGCTGCTCGAGGCCGTGACCGACCAGGCGAGCATGGCCGCGGTCACCGCGGAGCGCAGCCTGCTCGAGGCGCTTTCCGCGGGCTGCAGCGCCCCGATCGGCGCCTACGCAGCCGGAACGGAGCAGCTGCGGATGCGGGCCGCCGTCATCAGCGCCGACGGAAGCCGCGTGCTGCGCGCGCACGGCACCGGGCCCAGCGCGGAAGCACGCCGACTCGGCCGCGACCTGGCGGAGGAACTGCTCCGCCGCGGGGCGGCAGACCTCATCAGCGTGTCACAGGACCCTACCAGCACCGGGATTGATGCGGAGTGAGCATTCCAGGATCTGTAGAGCATCCAGCGCGGGAAGCCGGAGACCCCGGGTGGGTCGCCCTGGTGGGCGCCGGGCCCGGCGACGAAGGGCTGCTGACCGTGCGCGGGGCCGAGCTGCTCGCCAGCGCGAGCCTGATCGTCGTCGGGGCGGACCTGGCCGGACTCGCGCGCCGTCATATGAGCCCGCTGGCTCGCCTCGCGGATCCGGCCGAAGGGGCCGCGATGAGCGCCCTGGTGCAGGCGGCGCAAGACGGCGAGCTCGCGGTCCGGCTCTACGCCGGCGACCCGCTGCTGAACGGCGCGGCCCACGACGCCGCAGCCTGCGCCGCGGCGGGAGTCAGGTTCGAGATCGTGCCCGGCGTGCCTTCGGCGATCGCGGTTCCCGCCTACGCGGGCATCCCGCTGGCCAGCGAGCCGAACGGCGAGCTGCGCGTCATCCACGCCTCCGAGGCCAGCCGGGTGGCGTACAGCCCGGCGACGCTCGTGGTGCTCGGCGCGGACGCCGGCCCGGCCGAACTCGGCAAGATGCTGGTCGCGGCGGGCTGGCCGGAGGCTACCCCCCTCGCGATCACGTGGGACGGCACGACCAGCGCGCAGCAGACGGTGGTCTCCACCCTGGGCCGCGTCGGGCCCGACCTCAAGGCCGCCGGCGTGTCGCTGGCGAACACCAGGGGCACCGCCATCGCGGTGATCGGTGACGCGGTAGCGGCGCGGGACCGGCTGTCGTGGTTCGAGACCAAGCCGCTGTTCGGCTGGCGGGTGCTGGTGCCGCGGACCAAAGAGCAGGCCGCCGTGGTCTCGCAGCGGCTGCGCGAGTACGGTGCCGTGCCCGAGGAGGTCCCGACGATCGCGGTCGAGCCCCCGCGCACGCCGCAGCAGATGGAACGCGCCGTCAAGGGGCTGGTGACGGGCCGGTACCAGTGGGTGGCCTTCACGTCCGTGAACGCGGTCCGCGCGGTACGGGAGCGATTCGAGGAGTATGGCCTCGACGCCAGGGCCTTCGCCGGGGTGAAGGTGGCCGCAGTCGGCGAGCAGACTTCGGCGGCGCTGCTCGACTTCGGCATCAGGCCGGACCTGGTCCCGGACTCCGACCAGTCGGCCGAGGGGCTGGCCGCGGTCTGGCCGCCTTACGACGATGTGCTCGACCCGATCAACCGGGTCCTGCTGCCCCGGGCCGACATCGCCACCGAGACGCTGCTGGCCCGGCTGATCGACCTCGGCTGGGAGGCCGAGGACGTGACGGCGTACCGGACGGTGCGCGCCGCGCCGCCCCCGGCGCCGGTCCGCGAGGCCATCAAGGGCGGAGGCTTCGACGCCGTCCTTTTCACCTCCTCTTCCACGGTCAGGAACCTGGTCGGCATCGCGGGCAAGCCGCATGCGGTCACGGTGATCGGGGTCATCGGCCCGCAGACCGCCAAGACCGCGGCGGAGTTCGGGCTGCGCGTGGACGTGATGGCGCCGAAGCCGTCGTTGGCGGCGCTGGTCGATGCGATGGCCGAGTACGGCGCGGCCTTGCGCGCCGCGGCGCAGGAGTCGGGAGAACCCCTCAGGCGGCCGAGCGAGCGCCGCCGCGGTGCCCGGCGCCGCATCCGCTAAGCGGCCGGAGACCGGCCAGAGACCGGCCGGACACACAGGAAGGTACCGATATGAGCCCGGGATACCCGGTCATCCGTCCCCGGCGGCTGCGCCGGACGCCCGCTCTGCGCGCCATGGTGGCCGAGACCACGCTGCGCCCGGCGGACCTGGTGCTCCCGATGTTCATCAAGGAAGGCATCGGCGAGCCCGTGCCGATCGGCTCGATGCCCGGCGTGGTCCAGCACACCAGGGACAGCTTGCGGAAGGCCGCCGCCGAGGCCGCGGGCACGGGCGTGGGCGGGCTGATCGTGTTCGGCATCCCGGCGGCCAAGGACGGCCGGGGCTCGGCGGCGGACGACCCCGCGGGCATCTCCCAGCTCGCCGTGGCCGACCTGCGCGCGGAGACCGGCGACGCGTGCGTCATCATGGCGGACCTGTGCCTGTGCGAGTACACCGACCACGGCCACTGCGGCGTGCTCACGCGCAGCGGCGATGTCGGCAACGACGCCACCCTCGAGCGCTACCGCGCCATCGCGGTGGCGCAGGCGGAGGCGGGTGCGGACCTGGTCGCGCCGAGCGGGATGATGGACGGCCAGGTGGCGGCGATCAGGGCGGCGCTCGACGAGGCCGGGCATCGGCAGGTGGGGATCTGCGCCTACTCGGCCAAGTACGCGTCCGCCTTCTACGGGCCGTTCCGCGAGGCCGCCGAGGGTGCGCCGGCGTTCGGCGATCGCGCGGGCCACCAGCAGGATCCGGCCAACGCCCGGGAGGCGCTGCGCGAGGTGGCGCTGGACATCGACGAGGGCGCCGACCTGGTGATGGTCAAGCCGGCCCTCGCCTACCTGGACATCATCAGGGCCGTGGCGGGCGCCGTGTCCGTGCCCGTCGCGGCGTACCAGGTCAGCGGCGAGTTCGCGATGGTCGAGGCGGCGGCGGCCAACGGGTGGCTGGACCGGGACCGGGTGATCATGGAGACGCTCACCGCGATCCGCCGCGCGGGGGCCAGCATCATCCTCAGCTACTGGGCGGCGGAGGTGGCGGGCTGGCTGCGCGGTTGACACCGGGCGGGCCGTGCGCGAACCATGGTTGGGGCCATGTGCGAACCATGGGTGGGAGGAATTCGCCGTGAGACTGTCAATCTCTGCCGTAGCCGTAGCCGCGCTGCTGCTGTCACCTGCGTGTGCAGCTAGCGCGGTCGCTTCTTCCGTGCACCAGGGTGCCATCGATCCGGTCACGGCCGCCCACGCCGTCGCCCCGCCCGCGCATCCCAGGTGGAAATCGACCGGGCTGATGGCCGACTGGACCGACCCGGCGACCGGCCTTAACGTCGGCAACAACATGTGGAACTGCCCCCAGGCCGCATGCGGCCGGCAGGAGATATGGGCCAACTCGTCATCCGACTGGGGTGTCGTGGCGACCATGGCCAAGGGCAACACCGCGGTCCTGACGTATCCGAACGTGCAGGAGACGTTCGGCGCGAACGGCAACCCCGCGTCGCTGGCGAATGCCCGCGAGCTGGTATCGACATTTACCGAGGCGATGCCGGCGACATCGGGCACTATCAGCGAGGCAGCCTACGACATCTGGCTGAATAACTGGAACACCGAGGTCATGATCTGGGTGGACAACGAGCACCAGCGATTCTACATTCCAGTCGCGGGAACCGTTACCTTCGGCGGCCAGAAATTCACGGTGTATGCTTACTCGGGCAAGAGCGGCGGCTATCCGTCCGGCCCGTTCGACTTCGTGCTCCAGGGAAATGAGACGAGCGGCACAGTCAATATCCTGGGCGCCTTCCAGTGGCTGGAACAGCACCACTACATATCGGCGCGGGGCGCCGGGATCAATGCCGTCGACTTCGGCTGGGAGATTTGCAGCACGGGTGGCCGGCCCGAGGATTTCTCCGTTTCTCGTTACACCATTTCGTCACAGGGAATATAGGCGGCGGCGGGCGCGGTGTCCGAGCCCGCCCCGTAGCCGCGCCGCGGGCGCGCCTTCTGCCGCGGCGCCAGGAGCCTGCGGGGGCCGGGCTGTCATTCCCGGTCCGTGTCAATAACGCGTGGTCGGTGCCCTACGATGGGTGATAGGGATAGCCGGGCCGTGCACCACGTCCGTTCGGCGTCTCTCGGCATCATGCTTACCCGGAATTCAAGGGGTCTGAATCGATGGTCCAGGTGGTGCGGCGCCGCGTCCGCGGCCGGGCTGCGGAGCGGCAACAGCCGCTCGGCGCCGCGGCGGCGCAGTACGCCCTGCTGGGCTGGCCCGTCGTCCTAGGCGCGCATCCCTCCCGGGGTATCCGCGGGAGTCGCGAGCCGGGGCGCGCGTGCTCCTGTGACCGGGTCGGGTGCCCGGCGCCCGGCGCGCACCCGGAGTCACCTGCCTGGCAGATACAGGCCACGGTCGATGTCAACGTCATAGGCAGCTGGTGGGAAGCCCGGCCGGAGGCGAACGTCATACTCGTCACCGGCCGGGTTTTCGACGTGCTCGACGTGCCCGCGGTCGCGGGGTCGGCCGCATTGGCGCGGATGGATACGGCGGGCACGGCCGTGGGACCGGTCGCCCGCCTCGGCGAGGACCGGATGCTGTTCTTCGTGATGACCAGGGGCGCACCCGCCGACGAGGACGAATGGTGGTCGTGCGGGCTTGACTGCGAGCCGGAAAGCGTCACCCCCCAGGGCCTGCGCTGGCACTGCCGTGACAGCTACGTGCTCGCCCCGCCGTCGGTGTACGGGGCGGGCCTGCCCGCGCGCTGGCTCCGCCCGCCGCGCATGCACCCCCTGCCGGACGCCCTGCGACTGCTCGAGCACCTCATCGACGCGTGCGAGGCGTAGCGTGTCCGACCGCAGTGAAGCACTGTTCTCGCGTGCCCGAGAAGTCACGCCCGGCGGCGTGAACTCGCCGGTGCGCGCGTTCGGCGCGGTGGGCGGAGTGCCCCGGTTCATGGTCCGCGGGTCGGGGCCCTACCTGACCGACGTGGACGGGCGCGAGTACGTGGACCTGGTGTGCTCCTGGGGACCGATGATCCTCGGGCACGCGCACCCGTCGGTGGTAACCGCCGTCACCACCGCGGCGCGCGAAGGGACGTCGTTCGGCACGGCCACTCCCGGCGAGGTGGAACTCGCCGAGGAGATCGTGGCGCGCACCCCCGCCGAGCAGGTCCGCCTGGTCAATTCTGGTACCGAGGCGACGATGTCCGCGGTGCGGCTGGCCCGCGGGTTCACCGGGCGGTCCCTGGTCGTCAAGTTCGCCGGGTGCTACCACGGGCACGTCGACGCGCTCCTCGCCGCGGCGGGCTCGGGCGTCGCGACGTTCGCGCTGCCCGACTCACCCGGCGTCACCGGCGCGGCCGCCGGGGATACGCTCGTGCTGCCCTACAACGACCGTGACGCCGTGTCTTCGGCGTTCGCCTCGCGCGGCGAGTCGATCGCGTGCGTGATAACCGAGGCGTGCCCGGCGAACATGGGCGTGGTGCCGCCCGCGCCGGGCTTCAACGCGCTGCTGGCCTCCCTGTGCCGGTCGGCCGGGGCCGTGCTGATCATGGACGAGGTGCTGACCGGGTTCCGCGTCACGCCTTCGGGCTGGTACGGGGTCGACGGCGTGGCCGGGGACCTGATGACGTTCGGCAAGGTGATGGGCGGCGGCCTGCCGGCGGCGGCGTTCGGCGGGCGGGCCGAGATCATGTCGCGGCTCGCGCCGGCCGGGCCGGTCTACCAGGCGGGCACGCTGTCGGGCAACCCGCTCGCGGTGGCGGCGGGCCTGGCGACCCTGCGCGCGGCGACCCCCGACGTGTACGCGCGGGTGGACGCGGCCGCGGGCGCCGTGGCGAAGATCGTGTCCTCGGCGCTCACCTCGGCGGGCGTCCCGTTCTGGCTGTCCGAGGCGGGCAGCCTGTTCTCCGTGTTCCTCGGCCGGTCGGCGCCCGTGGCGTCCTTCGCCGACGCGAAGGATCAGTCGGCCGCCGCGTTCGCCGCGTTCTTCCACGCCATGCTCGACCGCGGGGTGTACCTCCCGCCGTCCGGGTACGAGGCCTGGTTCCTGTCGGCCGCCCACGACGACAGCGCCCTGTCGCGCATCGCCGACGCCGTCCCCGCGGCCGCCCAGGCCGCCGCGGCCGCGCTCGCGCAGGAGATCCTCGCCTGAGGGCGGGGAGCGGGTAGGCTGGCCGGGCGATGTCCGACTCAACCATCGTCCACCTGCTCAGGCACGGCGAGGTGGAGAACCCGCAGCACATCTTGTACGGACGCTTGCCGGGTTTCCACCTGTCCGCGAACGGCCGGCTGATGGCCATGGCCGCCGCGGATTATTTCTCCGAACGGCCGGTGGCGGCCGTCTTCTCCTCGCCGCTGGAACGGGCGGTGGAAACGGCGGGTCCGGTGGCCGAGCGGCTCGGCCTGCCGATCGTGACCGACGAGCGGCTGACCGAGGCGTCGAACCATTTCGAGGGCCTGACCTTCGGGGTCGGCGACGGGGTGCTCCGGCGCCCGGCGCACTGGCCGTACCTGCTCAACCCGTTCCGGCCGTCCTGGGGCGAGCCGTACCGCGACGTCGTGGCCAGGATGCTCGCCGTGATGGAGGTGGCGCGGGAAGCGGCCGAAGGCGCCGAAGCGGTCTGCGTCAGCCACCAGTTGCCCATCTGGGCGACCAGGCGGATGGCCGAGGGCCGCCCGCTGTGGCACAACCCGGCCACGCGCCAGTGCGCGCTCGGCAGCGTGACCAGCTTTACCTATTCTGGCCGCCGGCTGGCCGGGGTGTCGTACACGGTGCCGGCCCGGCGTCAGGTACCCCAGGGTGATGCGGCACAATAGGGCGGTACTACCCCCTGTAGGAGATCGCTAGGATCCGCCCGTGTTCAGAACCAAGCGCCGCGCGGTCGTCTTGGTGGCGGCCGTGAGCACCGGGGCGCTGCTGCTCGTGGTGCTGCTGGCCGGGTGGGCGACCAGCGGGAGTCGCAGCGTAGCCGACATCGACGGCAACCCGAACGCGGTACTCTACGCTGTCGGGCACCGCCCGACGGCGCCCGAATTCACGGCCAGCACGCTGACCGGTTCGCGGCTGAGCCTTTCCTCTTACCGGGGCCGGGTGGTCGTGCTCAACTTCTGGGGGTCCTGGTGCGTCCCGTGCCGCGAGGAGGCCCCGGCGCTGGCCGTGGCGGCCCAGCAGTACCGGTCGGCCGGCGTGGCGTTCCTCGGCGTGGACGTGCGTGACACGACGGCCAGCGCGGAGGCCTTCGTGCGCAGCTTCGGCATCACCTACCCCAGCGTGAGCGATTCCAGTTCGCAGATCACCCTCGACTTCACCGCGGTGGTCCCGATCGCCGGGACCCCGACCACCCTGGTGATCGACCGCACCGGGCGCATCGCGGGAGCCGTCTTCGGCGCGGCCACCTACGCGGAGCTGACCGCGATCCTGAACCAGGTCGACGGGAAGGCGCCGGCCCGATGACCGACGTGCGCGCTCCCGAGGCGGACCCCCTCAAGTCGCCGGCGGCCGGGCCGGAAGATCAGCAGGCCGCGCCCGAGCGTCCCGCCCGCGGCGCGTTCGGGCTCGCCGACTGGCTCAAGTGGGGCTGGCGCCAGCTCACCTCGATGCGGATCGCGCTGGTCCTGCTCTTCCTGCTGGCCCTCGGGACCGTGCCGGGGTCCATGCTGCCCCAGGAAGGCGCCGACCCGGCCGGGGTGCAGCAGTACTACGCATCGCATCCGGCGCTGGCGCCGCTGCTGAACCACCTCGGCCTGTTCAACGTGTTCGCCGCACCCTGGTTCGCCGCCATCTACCTGCTGCTGTTCGCCTCCCTCGTGGGTTGCGTGGTACCCAGGACCTTCCGGCTGGCGGGCTCGGCCCGCACGCTCCCCCCGCGCGCGCCACGCCACCTGACCAGGCTGCCGCACTCCGCCGAGTACGGCACGGCGCTCCCCCCCACCAGGCGGTGGAGGTGGCGGCGGCCGTCCTGTCCGGTCACGGATTCCGGCTCCGCGGCGCCGGAGACGCCGCGGGTTCTCGGGTCCCCGCCGCGCCCGGCGCATCGGACCGTGCCGCCGGTGACTGGGTGTCGGCGGAGAAGGGTTACCTCCGCGAGGCGGGCAACCTGCTCTTCCACCTGGCCCTGCTCGGGGTGCTCGTGTCGGTCGCGCTCGGCGGTCTGTTCGGCTACAAGGCCGACCGGCTCCTGGTGCAGGGCGACACCTTCGCGGATACGGCGAGCGCGCTGGACGAGATTCACCTGGGCCGGCTCGCGACCGACGCCGACCTGGGCCCGTTCACGATTACGCTGAACCACTTCAGCGCCAGCTACATCACCTCGGGGTCGCAGCGGGGGCAGCCAGTCTCGTACGACGCGCAGGTCAGCTACACCGCGCAACCCGGCGGTCCGGTGCGCACCGACAACCTGCAGGTCAACCGCCCGCTTTCGGTCGACGGGGCCAAGGTGTACCTGATCGGGCACGGGTACGCCCCGGTGTTCCGGGTCACCGACGCACGCGGGCAGGTAGTGTACGACTCACCGACGCCGTTCATCCCGGGAAGCTCGCCGACCTTCCTGTCCGAGGGCGTCGTGAAGGTCCCCGACGCCCAGCCGGAACAGCTCGGGTTCAGCGGGGTCTTCGTGCCGACCGCGATCGACGTCGGCGGGACCCTTCAGTCGGCGTTCCCCGCGGCCGACAACCCGGCGGTGAGCCTGATCGCCTACGCCGGGAACCTCGGCATGGATTCCGGCCCACCGCAATCGGTCTACGAGCTGGACACGGCCGGGATGCACCGGCTGACGGCCAATCCGCAGCTCCTGCTGCCCGGCCAGGCACTGAAGCTGCCGGAAGGCCAGGGCACGATCACGTTCGCCGGCTACGTCCCGTGGGTCAGCCTGGCCATCACCCACGACCCAGGCCAGGTGCCCGCCCTGGCCTGCGGCATCGCAGCCCTGGGCGGGCTGCTGCTTTCGTTCATGGTCCGGCGCAGGCGCGTCTTCGTCCGGGCCCGCCCGGCAGGGCCGGGAAGCACGGTCCAGGTCGGCGGCCTGGCCCGTACCGACGCCAGCGGCGGCTTCGAGGCCGAGTTCGCGTCGCTGGCCGCCGAGCTCAGGTCGGCGCACGACCAGGCCGCGCGCGACCGTGCCGCGCACGCTCAACACGAGGAAGAGTGAGGGTTCATGCCCGTCAACCTTGCCCTAGGCCACGTCGGCAACGACTTCCTGATCGCGGCCATCGTCATCTACTCCCTGTCGGTGGTCGCCTTCGCCGGCGACTTCGCCTTCGGGCGGCCACGGCGAGCGGACGCGACGGCTCGCGTGCGCCAGGCCGGTGCGCGAACCGCCGCCCTGGCCACCGTCGGCGCGGCCAGCGCGGCGGCGGACGGGGGCGAAAGCCCGCCGGCCAGCGGGGCCAAGGCGGCTCTCGGGGACGCTGCCGGTCCAGCCGCCGTCGCGGACTCGATGCCGGCGCTGGCGGTCCCGCCGCTGCGCGCGATCCGTCAGGCAGGTCCCTGGGTACGGACGGCCATGACGCTCAGCGCCGTCGCGGTGGCGGCGCACCTGACGGCCGTCGTGCTCCGCGGGCTGGCCGTGCACCGGGCGCCCTGGGGCAACATGTACGAGTTCGTCACCGCGCTGACCTGCGTGGCCGCGATCTTCTTCCTGTTCGTCATGGTCCGTTACCGGGCCTGGGCGCTCGGCGTGTTCGTCATGGGCGCGGTGGTCATCGCGCTCGGCCTGGCCGAGACGATCATTTACACCGCGGCCGGGCAGCTGGTCCCGGCGCTTCAGTCGTACTGGCTGGATATCCACGTCACGGCGATGACCCTGGCGACCGGCATCTTCTTCGTCGCGGCCGTCCTGGGCGTCGTCTACCTGGCGGAGGACCGCTACACCAGGCGGGTTGCGGCCGGGCGGGCCGTGCCGGGCAACGGGATCATGGCCAGGCTGCCGAGCATCGAGCAGCTTGACCGGCTGACCTACCGGACCATCGTGTTCGGGTTCCCGGTCTGGACCTTCGGCGTCATCGCGGGCGCGATCTGGGCCGACCAGGCCTGGGGCCGGTACTGGGGCTGGGACCCCGTTCGAGACCTGGGCCTTCATCACCTGGGTGCTCTACGCGGCCTTCCTGCACGCCAGGGCCACCGCGGGCTTCCGCGGCAGGCGCGCCCACTACATCCAGCTGCTCGGCTTCGCCAGCCTGATGTTCAACATCCTGGTGGTCCAGGTCTTCATCACCGGGCTGCACTCCTACGCCGGAGTGAGCTGACCGAGCAGGGCCGGCACCCGATCTCCCACCTGTACCCTGTGGACAGGCGACCGTCAGGTGGCCCGTGGGGGGGTTGAACGGGTTGTGCCAAGAAAAACCCGGGCCACGCTGCTGGCCGCGGTCGTAATACTGCTGCTGGCAGCAGCCCTGACCGGACCTTACGGACCTTTCACGCAGCAAGTCTCCACCGGTGATGCCCTGCCGCCGGCCGCCGGTACTCCCGCGCAGGCCGTCGGCCTCCCGTCGCACCCGAGGTTCGAATCGACAGGCCTATTCGCCAAATGGGTTGACCCCAGGACCGGGCTCAACGTCAACAACGACATGTGGAACTGTCCGCACCCGGCCTGCGGCAGGCAATCGGTATGGGCCAACTCATCGGCCGACTGGGGTGTCGTGTCGACCATGGCCAGCGGCAACACCGCGGTCATGACCTACCCGGCCGTGCAGGACTTGTTTAGCCCCGGCAATCCGCCTGCGCCGCTGGCGAATGCTCGCGAGCTGCTATCCACCTTCACCGAGTCGATGCCGACCACACCGGGCACGATCGGTGAAGCAGCGTACGACATCTGGCTGAATAACTGGAACACCGAGATCATGATCTGGGTAGACAACCAGCATCAGCAGTTCAACCGGCCACCCGTGGCCACCGTTATCTTCAACGGCCAGCGGTTCGCGGTTTACGTTACGCACGGCGGCAGCGGCGGCTACCCCTCTGGCCCGTTCTTCTTCGTTCTTCAGCAGAATGAGACCAGCGGTACGGTGGACGTCCTGGCCGCCATCAGGTGGCTGGAACGGGTTGGTTACCTGTCGGCGTCTCGCACGGGAATCAATGCGGTCGATTTCGGCTGGGAGATATGCAGCACCGGCGGCGTGGCTGAGGATTTCTCCATTTCCCGTTACACCCTTTCAGTTAAGGGCATACAGTTATCGCCCGCCCCGCCGGGCCGGGAATTCCTTCACTAGGCGAACCCGGACAGCGGATCCTCCTGGCCGGATCCGGACAGCGAATAACGCTAACTGGGTGCCGACATACCACTGGACGGTGGAACCGTCGCCGCCGTCCGCGGTCCAGCGTATCGCCACGATCGTGACGAATTGCGGCACCTGGAAGGTGACCGCGCCTACTACGGTGCCTCCTTGCGCCACATGGATCACGCCGACTTCGAAGTTGCTGTAGCCGGCAATCCCGTCGAAGCCTGCTGTGTAGGCTTGCCCGTCGCTGCCGAGGATCGTCGCGTCGTTGTTGGCATCCTCGCCCTGCGGGCTTCCGGCCAGCGCCGTAATCCTGAATACGACACCCACGATCCGGCTGCCAGGTTGCGGGGTCATGAACGGGTCTGCGCTCTTAGCCGGGTCGATGACCTTGAGGAGAGTCACCTGATAGGTGTCCCCGCTGCCGTCCTGGATGCTGAACGCCGAGCCGACCTTGCCCGGTACGGCGTCCGCGGCCGCGGCCGCGGAACTGGCCGCGGCCGCGGCCTGTACGGCCACGGCACTGGCCGTGGCGGACGCGGGAGCCGCGGAGGGCGAGGTACGTGATCCCGCCGAGGCGCCGGTGCCGTTGGACGAGAGGGCGCTCACCACGAGGCCGGCGATGGCGAGAATCCCGATCCCGCCGAGGACGTTGCGTACCGTATGCCGGTTCCGGCGCTCGGGCGGTGACTCAGGATCGGTGGGCGGCTCTCCGAGTTCCCGGTAGGTCCCACCCTGGTAAGGCGGCTGCCCACCCGTTCCACGCCAGTCCGACAGCGGGTAGGGGTTCCACGGCGGCAGCTCGCTCACGATGCCCTCCCCGGCGAGGCGTCAGCGGCCGCGCTGTCCCATTCCAACGCGGCACCGCAGCTCACTGCGCTGCAGGAGTAGTGCGAACCCGGCATGTCCCGTGGCCAAACTGTGTCCGGAGTTAGTTCAGGAAGTGCGACCTCTCCTTGGAGCGCTTATATTACCTGGCAGTGCTCAGGTTGGCGATGGCCGACAAGCAGGCCTATAAGCTGACCTCAGGCCTCTTCGCCGGCCTGCGGGTTGCCCTCGATCGCGCGGCTGAGCGCGCGGAGGAACTCCGGGTCGTCGTCCGGGCCCCTGGGGATCGCCAGCGGGTCGGTCGCCATCGCCCGGCCTGCCGGGTGACGGGCCACGGCGTCGTCCGCGTCCGTCCACCGCGAGCTCGGCAGGTAACCCTCCTCGTCAAAGCCGTCCTGAACCCAGCGCGGTGCTAGCGCGGGCGTACGGTATGGCCTGCGCAGCGGCCGCCGGGCGATAAGCCAGGCGAGCGCGCCTGCGAGGAACGTGACGGCGATTATCGAGATCCAGGCCGGCTTTGACAGGCCCCTGAATTCCCCGGCGGGCGTGAGGATGGCGTCCGTCAAGCAGTAGAGCCAGATGCCGGTCATGAACAGGGCAAACAAGGCACCGGACAGCAGCATGGCGGAAGCCTAGCGGCAGAAATGTATGCCATGTGTAGTAATGGTTAATTTCTTTCAGTTCTGAGCAAGGCCAGGCATTGGCGACATCGGGTGACGCGCCGGGCGATCTCGGCATACGCTGGCCGTCAGGGCGATAAGAGCAGGAGAACGGTACATGCGGCTAGCGCTGTTCGACCGCATCCGAAGGCTCGCACACCCCCGTAGATCCGCGACTATGGCGGCGTACACCCCGCAGGGACGGCACCGCAAAGGCCACCAGGGCGCGCCTGCGCGCGCCGGGCCCCCCGGGCCAGCCGCGCCCCCCGGGCCAGCCGCGCCCCCCGGGCCACGGGGATGGCCGTCGCCGGACGGGCCGCGCGAGACGCTCCCGCGCAGCACCGCACCCGCCCCGGCGCCGAGCGCCCCTGGTGCATCTGCGGTGCGGGCCGGAGCGGCCAGGGCGCGGGTACGCGAGGCGCCCGCCGATGCGGCCGCGATGGGCATGAATGCCGCGCCGAGTCCGGTGGCCGCGGCACCCAGCCCGCGTGTCGACGGCTATGACGTACGGGCCCGGCCGACCCTGGGCCGCGCCGAAGCGGTGCCGGTACCTGACGTTCCGCGCCAGCCAGGCGCGGGCGGTCGCCCGTCGCTGCGGGCCGCCGGGGCTGCGCTGCGGGCGAGGCTGCCCTTTGCCGCGCCGCATCCGCAAGGTCGGCCGGGAACCGCGGACGGGCGCAGGAACTGCGGCACGCTGGAAGCCATCCTCTGGCGGCAGTGGGATGCGGCCGTGCCCCCGCCCGCCGAGGTGGTAGTCGCCGTTGACCGGCTGGCCGAACTCCCCGAGCGGATCAAGGAAAGGCTGGCCACGGGGCTCGACGCGATCTTTGTCGGGCCGGGCGGCGTCCCGGAACTGGACGATATGACCGCTCTGCGCGGGGTACCGCTCCCCTCCGGGCAGGCCTCGTGGGACGCCTGCGCGGGCGCGTACGGCGAACGCAAGGTCGTCATCGGCTCCCAGCCGTCCCCGACCCCCGATGTGACGTGCCATGAGGTCGGGCACGCGCTCGATGACCTCGATAGCCCACCGGGCAAATGGCAATCTGACTCTGCCGAGTTCCGCATGCTTTACGAGCACTGCCAGCCCCACCTCGCCAGCGACTTCCACCGCCAGCCCGGTGGCCTCGGGCGTAAGGAATTCTTCGCGGACGCCTTCGCCGCGATCGCCTCGAGGCAGCGGCCGGCCCTGGTGGACATGCTGAGCGGGGACACGCGGACCGCGCTGCGGGTCATGCTGTACTTCAACAAGCGCTACGGCATCTAGGGTGATGGCGCGATGTTCGTGATACGACTCCCGAACGGGAACCTGAAAGTCCCGCAGACCGCCATAGGCCATGACGGGCGCGTGATCGGCGATGTGTACGTGGAGATCGGGCCGCAGGATGCTGACTACGCCCGGCTGGCCGCGCAGGCGCTGACCCCCGAGGAAGCCGAACGGCGCCGTAACCGGTGGCAGGCCGAAGACGAGGCGCTCCGCCAGGAGTTCCTCGAGTTCGCCAGGCGCAACGGCGAGTCCGCCTGGCCGGATTCCGCGGACGGAGAGGAATTCTGACCAGGCGGCGACCGTGGCCGCCGTTGGTCCGCTAGTTCCTGCGGCGGATCCGCTGCCATCGGACGAACCAGCCAAGCCCCGCGAGTACCAGCAGACCGGCGACGGTGATCGCGGCGAGGTCGCCTGTGCGATTTGGCGCGGCCGTGGGTGCGGCGTGGGGCTGGGAGCTCGTGGGCGTCCGCGGGCTAGCGGTCGGCGTGATCGCGGGTACGGGTTTCGCAGCAGGCGCGCCGAATGCGATCAGGTGCTCCGCGGAGGCGGCCAGCAGGAGACCGCCGGCCACGCTTGGCGTCGGGAAGTGGTTGGCCGGTACGCCGATTGTTACCTGCTGGCGCACCTGTCCGGTAGCCGGATCGAGGCCGTACAGCATGCCGTTCTGCCCGATGGTCCAGACCAGGCCCGCCGCCACTATGGGCGGGCCTCCGCCGGTTCCTGAGCTCCACAGCAGGTGCAGCGCGGGCGGGGAGTCCGTGGCCCGGACCGCGATGATGCCGGCCAGGCAGGGAAGGTAGACGGTCATGCCTACCACGGCGATGCCGCCGTCGATGTCGTCGCTGCAGGCCGACCCGACGATGGTGTGCTGGCCGCCGCCCAGGATGGCCTGCGGATGGCCGATGCCGCCCAGGTGCGCGCCGCTGAGCAGGTAGATGATCCGCGATTTCCCGGCCAGGATCACCTGGCCGTCGGGCAGCAGCACCGGCGCGGTGGACATGTCGAGGTCCTGGGAGTTGTTCGTGGCCCACGTGGTCGGCGCGAAGAACTGCAAGAGCCTCAGCGAGGATGACAGCTCCAGGACCGAATCGCTGTCGTCGTAGGCATGCGCGTAGGAGTAGACGGATCCGTTCCCGGTGCTGACCCAGATGTCGCCGCGGCTGTCGACGACAGGCGCCGCGCCGCCCATCCAAACGGCTCCCTGGTTCTCCCCTGGCGCGGCGTCGACGGTGAAATACCTCGGCGTCCCGCCGGTTTCCGGGACGGCCGCGACCCGGCCCCGGTAGGTGGCGCAGTCTCCGTCATTGCCGCCCATGCCGAACACCACCTGTCCGCCGTCCAGCGTCAGGCCAGTGCGCTGCAGCAGGTTCGCGGGATCGGCTCCCGGAGGATCCACGTCCTGGCGCAGTTCGACCTGGCCCGATGCCGTGCTGAGGCCGAAGAGCCAGTGTGCCGGGACGCCGCCCGCCAGAACATCTGCCACCACGAAGATCTCACCCCGCGACTGGTCGATCACCGGCGTGCCCGTGATGCCCACTGTGGGTGAGATGTCGCCGCACGGAAGCGAGCCCGAGGGCACCGGCCTGCCCAGATGCACCGACCAGGCCACCGCGCCCGTGGTGGTCGACAGCGCGTAAACGGTATCGTCCTCAGTCGCCACGTACGCCCGGTCGGCCAACACGAGCGGCTCACCGTAGATCTGCCCATCCAGGGCGGGCGACGTCCACGCCCGGGTCATGGTGTCGACCGCGGCTACTGGCGCCGCGACGCCGGTGCCGGCCGGGTTACCGTGGTAAACCGTCCACGAAGTCGAGCCTCCGGCCGGCGAGGCCACAGTGGCCGGGTAAGCGGCCGCGCTCCCGATTCCCCACAGCAACCAGGCCATGACAAGCAGCCCGGTCGTTCTCCGGAGCCTGGAGAGCCGGCTTAGCGGGATGAAACGCGGGCGCCGCACCGCGGCGGTCTCGGTGAGGTCAGGCGACCGGGGCGGCGGCGACCTGGTGAGCTTGAGGAGATGGCTCGCTGTCGCCGCGTAGCAAGGCGCGTACCTCTGATTCACGGAACCTGCGGTGCCCACCGGGGGTTCGGATGCTGGTGATCCGCCCGGAGGCTGCCCAGCGGGTGACGGTCTTCGGGTCCACCCGGAATAGTGCCGCCACCTCTCCCGGCGTGAGCAGGCGCTCGTTGTTGCCGTCCAAGTTCAGTCCCCTCCGACTTGTCTCCCTCGAGCCTCCGGTCAGGTGTCCCTCTAGTTTGGCGCTGAACGAGTACTTTCTACCTAGATTTCTGGAAATTAGATCGGCAATTCGCTGATGTCGGGAAGCCGTTAGGTAGCGTGCAAACTACTTTCAGTAGTAGACGCATTATTGTGCAGGTATTTCATCCGGGGAAGGGACGCAGCGTGATTGAGGGCATGACCAGGGTAGCCGAGCCCAGCCTCGTCAGCCTGGCCGAGATCGAGGAGGCGGCGCGGGTTCTCGCCCCGGTGGTGGTCCGCACGCCCCTCCTTCCGGTCCCCGGGATGAAGCCCGGACTTCTCGTCAAGCCGGAGTCACTCCAGCCCACCGGGTCGTTCAAGCTGCGAGGCGCCTACAACGCGATCAGAGTCGGCGGGCAGGCCGCCAGGGAGCGCGGGGTCGTCGCTCATTCCAGCGGGAATCACGGTCACGCGGTGGCCTACGCTGCGGCCCTGCTCGGCGTGCACGCGGTCGTGGTGGTGCCGAGAACGGCGCCGAGGATCAAGACCGATGCGATCGAGCGGTACGGTGCCGAGCTGGTCACCGTGGAGCCCACTATGGAAGCCCGGGTCACGGCGACCGAGGAACTTGCGGCCAGGCACGGGTACGTGCTCATCCCGCCGTTTGACGACCGGGCCGTCATCGCCGGGCAGGGCACGATCGGCCTGGAGATCGCGGCCGACTGCCCGCAGGCCGATCTGGTCGTGGTGCCGGTCAGCGGGGGCGGCCTCATCTCCGGCATAGCGGCCGCCCTCCGGGCCAACGCGCCCGGGGCGGCGCTCGTGGGCGTGGAACCCGAACTCGCCGCGGACGCCCGCGAGTCCTTCCGCCGCGGCGAGCGGACCGCCTGGCCCGCCGCCGATGTCCAGCGCACGATCGCGGACGCGCTGCGGGTCGAACAGGTAGGCACGCTGCCGTTCGCCCACATCCGCCAGCTGGTGACCGACATCATCACGGTGACCGAGGAGGAGATGCTTACCGCGGTCGGCCGGCTGGCGAGGCAGGCCCGGCTGATCGCAGAACCCGGGGGAGCCGCGGCCGTCGCGGCGTGCCTGTTCCGCTCGCGCGAGCTGCCGGAGGCCAGGACACCGGTCGCCGTGCTCTCCGGTGGCAACATCGACCCGGGGCTGCTGGCGAGCCTCGTTGGCGACGCAGAGGATGCCGGGACGTGAGCTCGGATCAGGTAGCTATGCTGGGTAGGTCATGCGTGCCACCTTTGCCTACGCGTCCGCCCGGATCTTGCTGCTCGTCGTCTCGGTCGTCCTGCTGTACCTGGTCGGGGCGCGCGGGCTGCTGCTGCTCGCGCTCGCGTTCGTGATCAGCGGGGGCGCCAGCTTCGTGCTGCTTTCCAGGCAGCGAGACCGGATATCGGCAGCGCTGTCGGCGCGGGTCGGGAGCGGTCGCGGCCGGATCGCGGGATTCCGCGCGAGGATCGAGGAAGGCGCCCGCGCCGAAGATGACGACTGACCAGCTCGGTCGGCCGGGTTACAGCCGCCGGACGGCAGGCCCCGGGAGGATCGGGGACGCGGCCCGGGGACCCGAGGATCCGCCTCGCTCACCGGGCTCGTCCGGTGCGGCGGCCAGCCATCCGCCGGCGATGAGGAGCCTTAGCACCGCGCTGACCGCCTGATCACGGGTCATGGCCGAGGTATCGAGCACCAGATCGGCGTCGCGCGGTTCCTCGTAGGGGTCGGACACTCCGGTGAATTCCTTGATCAGCCCGGCCCGCGCCTTGGCGTACAGGCCCTTGCGGTCGCGCGCCGCGCATACCTCGATCGGTGTCGAGACGTAGACCAGCAGGAAGTCGCCAACTTCGGTGACCATCTTCCTGGCGGCCGCGCGCGCCGCGGCGTAGGGCGCGATCGGCGCGCAGATGGCGATGCCGCCGTGCCTGGCGACCTCGGCCGCGACGTACCCGATGCGCGCGATGTTCAGGTCACGATCGGCGCGGGAGAAGGTCAGCCCCGCCGAAAGAAGCTGCCGGACGTGATCGCCGTCCAGCAGCGAGACCGTGCGGTCTCCCCGCTCGGTCAGCGCCTCCGCCAGGCCGCGGGCGATGGTGGACTTGCCCGAACCCGACAGGCCGGTGAAGAAGACGACCAGGCCGCGTTCGGCCCGGGGCGGGCGGGCCCGGCGCAGCTCACGGGCCACGCTCGGCGGAGTGAACCAGGACGGGATCTCGGCCCCCGAGTCGAGCAGCGCGCCGAGCTCGGAGTCGGTCAGCTCATCGCGCTCGGCGCCGGGCTCGATCAGGGCGAGCGGCCGCCATACCTCCGAGCGCGGATCGTAGGCCCACTCGCCCGCGCTGATCACGGGGATCGGCACGCCGGGCAGGGCCACGGTGCCGTTCTTCTGGCCCCCAGGCGATCCCGGCTCCGTCACGACCGGCGCGTCGGCCAGCAGGTGCGTGGCGCCGTACGCCGCGGCCACGACCGCGTGAGCGCGCAGGTCGGCGGCGGATCCGGCGTTGCGGCGGGCGAGGGGGACGGGGACGACCAGCGTGCCAGGGGGAAGATGCTGCCGGGCGGCGAGCACGGCGCGGACGAGGGCCTCCGGCCGGGTGACGACATCGGCCGCCCCGGCCACCAGCGGCAGCAGGAGCAGGCGCGCGTTCAGCTGGCCTGCGTAATGCCGGAGCTGACCGATGTGGCGCTTGTTCAGCGGCCGTCGGGTGGCGTAGGCCAGGACGTTACCGCCGGAGAGCTCAGCGCGGACATCCCCGGGCCTTCGGCGCAGCTGGCGGAAGGGCCCGTGCTCGGGCTCGCGGAGCGCCGTCACCGACCCGGCCAGGCGCATGAGCAGGGGATCGGCCGGATCACCAGGGACACCGCGCTCGTAAAGGATGCGCCGCTCCGTGATCGAGAGGACGGCCAGGGGCGAGCCCTCCTGATCCTGCAGGACCAGGTGATCGGCGTCCGCCGGGATCACGCGCTCGGGCACGTCCAGCGTCACCGATATCGGCCAGGCGGTGCCGTCGGCCAGCATTCCGCGCTCCGCGACGGCGGCTACGTCGGCCGCCGTCATGTAGCCGGTCAGCGGCGCGAACGCGCCGGAGGTAATCAGCTCAAGATCGCCGAGCTGTGCCGCGTCGAGCGCGCACACCGGCCAGTCTGGTAGCGCCGCGGGCAGTCCGGGCGGGGGGTAAGCAGTCAGCTGTGCCTCCGGGCATGACTCCTGACTTCTGGCTTTCTTATCACGTCAGGCACCTCACCGTGCGCACCAGTCATGGGCCCGCGGCGCGAGGCGTAAACTGGAGAGCACTAGACGGGTGAGTCTGATACAGAACTCGGCTGTTTCGTGCTGCCCGAAATCAAGGCCATGGGAACCCAGAACACCAGACGAACAGCGATCACAGGGCCGTCATGAGCCTGGCCGGATTGCTCACCATTGTTGGCGATGACCCGCAGCTACGCCACGCCGTCTCACGCGCGGAACGCGATGGAGGCACCGTCGCGGCACCCGGACCTGGGGGCATCGCTCTCGCCGGCCAGGACCTGATCGCTCCGCCGTCCCTGCGGCCCGTGCTGGCCGCCGCGCTGACGGGGCCAGCAACGACCCGGTTCGTCCTCGCGATTACCGCCACCGCCCGCGAGGCGGACGACCTGAGCGCCGCGCTCGGCTCGTTTCTCCCCGCCCGCTCCGTGGCCAGCTTCCCCGGCTGGGAAACCCTGCCGCACGAGCGGCTGTCACCGCAGCCCGATACGGTCGGGCGCCGGATCGCCGTGCTGCGGCGGCTCGCCCACCCGGCCGAGCCCGGCCAGCCGGATGGCCCGCTCGCGATCGTGGTGGCGCCGGTGCGGAGCCTGCTGCAGCCCATCGTCGCCGGGCTCGGCGAGCTCGAGCCGGTCAGCCTGCACGAAGGCCAGACCTTCGAGCTCGACGACCTGCTGGCCAGGTTGGTCGAGATCGGCTACTCACGCGCCGATCTGGTCTCGGCCCGGGGTGAGATCGCCGTCCGCGGCGGCATCGTGGACGTCTTCCCGCCCACCGAGGAGCACCCGCTCCGGGTCGAGTTCTTCGGGGACACCGTCGAGGAGATCCGCTACTTCAAGGTCGCCGACCAGCGCAGCATCGGACGCGCCGACAACGGGCTGTGGGCGCCGCCGTGCCGGGAACTGCTGCTGACCCCGACGGTCAGGGACCGCGCCAAGGAACTTGCCGACACCCATCCCGCGCTGGCCGACATTCTCGGCAAGCTCGCCGAGGGGATACCCGTCGAGGGCATGGAGGCGTTCGCGCCCGTCCTCGCCGACCGGATGGACCTGCTGCTCGACTACGTACCGCCGGGTGGCATCGTGCTGGCCTGCGATCCCGAGCGGATCCGGGCCCGCGCCGAGGACCTGGTCCGGACGAGCCAGGAGTTCCTCGAGGCCTCCTGGGTCAACGCCGCGGCCGGCGGCGAGGCGCCCATCGACCTCGGGCCCTCAGCGTTCCAGCCGATCGCCCGGATCCGCGCGGCCGCGGCCGCGCTGGGCCTGCCCTGGTGGACGATCGCGCCGTTCGGCGTGACCGACCCCGAAGCCGTCGAGCCGTTGACACAGCAAGTGATGCAGCAAGCCGGAAGCGTGGAACAAACGCCGTTCCGCATCAATGCCTCCCTGGCTCCGGCCTACCGCGGCGATACGGCCCGCATGGTGACGGACGTGCGGGGCTGGCTGGCGGAGGACTGGCGGGTCGTGCTCGTCACCGAAGGGCACGGTCCCGCACAGCGGCTGGCCGAGATGCTCCGCGGTGAGGGAATCGGCGCCCGCACGCAGGATCTCGACGACCCGCCGGAGCCCGGGGTCCCGTACGTGACGACCGCGAGCCTCGAGAACGGCTTCGTCTGGCCCGCGGTCAAGGTGGCGCTGCTCACCGAGAGCGACCTGGCCGGGCATCCGGCCGGCCTGCCGACCACCAGGGACATGCGGCGGATGCCGAGCAGGCGGCGCGGCGGCGTCGACCCGCTCCAGCTCAAGGCCGGCGATTACGTGGTGCACGAGCAGCACGGGGTAGGCCGCTACGTGGAGATGACCTCGAGGACGGCGGCGGGGGCGACCAGGGAGTACCTGGTCATCGACTACGCCCCGGCCCGGCGGGGCCAGCCGCCCGACCGGCTCTACGTGCCCACCGACCAGCTGGACGAGGTGACGAAGTACTCCGGCGGCGAGGCGCCGGCCCTGCACCGGCTCGGCGGAGCTGACTGGGCCAAGGCGAAGGGCCGGGCCCGCAAGGCGGTCCGGCAGATCGCCTCCGAGCTGATCCGGCTGTACTCGGCCCGGATGGCCTCACCCGGGTTCGCGTTCGGCCCGGACTCCCCCTGGCAGCGCGAGCTGGAGGACGCGTTCCCCTACGTGGAGACCCCGGACCAGCTCGGCGCCATCGACGAGGTCAAGCACGACATGGAACGGCCGGTCCCGATGGACCGGCTGATCTGCGGCGACGTCGGATACGGCAAGACGGAGATCGCGGTTCGCGCCGCGTTCAAGGCGGTGCAGGACGGCAAGCAGGTCGCCGTGCTCGTCCCGACCACGCTGCTGGTCCAGCAGCACTACTCGACCTTCTCCGAGCGGTACGCGCCGTTCCCGGTCACGGTCAGGCCCCTGTCGCGGTTCCAGGGCCCGGCCGAGACCTCCGAGACCCTGCGCGGGATGGCCGACGGCACGGTGGACGTGGTCATCGGCACGCACAAGCTGCTGTCCCCCGAGACCAGGTTCGCCCGGCTCGGCCTGGTCGTCATCGACGAGGAACAGCGGTTCGGCGTGGAGCACAAGGAGTACCTCAAGCGGCTGCGCACCGAGGTGGACGTGCTCGGCATGTCGGCCACTCCCATCCCGCGGACGCTGGAGATGGGCGTCGCGGGGATCCGGGAGATGTCGACCATCCTCACGCCGCCCGAGGAACGGCACCCGGTGCTCACCTTCGTCGGCGGCTACGACGAGAAACAGGTCACCGCCGCGATCAGGCGCGAGCTGCTGCGGGACGGCCAGGTCTTCTACGTGCACAACCGGGTCAGCTCGATCAGGAAGGCCGCCGCCCGGGTCGCCGAGCTCGTCCCCGAGGCGCGGATCGGCGTCGCGCACGGGCAGATGAACGAGCACGAGCTGGAACAGATCATGATCGACTTCTGGGAGCGGAACTACGACGTGCTGGTCGCGACCACGATCGTGGAGTCCGGCCTGGACATCCCGAACGCCAACACGCTCATCATCGACCGCGCCGACATGTACGGCCTGTCCCAGCTGCACCAGCTCCGCGGGCGGGTCGGCCGCGGCACCGAGCGCGCCTACGCGTACTTCCTCTACCCGCCCGAGGCCGCCCTGACCGAGACGGCCCACGAGCGGCTCGCCACCGTCGCCCAGCACACCGAGGCCGGGGCCGGCACCTACATCGCCCTCAAGGACCTGGAGATCCGCGGCGCGGGGAACCTGCTCGGCGGCGAACAGTCCGGGCACATCGCCGGGGTCGGGTTCGACCTGTACGTGCGGATGATCGGCGAGGCGGTCAACGAGCTGAAGGGCGACGGCCCGGCGGAAAAGCCTGAGGTCCGGGTGGAACTGCCGGTCAACGCCCACATCCCGCACGACTACGTGCCCGGCGAACGGCTCAGGCTGGAGGCGTACACCCGGATCGCCGCGATCGACTCCGAGGCCGACGTCGCCGCCGTCCTTGACGAACTGACCGACCGTTACGGCCAGCCACCCGCGCCGGTGCTCACCCTGCTCGAGGTGGCGCGGCTGCGCGCGGCGGCCCGCCGGGTGGGGCTGACCGACATCACCGCAGCAGGCAACCACATCAGGTTCGCGCCGGTCGAGCTGCCGGATTCGCGCCAGGTACGGGTGCAACGCCTGTACCCCAAGACCGTGCTGAAACCGGCGGTGCGTACGATGCTCGTACCGGTTCCGAGGGCAGGGGGCGTCGGCGGTCACCCGTTGCGGGATACTGAACTGCTGACGTGGTGCGGCCAAGTCGTCCGGTCGGTACTGGCCGACCTTCCTGGCGCGTAAAGAAGGGACACCTGCGGTGCTTCGGAGGCTCATCAAGGCGTCCGCCATCGTGATCGGCACCGGGCTGCTGGCGACGGGATGCGCCGTCACGCCGGTCAAGATGGGCGCCGCGGCGATCGTGGGCAACCAGCGGATCTCGATCGCCGCCCTCGACACCGAGGTCACCAACCTCAGCCAGGCCGTCAGCCAGGCTGCCGGGCAGTTCCCTGGCGTGGTCAAGGTGAACGCGTCCCAGCAGACCCAGTCCACCCTGAGCTTCCTGATCCAGTACCAGATCTTCGAAGAACTGGCCCGCCAGCAGGGCATCACGATCTCGCCCGCCCAAACAGACGCGGCGCTGCAAACGTTCTACAAGTCGATGGCGGCGGAGTTCGCGTCAGAGGGCCTGCAAAACGCCACCCATAACCTGGACATGATCTATTACGGAATCCCGCCGAACCTGTACACCGAGCTCGGCCAGTACGAGGCGATCGGGGACACGTACCTGCGGATCGCCAACGGCGGCACCGTCCCGACCTCGGCCTCGTCGCCGGCCTACACCAAGCTCGGCGCGGCCGAGTGCCAGGCGGCGAAGGCGCTGAACATTCTCGTCAACCCCCAGTTCGGGCAGCTGGATTACAGCAACTACCAGGTCGTGACGGCGGCCCCGGCGGTGACCCGTAGCCAGGGGCCGGCGACGAAGGCATCCCCGGTAGCGACGGCACCCGCTTGCTGATCGTCCTGGCGACCAGCCCGCGGGTGGCGCCCGGGCTGCTCAGCTGGCCGGCGTGGCAGGCGCTGCGGTCTGCGGCCGGGGTGCTCGCGCCGCCGGGTCACCCTCAGCTGCCCGCCCTCGATGAGGCGGGGATCGCCTACCGGCTGGCCGAGGAGCCCGGCGCCGATTCGCTCGCCTCGGACGCGGTCGTGGTGTGGCTGCCCAGGCCGGGCGACGACCCGGCGCTCCCGCCGGGCGCCCGGCTGATCCGCGGCTCGGCGGACCTGCCGGGCGCTCACCTGATCGACCTGGTCGCGACCATGGACCGGCTGCGCGTGGATTGCCCGTGGGATGCCCGCCAGACCCATGCCTCGCTCGCGCCGCACCTGCTCGAGGAATCCTACGAGGCCCTGGAGGCGCTCGAGTCCGGCGACGAGGGGGCGGTCTGCGAGGAGCTGGGTGACGTCCTGCTGCAGCCGCTGTTCCACGCGCGGATCGCCTCTGAGCGCGGCGACGGCACCGGGTACACCATCAACGATGTCGCGGACGGGATCGTGGACAAGCTGGTCAGGCGGCATCCGCACGTGTTCGGGGATGTGATGGTCTCCGGTGCCGATGAGGTCAAGCAGAACTGGGACGAGATCAAGAGAAGAGAAAAAGCAGATCGGGCCGAACGGGCGGGGGTGCCCGTGACCGGAAATGCGGCCCCGTCCGCGCTGGACGGCGTGCCGTTCGGCCAGCCCGCCCTGGCGCTGGCCGCGCAACTGCAGCGGCGGGCGACCCGGGCCGGGGTGCCAGAGGACCTGGCCCGGCTGGGCGGGGACCAGGATCCCGATGGCCTTCCCGGTTCCAGCGAGGCCGACGAGGCCGGCCGCGACCTCGGCCGGGAGATGTTCCGGCTGGTGGCGAAGGCGCGGGAGCTGGGGCTCGATCCCGAGATGGAGTTGCGGGCCGCGGCCCGTCGCTACCAGGACCTGGTCCACGCCTGGGAGCGATCGCGCCGGGCCCCAGACCGCTGAGTGCGAAACTCAGACCCGATATAGACCAGCTCCGCGCCGAGCTATTCGACACGTTCAAAGACGTTCCAAATATTAGCGCGGTACGAGTTAATCAGTGACTGGGGACCATTATCTCTGCCTAGGCGCACCGGCGTGAAAGGTGCAGTCGGCGGATCGGTTCCGGGATTCGATGGCTGCCGGACCCACACGTATGTGCGGGTCAGGCCGTGAAGATCCTGGTTACGACGATAGCGAAGCCATTTACCGCGATTTTTTGCACACCACGCTGGCATGTGCCTGCGCCGATGAAATCAAAGAATCACGGGCCGGGCCCGCGCCCGGAACCCGATCACCCTATTCGCCACGACGGAAGCAGACTCTGCCAGATGCCCGGGACGGCTGGCCGGCGCGGGCGTGATGCTCGGCGGGGACCTGATTGACGTCCTCCGCGCCCGTGAAGAGGCCACCAGGCAGGCTCAAAGCCGGCCTCGGCATCATCCGCTTCGTCGTGCGCGAGGCGCCCCTCGTACACTGGTCGACAGTGATCGTCAACTCCCGGCAGGGCCGTCGAATTGCTAATCCGCCCGTCTGGACCGCATGTCCGAATTTTACTAGAATGGTCTCGCCTAATCAGGATTCAGGGTGGGGATGCGGGCAGGCATGAATTCCATAGATCACGGCATTAAGGACAAAACCGGGCATTCGCTCACCAACGGGAATCGGTGGCGGCTCAGCGGCATAACCGATCTGGCCGCCGCGGCCCCGCAGACCCTAACCCGGTCGCGGGACGACCTCATCGGCGCTGCTACCGGCGCCCGCGGGAAACCCCCGCCCAGGGCGTCGCCACCCGGCCAGCGCCAGCCTGTGCGCGGGCGACAGGGCGCTCGTAGCGATTCGAGTGCGGTTTGGGTGCAGTTCAGGTGCTTATCTGCCGTGTGCGCCGCATCTCACCTTCTGTGATGTATGTTGGCCACGAGGACCAGGGATAAATCACTGTAAGTTGCGACCTGTGTGCGTAAACCAGCAGATTTGGCTACGCGTCTCTTTAAGCGGGAGATCTCAGGGCGAACTGAGTGGGAGCGTGGGGAGTGCTGTGCGATTTTGGTGCTGCCCACGGGGGGTAGGGGAGCATGTCTAGTGGTATGGCTGTCCGCAGTCGGCATGAACGCCCGACTGTGCGGCACATATCGGCATGGGAAAGGGAGTACCTGCGCCGAGCGGCCCTGGCCGATCTCGGCTGCGCTGTCATAGGCGTGTTCATGGCCGTCCAGCTTCGCTTCGGCGATCACGTCACCGCGATCTACGTAGCGCTGAGTCTGGCCTTTCCCGTGCTCTGGGTGGCCGCCCTCGGCTTGGCCGGCGGGTACGACGTCCGATTCATCGGGACCGGATCAGATGAGTACCGCAAGGTGCTGAACGCAGGCGTCGGCCTGACCGCGGCCGTCGCTATCTTTTCGTATGTGGTCAACGTCGAGTTGTCCCGCAGCTACCTGCTGATCTCGCTGCCCAGCCTGACGCTCTTCGACCTGGTCGCCAGGTACGGGATGCGCAAGCACCTGCACCACCTGCGCCTCACGGGGCGCTGCATGCTCAGCGTGGTCGCAGTGGGCCATGAACTGGCGGTGGCCGACCTGATAACCGAGCTCCGCCGGGAGCGGTACCACGGGCTGACCGTGGTCGGCGCCTGCGTGGCCCAGCCGTCGGGATGCAGCGAGGTCGCCGGGGTGCCGGTGTACGGAGGGCTTGACGACATCACGGCAGCGGTGCGCGATTCCCGCGCGGATACGGTCGCCGTGCTGGCCTGTCCGGAGATGGACGGCCTCAAGCTCAGGGTCCTGGCCTGGGAGCTGGAGAAGACGGGTACTGACCTGTGCGTATCGCCGGCGCTGCTGGACGTGGCGGGCCCGAGGACGACCGTCAGGCCGACGGCCGGCGTAACCCTGCTGCACGTGGATCACCCGCAACTGGGCGGCTTCCGGGTCCTGTTCAAGGGACTGTTCGACCGCTGCGCGGCCGCGCTGGTCCTGATCGGGCTCGCCCCGCTGCTCGCGGTCGTGGGCCTGATAATCCGGCTTTCCGACGGCGGGCCGGCGCTGTTCACCCAGGTCAGGGTGGGCAAGGACGGCCGTGTGTTCAGGATCTTCAAGTTCCGCACCATGGTCGTTGATGCCGAGCTGCGCAAGGCGCAGCTACTCGCGGACAACGACAACGACGGCATACTGTTCAAGCTCCGCAAAGACCCGCGCGTCACGTCCATGGGGGCTCACCTGCGCCGCTGGTCGATCGACGAGCTGCCGCAACTTTTCAACGTGTTCCTCGGCGACATGTCGCTTGTCGGGCCCCGCCCGGCTATTCCGGCCGAGGTGTCGGAGTACCCCGATTACGTTCGGCGCCGGCTCGTCGTCAAACCAGGCCTGACTGGGCTGTGGCAGGTCAACGGACGATCGGACCTGTCATGGGAGGAGTCGGTCCGGCTCGATCTGAGATACGTGGAGAACTGGTCGTTCGCGCTCGACGTCCAGATCCTGTGGAAGACGGTATACGCGCTGCTATGGGGAAGGGGGGCGTACTAGCAGTGGCGCCACATCGTGATCCGACGGACGTCGCGCGGCTGGTGGAGCGTGCGGCTGAGGGCGATCTGCAGGCGTGGGAACGGCTGGTTGATCAATATGCCAGGCTCATCTGGTCTATTACCAGCGAATTCAAGCTGGTAGAGAGCGATGCTGCCGACATCGCCCAGACAACCTGGTTGCGCTTGCTCGAGCACATCGATCGCCTCGAATACCCCGATCGCGTGAGCTCCTGGCTGGCGGTGACCGCGCGGCACGAGTGCCTGCGCAGCCTGGCGATGCGCAAGAGGGTCACGCTCAGCCAGGACCATGACGAGCTTGACGCGGCAGCCGAGCACGCGCCCGAGGTCGACGAGCGCCTGCTCGCCGAGGAACGGGCCACGGTCGTCCGGAAGGCCATGTCCCAGCTGCCCGGGCAGTGGCAGAAGATGCTCGAGATGCTCATGGCCGATCCGCCGGCTTCCTATGCCGAGATATCCGACCGGCTCGGCCTTCCCGTCGGTAGCATCGGGCCCACCCGCGGGCGGTGCCTGGCCCGGCTTCGGGTCATGCTCCAAGCCTCGTAGGGATGTTTTCATGCAAGGATCCGGCTGATGGACAACGGCGGATACCCGATCGACGCGACGACGCCCGCGGTCGTGCTCAAATTCGACCCCAATGTCATGCATCATGGCGGGCTGGGCGTCATCCGCAGTCTGGGGCGGGTCGGCGTGCCGGTCTACGGCGTGCACGAGGGTTCGTGGGCTCCGGCGGCCAGTTCCAGGTACCTGACCGGGCGCTGCTTCTGGCAGCCGAATCCGGCCGAGGCGGACCGCGTGCTGACCGGTCTGCTGCGTCTGGCCGAGCTCATAGGCCGTCCCTCGGTCCTGCTCACGACGGACGACGCTGGCGCGATCTTCCTCGCCGAGCATGGTCGTGACCTGCGGCGCTGGTTCCTGTTCCCGGATCCGCCCGCCGACCTGCCGCGAAGGCTCGCCGGGAAGTATTCCTTGTACCAGGCGTGCCTCGAGCTGGGCGTGTCCTGCCCTCGGGCCACCATCCCCAGCTCGCTTAGCGCGGCGCACGAATTCGCCTCGGCGGTGAGTTACCCGCTGATCGCCAAGCTCACGACTCCGTGGACCGGGGGCGGGCTGCGCAGCACCTCGGTCGTGACAGGCGAGGAGGAACTGGATCATGTCTACCGGCGCTGCGGGCAACACGACGCGGGGCTGATGCTGCAGGAGTTCATTCCCGGCGGCCAGGGACACGACTGGTTCTTCCACGGCTACTGCGACGCCAATTCGATCTGCCAGCCCGCCTTCACAGGCGTCAAGGAACGGTCCTATCCGGCCTCGGCCGGGCTGACGAGCCTCGGGCGATCGGTCGCGAACGAGAAACTCCGCGACCAGATCACCTCGCTGCTCGCCCGGCTCGGATATCGAGGGCTGCTCGACCTCGATATCCGCCTGGATGCCCGCGATGGCCAGTACCACCTGCTGGATTTCAATCCCCGCCTCGGTGCGCAGTTCCGTGTGTTCCGCGACACCGCGGGCACCGACGTCGCCCTCGCCGCCTACCGTGATCTGACCGGCCAGGCCATACCACCGGGCGAGCAGGTGAACGGGCGCACGTTCCTGGTCGAGAATTACGATCCCATCAGCGCGCTGTCGAACTGGCGCCGCGGCCGGCTAGACCTGCGGTCCTGGGTCTCTTCCCTGCGCGCCGTGGATGAGACCGCGTGGTTCGCGCGGGATGACCTCCGGCCGTTCGGCCTCATGTGCCTGCGCATGGGCTGGCGCATGGCCACCCGCCCGTTCTCGGGCAGCACCAAGCAGGCCACCTCGTTCCGCTTGCGTTACCGAGCTGGCCGCGCCGCGACCAGCACCAGCCAGGCGTCTGCCGCGCGGCGAGCAGCGTCGGGATCAGACCGGGAGGACATACCAGCATGACCGACACGGTTGATGTTGCCATCATCGGCGCCGGGCCCTACGGGCTGTCGCTGGCTGCGCATTTGCGCGCGGCCAACGTGGATTACCGTCACTTCGGCAAGCCGATGCGCCTATGGCAGGCCGCCATGCCGCAGGGAATGTTCCTCAAGTCGCAGGGTTTCGCGTCCAACCTGTCCGACCCCCAGGGAACGCACACACTGGCGGCGTTCTGCCAGGCGACGAGCCGTCCCTACGCCAGTTACGGGCTTCCGGTGCCGCTGGACACCTTCGTCAGCTACGGTCAGTGGTTCCAGGCCCAGCGCGGGCTGGCGGTCGAAGACGCCCTCGTGACCGGCATCGCCGAGCGGGACGGCGGTTTCGAGCTGACCGTGGGTGACGTCGATCAGGTCCTGGCCAGGAAGGTCGTCGTCGCCATCGGCGTCGAGCACTTCGCCTACGTGCCCGAGCCCCTGTCGGGGCTGCCCCCCGCGCTGTGCACGCACAGCTCCGCGCACCCCGACCTGGCGGCGTTCCGCGGCCAGGAGGTCATTGTCGTCGGCGCCGGCCAGTCGGCGCTGGAATCGGCCGCGCTGCTGCACGAAAGCGGCGCCGCGGTTCGGTTGCTGGCCAGGAAACGGACGGTGGCCTGGAACGGCGAGCCTCTGCCCCTGGACCGGCCGCTGCTGCAGCGGATGAAGGAGCCTGAGGCCGGGCTCGGGTCCGGCTGGGCCACGTGGTTCTACTCCAACCATCCGGACCTGTTCCGGCATATGCCGCAGAAGACCAGGGTGTACCGGGCCAGGACCGCGCTCGGGCCGGCCGGGGCGTGCTGGCTGCGCGTCCGTGTCGAGGACCAGTTCCCCGTCCTGACCGGCCACGCGGTGACGTGGGCCAAGCCGCAGGACGGCCGGGTGCGCCTGGGAGTGACGCCGGCTGACGGGACCAGCCTGGAGCTGGAGGCCGACCACGTGATCGCCGCCACGGGGTACCGCACGGACCTGACCCGGCTGGAGTTCCTGCCCGAGACGATCCGGACCAGGCTGCGTACCCTCGCCGGAAGCCCCGTGGTGGACCACGACTACCAGTCCTCGGTCGCCGGGCTGTACTTCGTCGGCCCGGCCGTGGCGCCCACCTTCGGGCCGGTCATGCGCTTCGTCTTCGGGTCAGGCCACGCCGCGCCCGTGGTGGCCCGTCAGATGGCCGCCGTGTCGGGCGGCAGGTCTCGGTCGGCCGTGGCTGCGGGCCGCTAATGGGCGGTCGCGACGAGCAAGTCCAGGCGAAGCAAAGGGCAGGTCCTGCTCCCGAGGCGGCCAGGCTGACCCTGAGCAGGGTGCCGATGATCTTGATGTACCACGCCGTGGCGGACGTTGATGAGGACCCGTACTACCTGTCCGTCACGCCGAGCCGCTTCGCCGAGCAGATGACCTGGCTGAAACGGCGTGGCCTGCGCGGCGTCGGGATCGGGACGCTCGCCGACGCGATGCGCGCAGGCCGTCAGCGCGGGCTCGTCGGCATCACCTTCGACGACGGCTACGTCAGCGTGCTGGAAGCCGCGCTGCCTGAGCTGCTGCGCCACGGCTTCACGGCGACCATGTTCGTCATCTCGGGCCGGCTGGGCGGGCTCAACGAATGGGACGAAGGTCCGAGGTGGCCGCTGATGTCCGCCGGTCAGGTCCGCGAGCTCGCCGCGGCCGGCATGGAGATCGGCTCGCACGGAGCTTCCCACGTCCGGCTGGCCGACGTCGGCGCCGACCAGCTCGAAGCTGAGGTAAGCGGGTCCAGGGCGAGCATTGGCGGCCTGGTGGGGACCCCGGTCCGCGGGTTCGCCTACCCGTACGGATCGATGAACGAGGCGGCCCGGCAGGCCGTGCGCGACGCAGGCTACGATTACGCCTGCGCCGTACAGACCCCGATGGCGAGCCTGGGGTTCATGGCCCTGCCCCGGGTCTACGTCGGCCAGCGCGACGGCGCTCGCCGGCTGTCGGCCAAGCAGCTCCTGTTCCGGGGCGCTATCGCGGTCAGAGGGAGACGCCCATGAAGGTGCTGCACGTAATCACCGGCCTGGAGGCTGGGGGCGCCGAGGTCCAGCTGGCTATGCTGGTGCGGCACACCAGGCATGAGTCCGACGTGGTGACGCTGTACAACCCCGGCTCGGTGGCCGAGCAGATCCGGGCGGGCGGGACGTCCGTGCGCGACATCGGGATGACCAGCAACACCCAGGTAGGCGCCCTGCGCAGGCTATGGTCGATCATCAGGGACGGCCGCTACGACGTCGTGCACGCTCACCTGTACCGAGCCCAGATCTATGCCCGCCCGGCGGCCCGGCTAGCCCGGACGCCGGTGGTGGTGACCACCGAACACTCGATCGGCGAGACGCACATCGAGCGCCGGAAGATGACGGCCGGAGTACGCGGGCTCTACCTGGGGTCGGAGCTGTTCTCCGACGCCACGATCGCCGTCTCCGATGTGGTCAGGGAGCGGCTCGTCCGCTGGGGTGTTCAGGCCAGGAAGATTACTGTCATCCCCAACGGCCTGGAGACCGCCGCGCTCGCCTTCGATCCGGCCGCGCGTGACCGGGCCCGCGGACGTTTCGGTATCGGCCCGGACACGTACGTGATCGGCGCTCTAGGACGGATCGACGAGAACAAGCGCGTCGAGTTGACGGTCGAGGCGGCCGCGCCGATGCTGGGCGACCGCTGCAAGATCCTGGTCATCGGCCGCGGGGGGCACCAGGCCCAGGTCGAGGCCGCAGCCGCGCGGCTCGGGGTAACCGACCATGTGATCTTCGGCGGCTTTCAGCCCGACACGGCCGAGATGATGGCCGCCTTCGATCTCTACGCGGCTTCCTCGGTTCAGGAGACGTTCGGGCTGGCCGTACTCGAAGCGATGGCCAGCGGCCTGCCCGTGCTCTACACCGTCTGCCCGGCGCTGGACGAGATTCAGACCAGCCAGGCCCGGCAAGTGGCCGGGACCCCGGAGGCCATGCGGGCGGAGATCCGCAAGGCGGTCGAGGCCGGCCCGCAGCCGCGCGTGCCCGACCGGGCTGTCTTCGATCGTTACGGGATGGAGTCGGTCGCCCGGCAGATTGACGACCTGTACGAGCAGACCCTGGCGCGCCGCGGCCGCCGGACCGGACGGCGCGGCCAGTGAGCTGATCCGGGGGGGTCTGACCCGCGCTCCCGGCGTGCCGCACCGGGCCGCCACGCGGCCGGCCGAGGCGTTTATCATGTCGTGGTGATGGCTGCAGGCACCGCCTGCGCGGACGCCGGATGAACGATGGAAGAGCCGCCGGCCTGCCGCTGCGGGTGGCGACGATGATCACTCGGCTGGAAGGCGGGGCCGGCGTACTTACGTTGCGCGGAGCGAAGGCGCTTGACCCAGGCCAGTTCGAGGCCACGATCATCACCGGCAGCGGGAATCACCTGCTGGACGAGGCCGCAGCCGCCGGCCTAGAGGTGATCATGGAGCCGGCGCTGCGGACGCCCATCGATCCGCGGAGCGACTGGCGGGCGCTGCACGCGCTCAGCTCACTGCTGAGTGAGCGGTCATTTGACGTCGCGCACACGCACACCGCGAAGGCGGGAGCGCTCGGTCGGATGGCCGCCCGCCGCGCTGCGGTGCCGCGGATCGTCCACACCTATCACGGCTTTCCCTTTCATGAGTTCCAGTCGCGCAGCCGGCGCGCTGCTTACATCGCCGTCGAGCGGCGGCTTGGCCGCATCACCGACATTGCGTTGTGCGTAGGAACCGGGGTTGCGGTCGAGGCCGTCCGGCGGAGGCTGGTCGCGCCCGAGCGGGTCCGCACCATCGGGGTGGCCGTGGAAGGCACGGCCGGGGCGGAACTGCCCGCGCGCGCGCCCGGAGCCAGGGACCGCGCGCGCCAGGCACTGGGCGTTCCCGCCGACGCGACGGTGGTCGGTGCCGTCGGCCGGCTCGCCTACCAGAAGGCACCGGAGGATTTCCTGGCCATGATGCGGCACCTCGACCGGGCCAACGTGGTCGGCGTCTGGGTCGGCGGAGGGGAACTGGCCGAGCGCGTCAGCCGCCAGGCCCGCGCGCTATCGCCGTGCATCGTGCTGGCCGGCGAGCGGACAGATGTGCCTGAGATACTGCCGGCGTTCGACATATTCGTGCTGCCGAGCCGTTACGAGGGCCTGCCTACGGCGATAGTGGAGGCCATGGTATGCGGGATCCCGGTGGTGGCGACCGCCGTGAACGCCGTATCCGACGTGGTGGTGCCGGGCGATACCGGGCTGCTCGTGCCTCCGCAGCGCCCCGACCTGATGGCTGATGCGGTGCGATATCTTATCGACCAGCCCGACGTTGCGGCGCGCATGGCCGTGGCGGCCCGCGGCCGGCTGGGGGAGCGGTTCGGCGTGCCGGCCCTGCGCGGCGCGCTGACGGCAGCGTACGTAGGGTCCAGGCCATTACGATCGCGTGTAGGGTATCAGGACCGCCCGCTGGCGGCTCTTATGCTTGTCAGCTCCATGTGCGAGCAGTCCACGAAGCGAAGGCAAGCCAGGTGATAGGTGATGGCTGACTCACTCGTCGCACAGCAGGTGGCCGTGTGAGCCCGCAGGCGCTGGACACCAGGAGGTTCCTGCACACCGTACGACGGCACAAGATGCTCGTCGGCGTGGCCGTGGTGCTCGGGCTCGTGGTGGGTTCCCTGTTCACGGTGTTCCGGCCGCCGCTTTACTCGGGCAAGGCGCTCGTTGAGATACCGGGAGAGCAGTACATTGCGACCCAGGTGGTCGTCGCGATCAGCGACTCGGTCCTGGTCGGAGCGGATCAGGCGCTAGATCCGGCCGTGCCGCTGGCCACGCTGCGTCATGAGGTCTCGGCCTCGAGCCTGACCACCGAAATTGTCCAGATCAGCGCCAAGGCCAAGACCGCTGCCCAGGCAGAGGAAATCGCGAACAAGGTCGCCAGCAGCTATGTCTCCTACCTCAGCTCCCCGACCGCACCGGGCGGGAAGGTCTTCGCGCAACTGATAGATCCGGCGACGACCGCCGCGAGGACGCCCGTGGTCACGAGGCTCGCGCTGTACGGAGGGCTCGGCGCCTTGTTCTGCGGGCTGATCGGGAGCATCATCGCGCTCTCGATCGACCGTGCCGACCGGAAGCTGTGGGGACGCGACGTGATATCAGATGCCATCGGCATCCCGGTCCTGGCGTCGGTTCCCGTTGCTCACCCATCCAGCGCGTCCGGCTGGAGGAAACTTCTCGAGGGCTACGACCCTGGAGTCGTCCACGGGTGGGCCTTGCGTAAGGCCCTGCACCATCTGGATCTGATCGACTCCAAGGGAGGCCGCGGCGCCTCGCTCACCGTCTTGTCCCTGTCCTCCGACCCTGCCGCCACGGCTCTCGGCCCTCAGCTGGCGGTCTTCGCGGCCTCCCTGGGGATCTCGACGGTGCTCGTCGTCGGGCCGCAGCCGGACACGAACGCCACGGCCACGTTGTCTGCGGCGTGCACGGTGACGCCGGTCGTGTCGGCAGGCCCGGGCCAGTTGCGGGTAACCGTCGGGAACGGCGAGGACGAGGACGCCACCTCGCCGCGCGGCGCGGCACTCACCGTCGTCGTCGCCGTCGTCGACGACAAGGCCCCGCAAGTGGTCCAGGTGATGCGCACGACCGCGACCGTACTGGGCGTCTCGGCTGGCGCGGCGACCGCTGAGCAGCTGGCGCGGGTGGCGGTCGGCGCCGCGGGCGACGGCCGCGATATCGCCGGCATCATCGTTGCGGACCCGGACCCCGCTGACCAGACGACCGGCCGGCTCCCGCAGCCGTCACGGCCGACGCCGCGGCGGTTGCCAGCGCGCCAGACCGGCACGGTGACCAGGCGTTGAGCGTAGGCCAGGGCGATGCCGCCGGGCCCGAGCGGGTTCGGGCCTACGACGAATTCGCCGACGCCGGGGAGGCGTCTGCCGCCGACCTGGCCGCGGGACTGGCCAGCCTGCGGTTCATGGGCAAGGCCCTGCGGCGCCGGGCCTGGGTCTGGTGCGCCGTCGCCCTGGCCGGGCTGGTGACCGGCCTCGGCCTGCTCGCGGCGTTCCCGCCTGCCTACACTGCCACGACGTCGGTCCTGCTCACGAACGATCCTCTCGCCGATCCAAGCGATGCCATCCAGACCAGCATCACGCTGGCGCAGGCCGCTGCCGTCGCCGAGGGCGCCCTGCAGCGGCTGCACCTCCGGCAAAGCGTCAGCAGCATGCTCGCGTCGTACACGGTGGCGCAGATTACCGACCGGATCCTGACCATCACGGTCACCGCTCCCTCCAGCAGCGGAGCGGTGGCCCGGGCGAACGCCCTGGCCGCGGCGTACCTCCAGTTCCGGGCCAAGGCGCTGCGGATCGAGCAGCAGATCGTGCTCGCGACGCTCGGCCAGCAGATCGCCCTGGCCGCGGAGCAGGTGGAGGTGGCTACCGGGCAGGTCGACGCGGAGCAGGCGCTGCCTGCATCGGCAGCGCAGGCCGCCAAACTGCACAAGCTGCAGGCCGTGCAGTACCAAGCGTATATAGCACTCGCCGGGCTGGAGCATACCGCGGCTAGCTTCCCGGTGACCACGACGGCGATGATCGCGGGGAGCGGGGTCCTCGATCCCGCCATCCCGCCCAGGATCGGGCGCCAGACCATCCTCTTCTACCCCCTCGGCGGGCTCTTTGTGGGGCTCATCCTCGGCCTGAGCATCGTTATTATCGGGGCGCTCGCGTCCGGCCACCTCCGCCGGCGTGACGACGTCGCTCACGCACTCGGCGCTCCGGTGAAGCTCAGCGTCGGCAGCATCCACGGGGCCCGGTGGGTGCCCGCCCGGCTTCGGCTCGCCGCCGGCCGGAGCCAGGACGTACGGCGCATCGCCGCGTACCTGCGCACCGCCGTGCCCGCGGGCTCCCGGGGCGCCGCGCTGGCGGCCGTTGCCGTGGACAACGCGCGGGTCGTGGCGCTGCCCTTGGTATCACTGGCGGTGTCGTTCGCCCGGGCAGGCCAGCGCGTCGTGGTGGCCGACCTGGCCGGCGGTGCTCCCGCGGCGCGCCTGCTGGGGGTCAGGAAACCCGGAGTCCACGAGGTCCATGTCGGCGACGTGCGCCTGGTCGTGGCCACTCCCGGCCGCGACGACGTGCTGCCTGTCGGCCCGCTGCACCCCGCCTCACCGGCTGCTCAGCCCGGGTCGGTCACCGAAGCCCTGGCGAGGGCCTACGACTCCGCTGACCTGCTGCTCACGCTGGTGACCCTCGACCCCGCACTCGGCGGAGAGCACGTCGCGACATGGGCTACCGATGCCGTCGTCCTGGTGACCGCCGGACGATCATCGCCGACGAAGATCCACGCCGCGGGTGAGATGATGCGGCTGGCCGGCCTGCCGCGGCTATCCGCCGTGCTCATCGGGGCAGACAAGGCCGACCTGAGCCTCGGGGTGACGTCGGTGCCGAGCCCCCGGCCTCGGGCCGCGCAGGCGGTCGGGATCAGCCGATGAGCGCGCCCACGGTCACCCTCCCGCTCCGCATCCGCCGAGGCGCGCTGCGGACTCAGCCAGCTGAGGCGACCGAGCGCTGGGTGCGACGCAGGCTTGGCATCGCGTGGGCCCTGATGGTTCTCGACGTGCTGCCCTTCACGTCGAAGACGTGGACCGGGCAGTCCCTGGTCATCCCGATCCCTTCGATAGTGGGCAAGCTGATCGCGCAGGGTGCCATGCCGGTGGCACTGCTCCTGGTGCTGAGCGTGAATCGCCGGCTTCTCGTGCGCCCCAACGTGTTCCTGCTCCTGTTGAGCCTGATCGTCGTCGAGTCATTCATGCTGATCCTGGAACCCCAGCACATCGGCACCATCTACCGGAGCTTCCGGTTCGCCGGGTTCGTGACCACGCTCTGGCTGTTCACGCCGTGGTGGCGCAGGCGCGACCTCCTGATGGTCCGCCTCCATCTGCAGGCACTCGGGGTCACGCTCGGATTCGTGCTGCTCGGTGTCCCGATCAAGCATCACTCCGCCTTCGGCGAGGGCAGGCTGGACGGCGCGTTCTGGCCCCTTCCTCCCCCGCAGGTCGCGCACGTCGCAGCGATTGCCACCGGGCTGGTGGTCGTGCTCTGGCTCGGCGGCGTGATCTCCGGGCGGGCTACCTCGGTCATCGTCCTGATCACCGTGGCCAGCCTGCTGCTGACGCACACCAGGACCGCCCTCGTCGGCATGATAGCGGGCATCGTCGTGGCCGGGCTGAGCCTGTTCACGGTCAGGGCCCGGGCGCGCAAGCTGTTCGCCACCGCCGGCATCGTGGTGTCGATCGGGGCTCTGACGTTGTCCGGCGTGGTGACGACCTACCTGGCCCGGGGCGAGAGCACGTCAGAGCTGACCGACCTGACCGGCCGGACCAACGTCTGGAGCCAGATTCTCACTGCTCCCCGCGACGAGTTCCAGGTGTTCTTCGGCTTCGGCCTGTCGAACCTGTCGTTCAACGGGCTTTCCATCGACAGCAACTGGCTCGGAGCCTACCTGGACCTGGGGCTCGTCGGGATAGCCCTAACCGCCTCGCTACTCCTGTTCCTGCTGGTGAGCGCGTTCCTCCAGCCGCCAGGCGTACAGCGCGCGCTCGCCCTGTTCCTCATCGCCTACTGCATAGTGTCGTCGTTCACCGAGACCGGGCTCAGCGACCCCTCGCTGTACCTCCTCGACCTCACCGTAGCCGCGTCTTTGCTCATGCCGCCCGTGACCAACAGGAGCCCGTGATGAGGGTTGTGCTGCTCCATAACCGCTACCGCTCGATCGCGCCGAGCGGGGAGACCCAGGTCGTCGAGCGAGAAGGCAAGGCCCTCGCTGACATGGGACACGAGGTCATCTGGTTCGAGCGGAGTAGCGACGAGATCGAGGACTGGTCCAGGGCGAAGAAGGCGGCGTTGCCAGCCCGGCTCATCTGGAGCCGGGAGGCCCATCGTGACCTTACCGCGACGCTGCGCGAACACCGGCCCGACGTCGTACACGTGCACAACACGTTCCCCCTCTTCAGCCCCTCCGTCCTCTACGCCTGCCGAGACGCCCGGGTCCCGGTCGTGGCCACCATCCACAACAAGCGGCTCATCTGCGCCAACGGCGCCTTTTTCCGCAACGGTGCGGTCTGCCACGACTGTGCCGAGGGCCCTGCCATCCAGGGTGTCATGCACGGCTGCTACCGGGGATCACGGGCGGCCAGCGCATCTGTCGTCCTGGCCACGAGCGTGCACCGGCGGTCGTGGCGGTCTCTGGTATCGGCCTATGTATTCGCCTCGGCATCCCAACGCGACCTGCTCAGCGGATTGGGCCTGGACGCGGACCGGGTCTTCGTCAAGCCCCACCTCATCCCGCGCAAACAGATGCAGAACGTGGCGCGAGGACCCCACGTGATGTTCGCCGGAAGGCTGGAGGAGGCCAAGGGCGTACGCCTGCTCATGGCCGGCTGGGATTCCTACCGCCGCGGGTCCGGCGAGGCAGGGCTGGGACTGGTGATCGCCGGAAGCGGGGAACTCCAGGCCGAGGTAGCCGCCTGGGCATCGGCCAGGCCTTCGGTCGACGTGGTCGGGCGGGTCGACGACGCCCGGTTCGGCGAGCTCATGTCGAGTGCCCGCGCGATCCTGCTCCCGTCCACGTGCGAGGAGACGTTCGGGCTCGTCGTCGTCGAGGCCATGGCGGCCGGCTCGCCTCCGATCGCGGCCGCGCACGGCGCGTTCGTCGATCTGATCACTCCGGGAGTCGATGGCATGTTGTTCCCGCCCGGCGACCCCGAAGCACTCGGGCTGGCCATCGCGGACGTCGAGGCGCGCCCCGAGCAATACGAGACGTACGGCGCCCAGGCCCGTGAGACCTACGAAAAGCAGTTCGATCCGGATCGCATCATGGAGGAGTTGCTCGATATCTACCGCTTCGCGATCACGCGTCCTATCTTCGGCTAGCTTGCCCGAGCGGGTGGGGGCAGATTCCACTAAGGAGATGATCATGAACGAGTCGGCCGACGGCCAGGACGTCCGCCCGCGCGACGGCTCTGGCGCCGTGAAATACTATAAGAGAGATTTTTGGGGCGAAGAGAACCTGAAGTTCACCAGGCCCCACTTCAGGCTCCAGAAATCTGCTCGGGTAATAAATAAGATGGCGCAAGGGAAGGAGCGCGATCTCCTTGATGTAGGCTGCGGGCCGGCCACTCTGATGAAGCTGCTCGACAGGAATATCCACTATCACGGCATCGATATAGCTATACACGAGCCCGCGCCGTACCTGCTTGAGGCGGATTTGCTCGAGGCTCCGATCCGTTTCGGCGACAAGCAGTTCGATTTCGTCCTGGCCCAGGGAGTCTTCGAGTATGTTGGCGAGTTCCAGTCCAGAAAATTTGCAGAAATAAGCGCGCTACTGCGCCAGGGCGGCACGTTCATTGTTTCGTATACCAATTTCGGGCACCACAGGAAACGGGTATACTGGCCCTACAGTAACGTACAGCCCATGAGCGATTTCCGGGAGAGCCTGGGGCGCTACTTCCGGATAGACAGATGCTTCGCTGTTGCCCATAACTGGCATCATGGCGCACCTCAGAAGAGATGGCTGCAAGCTATCCAGATGCACGTCAACCTGAATATTCCCGTGCTCAGCCCCGTGCTGGCCTCGGAATACTTCTTCATCTGTTCTCCGCGCACCACGCAGTAGGCGCGGAGCTGGGCACCGCTCGCTACCCGAACCGATCAGGTCAAGGCCCGGACCCGGCTCGTCCGCTTCTGCGGGAAGCTCATCAATTCCGTGGCCACGTCAGGCTGCGCGATGGCGCCGAGGGTCTCGTCGGTCTTGTCGGCTCCGACCAGCACGGCGGAGACCAGGGACAGGCCGGCGAGCCTTGTCATCTCACCGGCCATGCGGATCTTGGCCGACGATGACCGGCCGGCCGTCAGCACGACGACGACATCGGTGGCCCATCCCCGGAGGTGCTCCGCGCCCAGAGCCGGATCCAGGCCCGCCAGCGTGAGGATCAGGTCCGCCGAGGCACAGGCGGCGACCAGCGGCCCAGCGGGCTGGTCGACCCGGGACCGGCGCGGGTCGCGGGCCAGAGGACCGACGGGTACCAGGTCATCACGATCGGGGACCGCCAGGGTCAGCGGCATGCCGCGCACATGCACCTCGTGGACGCCGGGCGCCTTGACTCCCAGCAAGCGTGCCGCGGGAATACCAGGGCAGAGGTCCGCCAGGACGACCTTCCGGCCCTCTTGCGCACAGTCCCGGGCTAGGGATACCAGGGACAGCGCCGCGACCCGTGAACCTCTGATGGGGACGACGGCCAAGGCGGCGACGTTCCCGGTCTGGGGCGGCGGCACAACGCCACCGAGGTATGCGGCGATCCGGCGGATCTTGGCGCGGCGAGTGGCCGCAAGCCCGTGGCGACCTGGCCGCCAGCGGTTCAGGCGTACTTTGCCGACGCTGAAGCCGACGGGGGCGCCGAGCGCGCGCGCGACGTCATCGCGCCAGCGCAGGCGGTCGGATATGAGCGTGATGACGATGATGAGGCCCAGGCCGAGCGCCAGGCCCCCGCCAAGCCCTCCGCCCGGGTCGGTCAGGGTTTTCTTGAGCGAGCGATGGATCGGCGCGGCGACGTTGAGTACCTTGCTGCCATTCACCGTCGAGGCGGTAGTCACCTGCGAATTCGCCTGGTAGGTCATGATGGCCGCCTGCAGCATGGCCAGCGTGGCCGGCGCCGGGGCCTGGGCGAGCTGGCGGTCGAGCGCCGCGAACACCTGCCGCTGCTGGCTCTCCAAGAGGGCGGCCCGGAACTGGAGGAACTCCACGGTCAGGGCATTCGCCCGGACCACCGCCTGATCACTCGATGGCGCCGTGACCGTGAACAGCAGGACCCGGTCGGTCGTGGCCACGACCGTGTACGACGCGAGGAAGCTGGCCACGCTCTCCCGGAGGCCCAGCCGGCGCAGGGTGCCCTCGGCCACCGAGCGGCTCTGGGCCAAGGCCAGGTCGGTCACGCTGGCCTCGGTGGCGTTCTCGCTCGGAGCGTAGGTGAGCAGGACCGACGCGGAGGCCTGGTACCCGGGCGGCTTCAGCACGAACAGGCCAAGGCCGACGATCAGCCCGATCACGGTGGTGGTGCACCACAGCCAGGCCCGCCGCCGCAGGGCCGCCCGGATGGATCGTCGCCTGGTGGGGCCCGCGGTCGGATCGGCGGCGGGATCGTCGGCTAGGGGGGATTCCACGGCGCTGGTGAAGCCGTCGAAGGCCCACGTCCGCTCGGCGGCGTCACTGTTGCCGGCGCGGCGCGCGTTCGCCGGCTGGTCACCGTCGAGCCGGGCCGGCGCGCCAACAGCGTCCGACATGTCGGCCGTGCCGTGGCTCATCCGGCCTCCTCGTGAATCCCCGCCGCCTCCGCCGCTAAAGCATCGGAGCGCTACCAGTATATGGCCGATCGTTTCACCTGGCCTGTTCCGAGGAACTCCCGCCGCTGGCGAGAGGGGGTGCCGACCGGTCCGAACAGGTAGGCCCGCGCCTGTATCAGCGCCCGGCCGTCGCTGATCCTGTGAATGCTGGGGTGGTCGCTCATGCTGCCCTGCCGACTCGTTCCCGAATCTGGAGGGCTAGCGAATGAGGGTCCTGGTCACCGGCGATCGCGGCTACATCGGAGCCGTTCTCGTTCCTTTCCTGCGCGCAGCCGGGCACGAGGTCGACGGGCTGGACCTCGGCCTGTACGAGGGGTGCGACCTGGGTCCCGTCGAGGACATCGGCTCACGCCCCCCGCATGACATCAGGGACGTCCGACCCGGCCAGTTGGCAGGCTACGGTGCCGTGATCTGCCTCGCGGCGCTGTCCAATGACCCGCTGGGTCACCTCAACCGGGCAGCTACCTATTCGGTGAACCTTGAAGGGACGCTGCACCTGGCCCGGGCCGCCAAGGAGGCGGGGGTTGACCGCTTCCTCTTCGCGTCGTCGTGCAGCCTGTATGGCGCGGCAGGGTCCGGTGCCGTGGGAGAAGACGCGGACCTGTACCCAGTCACCCCCTACGGAGAGACCAAGGTCCTGGCCGAGCGTGAGCTCTCGCTGCTGGCCGACGACGCGTTCAGCCCGACCTACCTGCGCAACGCCACCGCGTATGGTGCATCGCCGCGGTTGCGCCTGGACATCGTCGTGAACAACCTCACCGCCGTCGCGATGACGACCGGGGAGGTACGCCTGGAGAGCGACGGGACGCCCTGGCGGCCGCTGGTACACATCGAGGACATCAGCCGGGCGTTCCTCGCCGCGCTGGAGGCCCGGCGTGAGCTCGTCCATGCCCAGGCCTTCAACGTCGGCCGGCCGCAGGACAACGTGCAAGTCCGCGACATCGCCGAGATGGTCCGCGACGCCAGGCCAGGATCGAAGGTCTCGTTCGCCGACGGCGCCGGGCCCGATCTTCGCAACTACCGTGTCGACTTCTCGAAACTGAACGAGACCTTCCCCGATCTGAAGCTGCGCTGGAGCGTCCGGGACGGGGTCGATGAGCTCCTCGGCGCTTATGCCGAGTACGGCTTGACCCTCGAGGACTTCATGTCATCTCGGTTCGTGCGCCTGCGACGGATCCAGGAGCTGCTTTCCGCAGGAACCGTGGACGACATGCTGCGCCGGCCGGGCAGCGGGCTGCTCGCCGTGCCGGACGCCGAGACCGCGCAGGGGAGGTGACGGGATATGGCTGAGGTCCCCCGCATGACCGTCGGGCTTCCGGTCTACAACGGCGAGAACTACCTCGCCGAATCGCTCGACGCCCTGCTGGGCCAGAGCTACGCGGATTTCGAGCTGATCATCTCGGATAACGCCTCGACCGATGCCACCCAGGACATCTGCCGGCATTACGAGAAGCAGGACTCCAGGGTCCGCTACATTCGCCAACCGCACAACATCGGGCTCGCGCCGAACCACAACTTCACCGTCGAGCAGGCCAGGGGCGAGCTGTTCAAATGGGCGTCCCATGACGACCTGTATGCTCCCGACCTGCTGAAATGTTGCGTCGAGGCGCTCGACGACGATCCTCGTGTCGTGCTCGCCCACTCCTGGACGGCAATGATCGACAGCTCGGGAACCATAACGAAGAAGGTCGAGTACCCGCTAGCCACGGCCTCCCTGCGGGCGCCGGAGCGTTTCCGGAGCGCGCTTTTCGCCAGCGGGGGCGACGACACCGGCGGCGTCATGCGCACCGAGGTCCTCCGCCGGACGCCACTGCACGGTAGCTACCACCACGCCGACCGGACCGTCATCACCGAGGTCAGCTTGTACGGCCCGTTCTACCAGGTACCGGACTGGCTGTACTTCCGCCGTGACCACCCAGAGCGGGCCGAGCGGGCCTGCCCGACCATGCGCAGCCGGTGCGCGAACATGGACCCGCGGCGGGCGGACCGGCTGAGGCACCCCGCCGCGCGCTTGTACGGCGAATACATCTGGGCGTACGCCGCGGCGATCCGGCGCGCACCGCTGTCAGCCGCGGACCGGCGCGAGTGCTATCGCTACCTCGCGCAGTGGGTGGCGAGCCGGGCGCTCCCCGGGCGGATCAGGGGCGCCGAGCAGCCGACTTCTGATGCTCCACGGCCCATCACCGTTAACGCCGATCGTGCCCGGCCGGAAACGAGGCCTTCGTGACCTTGCGCGGATCCGACGGGGGGCGCGAGCGTTCCGCGGCCGCCCCGCGTGTCGGGTTGTTCGGCCTGTTCGGCTCGGGCAACATCGGTAACGACGGCTCCTTGGAAGTCATGCTCATGTACCTGAGGGCCGCTCATCCCGAAGCCATCCTGGACGTCAGGTGTCCCGGGCCGAAGAGAGTCCGGGCCGGATTCGGCGTCGACGCCAGCCCGCTGCAGTGGTACACGCAGTATGCCGACCGGACGTCGGGCGTCCCGGCGATCGTGCTCAAGGTGCTCGGGAAGGGCATCGATGTATTCCGGACGGCCTCCTGGGTCCGCCGGCACGATGTGGTGATCGTGCCGGGCACCGGCATCCTTGAGACGACGCTGCCCCTGCGGCCCTGGATGACGCCGTTCGCATTGTTCTCGGTCTGCCTGTCCTCCAGGCTCTTCGGGACGAAGGTCGCGCTGGTCAGCGTGGGGGCAAACGTCACCAGCAAGCGGCTGTCACGATGGCTTATCGCTTCGTCCGCGCGGCTCGCCTTCTTCCGGTCCTACCGCGACGAGCAGTCACGTGACGCGATGCGGCGGGCTGGTGTGCGTTCGGCGCAGGACCCGGTCTACCCGGACCTGGCCTTCTTCCTCCCGGCTCCGCCCGACGGCCCGGTCGGCACGATGGCCGTCGGCGTTGGCCTGATGGACTATTACGGGGGGAACGACGACCGCCGACGGTCAGGCGAGCTACACGCCGCTTACATCGCGAAGATGAACCGCTTCGTCCAGTGGCTGGTCGACACCGGTCACACGGTCCGGCTGTTCGCGGGCGACGATGTCGACGACCGCGTCGTCCAGGAAATCTTGGCCGACCTGCGGGCGTCCCGGCCCGATATCGAGCCGACGTGTGTGGTCGCCGAGCCGGTCCGGTCGTTGACGGATCTGATGCGGCAGATAGCCGCCGTGGATGCCATGGTCGCCACGCGCTTTCACAACGTCTTGTGTGCGCTCAAGCTCGGTAAACCCACCCTGTCGATCGGCTACGGGGCGAAGAATGCCGCGTTGATGACGGAGATGGGGCTGGACGGGTTCTCTCAGCGCACGTCCTCGCTGGACGTCGACCGTTTGATCGAGCAGTTCACCGAGCTGGAGAGCCGGTCAGCGCAGCTGAGGCGGACGCTGAAGGAGCGCAGCGCGGCGCAGGCGGAACGCCTGGACCACCAGTTTGGCCTGTTGACCACCGTGCTCTTCCCGGCCCGCCAGTCGGTGCCTGCCGGTTCCACGGCCGACGCCGCCCGAGGATGACGGGGGCCTGACCGGCGCGGTCAGAGCGGGAACAGTTCCTCCTGCTCCGCCCGCAACTCGTCAACCATGCGACCGGTGGGGAGTTCCACGTCGTCGTACGTGATGACCTCGTCCATGCCGATCGCCCGCCGCAACCGGCAGCCCTCGGCCACGCCCATGGGCAGCAGGCGCTCGGCGCGGGTTACGTCGGCCCGCTCTGCCTGCGCGTAGGTGTCGTATCCCCCCAGCCCGTCCAGCACGTGGTCGGCGGGGAGCGAACGCTTGGCCGTGGTGATCGCCTCGACGCGCGGCCCGCCGAGCGGGGAGACGGTGGCGTCGTTGAAGAGAACGGCGCGGGCGATGCTGTTGGGAACTTCGAAGTGGCAGAGGTGGTACGGGGTATAGAAGCTGTAGAGCGGACCGGTGCCGAGCTTGTAGAGCTCGAGGTAGTGGCGCTGGCGCGGATCCTCGTGCGTGGCCATGCAGTAAATGCCCGGATTGGGCTTGGCGCCGACGACGTAATCGACGATCCCGCCGTGCGCGCGCAGCATGTCGATGTCGTAGCGGGTGGTCAGTTCATCGACGTGTCCCTCGTGATCCCAGCCCAGCATGCCCCGCTTCGCCACGGTCATGCCCGTGGCATTCGCCACGGTGGCTTGCTCGAAGGAGATCTTCGTCCCGTCGGCGAAGCTCGTGACCATGTAGGTGTTCTGCCCCCAGCGCCTGGCAAAGCCCTCCTGCGTCGTGGGGTTCCGATGTTCGTCTTGAAGGCCCTTGATGTTCCCGAGCAGCAGCGGAGTGCAGCCCAGCTGCCTGACGAACCGCCAGAGGTTGACCTGGACCCCGGGCTGGTCGCCATCGCAGCCGCTCACCACGACTCCGGCCTTCTCCGCCTTCGTCCGCAGCAGCGGACCCAGGGTCCCGTCCAGCTCGGCATTCATGAGGATCATGTGCTTGCCGTTCTCGATCGCGGACATGGTGACGCGGGTACCGTACTCAACGGCCCCGGTCACCTCGCACAGCGCGTCTATCCCGCCCGCCTCGGTCAGGGCGTACGGGTTCTCGGTGATGGCCGGTATGCCCTGGGAAACCGCGCGCTCGACCCCTGACGCGTCGTCGACTTCGGCCAGTTCGGTGATGCCCAGTTCTTCATAGGCACGCCGGGCGTTCGCGAGATGGCGGTTGGCCACGGCCACCAGGCGCATCCCCGGCGTCGCGTTGATGATGGTATTGGCCAGGCCCCGGCCCATGAAGCCCGCGCCGATCATCCCCACCTTGACGGGGTTTCCGTCGCGCTCACGCTGCTGAAGGACACGGTCGATGATGATCATAGCTGCTGCTCCTCCAGGAGTGGCCAGGATGCGTCCTGGGCTGAGATGACCGAGACGGGAAGGGGCCAGTCCAGGCCGAGGGCCGGGTCGTTGTAACGCAAGCCGCGCGCATTCTCCGGAGAATAGCGGTGGCCCACGAAATAGAGCACTTCGACGTCGTCGGTCAAGGTCTGGAATCCGTGCGCGAACAGCGGCGGGACCTGGATGGCCCGGTGGTTTTCCCAGGTCAGCTCGACTTCCACGTGCTTCAGGAACGTCGGCGAGTCGGGGCGCAGGTCGACGATCTGGTCGAGCACCGCACCTGCGGTGCAGCGCACCAGCTTCGGCTCGAGCGCGGGCGCGCACTGCCAGTGCATCCCGCGGATGGTGCCTCGTCTCGGGCTCCACGACACGTTGCACTGCACCACGTCGGTGTTGAGCCCCGCGGCGGCGAACTCGTCGACGCAGAAGCTGCGGGCAAAGAAACCGCGCTCGTCACTGTGCGGGGCCAGATCCACCACCATCGGCCCGTCGATGTCAGTCGGAGTGAATTGCATTATCAGGCTACCGTGCCCTTCCTCGCCAATAGCGGACTGGTCGATCTACCCCAGCGCGGCGCTGGGACCTGTCTTCCTAACACCGGATCAATGACTTCGTGCACGTGAACGCCTCGGCGTAGGATGCCCGGCATTCCATCCCGCGCAGCCGGGCCATTCCAAGGAACACTTCATCATCCCACCAATCGCGATTCCTCTGGGATGGAAAGCACTTATTCAGCAACTCCACCTTGCGGCGCGCCATATCGGCCGACAGCGGGAAGTAAACTGATGGGCGGCCGAGGTCGCCGTCCCATTTCGGGATCTCGTACCCAAGGTATAGCTGGTCGCGGAAGACGGTGGGCACGATCTCGGCGATAATCCGGTGATCCTGGTGCGCGTCATCGCGTGACGGCGCGACGATGAGGTCCGGCGAGCAGGATCGCGCAACCTGCTCAAGAGCGTCCTTCACCCGATCCCAGGCCGCAGGCAGCGGGCCCTCCGGCAGGTCGGACAGCTCGACGGTCAGGTCCGCCGCGGGCAGGAAGGAACGTGCCGCATTACGCGCCTCCAGGTGGCGATCCGCCGTCCCGGTCAGCACGACATACCGTGCCTGCAGGCCGGCCTGGGCCTCGGCGAGACTGAGCAGCATCCCGCCTGCGCCAATCTCGATGTCATCGGGGTGCGCGCCAATGGCCAGAACGGACAGCGGCCGATCCGAGGGCATCGTAACGTGCAGTGGCAGCATGCGTGAGTCACTGTGGCGACGGCACGGATACGGGGATCGAGACCGGCTCGCGAGCCGGGTCGAACAAGCTACCGTGACTCTGGGCGCCAGCGCCGGAGCGTTCCGCGTCCCAGATCATCCAGGGGCACGTGCCTTTATAGTACATCTCCTCCAGGTGCGCGCGTTCCTTCACCGTGTCAGCGGGCGACCAGTAGCCCTTGTACGCGTAGGCGAGGACGCGCCGCAGCGGGACCAGTCGCATGAGCGCGTCCCCCACGAGATCTTCGCCCTCGTGCAGGTAATCGAAGATCTCCGGCCGGAATATGAAGTAGCCGCCGTTCTCCCACTTACCCAGGTCGCGCATGGGCGTTACCTGCGTGATCAGCCCGTCGCCGCCGATGTCGACGACGTGATGCGATGACTGAGGGGGCACCGCGAGCAGGCCGGCCACGGCACTGCTCGCCTCGAATCGCGCGATAATATCGGGCAGCGGCGCGTTCGTCAGCACATCCGCGTAATTCGCCAGGAACATCGCCTCGCCGTCGACGTGACGGCGAACCCGGCGTAGCCGTTCACCGATCTCGGAGGTCAGGCCCGTGTCGACGAAGGTTATTCTCCAGTCGGAGATATCGGTGCTGAATAGCTTCATCTCGCGGGCGCCGTTCTCCAAGACGAAATCGTTAGACCTCGTCTCGTCGTAGTTCAGGAAGTAATCCTTGATCGCCGGGGCACCGTAGCCGAGACACAGGATGAAATCGGTGTGCCCGAAGTAAGCGTAGTAGCGCATGACATGCCACAGCAGCGGGCGCTCGCCCACCATCCCCATCGGCTTGGGTATCAGACTGGTAGGACTCTCGCGCATCCGCATCCCGAGACCACCGCAGAAAAGCACGACCTTCACGATTCACATCCCACTCGGAAGACTTCAAATACTGCGGCGACTTGGCGCGCCGCCGTTACCCCGGGCCGCGGACGGACCCCGCCGGTCGGGGGGAAGGCCAGCCGACCCCGCCACGAGCGGACTGCCCCCACCGCAGGTTTCCCAGGCCGCCACGCCACCCGTCTACCGCGCTCACGGCAGTGAGCATGGCGCGGGTGGGCGTCTGCGCACACCAAGGAGACGCTCAGCTGAGCACGGTGGTTGACGCACCCCGACGAGGATCCACGGGCCATTGACGCTTGTCCCCCCTTAGGTATTATCAGGCGCACCCGACGTTGCGGCGGATAGGGTAACGGCCGGAATCGGCAGGTGCTGCACGTCGTGGAACGCTAGGCAGGTGCTGAGCGGGACGTGCGGCACCGAGCGGCCCTGGCCGACGAGCGTGAAGGCCGGGGTCCGCCGGCCCAGGCCGTAGGCGTACCAGCCCAGGATCGGCTCGGTCTCGCCCCTGTGCAGGCTCCAGTCCAGCTGAGCTGGCAGCTGCAGCCGCGCCGTTCCGGACGGCGCCGACGTGCCGGGCCACTTCAGGAGGGCGGACGTCTCTTCGAGTTCGGCGTGGATGTCGGGCCCGAGGTGGAACGCGAGGCAGATGTCGTAGCTGCCGCCGTCGATCTCGTCGGTTATGTCGATCGTGCGGGCCGCCCGGTTCAGGCGGACCGATCGGCGGTGCCGGGCCGGCGGGTCGAGCGAGGAGTAGCCGTCGTGCTCGGCAATCCACGCGGCGACGCGGCCATCGTCGGCGACGTCGATCTCTCGTGCGTGCGCGTGGCGCAGCCAGAGGAAGGGACCGCCTTCGCTGGACTGGCTACGGCCGCGCAGCTCGGCTGTATTGTGCGCGATCGTCGACCGGAAGTAAGACCGCCACTCGGGCTCGCCGTGGTAGCAGTACGTGCCAGGGTCGGCGAGGATGTCGAGGCCGGCGTAGCGAACCTCAACGGACAGGGCGTCGGCGTGGGCGTGAGCGGCGATGCTAAGGAATCCGTGCGGCCCGCCGTCGCACCGGCACCAGATCTCGGGGAGGTCTTCGCCGGCCGTACGCAGCAAGGTCGTCCCGGCGTCAGCGAACCGGGACGGCCGGTGCGCCGGCCTGTCCCTGACGTCGTGGCGGGCGCCGGCGAGAGCGCCGATGATCGAGCTGCCTGCGTCCGCTGTCACGCGCGGCCACCAGTCGAGCCTGCCGAACAGCACGTCCCCGAGCGCCAGCAGCGATGGCCAGCGGTTAGCCGCCGGAGCGTCGAGCAGGAGCGCGCGGCCTTCGTCGGAGTCGCCCTGCCGCGGCGGACGCTGGCGTTCGTCGACCAGGGCCGCGGCGCTGTCTACCATCGCGCACAGCCGCTGCCAGGTCGCGGTGCTGAGCGGGTGACCGCTGACCCCGGCCTCGACGGCGGCGAGCAGTCCCAGTTCGGCGACGAAGCACTGGTAGTCCGAGGCGAGCTCGCGGCCGATGCCGGACGGGAAGGTGTTCCGGATCAGCTCGCGTTCGAGCAACCTGGCCGACTGCTGCCGCCAGCGGTCGCTCTCGGGAAACCACGGGAAGGCGCAGCTAGCGACGAGCTGCCCGGCTGCCTCGGCGATCACGTGGTTGTTGGCCGAGGAGCCACGGCTGCGGAAGGTGGCCAGGTACTGCTGATGCCATCGGATCTGCTGCACCGCGAGCGCGTCTTGCTCGAACAAGCTGGCCGCGCCCGGCCAGTCGGCCAGGAGGCGCCGGATCCAGACCAGGCTGATCAGGCGGATGCCGAGCTCGATGCCGCTGGTCCAGTGGACACCAGACAGGAATGGATTCTCCCGCCACCAGGACCGGAGCTGATCCGCCACGCGCTGCGCGTAGGCCTGCTCGCCGGTGAGGAACCAGGCCGTGGCCAGCAGCGTGAGGTGCTGCAAGCGAGAGATTTCCCAGACCTGCTTGACGTTCCCGACTTGGTCCTCTGACCGGTGATCGATGCGGAAGGCGTAACGGTCGGCGGCGGACCGGCGGCCGGTCACCGGGTCACGGAACCAGTCAGGCCGTACCAGGTCGGTCCGGGAGACGCCCAGGACCTCCCACTCACCCCGCAGCAGCCGGCCTGCGCTGGCCACGACGGCCGTCGCTGCCTCCGCCGGGACGCTGGCCGCGGTATCCGGTGGCAGGACCGCGGCAAACCGGTGCCCGCTCGCCGGCCGCGGCGCAGCCGCGGCGATCTGCTCCCGCTTTACCTGCCGTCGCGACCAGGCCAGCCGCAACACGTGGTCGCGCGCGCGCCAGGGCACTTCCGCGGGCGACATCCTGGCCAGCCGGCGGGCGTACCAGCCGAGCCGTGAAGTACGGACCGCGCTCACACGCGCTCCGGGCGGCCGCTTAGGAGACTCTCGCGCACCGCGATGGTGGCCCTGCTGACGGACACCAGGGACTCAAGCGGGATCGGCATCACGGCACCGGTCAGGCTGGCCTTGACAAACTGCGCCAGCTCGGCTCGCTGGCCCTTGTCCTGGCCGCCCCGCGCCCGGGTGACGCTGGCGCGCCGTCCGGCCCAGACGGTGGCTTTCCTGAAGTTGTCCAGCCGCGCGCTCCGGCCGCCGGCGGCGGCGTCGAGTGTCTCCTTGGGGAACCGCGGGTTGCCGCCTGTTGCGTAGGTGATGACGCCGCTCGAGCCGTTCTGGAACCGGACCGTGACGTGGACGTCGTCTTTCTCCGGCCCCTGGATGGCGTAGACCTCAGCGGGCGGGCTGCCTGCCCACCAGCTCAGCGTGTCGATGAAATGGCCGCCTTCGCCGGTGAACCGCGATCCTTCCAGCGCGTCATTGCCGTACCAGCTGTCGGCCGCCAGCGGCCCCGCGCTGACCAGGTAACGCGTCACCGCGGCGGAACTGGTGGCGCCGAAATCCGACCTCATCGTGCCGAGCAACGGCGCGAACCGCCGGTTGAACCCCACCATCAGCCGGTCGTTGCCCGTCTTCGCGACGACCTCGACGATCCGGTCAAGCTCCTCGCGGGTCAGCGCCAGGGGCTTCTCCACGAATACGGCCTTACCTGTCTCAAGCGCACGGCAGACCAGGTCCGCGTGCGTGTGATGACGGGTCACGATGAAGATCGCGTCCAGGGTCTCGTCGTCGAGCACGGCACTGGCGTTGGTCGACGCCGTGGCGAAGCCGAAGCGCCGCTGGGCGTTGACCGCCGACAGCGACCGGTTGGTCGCGACGTGGGCCAGGTAGGCGTCCGGCAGCCCGGTGAGCACCGGCAGCAGCATGGCTGATGCATAATTGCCTGCGCCGATGAATCCGATCGCCAGCCGGCCGTCGCTCCTGCCGCGCCGGGCGGGCGCCGCGCTGGCCCGGGCCAGGCTGGTCGCCGCCCCGGGCTCACCGTCCTCGGGGCGCGCCGGGTACTGGAGCAAGACGCCCACGGCCTTGAGCGAGCCTGAGGCCAGGTCGGCGTACACGGTGCTGGCGTCCTGCATCGGGAAGATGCCGGAGACCAGGGTCTCGACCTCGATCTCCTTGCGGGCGATGAGGTCAAGGAAGCATTCGAGGTTGCGACGTTCGGTCCAGCGGACGTAGCCGGCCGGATAGTCGATGCCCTCGACCTCGTACCGTTCGTCGTAGCGCCCGGGTCCGTACGACCGCGAGAACCGGACGTCGAGCTCCTTGTCGTAGTAGGCGTTCCACGGCAGATCCAGGCGGGTCTTGCCGATATCGATCACCCGGGCGCGGTCCCTGGCCAGCCTGGCGGCAGACTCGACGGGTCCGTTGGACGATCCGCCCGCGGCCAGGAACACGTGGTCGGCCCCGCGTCCGCCGGAGATCTCGTCCAGCGCACGCTGGACCGCCGCCATGCCCTCCTCGCCGGGTGCGGCGCAGAGGACCGCGCCAGCCTGCTCGGCCAGCCGGCAGCGTTCTTCGACCATGTCGAGCCCGACGACGCGGACTCCCGAGGCGACGAGAAGACGGACCACGAGCTGGCCGACCAGGCCGAGGCCGATGACGCAGGCCGTTTCGCCCAGCTGTACTTCCGCGCGCCGAACGCCGTGCATCGCGATCGACCCCACGGTGGAGAAGGCGGCGTGCTCGGGCAAGACGCCGCGAGGAACCGCGGCGCACAGGTTGACGGGGATCCAGTTGTACTCGGCGTGAAGGGCGTACTCGTTGCCGGCCGCGGCGACGAGCTGGCCGACGCGGAACTCCTCGGCCCCTTGTCCCACCTCGACCACCACGCCGCACAGCGAGTAGCCAAGCGGCGTGTAGGAATCGAGCCGCGTCATGACCTTCTTGTACGTGGCCACCGCGCCCTGCTGCGCGACCGTGTCCAGCACCTTGCGCACCTGGTCCGGGCGGGCCCGCGCCTTTCCCACCATCGACATCTTGGCCTCGGCCAGCTTCATCATCTCCGTGCCCGTGGAGATGAGCGAGAACAGCGATTGCACGAGGACGCCTCCGGCACGGCACGCTGGAGCCGGAACGTCCAGGACGGTAAGTTCGCCGGACTTGTAGTTCTGGGCTATCTGCTTCATGGTGTCCCGTCGGTTATGCCGCCACGCCCATGGATCGCGCGTTGCGATACCACAGCTCCAGCGTCAGCAGCTGCCATATCTGCTTGGCATGATCCTCGCGGCCGGCTTGCTCGTCCTGGATCAGGCGTCGGAGCGCGCCGGCCCGGATCATTCCCGACTCCACCAGCTCGCCTCGGACCAGCACGTCATTGATGACCTCTTGCAGGTCGTTGCGCACCCACGCGCGCAGCGGAGCGCTGAACGAGGCCTTCGGCCGGTACACGATCTCGCGCGGCAGCCAGGCCTCCGCGGCGCGCTTGAGCGCGACCTTGCCCTGGCGGTGCCGGATCTTGTCGCTGCCCCTGATGGAGAACGCAGCGCGGGCGACGACCGGGTCGACATAGGGGACACGCACCTCGACCGAAGCCGCCATGCTCGCCCGATCGGTATAGGCCAGGTTCAGCCCCGGCAGGAACAGCCGCGCGTCGGCGAGGCACATGCGGTTGACCTCGTCGTGCAGCGAGTTGTCGTGGTAGAGGTCGCTGTGCTCCTGGATGACCTGGGCCACGTGGCCGGACAGGTCCGGGCTCAGCAGGGCGCCAAGCTCATCCGGGTCGTACAGCGTGTAGCTGCGGCGGAACCGCGGCTCCTCCGGCAGCTCGGCAAAGGTCAGGAAGCGCTTCGCCCACCGGGCGTAGCGCAACCCCCGGCCCTTCACGCTGACGGGCATCCGCTCCACCGCGAACCGTATCCCAGCCCGGGGAACGCCCGGCAGCCTGCCGTACCGGCCCGCCATGACGCACGCCAGATGCTTGCGGTAGCCGCCGAACAGCTCGTCGGCGCCCATGCCGGAAAGGAATACCTTAACGCCGCGCTCGCGGGCGGCCTCGCACATGAGCAGCGTATTGATCGCGGCAGGATCGCCGATCGGCTCGTCGAGCGCGTCAACCATGCGCGGCAGCACGTTGACGATATCGGGCGCGATCTCGATCTCGTGAAGGTCGATACCGAAGCGCGCCGCGACCTTCCGCGCGTATACGGCATCGTCCGGCATGGCCTCGAGCCGCTGGTCCTCGGGCCGGAAAGTGATCGTGTAGGCATCTATCTCCTGGGCGGCCCGGTGAGCAAGCACGGTGACGATGCTTGAGTCCAATCCGCCGGACAGAAAGCTCGACACGGGCACGTCGGCCACCAGGTGCGCGGTCACCGACTCCTCGATCACCTGGCCCAGGTCGGCGGGCGGCCCGGCCGCAGCTTGCGCCGCCACGTCCGCGATGTCCCAGTAGCGCTCCACCGTCAGCGTGCCGTCGGGGCGGAGCAGTGCCCAGGAACCCCCGGGTAGCTTGCGCACGCCGTCGATCGCGCAGCGCTGCTCGGGCAGCCAGTAGTACAGCATCGAGGCGACCAGGGCGCCCGGCTCGATCCGCAGCTCCGGTCCGATCGCCGTGGCTAGCGCTTTCAGCTCCGAGGCGAAGACGACGCCGCCACCCCGGGGCAAGTAGTACAGCGGCTTGATCCCGAAGGGGTCACGAGCCAGGGCAAGATCGCCGGTGCGCTCGTCGAACAGCGCGAACGCGAACATGCCGCGGAACCGGTTCAGGGCGTCAGGCCCCCAGCGCCTCCAGGCCTCGAGCACCACCTCGGTATCGCTGTGCGTCGTGAACCGGACGCCGCTGACGGTCAGCTCAGCCCGCAGCGTCCGGTAGTTGTACAGCTCGCCGTTGAAGATGATGGTCAGGCCGTCCTTGCGCATCGGCTGGTCCGCGGCGGCGCTGAGGTCGATGATCGACAGGCGCCGGAAGCCGAGTTGCGCCGACACGCGGTCGTCCTCGTGGCTCCAGACGCCGGCCGAATCCGGCCCGCGGTGGGCGATCCGGTCGGTCATGACGTCGACCAGCTTCTGGCCATCGGCCTGCTGGTAGCAGCCCGCGATCCCGCACATCTCAGCCCCCGGCCCGCTCGAGGACCCTGGCGCCGGCCGTCAGGCGCTGGTACACGCCCAGATAGGCACGCTCCTGGTGGCACCAGGCCAGCTCCTGCTCGAACGCGGTCGCGTCCCAGTCGGCCCAGGCGAGTCCGCTTCGGCTCGTCGTCCATCAGCTTGACGATCGCCTCGGCATACTCGCGCACGTCATTGGGCGTGACGTACACCGCGGCGTCCCCCGCTGACACACGCGTCTCACGCAGATCGAAAGCGACCACGGGCAGCTCGAACGCCATGTACTCCATCGACTTGTTCATCGTCGACACGTCGTTAAGCGGGTTCTTGGGGTCCGGCGAGAGGCCTACGTCGGCCGTGGACAGGATCCGGCTGACGAGCTCGTCCGGGGCCCGGCCGGTGAACTCCACGTGGTCGGCCAGGCCCAGCTCGTCACGCAGCGCCACCAGGTCTGCGAAACAGTCTCCCGAGCCGATCAACGTGAAGGCGATGTCGTCGCGGCCAAGTTCGCGGACCACGATGTCGGCGGCCCGCACGACGATGTCAACCCCGTCCTGCGGCCCCATGACGCCGATATACGCGGCCAGGAACCTGCGCCCCCGGCGCTGCGCGGGGTCAGCCGGACCGCGCCGCATGCGCTGCGGGTCCGGGCCGGTGCGGACGATCGTGACATCGCTGGCAGGCTTGCCGCTTCGCCCTATCGCGATGTCGCGATAGGAGTCGTTCGTGGAGATGACGTGGTTCGCCGTCCGGTGAGTCCTGCGCTCCAGAGCGCGCAGCGCCCGGTAGGGCAGCTTCGGCCCGTCAGGAAAACGCGACTCGTACAATTCGGGGCACAGGTCGTGGTGGTCGAAAACGAACCGGGTGCCTTCGAAGGCTCGGAACAGGACCGCGATGGGCCAGAAGATGTCGGGCGGGTTGCAGGCCTGGATGACCGCGAAGCGGCCGGACCGTCGTGCCCGGAGCGCCAGCCGGGCGGTAGCGGCGAACGAGTAGGCGTACTCGGCGATGAAGCTGAGCTTGCTGCCGCCCGGCGCGTAAGGCCGGTACTTGTGCAGTTCCACCGTGTCGACGACTTCGTACGCGGGATCTCCGCTGCCCTTGGGGCACACCACCGCCACCCGGTAGCCCGCCGAGACCAGGGCCTGGCACTCAAGCCAAACCCGCCGGTCGAACGGCACGGGAAGGTTCTGGACGATGATCAGGACGCGGTGCTCCACCCTTACTAGAGCACCCGGTCGGCGATCCTGATACGGCCCGTCGCGGTACCCGCGTGGCGGTGGGCCATGCGGGTTTGGCGCAAGAAGTATCAGGACACGATCGTTGCGGGTCCTACTGGTACGGGACATTCGCGTCGCTGTTCCGCCGAGCTGTCATGCCGAACCTGGAGCGTGGTACCAATGAGCGTCCTCGTGGGGGGGAACCGCGGTTACCTGCGCGGGATCCGCGAGACGCGCGCCGCTGGTACCCTCGCTGAGATGCTCCGCCAGAACCCGGGCCGCCCGGCGCCTGATGTCGCGGCTGCCGCCCATGGCTGACGGCGGCCCGGGCCGGATCTCCATTCTGCGCCGGGTGGCCTCCCGGTTCAGCTGGGGTCTCATGGATCAGGGCATGTCCAGCCTGAGCAATGCGGCCGTGAGCTTCTACATCGCCCGTGAGCTCGGCGCGGTCAAGTTCGGCGCCTTCAGCCTTGCTTACGTGACCTATTCCTTCGCGCTCAACGGCTCCCGCGGCCTGGCCACCGATCCCCTACTGGTCAGGTTCAGCGGCACGGACGCGGTGACGTGGCGGCGGGCCGTGGCCAACTGCACCGGGACCGCCGTGATATCCGGCCTCGTGGCGGGCGCCCTAGCGCTCGCCGCGGCCGAGGCGCTCAGCGGCACGGCCAGGCTCGCCTTCCTGGCGCTCGGCATTACGTTGCCCGGGTTGATGCTGCAGGACAGCTGGCGGTATTCATTCTTCGCGGCCGGGCGCGGCAATCAGGCCTTCCTCAACGACACCATCTGGACGGTCTCGCTGCTGCCCGCCTTGGTGGCACTACGAATCACCCACCACAACACCGTGTTCTGGTTCATTCTGGCCTGGGGCCTTTGTGCCGCGGTCGGCGCGCTGGCCGGACCATTCCAGGCCCGGGTCATCCCCAGCCCCTCCGGCGCCGTGCACTGGCTGTCAAACAACCGTGATCTCGGGCCTCGCTACCTGGCGGAGAACACGTCCAACGCCGGTGCCAGCCAACTGCGCACGTACGGTATCGGGATCATCGCGGGGCTGGCCGCAGTCGGCTACGTACAGGCCGCCGGGCTGCTGATGGGGCCTTTCCTGGTCGTCTTCATGGGAATATCGGCGGTCACTGTCCCTGAGGCGTCCCGGATCGTGCGTCGCTCACCACGGTTCCTCCTGTTCTACTGCCTGCTCGTCGGCGGCGGACTCGCTGTCCTGGCGCTGGCCTGGGGCGGCGCGCTGCTGTTCGCGCTGCCCAGGGGACTCGGGAACTTGCTGCTCGGCAAACTCTGGCGGCCGACCTACCCGCTGGTGGTGCCCGTCACGATCGGGGTCATGGGCGCGTGCCTCACGACAGGCGCTACCGCGGGGCTTCATGCTCTCGGCGCCGCGCGGAGGAGCCTGCGCGCGATGGTCTTCGCGTCGCTGTTCTACCTGGGCTTCGGTCTGCTGGGCGCACTGCAGGGGGGAGCGATCGGCACCGCTCGCGGCGTCGCCCTGGCGACCTGGATCGGCTCGCTGCTTTGGTGGCGGCAACTGCGCGTGGCGATGCGAGAGCAGCGCATCCCCATGTCCCTGCCCATACGCCCCCCGCGGATGGCCAGACCCGCGATCGCGCTGCGGCCGGCGTACGCCGCAGCGGTGTCCGGCCCTGCGCTGGCCGGTGTCGACGCGTCTGCATCGCAGGGCCCGGACCCCACGCACGCGGTCTCAATAGGCGCTGGCCCTGCGGTTCAGCCGGCTCGCGCCTCCATGAACGGGGCCGATGACGGCCGCCCGGCCGCCCCGAACCTGGGAGAAGAGACGCTGATCTTCGAAAGTAGGCCGACTTACACTGGCAGCGTGGATCAACCGGCTCGCGCCGAAAAGAACGGGGCCGATGACGGCCGCCCGATCGCCCCGAACACGGGAGAAGAGACGGTAGTCTTCGAGAACCTGTCGGCCTACCACAGATACAAGTCGGCATTCCTGCCGCTGGATATACACGACGACCCGGCACCGTATCAGTGGGAGTCGGACGACTTCTCGGTAGCAGATGAACAGGAACACCCGCCCGCCGCCCTTGGCGCCGTGGGCCCGCGCCTCACTTACCTGCCCTACATCGTCACCGCAGTGCGACGCCTGGCGTGGGTGTGGTGTGCCGCCGCCCTGATCGGTGCGCTCGCGGGAGCCGCCTACTTCAAGGCGGTTCCTCCTGCCCGTTACGAGGCTTCGACTTCGGTCTTGGTGACCCCTAATCCGGCCGACAATCCCGAGAGCGGGATGGCCACGGAAGTTGCCCTGGCGCAGAGCCGCCCGGTCGCCGAGCTTGCCCTGAGCAAGCTAGGGCTCAGCCAAAGTCAGATCCAGAGCAGCCTGAACGGCTTTATCAAGGCATGCACGGTCACGAGCACCACCGATAGCGTGCTGATCATCACGGTCAAGGGGCCATCGACCATCGTTACCGTCAACGCGGCGAACGACGTGGCGGCGGCGTATCTCCAGTATCGGAGGCAGTTGCTGCTAGCCCAGGAGCAGGAAGTGCTAGCCGGGCTCCAGCAGAAGATCAGCCAGGCCGGGCAGAGTATCCAGGCGCTCGGCACGCAGATAAGCCAGCTATCGGCACTACCCCCATCCACGGCCCTGCAAGCAAGACTCAGCAACCTCCGTACCCAGCGAAGCCAGCAGCAGGCCGCGCTGACTCAGCTCGAGCAGACCACGAGCAGTAATCAGGCGACGACGGAGGCGGCCACAGAACAAATGGTGCACGGCACCGCGGTGCTCGATCCCGCCGTACCGGTCACGCACTCGCGCTTGAAGCAAGCCTTGATCTACGTCGCGGCGGGCCTTCTCGCGGGCCTCGTGATAGGCCTGCTGATCGTTGCGATACGGGCGCTCGTGTCCGACCGGCTACGCTGGCGCGACGATATCACTGCGGCGCTGGCCGCCCCGGTCAGGCTCAGCGTCGGGACCGTGCGGGTCAGGCGCTGGCTGCCACGCAAGCACCGACTGGCGGCGGCTAGAGATGGCGACGTGCGGCGCATCGTCTCCTACCTCCGCACCGCTGTGTACGGACGGGGTATTTCCGGCCTGGCTCTGGTTTCGGTTGGCAACGAGGACGTCGCGGCGGTTACCCTCGTCTCGCTCGCCGTTTCCTGCGCGCACGAGAACAAGCGGGTCGTGCTGGCTGACCTGTCCGACGGCGCCCGCGCGGCCCGTCTCATCGGGGCCGGCGGCGCCGGGATCCAGACAGCGGTCGTGGACGGCGAAAGCCTGGTCGTCGCGGTACCTGACCCGTATAGCATCGTGCCCGTCGGCCCCCTTGAGGGTCCCCCGACACGGACCCTGCCGGCGGCCAGCGAGGAACTGCGTGCTGCGTACGACTCGGCTGACCTCATGTTCACGCTGATGACACTGGATCCGTCGATGGGTACGGAGTACCTTCCGACGTGGGCGAGCGATGCCGTTGTCCTGGTGACCTGCGGGCGGTCGTCGGCCACCAGGATCCATGCCGTCGGCGAGTTGATCCGGCGAAGCGGGATGCAACTCGTCTCCGCCGTGCTCGTGGGGGCGGACAAGTCTGACGAGACGCTCGGAATTACCGACCAACCCAGCCAGCTGGCGTCGCCTAACCGGAACGGAAGGGCTAATGTCGCGTGGCGTTAGTCTTTGACGCCAGGCAGGCGCCCATATCAGTCAATCGGATTCGGCACGAGTCATGCCGCGACCACGTTTATGACGCGTGAATATAACGGCTGTCCTGATACAGTGCAGCCATCGCGATGGGAACCCATCCGCTGTCCCACCTATGGAGCATGTACTGCGCCGGTTCCGCGGAGTGATCTATGCCTTCCGAGGTCAAGAGCGCGTTATAGTCGAAGTCATCGTTCCCGTACAGCCCGTACCCGCCTATCCAGATGCGGTTGCTGATCATGAACGGCGCCCTGTGAGCATACACGAAGGCTTTCGTGAGGCGATAGTTGTCCTCGAAATTCGCTTCGGTGCCGTAGTCAGCCGCGGAATCGTCGCCGAACTGATCGTATGAGGACATGTCGAAGGGCGAATCCCACGAGGCAGCCAGCGTGAAGACGCCGGGGTGCTTCAGGATGAGGTCCTGTGCTCCGAGGCCGGACTTGGAGAACCCGATGAGCCAGACCTGCTCGTGGCCGGTGGTAGCCAGGTTCTGCTTGATCCAGGGCACGAGCACCTGGGTCATGAACGTCTCATACTGAAGGTTCTGGTCGTTCGGATTGTTCGCGTACCAGGGGTCAATCGCAAAGGTAGGTTCGATAATAGTGAGGTTGTACTCGTTTTGCGCGCCAAGGTCCTGCAAAGTGGCGAGCCCGTCTCCGTAAGTGCTACCCAGTCCGGCCTCGACAGGAAGCACAATAAGGAAATTATGGGCGACCCCGGGAGCGGGATGCGTCGGCGTCAATACCCGTATAATCTGCGGGCCTGGCCCGTTCTCGGCGGAGATGACGCTGTACGACTTAACCCCCTGGGCATCGGTATTAAGATAGCTGAAAATATTTGCGGCAGTGGTAGGTGCGGCTGTGATCTGGCGCGGAGACGTCCCTTGCGGGAGCGTCCCTTGCGGGGCGGCTCCGCTCGAGATAAAGAGCCCCAGGAGCAGGCAGAACAGTACCAAGAAGCTCACTGGCCAGAAGACTCTGAGATGCCTGACCACCTGCCCCGCGCCTCCTTCGCATCAAGCTTGTGCGCCTTGCGCCTGTTTCCCGGGTGCGGGTGGCCGGGAACCGAAGTGAAGCGGCTGAACACTATGAGCAACTGAGCGACGTAGTATACACGGCCCAGGCGGCTGGAAAACCCCGGCGCAGCTTGAGGGGAGGCGAGGCTGGTCAGGTCTCGCTAGCTGGCTCGGGCGCGAGCCGGAGGAGGGTCCAGGCGCCGGCCGGCGGTGACGCGCTCGGTCGTCTCAGGAGCGTTTCGCGGCGAGCAGGTAACCTGTGGCCAACCAGTGGCTCCACCTAGCCGTAGCCGTGCGCCCGTAACCTGCTCGTTCAGCCGGGCCTGCAATCGACGCAAGACGGTCCAGAGGCGGAATAAGGAACGTGACATCGTAATAGAACAGATCGACCTTATTGAGATTGGCCTGTGTCATTAGCCGCCGGAGTTTACCTGACGTGAGCGCACGGACCCCTGCAGAGGGCGCCTCGTGACGCCGCTCGACGGGAACATGCACGTATCTTTCGATAGCCCGCAGTACCCGGAGCAGGGGTAGATAAATGAACCACTCGGTGATCCGGTAAGCGCTCAGCGGGTTGAGCATGGTGACCACCACGAGACCGCCCGGCCTGGTGACGCGGGATAGCTCAGTAATTGCGGCGCGCACGTCGGCGTACTCGAGCACGCCCATCACCAGCGTGACGTCGAAGGTGCCGTCGGCATAGGGCAACGCCTCAAGCTGGCCGACGGCCGGGTACACCTGGCCGACGGAGCGCGCGCTGGCCGCGCAGTACTCGACCATGGCCCGGGACTGGTCCAGTACGGCAATGCGGAAATCATCGGCTCGAGACCTCAGCAGCGTCTGAGCCATGACCCCCGGACCGCACCCGGCATCGAGTAGATCCCCCCCGGGGCAGCTCGCCAAAACGTCCTGCACGAGCCGGAGGCGTGCTCTGAAGAATCGTCCCTCCGGCCCCGAGTCGCGGTGTGCCCGTGCGTATTCGTTGGCCGATTGTTCACTATCGTACTGAGCTAGGACGCGTTCCCTACGTGACCGACGGAGTGGACTTGACGCCACCAGGCTCCCCTCCCTTCGGCACGCCAACGTTATCCCGATCGCTCGTACACCACACAGCGGTGCTGCACACCGCTAGTAATGATGACGTAGCGAATCGCCCCGGAGTTTCCGGGGCTCCATCTCGCGGGAGGAAGCGGGAGGAGGACGGAACCGTGGGACGGGGTGATACCGGGTCCGGCGTGGCCCTCGTGCCGCCGCGCTGTCTGTCCACTAGGCTCCCTATGGGTGGCCTTACGGGGTTCAGCCCGCACTCCGAACGTGACGCGAACATAGGCAAGGAGCCGGCGGTGGCTTCCATTGAAGCGATCCATGCCAGGCAGATTCTGGATTCCCGGGGGAACCCGACTCTGGAGGTCGAGGTAACGCTCGACGACGGGACCGTCGGGCGCGCAGGAGTGCCGAGTGGGGCCTCGACCGGCGCCTTCGAGGCCGTCGAGCTCAGGGACGGCGGCTCCGAGTACGGCGGCAAGGCGGTCGGCCGTGCGGTCCAGAACGTCATCGACGAGATCCAGCCGGAACTGCTCGGGCACGAGGCCGACGACCAGCGGCTGGTCGACCAGGCGCTGGTCGACCTGGACCGGACGCCGGACAAGTCCAGGCTCGGCGCGAACGCCATCGTCGGGGTCAGCATGGCCGTGGCCCGGGCCGCCGCGGACTCGAGCGGCCTGCCGCTGTTCCGCTACCTAGGCGGCCCGAACGCGCACGTGCTGCCCGTCCCCATGATGAACATCCTGAACGGCGGCGCGCACGCCGACAACAACGTGGACATCCAGGAGTTCATGATCACGCCCATCGGGGCGGCGACCTTCGCCGAGGCGCTGCGCTGGGGAGCCGAGGTGTACCACGCGCTCAAGTCCGTGATCAAGCAGCGCGGACTGTCCACCGGCGTCGGCGACGAAGGGGGCTTCGCGCCTGACCTCGAGCACAACCGGGCCGCCCTTGACCTTATCGTCGAGGCCATCGGCAAGGCCGGCTTCACTCCCGGCCAGGATGTCGCGCTGGCGGTCGATGCGGCGGCGTCGGAGTTCTACGCCGAGGGCGCATACTCCTTCGAGGGGCGTCCCCGTACCGCTGAGGAGATGACCAGCCTGTACGCCGACTGGCTGGACGCCTACCCCATCGTGTCCCTTGAGGATCCGCTGGCCGAGGAAGACTGGCCGGGGTGGCGGGAGCTCACCGCGAGCGTGGGCGAGGCGGTCCAGGTGGTCGGCGATGACATCTTCGTCACCAACCCTGAGCGGATCCGCCGCGGCATCGCCGAGCACTCGGCGAACAGCCTGCTGGTCAAGCTGAACCAGATCGGCTCGGTATCCGAGACGCTTGACGCGGTGAGCCTCGCGCACCGCGCCGGGTTCAGCTGCGTGATCAGCCACCGGTCCGGCGAGACCGACGACACCACCATCTCGGATCTGGCGGTCGCGACCAACTGCGGTCAGATCAAGACCGGTGCGCCCGCCCGCGGCGAGCGCGTCGCGAAATACAACCAGCTGCTCAGGATCGAGGAAATTCTCGGTGACGCGGCGAGCTACGCCGGGGCCGCGGCCTACCCGCGGTTCGGCGCGCGGGCCAGCAAGGCCTGATGTCCCCCGCCGCCAATCCCCGCGCGACCAGGCTGACCAGCCGGGCTGCGGTGCTGGCCGTGGTGGTCTGCGCGATCGTGCTGAGCCTGGCGTATCCGGTCCGCGAGTACCTGGCCCAGCGGGAGCAGATCGGTCAGCTGGTAGCGCAGCAGCAGACGATGCTGGCCCAGGTAAAAGACCTGCAGGCCGAGCAGGCCAAGCTCGCCAACCGGTCATACATCGAGCAACTGGCCCGGCAGGAGCTTGACATGTGCTTTCCCGGAGCGCAGTGCTACATCGTCGAGGGTAGCCAGTCGCTGACCAGCGGCCCCTCCGCGCCGCGGCCGGGACCCGCGCCCTGGTACGCGAAGCTGTGGCGGTCGGTCGAGCAGGCAGACTCGAGTCGGGTGAAGTGATCACGGCGCAGGACGCGGCGGTCATCGCCGCCCAGCTTGGCCGCCCCCCGCGCGGGCTGCTCGGCGTCGCTCACCGCTGCCCCTGCGGCCTGCCCGACGTGGCGGTAACGACGCCGAGGCTGCCAGACGGCACCCCGTTCCCCACCCTGTACTACCTCACGTGCCCTCGCGCGAACGCCGCAGTGAGCAGGCTGGAGGCCTCGGGTCTGATGCGCACGATGACCGCCAGGCTGGCCGACGACGCGCTGCGCCAGAGGTATGAGTCCGCGCACCGCAACTACCTCAGCCGGCGGGACGCGGCGGCTCGCGCCGCGGGAGTGGAGCCGCTGCCGCCCGGCACTCCATCGGCCGGCGGGATGCCGGAGCGGGTAAAGTGCCTGCATGCGCTGGTCGCTCACGAGCTCGCGGCGGGCGAGGTGAACCCCTTCGGCCGCGAGGCGCTCGAGGCCGTCGGCCAGTGGTGGCTAGCAGGACCGTGCCTGCCCGGGCGGGGCTGATGACCCGCCGGGTGGCGGCCGTGGACTGCGGGACGAACTCACTTCGGCTGCTCGTGGCGGATGTGGATCCCGGCCGGGCGCGGCTGACGGACGTAGCCAGGCGGATGGAGATCGTCCGGCTCGGCCAGGGCGTGGACCGGACCGGGCGCCTGGCGCCAGAGGCGCTCGCCCGGACCACGGGCGTGCTTCGCGATTACGCGGCCGTCATCGCCGCTTCCGGTGCGCACGCGATCCGCATGGTAGCGACCAGCGCCACGAGAGATGCGGCCAACGCGGCCGAGTTCGCGGAGGGCGTCACCGAGGTGCTCGGGGTGACGCCGGAGGTCCTCACCGGGCCCGAGGAGGCGTTGCTGTCCTTCACCGGGGCGACCGCGGAGCTAGCCGGCGCTCACGACGGCAGCCCCTTCCTCGTCACGGACATCGGTGGCGGCTCGACCGAGTTCGTGCTGGGTGACCAGGCCACCGGGTCTGCTGACGCCACGCCGCGCGCAATATCGGTCAACATCGGCTGCGTCCGGATGACCGAGCGGCACCTGCACGGCGACCCGCCGACCCGCGCTGAAGTAGCCGCGGCGACCGCCGACATCGACGCCGCGCTGGACACGGTGAGCGCCGAGGTGCCGGTCCGGCAGGCCAGGACGCTCATCGGGCTCGCGGGCTCGGTCACCACCGTGGCCGGCATCGCGATGGGTTTGCCCGCGTACGACGCCGCCCTTATCCACCACGCGCGCGTGTCCGCTGCCGACGTGCACGAGGTGACCCGGAGCCTGCTGGCTCAGACCCGCGCCGCGCGCGCAGCCATCGGCGTCATGCACCCGGGGCGCGTGGACGTGATCGGCGGCGGTGCGCTCGTCCTCGACCGGATCATGGAACGGTTCGGGTTCAGCGAGGTGCTGGCTAGCGAGCATGACATCCTCGACGGGATCGCCTGGTCGCTGGCCGGCGACTCCCCTAGCTGAGGGACGAGGTGGCCGCCGCAGACAAAGGCGCAGATCCGCCGGGCGCGCGGGACGGATGGCCGTGCGATCCGGCCGCGCCCGACACGCCGGTCGCGCGCAGCGCGGCGGACGTCGCCGAGCTAGCCCGAAGCGCAGCCACGCTGCGCGAACTCACCGCGCGGCAGTCGGTGTGCCGCGCGTGCCCGAGGCTGGTGGCCTGGCGGGAGCAGGTGGCCGCGGCCCCGCGACGCGCGTTCCGCGGCGAACGCTACTGGGGGCGCCCCATCCCCGGCTGGGGTGCGGACCGGCCACGCTTGCTGATCGTCGGCCTGGCCCCGGCGGCCCACGGCGGAAACCGCACGGGCCGGATCTTCACCGGCGATCGAAGCGGGGATTTCCTGTTCGCCTCGCTGTACCGCTGCGGACTGGCGGTGCAGCCGACCAGCGTCGAGGCGGGGGACGGCCAGCGCCTCGTGGGCGCCAGGATGGCGGCGGCGGTCCGCTGCGCCCCGCCGGACAACAAGCCAGAACCCGGCGAACGGGACACCTGCGCGCCGTGGCTGGTCGCGGAACTCCGCCTGGTGGCCGCTGACCTGCGCGTCATCGTGTGCCTCGGCGGGTTCGCCTGGCAGGCGATCTGGCCCGCGATGGTCCAGTGCGGGTTCGCGCTGCCGCGGCCGCGGCCCGTGTTCGGCCATGGCGCCGAGGTACGGCTGGCCAGTCCACAGCGGCCGGGCGACGTGCTGCTGATCGGCTGCTATCACCCGAGCCAGCAAAACACGTTCACCGGGCGCGTCACCCCGGCAATGCTGGACGCCATATTCACCCGCGCTCGCGACTCCGCCGGCCTGGTAACTCAGCCGTGATTACTTAACGCTAATGTCGATCATGAAATAGTTACTCTCCGCATTTCTTTCTGAATACAATAACCAAGCAGAAAGATAATACAAGGAACTCCTTGTTACCCCCGTGTTCGACAATTGCGCGAGCGGTATTATGAGGCCGCCCCCGTAGCCCAAGGGAAGAGGCCGGCCCCCTAAAAGGGTCCCCAGTGTCGGTTCGACTCCGACCGGGGGCACTATTGATGATCATGCTCCAACCGGGTCAATTGGCTAAATATCCCGCAAAGGGAACAGTGCGGAGCTCATGCCTACATAGTAACCGGCCCGCGAACAATGCTTATGACCAATCTGACCCATTCATATACCACTAAATCATGACATATCCGAAGCTGTTCGGCGGGAATGAGTCAGCCTGGCCGGTAGGGGTAGGTCAGTTTAGGCCGATGACCCGGCGGCCGCGTCAAGCCGGGAGCGGCATCCCGCGGCGCGTCATCACAGGACGGTCGGCCTTCCCGCCGGCAGGAAGCATCGACCGACCCGGGCTCGCGCCGGACCGGTTATATCGGTTTCGGTGAGGTTACGCTCCGTTGAGGCGCAGCCGCCTGCGCATCTCGTATTCGTGGACGATCGCGTAGGCGTACCCGTGGGAAATGCCGGCGTCATCGGCCAGCCAGACGGCGCGCTCTTCGCGACGCAGGAACGCGGGGCCAGATTCGAGGCGGTGGAACCACTCAGCGAGGTCACGGCCGGTGACGACCGGAATGCGGGCGATCAGGCTCTTGTGCATGTTCGGTGAGTGGCTCAGGGACACGGGCACCTCCAGGAAGCTCCTCTTGTGCTGAGAGTGCCTTATCCCAAGCCGCCTGGCAACCCCCTGATGGCAACCAAATGTTCAGCTGAGCCGCTCGAAGATCATCGCCATGCCCTGCCCGCCGCCCACGCACATGGTCTCCAGGCCCAGCGTGGCGTCATGGAACTGCAGGCTGTTCAGCAGGGTGGTGGCGATGCGGGCCCCGGTCATGCCGAACGGGTGCCCGACCGCGATGGCGCCGCCGTTGACGTTGAGCCTGGCGATATCGATGCCCAGGTCGGTATAGGACGGGATGACCTGAGCCGCGAACGCCTCGTTGATCTCCACCAGGTCGATGTCGGCGATCGCCATCCCGGCCCGCGCGAGCGCCTGGCGCGAGGCTTCCACCGGCCCGAGGCCCATGATCTCGGGGGACAGCGCGCTCACGCCGGAGGACACGATCCGCGCCAGCGGCGTGATGCCGAGCTCGGCCGCCTTGACGTCGCTCATCACGATCACGGCCGCCGCGCCGTCGTTGAGCGGGCAGCAGTTCCCCGCGGTGACGGTGCCGTTCGGGCGGAACGCCGGCTGAAGCGCGGCGAGCTTCTCGATCGTGGTGCCCGGGCGCGGACCGTCGTCGGCCATGACCACCGTGCCGTCGGGCAGGGTCACGGGCGTGATCTCGCGCTGCCAGAAGCCGTCGGCGATGCCCTTCTCCGCCAGGTTCTGCGAGCGCACGCCGAACTCGTCCTGCTCCTGGCGCGTGACGCCGCGCACCTGGGCGACGTTCTCGGCCGTCTCGCCCATCGCGATGTAGACGTCGGGGACCTGGCCGTCGTCGCGCGGATCATGCCACGGCCCGGCCTCTCCGGTACTTGCCTGCTCGCTGCGCTGGTGAGCGCCGGCGAACAGGGGATTGCGCGTGTCGGGCAGCGAATCGCTGTTTCCCTTGACGAACCTGCTCACGCACTCGACTCCGGCCGAGATGTACGCGTCGCCCTCGCCGGCCTTGATGGCGTGGAACGCCATCCGGGTGGTCTGCAGCGACGACGAGCAGTACCGGTTGACCGTGGTCCCAGGCAGCTGGTCGTGCCCGAGGAGGACCGCGACCACGCGGGCCATGTTGAAGCCCTGCTCGCCGCCCGGCAGGCCGCAGCCCAGGATCAGGTCGCCGATGCCGGCGGGATCGAGCTGCGGCACCTGAGCCAGGGCCGCGGTCACGATCTGCGCGACCAGGTCGTCCGGGCGGATGCCGATGAGCGAGCCCTTGAACGCCCGGCCGATCGGGGACCGCGCGGTGGCGACGATCACTGCTTCGGGCATGGCACCGGCCTCCTCGCATAGGGTTCTTCCAGATTATGCCCGTGGCTGCTGAGCCCGGAAGGCCACGGGTACCGCCCTGGATCCGATAACGTCGGTCCAGCCGGGAAGAGGACAGCCATGCAGGTATATGACTCATTGGCCGAACTGGTGGGGAACACCCCGCTGGTCCGGCTGCGGTCGGTGACCCGGGGGGTCCCCGGGTCCGACGTGCTGGCCAAGGTGGAGTATTTCAACCCCGGCGGCTCGGTCAAGGACCGCATCGCGCTGCGGATGGTGACGGCCGCGGAAGCCTCGGGAGATCTGCGGCCAGGCGGCACGATCGTGGAGCCGACCTCGGGCAACACCGGAGCCGGGCTCGCGATCGTCGCGGCCGAGCGCGGCTACCGGTGCGTCTTCGTGTGCCCGGACAAGGTGGCGCAGGACAAGATCGGCGTGCTGCGCGCGTACGGCGCCGAGGTCGTGGTGTGCCCGGGCACGGTCGCGCCCGACCACCCGGACTCCTACTACAGCGTCGCGCGCCGGATGGCCGCCGAGGTACCCGGCGGCTGGCAGCCCGATCAATACGCGAACCCGGAAAACCCCGCCTCCCACTACTCCACCACCGGCCCGGAGATCTGGTCGCAGACCGACGGGACGGTGACCCACTTCGTGGCGGGGATCGGCACCGGGGGCACCATCACGGGCGCCGGCCGGTACCTGAAGGAGGTATCCGGCGGCGCGGTGCGGGTGATCGGCGCCGACCCGGAAGGTTCGGTCTATTCGGGCGGGTCCGGGCGCCCGTACCTGGTCGAGGGCGTCGGCGAGGACATCTGGCCAGCGACCTACGATCCCTCGGTATGCGATGAGATCATCGCGGTCACCGACGCGGAGTCGTTCGGCATGACGCGGCGCCTGGCCCGCGAGGAAGCCTTGCTGACCGGCGGCTCGTCCGGGCTGGCGGTGGCGGCCGCGCTGCGGGTCGCGGAGGCGGCCGGCCCGGGCGCGGTGATCGTCGTCCTGCTGCCCGACGGCGGCCGCGGTTACCTGTCCAAGATCTTCAACGACGAGTGGATGGCCGACTACGGCTTCCTTTCCGCGCAGACCTCTGAGCCTCTCGTGGCCGACATCCTGGCCAGGAGGGATCGCGGCCTGCCCGAACTCGTCCACGTTCACCCGGAGGAAAGCGTGGGCGCGGCCATCGCCCTGCTGCGCGAGTACGACGTGTCGCAGCTCCCGGTGGTCAAGGAGGAGCCGCCGCTCATGGCCGCCGAGGTGGTCGGGTCGGTCGTGGAGCGCGACCTCCTGGACGCCCTAGTGGCCGGGACGGCGGGGCCGTCCGATCCGGTTGGCGGGCACATGTCGCCGCCGCTGCCCACCGTGGGGTCGGGTGAGCCGGTTTCCCGCGCGGTCCTGGCCCTGGAGAAGGCCGGGGCCGCCGTGGTGCACGTCAACGGAAAGCCGTCCGGGCTGCTCACCCGGCAGGACGTGCTGACCTTCCTGGCCGCAGGCAGCTGAAGACATACGGGAGGCATCAAGGATGACCAGACGAGACGGGTTCGAGACCCTGGCCATTCACGCGGGCCAGGAACCTGATCCGCTGACCGGGGCCGTGGTGCCGCCGATCTACCAGGTTTCCACGTTCAAGCAGGACGGAGTCGGCGGGCTGCGCGGCGGGTATGAGTACTCCCGCTCCGCCAACCCGACCAGGACCGCGCTCGAGCAGTGCCTGGCCGCGCTCGAGGACGGCCCGGCCGCGCTCGCCTTCTCGTCCGGCCTGGCCGCGGAGGACTGCCTGCTCCGGACGGTCTGCTCACCCGGCGACCACGTGCTGATCCCCGACGACGCCTACGGCGGGACGTACCGGCTCTTCGCCCGGGTGCTGGCCGGATGGGGTCTGAGCCACAGCGTGGTCCCCATGGCCGACATCGGCGCGGTCCGCGAGCACCTCGCCGCCCGGCCGGTCACGGTGATCTGGGCCGAGACGCCGACCAATCCGCTGCTCAACATCGCCGACATCCGCGCGCTGGCCCAGGCCGCGCACGGGGCAGGAGCGATGTTGGTGGTGGACAACACCTTCGCGTCGCCGTACCTGCAGCAGCCCCTCACCCTCGGCGCCGACGCCGTGGTGCACTCCACCACGAAGTACCTGGGCGGTCACTCCGACGTGGTGGGCGGCGCCGTCGTCGTCGCGGACGCCGAACTCGCGGAGCGGATCAACTACACCAGGAACGCGACGGGCGGCGTCCCCGGGCCCTTCGACGCGTGGCTCACGCTGCGCGGCGTCAAGACGCTGGCGGCCCGGATGGACCGGCACTGCCGCAACGCGATGAGGGTCGCGCAGATGCTGGCTGAGCACCCGGCCGTGGCGGAGGTGTTCTACCCCGGGTTGCCTTCCCACCCCGGCCACAAGACCGCGCAGGAGCAGATGAGGGCGTTCGGCGGGATGGTGTCGTTCCGGGTGTTCGGCGGTGAGGAGGCCGCGATCCGGGTCTGCGGCCGGACTCGCCTGTTCACCCTGGGCGAGTCGCTCGGCGGGGTCGAGTCGCTCATCGAGCACCCGGCCCGGATGACGCACGCCTCGGTGGCCGGTTCGCAGCTCGAGGTCCCGGCCGAACCTGGTCCGGCTGTCGGTCGGCATCGAGGACTGCGACGACCTGATCGACGACCTGCGCCAGGCCCTGTAGCGGCACACCGTGGAAACCGAGCGCCCGCGTCCTGCCGCTGCAGGGACGCGGGCGCTATGACAGTGCGAGAAAGGTCAGCTACGCCCGGCGGGCGAGCTCTGCCTGTCGTTCTGAGCCGGAGCCTGCGGCTTGGGCTTGAAGGCCAGGGCGAACCAGGCGCCAACAGCGAAGACGATGCCGACCACGATGCAGCCGGTGGCCTTAAGCGGGTGGTGCCCGGTCGATCCCGCGATGTGCCCAGGGATGAAGCTGGGCAGCGACTTGGCGGGTTCAGCCAGGTAGATGACGGCGACCACGATGAACACGAGGGCGATGACGCCGAGAATCACGGCGAGGATCGTCCTGCCCGACGACCTCGCGCTTGATCCGCTCATAGAACTCACGATTCCTCCTAGTGCGGGCAATGCAGTAAAGCTGTGTTAGCGCCGCCAGTCGCGGCCGCCTGGTACGGGGCTGTGACGGGTCAGGACCTCAGCCGACTAAGAGAATCTACCGTCCGCCGACGCCTCGGGTGCGCAGAAAGTCCCGGATCACGTACTCGCCAAGACGTTCTGGCGCCGCCTGAAGCACCCGCCCGCCGTTCCTACTCGCCACATTGTCCACGAACGCGCTGAGCCGTGCGTCGTCCGCCAGCATGAATATATTCAGCGCGGCGTGCCAGGCGCGTCATCTTGTCCACCTCGGCGAGGGTGAGCTCAAGCGTCTCGGGCGACGGCGGCCAGTCGAACCAGGACCTCCCGTCGCGCTGCAGGTGAGCGGTCGGCTCGCCGTCGGTCACGATGAGGACCACAGGCTCGTGCTCGGGGTGCCGGTCGATATGCCGCCCGGCGAGCAGCAGCGCGTGGTGCAGGTTCGTGCCCTGCACCATGTCCCAGCCGAGCCCGGCGAGATCGGTCTCGCGCAGTTCGCGCGCGTAGTTGGAGAACCCCACGACCTGGATGGCGTCCTGGGGGAACCTGCTGCGCAGCAGCGCGTGCAGGGCCAGCGCCGTCTGCTTGGCCACCGCCCAGGTCCCGCGCAGGTGCATCGAATAGGACAGGTCGACAAGGAGCGACACCACCGCCGCCGTGCGCCGCTCGGTCTCCGCCACCTCGAAGTCACGTGCCGTCAGCTGTATAGCCCGGGGGGGACTGTGCGGCCCCCTCGGCTGACCGGCCCCCCGGGCTCCACGGAGCAGCGCGTTCCTGACCGTGACCGGGACATCGAGCGGCTGCTCGTCGCCGAACTCCCAGGCCCGGGTGGTGCCGGTGAGCTCGCCGGCCTGGCCGGCGTCCCGCTGGTCATGGTCGCCGGACCCGCGCCCGAAGTTCATGTCGGCGAAGATCCGGCGCAGGGCCGTGTCACCGAGCCTGCGCACGGCCTTGGGGGTGAGCTCCAGGCGCCCGCCGTCGCGGGCCAGGTACCCCTGGCTTTCGAGCTCCCGCTCGATGCGGCGGAGGGCCTCGATGTCGTCCACCGCCTGCCGGCCGAACGCCCGCCGGACCGCGTCCTCGTCGATGTCGTCCAGCGACGCGCCCGGATAATCCTGGCCGAGCGCCGTTTCCAGCTCGGCGAGGTCGGCCAGCTCGGCCAGGGCGGAGGTGGCATCGCTCAGGCCGAGCGGTTCCTCGCCGGACATCTGGACACCGCCCATCATGCCCGCGCGGTCCAGGTCCGGGCGCCTACCCCGCAGCGCGTCGGCGAGCCTGGCCATCTCGGCGGCGAGCCCGGCGTCGTCGAGCGCGTTGGCCATCAGCCCGGCCAGTTCCTCGCGCTGTTCGGCGCTCAGCGAGCGCAGCAGGCGTTCGGCCGCGGCCATCCGGCTGACGAGGGAGTCGACGAGTTCCTCGAGGTTCCGCGGGTGATCGGGGAACAGGTCACCGTAGCGTTCCATGAACCGGTCGAAATCGGCCTGGGTGTGCTCCCCGCGCGCGTCGGCCGCCAGCATCGCGTTCAGGTCAGCGAGCATGTCCTTGATCCGCTGCATGGCCTGCGGGTCGGGGTTCTGCAGCGCCTGGCGCATCCCGCGGAACTGGCTGTCCAGCACCTCGCTGCGCAGCAGCTCCCTGAGGCGCTCGAAGGTCTGGCGGGCGGCGGGCGAGCGCCAGTCGTAGTCGGCCAGCCGCCTGATCGCCTGCGCCGTGTCGGCGGGCAGCGCGTCCAGATCCGCCTCGCGCATCCGGGCCTCGTCGCTCGGATCGGGAAACAGCTCGGCCCGTTCCTGCCCGATGGCGGTGTCGAGCAGGGCGCGGGCCTGCTCGAGAATGCCGTCGAGGCGGCCGCGCCCGCGGATCTCCCGCTGCCGGCCGCGGACCCTGCGGAGCAGGTCATCAAGGCCGCGTCGGCCTTCGGGACCGGACAGCCCCCGCCTCAGCAGGTCCTGCAGGGCTTGGGCGGGCGAGGCCCCGGCGAGCACCGCGTCGCCCATCTCGTCGAGGGCGCCGCGCACGTCGTAGGGGAGCGCCAGCGGGTCCGGGCCGTACACATACCGGCCGTACCGGAAAGTCGCCATGTCAGGTCCGGTACACGCTCGTGCCGTCTGCGCTGTCCTTGGACAGCCGGCGCATCAGGTAGAGGCCTTCCAGGGTGAACTCGAGCGCCGCCGCCGCGTGCCCGAAGGACTCATCACCGCCGTCCATGCCGAGCCTGGACATGATCTTGGCCAGCCCGGGGACGTCGCCGATCCGGCGCAGCAGCTCGGTGGCGGGCACCAGCTCGCCGGCCTCGACGGTTCCGCCTTCGTCGAACCTGGCGAGCAGGGCGGAATGATCGACGCTGCCCAGATGCGACCGGAACGTGTCGGCGATCGCGCGGCGCAGCAGCGCGCCGAGCACCTCTTCCTCCCGGCCCTCCTCGCTGACCTCGAACTCGACCTTCCCGCGCAGCGTGCTGACCACGGCAGGCAGGTCGCAGACCCGCGCGACCGGCGGTTCCGAGGTAGATCCGCTGAGCGCGGTCCTGCGCACCGCCGACGCCGCGGCGCTCTCCGCCGCGGCGATGGCGAACCTCGCCGAAACCCCGGAGCGCGCGTCGATGGCGGGCGACTCACGGACGCCCCTGGTGAACCGCGCGATCACCTCGATCAGGTGCTCGGGGACCTCCACGCCCGCCTGTATATCGGCTTCCTGCCTGATCAGGGTGAGCTCGTCCGCCAGGGACAGCGGGTAGTGCGTCCGGATTTCCGCGCCGAACCTGTCCTTCAGCGGCGTGATGATCCGCCCGCGGTTGGTGTAGTCCTCGGGGTTGGCGCTGGCCACGAGCAGCAGGTCCAGCGGAAGCCGCAGCGCGTAGCCGCGGATGCCGATGTCCCGCTCCTCCAGCACGTTGAGCAGCGACACCTGGATCCGCTCGGCCAGGTCGGGCAGCTCGTTCAGGGAGAAGATGCCCCGGTTGGTCCGCGGCACCAGCCCGAAGTGAATGGTCTCGGGGTCGCCGAGCGTGCGGCCCTCGGCGACCTTGACCGGGTCGATGTCACCGATCAGGTCGCCGACGCTGGTGTCGGGGGTGGCGAGCTTCTCGCCGTACCTTTCGCTGGCGTGCCTCCAGGTGACGGGCAGCTCATCGCCGAGCTCGGCGGCGAGCCTGCGGCACCGGGCGCAGGCCGGCCGGTAAGGATGGTCGTTGATCTCGCAGCCCTGCACGGCGGGGGTCCACTCGTCGAGCAGCCCGGTCAGGGTGCGGATCAGCCGGGTCTTACCCTGACCGCGTTCCCCGAGCAGGATGATGTCGTGCCCGGCGATCAGGGCGCGCTCAAGGTGGGGCAGCACGGTCTGGCCGAACCCGACGATGCCGGGAAACGGGTCCTGCCCGGCGCGGAGCATGGCCAGCAGGTTCTGTCTTATCTCCGCCTTGACCCCGCGGTATTCGTGGCCGCTGGCCCGGAGCGCGGCGAGAGTGGAAACGGTGGGCGGCGAGCTGGCTCGGTCAGGCTGGCTGTCTTGGTGCACTATTCGAGGCTATGTCGTTGTCGCCGGCCTTCGCACCTGGCCCAGGTCGCACCGTCGCCTGCCCGGTCATCCTGGGCCGCTGCCGTGCCGGTCACGTGTCGTGGCGGCGTCACCTGAGTGCACGCCGAGTTCCGTCGGATGGACGTATCTTTCCCGACGGCTGCGCGCTCCTATGACCAGGATTCGTCCGCCTATATGGGATCCGGTGCGCAGCTGAATCCGGATTCTGCTGGTAAGAGCGACGTGACTGTGCGGAGGCCCGCATGCAAAGGGACCAGGAGTTGCATGGGCAGCCCATCGAAGGCAAGGGCACTGTCCTAGCGGAGCCGGCGGACCCAGCTCTGGGGCAGCGGCTCGGTGAGGGCATCGCCCGCGGTGCCGCCATCGTCGCCAGCCTCACGATACTGTCCCGGATCCTGGGCCTGGTCCGGACGCTGGTGTTCTCGCAGACCGTCGGCGCGAGCTGTCTGGGCACGGCATACGTCACCGCGAACCAGGTTCCCAACCTGCTCTACGAGCTGATCCTAGGTGGCGCACTGACCAGCGCGATGGTCCCCGTCCTGGCCCGCTCCGCCGAGCGAGCCTTCGTTGATCCGGCTGAGAAGGCACGGGTCGGCCGTATCACCTCGGCTCTGCTGACCTGGACCGTCGTCATCACCGTGCCCCTGGTCCTGGTCATCGTGGTGGCCGCCGGGCCGATCGCCTCACTGCTGAACCCCAGTAACCCGAGCGCGCACTGCGTCCGGCCCGACATGGTCGCCGTCACCGGCGACATGCTGCGGGTGTTCGCTCCCCAGGCCCTGCTGTACGGGCTCTCGGTGGTTCTCTACGGGCTCCTGCAGTCCTACCGCCGGTTCGCCGGGCCGTCGATCGGTCCCGGGATCTCCAGCCTGGTGCTTATTACCTGCTATCTCGCCTTCGTGCCGCTGGACAAGGGGAAGTCGCTGGCCCAGCTTCCGCTCCCGGCCGAGCTTGTCCTGTCGGTGGGGACCACGCTGGGCATCGCGGCCCTCGTCGTGGTGGCCATACTGCCGACGTGGCGGCTGCACCTTCGGTTCCGGCCCGCCCTGCGGTTCCCGCCGGGGGTGGCGCGCCGGGCGGGCGGCCTGGCCCTCGTGGGCGTCGCCGAGCTCATCGCCATCGACGTGGCCAACGTGGTCGCCATCGAACTGGCCAACGGGCACGGCACGACGGGCGCGATCGTCCTGTTCAACTACGGCTCGCAGGTATTCAACTCCATCGCCGCGATCCTGGCCCTATCCATCGTGGTCAGCGCGTTCCCCGTGCTGTCCTCGCGTGAAGGGCCTGCCTTCCAGCGCACCAGCGCCGGATCGACGCGAGCGATCTTGCTCATGGCGCTGCTCGGCACCGCCGTAATCGCCGCGATCGCCATTCCGGCCGCCCACGTCCTGGCCAAACAGCCTGATCAAGTGCCAGAGCTGGAACAGGCCTTCCTCCTGTTCGCCCCCGGCATCGCCGGCGTCGCCGTGATCGCGAACCTGTCGCGGGTGATGTTCGTCATCGGGCGGCTCAAGGTCGCGGCGGCGGCGCTGGCCGGAAGCTGGCTGGTCGTCATCGTGGCCGACCTGGTGCTGGTCCAGCTGGTGCCGCCCCGCCTGGTGGTCGGGGCACTCGCCCTTGGCACCACCATCGGTCAGGTCGTCGTGGCCATCCCGCTGGTGTTCGTCACCCGGAGGATCTGCGGCAAGGCCGCCGTGGAGGGTGCCGGCCACGCGACGCTGGCCGGCCTGGCCGCCTGCGTAGCAGGTACCGCTCTGGGCGTGGGCGTCAGCCTGGCGGTACCCATCCATCACAAGCTGGAGGCCGTCGCCCTCGCGGTACCCGCGGCCGGCTGCGCCATCATCGCGTTCGGCGTCGTCGCCTACCTGCTCGACAATGGCGATCTGAGGACCCTCCTGAGTTGGGTGCGGCGGGTGGCCAGGCGATCTTTATAACGGCTCTCCGGTTTCGCCGGCTGGGTTCCAAGGGCCGAGCGGCGTCAGCGCGTGATGGCGCGATAGTGCTTGATCCAGTACCGCCCTATGCCGGCGCAGTGCTTGAGCTCCCGCAGCGTCCCCCGGAAGGGTTCCTGCGGTTCGGCGGTGTCACGTGACCAGGCTGACGCGGCTTGCAGAGCCTGGTGCTCGTCGTCGGCCAGCTGGATCTCGGCGGCGGCGACGTTGTTCTCTAGCTGCCCGACACTGGACGCGCCCGGGATAGCGGTCACGACCGGGCTCCGGAGGACCCAGGCGAGTGCTATCTGCGCGGGAGTCGCAGAGTGCGCCTGCGCCACCTCGCGCAAGACAGCGATAAGAGGCTCCGTGCGCCGGATGCTCTCGGGAGAGAAATATGAGCTTGCCGTCCTGAGGCTGTCGGTTGGCCGGCGGCCCGTCGCGTGGTAATTACCCGACAGCAACCCCTGCGCCAGCGGGCTGTAGGCGATGATGATGCGACCGTGTGACTCGGCGAACGGCAGCAGGTCAAGCTCCGGCCGCCGGCTAACGAGACTGTATTCGACCTGATCGCTCAGCACCCGGCCCCGCAATTTACCCTCAGCGGCCTTCCACCGCGTTGCCGAGTAGTTGCTGACACCCACCTCATCTACCAGACCGGCTTGCTGCAGCGAGCGCATGCCGCGCATCATCGTCCCGTTACCGGCCAGCGGATTCGGATAGTGCACCTGATAAAGATCCAGGCGGGAAACCCCGAGCCTTCTGGCGCTGGCCATGGCGCGCTGCCTCAGCAGCGGCCCGCCTGGCGCCAGCGGGAATATCTTATCCGCGATGAAGACCGATTCCCGGTCTTCTGCGAGTGCGCGGCCCAGGATCTGTTCGCTGCGCCCGGCGCTGTATATCTCGGCAGTATCAAAGAGGGTAACTCCAAGGTCAAGCGCCCGGCGGACAATCTGGTATGCGACGCGCTCGGAGTACGCTTCGCCGTAGCCCCACTCGCTAGAACCGAATTGCCACGTGCCGAGCCCGATTCTGGAAATCTTCTTTGCCGTACCGATGTCCAGGTAGCGCATGGACCGAGTATCTACCTTGCTCGGGGCTCCCGCGCGTTCTCCGGACCGAGCCGCTCAGGGCCCGCAGCGGCAAACAGCGGATCACAGGTTGCCGCGCCTGGCCTGCTCCCGCTCGATCGCCTCGAACAGCGCCTTGAAGTTCCCCTTGCCGAAGCCCTGCGACCCGTGCCGCTCGATCAGCTCGAAGAACACGGTCGGCCGGTCCTGCACCGGCTGGGTGAAGATCTGCAGCAGGTACCCGTCCTCGTCCCTGTCGGCCAGGATGCCCAGCTCGCGCAGCTCGCCAAGGGGAACCCTGGTCTCACCGACCCACGAGCCGAGCTCGTCGTAGTAGCTGCCCGGGGTGGCCAGGAACTCCACGCCCGCCGCGGCCATGGCCCGGACGCTGGCGACGATGTCGTCGGTGGCCAGCGCGATGTGCTGCACCCCCGGACCGCCGAAGAACTCCAGGTACTCCTCGATCTGCGACTTGCGCTTGCCGACCGCGGGCTCGTTCAGCGGGAACTTCACCTTCCGGGACCCGTCCGCGACGACCTTGCTCATCAGCGCGGAGTACTCGGTCGCGATGTCGTCGCCGACGAACTCCTTCATGTTGGTGAAGCCCATGACCCGGTGGTAGAAGTCCACCCACTGGTCCATCTTGCCCAGCTCGACGTTGCCGACGCAGTGGTCGATCTCGGTGAAGAACGCGCGCTCTGGCGGGGCGACGATCGGCGCGGCGGCCACGTACCCGGGCAGGTACGCACCCGAGTACCCCGAACGCTCCACCAGCGTGTGCCTGGTATCGCCGTACGTGGCGATGGCCGCCACGACGACCTTGCCGTGGTCGTCCTCGCAGATGTGCGGCGCCTCGAGCCCGGTCGCGCCGTGCGAGACCGCGTAATCGTAGGCGTCCTCAGCCGAGGTGACCTCGAGCGCCAGGTCGGTCACCCCGTCGCCATGCGCGGCAACGCCCCGGCCCAGCCGGGTCCCGGCTCTGGCCGGGCCGCGGAACACGAAGCGCGCGCTGCCCGACTCCAGGACGTGCGCCACCTCGTGCGGAAATCCGGTCTCCGGGCCGCGGTAGGCGGTGCGCCGCATGCCGAACGCGGTCGAGTAGTAGTGCGCCGCCTGTTTCGCGTTCCCGACCGCGAACACCACGGCGTCCATGCCGACGATGGGAAAGCTGTCCTGCGATGGCGTGGTCATGCCGATAGCATGCGTACCAGACGCCAAACTGCGCAACTAAGTGCAAGTATCCTAGTCATATTGACTACTAATACCGAACGAACGGTGGTATCTCTGTACACGATGACTACCACGGATCCTGGACTGATCGACCGGCTGGACGCCGCGCTCATCGAACTGCTCGCCGCCGAGCCTCGGGTGGGCGTGCTCGAGGCCTCCCGGCGCCTGCGGGTCGCGCGGGGCACGGTCCAGGCGCGCCTGGACCGGATGCGGCAACGCGGCGTGATCACCGGGTACGGGCCCGAGGTGGATCCCGCGGCGCTCGGCTATGCGGTCACCGCGTTCATCACGCTGGAGATACGCCAGGCCGGCGGTCACGACCCCGTGGCGGAGCGGCTGGCCGCGATCCCCGAGGTGCTCGAGGTGCACACCATCACCGGCGCGGGCGACATGCTCTGCCGGGTGGTCGCGCGCTCCAACGCCGACCTGCAGCGCGTGCTCGATGCAATCGTTTCCGCCGAGGGCGTGGTCCGCTCCTCGACGCTGATCTCCCTGGCCACCCAGGTCCCCTACCGGATCCTTCCCCTGGTCGGCGCCGCCTCCCTCTGAAAGCCCGGCAGGCTGAGCGGCCGACACGTTTCATGAGAAGCTGTCCTGCTATTCAGCCCGGCCAGGAGGGCGGCTACTTTTCCGTAACCTGCTTTGCCGGGGTAGCCTGTCCAGGTCTGGATTCCTTGGGTCGGCTCGGAGCAGGCGGTGGATCGGACGGGTGTGACGACGGAGGTGACCGGGCTGCCGACCTCGCATATGGCCGGGGAGCCAGGGGTCGTTCCGGCCGCGCCCCTGCGTTCGCCGCTGCCGCGCGAATTGACGAATGACCAGGTGGTGGCGGGTAATATCCCGCGGGAGCCAGTTGGTTTCCAGCCACGCGCAGACCTGCTTACCGAGCTCGACCGAGCCGGTACCGGGGTGTCGGTCATGCACGCGGCGTCGGCCCTGCCGGGGGTGGGCAAGACGCAGCTAGCCGCCGCGTACGCGCGGGCGAAGCTGGCGGAGGGCTGGCTGCTGGTGGCCTGGGTCAACGCCGAAGATACCGGGAGCCTGCTGGCCGACCTGGCCGCGGCGACCGACGCCGCCGGGCTGTCTGACGACGGCGGCGGGCGGGACGCAACCGGTACAGGTCGGCTGCTGCGGCAGCGCCTCGAGACCGAAGGGGACCGCTGCCTGCTCGTCTTCGACGACGCGGAAGATCCGGACGTGCTCCAGCCGTTCATTCCCGCCGGTGGCGCGGCCCGGGTGCTGATTACCAGCGCCAGGCCATCCGCGGCGGACCTGGGGACCAGCGTCCCGGTCGGCGTGTTCAGCACCGATGAGGCACTGGCCTTCCTATCCGCGCGGACTGGCCTGACCGATGAGGCGGGGGCCGCTGCCGTGGCCGCCAAGCTGGGGCATCTGCCGCTGGCGCTGGCCCAGGCGGCGGCGGTGATCGGCGCCGAACGCCTGGGGTACGGGGTATACCTGAGGCGGCTACGGGCGCTGCCGGTTGCGGAGTATCTGGACCAGGAGGACCGGCAGGCGTATCCGCCCGGCCTGGCGGAGGCAGTGCTGCTGTCACTGGAGGCCGTCCTGGCCACCGACGAAGCGGGCGTGGGCACCCGGATGATGCAGATCATGGCGGTGTTGTCCGGGTCTGGGATCCGTCGGGACCTCCTGCATGCCGCCGGGCAGGCGGGCGTGCTGGCCAGCGGCGGGCATCGGGTGTCGGCCGCCTTGGTGGATCGGGCGCTGGCTCAGCTGGCCGAACGGTCGCTGTTGACTTTCAGCCTGGACGGCCAGATCATCATCGTGCACCGCCTGGTGGCGCGGGTCGTCCGTGACGGGCTGGCCCGCCGCAAGTGGTTGACGTCCGCGTGCCGGGCGGCCGGCTCGGTGCTGGAAGCGCGCGCGCGGGCGCTCGCAGGATCGCAGAATCGCGCGGCCGTCAGGGACTTCCCCCAGCAGGTGACGGCGCTGCTGGATGCCGCGGCTCGGTGCGCGGGTGAGGCCGATAAGGAGCTCGCCAGAGTTCTGCTGCGGCTGCGGTTCTTCGCGCTTTACCACCTGATCGAGCTGGGCGACAGCCCGTCGCACGCCGTGGCGGTCGGCGAGGCCCTGATCGAGGACCTGGAGTGGTCGCTGGGTCCCGACTATCCCGACACGCTGAACGCACGGAACAGCCTGGCCGCCGCCTACCAGGCGGCGGGCCGGGTCGCCGAGGCGATCCCGCTGTTCGAGCAGACCCTGATCGGCCGGGAGCGGCTCCTGGGTCCCGACCATCCCGACACCTTGACCTCGCGGAACAATCTCGCCAACGCCTACCAGGACGCGGGCCGGGTCGCCGAGGCGATCCCGCTCCACGAGCAGACCCTGGCCGCTTGCGAGCGGCTGCTAGGCGCCGACGACCCCAGCACCTTGACCTCGCGAGGCAACCTCGCCACCGCCTACCGGGAGGCGGGCCGGGTCGCCGAGGCGATCCCGCTGTTCGAGCAGACCCTGGCGGCCCGGTCCCGGGTCCTTGGCGTCGACCACCCCGACACGCGGACGTCCCGGAAAAATCTCGCCAACGCCTATCAGGCGGCGGGCCGAGCTCCCGAGGCGATCCCGCTGGTGGAGCAGATCCTGGCCACCCGGGAGCGCCTGCTGGGTACCGATCACCCCAAGACCTTGGCCGCGCGGAACAATCTCGCCGCCGCGTACCAGGCGGCGGGCCGGTCGGCCGAGGCGATCTTGTTGTTCGAGCACACCCTCGCCGCCCGGGAGCGGCTGCTGGGCGTCGACCATCCCAGCACTCTGACCTCGCGGAACAATCTCGCCACCGCCTACCGGGAGGCGGGCCGGGTCGCCGAGGCGATCCCGCTCCATGAGCAGACCCTGGCCGCTTGCGAGCGGCTGCTCGGTGCCGATCACCCCAAGACCTTGGCCGCGCGGAATAACCTCGGCCACGCCTACCGGGAGGCGGGCCGGGTCGCCGAGGCGATCCCGCTGATCGAGCAGACCGTCGCCGCTCAGGAGCGGCTGCTCGGCACCGACCATCCCATCACCCTGGCGATGCGGAACTACCTGGCCTTGGCTCGCGGGGAGGCGGTCCAGAGCCAGGTCGGCGGGTCAGAGTAGGGTCGCCGCGGTCGCGCGTATCAGGCCCGTCACGGGCATCGCCGACGGGCGCGGTCCAAGGTTGCCGCCTACTTCGAAGGCGAGGGCGACGTGGACGGAGAGCCCGAGGGCGAGGGCGACGCCGAGGACGAGGGCGACGCCGACGGCGAGGCCGACTTCGACGCTGAGGGCGACGGGGAAGGCGAATGGGAGTGCGACCGCGAGCGTGACGGCGACGGGCTAGGGCTGCCGGTCGCCGACGCTGACGGTACGAGTGCGGGCACCGGGTAGGCGGAGGACTGATCGGCGGTCGGGGACGGCCGTGCGCTGGCGGACGTGCGGGTGGGCGCCGGGGTCGTGGCCGGTGTGGTCGCGGCCGCCGGACTGGTCGCGGGAGCGCTGGCGCTCGGCTGCGCCGGGAGGGCGCTGGCGGAGTGGTGACTAGCGAGGGTGAGCAGCGTGACGGTCACGGCCGCCACGGCCCACAGGACAACCGCCAGGGCGGCTATCGCCGCTCCGGGATGCTCTCGGATACTGGCCCAGCTCATCGTCCTGATCGCTTCCGAGAAGCTCTCGGACCGCACCGACTCGGCGCGCCGCCGGTACATGGGCGTTTCCGGAGTGGTCGGCGTGCAAAGCCGCAGCACGTCGTCTCGCAGGGCGGGAGGGAGTTCGGCGAGCGGCGGCAGGCCGGACAACACCGCCGGGCGCAGCGCGCTTCGCCGGTGACTTGCGCAGATCTTGCACCGCTCGATGTGCTCACGGACCAGGTTGCGCGTCTGCTCGGTCAGTTCGCCGTCCCAGTCGGCCAGCAGCGTGCCGAGCGTCGCGCAGTTCTCCCGCCCGGTGCGCGCGACGAGCAGCGTACCGAGGTCCTCCTCCAGCTGGCTGCGGGCGCGTGACGTCCGGGCGCGCGCCTGGCTCCACGACACGCCGAGTGCGGCCGCCAGATCGGTGTCATAAAGGTCATGCCCGAGGCTCAGCTCGATGGCCTCACGGTCATCAGGATCCAGTCCGGCGAGGATCGCGCGGGTCAGCCGCTGCAGTTCAACTTGCTCGGGATCGCTGACCCCGGCCTGCTGGCCGACACCGTTCGCTGACTGGTCGGCAGGACGCACCGCATGGTCGGCCGGGCCCAATGGCTGGCCGGCCTCATCGGTTTGTTCACCGGAGACGGGCGGCATGGTGCGGAGACGGCGGAGGCATTCGTTGCGGGCCACCGCGTACAGCCACGGACGCAGCTTGGGTGCCTCTGGGAGGTCCCCAAGCGTGGCGGCGACCACGAAGGTGTCCCGCAGGGCTTCGCCTGTGTCCGATGACTGGTGGAGCATCCAGTGGCAGTATCCGTACAGGCTAGCCGCGTACCTGTCGTAAGCCACGGCGATGCCCGCCGGGTCCCCTGTCGCGATCGCCGCAACAACGTCGCGGTCGTCCATGGTCACACGCTAGTTCAATTTTCCCAACCGGCCCAATCTGACGGGTAACCGGTTCCGTTATGTCCGGGTCGTGAGTATCGGCTCAGAACCGTAATTGGTTTCCAGGTGAGCGCTGGTCGCCCGGTTCGGCACGGATCGGGCGGGTATGGTAAGTGCGTTACCGCTTGGTCGCGTTGATGGCCTGTCCAGACTCCAGAATCCTCGGTGCGGGAGTGGGCGGTGAATGGGTCGCAGCCCCCGGAGCAGCTGCCGCGGGAGGCAGCCGGTCGCCAGGTAGTGGCGGGCGACATCCCAGTGGAGCCGCCCGGTTTCCAGCCACGGGCCGACCTGCTGGCCGAGCTGGACCGGGCCCGTGTGCGGGTGCCGGTGATTCATGTCATCACCGGGTCCCCAGGGGCGGGCAAGACGATGCTGGCGGCGGCGTACGCGCGGGCGAAGCTGGCCGCGGGCTGGCGCCTCGTGGCCTGGGTCAGCGCCGAGGACACCTGGAGCCTGCTGGCCGGCCTGGCCAGGACGGCTGACGCTGCCGGGCTGTATGAAGGCGACGCCGCGGGGGGCACCTCCGATGCGGGTCGGCTGCTGCGACGCCGGCTCGAGGGCGACGGAGACCGCTGCCTTCTCGTGTTCGATGACATGAGGGATCCCGATCTGCTGCTGCCCTTTCTTCCCGCCTACGGTGCGGCCCGGGTGTTGATCACCGGTCCCGGGCGGTCGCCGGCCATCGCGGGAACCACCGTTCCGGTGGGCGTATTCAGTGACGATGAGGCGGTGGCGTTCCTGACCCAGGGGACCGGCCAAGCGGACGCCGAGGGAGCCGCCGCCCTGGCGGCCGAGCTTGGGCATCTGCCGCTGGCGCTGGCGCAGGCCGCGGCGGTGATCGCTGGGCAGTCCCTGGGTTACCGGGCGTACCTGGAGCGGTTGCGGGCTGTGCCGGTCGAGGAGTCCCTGGTTGGCGAGGTGGGACAGCCGTCCGTGCCCGGCATCGGGCAGGCGGTCCTGTTGTCGCTGGAGGCCCTCCGGGCGGCCGACCAGGCGGACACGGGTAGCCGGGTGATCGAGATCCTGGCGGTGCTGTCGGCGGCCGGGGTCCGCCGGGACCTACTGCACGCCGCCGGTCAGGCGGGCGCGCTCACCGCCGGTGGGCACCAGGTGGCGGCGGCCTTGGTGGACGAGGCGCTGGCCCGGCTCGCTGAACGATCACTGGTGACCGTCAGTCTCGACGGCGGCCAGACCATCACCATGCACCGCACCGTGATGCTTGTCGTCCGCGTTGAGCTGGCCAGGCGGCAGCAGCTGACGGCGGCGTGCCGGCTCGCCGCATCGGTGCTGGAAGCGCGGGCGAAGGCGGTGGCGGTGTCCCGGAATCGCCCGGCCGCGAGGGACGTCCCCCGCCAGGTGTCGGCTCTGCTGGATAACGCGGCTGGACCCGCCGGTGAGGATGAGGACCTCGCCAGGGCCTTGCTGAGGCTCAGGTCCCTGGCTCTGTATCACCTGATCGAGCTGGGTGACTGCGTATCGCAGGCCATCGCGTTCGGCGAGCCCCTGACCGCGGACCTTGAGCGGGTGCTGGGCCCGGACCATCCGGAAACCCTGAACGCGCGCAACAGCCTGGCCGCCGCCTACCGCGTGGCGGGCCGGGACGCCGAGGCGATCAGGCTGTTCGAGCGGACCATGGTTACCCGGCAGCTGCTGCTGGGCTCCGACCATCCCGACACCCTGACTTCGCAGAACAACCTGGCCGCCGCCTACCAGGACGAAGGTCGGTCCACCGACGCGGTCCTGCTCTTCGAGCTGACCCTGGCCAGCCGGGAACGGCTGCTTGGCGCCGACCACCCCAGCACGCTGAACTCGCGAGGCAACCTCGCCGCCGCCTACCGCGACGTCGGCAGGCTGGCCGAGGCGATCCCGCTGTTCGAACAGACCCTGGCCGGCCGGGAACGCGTCCTTGGTCCCGGCCACCCCGACACGCTGCGCTCGCGCAGCAGCCTGGCTGCCGCCTATCGGGACGCGGGCCGGGCCGCCCCGGCGAACCTGGTCGGCGCGAAGAATCTTCCGGCCGAGGAGGTGCCTGCGGCCAGGGAGGTGCCTGCGGAGGAGGAAGTCCCGCCGGACGACGAGACCCTGCCGGTCGAGGAAGTGGCTGCGGCCCGGGAGATGCCTCCGAAGGAGGAGGTGCCTGCCGTCGAGGAGGTGCTTCCGGCCGGGGAGGTGCCTCCGGAGGAGGAAGTCCCGCCGGAGGACGAGACCCTGCCGGTCGAGGAGGTGCCTGCGGCGGGGGAGGTGCTTCCGGCCGGGGAGGTGCCCCCAGGGGAGGAAGTCCCCCCGGAGGACGAGAATCCCCTGGTCGGGGAGGTACTTCCGGCCGGGGAGGTGCCTCCGGAGGAGGAAGTCCCCCCGGAGGACGAGAACCTGCCGGTCGAGGAGGTGCCTGCGGCTGAGGAGGTGCTTCCGGCTGGAGAGGTGTCTGCGGCCGCGGAAGTCCTGCCGGAGGACGAGAATCCCCTGTTCGGGGAGGTGCTTCCGCCCGGGGAGGTGTCTCCGGAGGAGGAAGTCCCGCCGGAGGACGAGACCCTGCCGGTCGAGGAGGTGCCTGCGGCTAAGGAGGTGCTTCCGGCCGCGGAGGTATCTCCAGAGGAGGAAGTGCTGCCGGGGCACGAGAACCTGCCGGTCGGGGAGGTGGCCGCGGTCGCGGAGGTGCCCGCGGACAAGGAAGTCCTGCCGGACGATGAGAACCTTCCGGCTGGTGAGGTGTCTCCGGAGGAGGAGGTCCTGCCGGAGGACGAGAATCTGCCGGTCGGGGAGGTGGCTGCGGCCGAGGAGGCTCCAGGCGAGCTGGAGCCGGAAGGGTCCGGGCCGGAGCCGCCGGCCGCGCCTGAGGTGGGCTCACGTGGCCGCCCCGCGCGCCTGCGCCGGCTGCGCGTCCTTGGCGTGGCGGCGGCGATCCTGATCCTGCTGGCGGCGGGCGCCGGCGTGACACTCGCCATCTACCGGCCGCACGTCGCTAGCCGAACTTCGGGCCACGCCGCCGCGCCTGCCCCCGGGCCGGTCCAGATGGCCGCCGTATGGGTCTCGCAGCAGGTCAGCCGGAGCGCGATCGTGGCCTGCGATCCCACGATGTGCGCGGCCCTCGAGGCCCTGGGGATGCCTGCCACGAACCTGCTGGTCATCGGTAGTTCCACCAAGAGCCCGCTCGGTGCCGACGTCGTGGTGGCCACCCCCACGGTGCGGAGCCGGTTCGGTGGCCGCCTGGACACCGTGTACGCGCCGTTGGTCATAGCCAGTTTCGGGTCGGGGCCGGGCCAGGTGGATGTGCAGGTTGTCGCACCCGACGGAGCGCTGGCGTACCTGGCCGCGCTGCGCCAGGACGTGGCGGCCAGGCGGGCCGCGGGCGCTCAACTGCTGGCCAACAAGAGGATCGCCCTGACGGCTCAGGCCAGGACGCAGCTGGCGGCCGGCGAAATCGATTCCCGGCTGCTGATCCTGCTTCCCGCGCTGGCGGCCATGCACCCGATCCAGATCCTGGCCTTCGGCGACCCCGGCCCGGGTGCGAGCCCGGGAGTCCCGTGGTGCTCGGCCGACCTGTCGGGTTCGGGGCGGGCGGCGGGCATGGCCGACGCTAGCTACGTGAGCTGGCTGACCGCCTTCGTGCGGGCCCAGCTTCTGCCCTTTGCCGGAAGCATCATCACACTCAGGCAGGATGACCAGCTCGTCGTCCGTATCGAGTTCTCCCGGCCCAGCCCGCTCGGCCTGCTGGCCCACGGTGCGATCTAGACACGGTGCGGTTTAGATCTACCCCACACGATCAATGAATCAGGTCGGTGGCGATTTCCAGGATGATCGCCCGCAGCTTGTCCGGGTCGTCGACCTGCTGCAGGTAGAAATGGCAGACCGCGCCGACCGTGAGCACGGCCGCGGTGGCGCGGGCCCGGTCGCGCAGCGGGGAATCGGGGCCGGCGAGCTGGTCGACCAGTGCGTCCAGGCGGTCGCGGAACTTCGCGAACCGGTCCTTGCCCGCCTCCATGCCCTGTACCGAGGCCCGGTTCTGCTCGAGGAAGCGGAAGACCTCGCCGCCGGACAGCACGATCCCGACGTAGCGGTCGAGGATCTCGCGGCGGGTCGCGTCGGTCTGCGGCTGGTCCTTGGCCCAGTCCACGAGGCCGTCGATCGCGGCGAAGTAGTCGTCGGTGAAGCTGTGGACGATGTCTTCCTTGGACTTGAAGTGGTAATAGAGCGCGGCCTTGGTGACGCCGAGGCGCTCGGCGATCTCGCGCAGCGAGGTCTTCTCGTAGCCCTGCTCGGCGAACAGCTCCAGCGCGACCTTCTGCACCCGGGACCGGGTATCGGTGCGCGGCGCGCCGAAGCTCCCGGCCGGGCGCTCGGCCGTGCCGGTGCCGCGCCTGCCGCCGCGGTCGTTAGCCGCGGGCGTGAGCCCCGCGTCGCGCATTTCCCTCTCGCACTCCCTCGTGGAGCTGGGCCGTAATTTACTTGACGGCCGGTTAGCTAGAGCCTAGCATAATAACTTGCCGGCCGGTAAGTAGTGTAGCCGGTGTAAGCGCGGACGGGAAGGGAGCGAGCAGGTGGCGGAAGCAACGGGGCCTGGCGTCAACGGGCAGGGCGGCTCTGGGTCAGCCGCAGCTGGCCCGAACGGGCAAGCGCTGCCGGGCGGGGGCGGGCAGTTTCTTGCGCCGCGCGAGGTCATGATCGTGCTGCCCGGGCTCCTGCTCGCGATCCTGCTGGCCATGCTGGACAACCTCATCGTCAGCACCGCGCTGCCGCGGATCGTCGGCGACCTCGGCGGGGTGGCGCACCTGTCCTGGGTGGTGACCGCCTACATCCTCGCGTCCCTGGTCGTCACGCCGTTCTACGGCAAGCTCGGCGACATGTACGGGCGGAAGAGGTTCTTCATCGTCGCGATCATAATCTTCCTGGCCGGGTCGGCGCTGGCCGGCCAGTCGCACACGATGGACGAACTGATCGCGTTCCGCGCGATCCAGGGCCTGGGCGCAGGCGGGCTCATGGTCGGCGCGATGGCGACGCTCGGCGACATCGTTTCGCCCCGCGAGCGCGGCCGGTACATGAGCTACATGATGGTCGTGATGATGCTCGCCACCATCGGTGGCCCGCTGATCGGCGGGTTCATCACCACCGACTTCTCCTGGCGCTGGATCTTCTACATCAACCTGCCGGTGGGCGGGGCCGCGCTGGTCTACATCATCACGACCCTGCACCTGCCCGCCAAGCGGGTGAGCCACAGGGTCGACTATCTTGGCGGCGCCCTGCTCGGCGTGGCCGCCACCGCGCTCGTACTGCTGGCCACCTGGGGCGGGACCGAATACCCCTGGGGCTCAGGGCAGATCATCGGCCTCGGCCTGCTCGCTTTGGCGGCCGCCGCCGCGTTCTGCGTGGTCGAGATGCGGGTGGCCGAGCCGATCCTGCCGCTGCGCGTATTCAGGAACAGGAACTTCTCGGTCACGATGGTGCTGACCTTCCTGACCGGGCTGGCCATGTTCGGCGCGCTGACGTTCCTGCCGCTGTACCAGCAGACCGTCCAGGGCGAGTCGCCGACCATCAGCGGGCTGGCGCTGACCCCGATGATGATCGGGGTGACGATCACCTCGATCCTGGCCGGGCAGGTGGTCACCAGGACCGGGCGGTACAAGATCTTCCCGATACTGGGCGGGGCCATCATGGGCGGGGCCATGTACCTGCTCACCAACCTGGGCATCGGCACCACGCGGACCACGTCGGCGATCTACTACGTGATCCTCGGCCTGGGCATGGGCTTCCTGATGCAGATGGTCTCGCTGATCGCGCAGAACAGCGTGGAGCAGAAGGACATGGGCGTGGCCAGCAGCGCGCGGATGTTCTTCCAGCAGATCGGCGGCTCGCTCGGCGTGGCCACGTTCGGCGCCGTCTTCGCCCGGCGGCTGACCGAATCGCTGGCCGCCGCGGCAGGGAAGGGGGCAGGGGAGGTGGGTGGGGTGCGCGTCCACGTCAGCGGCGCTTCGATCGACCCGGCCACCGTCAACTCGCTGCCCGCACCGGTCAGGCACGATGTGTTCTTCGCGATCGCGCACGCCGTGCAGTCGGTGTTCATCTGGGCCCTGCCGGCCGCGGTGCTGATCTTCGTGCTCGCCTTGTTCATCAAGGAAGTCCCGCTCCGCGGGCGGGTGCCGGCCGACCAGGCGCCCAGCCAGGAGCGCGAACTCGTGTCATAGCCCGGGGGGCAGGCACGCATAACGCCAGACGGGCGGTGGTCAGTGATACCACCGCCCGTTCGGCATGAAAGAGATCTTTTAGGCCCCGGCGTACGGGACGGCTTCCAGGATCTCGACGGTGTTGGCGCGGCCGTTCGGCAGCGAGTAGGTGGCCTTCTCGCCGACCTTCTTGCCCATGATCGCGGCGCCCAGCGGCGAGCGGGGCGAGTAGACGTCGATCGGCGAGCCGCTCTCCTCGCGCGAGGCGAGCAGGAACGTCACCTCGTCGTCGTCCTTGACGAACCGGACGGTGACCGTCATGCCCGGGCCGACCACCCCGTCGGTGCGCGGCGGGCCGCCGACGCGGGCGGTCTCCAGGATGTGCTGGAGGACGACGATCCGCGCCTCCATCTGGCCCTGCTCGTCCTTGGCCGCGTGGTACCCGCCGTTCTCCCGCAGGTCGCCCTCCTCGCGGGCGGCCTCGATCTTCTTCGCGATGTCGGTGCGCCCCGGTCCTGAGAGGTAATCGAGCTCGGCCTTGAGCCGGTCGTACGCCTCCTGGGTCAGCCAGGTCACAGTGTCGTCGCGAGTCTCGGTCACGGATACTCCTTGGTACTGCGCGGGACTTCGGTAGTCCGCGGGACCGCCTTGGTCCTTCGGGCGTAATCTGCTGAGGCTAACAAGCGTCGGTGACTAGAGCGAACTAGTCAAATGCGGAATCTTACCAACCGCGCGGCACTGGGAATGTCCGCCCGGTCCACGGGTGTTGCGGGACTAGCGGCGCGGTGGCATAACGTGCCGCATCACGGGGGTCCGGGGGCTGCCCCGGGCTAGCACAGCGAACGAGGGAGATCCTGTTGCGAAGCGAGCTTCGGCTGATGGCCGTGCACGCGCACCCCGACGACGAGTCGAGCAAGGGCGCCGCCACGATGGCGCGCTACGCCAGCGAGGGCGTGCAGGTCCTGGTGTGCACGCTGACCGGCGGGGAGCGCGGTGACATCCTCAACCCCGCGATGGACCGCCCGGAGATCAAGGCGGACATGGCCAGGGTCAGGCAGGAGGAGATGGCCCGCGCCCGGGACATCCTCGGGGTGGAGCACCGTTTCCTCGGGTTCGTCGACTCGGGCCTGCCCGAAGGCGATCCCAAGCCCCCGCTGCCCGAGGGCTGCTTCGCGCTCACCCCGCTGGAGGAGGCGACCGAGCCCCTGGTCCGCGCGGTGCGCGAGTTCCGGCCGCACGTGATCCTCACCTACGACGAGAACGGCGGCTACCCGCACCCCGATCACGTCATGACCCACCGGGTCAGCGTGGCGGCGTTCGAGGCCGCGGCCGACCCGGACGCGTACCCGGATTCCGGCGAGCCGTGGCAGCCCCTCAAGCTCTACTACTTCGTGTCGTTCCACGGCGCGAAGTTCGTCGCGTTCCATGAGGAGATGCTCCGCCGCGGCCTGGAGTCCCCCTACACCAAGATCTTCGAGGAGTGGGAGGAGCGCGCGAAGAAGCGCGGGGACGGCTGGCACGAGCTCGAGATCACCACCCGGGTGCCGTGCGGTGACTTCTTCGAGGTCAGGGACGAGGCGCTGAAGGCGCACGCCACCCAGGTGGACCCGGAGGGCTTCTGGTTCCGCTGCCCGATGGAGGTCCAGCGGGCCGTGTGGCCGACCGAGGACTATCATCTGGCTAGGTCTGTCGTCGATAGCGAACTGCCGGAAGATGACCTGTTCGCCGGCATCCGGGAAAGTGTGAGCCTTTGACCCTCGGCGTTCTCGCCGCCGTCGCTGCGTCCTCCTCGAACAGCAACGACATCGAGCCTGGCGTCCTCGGCTTCCTGGTCGTCGCCGCGATGGGCGTCGCGCTGGTCTTCCTGCTCCGCTCGATGAACAAGCAGTTCCGCAAGATCACCCCCGACCCCTCGGCCCCAGACGCCAGCGACGACCAGGACGTCACCACTACGTCCGACACCCACGAGTTACCCGGCCGCCGCGAATTCGCGGCGTGTCGTCGCACCGGGGCCCGGGGCGCTGTTAGCGTGCTGAGGGCAGGATTTAAGCGGGAGTGGCGGCATGCGGGTCATCCACGGGATCTGGGCGGACGAGGCGCTCTGCCTATGGGCCGAGGACCCGGCCCTGCCGCAGGCTCAGGCACCCGCGCCCCGCGAGGCACGACCGTCGCGGGCTCCCGTCCCGCATCCGTTCGCGTGCCAGGCCGCCGAGCTGGCCGACTTGCTCGCCGCGCTGCCCGGCCCGGCTGGCGAGGCGACCCGCAAGGCCGTCGACGACGAGCTCCTGCTGCACCTGCCGTCGGCCGCCGACGGGCCGCTGGCCTCGCCGGAACTGATCAGGCCGGACGCCGACCCGGCCAGGCCGGGACCTCGGGGCCGGGTGTCGCTGGCCCGCTGGCGCGTGCCCGTCCTCGCCTTTGCCCCGGCCGCCGCGCTTGACCTGCTCGGTTCGGTCGGTGGCCTCGGTGGCCTCGGCGACGTCGCGGCCGTCGCGGGCGGGTCGCTGCCGTACCTGGCGGCCCTGGCCCGCTTCGCCGACAGCCTGGCCGTCCGCGGGCGGGTGCTGCCGGTCCTGGTCGCGGAGGACGGAGGGTACGCGGCCCGCTGGCGTCCGGTACTGGACGGCGCCGATGCCCAGCGCGCGCGTGACCTGGCGGCGGCGATGCCTCCGTCGTGCCGGGCGGCGGGTCCCGAGCCGCCGGGGCCACTGCTGGCTGCCGCGCTCGACTGCCTCACCGATGCCGCGGCGCGGACCCGGCTGCCCGCACCGCTCCTGAGCGCCAGGCGGGGCCGCACTCCTGCTCGCATCGCTTGGGCCGAACGATTCGTGGTGGCACTGACCACGACCGACGCACGTCTCGAGGCGACCACGCCCCAAGACGAGGAGGAGGCCGCCGCGCTCGCCGTGGATCTGGAGGCCTGGCTGGACGGTGCGCGGATACCGGCCGGCCCGGTGCGGACCTGCTTCCGCCTCGCCGAGCCTTCGGACCCGGACGGTGATCCGTGGCGGGTGGAGTTCGCGCTGCAGTCCGCCGAAGACCCGAGCCTGATGGTCTCTGCCGCCGACCTGTGGGCGGGCGAGGGCGCAACGTTCCTGGGTTCCGGGTTGGCCGTCGGCGGCGATCCGGTCGAAGAACTGCTGGCCGGGCTCGGCGCCGCGGCCAGGCTGTTCGGCGAGCTTGAGGGCGCGCTGCGCGAGCCGGCGCCTGCGCTGGTGGAGCTGGACACGCCGGGGGCCTTCCGGTTCCTGAAGGAAACCGGACCGCTGCTGTCCGGCGCCGGGTTCGGCGTGCTGCTGCCCGATTGGGTGCGCAGGGCCCGGCTCGGGCTGAAGCTGACTACGCGGGCCCAGAGCCCGTCAGGCTCTTCGGTCACCGCGCCGAAGTTCGGCCTGGGCGACCTGGTGAACTTCCGGTACGAGGTGGCGGTCGGCGACCAGGCGCTCGACGCGGCGCAACTCGCCGAGCTGGCCCGGCTGAAGGTCCCGCTGGTCCGGCTGCGCGGCCAGTGGGTTGAGCTCGATGAGGCGCACCTGAAGGCCGCGCTGAAGTTCCTCGAGCGGCACCCGCCGGGGACGATGACCGCCGGCGAGGCCCTAGCCGCCGGGCTGCGCCCCGCGGACGAGGCGGCCCCGCTGTTGGACGTCGACGCCGACGGCTGGCTGGGCGACCTGCTGTCCGGCCAGGCCGACCGGCGGCTGGCGCCGGTGTCCGCGCCCGTCGGCTTCGCGGGCACGCTACGGCCCTACCAGGAGCGCGGGCTTTCCTGGCTGGCCTTCCTCGGCGACCTCGGCCTCGGCGGGATCCTGGCCGACGACATGGGCCTGGGCAAGACGATCCAGCTCCTGTCACTGATCGCCGCGCAAGCACCAGGGTCGGGTCCGACCCTGCTCGTGTGCCCGATGTCGCTGGTCGGCAACTGGCAGCGCGAGGCGGCCCGGTTCACCCCCGGCCTGCGGGTTCACGTGCACCACGGCGCGGACCGGCTGGACGGCGACTCGCTCGCCGCGGCGCTGACTGAGGCGGACCTGGTGATCACCAGCTACGGCGTCGCCACCAGGGACCAGGCCGCGCTGAGCACGCTCACTTGGGCTCGGCTGGTCTGCGACGAAGCGCAGAACATCAAGAACCACGTCACCAAGCAGGCCAGGGCGGTCCGCGCCCTGCCCGCCGCGACCCGGATCGCGCTGACCGGGACGCCGGTGGAGAACCGGCTGTCCGACCTGTGGTCGATCATGGAGTTCACTAATCCCGGCCTGCTCGGCCCCGCCGAGAGGTTCAGGCAGACCTACGCGGTCCCGATCGAGCGGCACGGGTCCGAGGACGCCGCGGCGGCCCTGAAACGGGTGACTCAGCCGTTCGTCCTGCGTCGGCTGAAGACCGACAAGGCGATCATCTCCGACCTGCCGGACAAGCAGGAGATGAAGGTCTGGTGCAACCTGACCGCCGAGCAGGCGAGCCTGTACGCCGCGACGGTCGCCGACATGCTCAGCCGGATCGAGGACGCGGCCGACGACATCAGCCGGCGCGGCCTGGTGCTGGCCACGATGGCCAAGCTCAAGCAGGTGTGCAACCATCCCGCGCACCTGCTCGGCGACGGCTCCCGGCTGCCTGGGCGGTCCGGCAAGCTGGCCAGGCTCGAGGAAATCTGCGAGGAGATCGTGGCCGAGGGCGACAAGGCGCTGTGCTTCACGCAGTACGCCGAATTCGGCCGGATGCTGCAGCCGCACCTGGCGGCCAGGCTCGGCTGCCCGGTGCTGTTCCTGCACGGCGGCACGCCGAAGAAACAGCGGGACGCGCTGATCGAGACGTTCGCCTCGCTCGATGAGCCCGCGCTGTTCCTGCTGTCGCTCAAGGCCGGCGGCACCGGGCTCAACCTGACCGCCGCCAGCCACGTGATCCACGTCGACCGGTGGTGGAACCCGGCCGTGGAGGACCAGGCGACCGACCGCGCGTTCCGCATCGGCCAGCGCAGGAACGTCCAGGTCAGGAAGTTCGTCTGCGTCGGCACCCTGGAAGAGCGGATCGACGCGATGATCGAGGAGAAGAAGCAACTCGCGGAGCGGATCGTGGGCACCGGCGAGTCCTGGCTGACCGAGCTGTCGGTGGAGGACCTGCGGGCCGTGCTCGCCCTGTCGCCCGACGCGGTGAGCTCGTGAGCGCGCGCTGGGCGGACTGGCCGCCTGCTTCCCGCCCGCGCCGGGTCGAGGGCGGGATCAAGGCGCGGAGCAAGCGCGGGGCGATCGGCGAGCAGTGGTGGTCCCGGCGGTTCATCGCGGTGCTCGAGTCGTACGGGATGAGCGGCAGGCTGGCCAGGGGGCGCAGCTACGCCAGGGCCGGGCAGGTGCTGGACTTCGAGCTTGCCCAGGGCAAGGTCACCGCGCGGGTGCAGGGGTCCCGCGTCCGGCCCTATCAGGTCCGCATCGGGGTCCTGCCGCTCACCACGGCGCAGTGGCGGACGGTGCAGGAGAGGCTGGCCAGCCAGGCGCTGTTCCGCGCCAAGCTGCTCGCGGGCGAGATGCCGCGCGAGATCGAGGAGGTGTTCGCGGACTGCGGCACGCCGCTGTTCCCCGGCTCGCCCGGCGACCTGGACATGCGGTGCAGCTGCCCGGACTGGGAGGTGCCGTGCAAGCATCTCGCCGCGGTCTGCTACGTGCTGGCCGAGGAATTCGACCGCGATCCCTTCGCCATGCTGGCCTGGCGGGGCCGTGGCCGGGACGAGCTGCTCACGGCGCTACGCCAGATCCAGGCCCGGAGGCCCGGGTCGTCGGCCTCGCGCGGTGAGCTCACCGACGCGGCAGGATCGGCAGCGGGGACCGCCGCCCGCCGCGCCGGGCACCTGAACCTCGACGTGCCGGCCCCGTCGCTGGCCGATGGCCTGGAGTCGTTCTGGTCGCCCGGGCTGAGCCCGGCCAGGCTCCGCGCACTGGCCACGGCTCCCGGTCCGGTCACGCCCGACCTCCTGCTGCGCATGTTTCCCCCGCCGCCTGTCCAGGTCAGGGGCAAAGACCTGGCCGAAGTGCTGGCTCCCGCCTACGAGCGTCTCGCCGCGAAGGATTCGGACACCGCCGGGAGCTGAAGGGCCGACGCTTCGTATCGGCACGGTATGGATGTACCTGTGTGGTGGATAATATGCCCATTTGCGACAGTTCAGCCATCATGATAGCCCTCTGTCATTGCTTGTCGTATTCATGCCACAGGCAGATATTATCCGGCACTTTATGCCGAATCTGGTGTAGTCTCACGTCCGTCATTTCACGATTTGAGCAGATACTTCATCCCATCTATGTAAACTGGCTACTTGCCCGGAACGTCTAACAAGCGCTCGGCGCTGTGACATCAAGGTGCGACTATCCAGATACAGGCGGGGTGAGTGTTGGTAGCAACAGAACCCGTAAACACGGGGGCGGTTCTGACTGCTCGGGAGATGTCGGCATGCTATCGCTATTGCATTTGAGGCGATCAGACTCCGCGCCCACTTCCGAGACGATAAGCACCTCAGCCGCTGGCGAACAAGGCAAGCAGCACTGTCGTATTGGATTTGTAAGTGACGCGGTTTATCCCTTTAGCATAGGCGGCCGGGAACGGCGCCTATGGGAGATCGCGCGCCGCCTTGGGATGAGTGGAGCTGAGATCCACATATACACCATGAAATGGTGGGCCGGCGGAAAGACTCTTAACGTCGACGGTGTTCATTTGCATGCGATCTGCCGGCGACGGTCGCTCTATCATGGGGGACGAAGGTCGATAGTACAGGCCCTCATGTTCGGATTGGCGACGTTGAAGCTTGTCGTGGCCCGATTCGATGTTCTCGACGTCGACCACATGCCCTACTTCCCTATTTTTGCTGCGCGGATTGTCTGCGTATTGCGGCGTAAGCGGATGGTCGTCACGTGGCACGAGGTGTGGGGTAGCTCGTACTGGCAGAAGTACCTGGGCAGGCTGGCGCCGATAAGCACTTTCACCGAGCGACTAGCAGCGCGCGTGCCCGACAAGATAGTCGCGGTATCCCGCCAGACGTCAACTCGCCTGATCGACCAGTTGGGAGTGAAAGCGGCCGTCCGCACGATCGAGCTTGGCGTCGACCTAGCTGCCATCAGGGCCGAGCAGAAATCGAAGCTCAGGTCGGACATTCTCTTTGCTGGCCGTCTTCTCGCTCACAAGAATGTCGATATCCTGTTGCACGCCGTGGCGCAGATGAGAGAGGACCGTCCCTGGCTATGCTGCCGAGTCGTCGGCGAGGGCCCGGAGCGGCGATGGCTTGAGCGCCTCAGCAGAGAACTCGGTTTGGAGAGAAATGTAGTATTCCACGACTTCTTTCCCGGCTCGGAAATCTACGGGGTAATGAAAGCTGCGACGGTCTTCGCTCTGCCGTCGATACGTGAGGGATTCGGCATAGTGGTGCTTGAGGCCAATAGCTGTGGCCTGCCTGTGGTGACCGTTGATCATCCAGACAATGCGGCTCGGCATCTGATAACCGACGGCCAGAATGGATTTCTGGCTGATGTCGAGGCGGCCAGCCTGGCTGAAGCCATGAGCGTGGCTATGACCCGCGCGCCGTTGATGGATCCTCAGGCGAGCGCTGAAGGCAACGGCCACCTGCGGGACTGGGACGAGGTCGCGGCTTCCGTCTATCACGCGGTGACCCATGGACAGTGGGCCTTGCCGGACAGCCAACTCTCGGGCAGGCAGAAGGTGACCGAGCTGGCATGACGACCGCTGGACTCCGATGAGGAGGCTCAGTTACCTGCTCCGGGGCCGGGCAGCCCGGGCGTGGCACGACCATGCTGAACGGAACCCTGAGCCAGCTAGGGCCCGGGTCTGCATCTCGCACAACATGGTGGCACCGTACCGCTTGCCGCTGTTCGAGCGACTGGGCCTGGACTACGACGTGGCTGTGCTGTTCGGCCTCGAGCGGTCAGCTGACCGGATGTGGACCGCATCGCTTGACGGGGTTGGCTTCGACTACCGGGTGCTGCCCGCTAGGCTGGTCGGTCCCCTCGTGTTCAATCCCGGGCTGGCCGCCGAACTAGGTCGTCGCCGTCCGGACGTGGTGATTCACGCGGATAGCGACGAAAACCTCCCAAGCATGCTCGTAATTTTGGCCCTGAGGCGAATCCTCGGTTACCGGCTGATTCTATGGGTCGAGCATGTGCCGCGCACCGAAGCTGCGCTGCGAACGACCCGTGGCCGCCGCCATGGCCTCCAATGGCCGCTGACCTGTATCGCCCTGCGGCTGCTGAAGGCCATCCGGCGTTACGCCTACCGTCGTGCCGACGCATTGCTCTCGATGAGCGGCGTGGCCAGCGACCGTTTCATAGCAGACCTGGGCACCGGCCGCCCGATCTTTACCGGGACGCAGGTTGTTCCTCGCGGCATCCTTCTCCCGGCTGGGCCGCCCCGAGGCGACCAGGGTAGATCGTTGCGGCTCCTGTTTCTCGGATATCTTCGGGCCAACAAAAATGTTGGCTCGCTCATTCGCGCCTTCGCCAGGACCGCTTCAGGGAATGAAGAGCTTGTCATCGCCGGGGCTGGTCCTGAACTCGAGGAGTTGCTGACGCTCGCCGCCGGCCGTACCGACGTGAGATTCGCGGGATACGTGGATGGCCAAGAAAAGGTCACGCTACTTCGCGAGGCTGACCTACTCGTTGTCCCGAGTTTTATTGAGCCCTGGGGACTGGTCGTGAATGAAGCGCTGTTCTATGGCCTACCGGTACTTGTTAGCTGCTACGCGGCATCATCGATCCTCATCGAGGACGGCCGGACGGGTTTGCTCTTTGATCCGGGAGCCGAGGATGAACTGGAGGGCTGCCTGCGCCGCTACTTCACCGACCCTGGATTGCGTGCCCGGCTTCGCGACGGCGCGGCGGCCGTGGATGCGGAAACAGTGGCGGGGGTCCAGCACGGCATTGCTCATTTCCAGCGGGCCCTGGCCGCCGTCGCCGCCGGGAGCGATCGGTCATGAAAGTAGCTTTCGTCACCGCTTACCCCCCCTCGCGGTGCGGAATCGGCGACTATGCCGCGAAACTGGTCGCCGCCCTCCGCCGCCCTGATGGCGATACCGAGATCGATGTGTACAGCCTGGCCCGTGACGGCGTTTCCGAAGAGGGCCAGCGGGCCATTCTCTCGATGAACCCCGGTTCGTGGTGGCGGCTTCGAAAGGAGCTCTCAGCCGGCCGCTACGATGTGATCCACGTCCAATTCGACCTTTCGATATATCTCTTGCTTATCGGGCCGCTTTTCTTCATCCTGGCTGCCATCCGGCTGGCGGGCCGGTCCCGGCTCGTCGCAACGTATCACGAAGCTTACGCTGACCGGAAGCTATACGGTTGGTTCAGCGTGGTGTTTTACTACGTCTTCAGCCGGCTCTTCCACCGCGTATACGTGCATAGCCACCTGGCTGAGGAGTGCCTTATCACTCAGTACCGCGTCCCCCGCGCAAGGGTGCGCCGGATTGACCATGGGACATTTGAGTTCGCGAACCACGGCCTCAATCATGAGGAGTTGCGTAGTCGCTGGCGCCTTGGAACCTCGCCCGTGGTTCTGTGTTTCGGCTACATTTACAAGAGCAAGGGCATCGAGGTCCTGATCGACGCGGTGCGCATGCTAGCCAGTTCTGGCCGGCCACTGCCAAGGGTCATCATCGCTGGCGAGCCGCCGGAACGGCGCGGCATTTTCCGGTTCTTCCAGGTCCGTAACCGCAGATACCTCGAGGAACTCAAACTCCGGGTTCACGACTGCGGGCTCGAGGATACGGTGACCTTCGTCGGCTACGTCGAAGACGCTGACCTGCACTCTTTGTTCACCCTGGCCGAAGTCGTCGTCCTGCCGTATCTTGTCGTCGACCAGAGCGGTGTGCTCAACATCGCCATCGCCGCCCAGACGCCGGTGATTGCCAGTGACATCGGGGGTCTTGCTGAGACGCTAGCGGACGTCGGGATCGTGGTGCCTCCCGGGTCCAGCACCGAACTCGCCCGCGAGCTCGATGTGCTGCTGGCGTCGCCTGATGCGAGGACGAGCCTGCGCACCGCCTACCGCGCGATGGCTGTCCGCCTTAGCACCGACAACGTGGCGGCGGCCATGGTTGAGGACTACCGGGCTATCTGCGCGGCGCGTCCGCGCCGGATCGTACAGGTCAGCGCCTACTATCCGCCACATCTCGGCGGACAGGAATTCGTGGCAGAACAACTGTCGCAGGCACTGGCCCGCGCAGGGACCGATGTCACCGTTGTTTCATCCCGGCTGCCAGGCCAGCTTTCTCATGCAGATGCCATAGCCGTCAAACGCTTGTGGGCTCGTGAGGTAGCGCATACGCCTGTGATGCCAGGATTGCCTACTGCGCTGCTGCGCCGGGCTCGCGGAGCGCTCTTTCACGTCCACCTGGGACAGGCCTTCGTCCCCGAGATCGTCGGGCTGGTATGCGGCCTATCGCGACGCCCGTACGTGTCGCACGTCCACCTGATGGTCCGGCCGTCCGGTCGCTTGGGTCGTCTTCTTCCCATCTATCAGCGGGCCGTGCTCGGCGTCGTCCTGCGCCGGTCGGCCGCGGTGATCTGCCTGACGGAGGACATGCGCCGGCAGGTAATCCGAACCTTTGGCGTGGCACCTAACCGGACGATGGTGATTGCTAATGGCGTGGACGAGGACTGGTTCGTATCGTCCCAGCGTGCCGCCAAGCCCGGGGAGATCCTCTTCGTCGGCCGGCTGACCGGCCAGAAGAACCTCGACGTCGTCATCCGGGCCATGGCCGGACTCCCGGACGCCAGGCTGACCGTGATCGGCGATGGCGAAGAACAGCCTGCGCTTGAACGCCTGGTCACCGAACTGGGGCTCTACAACGTGAATTTCGTCGGCCGGCGGGAGCCAGCCGAGGTTCGTGAGGCGATGCTGAACGCCTCACTGCTCGTGCTGCCCTCGACCCACGAGGGCATGCCGCTCGTCCTTCTTCAGGCCGCAGCCGCAGGCCTTCCCGTGGTCGCGTCCGACATCCCCGAACTTCGCGAGGCAGGCCTGGCCGGTCGCCTCGTCCGGCCGGATGAACCGGCGGCGTGGGTCGCTGCCCTGAGGGAGCTGCTCGCCAACGACTCGGTTCTTGATGCGATGTCAGATGACGGAGTTAACCAAGCCGAAAGCCGGCGTTGGGAATGTCTGGTCACCGAGTGGACGGAGCTCTACGGTCGTATTTTTGCTGCACATCGACGGAACTGACTGGGCGGAGGGTAAGCGCCGATGACATCGCTTGACCGAAGCGAGCGAGTGGCTCGCCTCGAGCGGCGGATGCCCGAGGGCGCAGAAACGTCATCAATGCGGGATCGCCAGGAAGCAGGGATCGCCGCGTTGATCGCGCTGGCGATTGCCGCCGCGCCAGCGGCCATGATCCCCGCCGTAGGAGAGGTTCCGGATAATCTAGTAAGCAGCTTTAGCCCACCGCGGAGCGCCGCGCCTCCAGAGCAAGAGACAGCAGCTCGTAAAGGGCCGCTTGCCATGCTGCGAGCCGTACTCCGCTCGGATCACCTGGTCCGCAACTCGCTATATCTGATCTTGAGTTCGGGCCTCCAGGCTGCTTTCGGATTTGCGTTCTGGATCATCGCGGCACGACTATTCACGACCGCAGATGTGGGTATAGCGAGCTCGTTGATCTCGGCCGTGACCGTCATTTCCTTTATTGCGCTCCTCGGGCTTAACAGCACTTTTGTCCGATACTTGCCCACCGCTAGCGACCGCAATTCCCTATTGACTGTCGGCCTCCTTATTTCAGCCGTTTGCGCCGCGGCGGTGGGATTGCTCTACGTCGTAGCAACTCCGATCCTGGCGCCTCGACTAGCTTTTATCCTGCACAGCCCGATCCTGACTGTCGGCTTTGCGTTCGCGGCGGTCGTCACGGTCGTAAACCTTCTGACCGATTCCGTCTTCATTGCATCGCGTAAAGCGGGATTTAACGCACTTATCGACGGAGTGGTAGGCGGGGCCACGAAGCTGCTCCTCGTCCTGATGCTCATAGGGACAAGCGCTTACGGCCTGTTTTACGCGTCTACCGGCGGTATCGCTGCCGCAGGTCTCCTCAGCCTGGCCCTGATGGCCGTCATATTGCGCTGGCGGCCGACGATAAGGAGATCCATCGAGGCCATCAGGCCCGTACTCCGATTCTCGTTCGCTAATTATGCGGCCAATGGCCTGAACCTGCTCCCCGGTCTCGTTGTTCCGCTTATCGTCCTAGACCGTCTCGGCGCTTCTGCGACAGCCTACTATTTTATCTCATTCCAGATAGCTACGCTTCTTTACTCGGCTGCGTTCGCGGTAGAGCAGAACTTCCTGGCCGAAGGCTCTCAGGCCGATGTAAATTGGCGGAAACTCCGGAAGCGGAGCCGGCGCATATTGATGCTGCTATGCCTGCCGCCCTGCCTGGTGCTGATCGCGGCTGCGCACTGGGTGCTGCTCGTATTCGGTGTCAAGTACAGCCAGCATGGCACGCTCAGCCTCATGGTGCTCGCCGTAGGCGCCATTCCGATCGCCGCGAACAACTGGTGTCTGGCGGTGCTGCGGCTCGCGGGCAGGCTCCGGGCCATTGTCTTGAGCAGCGCCGTCTACGCCGGTGCGATCTGCGGCTTGGCCTGGGTGCTTGCGCCTCATGGCCTGGCCGCGCTGAGTGCTTCGTGGCCGGTCGGCAGCCTCTTCGGCGCCCTCGTAGCCGGCCTGTCAAGGGATGGGCAAGCACGTCACCGGCGAAAGGCCAGAGCCCGACGCCCGAGCTTCCGGGTAACGTTACCGGGTGGAGTTGGAGGAGGTGGAAGCCATGTCGTACCGGCATCCGGCCATCAGTGAGTCGCTGGCGAGAACCTCGACCGACTCGGCCTGGCCCGGGAGCAGCACGAGCCGGAGCCGGGCGGAGACAGCCGACGGACCAGGCGCTGGCGGACCTACGGAAGGAAGGTGCCGAGTGGAGACGGTCATCAACGACTACATCAGCCGGGAACTCGTTCAGGACCCAGCGCTGCTGCCGCTGGCGAACGAGACATCACTCCTGGAGAACGGCATCCTCGATTCGCTGAGCGTCCTCGAGCTGCTTGTCTTCGTGGAAGACCAGTTCGGGATCAAGATGGACGACGCGGATCTGCTCCCGGAGAATTTCGCCAACGTGAACACCATCTGCGCCTACCTCCGCGCCCATGGACCCGGAAAGCCAGGGGCCGCGCATGGGTGACAGCCGCGCGGGAAAGTTGCTACGCAGCATAGAAGCCGCGACCTACTGGGCCGCGACCGCGCCGGCCCTGGCCTGCCTGCCGGCCTCCCTCGGCTATCACATCGCGTGCTGGCGCGGCGACTGGCTGTTCCGGTCCCAGGCCGACAAGCGCGCCGAGGTGACACGCAACCTGCGGCTCGTGCTCGGTGACGAGCTCGGCCCGGAAGAGGCTGAGCGCCTGGCCCGGGACGTCTTCCGGTTCCTCTCCTGCGACGTCATCGACGTGATGCGGCTCCGGGGCCGGGCCCGGTCCCTGGGGAGGCTGGTCGAGATCCACGGCCGCGAGCACCTGGACGCTGCGCTGGCCGGGGGCCGGGGGGCGATACTCTGCACCGCCCACCTAGGTTCCCACATCAGCGTCTTCTCCCTGCTCCATGCCAGCGGGTACCCGCTCACCAGCATTGGGCGCTTGCGACACAATTACGAGCCCGGTTTGTGGTCCGCCGAGCGACGGTTCTGGGACTTCGTCTACACCAGGCGCGTGCTGCGCCACCGGCAGCGGCCGCTGATCGAGACCCTGCCGGGCCGGGTTCAGGCCGCGGCCCAGGCCGCGGTCGTGCTGCGCGCCAATGAAGTGGTGACGATCTGCAGCGATGCCGCGCCGCTGGACGCTGAACGGGCCCGCACGGTCGAGATGCCCTTCCTCGGTCGGCAGGCCCGGCTCCTGCCGGGGGTCGTGACCCTCGCCCGGCTGACCGGCGCCCCGCTGCTTCCGGTCTTCGTGCACCGCTTGGCCGACTACCGCCATCAGGTGCTTGAAATCTCGCCGCCGGTACCGGTCCAAGGCGAGACGGCGACGGCGTTCGCGCGCTGTGTGGCCGCGATGGACGCCGCGATCAAGACCAGCCCCGCCGACTGGTTCTACTGGTTCCAAACCGATGACCTCGCCAGCCTGGGGCTACTTCCTGCCGATACCCGTGACTGCCATGGCGATTTTAGTGGCGCACCTATGATCTAGGGGCATCAGCGCCGAGTGAGTGACGCCCTCCGGTCCTGCTGGCCGATGACACTGCATGTGTATTGAACCGATTCCATGGCGCGAGTTTGCGCTTAACCCGGAGGAAGCGGGTCACGCTGACTGAAACTACGCAGGCAAAAAGCCCTATCACGCGCAGCGTTCCTTCCGTCGGCCAGGGAGCAAGGTGGGTCGAAGCCATACTCATGGTAACTGGGTGAGTAACGTCGTTTACCGATAGATAAATGGTCACGATCGTGCCCAGTATCACACCAGTCTCAGCGATTGCTAGAACCGCGGAGCTTGCCATTCCCTTACCCGTCGGCACATACGCCGGAGCTACTCCGGCTGATTCCCTGCGCAGCCGCAAGAATTTACTGGCCGGCAAGAGCACTGCGACCGTAGAGAAGGCGAGGATACCACAGGTATCGGACCGCAGCGTTGGGAAGTCGTTCCAGTATGGCACCGCCAGCTGATCCGGCCGGAAACTCGCCAGAAGGCAGACGCTAATCAAGCAGAGGCCCGCCCCGTAAGCCAACCCGAGTGTTAGTGCCTCGAGCGCTAGCCGCCGACTTTCACTGCGGAGAGAATAGCTATTGCTCACTTACGAGCCTCCCGGATCGGTGAATCGGCGCCGAGCGTTTTGACGGCCAGTAGGCGCGCGTCGGTCCCAGCGACCGTGACGTGCAGCTGACCCAACCTGCATTATGCGGCAACCGGAGGCTCACGAACCCGCCCGAGCGGAAGGGCCAGGCCACTTGAGCTCACCGCGGCGCCGGACCCTCGGCCAGTTCGCCGCTGGCCACACCGTGGCGCAACGATGCCTAGCACGGGGCCACGGGCGCCGTTGGCGGCCCGGGTCGGGGTTTCAGGCGCCGTACCATCCACCGCAGCTGACACCGCCGACCGTCGACACCCGGCCATCCTCGCTCAGTTTCTCTTCCATCCCAAGAGTAACGCGGTTGAATTCACGCCTCCTCGCGGTCGGGCGATGACGCGGGTGGGACGCCGATTTGAAGCACCAGGCCGGACGCCATCCAGCTACCTGGCATAATGTCCGGATGAGCAAGGCAGGGCACGACGACCTGCAGGCGCCCGGACCAGGGCGGAACCATCGGCATCTGGCACTAATACGGTGCGTACGACCGCCGCGACCAACTGTAAGGACCTGAACGGGCAAGAGAACTATGACCGCGATGGCATCTAGATCTACCCCGAGTGAACCTGCCGGTAGATCTACCCCGAGTGAACCTACCGGCACAGACCATCACGGTGAATCACGACGCAGGCGGTGGTGGCCGGTATTGACACCGCTCGCCGTGCTCGCTATCGGACTCAGCCTTGTTTCGCCAGCTGGCCGCCACCAATGGGCTCTCTCGCTTTTCCGCCAGCCGACCCATGACACTGTTCTATTCTTCGACAAGGCGTGGGCGCTGCCTGCCACCGCCCCTGTGCGCGCGCCCCTTACCGTGTCCTTCACGATCGGCAATAACGAGGGGCGCGCGGAAAACTACCGGTACATACTCAGCGTAAGTGGCGGCAGCCATACCCGAATCCTCGAGGAGTCGGCGCGAGTCGTCGACGCAGGGCAGAGTTGGACGGTAGCGACCGTGATCCGGCCCGCTTGTGACGCGTCCCGCTGCCGTGTCGAGGTGTCACTGGCCGGGCACCCCGAAACGATAGATTTCCTGGTCACTAGTCAGGCGAGAAAATCTGGTGCGGGAGGCAAGACTTGATCTCGGGCCAGGAGCACAGGGCAGTCACGTTTTACGGCGAGCCCGCAGTCCGGGGAATACTAGATGACAGAAACCTATCGACAGCATGTCTTTTAGTCCTCAGGAGAGAGGCTCCGAATTCACGACGCCCGAGACCGGACGGCGACCTTATAGCTCAGACGTGGCACCGCACACCTACGGCTGGTCCGATCTGGCCAGCGCTTGCCTTATCGTCGGCGCCAATGTCTTGGCGGTCGCAAACTTGCAATTGCCGTTCCTGGAGCCAGCGCTGGGCTTCTGGTTCATCTTTATCTATCCCGTGTACCTGCTGTATAGCAGCTCACTGTGGCCCGTATCTTCCGTAGCAGAGCGTGCCGGCTACAGCGTAACGGCAGTATTGTTCTTGCTTATGTCCGGCGGTCTTGCGGTAAACACCCTTCTTCCTTTCCTCCTTGGAGTTCAGCGCCCTCTTGACCGGGTTCCTGTAGTAATCCTGGGCGACATAATCGTCGTCGGATTGTATATTCACCGGCGTCAGCATCCCGCCAAGGAAAGCCGGCGTGATCAGTCCAGGACGGCTGTACCTGAGGAGAGCCGTGTCATCGTGGCCGCTGGCCTGTGTGTCGTGCTCGCGGTCTTGGGTGCCAACCGTCTGAACAACGGCGCCGGTGATCAGGTCAGCCTGATAGCGCTGGGCTTGGCGGTAGTGGTGTGTATCTGCCTATTGTGCTGGCGCCAGCAGCTACGGGAAGGGGCAATCAGCGTCACCCTGTATCTGCTTTCGGCTGCGCTGCTGCTGATGACGTCGCTGCGGGGCTGGTATGTGACAGGACATGACATCCAGAAGGAATACTTTGTATTCCAGCTCACGGAGGCTCACGGCCGTTGGGACATTTCATATTTTCACGATGCATATAACGCCTGCCTGAGCATAACCATCCTGCCCACCGAAATCGCTCAGATCGTTCATGTCGACAGCCCTTATGTATACAAGGTGTTCTTTCAGCTCATCTTCGCGCTATGCCCGGTGCTCGTCTACGCAATCGCCAGGCGCTATTGGTCGAAACCTTATGCCATCCTGGCCGCGTTGTACTTCATCAGCTTCCCGACTTTCATCAACGATATGCCCTTCCTCAATCGACAGGAGATGGCGTTCCTCTTCGTTTGTGTTGCGATCCTGTCAATCACGAACATCTGGTGGGGTCCGCGCCGCCGCCGGCTCATTTTCATCATGGCCGCCCTCGGAATAGAACTATCGCACTACTCCACCATGTACGTATTTCTCATTACCCTGGTAGTCGCATGGACCGTCCAGCAGGTGATGAATTACCTGCGCAGACGTCGATCGGCGCCTCACCGGCAGCGACATCGATCGACGCGCCCGTCCTGGGCGACCGTGGCTCGAACCATAGGGATTGGGTCGATCCTGGTGGCGGCCGGCATCGCTGTGGCCTGGGGCGGCGTGGCTACCAAAACGTCGGGCAGCGCATTGGCCGACGCAGAGTCATCAATATCGGGATTCATCCTGGGAAGCTCATCGGGCGGGCGATCGAATGACGTGACCTATAGCCTCTTCGGAGGTGAGAAGCAGAGTCCCCAGCAGCAGCTGGACGAGTACCGTGTGCAAACCTTGCAAGAAAGCGCCGCTTCTCCTTCCGCCTTTCTCCCGGCCTCTTTGGTGGCGCGCTATCCCACGCCTGTGACCAGCGTTCCGTCACTACCGCTTACGAGAGTCGGGCACCTCCTATCAGACGCAGGCATTCCTGCTGCTGAACTAAATAGCGCCATACGAGTAGCGGCGGCAAACGGCGAGCAGCTGTTCGTCGGAATCGGCCTGCTTGCGCTCATAGCAGTCGGGAGACTCAGAAGGAATATCAGCCGTGAGGTCTTTTGCCTTTGCGTTGGAAGTGTCTTCGTGCTCGGCCTTCTCACGGTGCTTCCCGACCTGTCAATTGATTATGGCGTGCTTCGAGCCTTCCAGGAGGCGCTAATCCTGATCGCCCCCGTCCTCGTCGTCGGCTCTGTTACCCTCTTCCGGCCATTTGGGAAACTATGGGCACCAAGGATAGCGGCAATAGTTTGCATAACCATATTCGTCTCCACAACCGGGCTGCTTCCGCAGCTGACCGGAGGCTATCCCGCGCAGCTCAACCTCAATAACAGCGGCGCTTACTATGATGTCTACTATACGCACCCCCAGGAAGAAGACGCACTGAACTGGTTGTCCGGCCAGCCCGACGTTGCCGCGGTGCTCGAGGATGGCGTACAGGCCGAAAATTTCACCTATAGGCTGTACTTCACCAATCCGTCGGATATAACCGGCGATGAGGTAATCGCGGATATGTACCCTACTCTGATACGCCGATCAAGCTGGGTCATCCTGGGTTATACCAACGTGCATACCGGGCAGGCGGTGGCAGACTACGCTGGCGGCGCTCTTAGCTACTCGTATCCCACCGCGCTTCTGCAGGCCGCTAAGAACCTGGTTTATGACAACGGGGGCGCCGAGATTTACAGGTAGTTCGCGGCCGGGCCGGACTGGTCAGCCGGGCATCCCGTCGGAGGGCGCCCAGACGCGGCGCATGGCCTCGGGCAGGCCCCACCAGCCCAGCGGGGTCAGGCGGTCGTCGTCGTCGATCGCGCCGAGGACGTGCCACAGCGTCGTAACCGGCAGGAACAGGCCCTCCATGCCGAGTTCGTCGAATTCGTCGGGCTCGTCGCCTGCGTCGTCGAATTCATCGCCGAACTCGGCCTCGTCGCGGTCCTGGTCGTCCTCCTCGCCCGCCTCGGGGTACTCGGGATCGTAGTCGCGCACGTACGCGGCCAGGTCGGCGGCCGACGCGGACGTGCCGGGCCCGCCCTCCGCGATCGCGGTGATAACCGCCAGCCAGTCGAAATGGTCGATGGCGCAGATCGCGGCCACTGCGCTGTGGATCTCGCCCAGGTCGCCGCCGCCTCCGCCCGGCTCGTCCCAGTCGTCGGGTCCCTGCGGGGACGCCGCTCCGGCGGCGAGGCCGAGCCAGAGCTCGACGTCGTCGGCGGGCAGGTCCTCCCGGCGCATCCCGCCGCACTCGATCAGCAGCTGACCCGGCCAGCCGGGCCTGGCGATGTGCCCGCGGAGCTGCTCGCTCGCCGCGCGGAGGTCGGCGTAGGGCAGCGGCCGGTCACCGATCCGTTCCAGCAGGGCCTCGATCGTGCTCAGCGCCTCGGCGTCGGCGGCGTCCCATTCGGCCAGGAACTCCTTGTCCTTCTCGTCGAGCAGCACGTCCATCGGAACCCGGCCGTCAGGCAGCGCCGACGTCATCCACCGCTCCTGCAGGGCGATGTGGGCCCGGCAGGCCACCGGATCCCCGGCGGCCAGCAGGTCGGGATCGATCTCGCCCGCGGCGAGCCGCTCCTCGAGGTGGCTGACCAGCCTGGTGTGCATCTCGGCGTCGAGCTGGCTGCGCTCGGACTGCTCGTCCCAGACGTGCAGGCCGATGATCCCGTTCGGCTCGGTTCCCGTGGCTTCCAGCCACATCCTGACGTCGCCGACCGTCGCGTCGCCGTCGTCGATTGTGACCAGGATGGCCTCCGCCGACGACCAGAACACGGCGGACAGCGGATTGCCGGCCGCGAGCAGTCCTCGCCTGATGGCCGGCAGGCAGGCCAGGGCGTCGGCCGCCGGCACCGTGAGCAGCGCCAGCGCGACATCGCGCCTCGTCAGCCCGTTGAGCGGTCGGGCGGCCAGGTCAGCCACGCGATCAGCATCAAGGTTCACGCCTCGCAGCGTACGCTCCCGGCTGCCGGTTGTCCGCCCCGCAGCGGCCGGCGCTCAGAGGAGATCCGCGCCGCCGAGGTAGGGCCGCAGCACGGCGGGGACGGCGACCTGCGCCTGCTCGGTCTGGAAGTTCTCGACCAGCGCGGCGAGGATCCGCGGCGTGGCCACCGCGGTGTTGTTCAGCGTGTAGGCGAACCGCACCGTGCCCTCGGCGTCGCGGTACCGCACGTTGGCCCGGCGGGCCTGCCAGTCCAGCAGGGACGAGCAGCTGTGCGTCTCGCGGTACGCGCCGAGCGACGGCATCCAGGTGTTGATGTCGTTCATCCGGTACTTGCCCGCGCCCATGTCGCCGGTGGAGACTTCCATCACCTCGTAGGCCAGGCCGAGCCCCTGCAGGAGCTGCTCGGCGGTGCCGAGCAGCTCGGCGTGCCAGCGGTCGGACTCGGCCAGCTCGGCCGCGCAGATGACGAACTGCTCGACCTTCTCGAACTGGTGGACGCGCAGCAGCCCGCGCACGTCGCGGCCGGCGCTTCCGGCCTCGCGCCGGAAGCACGGCGAGATCCCGGCGTACCGGATCGGCAGCTGCCTGTGGTCCAGGATCTCGGCGCTGTGGAAGCCGACCAGGGCGACCTCGGCCGTCCCGGCCAGGTACAGGTCATCGGCCGGGATTGCGTAGATCTCTTCCCGGTGCGCCGGGAACATGCCGGTCCCGATCAGCGCCTCCTCCCGGACCAGCGACGGCACGCTGATCACCGTGAAGTCCTTGGCGCGGAGCAGGTCGATGGCGTAGGAGTGGACCGCCCGCTCCAGCAGCACCAGGTCCGAGATCAGCGTGTAGGCGCGCTCCCCGGCCACCTTCCTGGCGCGGGCGAAGTCGGCCCAGCCCCGCCTCTCCAGCAGTTCGACATGGTCCAACGGCCTGAAGGCGAACTCGGGCGGCGTGCCAACTTTCCTGATAACGACGTTCGCCGACTCGTCGGACCCGACCGGGGCACCCTCCCACGGAATGGTGGGCGTGAGCAGCAAGAGCGCGTTCAGCTTCTCGTTCGTCTCGGCCAGTTGCTCGCGGAGGGCCTTGAGCCGGACGTCGAGCTCGTCGTTCTCTGTTCTCAGCACGGCCCGGCGGGCGTCGTTGGCCCTGGCGTACTCCTTGGACGAGCTCTTCCGGCGCGCCTGGGCTAGATCCACTTCATGCTGCAGCGCGCGGCTGGCCTGGTCGAGGGCGAGCAGCTCGTCGACGTCCAGGTTGATGCCCTTGACCCGGACGGCCGCCTCGACCTCGTCCGGGTGGTCCCTGATAAACCGCTTGTCCAGCATGGGTACGCGTCAGCCTCGTTCGGATCGGAATTGCTTGCCTGCCCCCGCAACGAAACGCTACCAGCAGTACCCGCGACGTCGCCTCGCATAATTGGCCGGCCCCGGCCGCGTACGGTGGTACGTGTGCTGCTGGCCAACCATGTCCTGTCCGGCGCGGTGATGGGCGCTCTGCGCTTACCGCGCTCCGTCGTCGGCCGGCGGGAGCGGGTAGCGCAAGCCGATCAGGGACGCCAGGTCGCCGAGGGTGATCTCGAACATCGGCGCGGCGTCCTCGAGCGCGAAGCGGATGTGCCCGAACACCTCCATCGCCACCGCCCCGTACAGCACGGTCCAGCAGCGCAGGAACGTGAGCACGGCGCCCACCGGGATGTCGGCGCCCAGCGCGTCGCGGTAGCGCAGGAGTTCGCCGCGCAGGCCGGGGTCGATCTGTTCCGCGGCGGGCACGGGGAACGGGACCCGGCTCCACAGCTCGAGGAACAGCGCGAAGAAGACGCCCGCGAACTTCAGGGCGCACTCGTCGGCGATGTCGTAACGCCCGTCATCCAGGCCAGGCAGCGGCACGCCGAACAGCAACGCGAACTCGGCCTTGTGGTTCAGCGCCCAGCGGCGGAACTCGCGGCAGGCCGCGACCATCTTGACGGTCAGCTTCTCCGTCATCTGCTCGGGCCCCTGCTCAGCGGGCTCGGTGGCGTGGATGGCCTGGTCGATGTCCCCGGCGAGCTCGGTGAAGATGCTGGCGCAGACGTGCCTGACCAGCTCGGTGTGGCTGCCGAAGTACCGGTAAAGGCCCGGCGCGGTCATGCCCATCTCGCGCGCGATGGCGCGCAGCGACACCGCTTCAGGACCGCTGGCCACCAGCAGTTGCCGCGCCGTCTGGATGATCTCCTCGGTGGTCGCGGCGCGCAGGCGGTCCCGCCGGGTCGGCGGGCTAACCAGGCCGGGTCCGCCCGCGCCGGGACCGGCGTTCCCGGCGAACTCTGCCGCCTGCGTCACAACTGCCTCCTAGACCAAGTCTTACCTGCGAGACCACCCGCTGGCGAGACTTGTGACGCCGGCGTGGCCCGATGCTAGCTCACTTGACAATGATGAACGCCGTATGCGAAGTTAGCACTGTTCTCAGTTTACATCGTTTACTTGAGTTATCAACATGTGCGGTCAGGAGGCGCGGTAAGACCAGACCGGCGACAACGCCGCAGCCCGTTCGCCGCGGCCCCGAGTCCGGACTAGCGTGCTACGCTATAGCACATGGAAGTGGGAGTCCGGGAGTTGCGCAACCATACGGCGCGGGTCATCGACGCGGTGCGGAGTGGCGAACGAGTCGTCCTCACGTCGAACGGTGAACCGATCGCAGACATCGTTCCGCACCAGCGGCGGGAGCGGTGGCTTTCCGGCGCGTGGCTGTCTGACCAGCTCCGGACCCGTGCGGCCGATCCAGGCCTCGCCCGTGACCTCGAGGCAATGGCCGGCCAGACGCTGGACGAGCTGTGACGGTCCCAGAGAGCGGCCTGCTAGATACGTCCGTCTTCATCGCCCGGGAGACCGGCCGGGCGCTTGCCGAGCTACCGGCACGATCCGCGGTCTCCGTGATAACCATGGGCGAACTCGAACTCGGCGTGCTTGCTGCGCCGGGAGACGCCGAACGCGCGCGGCGGGCCGATACTCTCGCTCTGGCCAGGAAGGCCGACCCGGTTCCGGTCGGCGAGGCAACGATGTCTGCGTGGGCCCGTCTGGTGTACGACTGCCGGGCGGCGGGCATTCAGCGGATGGTACGGCTGGCCGATTCGCTGATCGCGGCGACCGCGATTGCTCACGGGCTGCCCGTCGTCACCCACGATGACGACTACGACGAGATGGCCAAGGCGCATCCGTCGCTGCATGTATACCGGGTGTAACCGCAAGCGGCCGGCCTTGGCCAGTAGGAGGACAGGCCGCGGCCCGCAGGTACGTGGCTCGTGGCCAGTAACCTGGTGCTGTGCCCGCCGCCGAACAGGAGAACCACATGGACCAGCCCGACGCCCTGCAGGAAGTGATGTCGGCGGATCTGCCCGCCGGGGCGTTCCTGCTGGACGTGCGCGAAGACGACGAGTGGGCGGCGGGGCACGCTCCCGGCGCGGTCCACGTGCGGCTCCGCGAGCTCGGCGCGCGTTTCGGCGAGCTGCCGGCCGACCGCGAGGTCTACGTGATCTGCCGCAGCGGCAACAGGTCGGCGTACGCGGCCGAGGCGCTGGCCGGCGCCGGGCTGAACGCCATCAACGTGGCCGACGGGATGACCGGCTGGGCCGTCGCGGGCCGGCCCATGATCAGCGAGACCGGCGCGGAACCCTACGTCGCCTGACGGCACCGCCATGGACCTGGTATCCGTCAGGGGCCTGTGCGTCTCCGCGGTCATCGGCGTGCGCGACTGGGAACGCGAGGTCACCCAGACGCTCGTCTTCAGCGTGGACATGGTCCCGGCGGCAGGCAGCGTGCCGAAGGCCGCGGAGACCGACGACCTCGCGGACGCGCTCGACTACTCCGCGGTGGCCCAGACGATCTCCTCGGTGGTCCGCGAGGGCAGGTTCCGGCTCATCGAGACCGCGGCCGAGCGGGTGGCCGCGCGGCTCCTCGCGGACCATCCGGTCGCGTGGCTCCGCCTCGAGGTGGGCAAGCCCATCGCCGACGGCGGCTACACGGCCGCCGTCACCATCGAGCGTGGCGCTCTGACACGCTGAGGCCGGGCGTAGCGCCCAGGGTCCGGAGGCGGGCCACGGCCTCGGTGCGGGAGGTGACGTCGAGGGCGCGGTAGGCGTGCTGCAGGTGGGCCTGCACGGTGCGGGTGCTGATGCCCAGGATCCGGGCGATGGCACGGTCGGAGTGGCCCTCGGCCACCAACTGGAGGATGCGCGCTTGCCGCCGGGTCAGGAGCCGGTTCACCACGCTATCTGGTGACGCGGCGGACCCGGGGTGCGGCAGCGCGATGGCGGCCGCTTGCTCGACGTGGATCCGCAGGAGGTCAAGGAACTCCAGGTCGTCCGGGGAGAAGTCGTGGCCCTGCCGGTTCAGCGCGACCGCGATCAGCCCGCCGCCGGGGGCCGGCACGGCGATCACCGCCTGGTAGTCGACTTCGCGCCGGCGGTAGAAGTCGTGGTAGAGGCCGAGGGATCGGAACTGGCGGTCGCTGAGGAAATCGGAGATCCGCCGGGCCCGGCCGTCACCGGTGGCCTGAACGTAGCCGAGGACAGGATGCTCGTGCAGATGCTGCTGGAGCAGCTTCCCGCCGTCGGGGAAGGTGCCGGCATCGGCGGGCGTGACGAGCCAGGCCAGCAACCACGGGCCGCCGCCGATGTGGTTATACGAACACGAGTCGGCGGAGACGAGCCGGGAGGCCACGTTGACGACGCGGGCGGCATAGTCCACGCCGTCGGCGGCGCCAGCAGGCGCATACAGCTCGGCCAGCCCGTCGCTGAGCCGGCGCAGCACGTTACCGGAACCGCCCATTACCCTCCCGGGGCAACGCTACCAACTAAGCAAAATTACCGATACCACAGCGGTCAGGGCGGACGCAGAGTTGACTTGCCGAGGTCTGGGTGCGCTGGGGCGGGAACAGATCGTGTGGAGCGTGCCCGGTCCTCGTCGGACGGTGGTCGGCAGCCGAACCGCTACAGGGCCCGGCTGCCGACTCCGGGCGCCGAGCGCGACGGCCTGGGGGGGAGGGGCACGACGCGCGGGCGTACATATCCGACTGTATAACGTATTCCGGACTGCGTGAGCCCGACCCCGCCAACACGCCGCCTGGCGCCCGGGTCAGGGTGTCCGGGGCCTGGTGCGCAGCCCGCTCATGCCGCCGTCAACCGCGAGCGCGGTCCCCGTGGTCGCGCCGGCCAGCGGGCTGGCCAGGTAGGCGATGGCCGCGGCGACCTCGTCCGCGCTGACCAGACGGCCCATCGGCTGGCGGGCGGTGAGCGCCGCGCGTTCGGCCGCCGGATCGGGCGCGGCGTCCAGCAGCCGTCCCACCCACGGGGTGTCGACGGTCCCCGGGTTCACGCAGTTGACCCTGATCCCCTCCGCCACGTGGTCGGCCGCCATGGCCAGGGTCAGCGCGTAGACAGCGCCCTTGCTCGCGCAGTAGAGCGCCCGCTGCGGGAGGCCGGCGGTCCCGGCGATGGAGCACGTGTTGACGATGGCAGCCTGGCCGCGCTCCCGGACCGCCTGGCGCAGCAGCGGCAGGGCGGCCCTGGTGGTGCGGACGATGCCGAGCACGTTCACGTCGAGCACCCGGCGCCACTCGTCGTCGTCGTTGTCCTCGACCGTCCCGGCCGCGCCGATGCCCGCGTTGTTCACCAGGATGTCCAGCCCGGCGAGCGCCTGCTCCGCCTCGGCGACGGCGGCCCGGACCGCGGCGTCGTCGGTCACGTCCGCGAGGACCGCGTGCATGGCTGCGGAATCCCCGGGGGGCCGGACCCGGTCCAGCACGGCCACCCGCGCGCCGCGCGCCGCGAACAGCCGGGCCGTGGCCAGCCCGATCCCCGAAGCGCCCCCGGTGACCAGCGCCGCCCGCCCGGCGAACTCGCTTGACTGCTCGGTCATCACGACTCCTGTCGCAGTTGGCGGGTCAGCCGAGGTGGTGGCGGTGCGCGTAGCCGATGGCGGCGGCCCGGTCCCGTGAGCCGGTCTTGGCGAAAATCCGGTTGATGTGGGTCTTGATCGTATGGCTGCTCAGGAACAGCCGCGCGGCGATCTCCGGATTGGTCAGTCCTCGGGCGATCAGGCTGAGGATCTCGACCTCGCGCTGCGTCAGGCCGTCGGGAAGCGGCCCGGCCGCGCCGGGCGCCTCCGCGGCCCCAGGCTTGGCCGGCGCCGTGGCGGCCTGCAGGAGCATGTCGTGCACGCGCGGGTCAAGGACGGTCAGCCCGCCCGCCGCCGCGTGCAGCGCCCGGGCGATGTCGGCCCGGTCGGCGTCCTTCGTGAGGTAGCTGCGCGCCCCGGCGTGCAGGGCCTCGAGGACGGAACTGTCGTCGGCGTAGGTGGTGAGCACCACGATGGCGACGCCCGGGTGCTCAGCGACCAGCCGGCGGGTGGCGCCGAGACCGTCAAGGACGGGCATGTGCAGGTCGAGCAGGATCGCGTCGGGCTCGCGGGCGGCCACGAGGTCCAGCGCCTGCTGCCCGTCCGCGGCGGCGCCGACCACCTCGATGTCGGGCAGGCCGCCGAGCAGGAGGACCAGGCCCTCGCGGACGCTGGCCTGGTCGTCGGCGACGACGATGCGCAGCGGCCCTGCCTTCTCGCTGGAGGGGTCGGTCATCATGACATGGTCTCAGGCCGGGGGCCGCGGCAGTTCGGCGGTCACGACCCACTGATCGTCGCGCCGGCCCGCCTCGAGGGTCCCGTTCAGCAGGCGCAGCCGCTCCCGCATGCCGGTCAGCCCGTAGCCGCCGTTGACGGTGCTCGGGCCGACCGGGTGGTCGGCGCCGGGGGCCTCGGGGTCCACGTCGTTGCGGACGGTAAGCCGGACGTCGGCGTCGCCGTAGTCCAGGCGGACCGCGACGCCCTGGCCTGCCGCGTGCTTGGTGGCGTTGACCAGGGCCTCCTGGGCGACGCGCAACAGCGCGACCGTGGCGTCGGGCGGCAGCGGGGCGGGGACGCCGACGGTGTCGAAGCTGACCGCAACGTGGTAGCGCTGCGAGTAAGTGTCGCTGACCAGGGCGAGTTCCTCGTCGAGCGGCAACGTATCGGCGCGCAGGGCATGAACCGCCCGGCGCGTCTCCACCAGGCCCTCCCCGGCCATCCGCTGGGCGGCGGCGAGGATCTCGCCGGCCTTGGCGATGTCGCCGTGGTCGGCCAGCACGGCCCGCGCCGCCTGGATCTGGATCCCGAGCGCGCCGAGCGAATGGGCGAGCACGTCGTGGATCTCGCGCGCGATCCGCGTGCGCTCTTCGAGCAGGTCGGCCCGGCGCTCCTCGGCCTGCAGGCGTTCGCGCTGCGCGAGTAGCGCCGCCGCCTGCTCGGCCTGGATCCGGTAGTGGCCCCGGTTGCGCCCGACCACCAGGCCGCTCACCACGAACGCGGGCAGCCCCAGCAGGGTGCCGTAGCCGTCGCTGAAGACCAGCCCGGTGACGTCGATGGCCAGGATGCCCGCGGCGGTCACCGCCAGAGCCGCCGCTAGCCCCGTTTCGCTACCCGCCACGATCGCCGCCACGACCCCGAAGGCCGCGAGCCAGGTACCGCCGCCCCCGGCGGCGCAGCCGATTCCCGAGCCCACGGCCACGACCCCGAAGACCACCGGCAGTCCCGCGGCCCGGTGCCGGGAGGCGGCCGGTGCGAAGTCCAGCAGCGCCCACGCCACCTGCGCCGCGCCGACCAGGCCGTACCCCGCGATCTGGACCGCCAGGTGGGAAGCCCCGTGCGGCCGGGCCAGGACAAAGGCCAGCACGCCGACCCAGGCGAAGCCCAGTCCCCGGGCCACGTGGTTGACCGTGCGCAGCATGCCTCAAGTATCGGCTGGCCAGGCAAGCCCCCGCGTCGGCCCACGGGCCGGCCCGCGAACCCACCCGGCGACCTGCCCTGGTACCGGCCGGTACCAGGTCGCGCACCGTGAGCTCATGCCGAGGACCAGCCCCTGCTCCGATTCGCAATCGGGCGGAAACGGCGATGGTAGATCCATCAGCCAAGCGCCCCACTCACGAGGAGCACATAATGTTTTCCGAACTTACCGAGGCCATGATCGTCAACGGCATCGTGCTCACCACGGTGCTGGCCACCGACCTCGGCCCCGCGCGCAAGATCGGCCCGATGCGCCTGCTGCGCCCGGTGATCGCCGCCGCCGTGATCATCCCGCTGTTCATCCAGAACCCGGTCACGCACGGAACGGGCCTGACGGTGGAAATCGCGGGCACCGTGGCCGGCGTGCTGGTCGGGCTGGTGGCCGCCGCCCTGATGGGCGTCTACCGCAGCCCGAAGACCGATCGGCCGGTCAGCCGGGCCTGGCGCACCGTACGCGATCTTGTGGACGGTTGTCGTCGCCGCCCGGGCGGCCTTCTCCTACGGCTCCGTGCACTGGTTCCAGCACCCCGTGGTCAGCTGGGCCATCGCGAACCAGGTCAGCGTCGCGGCCATCACCGACGGGCTGATCTTCATGGCCGTGGCCATGGTGCTCGTGCGGACCATCGGGCTCGGCGCCCGAGCCTCCCGCCTGCCGGCACCAGCCGCCCTCACCCCGCAGAACGCCTAGGCCAGGGCCGAAGCAGGCGACCGGGACCTGCGGCGTGGCGCGTACGAGTAACCACCTGGCGGCGAACGCTTAGGCTGGCAGGGTGGTTGAAACGGCGAGCCTGACGGCCCGCGTACCCACCGGGGAGCTGGCGGAGGGGACCGCCGACGTCTGGTGGGCGCGCCTGCCGGACGCCTCGCCGCGCCAGGCCGAACTCCTGGACGAGACCGAACGCCGGCGCTGGGCGGCCTACCGGCGCGAGACGGACCGGGAGCGGTTCCTGGTCGGGTGCGCGCTGGCCAAGACCGCCATCGCGACCTATACCGGCCAGCGGCCTGCGGAGGTGAGCTTCGACCGGACCTGCCCGCGGTGCGGCCAGCCCCACGGCAAGCCGGCCATCGCCGGCGGCGGCCTCGAGCATTCCGTCACTCACTCCGGCGAGCTCATCGCCGTCGCGGTGGCCAGGGCCCCGGTCGGCGTGGACGTCGAGCAGCTGGACGGGCGCCCGCGCCAGCCGGGCGGCGGCGACGCCGAGGCGCTCGCGCGGCTGGTGCTGGCCGAGGACGAGAGGGCGGTGCTGGCCGCGGTCCACCCGTCCGACCGGGACCGGGCCTTTCTCGTCGCGTGGACCAGGAAGGAAGCGGTGACCAAGGCCAAGGGCGACGGCCTGCGGGTTCCGTTCGGCGACGTCGTGGTCGCCGCGGCCGCGGGGGCGCCCCGCCTGGCCGCCTGGCCCTACCCGCAGGCCCCGGAGAGCGTGTCCCTGCTCGACCTCGACGCGGAGGACGGGTACGTCGCGGCGCTGGCGGTCCTCGGCCGCTGCCACACGGTACGGGCCAGGGACGGCTCGGCCCTGCTGGCGGCCTGCGCCTGAGCCGGGAGCGAGGGACCTGGGCCGCGAGACGGGCGTCTTGTAGCGTTGCTGTGCGGAGGCGCCTGATGCGGATCGGCTTGTTCGTCACGTGTCTGACCGACACGCTGTTCCCGGACACCGGCCGGGCGGTGGTGACCGTGCTCGAGCGCCTGGGCCACCAGGTGGACTTCCCGGCGGCTCAGGCCTGCTGCGGCCAGATGCACTTCAACACCGGTTACCGGCGGGAGGCCGTGCCGATGGCGCGGGGCTGCGTCGCTGCTTTCAGCGGCTACGAGGCCGTGGTCACCCCGTCGGCCTCCTGCGCGTCCATGGTCCGCGAGTACTACCCGGCGCTAGCCGCGGAAGGCGAGGATGAAGCCCTGGCCGTAGCGGTGGCCGAGCTCGTACCGCGGATCTTTGAGCTGTCGGAGTTCCTCACCGGCGTGCTCGGCGTCACCGACGTCGGGGCCTACTTCCCGCACCGGGTGACGTACCACCCGAGCTGTCATTCGCTGCGCATGCTCGGGGTCGGGGACGGCCCGCTGCGCCTGCTGCGCGCGGTGCGCGGCCTGACCCTGGCCGACCTGCCCGACGCGGAGTCGTGCTGCGGGTTCGGCGGCACGTTCGCGGTGAAGAACCCCGACGTCTCGGCCGCGATCTGCGCCGACAAGGTGACGGCGATCAGGCAGACCGGGGCCGAGGTGGTGTGCGCGGCCGATAACTCCTGCCTGATGCATATCGGCGGCGCGCTGACGCGGCAGCGGTCCGGGGTGGCCACCATGCACCTGGCCGAGATCCTGGCCAGGACGGAGCAAGGCCGATGAGCGCGGCGGAGGCCAGCGAGCCGCGCCCGGGCATGCCGGCCTACCTGGGCATGCCGGCCTTCCCGGCGGCGGCCGCCACCGCCGTGGCCGATGCCCAGCTGCGGGCTAACCTCGCGCACGCCACGCGGACGATCCGGGCCAAGCGCGCGCAGGCGGTCGCCGAGCTGGCCGACTGGGAGCGGCTGCGCGCCGCGGGCAAGGCGATCAAGGACCACACCCTGGCCAACCTCGACCACTACCTGCTCAGTCTCGAGGAGAACGTCACCCGGGCCGGCGGTCACGTCCACTGGGCGCAGGACGCCGCCGAGGCGAACGCGATCGTGGCCGGCCTGGCCCGCGGGGCAGGCGCCGGCAGGGTGGTCAAGGTGAAGTCGATGACCACCCAGGAGATCGGCCTGAACGAGGCCCTGGCCGCCAATGGCATCGGGGTGCTGGAAACCGACCTGGCCGAGCTCATCGTCCAGCTCGGGCACGACCTGCCCAGTCACATCCTGGTCCCGGCCATCCACAAGAACCGCGCCGAGATCAGGGAGATCTTCCTGCGCGAGATGCCGGACGCACCCGCGGGCCTGACCGACGACCCGCAGGCCCTGGCCGCGGCGGCGCGGGCGCACCTGCGCCAGGCGTTCCTGTCCGCGCAGGTGGGCATCTCCGGCGCGAACTTCGCCATCGCCGAGACCGGATCGCTGGTGGTGGTCGAATCGGAGGGCAACGGCCGGATGTGCGTTACCCTGCCGCCGACGCTCATCTCCGTGGTCGGGATCGAGAAGATCCTGCCGTCGTGGCGGGACCTGGAGGTCTTCCTGGCCCTGCTGCCCCGCTCGTCCACCGCCGAGCGGATGAACCCGTACACCTCGATCTGGACCGGGGTGACGCCGGGCGACGGCCCGCAGGACTTCCACCTGGTGCTGGTCGATAACGGCCGCACGGCGGCGCTGGCGGACCGCACCGGCAGGCAGGCGCTGCGGTGCATCAGGTGTTCGGCCTGCCTGAACGTGTGCCCGGTCTACGAGCGGACCGGCGGTCACGCGTACGGCTCCCCCTACCCGGGCCCGATCGGCGCGATCATCTCCCCTCTGCTGCGCGGGGTCGGCTCCCCGGCCGACGCGTCCCTGCCCTTCGCGTCCACCCTGTGCGGCGCCTGCTACGAGGTGTGCCCGGTCGCGATCAACATCCCCGAGGCGCTGGTTCACCTCCGGGCCAAGGTCGTCGACGCCAGGCGCGAGAAGATCCTTTCTCCCGAACGAGCGGTGTTTCACCTGTCCGGCCGGGTGCTTGCCTCGCCACGGCTCCTCGCCGCGGCCCAGCGGGCCGCGTCCCTGGGCGGGCGGCTGGTCGCCAGGTCGGGCCGGATCCGCCGCCTCCCGCGGCCGCTGAGCGCCTGGACGGACTTCCGCGACGCCCCGGCGCCGCCGCGGGAGTCGTTCCGCGCCTGGTGGGCGCGGACCAGGGGAACCGGGAAATGACCGGCCACGGGGACGCCAGGGACCAGATCCTGGCCCGGATCAGGGCGGCCAACCGGGCGGACGGCGCCCTGGACGGCCGCGCAGGCCCGGCCGCGGAGGTCGACGAGGCGTACGCGGCCCTGCCGCGGGAGTACCTGCCCGCGCACCACGACCCGGCCGTCGGGGACATCGCGGACCTGTTCGCCGACCGCGCCGCCGACTACCGTGCGGTCGTCGAGCGCGTGCCCGCGTCGGGCCTGGCCGGCGCCATCGCCCGCATCCTGGCCGGACGCGCCGCGGCGCTCCCCGGTCCCTTCGTGGTGCCGGACGGGCTGCCCGCGGAGTGGCTCGCCGCCGTACCCGCCGCGATCCGGCTGACCGGCGACACGCCGCCGCTGTCCGCGGCCGAACTCGACCAGGTGGCCGGGGTCGTGACCGGCTGCGCGGTCGCGATCGCCGAGACGGGCACGATCATCCTCGAGCACGGGCCCGGGTCTTCGGGTCAGGGCCGGCGGGCCCTCACCCTGGTCCCCGACTTCCACCTGGCGGTGGTGCGCGCCGGGCAGATCGCCGCGGACCTGGCGGACGGCTTCGCCAGGCTGCACCCGGCGCGGCCGCATACCCTCATCTCCGGTCCGTCGGCCACCAGCGACATCGAATTGATCCGGGTCGAGGGCGTGCACGGGCCTCGCCAGCTGCACGTTCTCGTGGTCACCGAGGACGGCCGGCCGTCGCCGGACCTGATCGCTCCAGGCGAACGGCCAGCGGAAATATAGTAGGGCTCTTCTTTCTTGAGTGTATGTGACTCAAGCCTTTGGAGGCCTTTCATGAGTGAGACCCTTACGCTGCCGGTCCTGCCGCTGGACGATCAGGTGGTCCTGCCGGGGATGGTAGTGCCGCTGGAGACGTCCCAGCCGGAGGTCAGCGCCGCCATCGACGCGGCGCGGATGCCGTCTCGGCAGGTGCCCGGCATGCGTTCGGAGGCCAAGGCCCAGGTACTGCTCGTGCCGCGCCTGCCCGACCGGGGGCTGGCCGGGGTGGGCACGCTGGCCACGGTGGAGCAGGTGGGCCGGCTGCCGGGCGGTCAGCCCGGAGCGCTGGTCCGCGCTGTCTCCCGGGTCAAGATCGGCTCGGGTACCACCGGCCCGGGCGCCGCGCTTTGGGTGCAGGGCGAGGTGGTCGAGGAGACCGGCCACGGCCCGCGCGCCGACGAGCTGGCCCAGCAGTACAAGTCCCTGGTCACCAGCATCCTGCAGCAGCGCGGCGTGTGGCAGATCATCGACGCGATCCAGCAGCTCACCGACCCGTCGGCGATCGCCGACAACGCCGGGTACGCCAGCTACCTTTCCACCGCCCAGAAGCTGCAGCTGCTTGAGACCTTCGATCTGGTCGAGCGGCTTGAGCTGGTCGTCGGCTGGACCAAGGAGCACCTGGCCGAGCTCGACGTGGCCGAGTCCATCCGCAAGGACGTCACGGAGGGCATGGAGAAGCAGCAGCGGGAGTTTCTGCTGCGCCAGCAGCTCGCCGCCATCCGCAAGGAACTCGCCGACCTGAACGGCGACGCCGCGACCGAGGAAGACGACTACCGCGCGCGGGTGGAGGCGGCCGACCTGCCGGAGGCCGTGCGGGACGCCGCGCTGAAGGAAGTCGCCAAGCTCGAGCGCACGCCGGACGCCTCACCCGAGACCGGGTGGATCCGCACCTGGCTGGACACGATCCTCGACATCCCCTGGAACACCAGGACCGAGGACTCCTACGACATCGCCGACGCGCGGCGCGTCCTTGACGAGGACCACACCGGGCTCAACGACGTCAAGGAGCGCATCATCGAGTACCTCGCCGTGCGCAAGCGCCGCGCGGACCGGGGCATGGGCGTCATCGGCGGTCGGCGCTCCGGCGCCGTGCTCGCCCTGGTCGGGCCGCCCGGCGTGGGCAAGACGTCGCTGGGCGAGTCGGTCGCCCGGGCCATGGGCCGGAAGTTCGTCCGGGTCTCGCTCGGCGGGATCAGGGACGAGGCGGAGATCCGCGGGCACCGGCGGACCTACGTCGGGGCCCTGCCAGGCCGGATCGTCCGCGCGATCCGCGAAGCAGGCTCGATGAACCCGGTCGTGCTGCTCGACGAGGTGGACAAGATCGGCGCCGACTACCGGGGTGACCCCGCGGCCGCGCTGCTCGAGGTCCTCGACCCGGCGCAGAACCACACGTTCCGCGACCACTACCTCGAGGTGGAGCTCGACCTGTCCAACGTGGTCTTCCTGACCACGGCCAACTCGCTCGAGACCATCCCGAGCCCGCTGCTGGACCGGATGGAACTGGTCACGCTCGACGGGTACACCGAGGACGAGAAGGTCCTCATCGCCCGTGACCACCTGCTGCCCAGGCAGCTGTCCAAGGCCGGGCTGAACGCCGACGACGTGTCGGTGGACGAGGACGCGCTGCGGCTGCTGGCCACGGATTACACGCACGAGGCCGGGGTGCGGTCGCTGGAGCGGTCCATCGCGCGCATCTTGCGCAAGGTCACCGCGCGGGTGGCCCTGGGCGATGCCTCGCTGCCGGTCACGGTGAGCACGCCAGAGCTGAAGGACTACCTCGGGCGTCCCAGGTTCACTCCGGAGACCAGCCTGTCCGAGGGCGAGCGCCGGACCAGCGTGCCCGGCGTTGCCACCGGGCTCGCGGTGACCGGGCCGGCGGGGACGTCCTGTTCATCGAGGCGTCCCTGGCCGACCGGGAGACCGGCGAGACCGGGGTCACCCTCACCGGCCAGCTCGGCGACGTGATGAAGGAGTCGGCCAGGATCGCGCTGTCCTACCTGCGCTCGCACGGAGCGCAGCTAGGCCTCCCGGTCACCGAGCTGAAGGACCGCGGCGTGCACGTCCACGTGCCCGCCGGAGCGGTGCCCAAGGACGGGCCGAGCGCCGGCGTCACGATGACCACCGCGCTGGCGTCCCTCCTGTCCGGGCGCTTGGTCCGCTCCGACGTGGCCATGACCGGCGAGGTGTCCCTCACCGGCCGGGTGCTGCCGATCGGCGGGGTCAAGCAGAAGCTGCTCGCCGCGCACCGGGCAGGCGTCACCACCGTGCTTATCCCGCAGCGGAACGAGCCCGACCTGGATGACGTCCCGGCCGAGGTGCTCCAGAAGCTGGACGTGCACCCGGTCAGCGACGTCCGCCAGGTGCTTGAGCTCGCGCTCGAGCCCGCGCAGGACATAGCGGCGGTTCCCGCCGCCGCCTGAGGCCGGAACGGCCTTCAGCTGCCGCCGCCGCCGGAACCGCTTTCCGGCGGCGGCGGTTCGTCTTGAGCCCCGGCCGTCTCGGCCGTCTCGCTCGCGGTGGCGGTCTCGGCCGGTCCCGCGCTCGCGGTGGCTGCCGGGAACGCGTCGGTAGCCGCCAGGTCCCAGATATAGCTGGGGTCCACGGCCGCCGCCGGTGCCGGGCCGCTCCCGGCGGCCTGCTCGGCGGGCAGCGGGGCCGGGTAGTCGGCCGCCACCGGGGCCGCCGCGAAGCCCAGGCTTTCCCTAGGCGGGAACGCCGCGGCCTGCGGCGGGCCGAAGTCCAAGGCGGGCGGAGTCGCGCCAGGGTGGGAGACGGGCGGCGGGCCGGAGTCTGAAGGGGACGGTGGCGGGCCGGAGTCCGAGGGGGGCGGTGGCGGGCCGGAGTCCGAGGGGGGCGGCGGCGGGCCGGAGTCCGAGGGGGGCGGCGGCGGGCCGGAGTCCGAGGGGGGCGGTGGCGGGCCGAAGTCCGAGGGGGGCGGTGGCGGGCCGAAGTCCGAGGGGGGCGGTGGCGGGCCGGAGTCTGAATGGGGCGGCGGGCCGAAATCGGGGGGGAACAGTGTCGCGAGCAAGTCCGCCGGCGGCGGCGTATCCACGCCGGCCAGGGGCGGGGGCTCGCTGATCCCTGTCATCGGTATCGCCATGTCCCCGGGCACCCGGATGCCCGGGCCAGGATTGGGCGGCAGCGAGCTGGGCGAGGCCACCGGGAGCGGACCGTGCGTGCGTCCCGGTTCAGGCGCGGGCGCCCACGGGGGCCCTGCGCCCTGGCCGTCGGCGCCGACCCCGCGGCTGGACCGGTAGCCTGGCGCGACCCTCGGCGCCGAGGTCACGGCCGGCCGGGAGGCCGGGCCGGAGGACCGGTCGATCTCGCCGATTCCGCCGCCCTGCCAGCCGCCCGGTGACGGCCACGTGTCCGCGGGGGGCGGGCCGAGCCTGGTCATCGGCGGCAGGCTGCGCACGGCGTGGTTCTGGTCGGGCGCGGGCGCCGCGGGGACGCCCTCCGGCCTGCGGTGCTCGTGCAATCCGTGGGCTCGGGCGCGACCGCCCGGCGCGCTGCGCCCGCGCTCCCGCCGGGAGCGCATGACCATGAGCGTCACGACCAGCAGCACGATCAGCACGCACACTCCGGCCAGCGCCGCGAGTAGCACGGACCTGGCCAGCGCGCTGGCGCCCGGCCGGGGCGGGGCCGCGACGGGCCGCCGGGCGGGCTTGCGCGGTCGTACGGTGGGGGTGGGGCGGGTGGCAGGCTGGCTGGCGGCCGTGATGAGGGCGGCCATCTGGATCGCCCGCGCCGCGTCCACGATTCCGTACCCCGCGCCGGCCGTTGAACGGGCCGGCAGCGGCGGCAAACCGGTCCGGGTGGTGCCCGCGGCCGTGCTCTCGGCCAGGGCCTGCGTCACCTGCGCTAGGGTCAGGTGCGGGTACCTGGACAGGATGAGGGCGGCGACGCCGGCCACCATGCCGCTGGCGGCGCTGGTGCTGCTGGTCATCTGGTAGCCGTCCGCCAGGTCCGGGACCTCCAGGCCGGCCCCCGGGGCGGTCAGCGACACGTACGAGCGCCTGCTGCTGAACGAGGCGAGCTGCCCGCCGCGGCTCACCGCGCCCACCGCTATGACGCCGGGATAGGCGGCCGGGTAGTTGACGATGCCCGGGCCCATGCCGTCATCGCCCGCGGGAGCCACCAGCACGACGCCCTTGTCCAGCGCGTATTCCACCGCCGCCCGCTCGGCCGGGCTGCCGCCCGCCGCGGCGGGGTCTCCCTGGCCATTCAGGCCCAGCGTTCCCGGGTCGAGGGGCAGGTCGATGACCCGGGCCCCGTGCGCGACGGCGTACATGATGCCGTCGGCGATGGCCTGCGGCAGGCGCCGGCTGATCGAGGCGTCCGACGACAGCGGATCGTTGAATTCCAGGGTCACCCGGACGGACAGGATCCTCGCCGCGGGCGCGATGCCGATGATGCCGGACCGGTCGCCCGCGCCGTGCCCGTGCCCGGCGATGATGGCCGCCACCGCGGTCCCTTCGAAGCCCCAGAAGGGGCTGCCCGGGGTGCGGCCCGAACCGGTGAAGTCGGGTCCGGTGATCACGTCACCAGCCAGGTCCGCGGTGCCCACGTCGACACCGGTGCCGAGCACGGCGACGGTGATGCCCGCTCCCACGGAGGCCGGCCAGGCCTGGGTCACGTGCAAGCTGGCCAGCCACCATTCCTGGCTGCGGACGTCGGCCCCCGCCGCACCCGCGGGAACGCCCAGGGCAGGCAGCGTCCCGAGGACGCCGAGCACGGCCACGGCCGCGACCAGTCCGGTGGCAAACGGCATCACAATGCCGCGGAGCAATCGGTGTGACACTTTGGCCAGATATCTCCTCCGAGGCTGCCGGGCTGGCCAGCGGCAACGATGTTCCGGCCCGGCCTATGTAATCGTGCCACGAGCCCGCCTGACGCGGAATGCGTGATGGCCGAATTGCTTACGCCGCGGCCGTGAGCATAACCCGCGTACCGGGCGCCAGGCCCAGCCGTTGCGCCGCGTTCCCGCCGTTCACCGCCAGGCTGACCAGCCCGGCACTGTCGGTGAAGGCCACGAGCTCACCCGGTGCCACCGCGCCGAACATATCCCGGTAAGGGACGGCCAGCCGGAGATGCGCGGACTGGACCAGCACGGTCCCGCCTGACTTGACGCCGATTTCCGCGGCATCAGAGGCGGTGATGGCGAGCTGGACATTGCCGAACCGGTCCACGGTCAGCACCTCGCCTTCCGCAGTGGAATCGCGGACGAGCCTTTCCGGTGCCGGGAGGGCGACCAGATCGCTGACGTCGATTCCGGTTCCCGCGGAGGCTAGTTCCGCGTCCGCCGCCAGGTGCGCGGCGACCGGCATGAAGATATCGCGCCCATGAAATGTGGCCGCCACCTGATCGAGCCACAGTTCGCGATTGGTCAGGCTGAATGCGCTCGCCGCGCCGCCCGAGGCCGTCACGGCCCAGGAAAGCAGGCCGTTATCGGGGCCGACGAATACCGAGTTTCCCGCCGCCACCGCGATGCCGCGCCTGGCCGTGCCGACCCCCGGGTCGACTACCGCGACGTGGACGGCCGACGGCAGGTAGGGCACCGTCTGGGCGAGCACCGCCGCCCCGCGCCTGACGTCACCGGGCGGGATCAGGTGGGTCACGTCGATGACGCGCGCGTGCGGCGCGATCCGGGCGGCGACGCCATGACAGGCGGCGACGAATCCGTCTTCGAGCCCATAGTCGGTGAGAAAGCTGAGATAGCGAAAATGGGTCACGACCGGTGAGCGTACGTCGGCGGCTCCCTGCGGTACAGGCCGGGATGTCGGGTACGTTCGGCAATAGCCGGGATGGTGGAGTCGGAGGAGGTCGCATGTCCGGGCTTTCCGAACGTGACATGCGGATCCTGGCGTTCGAGGCGCGCGGATGGCGCTCACCCGGTGCGAAGGAACAGGCCATCTCCGAGGTCCTTGACCTCCCCGCCACTAGGTACTACCAGCTGCTGAACGAGCTCATCGACAAGCCGGAGGCGCTGGCGTTCGACCCGGTGCTCGTCAAGCGCCTGCGCGCGCAGCGCGCCCGCCGTCAGCGCGTCCGGTCCCCGCGGTCGAAGGGTCGGCCCGGGTGAGCGACCTCCCGCGGGCCCGCACCCCGGGTCGAAGGGCCGGCCTGGGTGAGCGACCTCCCGCGGGCCCGCACCCCGGGTCGAAGGGCCGGCCTGGGTGAGCGACCTCCCGCGGGCCCGCACCCCCGAGGGCCAGGCCGGCCTGGACGCGCTGCTGGCCGGGCCGCGCCGGGCGCTGATCGCCGCCGACTTCGACGGCACTCTCGCGCCGATCGTGGCCGATCCGCGGGCCGCGCGGGCCCACCCGGACGCCGTGCCCGTCATGGCCAGGCTCGCCGGAGCGGTCGGCACCCTCGCGGTCGTCACCGGCAGGCCCGCCGCGGAGGCCATCGCGTACGGAGGGTTCGATGCCGTCCCCGGCCTCATCGTGCTCGGCCTGTACGGCAGGCAGAGGTGGCAGGACGGCACCCTGACCCTCGCCGATTCACCGCCGTCAGTCGAGGCCGCCCGGCAGGCGCTGCCCGGCGTGCTGCGCGACGCAGGCGCGGCGGAGGGCACCTGGCTCGAGGACAAGGGGGACGCGCTGGCCGTGCATACCCGCCGCACCGCCGATCCCGAGGGCGCCCTGCGTGCGCTGCGCGGTCCCCTCAGCGAGCTCGCCGCCAGGTCCGGGCTGGCCGCCGAGCCTGGCCGGATGGTGCTGGAGCTTCGCCCGCCCGGCGCGGACAAGGGCACCGCGCTGACCGATCTCGTCGCCGAGCGCGCGGCGCGTTCGGTCCTGTTCTGCGGCGATGACCTCGGTGACCTGCCGGCCTTCGCCGCCGTGCGGGCCCTGCGCGGCGCGGGAGTCCCTGGCTGCGCGGTCGCCAGCCGCAGCGCCGAGTGCCCGCAGGTCGCGGACGCCGCCGACCTCGTCGTGGACGGGCCAGAGGGAACCGTGGCGCTGCTCGCCGCGATTGCCCGCCAGCTCGGACGCTGAGGCCCGCGGCTCGGCCGGCCCTGCTACCGGTCGAGCGAGGCGAGCTGGGCCCCCAGCCACCGGGCGGGCGGGCACGCGCCGGCCGCAGCGGCGAGCGCGGTGCTGCGGCGCCGGCGTTCGGCGTCTGGCATGGCGAGCCCCTGGTGCAGGGCCTCGGCGGTCTCGCTGACGTCGTACGGGTCGACGAGCAGCGCGTCGTCCCCGAGCGTCGCGGCCGCGCCCGCCTCGCGGGACAGCACCAGCGCGCACCCGCGTTCCGACAGCACCGGGCCTTCCTGGGCGACCAGGTTCATGCCGTCCCTGATCGGGTTGACCAGGAGCACGTCGGCCAGCGCGCACGCCGCGAGCGACCGCGGGTAGTCGTCCTTGACCTCGAGGACCAGCGGATTCCAGTCCGGCGTGCGGAACTCCTCGGTGATCTGCTGCGCGATCCGCATCACCTGGTCGGTATAGGCGCGGTAGGCGGGCACGGCGGATCGTGACGGGTAGGCGAAGGCCAGGTGCATCACCCGGCCGTGCCACTGCGGTCGCGTCGCGAGCAGCTCGCGGTAGGCGGCCAGGCCGCGCACGATGTTCTTGGACAGCTCGGTCCTGTCGACCCTGACGATCAGCCGCCTGGATCCGGCGGCGCGGCTGAGCGCGCTGACGTGGGCCCGCACGTCGTCCGCCTGCGCGCGGGCGCGCAAGTCGGGGACGTCCACGCCGAGCGGGTGCACGGCCACCTCGCTGACGTGGCCCCGGTGGCGGACCCGCCCGGCCGCGTCCCCGGCACCGAGACCGCCCCGGCTGACCTCCGCGCCCAGGATCGACTCACAGCAGTCGAGGAACGCGTCGGCCCAGCACCGCGCGTGGAATCCGACGTGGTCCGCGGCGAGGATGCCGTCGAGCAGGGCCCGACCGACCTGGCGGGGAAGTATCCGGTAGTAGTCGGCCGGCGCCCACGGGGTGTGCGAGAAGTGCGCGATGCCGAGGTCGCCAGCGGCACCGCCCAGCTTGTCGCGCAGCAGCCTCGGCGTCAGGCTGAGGTGATAATCCTGCACCAGGACCCGGGTGCGGTCGTGGCGTGCGGTTCCGGCCTCCCGCGCCAGGGCGTCGGCGAACGCCTGGTTGTAAGCCAGGTACGACTCCCAGTCGAGGCGGAATTCGCGGCCGAACTGCGGCTGGTGGGGCGTGTCGAACAGCATGTGGTGGGTGAACCACAGGATCGAGTTCGCCACGTTGTTGTACGCGCGATCGAAGGTCTCCGGCGGGATGTCGAGCATCAGGACCCGGACCTCGCCGCTCTCCCCGGGGTGGCGAGCCGCTGCCTCCTGGCTTCGGGCGGCCACCCGGTCGCCGTCGCTGAGCGCGGCGCAGATCCAGGTCACCTCGGCCTGGCCGGCCACCGCCGCCAGTCCCGACGTCATGCCCGCGACCAGTCCGCCGCCGCCGCGCTGCCCGGCCAGCGTTCCGTCGTCGCCGAATTGGTAAGAAACCGGACCGCGGTTGGACGCCACGAGCACCCGTTGCCTCATAACCCGGCAGGCTAACGCCCCCACGGGACCACTCGCGTTGCCCCTGGTACTCTTATCTCGATTGGAGCACAACTACATAACGCTCATCCAGAGGGGTGGAGGGATCGGCCCTGTGAAGCCCCGGCAACCTATCGCGCTTGCGTACCCGTCCAGCACGGCGAGGCGCGTGACATGGTGCCAAGTCCGGCCCGCGGTCATGGTGACCGCTGGGAAAGATGGGGAAGGAAGGCCTCGCCACGTGAGCACAGCAACCACAGACACACCGACGGGCGCCCCCGGCCGCTCAGCTTCCGGGTTCGGCTACGCCACCGGGTTGTCCTGCCGCGAGTGCGGCAGGATCTACGAGCTCGGCCCGCACTACGCCTGCGCCGACTGCTTCGGCCCGCTGGAGGTCTGTTACCAGTACCCGCGCCTGACCAGGACCGACATCCAGGCCGGGCCGCCGAACATGTGGCGGTACGCCCCGCTCCTGCCCGTGCCGCCCGACATCGCCGGCCGGCCGACGACCGAGCCCGGCTACACCAGGCTGATCCGCGCCGACAACCTCGCCCGGGCCCTGGGCATGCGCAGGCTCTGGATCAAGGACGACCGGGGGAACCCGACGCACTCGTTCAAGGACCGGGTAGTCGCGGTGGCCCTGGCCGCCGCGACCGAGCTTGGCTTCAGCGTGCTGGCCTGCCCGTCGACGGGCAACCTGGCCAACGCGGTCGCGGCCGCGGCCGCGCGGGCCGGCATCCGCTCGGTGGTGCTCGTTCCCGCCGACCTGGAGCTGCAGAAGATCATCACCACCTCGGTCTACGGCGGCACGTTCGTCACCGTGGACGGCACCTACGACGACGTTAACCGGCTCGCGTCTGAGCTCGCGGGCGAGCACGAGGACTGGGCGTTCGTCAACGTGAACGTGCGGCCCTACTACGCCGAGGGATCGAAGACGCTCGGCTTCGAGATCGCCGAGCAGCTCGGCTGGCGGGTTCCCCCCCAGGTGGTGGTGCCGATCGCCTCGGGGGCGCAGCTGGTGAAGGTGGACAAGGGCTTCGCCGAGCTGACCGCGCTGGGCCTGGTGCCGCAGGCGCCGTGGCGGGTCTTCGGCGCCCAGGCGACCGGGTGCGCGCCGGTGTCGGCGGCGTTCGCCGCCGGGCACGACGTGGTGCGCCCGGTTCGGCCGGACACGATCGCCAAGTCGCTGGCCATCGGCAATCCGGCCGACGGGCCCTACGCTCTGGACGTCGTCAGGCGCACCGGCGGCGCGATCGCCGACGTCAGCGACGGGGAGATCATCGACTCGATGCGGCTGCTCGCCTCGGCCGAGGGCATCTTCGGCGAGACGGCCGGCGGGGTCACCCTCGGCGTGCTGCGCAAGCTGCTGGCCGCGGGACAGCTCGATCCAGACGCCGAGACCGTGATCATCAACTCGGGCGACGGGCTGAAGACGCTCGACGGGATCACCGCGGCGGTGGGCGTGCCGGTCCCGATCAGGCCGACCCTCGAATCATTCCAGGAGGCATTCTCGTGACCGTGCTGGTTCGCATCCCCACCATCCTGCGGTCCTACACGGGCGGTGCGGCCGAGGTGGCCGCCGAGGAAGGCACCCTCCGCGAGGTCATCGCGGGCCTGGACGCCGAGTACCCGGGGCTCGCAGGCCGGCTCCTGGACGAGGGCGGCAAGCTGCGCAGGTTCGTCAACGTGTACGTCGGCGAGGAAGACGTCCGCTTCGCCCAGGGACTGGACACGCCCGTGTCCGAGGGAACGCGGGTGTCCGTCATACCGGCCGTCGCGGGCGGTTCCGCGGGCCTCCGGTGAAAATCCGGCGTGCGCCAGATGACATGATTGGTGGGTAAGTGGCGCCAGGCGCGCTCGGTACAGGGTAAGGTCAATTCCGGTCGCCGTCGGACGGGGACGGGGTTCGTGCCAGAGGCACGCAACCGCTCTCACCGGTTAAGCGATCGACGGGTTCCGCGGTGACAAGGGCGGGGCTCGAGTCCCGAGCGCAGTTAGGGAGTTGTTTGGAATGGCTCAGGGCACCGTCAAGTGGTTCAACCCGGACAAGGGATACGGCTTTATCGCCGTCGACGGTGGCAAGGACGTTTTCGTCCACTTCTCGGCGATCCAGTCGGATGGCTACCGCACCCTCGAAGAGGGGCAAAGGGTCGAGTTCGAGATCACGCAAAGCGACCGCGGCGCGCAGGCCGACAAGGTTGTCGTGGTCTCGTAGATTCGCTTGTGGCCCTCGGGCCACGGATCCGCCGGGTAAATTCGGCCCGGCCCCCCCGGGGGCCGGGCCGAACGGTACTGGCTGTGCTAGCCCCGGGGGGACGACCCCCGGGATCCCCCTGATCTTGGGGGGAAACCTTTCCCCCCAAACCCCCTCGGGGGGGCCGCTGGCCCCCGGACCCGCTCGGGCTCAGGCCTGCTCATCTCCTCGCTCGGGGGTTGGCGTTTGCACTCTCGGTGGGAGAGTGCTAAACATGGAGCTGGCACTCTCCTAGTGTGAGTGCCAACATCATGACGGGATCGGGCGATGAGGCACGACCGCGCGGCGGGAAGGGACCGCCGCCGGGAATGCCGTCCGTCGCGGGCGTCGGCTCGATCCGCGCGTACGCCACGAAGGACTGGAGCCTATGGCAGCGAAGATGATCGCGTTCGACGAAGATGCCCGGCGCGGGCTCGAACGCGGTATGAACCAGCTCGCCGACGCCGTGAAGGTAACCCTCGGCCCCAAGGGCCGCAACGTGGTTCTCGAGAAGAAGTGGGGCGCCCCCACGATCACCAACGATGGCGTGTCCATCGCCAAGGAGATCGAGCTCGAGGACCCGTGGGAGAAGATCGGCGCCGAGCTTGTTAAGGAAGTAGCGAAGAAGACCGACGACGTGGCCGGCGACGGCACGACCACGGCGACCGTGCTGGCCCAGGCGCTGGTCCGCGAGGGCCTGCGCAACGTCGCGGCCGGCGCCAACCCGATGTCTTTGAAGAAGGGCATCGAGGCGGCGGTCGAGCGGGTCAGCGAGGAGCTGTCCAAGCTGGCCAAGGACGTGGAGACCAAGGAGCAGATCGCCTCCACCGCCTCCATCTCGGCCGGCGACACGGCCATCGGCGAGATGATCGCCGAGGCCATGGACAAGGTTGGCAAGGAAGGCGTCATCACCGTCGAGGAGTCCAACACCTTCGGCCTGGAGCTTGAGCTCACCGAGGGCATGCGGTTCGACAAGGGGTACATCGCGCCGTACTTCGTCACCGACCCCGAGCGGCTCGAGGCGGTCCTTGAGGACCCGTACATCTTGGTGGTGAATTCCAAGATCTCGGCGAACAAGGACCTCCTGCCGCTGCTGGACAAGGTGGTGCAGTCCGGCAAGCCGCTGGTCATCATCGCCGAGGACGTCGACGGCGAGGCCCTGGCCACCCTGGTGGTGAACAAGATGCGCGGCCTGTTCAGGTCGGTGGCGGTCAAGGCCCCCGGCTTCGGCGACCGGCGCAAGGCCATGCTCGGCGACATCGCCATCTTGACCGGCGGTCAGGTGATCAGCGAGGAAGTCGGGCTGAAGCTGGACAGCGTGGACCTGGACGTGCTGGGCCGGGCCCGCAAGGTGGTGGTGTCCAAGGATGAGACCACCATCGTGGACGGCGCGGGTGATGCGGACCAGATCTCCGGGCGGGTCAACCAGATCAAGACCGAGATCGAGAACACCGACTCCGACTATGACCGGGAGAAGCTGCAGGAGCGGCTGGCCAAGCTGGCCGGCGGCGTCGCGGTCATCAAGGCCGGGGCGGCCACCGAGGTCGAGCTGAAGGAGCGCAAGCACCGCATCGAGGACGCGGTGCGCAACGCCAAGGCCGCGGTCGAGGAAGGCGTCGTCGCCGGCGGCGGCGTCGCCCTGCTCCAGGCGGGCAGGAACGCCTTCGACAAGCTGGACCTGGTGGGCGACGAGGCGACCGGCGCGCAGATCGTGCGCCGTGCGCTGGAGGAGCCGCTCAAGCAGATCGCGGCGAACGCCGGCCTTGAGGGCGGCGTGGTGGTCGAGAAGGTCAAGACCCTGCCGGCCGGCCACGGCCTGGACGCCAATGACGGCGAGTATGTCGACATGTTCAAGGCCGGGATCATCGACCCCGCCAAGGTCACCAGGTCGGCGCTGCAGAACGCGGCCTCGATCGCGGGCCTGTTCCTCACCACCCAGGCCGTGATCGCGGAGAAGCCCGAGAAGGACAAGGCCCCCGCCGCCCCAGGCGGCGGCGATATGGACTTCTGATTCTCCACGTCACGCAAGCGGACGGCCCGGGGGATGTCCCCGGGCCGTTTGCGTCATGCGCCAGGAGCCCGCGATAACGAGGCTGCGGCCGGGCGTCTCGGACCGATAGCCTTAGAAATGCCCGTAGCATCCTGTCGGTCACCTGATCGCTGGTTGTTCTAAGTTCTCTTTCGACGTGAGGTCTGCACGTGCCTACCGGCAAGGTCAAGTGGTACGACTCCGACAAGGGGTATGGCTTCCTCGCCCGCGACGACGGCGGCGAGGTCTTCGTGCATTCATCGGCGCTGCCCTCGGGAACGACCGTGCTGCGGCAGGGGCAGCGGGTGGAGTTCGGGGTGGCCGAGGGACGCCGGGGAGCCCAGGCGCTCCAGGTGCGGATCCTCGAGCCTCCGCCCACCGTCGCGGCCGTCAAGCAGACCCGCAAGAAGCCAGACGAGATGACCGTGATCGTCGAGGACCTCATCAAGCTGCTCGATGACGTGTCGAACACCTACCGCCGCGGCAAGCACCCCGACGCCCGCGACGCGAAGAAGATCGCCGCCGTCCTGCGTGCCGTCGCCGACGACATCGAGCCCTGACCCGCCGCCTGCGTGGCCGCCGCTCGCTTATCCGGCAAATACGGTAAATCGGGTAACCTGCGAGGCGGCTGACCGGGAGTTCTAGCGTCGGCTGCGGGGCCGGTCGACCGGGTCGGGCCGGGCAGCGGCGCTCACGCGCTGCGCCAGGATGCGGCGCCTGCGCCGCGCGACCATGGTCACCAGCGCGACGGTCAGGCCCGCCGCCGGGATGGCCAGGGCCACCTGGCCGTTGTTCAGCATGGACACCAGGACGCCGGCCAGGCTGCCCGCGACGTTCGACACCTGGTTGAGCGTCTCGGACACGGCGAACGCTGACGAGCGGATCTCCTCGCCGATCTCGCGCTGCACCGTGGAGTCGAGCGCCAGCTTGGCCAGGCCTGCGGCCAGCGCGGAGGTGAACGCGACCGCGATGGCCGCCTCCAGGCTGAAGAAATAAGCGCAGGCGGCCGTCACGATCGGCGCCAGGGCGAGCATGGTGAACAAGATGAGCTGCGGAGCCCTGGCCTTTAGGAGGGAGCCGATCGCCATCGCGGCCAGGCCGCCGGCCGCGGCCGCGGCGACCAGGGCGCCGAGCGCGAAGTTGTGCGAGACGCCGAAGTGCTCGGTGCGCAGCAGGAACGCCAGGAGGAAGACCATGTACCCGGAAAACGCGCGCAGGACCGCGTTGCCGCGCATCGCCTCGCCCACCACCGGGCCGACGTTGGCCAGGGTCCGCCACCGGCGCGCGCCCGTGGGCGCCCGCGCCCCGGGGGCTGCGGGTTCCTGCGCTGTTTCCTGGTCGTCCTGGCCGGGCTCTGAGGTCCAGAAGGAATCGGCTGGCACCGAACCCGCGCCTGGCGGCAGCGACCGCGGCTCATCCCGGCCCGGGCGCTGGTAGGGAACGGTGCGACCCGGCCGCCCTGGGTCGGCCGCCCTGGGTCCGCCATCGGGTGGGCGGGCGTAGCGCCGGCGCTCGTTCGGCGAAAAATCCGGCTGATGAGCGGGGCCGGCGGTCCGCGGGGCCTCGGCCGGGGCGGTCGTCGGGGACCCTGCACCCCCGGCCGGGGCGGTCGCCGGGGACCCTGCACCCCCGGCCGGGGCGGTCGCCGGGGAATCGACCCGGTCGGGCAGGCGCAGGGCGAGGAACATGGCCGCGAGGTAGATCACCGTCCCGGCGCGCAGCACCCACGCGGCCCCGGCCGTGGTCTGGATGCCCGCCGCGACCCCCCCGGCGAGCAGCGAGCCGCTCAGCGTGATGAGCTGGGACCGTGCGTTCGCGGTGACCAGGGTGATTTCCGCGGGCAGCAGGCGCGGGGTGATCGACGCGCGCAGCACGCCGTAGGCCTTCTGCAGAACCAGGATGCCGAACGCGGCGGGCAGCAGCGTCACCGGGCTGTGGACGGCGGCCGACATGCCCCAGCACAGCAGGCCGCGGGCGAGCAGCGTGCCGCTCAGCAGGTAACGGCGGCCCTGCTGCATCCGGTCGAGGAATGGCCCGATGAACGGCGCGAGGACCGCGAACGGTGCCATCGTCACCAGCAGGAACAGCACCACCTTGCCGCGTGCCTGATCCACGGACGTGCTGAAGAAGATCGTCCCGGCGAGCGAGACGGCCACGAAGGCGTCCCCCGCGCCGCCCGCGGCGGTCAGTTCGATCAGCGTGGACAGCCCGGTACGGCCCGCCCCGGACGCACCGGTTACCCGGTGCACGAACCCCCCCGTCCTGCGGGTGGCGGTGGCTCCGGCGCGGCCGCCCGTCCTGACCGCGCGGCCCGTGGCGCGTGCGGCGAGGCCGGTTCGCCGCAGCGCCTCGGACATCCGCATGCACCCAGTATTCTTGGTTGCCGCCACTGCGGCGACCCGCCCCGTCGCAACAATTAATGAGTAATCATAGCCGCACCGCGCGTGATGAGCGAGGATAGGTGATCGTGAGCCCGGCCCGTACCGTCCGCACCAGGGAACCAGACCAGGCCTGCGCCGAGGCCGTGGACCTCGCGCGCGCCGCCGTTGCGGAGGTGATCGGTGCCGTCAGCGTGGGCGAGCATCTCGAGGTGCAAGCCGAGGGCGAACGGGTCGTCGCGCACGTGTTCGCGTGCGAGGACCCGGCCTACACCGGCTGGAGATGGGTGGTCACGGTCGTCCGGGCGCCGAGGGCCAAGGCGGTCACGGTCAGCGAGACCGTCCTGTTGCCAGGGCCCGGTGCCCTGCTCGCCCCGCCCTGGGTGCCGTGGCAGGACCGTCTGCGGCCGGGGGATCTCGGCGTGGGCGACCTGCTGCCCGCCCCGCCCGACGACGAGCGGCTCGTCCCGCTGGTGCTGCTGGAAGGCGACGATGCGGTCATCGACTGGTATCCCGAGGGCGAGGAAATGGATCCGGCGGAGCCGGACGCCGGGTGGTGGCCGTGGCCCGGGCGTTCGCGCGTCCTGTCGGCCACCGGGCGCGACGGCGCATCCGCCCGGTGGTACGCAGCGAACGGCCCCCGGACACCGCTGGCGCACGCGGCTCCCGCCCAGTGCGTGAGCTGCGGCTTCTTCGTGCCGCTCACAGGCGAGCTCGGTCAGCTCTTCGGCGCCTGCGCGAACACGTACGCGCCAGATGACGGCCGGGTGGTCTCGGCCGACCACGGCTGCGGAGCGCACTCAGAATCGGTGGTCTGGCAAGCGGCGGGGCGCTCGGTCGCGCCGGTCATCGACGAGCTCGGTTACGACCTCGTCGACTTGCCTGGCGTCTCCGTCGAAGAGACGGTATTCGAGCCGCTGTCCCGCGGGGCGGACTGATCTCGCGCCCTGAGCGCCGCCTTTGCCCGGCCGCGCTTGAGCCTCGGCACGTACCAGAGCCCGAACAGCCCGAGACCCACCCCGGCGACGCACGTCCAGATCCACCACCGCGAGTGCGCGGGCAGGCTGTCGCGGACAATCAGCAGGACGACGAGCGCGATGGCCCACCCGGCCGTGACGACGCCGATGACCAGCTGGTCATTCGCCTCGAGCGGCGGCGGCGGCGACGGGCGCTCCACCTGGCCGCGTGATTGCTCCACCCGTTCAGGCTACGAGGTGGCCCGGCCCGTTCAGGCGCGGGTGCGGCGTCGAGAACGCACGGCTGCGGGGGGCGCGCGGGCGTGATGTACTTACCTCGACGGCTTACGCTGGCCGATGAAGGTTCAAGATGACGACAGTGACGCGGACCACGACTGATGCCGGGCTGGCCACCGCCCTGCGGATCGCCGTGAGCAGGCTGGCCAGGCGCCTGCGGGCCCAGCGTGCTGCCTCGGGAATGACCGAGGCCGTGCTGTCGGAGACCCAGCTCGCCGCGCTGTCGGCGCTGGAGGTCCACCAGGCGATGACGCCGGGAGAGCTGGCCGAGCACGAGAAGGTGCAGCCGCCCTCCATGACCCGCGTCATCGCCGTGCTCATGGAGCGCCAGCTCGTGCTGCGGTCGCCGCATCCGACGGACCGGCGTCAGGTGATCCTCACCGTCACCGATGAGGGGCGGGCGGTGGTGCAGCGCGTGCGGCGCAGGAAGGACGCCTGGCTGGCCCGGCGCCTGGCCGAGCTGACCGCCGAGGAGCGGGCCACCCTCCGGGCGGCCGTGCCCATCCTGGAGAAGCTCAGCCAGTCGCAGGCGTAGCGGGGGCGTCAGGGCGCCGGATCCGCGTCCTGTTCAGGGGCGCGCAGCGGCCAGCTAGCCAGCGTCGAGTACCGTGGCTGCTCGGTGGCGCCCAGGCGGCTGCGGACCAGGTGCACGCGATCCGCGGTCCAGGGCTCTCCCTGGAAGCCGTCTAGCGTCGCGACCAGCTCGGTGACATCGGCTGGCATGCGACAGCGCGCGAGGGTCAGGTGCGGCTGGAAGCGCCGGCCCTTGTCAGGCGGCGGGGCGCCCGCGCGGCTCGCGCCGGCCGTGACCGACTCGGCCAGGCGGGCGAGCGCTCCGCGGTCACCCGACAAGCCGCTCCAGAGCACGTTCGCGCGGCCCGCGGCGGGAAAGGCGCCCGCGCCGCAGAACGCCAGCCGGAAACGGTGATGGCGCCGGGCGGCGCGCTCCAGGCGCGGCAGCAGCCTGGTCACGGCGGCCTCATCGACCTGGCCGAGAAAGGCCAGGGTGACATGCCACGCCTCCCTGCTGGTCCAGCGCAGGTCCGGCCGGCCTACCCGGAGCGGCCCGGCCAGGGTGTCGAGCTCGTCGAGCACGGCCGGAGGCGGGGCGATCGCCACGAACAGCCGCATCAGGTCGCCAGAGTTCGCACGAGATCCTCCGGACCGGTTGACCCCCAGCTGCGTCCGGCGGGCTAAACCGGTCCGCGGGGGGTGAGTGTGCCCGCCGAGCAGGCCTGCCCGGTCAGAATTGTCGTCCATGGCCCACCTCGGCTCTGAAGTCGCCTGCGGGCTTATAGGCTGTCATCGTGAACCGGGTGCCCCGATGGCTGCTTCCCGCCGTGCTCGTGCTCCTCGTGCTCGTCGTCGTGATCGGGTCGGTCATCCGCTAGCCGCCCCGTGCTCGACCACGTAATCGATGCAGGCGGTGAGGGCCGCCACGTCCGCCGGATCGATCGCGGGGAACATGGCGATGCGCAGCTGATTGCGCCCCAGCTTCCGGTAAGACTCCGTATCGACCACCCCGTTCGCCCGCAGAGACGCCGCTATGCCGTCAGCGGACAGCTCGTCACTGACGTCGATGGTGCCGACGACCTGCGAACGCTGCGCGGGATCGGCGACGAACGGGTGAGCGTAAGCCGCCTTCTCCGCCCATGTATACAGTACGGCAGCCGATTGCGCCGTCCGGGCCGTGGCCCAGGTCAGGCCGCCCCGGCCGAGCATCCACTCGATCTGGTCCGCGAGCAGGAACAAGGTCGCCACCGCGGGGGTGTTGTAGGTCTGGTCCCTGGCCGCGTTCTCCACCGCTACCCGCAGCGAGAGGAAGTCGGGGATGTACCGGCCGGTCGCGGCGATCGAGTGGACCCGCTCGACGGCCGTCGGCGACATCAGGGCGATCCAGAGCCCGCCGTCGGAGCCGAACCCCTTCTGCGGGGCGAAGTAGTAGACGTCGAACTCCTCGGCTTGCACCGGAAGGCCGCCCGCGGCGCTGGTCGCGTCGACCACGATCAAGGCTCCGGGATCGGCGCCCGGCACCCGGCCCACCGGCATGGCCACGCCCGTCGAGGTTTCGTTATGCGTCAGCGCGTAGGTATCCGTCCCAGGCTCGGGCCAGGGCGCCGGGTGCGTGCCGGGCGCCGAGGTCACGACCGTCGGTTCCGCCAGCCACGGCGCGCGGCCGGCGATCGCGCCGAACCTGGCCGAGAACTCGCCGAAGGACAGGTGCTGGCTGTGCCGGCCGATCAGCCCGAACGTAGCCGCGTCCCAGAACGCGCTCGTCCCTCCGTTGCCGAGCACGACCGTGTAGTCACCGGGCAGGTGAAACAGCTCGGCCAGGCCGGCGCGGATCCTGTGCACCAGGGACCTGACCGGCGGCTGGCGATGCGAGGTGCCGAGGTACGCGGCGCCCGAGTTCGCCAGCGCGGCCAGTTGCTCCGGGCGGATCTTGGCGGGACCGCTGCCGAACCGCCCGTCCTTCGGCCTGAGCTCCGGCGGGATGGCGACAGTCCTCATTGTCGCAGCTTACCGGCGGCTCAAGGGTTCAGGTCGGCTAAGACCTCCTGGTCGAGCACCTCTGCCGCGCCGGGAACTTCGCGGACCGACCGGGTCGGGGGGCCTATGTACAGCGCGGCGGGCCTGACCAGCCGGCCCGTACGCTTCTGCTCCAGGATGTGGGCGGCCCAGCCCGCCGTCCGCGCGCAGGTGAACATCGAGGTGAACATGTGCGCCGGAACGCCCGCGAAGTCCAGCACGATGGCGGCCCAGAACTCCACGTTGGTCTCGAGCACCCGGTCCGGGCGCCGCGCCCTGAGCTCGGCCAGGGCCGCGTTCTCCAAGGCCAGGGCGACCTCGTAACGCGGCGCGCCGAGCGCCTTGGCCGTGCGGCGGAGCACGCGGGCGCGGGGGTCTTCGGCCCGGTACACCCGGTGCCCGAACCCCATGAGCCGCTCGCCGCGGTCAAGGACGGATTTCACGTACTGCTCAGCGTCCCCGGTCCGTTCGACTTCCTCGATCATGTGCAGGACCCGGGCCGGCGCGCCGCCGTGCAGCGGGCCCGACATCGCGCCCACGGCACCGGACAGGGCGGCGGCCACGTCGGATCCCGTCGAGGCGATCACCCGGGCGGTGAACGTCGAGGCGTTCATGCCGTGCTCGGCCGCCGACGTCCAGTACGCGTCGACCGCCTTGACGTGCCGCGGGTCAGGGTCACCGCGCCAGCGGATCATGAACCGCTCGGTGATCGTGGCCGCCTCGTCCACCCGGCGCTGAGGCACCATCGGCAGCCCGATCCCGCGGGCCGCCTGGGCCACGAAGGACAAGGCCATGACAGAGGCGCGGGCGAGGTCCTCGCGGGCCTGCTCGTCGCCGATGTCAAGCAGGGGCCGCAGCCCCCAGGCGGGGGCGAGCATGGCCAGGGCGCTCTGCACGTCGACCCGGATGTCACCGGAGTGCACCGGAATGGGGTAAGGCTCGGCAGGCGGCAGGCCGGGCGCGAAGGCGTTGTCGACCAGAAGCCCCCAGACGTGCCCGTAGGAGACATGGCCGACCAGTTCCTCGATGTCGACCCCGCGATACCGGAGCGCGCCGCCCTCCTTGTCGGGCTCGGCGATTTCGGTCTCGAAGGCGATGACCCCTTCAAGGCCCGGCTTGAAGTCCGACATCGGTTTCCTCTCTTTGGGCGCCAGCCACGATACTAGAGCTATCATTCAACCGCCCTGATCTGGGTTGCGGTAGCCAGGGCAGGGGTGAGGATTATTCGCGGACACGACCGCCTCGGGGCACCGCTCTCCGGCATAGCATCACATGCAGGAGGGATGAGGAGTTGACCGCCCACGGGCTCATTGACACCACGGAGATGTACCTGCGCACCATCTTCGAACTCGAGGAGGAGGGAGTCACCCCGCTGCGGGCCCGGATCGCCGAGCGGCTGGCGCAAACCGGCCCGACCGTCAGCCAGACGGTAGCCAGGATGGAACGGGACGGGCTGGTCCATGTCGCCGGGGACAGGCAGCTCGCCCTGAGCGATACCGGCCGGGCGCTGGCCACCCGGGTGATGCGCAAGCACCGGCTGGCCGAATGCCTGCTCGTCGGGGTCATCAAGCTCCCGTGGGAGGAGGTGCACATCGAGGCCTGCCGCTGGGAGCACGTGATCTCAGAGAGCGTCGAGCGCCGCCTTCTCGAACTGCTCGGCTACCCCGTCCGGTGCCCTCATGGCAACCTCATCCCCGGACTGGCGGAACTCGGGTTGCCGGGCGAGGCGGCCGAACAGATGCGCGCGGCAATGAACGAGACGGGTGAGGCGATGACAAAGGTCGCATCGGCGGACATCACGCGAGCCGTCATCCGGCGAATTGGCGAGCAAATTCAAAGCGACCTTCCCCTGATGCTTAAACTCAAGCGCGTCGGGATACAACCCGGACGCGAGGTGATACTCATGGCGGGCGACGATGGCGTGCGCGTGACGGTCGGCGACTCGGCGGAAGCCATCTCAACACAGCTCCCCGGTCACGTCGCGGCGCATATATTCGTATCCGTATCCAGCCCGTATCAGTCGACGCCCGGAGCGTGATCATGTCGTTCGGCAACGCTGCCATGTTCGGGGGGAGCGGGGCATGACAAGCTGGGGTGAGGGCGCGTTCGACGCGTACCTCCCGGCGGATATGGTCCTCAGCCAGGCCGACCTCGGAGTCGTCGTCGCCGACCGGCTCAATAATCTCCTGTACCTCAATGAATACGCGGCGCGGCTTTTCCGCGTTTCCGGCGATATGTCACGGCTGGCGGGCTGCCCGGTGCTCTCCCTGGGCCTGTTCGCCGGCGATGACCTGCGCAGGATGGAGGATCTCGCGGGGCAGGTGCTGCGCGGGCGGTGGTGGGAGGGAACCTTCTCAAGCACCCGCGGAGACGGGTCGCACGCGCTCATGCGCGGATTCGCCGTGCCGCTGCGCCACGCCGGCGGTGACATTGACGGGATGATGATCCTCGTCCGCGAGGCCAGCAAGCGGGACGGCCAGGGACGGCAGGACATGATTGCCTTGCTCGAGCGCGTGGGCGAGCGGCTGGCGGGCTCGCTCGAGATCAGTACCACCCTGAAGCACGTGGCGGAGATGCTCGTGCCGCAGTTCGCCGACCATTGCTTCATCGACCTGTTCCAGGGTGACCAGCTCATCCGCCGCGTGCAGCGGCACGCGAACGACTGGGTGCCGCCGCCAGGCACCTGGGCTCAGACCGGCCAGCCGATCCATTACCCGGAGGGCCACTTCTGCCAGCAGGCGATGGCGCGCTTGGAGACGATCGCGGTCACCGACCTGGAGACCTCGGATTACCCGGCCCCGAGCGCGGAGAGCATGGCGGCGGCGCACGAGGCCGGCCTGACTTCCGTCGTGGCGGCACCGCTGTACGCCAGGGGAGACCTGCTCGGCGTGATGAGCCTGGCCCTGTCCCGGCTCACCGACCGTGACGAGCGCAACTACGACACCCCTGACCGCGATCTGGTCGGCGCGATCGCGAGCCGGGTGGCCATCGCGATCGACAACGCGATGCTGTTCGAGACCGAACGGCAGACCGCGCTGGCCTTTCAGAAGAGCCTGCTGCCGCAGGCCATACCGGAACTGGACGGGCTGGAGGTCGCCTGCCGGTACGTCCCGGCCAAACCGCTGGAGACGCAGGGGCAGGGCATCCAGACTCAGGTGGGCGGCGACTGGTACGACATCATCCCGCTGGCGGCCGGGCGGGTGGGAATCGTCATCGGCGACGTGGAGGGCAGGGGCGCGCGGGCGGCGGCGATCATGGGTCAGCTGCGCGCGGCGCTCCGGGCGTTCGCGCAGGACGAGAAGGCTGCCGCCGACATCATGCGGAAACTTGACGACTGGTGCAGGTCGCTCGCGCCCGCCGGCGACGACGGGGTGCCGCTGGGCGGCGATCCGCCCACGGCCAGCTGCATCTACATGATCTACGACGCGTGGTCGAGGGAGCTGACCTTCGCGAACGCGGGCCACGACGCCCCGCTGCTGATCAGCGCCGGCCAGTCAAGCCAGCTCGAGTTCCGGCACAAAGGCGTCCTGCTCGGGGTGCGCGGCAAGGGGATCCGCGGGCTGCCTACGTACAAGGAGCAGACGATCCTGATGCCGCCGGGGGCCATCCTGGTCTTCTACACCGATGGCCTGACCGACCGGAGGGCGCGCGCCGACGGCTCCGGGCAGTACTCGGAGACCGAAGCGGTGGAGATGCTGGAGCAGGCGGTCCGTGCGGCGGCGGCCAGCGGAGACGCCGACGCGGTCGCCACCGCGGCCGAGTTCGCGGTTCCGGGCGACATCGACGATGACATGGCCATCTTGGTCGTGAAGTCCTCGCCGACGGAGCTGGCCTCCACCGAGCGCGTGTTCCCCGCCGAGCCGATCATGGTCTCCGAGGCGAGGCGGCTGACCGCCCAGACCTTCCGGTCCTGGGGCATGGACGCCGAGCAGATCGACCTCGGCTGCCTGCTGGTCTCCGAGGTGGTCACCAACGCCGTGCTGCACGCGTCGGTCACGCCGAGTCCTGGCCGCGCGCTTGATTTCGACCTGGACCCGGTCATCATGCCCGCCCCGGTCAGCACCCTCGCCCACGCCCGCGACCCGGCGCCCTTCCGCTCCCCGGTGCCGGTCCAGCCCGGATCCGGGCCCGGCTGGGACAGTTCACCGGCGGAGGCCGACCTGCCGTGGTCTCCGCGAACCCACCGGCCGGCCAGGGAGTTCGCGCTGCGCCTGAGGCGGGGCGCGAACGCGGTGTGGGTGGAGGTATTCGACGCCGACCTGAGGCTGCCCCGCATCCGGACCGCGGGCGAAACCGACGAGGGCGGCCGGGGACTCTACCTGGTCGAACAGCTGGCGACCCGGTGGGGATCCAGGCCGACGCCGGAAGGCAAGGCGGTCTGGTTCGAGATGCCCCGCAGCGTCAGCCGGCCCTTACCCGTCCGGTGCCGTGCTCAGTGGCCCTGGTGCTTGGAAAAGAGCATGAGCACGACGATGGCGATGATGAAGATCGGCCCAATCCAATGCTTGCCCGAGACGGGCAGCTTCAGCTTTCCGCGCAGGCGCACCCACGCGAACGCGATAAGGGCACCGATGAGCAGGAGCAGGATGAGTCCGGTCACGGCTTCCTCCTGAATTCGCTGTCGTGCCGACGCATATCGAGATTATGGCATTCGGCCCTCTGGCGCGATACGAGGTACCGTGATGACACGAAGTGTCCCGCAAGTCCGCGTATGGAGGCCGTCATGGCGGATGCGTTCATAGTCGGCGCGGTGCGCACCCCGATCGGCAAGCGGAACGGAGGCCTCGCCGGGGTCCACCCCGTGGACATGGCGGCCCACGCTCTGCAAGCCCTGGTCGATCGCACGGGGATTGACCCTGGCGCGGTGGACGACGTGATCATGGGCTGCGTCTCGCAGATCGGCCCGCAGACCCTCGACATCGCCAGGAACGCCTGGCTATCGGCCGGGCTGCCCGAGGGAGTTCCCGGCGTGACCGTCGACAGGCAGTGCGGATCCTCCCAGCAGGCCGTCCATTTCGCGGCGCAGGCCGTGATGTCCGGCACCCAGGACCTGGTGATAGCGGCCGGGGTGGAGAGCATGAGCGTGGTCACCATGGGCTCAAGCGTCGCGCTGCCGAGGCAAGCGGGCATGCCGGGCCCGTGGGGTGAAGGCTGGCAGAAACGCTATGGCGGGCAAGAGATCTCCCAGTTCCGCGGTGCGCAGATGATCTGCGAGCAGTGGGGGTTCAAGCGCGGCCAGTTGGAGGAGTTCGCCCTGGAGAGCCACCAGCGGGCAGTGCGCGCCATTGACGAGGGCAGGTTCGAGCGGGAGATAGCGCCGCTGGACGGGGTCAGCCAGGACGAGGGCCCGCGCCGGGACACCTCGCTTGAGAAGATGGCCGGACTCGCTCCGCTCCGCGAAGGCTGGGAGATCACGGCCGCGGTCTCCTCGCAGATCTCCGACGGGGCGGCCGCGCTGCTGCTCGCGTCGCAGGCGGCGCTGGACCGGTACGGACTGGTCCCGCGGGCGCGGGTGCACGCCCTCGCCGTCGTCGGCGCTGACCCGGTGATCATGCTGACCGGCCCGATCCCGGCGACGAGGACCGTGCTTTCGAAGTCCGGGATGAGGGTCGAGGACATCGACGTGTTCGAGGTCAACGAGGCCTTCGCGCCGGTCCTGCTGGCCTGGTCGGAAGAGACGGGGGCGTCGCTTGAGCGGGCCAACCCCAACGGGGGGGCCATCGCGCTCGGGCACCCGCTCGGGGCGACCGGGGCGATCCTGATGACCAAGCTGCTTCACGAGCTCGAGCGGACGGGCGGCCGGTTCGGCCTGCAGACGATGTGCGAGGGCGGCGGGCAGGCCAACGCGACCATCATCGAACGGGTCTGACGGGGGCCGCGCACCGGGTGCGCGGCCCCCGGCCGGCCGGGGCCGGCTCACCAGTGAGTACCGCCGGTTGTCCCGCCGACGGACATCGTGCTGAGCGGGGTGAACAGGACCAGCTGGGCGTGCAGCGTCCCGTTCGAGCGCGTCCCGACCACCACCGCCAGGTCGCCGCGCGCAACCAAGTCCACGGCCTGCCACGCGGACTGGGTGAACGTGATGTCATCCGGGGCCGGGGCGGCCGCGGCCGGCGTGGTCGCAGTCTGCGATACCGCCGCCGTGGTGTGGGTCACGGTGACGGTCACGGTGAGGTCGGTGTTGGCCACCTGCACCGATGCGGTCTCCGGGACGGCGGCAGGCGTGAGCAGCGCGGCGGCGGTGACCGGGCTCCCGGCCAGCAGCGTGGTCGCCGGGATCATGTTGCCCGAGGCCATCGCCTGCTGGGTGGCGCTGGAACTCGCGGTCAGCGCCATCGTGCCGGCCGTCGTGCCCGCGACGTTCTGGATCTGCGTGCCGCTCGACAGCAGCCACAGGTGCAGCGACCCGTTGGCCGACTGCAGGATCAGGTAGCTGCTCGTGGCCAGGACCACGATGCCGCGCTGGATGTCGAGCGTCTGGCCCTGGTGGTTGGTCTGGCTGTAGCCCTGCGCCTGGGTCAGGCTGGCCAGCTCGGAGTACGAGGCCTGCCTGGACTTGTACCAGTTGCCCAGCGCCGAGCTGAGCACCGTTCCCTCGCTGCCGGACCGCGCCGTGTAGGCGGCCGGGCTCACCGCCGTCCCGGCCGCGCGGCCGGCGCCTGTGGCCGCGACCGCGGCGATCGTCCCCGCGGCGATCGCGCCGCAGGCCAGGACCGCGGTCGCGAGGCCGGCACGGGTCTTCAGGACGGAGCGGCGGCCTCTTCGGTAACGCCGATCGCGGGCCATCATGGATGCCTCCTTCGATGGACGGCGCACCCGCTTCGCGCGTCCAGACGTGACTGGGCGGGCCTACAAGGGTTCTGGGTAGCCAATGGACGGCCCCTTCGTATCCACGGATCCGAGACTGCCGTGACCGGCCCGGGCGGCGCCGGGATTCCCCGCGCACGTAAGCAATACGTTCGATAGTTCACCCGCGCCCCCGGGTCGCGGGGCGCGATGACCCCGTACCGGGGCCGGGAGTTCAGCGCTCGGTTACATCTGCTCGGGAACCGGCACCCCGAGCAGGCCAAGGCCCACGGTAAGGACGCGCAGCGTGAGGGCGCACAGCGCGAGCCTGCTCGCCCGCAGCGACTCCGGCTCGGCCTTCAGCACCGGGCACTCCTCGTAGAACGTGGTGAACAGGCTGGCCACCTCGAACAGGTACGCGGCTAGCCGGTGGGGCTCGGCGGCCTCGCCGGCACCGGTCACGACGGCGCCGAAATCGAGCAGCCGCAGCGCCAGGGCCCGCTCCGGCGCGGCGGTGACGGCCACCCGCGATCCGCGGATGTCCGGGTCGGCGCCGGAGATGGGCACAACGCCGGCGCGGCGGAAGATGGACCTGATCCGCGCGGTCGCGTACTGCAGGTACGGGCCGGTGTTGCCGCGGAACGAGATCATCCGGTCCCAGTCGAACACGTAGGCGCTGTCGCGCGCGGTCGACAGGTCGGCGTACTTCACCGCCCCGATGCCGACCGCCTCGGCTACGCCGTCCAGTTCGGCGGGGTCGAGCCTGGTCGGGGCGCCGACTTCGTCCACGATGCTCCTGGCGCGCTCCACCGCTTCCGAGAGCAGGTCGCTGAGCTGCACGTTATCGCCGGACCGGGTCCGCAGCCGGTTGCCGTCGGTGCCCAGCACCAGGCCGATCTGGGCGTGCTCGAACCTGGCGCCCTCAGGTATCCAGCCCGCCTGCCTGGCCACCGCGAACACCATCTGGAAGTGCAGGGCCTGGTCCGAGCCGACCACGTAGATCGCGCGATCTACGTGCCGCTCATCGATCCGGTACCGGATGGTGGCCAGGTCGGTGGTGGCGTAGTTGTAGCCGCCGTCGCGCTTGCGGATGATGAGGGGCAGCGGCCTGCCCTCGCGCCCGGTGAAGCCGGGCGGGAACGCGCACAGCGCACCGTCGCTGTACACTGCGATGCCCTGTTCTTCCAGCCTGTCCACCGTATCGGCCAGCATGTCGTTGTAGAAGCTCTCGCCCCTGATGTCCGCGTCGGTGAGCGTGACGCCCAGCCGGCCGTAGATGCGGTGCAGGTAATCCAGGGAGAGATCGACGATCTCCTGCCAGAGTTCCAGCGTGCCCGGGTCGCCGCCCTGCAGGTCCACGACCCGCTTCCTGGCCCGCTCGGCGAACGAGGGGTCCGAGTCGAACTTGCGCCGGGCCGCCTGGTAAAACGCGTTCGGGTCGGTGCGCAGCAGGGCCGCCTCAGGGGAGTCCTCGCCGACGTCGAGCAGGTACTCGATCTCCATGCCGAACTGGGTGCCCCAGTCGCCGACGTGGTTATCCCTGATCACCCGGTGGCCGACGAATTCAAGCACGCGCGCGATGGCGTCCCCGACGATGGTCGTGCGCAGGTGCCCGACGTGCATCTCCTTGGCGATGTTGGGGGAGGAGTACTCCACCACGACGGTCTGCGGCCTGGCCACGGGCTCGAGCCCGAGCCGGGGATCCTCGAGCATCTGCGAGGCCCGGGCCGCGATCCAGTCATCGCGGAGGGTGAAGTTGATGAAGCCCGGCCCGCTGACCACGGGCTCGGCCCCAATGTCGGCGACATCAAGCCGGTCGACCAGTTCGGCGGCCACCTGCCGCGGCGGGCGGCCGAGCCGCTTGGCCAGCGGGAGCGCCAGGTTGGCCTGGAAGTCAGCGAAGGACGACGGCCGGATCAGCGGGTCGACGTCGGCGTAGTCAGGGCCGAACGCCGCGGCGGCGGCGTCCTGCACTCGCTGCGCGAGAACCTGCTGTGGATCGGCCATGACTCAAGGGTATCGGGGCTAAGGGGCGGCGGAGGAAATGCCCGCCGCGGCTGACGCCGCGGCCAGGGAGGAAGCGCTGCGTGATCTTCTCGGTGATCTCGCCCCGGGCCAGGTCGGCCGCGAGCAGGCAGGCGGAGGTGATCGCCCGGGCGGTGCTGGCGCCGTGGGCGATGACCACGGTCCCGCCCAGGCCCAGCAGGACGGCTCCCCGTAGCTCTCCGAGTCCAGCCTGGTGGCGAGTTCGCGTAGCCCGCGGCGCTGCAGGAACGCGCCGAGCCGCGCGGTCCTGGTGCTGGTCACCGCGGTCCGCAGCTCGGCCGAGGCGAACCTGATCGAGCCTTCGAGCGTCTTCAGCGCGACGTTTCCGGTAAAGCCGTCGGTCACGATCACGTCGAGCTCACCGGCGAGCAGGTGACCGCCCTCGACGTTGCCGGCGAAGGTCAGCGGGAGAGCGCCGCTGGGCGGGTCGGCGGCCAGCAATTCGTGCGCGCGCCTGGTGAACTTGTTGCCCTTGCCCGGTTCTGTCCCGATGGTGAGCAGGCCGACCCTCGGCACCGCGACGCCCAGCGCGAGCTGGGCGTAGGCCACTCCGAGCTGGCCGAACTGGACGAGCATCTCCGGCTTGGGGTCTGCGGTGGCGCCCGCGTCGATGAGTACGGTACGGCCCGGGCGGGTCGGCAGGACCACGGCGAGCCCGGGACGCAGCACGCCGGGCAGCGACCGCAGCCGCAGCCGCGCGGTCGCCACCACGCCGCCGGTGGACCCGGCCGACACCACCGCGGCAGCGTCACCGCGCCGGACCAGCTGGCAGGCCACCGCGACGCTTGACCGCGGGCGGCGCAGGCTGGCCAGCGCGCCCTCGTCCATGGCCAGCGTGTCCTCGGCCGGCACGATGCCGAGTTCGCCCGCCGCGCCCAGCGCGGCCAGCGCTTGCCGCAGGCGGCCGGGGGGGCCGGTCAGCAGGATGCGGAGGCCGTGCTCGCGATGGGCCGCCAGTGCGCCCGCGACGATCTCGTCGGGCGCGTAGTCGCCTCCCATCGCGTCGACGGCCAGCACGGGCCTGGACGGGTCACGGCGAGGACGGAGAGCGCCGGTTGCTGACGACCGCTCCGGGCTGTCCGGTGCCGCGCTCAGCGGGTCACCGGGGGGTACGGCCGGGGATGATGCCTCATCCTGGGTGTCCTTCGGCGAGAAGAGGGCCTTACCTGGTGGGCCCCATTATGACCCGGCCGGGTCGGCCGGGCGCAAGGCCGATCAGGGCGCACGGACGGTAACCGGCGCAGGTCAGGGATTGTACGGCTAAAAGGGCCGCCGAATGGAGTGAATTTCCGGGTCGGCGATTAGAAGTTCCTGTGATCCAGTCGAATACTTCCTGCGAACCATGGTACTTGTCACGTCGCCAACAAAAGCGGATGGAGAATCGGAACCGACAAGTCTGCCGGAGCGTAAAACAACGTGGAAGCAGTCGTGGTCAGCGTGTACCGGGGAACGCGGCCAGGTCGGGGGGAACCGCTGGGGAGCGGGTGTCATCGGGCTTTTTGGCGCGCTGGGCGGCGCATGGCGCCTGCCGCGCACAAGACGGAGGGAGAAAGCGCGTGATTGATGCCCAGCAGGTGATCCCGTCCGCCCGGCCAGCAGGTCGCGGGTTTCGCGCGTGCTCGGCGAGACACCTGGAAATGCTCACCCAGCGAGCGGGCCTGTCGCCTGATGAACGCCTGGCCGTGCGGGCGGTGGCGGCGGTCCTTCCCTTCCGGGTGAATTCCTACGTCCTGGAGAACCTCATCGACTGGGACGCGGCCCCGGCCGACCCGCTCTACCGGCTCGTCTTTCCCCAGCCGGACATGCTGCCCGCGGCCGACGTACGGCGGCTGGCGGACCTTATCAGCGGCGCGGCGCCGGAGGCCGTCCTGCGCTCCGCCGCGCACGAGATCCGGATGCGGCTGAACCCGCACCCGGCCGGACAACTGCTGCTGAACGCGCCGAGCCTACACGGCAGGCCGCTGCCCGGGCTGCAGCACAAGTACCCGGAGACCGTGCTGTTCTTCCCCAGGCAGGGCCAGACCTGCCACGCGTACTGCACGTACTGCTTCAGGTGGGCGCAGTTCGTGGACGAGCCCGACCTGAAGATGGCCACCGACGATATCGGTACGCTCGTCGCCTACCTCGGCCAGCACCCGGAGGTGACCAGCGTCCTGATCACCGGTGGCGATCCCATGATCATGGGGGAGGCGGTCCTGCGGCGCTACATCGAGCCGCTCCTGGACCCGCGCCTGGAGCACCTGGAGTCGATCAGGATCGGTACCAAGTCGCTCTCGTACTGGCCGCACCGGTTCGTCACCGACCCCGACGCCGATGCCACCCTCCGGTTGTTCGGCGAGGTGACCGCCTCCGGCCGGACGCTCGCGCTGATGGCGCACTTCTCCCACCCGCGCGAGCTAGAGCCTGCGGTGGTCGAGGCGGCGGTGCGCAGGATCCGCGGCACCGGGGCGGTGATCCGTACGCAGGCCCCGCTGATCAGGTCCATCAACGACGACCCCGCGGCGTGGCGCGCCATGTGGCGGTCGCAGGTGCGCATGGGCATGGTCCCCTACTACATGTTCGTGGAGCGGGACACCGGCCCGCAGGACTACTTCGCCGTGCCGCTGGCTCGCGCCTACGAGATCTTCCGCGATGCCTACCAGGGTGTTTCCGGCCTCTGCCGCACGGTCCGCGGTCCTTCGATGTCGGCTACGCCGGGCAAGGTGTGCATCGACGGGGTGACCGAGGTCGCCGGGATCAGGGTCTTCGTGCTGCGCATGCTCCAGGCTCGTGACCCGAGCCTGGTCGGGACGCCGTTCTTCGCCAGGTTCGACCCGGCCGCGACCTGGCTCACCGACCTCGAGCCTGCGTTCGCGGCCAGGTTCCCCTTCGAGGCCGCCGCCTACGAGCCGGTCCCGGACGAACTGCCCGGGTTCTGGCCCGACGAGCCGGGTGAGCTGATGGTGCCCGCCATCTGACTGGGTTCCCGGGCCGGTGCCGTTCCGCGGTCCTGGCCGACGTCACGCTTGACCAGCACGCAGCTCGCCGCCGCCACGCCCACCACGGCGATGGGCAGGACCATCGTCCAGCGCATGGCCAGCACGTAGCCGTGGCTGAACACCTCGCCGCCGAGTCGCTGAAGCTCCGCGGCGAGCGCCCTCGGGATGTTGTGCTGGGTCCCGGAACTGGCCGGCGTGCCGCCGATCAGGCCGCTGGCGGCGGCCTGGCGGAACCCGCCGATGAAGCTCGCGCGGACCTGCGGGGGCAGCCCGGCCGACCGGATGGTGGCCTGGCTGGTCAGCGAGGCCACCAGCCTGTTCTCCAGCAGGGCGCCCACCGACGCGGTGCCGATCACCGAGCCGACCTGGCGGACGGTGTTGAGCACCCCCGACGCTGCGCCCGCCATCCGGGGCTCGACCTGGCGCATGGCGGTGGTCGTCATCGGCGCGAACGTGGCGCCCATCCCCAGGCCGGCGACGATCAGGGGCGGGAGGAAGTCCTGCCACGAGGAGTGCGGCCCGGCCACCAGGACCGCCCAGCCCATGCCCACCCCGAACAGGGTCAGCCCGCACATCAGGATGTACTTGCCGCCGATCTTGTCGGTCAGCCGGCCGAGGAAGGGGGCGATGAAGATCATGACGACCGAGGCCGGCGCCATGGTCAGGCCGGCCTTCAGCGCCGAGAAGCCGAGCGCGTCCTGCAGGTAGATGGTGAACGGCAGGAAGATGCCGAGCATGCCGATGGAAAGGGTGCCCGACACCCAGTTCATCAGCGTGAAGTTCCTGTTCCTGAACAACGTGAACGGGATGAGCGGCTCGCCGCCTTGACCGAGCTTCTGTACCAGGAAGAACACCGCGAGCAGCACGACCCCGGCCCCGATGACGAGCGGGATGGATACGAAGGAGGCGATCGTTCCCCAGTCGTAGCGCTGGCCTTCGACCAGCCCGTAGCAGATGCCCAGCAGGCCGAGGCTGGCCAGGACCACGCCCAGGATGTCCAGCCGGTGCCTACGGCCCGGGCGCAGGTCGGGAATGAGGTAGAAGGTCACGGCGAGGACCGCGATCCCGATCGGCAGGTTCACGAAGAAGATCCACCGCCAGTCAAAGGCGGTGACGAGCAGCCCGCCGAGGGTGGGCCCGGCCACGGTCGCCAGGCCCGCTACCGCCCCCCAGATGCCGAACGCCGCCCCGCGCCGCTCCGGCGGGAAGACCATGGTGACGATCGCCAGCGTCTGCGGCATCAGCATGGCCGCGCCGAGCCCCTGAACCGCGCGGAAGCCGATGAGCCAGCCAGGCCCCGGCGCGAACCCGCAGGCGGCCGAGGCGGCCGTGAATACGACGATCCCCGCCGCGAACATGGTGCGCACCCCGAGCAGGTCGCCCAGCCGGCCAGCGGTGATCACCAGGACCGCGAGCACGAGCGCGTAAGCGTTGAGGACCCACAGCACGTCATCGAGGGTGGCGTGCAGCTTCAGGATCATGTTGGGGATGGCGATGTTGACGATCGTGAGGTCAAGCAGCGTCATGAAGAACCCGAGCGACACCACGACCAGGACCGCCCACGGGTTTCCGCGCAGCTTCGTCATGCCTCCGACCATAGCTCGGCACGTATGCTCTGGCCATGAACGTCGCCGGGATCACGTTCTGGCCCAAGTAGGCTGGTCGGGCAGTTGAAGCACGTATCCGGTCTCGCGATCGTCTGGCGGCGCGTATGGGTGGAATGACCGGCTGCCTGGCGCTGGCAGACGGAGCAGGACCCGACACCGAGTGGGTGGGTCGCGCCGTCATGCGCATCGCCCATCGCGGACCCGACAGCGAAGGCTACTTCGCCGACCATGACCTGGCCCTGGCCTTCAGGCGGCTGGCGATCATCGATCCGTCGCCCGCCGGGCACCAGCCGATCCATTCGGCCGACGGCCGTTACGTCATGGTCTTCGACGGCGAGATCTACAACTATCCCGAGCTCACTGCCCGGCTGGCCGCTCGCGGGGTCAAGCTGCGCGGCCGATCTCCCGCCGAGGTCCTGATCGAGATGTACGCGTGGCTCGGCAAGGACGTCCTCCGCCAGCTCAGGGGGATGTACGCCTTCGCCATCTGGGACCGGCGCACGCGGGAGCTCTTCTGCGCGCGCGATCCGTTCGGCATCAAGCCGTTCTTCTACGCGCTGACCGCGGGGGGCCAGCGGCACCCGGGTGCCAAGGGGGCCGCGGGGGCCTCCGGGTCCAGGTCCGGGCCTCAGCTCAGGTTCGCCTCCGAGCGCAAGGCGCTGGCCGACTCCGGCGAGGTGACCGCGATCGACCCTGACGCGCTGCGCAGGTACCTGTCCTTCCAGTACGTGCCGGCGCTGGCCACCTTGGTGCCGCCAGACCGGTCACTGCCGCCGGGGCACGTCCTGATCGCGCGGCCGGGCGGCCGGGTCGACGTGTTCAGGTACTGGCGTCCCGAACTCCGGCCGGCCAGGTCGCCCTCCTCAGGCAACCCGGAGAAGATCCTGACGGCGCTGCGCGATTCGGTCCGGGTGCACCTGCGCGGTGACGCGCCGGTGGGGGCGTACCTTTCCGGCGGCGTGGACTCGGCCACCATCTGCGCGCTCGCCGCCGAATCGTGTCCGGGCCTGCCGGTCTTCACCGTCGGGTTCGAGCGCGAGGGATTCACCGAGATCGACCTGGCCTACCAGACCGCGACGGCGCTGGGGCTGAAGCAGGTGTCGTACGTGATCACCCCGGAGGAATTCCTCGCCTGCCTGCCCCGGATCGTCTGGCACCTTGATGACCCGATGGCGGACGCGGCCGCGGTCCCGTTGTGGTTCGCGGCCCGCGAGGCGCGTAAGCAGGTCAGCGTGGTGCTGTCCGGCGAGGGGGCCGACGAGCTGTTCGGCGGGTACGGCGTCTACTACCAGCCGGGCGTGGTCCGCGCGGGCCAGGCGCTGCCCAGGTGGAGCCGCGCGACGATCGGCCGGGTGGCCTCCGAGATGCCGGCCGGCGCGCGGGGCAAGGGCCTGCTCAACCGGACCTCCACGCCGCTGAGCCGGCGCTACATCGGCAACGCGTACGTGTTCCGCGCCGATCAGGCGGAGATGCTGGTCAGGTACCAGGACGGCAGCGAGTTCGACGTCACCGACCCGGTCTACCGGCAGGCGGCCGACGCCGGGCTTGATGACGTCGCCACCATGCAACTGGTCGACGTGAACACCTGGCTGCCGGGCGACATCCTGGTCAAGGCGGACCGGATGGCCCTGGCTCACGGTCTCGAGGTGCGCACCCCGTTCCTGGACCGTGAGGTGCTCGCGGTGGCCGCGCGGCTGGCCAGGGTGGAGAAGACCGCCGCCGGCACGACCAAGTTCGCGCTCAGGGAGGCCATCGGCGACCTGCTGCCCCAGGCCGCCGCGGAACGCGCCAAGCTCGGCTTTCCGGTGCCGCTCGGGCACTGGCTGGGCGGCGGCATGTACGGCTTCGCCGAGCAGGTGGTCCGCACGGCGCAGACCGGCCAGTGGCTGGACAAGGGGGCCGCGCTCGACGTCCTGCGCCGCTTCCGGGCGGGCGACCCCGCGGCCACCTGGCGGCAGGTCTGGCTGCTCGTCGTGTTCTCGCTATGGCACCAGATCTACGTGGAGAGCGTCTATGACCCGGTCGCTCTCGGCTGGGAACTCCCCGCCGACGCCTGAGGACGCCAGCCAGGGACGCCTGCGCAGGGCGCGGCAGCTGCGACGCCCGGCCCGGTGGGGGTCAGGCGCCCGGCGACTCGGCCGGGGCGGCGCCGAACCGGCCGGCCTGCAACTGCTCCCGGATCTTCCTGCGGCCGCGGTGCAACCGCGACATCACCGTGCCCACCGGGGTCCCCATGATCTCGGCGATCTCACGGTACGGGTAGCCCTCGATATCGGCCAGGTAAACCGCGGTGCGGAACTCGCCCGGCAGGTCGCGCAGGGCGCGCAGCAGGTCGGAGTCGGTGGTCCGGTCCAGCGCCTCCGCCTCGGCCGAGGGCACCGGCGGCGCCAGCCGGTCCGCGGACATCTGCCATTCCTGCAGGTCGCCCCCGAGAGCTTGCTGCGGCTCCCGGCGCCGCTTGCGGTACACGTTGATGAAGGTGGTGGTCAGGATCCTGTTCAGCCAGGCGCGCAGGTTGGTGCCCGGAGTGAACTGGCCGAACGCCGCGTAGGCCTTGACCGACGTCTCCTGGACCAGGTCCTCGGCGTCGGTGGGATTCCTCGTCATCCGGAGCGCTGCCGGGTATAGCTGGCCAAGCTGCGGAATGACCTCGCGCTCGAATCGCGCTCGGTCCTCGCTAGAGTGTTCGGCTCGGCTCATCGTGCACCCCGTTAGTTGTTGTCCCACTGTATATAGACACCAAACAGCCCAGGAAACGTACCCCCTGTTACGGAAAATATTTTCCGCTGACGGCCCTGGACTGCCTAACCCCGCACCAGCCATGGTGCACCGGGCAGCCAGTAACGAGCTGGATGAAAGCTGAGAACTAGCTGAAGACGGGGCAGGCGTCAGATCCAGCCCTTTCCGACCCGGTACCACATATGGCTCAGCCATTCCGGATACGGGATGACCTTGGCGGCCAGGATCGAGTAGAAGTACCAGAACATCAGCAGCACGCACAGCACGTAGGCGCCGACGATGCCCGCGCCCACCGAGCGCCGCAGCACGCTCGCCGTAGCCGGCCCGAGGATCAAGCCCAGGCACAGCACGATCGACAAGATCAGGAACGGCTCGAATTCCAGGGCGTAGTAGTAGAACTTGGTCCGGGTCACGAGCGGCCACCAGGGCCCCCAGCCCGCGAGGACGCCGAGCAGCACCGCCCCGGCGCGCCAGTCCCTGTGCAGCAGCCACCAGCCCAGGCAGAACAGCAGCGCGAGCATGGAGCCCCACCAGATGGCGGGGGTTCCGATGGCGAGAACCTCCTGCGACCATTCCGGGCCGCTGTAGTTCGTCGCCGGGCAGTAGTGCGCCGCGCCCGCCACCGGGCCGGTGTAGCACTCGTAGAAGAACGCGACCGGCCTGGTGATCAGCAGCCAGTCCCAGGGCTGCGACTGATACGGGTGCGGCGTGCGCAGCCCCACGCCGAAGCTGATCGCCTGCACGTGGTACTCGAACAGCGAGTACAGGGGCGAGATCACCGGGATGTTGACGCCGTGCTGCTGGGCGTAGTCCCGGTCAAAGCCGGTGCTCGTGGCGAACCAGTTAGTCCAGGTGGCCAGGTAGGTGACCAGCGGGACCACGACGAACGTCAGCGGCAGCCAGACGGCGTCACGGAACGCGCCGCGGACGAACGACGGCAGGCCGGCGGCCCGGCGGGCGCCGATGTCCCAGGTGATGACGAGCGCGCCGAAGGCGATGATGTACCAGACCGCGATCCACTTGGTCCCCACGGCCAGGCCGAGGAGTATCCCGGCCGCCAGAAGCCATTTCCTGAAGCCGAGCCGCGGCCCTGACCCGGTGACGCCGTCCTGGCCGCGCGCGAGAGCCTCGGCGAGCCTGGCGCGCGAGACGTCCCTGTCGATGAGGACGCAGCCGAACGCGGCGAGGACGAAGAACATCAGGAAGATGTCCAGGATCCCGGTGCGGGACAGCACCAGCTGCAGGCCGTCGAGGGCCATCAGCAGCCCGGCCGTGCAGCCGAGCAGGGTGGACCTGGTCATCCGGCGGGCGATGCGGCACATCAGCAGGATGGATAGCGTGCCGAACACCGCGCTGGAGAACCTCCAGCCGAACGAGTCCAGCCCGAACATCCACTCACCGACCGCGATGAGCAGCTTGCCCACCTCCGGCTGCACCACGTACTCGCCGCACTGCGTCCCGCTGCACGGGACGAAGAGGTGAGCCGTGTGGCCCTGCAGGATGAGCGTGTTGGCGTTCTGGACGTAGTACCACTCGACCCCGTGCTGCAGGATGCTCCAGGCGTCCTTGGCGTAGTACGTCTCGTCGAAGACCACGGCCCGCGGCACACCCAGGCGGTAAAAGCGCAAGAACGCGCCGAACGCGGTCACCAGCAGCGGGCCGATCCATCCCCACAGCCGGTCGTCAGGCATCGGCGAGGCCAGCCGGGCCCGCAGGGCCGACAGCCGACGGGCCTCCTCGGGGGCAGGCGTCGCGGCAACGTCGGTCTCGGTACCCATCATCGGGCACATGCTACTGTGCCGGGGAGCTTAGGGGCGCGGTGACGGCTGGACTTCTCCCGCGAGCCAAAGGGCCGCGGCGTGGCCTGGACTGAGGAGCGAGGAACGAGCGACGAGGGAAGGGTACGCCTCAAAAGCGGTCCGGAGGCGAGCGGGAAGGCACAGCAGGCCGGAGTGCTGACGCTGGCCGCGGTCCCGATCGGGCGGGCGGACGACGCGTCGCCGCGGCTGGCCGCGGAATTGGCCCGGGCCAGCGTCATCGCGGCCGAGGACACCCGGCGCGTGCGCTGGCTCGCGGCCAGCCTGAACATCGCCCTCCGGGCGCGCCTGATCTCCTACTACGACGCGGTGGAGACGCGCCGCATCCCCGCGCTCGTCGCCGACCTGGCGGCGGGCCAGGACATCCTGCTGGTCACCGACGCGGGAACCCCGGGGATCAGCGATCCCGGGTACCGGCTGGTCGCCGCGGCCGCCGCGGCGGGCATCACGGTCACCGCGCTGCCGGGCCCATCCGCCGTGACCACTGCGCTCGCCGTCTCCGGCCTGCCCACCGACAGGTTCTGCTTCGAGGGCTTTCCGCCCCGGCGCCAGGGCGAGCGGAGCAGGCGCTTCGCCGAGCTGGCCGACGAGCGCCGGACCCAGGTCTACTTCGAGTCGGGCCGCAGGCTGGCGAGCACGCTGGCCGAACTGGCCGCCTCGCACGGCGAAGACCGGCAGGCCGTGGTGTGCCGTGAGCTCACCAAGATCCACGAGGAGATCGTCCGCGGCACCCTCGCCGAGCTCGCCGCCTGGGCCGCGCCCCCGACGCCCGCGCCGGATCAGCAAGACAAGGCAGCCTCAGGCGTCGTCCGTGGCGAGATCACGCTCGTCGTCGCCGGCGTCGACCGCAGAAGCCGGCGGCGCGTCCGCGACTCCGGAAACGACGGCGGCCCGTTCGGCCTCCCCCCGCCCCGTTAGCTGCCGCAGCACGTCGTTACCGGCGGTACCGCGGCTGAAGGCCATGACCGCGGCCAGGCAGGCGAACGGCACGGCCGGCAGCACGTACCGGTAATCGAACTCGGCAGTCGCCGCCGGGATGAGGATCATCGCGAAGGAGATCGTCCACGGCAGCAGCGCCTCGCCGCCCAGCCGCCGCCAGGCCATGACGATCCCCGCGGCCCCGGCGAGCAGGATGAGGCAGTAAATGGTGCCAGGCAGCCAGACGTACTCCTGGTACACCCTGATGATCGTGGCGTAGGGGTTGACCACGTCGGTCAGCGGGTTGCCCCGCACGTAGAAGGACGCGTAGGTCTGGTACTTCCCGAGGTTGACGCGATCCCAGGACGGGATCGGCAGCGAGTGCGTGCCGAACAGGTACTCGTCGTAGGTCGCCGCCTGCGGGAACACGATCCGCTTCCAGCCGAACGCCATCAGGGTGTCGTGGATGACCGCCTTGGCGTACCCGATCGGCTGCGCCTCGATGGCCCGGATCGCGAAGTTCTCCGCGAGCTGGTTGGGCACCGGGGAGAACTTCGGCGAAGGGAACCCGTCCAGGGGGGTCTGCGGGGTCCAGATGTAGGCCTGCGCGATCGGCCGCTGGTCCGGCGGGACGGTGGTGCACAGCTCGAGCTCATCGGCAGGCGGGTGGATGACGGAGCAGTCGGCGAAGGTCATCACCCGCGAGTACAGGAACACCCCGGTGGCGTCGCTCATCGCGAACTGGCCGTGCTCGAGGTCGAACACCCCCGCGTACCCGAACACGGGGATGAGGCACACCACGATGGTGGCCGCCACCTTCCGCCAGCTGAACCGCCTGATGATCATGTACACGGCGAACACCGCGAGCAGCGGCAGCCCGATCGAGCGCAGCACGGCCCCGAGGCCCAGCAGCAGGCCGATGAACGCGCACATCCTGGTAGACGGGCCCGACGGGTTCCACAGCAGGAGCGTGGTGGCCAGCATGACCACGAACAGGAACGGCACGTCGGCCATGATCAGGTGCTCGAGCTGGATCTCGAACCCGTCGTAGAGCACCGGGACGGTGGCCAGCGTGGCGATCCACGCCCGGACCCCGAAGCGGTGCCTGGCCAGGGCGTAGACCATGACGCCGACCGCCAGGCCCTCAAGATGTTGCAGAATCGTTATGAGGGCGTAGCTGTGGAACGGCTCCAGGATCCTGAGCCAGATGGAGTATCCCGACACGCGGGTCGGGTCGAGGGAGAAGCTGATCGTGTTCGCCAGGTACTCGAACGAGTCGTTGAACCAGGACTGCCACCGGTATCCAAGCTCGGCGTCGACGCGGAGCAAGACGGCGGGCGCGAGCACGAGGATGAACAGGCGATGGTCCGACCAGACCCTGACGGCGAGCGAGCGGGCGCGGGCCAGGCCGGGCGGGGTCGGCAGGACGGACCGCTCCGGCCGCGCCGACGGCGCACGCGACGTGGCCCCAGGCATTACCCTCAAGCCGTACCCTCCCTGTGCTGGGCTGACAACCCTGACAACGAACAAAACGGCCGACCGCGCGCTTTCGTCCCCGCCTACGGTAATACGATGCGCGAACGCAGGCGGCCCATGAGGCGGGATCTGCGGTTAAGACACGGTGAAGGAGACGAAGAAGACGTGGAGCTGACCGTGGTCATGCCCTGCCTCAACGAGGCAGAGACCGTGGCGACGTGCGTCCGCAAGGCTATTGGATTCCTGAAGGTAAGCGGAATCAGCGGCGAGGTGGTCGTCGCGGACAACGGGAGCACCGACGGCAGCCAGCAGCTGGCCGAGGCGGCGGGCGCGCGCGTCGTGCCGATCAGCGACAAGGGCTACGGCAACGCGCTGATGGGCGGCATCCTCGCCGCCAACGGCACGTACGTCATCATGGGCGACGCCGACGACAGCTACGACTTCACTCACCTGATGCCGTTCGTCGAGGAGCTCCGCAAGGGCGCCGACCTGGTGATGGGCAACCGGTTCGCAGGTGGCATCGCGCCCGGCGCGATGCCGCCGCTGCACAGGTACCTGGGCAATCCGGTGCTCAGCTCCATCGGCCGGCTGTTCTTCCGCAGCAAGATCGGCGACTTCCACTGCGGGCTGCGCGGGTTCAACCGGGACAGCGTGCTCGCGCTGAACCTGCAGGCGACCGGGATGGAGTTCGCCAGCGAGATGGTGGTCAAGGCCACCCTGTACGGCCAGCGCGTGACCGAGGTACCCACCACGCTGGCCAAGGACGGCCGGAGCAGGCCGCCGCACCTGCGCTCCTGGCGCGACGGGTGGCGGCACCTGCGGTTCCTGCTGCTGTTCAGCCCGCGCTGGCTGTTCTTCCTGCCCGGCCTGGTCCTGCTGATCGCGGGCCTGGCCATCGGCGCAGTCGTGGTGCCGCACCCGATCAAGGTCGGCGCGGTGACCTTCGACGTGGACACGCTGGTCGCGGCCTCGGCGATGGTCGTGATCGGCTTCCAGTCCGTGCTGTTCTGGCTGTTCACCCAGGTGTACGCCGGCTCGGAGGGCTTCTTGCCCGAGGAGCCGAAGATCCAGCGGGTCCTGGAGAAGCTGAGCCTGGAGCGCGGGCTGCTGCTCGGCGCGGCGATCGGCGCCGCGGGCCTGGTCGGCCTCGTCTTCTCCCTGGTGTACTGGCACGGCCAGAAGTTCGGCCAGCTCGACTACGAGCACGCGCTGCGGCTCATGATCCCCTCGGTCACCGCCCTGATCGTGAGCTGCCAGGTGATCCTCGGCACGTTCTTCCTCTCGATCCTCGGCATCAAGCACACGCGCCATCCTGTGACCGTGTCACCACAGTCCGTTCGGGATAATGCGGTTAATCACCGTGAGCAGCGCGCTGCTGCCCCTAGGCTTTAACCCATGCGCACCATCTTGTCCGCTCCGGCCTGGCCTTACGCGAACGGTCCCCGTCACATCGGGCACGTCTCCGGCTTCGCGCTCCCGTGCGACATGTTCAGCCGGTACCAGCGGATGGCGGGCCACCGGGTGCTCATGGTGAGCGGGACCGACGAGCACGGCACGCCGATCCAGGTCCAGGCGGACGCGGAGGGCGTGTCGGCGCGGGCGCTGGCCGACCGCTACAACCGGGTGATCGTCGAGGACCTGACGAGCCTGGGGATGACGTACGACCTGTTCACCAGGACCACCACGGCCAACCACTACGCGGTCACCCAGGAGATGTTCACCGGGCTGCTGGAGAACGGCTACATCTTCCCGAAGGTCACGCTCGGCGCGATCTCGCCGTCCACCGGGCGCACGCTGCCCGACCGTTACATCGAGGGCACCTGCCCCATCTGCGGGTACCCCGGCGCGCGCGGTGACCAGTGCGACAACTGCGGCAACCAGCTCGACCCGGCCGACCTGATCGACCCCCGGTCCAAGATCAACGGCGAGACGCCGGTCTTCATCGAGACCGAGCACTACTTCCTCGACCTGCCCGCGTTCGCCGAGGTGCTCGGCAGCTGGCTGCAGGCCAAGGCGGGCCACTGGCGCCCGAACGTGCTCAAGTTCTCCCTCAACCTCCTCGACGACCTGCAGCCGCGGGCGATCACGAGGGACCTGGACTGGGGCGTCCCCGTCCCGCTCGACGGCTGGCGCGACCGCCCGGACAAGAAGATCTACGTCTGGTTCGACGCGGTGATCGGCTACCTGTCGGCGTCGATCGAGTGGGCCCGGCGCAGCGGCGACCCGGACGCCTGGCGCGCCTGGTGGAACAACCCGGACGCCGAGTCGTACTACTTCATGGGCAAGGACAACATCGTCTTCCACGCCGAGATCTGGCCGGCCATGCTGCTCGGGTACGGCGGGCTCGGGGCCCGCGGCGGCTCGCCGGGCCCGCTCGGCACGCTGAACCTGCCGTCCGAGGTGGTGTCGAGCGAGTACCTGACGATGGAGGGCAAGAAGTTCTCCTCCTCGCGCGCCGTGGTGATCTACGTCCGCGACTTCCTGGCCCGCTACGACGTCGACGCGCTGCGCTACTACGTGGCCATCGCCGGCCCGGAGAACCAGGACACCGACTTCACGTGGCGGGAATTCGTCCGCAGGAACAACGACGAGCTGGTCGCGACCTGGGGGAACCTGGTCAACCGGGCGGTGTCCTTCGCGGCCCGCAACATCGGCTCGATCCCCGAGGCGGGCGCGCTGACCGGGGTCGACGCTGACCTGCTGGCCGGCTCCAGGCGGGCCTTCGGCACGGTCGGCGAGCACCTGGCCGCCTCGCGGTTCAAGTTCGCGATCACCGAGGCGATGCGGACGGTGGCCGAGGCCAACAAGTACTTCTCCGAGCAGGCGCCGTGGAAGCTGCGCGAATCGGACTCCGAAAGGATGCGCACCGTCGTGCACGTGGCCCTTCAGCTCGTCGACGACGCGAAGACCCTGCTCACCCCGTTCCTGCCCCGGTCGTCCCAGCAGGTGCACCAGATGCTCGGCGGCGCCGGGACCTGGTCGGACATGCCGTACATCGCCGAGGTGGACGAGGACGGCGGAGCCCCGTACCCGGTGATCACCGGGCGGTACGACGGGGCCGCCCGCTGGTCCTCCGCGCCGCTGCGCGCCGGCACCCCGCTGGCCACGCCCACTCCGCTGTTCACCAAGCTCGACACCGCCGTGGTGGACGAGGAACTTGCCCGCCTCGGGGCCTGATGACCAATCTTTCGAGGCCGAACGAGCAGTGGTGACACCTCCGGTACCGCCCTCACCCCTGCCCAGGCCGGCGCTCGACGGTCACACCCACCTGGACATGATCGACGTGCCCGTTCCGGACGTGCTCGCGGCGGCACAGGCGGCCGGCATTGGCCGCGTGGTCACGGTCGGCACCGACCTGGGCTCCTCCCGCTGGTCGGCGGAGCGCGCCGAGGAGCACGACGGGGTCTACGCGGCGGTCGCGATCCACCCGAACGAGGTGGCGGCGGTCCCGGCCGGGGCGGTCGCGGAGATCGAGGCGCTGGCGCGGCGACCGGGGGTCGTCGCCGTCGGCGAGACCGGGCTCGACTACTACCGCGATTACGCCGAGCCCGACGTACAGCGATGGTGGTTCCGCGAGCACATCGCGATCGCCAAGCGCACCGGCAAGGCGCTGATGATCCACGACCGGGAGGCGCACGCCGACGTGCTGCGCATCCTGGAGGAGGAGGGGCCGCCGTCCCGCGTCGTGTTCCACTGCTTCTCCGGAGACGTCGCGATGGTCAAGCAGTGCGCCGAGGCCGGGTACGTGATGTCGTTCGCGGGGAACGTGACGTTCACGAACGCGCAGCCGCTCCGGGAGGCCGCCGCGGCTGCCCCCGTGGAGCTGCTCCTGGTCGAGACCGACGCGCCGTTCCTGACCCCGGTGCCGAACCGCGGCCGGCCCAACTCCCCGGCGATGGCCGCCTACACCGTGCGCTGCCTGGCCGAGGTGAAGGGCATGGAACTAGCCGAGTTCTGCGACGCCGTGACCGCCACCGCCGAGCGCACGTTCGGCCCCTGGTGATCAGGGGGCCGAGGGGGTCTGGGGGGAAAGGTTTCCCCCCAGGCGCGGGGGGATCTCGGGGGGTCGCCCCCCCGGGGCTAGCACTGCTGGCTGCTCTCGTACTGGCGGGCTGCACCGCGGCGCCGTCCGCGGCGCCTTCCGCGGCGCCTTCCGCGTCGCCGGCCAGGCCGGCGGTCGCCCGGTCTGCTACCGCGCGGCCGGACATCAGACGGGCGGCTCCCGCCCCCACGCAGCCGCTGACGCCTGCGGCCAGGGCGTGCGGGCCGTTGCCCTCCTTCGCTCCCGGGACGGCGGCGGAGATCATGGCCGGGCGGCTCACGATCTCGCCGTGGTCGGCGGTGACGATCGACCCGGGCCGCGACGGCAACGTCGACTGGTCGGCCGACCCCTTCCACCACCCGACCTGGGTTCAGACCTTCCAGGCCGGACGATGGATCCTGGCCCTCGTCGAGCGGTACCTGGACGGCGGCCCGGGCGCGGGCGCGTACCTGGCCCGCGCCCGGGCCCTGCTACAGGGCTGGCTCCGGGATGTTCCCATCCAATGGCGGGACCCCCTGACGCTGATCTGCTCGTCGGAGGCGTTTGGAGGCCAGAGCTGGATCGCGGACCAGATCCCGCCCATGGTCAACTACCAGGCCGCTCACTGGCAGGGAGCCTGGAACCACGGACTCAAGCAAGACCTGGAGATCCTGAACATCGGGTGCTCCTACCCGGCCGGCGCGTTCGGCGGGCAGGCCCTCGCGTGGCGGCGGGTGGCCTTCCAGCAGATGCTCGCCTCGTTCGCGCCCAACCCGCTCGGCCCGGCCGTCGACGCCCAGGGTGCCACCAACGAGCAGGCCACCGGCTACGCCAGGTTCACCTACTACCTGTGGACGCAGGCCGAGCGGCAACTGGCGGCCTGCGGCTACTCGCTGCCGGCGTCGATCACGTCCCGCATCGCGCTGATGCCCGAGTTCCTGGCTCAGGCCACCCAGCCCGACGGCAAACTGGTGCAGATCGGCGATACCTACGTGGAGGGGCCGGGGCCTGGGCCAGCGGGAACTCCGCTCCAGTACGCGACCACCGACGGCGCCAGCGGGTCGCCGCCCGCGCAGCGGGTCGCGGTGTACAGCGCCGGGTACGTGTTCGGCCGGTCCACCTGGCGGCCGTTCGGCAGCGCGTCGTTTTACTCGCTGCGCTTCGGCCCGGCCCGGCAGGTCCACGGCCACGACGATCACATGTCGCTGACCTACTACGCGCGCGGGCGCGACCTGCTGGTGGACGCAGGCGACACCGGGTACGAGGAGACCCCGTACCGCTCGTACCTGCAATCGCCCGAGGCGAGCAACGTCCTGGTCATGCCCGGCGTACCGTTCGACGGCGACGCGCCGACCGCCCTGACCCGCCAGGTCATCGGCCCGGACGGGCAGTTCTTCGAGTTCGCCGATACCGCCTTCGACGGGAACCCCCGCGAGCGCAGCGTCTACGTCGACCAGGATCCCGATCTGGTCCTGGTCTTCGACCGCGCCTCAGGCGCCGCCAGCTATCAGCAGCTATGGCACCTGGACCCGGGCCTGACCGTGACGCGGGTGGGCCGTTCCTACGCGGTCGCCACCGCACCGGGCACGCGGCTGGATATCAGCCAGATAGCCTTGCCCGGCCAGGTGATCCCACCCGGCTCAACGCAGGTCATCCGCGGCCAGGCCAACCCCTACCAGGGCTGGGTCTCCCACCAGATGCTGCAGCGCATCCCGGCCCCGGTGATCACCATGACGCGCACCGGGCCGAGCGCGGCCATCCTCACGCTGATCGCCCCGTCCGCCCCCGGCGCCGCGGTCACCACGGCGATCACCCAGGGATCCCCCGGCTGGTATCGCCTCCGGGTCACCATCGGCGGCATCCCCGCCTCCTTCCTCATCAGCGCCGCAGGCTACATCGAGCAGGGCTGAGCCGATCGCGCCAGAATGACCGGTGATGGACGCTCAGGATGCCCGAAGACCAGCGGCCCCACGGTCGCCGGCCGTACGGTTGCTCGGGCCGGCCGACGCCAGGGAAATAGCCGGGCGGCTCGGCGTGCGCCCGTCGAAGCGGCTGGGCCAGAACTTCGTCATCGAGCAGGGGACGGTCAGGAAGATCGCCGCGCTGGCGAAGGTGGGCCCGGACGACGTGGTGCTCGAGATAGGGCCGGGTCTCGGGTCGCTCACGCTGGCGCTGCTTGAGGCCGGCCCGGCCCGGGTCGTCGCCGTCGAGATCGACCGCGCGCTGGCCGATGAGCTTCCGCGCACGCTCGCGGCCCGGGCGCCGCGCCTGGCCGGCCGGGTGACGGTGATCCACGCCGACGCGCTGGAGGTCGGGGCGCCTGACCTGGCCGACGCAGCGCCTGACCTGGCCGACGCAGCGCCTGACCTGGCCGACGCAGCGCCTGACCTAGCCGACGCAGCGCCTGACCTGCTGGTGGCCAACCTGCCCTACAACGTGGCGGTCCCGGTGCTGCTGCACCTGCTGGCGGCGGTGCCGACGGTGAGGCGCGGTCTGGTCATGGTCCAGGCCGAGGTGGCGGACCGGATCTGCGCGCCCCCCGGGTCGAGGGTGTACGGCGCGCCCTCGGTGAAGGTGGCCTGGTTCGCGGCGGCGCGGCCGGCCGGGACGGTGCCGCGCACCGTGTTCTGGCCGGTGCCGAACGTGGACTCGAAGCTGGTCGCGCTGAGGAGGCACGACCCGCCCGCCGTGCCGGTCGGCCGCGAGGAGGTGTTCGCGGTCGTCGACGCCGCGTTCGGGCAGCGGCGCAAGACGCTGCGCGCCGCGCTGTCCGGGTGGGCCGGATCGGCGCCCGAGGCCGAACGGGTCCTCCGGGCGGCCGGGATCGATCCGGGCGCGCGCGGGGAATCACTCGGCGTGGCGGAGTTCGCGCGTCTCGCGGCGGCCCGGGCGGTCGGCCCGGGAGCGTTATCCAGAACCGGCCGGTGCCGGGTTACGGCGAGCGCCGGCGCGGGAGCCTGGATAACGCGAACTTCGTGGGGCACGGCGTACGCTGTGAAGCATCGTGACCGGTGTGACCGCGCGGGTGCCCGCCAAACTCAACCTCCAGCTCGCGGTGGGTCCGCCGCGAGCCGACGGTTACCACGACCTGGTGACCGTGTTCCACGCCGTCTCGCTGTTCGATGAGGTCACGGTGGAACCGGCCGGACGCGACGCGGTGACCGTCACGGGTGAGGGCGCGGGCGACGTGCCCCGTGACGGGGACAACCTGGCGCTGCGCGCGGTGAAGGCGCTTCGCGCGAAGGCCCGCGGCGCCGGCCGGGCCCCGGGCGTGCGCGTGACCATTTCCAAGCGGATCCCGGTCGCGGCCGGGCTGGCCGGAGGCAGCGCCGACGCGGCGGCGGCCCTGGTCGCGTGCAATGAGCTCTGGGCGGCGGGCCTATCCCCGCAGCAGCTCAGCGAGGTCGCGGCCACGATAGGCAGCGACGTGGCCTTCGCGCTGCTCGGCGGGACCGCGGTCGGCCGGGGCCGCGGCGAGCGGCTCACGCCGGCCCTGGCCCCCGCCACCCAGTACCACTGGGTGCTGGCCTTCGCCGAAGGCCAGCTCTCCACCCCCAAGGTCTACGCCGCCCTCGACCGCCTCCGGTCACGGTCCTACGGCGAAGCAGAGACTCCCCCCGCCGGGGGGCCAGGGGGGCACGAGGGGGCGGAGAGCCCCCCCGTGCGCGGGGGGATCCCGGGGGGTCGTCCCCCCGGGGCCAGCACAGCCCCCCGGATAGACACCTCGCTGATGTCGGCGCTGCGCTCGGGCGACGCCACGCTCCTCGGCCGGGCGCTCAGCAATGACCTGCAGCCGGCCGCGCTGTCGCTGTTCCCCGCGCTGCGTAAGACCCTGGCCGCGGGTCTCGAACTCGGCGCGCTGGGCGCGATCGTGGCCGGGTCCGGGCCGACGTGCGCGTTCCTCACGGCGAACGCGGAGCGGGCGCTGGAACTGGCCGTTTCCCTCTCGGGCGCCGGCGTGTGCCGGTCGGTAGCCCGGGTGGCCGGGCCGACGCCGGGTGCCGCCGTGGTGCCGTCCTAGAGGTGGACCGGGCACAGTGAACCTGATCAGCCTGGAAAAGGTGGTCAAGGCGTACACCTCGAGGACGCTGCTCGACGGCGTTTCGCTCGGGGTGTCGGCCGGAGAGCGGATCGGGGTGGTGGGCCGCAACGGCGCGGGGAAGTCCACGCTGCTGGCGCTGCTGGCCGGGATCGCCGAGCCGGATGCGGGCCGGGTGGCCAGGACCTCGGGCCTGCGACTCGGCTATCTGCCCCAGGTCGGCCAGCTGTCCGGGACGGTCGAACAGATCGTGTTCGGGGAAACCCGGCCGGGGCAGGCCCCGTTCCAGGCCGATCCGCGGTCTCGGGCGGTGGTGGCCGAGCTGCTTCCCGGGATCAGCATGCAGGCTCAGGCCGGGCTGCTGTCCGGCGGTGAGCAACGCCGGGTGGCGCTGGCCGCGCTGCTGGTCGTGGAGCGTGACGTGCTGCTGCTCGACGAGCCGACCAACCACCTCGACATCGAGGCGATCGACTGGCTCGGCGCGCACCTGCGCGACCGGGGCTGCGCGGTGATCGTGGTCAGCCACGACCGGTGGCTGCTCGATACCGTCTGCGAGCGGACCTGGGAGGTCGACCGCGGCCAGGTGTACGCCGCCGAGGGCGGCTATTCGGCGTACGTGCTGGCGCAGGCGGAACGCGAGCGCGGCGAGGAGGCCGCCGAACGCAGGCGGCGTAACCTGGCCCGCAAGGAGCTCGCCTGGCTGCAACGCGGCGCCAGGGCCCGGTCGACCAAGGCCAAGTTCCGGGTAGAGGCGGCCAACGCGCTCATCGCGGCGGAGCCTCCGCCGCGGGACAGCGTCGAGCTGACCAGGCTGGCCACGGCCCGGCTGGGCAAGACCGTCATCGAGCTCGAGGACGTCTCGCTGTCGGTGGCGAACGCCGGCGGGCCGCGTCTGCTGCTTGAGCACGTGACCTGGCCGCTCGGCCCGGGTGACCGGGTCGGGATCGTCGGCGTCAACGGCAGCGGCAAGACCTCGCTGCTCCGCCTGCTGGCCGGTACGCTGACCGCCGGGTCAGGTCCGGCTGGAACCGGGGATCCCCCTTCCGCCACCCCGGGGCTTCACGCGGAAGGGACCATCGTGCGGGGCAAGACCGTGCGGCTGGCTCACCTGTCCCAGGAGCTCGCCGAGCTTGACCCGGACCAGCGGGTCCGCGAGGCCGTCGAGGAGGTACGGCTGCGGATCCGCGTGGGTGACCGTGAGCTTTCCGCAGGTCAGCTCCTCGAGCGGCTCGGCTTCACGGCGGAAAGGCAGCAGACCCGGATCGGCGACCTGTCCGGCGGCGAGCGCCGCAGGGTGCAGATCCTCCGCCTGCTCATGGACGAGCCCAACGTCCTGCTGCTTGACGAGCCCACCAACGACCTGGACATCGAGACGCTCACCGAGTTCGAGGACCTGCTGGACGGCTGGCCGGGGACGCTGGTGGCGGTCAGCCACGACAGGTACTTCCTCGAGCGGGTCACCGAGCACGTCGTGGCGCTGCTCGGCGACGGCACGCTCTCCTTCCTCGGCGGCGGGATCGATGAGTACCTGGACCGGATCCGCGCCGTTCCCGCCGCGCCCGGGCCGCCGAAAGGGGCGAGACCATCATCGGCGGCGCCGGGCCCCGGCCCGGCCAGGCTGTCGGGGGCGCAGGAGCGGACCGCGCGCAAGGAACTCCAGCGGCTGGAACGCCAGCTGGACCGGCTGTCGGCCCGCGAGACCGAGCTGACCGCGCTCCTGGCCGCCAACGCGACCGACTACGAGAAGCTCGTCGCCCTCGGCGCCGACCTGCGTCACGCCCAGGCGGAAAGGGCCGACCTGGAGGAACGCTGGCTGTCCGTCGCGGCCTCACTCGAGGCCTGACCCGGGTTGCTCGTCACTCCACCGCGTCGAAGGGGGCGAGCAGGATGCGCATCAGGTCGGCCAGGTGCTGACGTTCCTCGCGGTCCAGGTCCGCCAGCAGCGCTTGCTCGCGGCGCATCAGGTCGTCAAGGGCGGCGTCCACCCGCGCGAGGCCCCGGTCGGTGAGCGTGACGAGCACGCCTCGCTTGTCCCTCGGGTCGGGCTCCCTGCGGACCAGATCCGCGGCGGCCAGCCGGTCGATCCTGTTGGTCATGGTGCCCGAGGTCACCAGGGTGGCGCGCAGCAGCACACCCGGGGTGAGCTTGAACGGCGGGCCCTGCCTGCGCAGCGCCGACAGCACGTCGAACTCCCATGGCTCCAGTCCGTGGTCCGCGAACGCCCCGCGCCGGGCGATGTCCAGGTGCCTGGCGAGTCTGGAGATACGGCTGAGCACCTGCAGCGGCTCAACGTCCAGGTCCGGCCGCTGCGTCCGCCAGGCCGCGACCAGGTCGTCGACCTCGTCGCGTAGCTCGGCCGCCTGGTAGATCCCCTCTTCGGAACCCGCCTCGGCGCCGGGCCCGGCGTGCTGGCCCATTACTAAAGGGTATCTCTTGACGTCAAGATGACGGGTCCTGTACAAGGGAAATCAGTGGGCATGTGTCTCTCAGTATCAGACAAGGATCAACCACTATGTGGGACGCAACCCTCTATCTGAGGTTTGGCGGCGAGCGGTCAAGGCCGTTCTTTGACCTGCTCGCCAGGGTCGGAGCAGAGCTGCCCGACTACGTGGTCGACCTGGGCTGCGGCCCGGGAAACCTGACGGCGCTGCTCGCGGAGCGCTGGCCGGCCGCCGCGGTGTGCGGCGTCGACAACTCACCGCAGATGATCGAGGCCGCGCGGAAGCTGATACCCGCACGGGCCCCGCGGCCCTCCGGTTCGGGGCCCGTCCTGACCAGCCACGCGCCCGGGCTGTCGTTCGTGCTCGACGATATTAGGCACTGGGAACCTCAGAGCCTCCCCGACGTGATCGTCTCCAACGCGGTGCTGCAGTGGGTGCCCGGCCATCGCGAGCTGCTGGTCCGCTGGGCGGATCAGCTAGCGGACGACGGCTGGCTGGCCTTCCAGGTCCCGGGCAACTTCGATCAGCCGTCGCACGCGATTATGCGCGAGATGATGGTCTCGGCCCGGTGGCGCCCGCTGCTGCGGGACGTGGAGCTGAACCGGCAGTCGGACGATCCGGCTGAATACGTGGAGCTGCTAGCTGGCGCCGGTTGCGAGGTCGACGCCTGGGAGACGACGTATGTGCACATCCTTCAGGGCGAGAACCCGGTGCTCGAGTGGTACAAGGGCACAGGGTTGCGTCCCGTCCTGGCTGTGCTCGACGAGGACCAGGCCGCCGACTTTCTCACCGAGTACGGCGAGCAGGTCCGTGCCGCGTATCCGCCGAGTTCGTTCGGTACGGTCTTCCCGTTCCGCCGGGTGTTCACCGTCGCCCGCCGGGTCAGGTTATCTAGTTTTCCAATTGATTTAATAGGAAAGCTCTGGCAGGATCACGGCATGCGCCGTGGCTTGCTCCTTCCTTCGGTGCCCTGCCGTCAGCGCGTTCTCGTCGGCGTCTGTCCGCTGGTGGATCACGTCCAGCGATGTCCCGCCGGCTCGCTCTGATCGGTCAGGCTCGTTCGGCTATCCAGTCGGTCCTGGCCGTCCAGGCGCCCTGGCTCCAGCCCGTCTGGTCACTTAGTTCACTCAGTTCCCACTGGCTAGGCCTGAAGCCAGTTTTCAGACGTAAGGAGAGAAGCGCAATGAGCTCGACAATCCGGCCAGCCTCACCCGCCAGCCTGCAGCCTGGCCGGCTATTCGGCGCACGCCAGCTAGCCGACCTGGCGCTGCGCCTGGCCGCTAACCCCGCGGAATGGCTCGCGCGAGTCCGGCTGACTGCGGCCGGCCGCTGGTACGAGCGGATCCACGTCGACGACAGCCACGACGTATGGGTCATCAGCTGGCTGCCCGGCCAGGCCACCGGTTTCCACGACCACGGCGAGGTGAACGGGGCGTTCGCGGTGGTCTGGGGCACGCTGGTGGAGCGCAGGGTCGTGGGAGACCTGGCGACGGGACGGGTACTGGCCAAGCCGGTCGGAGCCGGCGGGTCACGCGCGTTCGGCCCCGGCTACATCCACGACGTGCGCAACGCGGCCGCCTCGACGGTGGCGGTCAGCGTGCACGCCTACTCACCGCCGCTGACGGTCATGACCCGCTACGACCTCACCCCGGACGGGCTGGTGAAACTGGATACCGAGGGCGCCGCCGCGTGGTGACGGGGAGGCCGCCGGGATCTCACACGATCGACGAGATCCTGGCGGCCGCCCGCGCCCGGCTGGTGCGACTGGAGCCCGGCGAGGCGTTCCGTGAGCTGGCCGAAGGGGCCGTGCTGATCGACATCAGGCCGGCCGCGCAGCGCGCGCTCCACGGAGAGATCCCTGGCTCGGTCATCGTGGAGCGCAACCACCTGGAGTGGCGCGTCGATCCCTGCTGCGAGGCCCGGCTGCCCTGGGTCACCGGCTACGACCACCGGATCATCGTCTTCTGCCAGGACAGCTATACCTCCAGCCTGGCCGCCGCGGCCCTGCTCGACCTGGGCCTGTACCGCGCCACCGACCTGGCCGGCGGGTTCAGCGCCTGGACGGCCGCGGGCCTGCCGTCCGCGCCCGGCGGCGCGGGCACGGTCACGCTGGCCCCCGGCGCCGCTCCGGCTGTGCTGCTCTCGCTCGCCTCCGGGCCGCCTTAAGGCGGCTCCTTCCCTCGTCGCTCCTTCGTCGCGCCTGGGGTGGGTCCGCGGGGAAAATACAGTCCAGCCGCCGCGGCCCTTTGGCTCGCGAGGCTTACCGCCTGGCTGCGTTTTTGCCGTTCGCGTCTAGGTGGGACAGGCCGTTCCAGGCCAGGTCGATCAGGTTGGCGGCGACCTCTTCCAGTTTGGGCTTGCGCGCGTCGAGCCACCACTGCCCGGTGAACGCGACCATGCCGACCAGCATCTGCGCGTACAGCGGGGCGAGCTTGGGGTCTTGGCCGCGCGAGGCCAGGAAGTCGGCCAGGATGTACTCCACCTGAACGGCGATGTCGCTCAGCAGGGTGCCGTAGGTCCCCGTGCTCGAGCCGGGATTGGAGTCCCTGACCAGGATCCGGAATCCGTCGGCGTTGTCGTCGATGTACCGGAGCAGGCCGACCGCCGCGGCCTCGAACTTGTCCCTGGTGTGCTCTCCGCCCAGGAGTGTCGTCGCCATCGTCAGCAGGCGCTCCACTTCCCGGTCGACCACGACGGCGTAGAGCCCCTCCTTGCCGCCGAAGTGCTCGTAAACCACCGGCTTGGACACGCCGGCCTGGGCGGCGACCTCCTCGATGGAGGTTCCTTCGAACCCGCGCTCGGCGAACAGCCGGCGCCCGATGTCCAGAAGTTGCTGCCGCCGTTCCTTCCCTGTCATCCGCTGGCGGCCGGATCTTTGGGCGGGGGCGGTCACGTGTTCATCATGGCGGCTACGCGGACACCGCGCCACGAACCCGGCCGTTTCGGCCCTGGGAAGCAACTCCCTCGGCCGCCTCTGTGAGGCGACGCCGGGTCATCGAGCCGAGTTTCCTCGTCGCGGTGGCGGGACGCTTGGCCGACAGCCGCTCCTCATCGGGCCAGCGCACGTCGTCGGCCCAGCCCAGCTTCTCAAACGCCCAGATCACCCGGGCGCTTGGGTCTAGCTGGCCCTTCAGCGCCCCGTGCCGCGCGCACGTCGGGTCGGCGTGGTGCAAGTTGTGCCAGGACTCGCCGAACGACGCTATGGCCAGCCACGAGACGTTGCGCGACTTGTCCCGCACCTCGAACTCCTCGCTGCCGAAGGTGTGGCAGATGGAGTTGATCGACCAGGTGACGTGGTGCAGCAGCGCGATGCGGACCAGGCTGGCCCAGAAGAAGGCGGTCAGCGCGCCCTGCCAGGACATCCCCCAGAGCCCGCCGATCAGCGCGGGGAGCAGGAGCGAGACGGCGACGAGCCCGGGGAACCAGCGGTCCACCCGGCGGATCCGGGTGTCGGCGAGCAGGTCGGGGGAAAACTTCTCCTGCGAGGTCTTGTTGGGGTCGAAAAGCCAGCCGATGTGTGCGTAGATCAGGCCCTTGGACAGCGCCTTCCAGTCGTCCCCGTACCGCCAGGGCGAGTGCGGGTCGCCCTCCCTGTCGCTGTACTTGTGGTGCCTGCGGTGGTCGGACACCCAGGTGATGACCGGCCCCTCGATGGCCAGGCTGCCCGCGATGGCCAGCGCGACCCGCAGCCCGGTCTTCGCCTTGAACGATCCGTGGGTGAAGTACCTGTGGTAGCCGACCGTGACGCCGAGCCCGGACCCCCAGTAGAAAATCAGGGCCAGGATGACGTCGTGCCAGTTAAGGCCCCAGCCCCACATCAGCGGTATGGCGGCTACCAGGGCCACCATCGGGATGGCGACGAACAGGCCGACCAGGAAGCGCTGGAACGTCGAGTTCGGCTCGTCGTCGAAATCCGATCTGGCCTGACGGGACTGGGTTCTGGCGGTTCCCCCGATGGTCTGGCCGGGCGCCTGCGCCCGATCCGTCGTAACGTCGGTCGGCCGAGTCTCCGAGGTCCGTGCTTCGGCCGCGTTGACAGTCTCGGGGGAAGTGGTCATCGTGCTCCTCTGGGTAGGGACATATCGGGCAGGAGCGCTTGTACGCTTACGTAACCGTAGCCTACGAAACCGTAGGTTAGGCAACACCTGGGCGATGAATTTCTGCAAATAGACACATGAATTTCGTATGTAGACCTCATTGACGTCTCAGCATGCGAGATGAATAGCGGCATGTATCGCCCTCGCTACCGTCGGCCGATGCATCCACTCCGCCGCACCTACCCATCCGACGCCGCCGCATGCGCCGCGGACTGACTACCGTCGGCACTGAGATGCCGAACCAGCCGTTGGCATCGGCGGTCGCAGGCCGAACCGGATTCGCCGGGCTGATCACGGTAGAGTGAGGACTCGAACAATCCCGGGTAGTCTAACCAGGCAAGACAGCGGGTTTTGGTCCCGTCAGATGAGGGTTCAAATCCTTCCCCGGGAGCAACTTTCTTCGAAAAAAACTTCGCTGGAAGCAGGATTCAGTCCTGCGTGTCCGGCGCCTCCGCAACCGTTGTGGCTGCGGCAGCCCAGCCCTCGATCTGCCGGTATAGCTCACAGCTTCGCTTGACGTCCACCCGCAGGCATCCGTGGTAGCTGTCTCCCACGTTTTTCCGCGTGGTCAGCGGGTTGTGACGCTTCAGCGAGATCTTGTGGAACTGCTCAGGTTGGAGAGCACATATTCGAACACTAGCGCGAGGTACTGACATTTCCGGCAACCGAACTGGCCCGGCGGACCTGCCGGGATCAGGATTTCCTTCCGCGCTCGGCCGGGTGGGACGGACCAGGATGGGCGGGGAACCACCGGCCGTTCGGGGAATCTGGGTTATAATTATTTAGTTAGTTTATGCTAAGCAAATTATCTGCTGATCCTGAACCACACTCCTGGGGGCTTACCGGCTATGACGGCCAGTTCCGGCGTGACAGGTGCACCGGAGGGCAACGCCCGCGGCGTGGCGGTAGGGCCGCACTACAAGTGGATCGCGCTGTCCAACACCACGCTGGGCGTGCTGATGGCTACCATCAACCAGTCCATCGTGCTGATCGCGCTGCCTGACATCTTCCGCGGCATCGGGCTCAACCCGCTGAGCCCCGGCAACACCAGCTACCTGTTGTGGATGTTCATGGGGTTCCTCGTCGTCTCTGCCGTGCTGGTGGTGTCGTTCGGGCGGCTGGGCGACATGTTCGGCCGGGTGCGGATGTACAACATGGGGTTCGCGGTGTTCACCGTGGCCTCGATCTTTCTTGCCGTCACCTGGATGCACGGCACCGCCGCCGCCCTGTGGCTGATCCTCTGGCGGGTCGTGCAGGGTATCGGCGGCGCGTTCCTGTTCGCCAACTCCACCGCGATCCTCACCGACGCGTTCCCGGCCAACCAGCGCGGCACGGCGCTCGGCCTGAACTCGATCGCGGCCATCGCAGGCTCGTTCATCGGGCTGCTGCTCGGCGGCCTGCTTGGGCCGGTCAACTGGCACCTCGTGTTCGTGGTTTCCGCGCCGGTCGGGTTGTTCGGCACCGTGTGGGCCTACTTCATGCTGAAGGACATCGGCGTCCGGCGCCGGGCGCGGATCGACTGGTCGGGCAACATCCTGTTCGCCGCCGGGCTGATCGCCATCCTGGTCGGCATCACCTACGGCCTGCTGCCCTACGGCGGGCACCCGATGGGCTGGACCAACCCGTGGGTGCTCACCGCCATATTCGGCGGGCTCGCGGCCATGATCGTCTTCGGCTTCGTGGAGACGAAGGTCGCGGAGCCGCTGTTCCGGCTGTCGCTGTTCAAGATCCGGGCCTTCGCCGTCGGCAACCTCTCGAACCTCCTGATGGCGATGGGTCGCGGCGGCATGCAGTTCTTGCTGATCATCTGGCTGCAGGGCATCTGGCTGCCGCTGCACGGGTACAGCTTCAGCCAGACCCCGCTGTGGGCCGGCATCTACCTGCTGCCGCTGACGGCGGGCTTCCTGGTCTCGGCACCACTGTCCGGCATACTTTCCGACCGGTTCGGCGCCAAGGCGTTCACCTCGGCGGGCGCGCTGCTGACCGGCCTGAGCTTCGTCCTGCTGCTCTTCCTGCCCGTGGACTTCCCTTACTGGGCATTCGCGCTGATCATCGTGGTCAACGGCTTTGGCTCCGGCATATTTGCCCCGCCGAACCGGGCCGAGATGATGAACGCCGTCCCCGCGAACCAGCGCGGTGCGGCCGCCGGCATGATCGCGACCTTCATGAACACCGCCTTCGTGCTGTCGATCGGGGTCTTCTTCTCGCTGGTGGTGATCGGGCTGTCGGGCTCTCTGCCGTCCGCCTTGTCAAGCGGCCTGACCGCGCAGGGCATCCCGGCCGCCGCCGCCCACCAGCTCAGCCACCTGCCGCCGATCGGCGTGCTGTTCTCGGCGTTCCTCGGCTACAACCCGGTCAAGGAGTTGCTCGGCCCGCTGCTCGCGCACCTGCCCACTGTGCGTACCGCCTACGTCACCGGGCGCCAGTTCTTCCCGCACCTGATCACCGGCCCGTTCCACAGCGGCCTCGGGGTCGCCTTCGCGTTCGCGATCGCGGCGAACGTACTGGCCGCGATCGCCTCGCTGCTCACCGGCCCGCGCCCGCCGGCCGAAGTCCTCCTGTCGGACGGCGCCGGACCGGCCGCCGTGGCGGCGGAAGCCAGCGCCAAGCCCAGCGAGGTGGCGGTTCCCGGGCGGGCGGCCGACGGGGCCCAGGACGGGGCGGCACGAGCCAACGGCCAGTCCGCCCCGATCGCGGAGTCGGGCGGAAAGAAGCCGGGCTGACCACTCCGGGGCGTCGCCTGCCCCTAGGCTAAGACGTGGACTTTGGGGTCCTGGAGCCGACCGGCCGTCGCGGAACCCTGTCAGGCGATCATGGCGACCGGACGGTATCCTGCGAGTGAGGGGTGGGTAAACAGATAGGCTTCCCGTCCCCGATCCTGAGTGTGGGCGATGTCCCTGAGGGGCCCCGGAACCGCAGATGCCAGCGCAACCCGAGGAGATTTGCCGCGTGAGCGAACCTCGCCCGGTCGCAGTCATTGTCCTCGCCGCGGGCGAGGGCACCCGGATGAAATCGCAGATCCCGAAGGTGCTGCATTGCCTCGCAGGCCGCAGCCTGCTCGGGCACGCGCTCGCGGCGGCCGGCGAGCTCGATCCGCAGCACCTGGTGGTCGTGGCCGGGCACGGCAGGGATCAGATTGGCGCCGAGGCCGCGAGGCACGCCCCGGGCGTCTGCGTGGTGGTGCAGGAGCGGCTCGCGGGCACCGGTCATGCGGTGCGCATGGTGACCGAGGCGCTCGGCGTCATGCCGGGCATCGTGGTCGTGACCTATGCTGACATGCCGCTGCTGCGGGCCGAGACCCTCGCCGCGCTTGTCCGGGAGCACACGGCGGCGGGAAACGCCGTGACGGTGCTCACCGCGCGGACCGGCGACCCCGCCGGGTACGGGCGGATCGTCAGGGACGGGAACGGCTCCCTGGCCGAGATCGTCGAGGAAGCCGACGCGACCCCGGCGCAGCGGGCGATCGACGAGATCAATTCCGGCTGCTACGCCTTTGACGGGGCGCTGCTGGCCAACGCGGTCAAGCGGGTCGCGACCGGCAACGCCCAGGGCCAGGAATACCTCACCGACGTGGTCGCGATCATGCGCGGCGACGGCCACCGGGCGGGCACGGTCCTGGCCGCGGATCCGGGCGAGATCCAGGGCGTCAACGACCGGGTCCAGCTCGCCGCCGCGCGCCGCGCCTACAACGACCGGCTGCTCGAGCACTGGATGCGGGCCGGGGTGACCATCATCGACCCGGCCACCACCTGGATCGACGCGGACGTGACCATCGGCCAGGACACCGAGATCTGGCCGGGCACGCAGCTCGAGGGGCGCACGGCCGTCGGCGAAGGCGCGAAGGTCGGCCCCGGCTGCCAGCTCCGCGACACCATGGTCGCCGACGGCGCGGCGCTGTCCTACGCGGTATGCGTGCAATCCGAGATCGGGCCCGGTGCCACCGTGGGGCCGTACGCCTACCTGCGGCCCGGGACCAGGATCGGCGCGGGCGCGCACATCGGCTGCCACGTCGAGCTGAAGAACGCCGTGGTCGGCGAGGGGGCGAAGGTCCCGCACCTGTCCTACGTCGGGGACGCGGAGATCGGGGAGCGCGCCAACATCGGCGCCGCGACGATCTTTGCCAACTACGACGGCGTGGCCAAGCACCACACCAAGGTCGGAGCGAACGTGTTCACCGGCAGCGACACCACGCTGGTGGCCCCGGTGACCATCGGGGACGGCGCGTACACCGCGGCCGGATCGGTGATCACCGAAGACGTCCCCCCCGGGGCACTCGGCATCGCCCGCGGCCGGCAGCACAACTCCGAAGGGTGGGTGGAGCGGCAGCGCCCGGGGTCGGCGTCGGCCGCGAGCGCCCGCCGGGCCGCGGGCGCCGCGCCGGATGAGGGTAAGGGAGCAGAGGGCAGGTGAACGACATGATGGCGCCTGGTGGGAAGAAGCTGATGATCGTGTCCGGCCGGGCCTTCCCCGACCTGGCCGACGAGGTGGCCGCGCACCTGGGCATCACGCCAACGCCGTCGCAGCTCTTCGACTTCGCCAACGGCGAGATCTTCGTCCGCTTCCTCGACTCCGTGCGCGGCTGCGACGTGTTCGTGCTGCAGAGTCACACCTCGCCCATCAACGAATGGATCATGGAGCAGCTGATCATGGTCGACGCCCTCAAGAGGGCATCGGCCAGGCGGATCACGGTGGTGGCGCCGTTCTTCGGCTACGCGCGGCAGGACAAGAAGAACCGGGGGCGCGAGCCGATATCGGCGCGGCTCATGGCCGACCTGTTCGCGACGGCGGGAGCCGACCGGCTGATGGCGGTTGACCTGCACACCGCCCAGATCCAGGGCTTCTTCGACGGGCCCGTTGATCACCTGTTCGCGCTGTCCATCCTGGCCAGCTACATCGAGAAGAAGCTTGACGTGAGCCGGGTCACCGTGGTTGCGCCCGACGCCGGGCGGGTCAGGGTCTGCGAGCGATGGACGGACCGGCTCGGCTGCCCGCTGGCCATCATCCACAAACGCCGCGACCCGGACGTGGCGAACCAGGTCAGGATGTTCGAGGTGGTCGGGCAGGTGAAGGGCCGCACCTGCATCCTGGTGGACGACATGATCGACACCGGGGCGACGATCGCCAAGGCGTCGGAGGCCCTGTTCGAGCAGGGCGCGTCCCAGGTCATCGCGACCGCCACGCACGGGGTGCTTTCCGGAGCGGCGGTGGACGTGCTGAAGAACTCCAGGATCAGCGAGATCATCATCACCAACACGCTGCCTGTCCCGCAGGAGAAGCGGTTCGACAAGCTGACCGTGCTGTCCATCGCGCCGCTGCTGGCCCGCGCGATCAGCGAGGTGTTCAGCGACGGGTCGGTGACGAGCCTGTTCGACGGCCAGACCTGAGTCCCAGGCGCAGGTAAGCGCGCCGCGGAGACCGCCGTCCCCGCCCCCGCCAGAGGCGCGGGGACGACGGCCATGCCAGCGGCCGCGGGCGGTCCTGGCCCACACGGCCGGTCCCTCCCCTCCCCAGCCAGGGCCAGGACCGCTTCCCGCCGCCCACCCCGCTAGGCGAGCGGGCGCTCCTGGCGCTCGTCGGCCGGCGCCCCCGTGGCCGCCCGGCGGAGCCTTGCTTCACCTGAAGACCTCGTTGCCGAGGCGATATGGTCATGCTCTGGCCGGGCGCTTACGTCCGGGTTGAGCGATGATTAAGTGAAGCCGTGTTGGTCTAGCCGGAGGCGAGTGATCCCGGGTAATGATGAGTTTCCGGCTGCTCGGGCCCCTTGAGGTCCGGGCCGGAGAGGAGTGGCAGGAGATCGGAGCCCCGAAGTGGCGTTCCCTCCTGGCGGTCCTGCTGATCAACGCCGGGCAGGTCGTTCCGGTCGACGTGCTGATCAACGAGGTGTGGCGGGACACGCCGCCTGACACGGCGGCCAACCTGGTCAGCATCTACGTGCTCAGGTTGCGCCGTCTCATGGGCGACGCCGACGGCAGCCTGCTGAGGACCCGCGCCCCCGGCTATCAGCTCCGCATAGGTCCGGCGGACAGCGACGCGCTGGTGTTCGAGACCCTGGTCAACGACGGCCGGCACGCGCTCAAGGCCGGAGACCCTGAGGGCGCGGCCAACACGCTCGCCGAGGCGCTCGCGCTCTGGCGCGGCAGCCCGCTGGCTGACGTCCCGCCGACGCCGCTCGTCGAGGCGGAGACCGAACGCCTGGCCGAGCTCCGCCTCGACGCCGCCGAGCTCCGGATCACCGCGGAGCTGGCCTGCGGCAGGCACGCTCAGGTCATACCCGAGCTGCGCAGGCTCCTGGCCGACCAGCCGCTCAGGGAAAATCTGTGGGTCCTGCTGATGCGGGCCCTGGACGGCGCGGGCCGCCACGCGGAGGCGCTCGATGCGTACGCGCAGGCCCGGAACGCCATCGCCGATGAGCTTGGCGTCGACCCCGGTGCCGAGCTGCGCCACCTCTACGCCGGCATGCTCGCCAAGGACGACCTGCTCGCCAGGGAGGGTGGCGATGCGCCGGGCAGCATATTGGCCGGGACGGTAAAGGCCAGCTCGGGCACGCCAGAACCGGCTCCCGCCGAGGCGGAGGCCAGGGTCTCGCGATCGGTACCGGCTCCGGCCCAGCTACCCACGGATGTCGCCGACTTCACCGGCCGCGAGGACCAGGTGAGGCACCTGTGCGAGGTACTGTCGAGCGCAGCTGCGGACGGCGAGGGCGGAGCGGTCCGCGTCGCGCTGGTCGCAGGCTCCGGCGGGCTGGGCAAGACGTCCCTGGCCGTGCACGCGGCGCACCGGGTCCGCGGCAGCTTCCCCGACGGCCAGCTGTACGTCGACCTGCTGGGCGCCACGCCGCACCCCCTCGGTCCGGGGGACGTGCTCGCCAGGTTCCTCCGCGATCTCGGCGTCGACGGCCGGTACATACCGGTCGATGAGGCTGAGCTCGCGGCCAGGTACCGGACTGTCCTGGCCGGGCGCCGGCTGCTCATCGTGCTCGACAACGCGCGTGATGCCGCCCAGGTCAGGCCCCTGCTGCCCGGCACTGCGTCCTGCGCGGTGCTGGTCACGACGCGCAGCCGGATGCCCGATCTGGCCAGTACCAGGCTGGTCGACCTCAACGTGCTTGACGACGACGAGGCGCTGGCGCTGTTCACCAGGGTCGTCGGCGACGAGCGCGCAGCCGCCGAACCCGAGGCCACGGCCGAGCTGCTGCTGGCCTGCGCCGGCCTGCCGCTGGCCATCAGGATCTGCGCGGCGCGGCTGGCCGCGCGGAGCGGCTGGACGATCGCGACGATGGCCAACCGGCTCCGCAACGAGCACCGGCGGCTGGACGAGCTGAGCGTGGGCGACCTGGCCGTCCGCGCCAGCTTCCAGGTCAGCTTCGCCAGCCTGCCCGCCAGCGCCCAGCCGGACTGCGTTGCCCCGGCCGATGCCTTCCGCATGCTCGGCTTGTGGCACGGGCCCTCGATCTCGTCCGCGGCGGCCGCCGCGCTCTTCGGCACCCCGGAGGATCCGGTCACCGACGCGCTCGAGGTCCTCGTGGACGCGCACCTGCTGGAGTCCACGTCCCCGGACAGGTACAAGTTCCACGATCTGCTCCGCGTCTATGCCTCCGAACGAGCGGTGGCTGACCTGGACGAGCCAGCCCGGGACGCCGCGATCGGCCGCCTGCTCCGGTGGTACATGCGCACGGCCGACGCCGCCGCCACGGTCGTCTCGCCGTCCCGCTATGACATGCCGCTCGACCCAGTGGAAGGCGATCAGCCGCCGCTGGCCTTCTCCGCGGTCGACGAAGCCCTGGCCTGGTACGACAGCGATCGCGCTAACGTAGTCGCCGCCACCGAGCAGGCTTCGGCAGCGGGCCGGCACGATATCGCCTGGCGCCTCCCCGCGCCGCTGCTCAACATCTTCGAGCGGCGGGGCGCCTGGGCGGACTGCATCGCCACCCACCGCATCGCGCTGAACAGCGCGCGCCAGGCCGGGAATCGCCAGGGCGAGGCGTGGGTGCTGAATACCCTCGGCGAGGCGCTCGGCATGATCAGGGAAAGCGAAGGCATCGGATATCTCGAGCAGTCCCTGGCGATCAGGCGCGAGATCGGTGACCGGCGGGGCGAGGCGCAGGCCGTGAACAATCTCGCCGACGCCTATTCCAGGCTGGGCCGGTCGCATGAGGCAGTGGAGCTGTTCCTGCGGGCCAGGGACCTGAACCGGGAGGTGGGCAACCGGTACGGCGAGGGCGTGGCGCTGACCAACCTCGGGGAGGCGCTCGTTGACATCGACCGGGCCGAGGAGGCGGTCGGTCACCTCGAACAGGCGTCCAAGACGTTCGGCGAGATCGGCTACCTCGACGGCATCGGCTACGCCATGCATACCCTCGGGCAGTGCTATATGTCCCTTCGCCGGGACACCGATGCCACGGACTGCCTGCGGCAAGCGGTAATCAGCCACGAGGCGGCGGGCAACCGGCACCGGCAGGCGGTAGCCCTGCATACCCTTGGCACGGTGCAGGCACGCAGCGGACTGTCCGCCGAGGCCGCCCGGTCCTGGGGCCAGGCGGCGGCGATATTCGACCAGCTCGGTGACCTAGCGCGGGCGGCGCAGGTTCGCGCGGAACAGGCCGCGTCCGGCCTTTCGTGAGATTCCCGCTAGGTGGCGGTTTGCGACCGCTACGATGCTGCGCGTCTCCCCCTTCATTCGTCCCGCTGGGGCCCGGGGGCCGTGGAAAAGAGAGGATCACCATGAGCAATGCAGCCGTCGCCGAGGAAACGCTGAGCACCGAGGAACTCGACGAGCTTTACACGTTGGATGCGAGTGAGAGCGACCCCGAAGACGATGACGACGATGACGACGAGGAGGACGACGGGGACGACGAGGAGGACGACGGGGACGATCCTGGCGTTATGCCGCAGGGCTGAGCGGCACGCGGCGCGTGCGGAGGCGGAATGCCCGCCTCCGCACGCGGTCGTTAGGCCGGCCTCGGCCGCCGGCGAGCATTTCACGAGACGCTGCCTGGGCTGGCATCGCGCCCCGATACGATGCTGCGCGTCTGCCCCGCGCTCTTCTTTATCCTTCTGGCTCCGGGGGCCAGGTAAGCGAGAGGACCATCATGGCAAATGTAGCCGTCGTCGAGGAGCTGGTCGGCATCGACGAGCTCGACGAGCTCTGGGAGCTCACCGCGACCGAGACCGAGGCCGAGGACGACGACGCGGTCGACGAGGTCGAAGAAATCGACGACCAAAACGACGACGAGGACGACGACGACGATGAGGACGACGATGAGGACGACGACGACGATGAGGACGACGACGACGAGGACGACGACGACGAGGTCGTAGAGGTCGAAGAGATCGACGACGAGGACGACGACGACGAAGACGACGACGACTAGATGGATCCTGAGGGCATGCCGCTGGAGTAACCGAGCCGCGCTCGCAAGGCGACCGGCTCGGCCGCTGTTCGGCATCGTTGCCGGTAGCAGGCCCGCCGTCGTGAACAACTGCGATCACGCACGCGGGGACAAACTGGATAGCTCCCACGCAGCAGCCTGCGCGAAGAACCCCGCGACCCAGTGGTGATCTTGGTCCGCTGATCTCGCAAGTCGAAGTCCCTGGCAGCAGAGAATTTTCTCGGACGAGGTCACGGTTACCGGCATTCTGTGCACTCTAGTGATGTAATCCGGTAGTCATGAGCCCAAGCCCAGAGGGCTTTTAGGGAGAAAAAGAGTGAGCGGGATGGAGTGCGCTCTGCTCGGCAAGGATTCCAGCAGGGGCCATCCATCTCGGTAGCCGAGAACGACAACGGACGGACTCTGCAAAGAGTCGCCGAGAAGCAATATAACAGAATGCCCAGCGGAAGGAATGCCCCGATAATGCGCACCATGCCTGGCGAGTAACCCTCCTAAGATCACCGTCCAACTACGGCCTGTGCCATAGACCATATGTATGCCTGTCCGAAAGGGGTCACCATGCGCGGCATGCCTCAGGAGTAATACGTGAAAGCGAGCGTGTGCGGATGTGCGGGAGCGGCCAGCGTCCGCACACGCTCGTGTTCGCACGACTGCCATAGAACCCGAGCGAATGTTAAACGACTAGAAATCACCGGAAGCAGTAACATGTCGAACGGCATCCATGGAACGCGGCCAGAGACCCTGTGGCACCATATGGATTTCATGAGGTTCTGGACCGGCCAAAGTGTCAGCCAGATAGGTTCCGCTGTCACAACGGTAGCCCTTCCACTAACCGCCATCACCGTACTGCGGGCATCGGCATTCGATGTGGGGCTGCTGACGGCAGCTACCTACACCGCATTCATTTTCATTTCCCTCCCGGCTGGCGTCATCGTGGACCGGCGCGCCAAGCGCAAGATCATGATCTGGTGCGACGTGGCGCGCCTGGTAATCATCGGCTCTGTTCCGCTGGCAGCCCTGTTCGGCGTCCTGACCATGGCCCAGCTCTTTGCGGTCGCCTTGGTCGCCGGGGTGTTCACCGTGTTTTTCGACGTCTCTTGCCAGAGCTTCGTGCCCGTACTCCTAGGTCGTGAGCGGCTGATGGACGGCAACGGGAAACTCGGCACCTCCCGGTCGTTCGCTCAGGTGGCAGGGCCGGGGCTGGCCGGTGCCCTGGTCGGGCTTGTGGGCGTGGTCGGCGCCGTGACCGCGGATGCGTTCTCCTACGCAGTGTCGGTGGGCTCGCTGCTGCTGGTAAGGACCCCGGAGCACCCGCCGGAGCGCGCGACGAGAACCAGCCAGAGCCTGCGAGCAGGGATCGCTGAGGGGCTCACCTTCGTATGGCGGCATCCAGTCCTGCGGAAGATCACCGCTTGCACGGCGGCCGGAAACCTGTTCATTGCCACGGAGATGAGCCTGAGCATGCTATTCCTGGTTCGCGTGGTGCATGTCAGGCCGGCGCTGACAGGCCTGCTCATGGGGCTGGCGAGCCTCGGCGGTGTGGCCGGCGCAGTGCTCTCCGGTCCGCTGGCCAGGCGCATCGGCGCGGAACGGATCCTCTGGTTCGCACCCCTGGTCTTCAGTATCCCCAGCCTGTTCATGCCCCTGGCTCAGCCGGGCTGGGGGGTGGTGCTGTTCCCGCTGGGCTCTGCGGCCTCTTCCTTCTCCAGCGTCGTCTATAACGTGAACCAGCTCAGCTACCGGCAGGCAGCCTGCCCGCCGGAACTACTCGGCCGGATGAGTGCGGCTATCCGCTGGGTGGCCTGGGGAGTCCTTCCGCTGGGTGGCCTGCTGGCCGGCGTGTGCGGCTCACTCATCGGCATCCGGTTCTCGCTCGCGATTGCCATGTGCGGATACTGGGCGGCTGGCCTTCTGGTCTACTTCTCACCGCTGCGGACCACGCGGACGGTCGCAGTTCCGTCGGCACGCCCGGTCCTGCGCAGACTCCGGCCCCAAGTGGCCACGCACGGCCATCCGTAGGTTGTGCGCCCGGTCGGCAACCCAGTCGCAGTCATTTTTCCCGGATTACGGGTCACGCTCGGCCCCTTTCCTTGCACTGTTAGCCATAGAAGCCTGTTGCCATTCGAGGGACCTACTCAAGGCCGGGCCGGAGAGCGCCGGCGAGGTTCATGCCCGGAAGAGGTGAGCTGCGTGGAAGCGGTTGCTGAACGCCTGGACATCGACGCCGAATTGAGCGGCCTGCTCGCGGCGCCGCCAGAATCGCTGCCTATCCCATTCGGCAACTTCGCCGAGGAGGCAGTCGGCGCTCATACGGTACTGACGGACTTCTCGGCCTGCTATGCGCGAGAGCTGTCCAGCCTGGTCTGGTTCGTCATGAGCCTGGGTGCTGACCCTCACCGGGCCGCCGACGTCGCGCAGTCCGCGTTCGCCGAAGCGTTCGCGGTGTGGGACCGCATCCAGCATCCCACCGCCTGGCTGCGGCGGGTCGCCGGGCGGCTCTACTACCGTCACCTGATCACCCAGGAGACCTCTGTGGAGGACGTGCCGGACCGGCAAGGACCGCTGTCGGCGGCCAGCGTGGTCGAACTCCACGACGAGGCACGCCGGGTACTGGCGGCGCTGGCCGACCTCCCGCCGAAACAACGTCAGGTCATGGCCTGGACCATCGACGGGTTCAGCCCGGCCGAGATCGCACGGGAACTCGACGTCGATCCCGCAACCGTCAGGCAGAGCCTGGCCAAGGCCAGGAAGAACCTGAAACAGCAGCTCGGAATCGCCGGAGGGGGGCATGGACGATAACGAAACGTATGACCCTACGTGGCGTGACGACTCGGAACTGTACTCGCTGCTGCTTGCGGCCAAGACCGCCAGCCTAGCCGACCTGGATGGCGTCTTGGACATCGAGGCCGGACACCGGGCCATCATCGCCCGGGACTTACCAGCGCCAGGCAGCCCATCCATCACCGGCCGCAGCCCTGCGCACCAGCACCCGCGGAACGTTCGCATCCGCGCGTAGCGGGTTTGTCGGCTACACTTCGAACTCGCATTGCACGAAAGGTGAGGAGAAACTGCCGTGCCCGAGGTCCGCATCGCCGCCGAGACTCGTGACGAGTTCGGCAAGGGCGCCGCCCGCCGCAGCCGTCGCGCGGGCCGGGTGCCCGCCGTGCTCTACGGCCACGGCACGGAAACCCGCCACCTTAGCCTGCCCGGGCATGACCTCATGCTCGCGCTGAAGACCCCGAACGTGCTGCTGCGCATCGAGGGCCTCAAGCACGGCAACGAGATCGCCCTGCCGAAGGCGGTGCAGCGCGACCCCATCAGCGGTCTGCTCGAGCACGTCGACCTCATCCTGGTCAGGCGGGGGGAGAAGGTCACCGTCGAGGTGCCGATCCGGGTGACCGGGAACATCGGCCCCGACGGGATGCTCGAGCAGCAGCTCGTACAGATCTCGGTGGAAGCCGAGGCGACCAACATCCCGCGGGGCATCGACGTCGACGTCGAGGGCATGGAGATCGGGTCGGCGGTGCACGCCGGCGACCTGACGCTGCCGCGCGGCGTCACCTTGCAGGCCGACCCCGAGGTGCTGGTCCTGCACGTGGTCGCGCAGCCGACCGCCGAGCCTGAGCCGGAGGCCCCAGCGGCCGAGGTGCCGGAGGCCGTGGCGGCGACCGGTGGCGAAGGGGAGCAGGACGGCTGACCGGGGAACGCTGGCTCATCGTCGGCCTCGGAAACCCTGGGCCGGAGTACGCGGGCAACAGGCACAACGTCGGCCGCATGGTGACCGCCCTGCTGGCCGAGCGAGCCGGCGGGCCCGGGGTGCGCTTCAAGGCGCACCGGTCGGGTAACGACATCGCGGAGGGCAAGCTCGACGAGGTTCCGGTCACCGTGGCCTGGCCCCGTTCGTACGTGAACCTGTCCGGCAGGCCGGTCTCGGCCCTGGCCGCCTTTTATAAGCTCCCGACCGAGCGGCTCGTGATCGTCCATGACGAGCTGGACCTTCCGTTCGGCGTGCCGCGGCTGAAATTCGGCGGCGGCGAGAACGGCCACAACGGGCTCCGGTCCATTACGCAGGCGCTCGGGACGCGCGACTACTACCGGGTCAGGTTCGGCATCGGCAGGCCGCCGGGCCGGATGGATCCGGCCGCCTTCGTGCTGCGCGACTTCACCGTGGCCGAGCAGAAGGAACTCCCCTTCCTTATCGACCGCTGCGCCGACGCCGCGGAAACCCTGATCACCAAGGGTCTGGCCGCAGCCCAGAACATCTACCACACCGACCAGCCCGGGGACCCGACCCGGTGAGCGGGGAGGATAGGCGCGGGCACCCCCCGAAGGGGGGCCGGGGGGGTCTGGGGGGAAAGGTTCTCCCCCAGGATCGGGGGGATTCCGGGGGGTCGTCCCCCCGGGACAGCACAGATCACGCCGTGGCCTGCGAGCTGGCCGGCGAAGCGGGCAGGCGGCTGCTCGAGCTGCGCGCAGGTGGCGGTGAGCCGCAGTTGCTGCGCAAGGCAGGCGACCGGATGTCGCACGAGTTCCTGGTCGCGGCGCTGGCGGCTCGCCGCCCTGAGGATGTGGTCCTGTCCGAGGAGGGCGCCGACGACCCGGCCCGGCTGGCGGCGGGCCGGGTATGGATCGTCGACCCGCTCGACGGCACCACGGAGTTCGGCGAGCCCGGGCGCACCGACTGGGCCGTGCACGTAGCCCTCTGGGAAGGGAGCACGGTCGGCGGGGACGGCGAGCTCACCGCGGGTGCGGTCGCGCTCCCGGCGCAGGACCGGATTTTGTGCACGCCAGCCACCGCCGGACCGCCTGGCCGCGACACGTCCACGGCCGGACCGTTTGGCGGCGGTGGGGCCACGCCGCCTGGCGGAGGTGGGGCCGCTGCCGGACCGCCTGGCGGGGGCGAGGGGACCGGCCGGGTGCGGATCGTGGTGAGCCGGAGCCGCGCGCCCCGGCTTGTTTATGATATTTCCAATCTTATTGATATAGAACTGATCCCGTGGGGGTCGGCCGGGGCTAAAGTGGCTGCTGTGGTCTACGGTGAGGCTGACGCGTACGTCCACGCCGGGGGATTCTACGAATGGGACACCGCCGCGCCCGTCGCGGTGGCGCGGGCCGCCGGATTCCACGCCTCCCGCATCGACGGGTCCCCCCTCGTCTACAACCAGGCCGATCTGCGGATGCCGGATATCCTGGTCTGCCGGCCCGCGCTCGCGGGCGCGCTGCTGCAAGCGATCCGGGAGATCAAGGAAAGCCAGAATGCGCCCTGATTACCAGTTGTCCCAGCTCGATGTGCTCGAGGCCGAGGCCATCCACGTGATGCGCGAGGTCGCCGCGGAGTTCGAGCGGCCAGTGCTGCTGTTCTCCGGCGGCAAGGACTCGATCGTGATGCTGGCGCTCGCGGCGAAGGCCTTCTGGCCCGCGCGTATCCCGTTCCCGGTCATGCACGTCGACACCGGGCACAACTTCCCCGAGGCGCTCGCGTTCCGTGACCGCCGGGTGGCGGAGCTTGGCGTGCGCCTGGTCGTGGCGTCCGTACAGGAGTCCATCGACGCGGGCCGGGTGACCGAGGAGACCGGCCGGCACGCGAGCAGGAACCGGCTGCAGACCGTGACCCTGCTGGACGCCATCGAGGAACACAGGTTCGACGCGCTGTTCGGCGGCGCGCGGCGCGACGAGGAAAAGGCCAGGGCGAAGGAGCGGGTGTTCTCGTTCCGTGACGAGTTCGGCCAGTGGGACCCGAAGAACCAGCGGCCGGAACTGTGGAACGTGTACAACACCCGGCTGCGCCGCGGCGAGCACATCCGCGTGTTCCCGCTGTCCAACTGGACCGAGCTCGACGTCTGGACCTACGTGGAGCGCGAAGAGCTGGAACTGCCGTCCATTTACTTCGCGCACGAGCGGCAGGTGTTCGAACGGGACGGCCTGCTCCTGGCCGACAGCCCGTACGTGGTCAGGGGCGAGGATGAGCCGCTGTTCACGGCCACCGTCCGGTACCGGACGGTGGGCGACATGACGTGCACCGGGGCCGTCTCCTCCCCGGCCGCGACGGTGGCGGAGGTGATCGCGGAGGTGGCGGCGACCCGGATCACCGAACGCGGCCAGACCAGGGCCGACGACCGGGCCAGCGAGGCGGCGATGGAAGACCGCAAGCGCGAGGGGTACTTCTGATGGACATTCTGAGGTTCGCCACCGCCGGGTCGGTCGATGACGGCAAGTCGACGCTGATCGGCCGGCTGCTCTACGACACCAAGTCGATCTTCGCCGACCAGCTGGAAGCGGTCGAGCGGACCAGCAGGGACCGGGGCGAGGACTACACCAACCTGGCACTGCTCACCGACGGGCTGCGGGCCGAGCGGGAGCAGGGCATCACCATCGACGTCGCCTACCGGTACTTCGCGACGCCCCGCAGGAAGTTCATCATCGCGGACACACCAGGCCACATCCAGTACACGCGCAACATGGTGACCGGAGCGTCCACGGCCGACCTCGCGGTGGTGCTCGTCGACGCGCGCAACGGGCTCACCGAGCAGTCCCGCCGGCACGCGTTCCTGACCACGCTGCTGCGCGTGCCGCACATGGTGCTCGCGGTGAACAAGATGGACCTCGTTGACTACAGTGCCGAGGTCTTCGAGCGCATCTGCGCGGAGTTCTCGGCCTTCGCGGCGCGGCTGGATATCGGTGACCTGACCTTCGTGCCGATTTCGGCGCTGCACGGGGACAACGTGGTGGACCGGTCCGCCAACATGGGCTGGTACGACGGTCCGTCGCTGCTGCACCATCTCGAGCACGTACACATCGCGTCGGACCGCAACCTGATCGACGTCCGGTTCCCCGTGCAGTACGTCATCAGGCCGCAGGCCGCCACCGACGCCGCGCTGCACGACTACCGCGGCTACGCCGGGCAGGTCGCGGGCGGCGTGCTCAAGCCGGGCGACGAGGTGCTGCACCTACCGTCCGGCTTCACCACCCGGGTGCGCGGCATCGAGGCCGCCGGGGCCAGCGTGGCCGAGGCGTTCCCGCCCATGTCGGTGACGCTGCTGCTCGATGACGACGTGGACATCTCCCGCGGCGACATGATCTGCCGGCCGAACAACAGGCCCGACGTCGCCCAGGACATCGAGGCCATGGTCTGCTGGATGTCCTCCGATACCGCGCTGGCCGCGCGCAGCAGGCTGATCGTCAAGCACACCACGCGCACGGTCAAGGCCATCGTCACCGATCTGCACTACCGGATCGACGTCAACACCCTGCACCGCGACGAGTCCGCGGCTCAGCTGAGCCTGAACGAGATAGGCCGGGTCCGGCTCCGCCTCACCCAGCCCATCTTCTGCGACACCTACGCCAGGAACCGCGCCACCGGCGGCCTGATCGTCATCGACGAGGGCACCAACGCCACGGTAGGCGCGGCCATGATCACCGACGCCGGCTAGCCCCGAGCGTCAGCGCACCGCCCGGCGGCCAGGAGTCCGCAGTCCGGCGGTGGGGTATGGTCCGGATCGCGCCCAACGTCTGGAGGAGGCACCGTGAGCGCTCTTACACCTGCCGGGGACGGCCGGGCCGCGAGCCCGTTCCGTGATCTGAAGGACTTCGTGGCGATACCGCGGGCCGGGGCGCTGCGGCTGTCGCCGGACGGGAGCTGGCTGGCCGCGGCGGTGCAGACGCTGAGCGCCGACGGGAAGAAGTACCTGACCAGCATCTGGCGGATCGACCCGCAGGGCGGTCCGGCCCGGCGGCTGACCCGGTCCGCCGAGGGCGAGGCCAACCCGCGTTTCCTGCCCGACGGATCGCTGATCTTCACGTCCAAGCGGCCCGATCCCGGCGCGGACAAGAAGCGGCCGGGCGCGGCGCCCGGCGAGGTGGCCGCGCTGTGGCTGCTTCCGCCGCACGGCGGCGAGGCCAGGATCGTGGCCGCCCTGCCCGGCGGCGTGGCGGCCGCGGAGGCCGCCAGGAACGCCGGGACCATCGTGGTGTCGTCACCCCTGCTTCCCGCTGCAGGTCACGGCCAGGAGTCCCCGGGCCAGGAAGGCCCGGGCCAGGGGGGTCGGGGGGGATGGGCAGTCCCGCCAGGCGGGGGGTCCCCGGGGGGTCGTCCCCCGGGGGACAGCACAGCGGATGACGCTCGGCTGCGCAAGGAGCGCAGCGAGGCCGGGGTGACGGCCATCCTGCACGAGTCGGTGCCGATCAGGTTCTGGGATCACGACCTCGGGCCCGACCAGCTCAGGCTCTTCGTCATTGACCCTGAGCGGGTCCAGGAAGCCGAGCAGGCGGACGGGGAGGGACAGGAGTTCGCCGGACTGCGCGACCTGACCCCGGAGCCGGGACGGGCGCTGGACGAGGAGAAGTTCGAGCTGTCGCCCGACGGGGCCTCGGTGGTCACCGGCTGGTGGCACTGGGACCCCGTAGGGCAGTCGCACGCTGAGCTGGTCATGATCGACGTGGCCACCGGGAAGCGCCGCGCGCTGCTCAGCGCGCCCGAGTACAACTTCGACGGGCCGCGGGTCTCGCCGGACGGACGGCTCATCGTCTGCCAGCGCGAGAAGCACCTCACGGCCACTGAACCCATCGACGTCACCCTGGTCGTGCTTGAGAACGACGGCCCGGGTGCGTCCGGTGAGTCCGGGCGCGACCTGCTGCCCGGGCTCGACCGGTGGCCGGTCGAGCCCGCCTGGTCGCAGGACTCCCGCACGGTGTACTTCGCGGCCGACGACGGCGGCCGGCGGCCGGTATTCCGCGTCGACGTGGTGACCGGCGAGGTCACCAGGGTGACCCGCGATAACGGGGCGTATACCGACCTGAACCCCGCGCCGGACGGCCGGTACCTGTACGCGCTTCGCTCGGCCGTGGACTCGCCGCCGACCCCGGTCCGCATCGACCTGAGCCCAGATGCCGAGCAGGCCGGTCCGATCGCCCTGCCGTGCCCGGGTACCCCGCTCACGCTGCCCGGGCGGCTGGAGGAGGTCGAGGCGGCCGCCGATGACGGCCACCCGATCCGGTCCTGGCTCGTGCTGCCGGAAACGGCGTCGGCGGGCCAGCAGGCCCCGCTGCTGCTTTGGGTGCACGGCGGGCCGATGAGCAGCTGGAATTCCTGGTCCTGGCGGTGGAATCCGTGGCTCATGGCGGCCCGCGGCTACGCCGTCCTGCTGCCAGACCCGGCCCTGTCGACCGGTTACGGCCAGGCGTTCATGGCCCGTGGTCACCGCGACTGGGGAGCCAGGCCGTTCGCCGACATCATGGCCGCGACCGAGGCCGCGCTGGCCCGCCCGGACATCGACGCGGACCGGGTGGCCATGATGGGCGGGTCCTACGGCGGATATATGGCGAACTGGATGGCGGGTCACACCGACCGCTTCAATGCGATCGTGAGCCACGCCGGGCTGTGGGCCCTTGACCAGATGTTCGGCACCACCGACGAGCCCATGTTCTGGCGGCCGCAGTTCGGGGATCCGCTGACCGAGCCCGAGATGTACGAGGCGAACTCGCCAAACCGGCACATCGAGCGGATCCGCACGCCGATGCTGGTCATCCACGGCGACAAGGACTACCGGGTGCCGATTGGCGAGGCGCTGCGGCTCTGGTGGGATCTGTCCAGGTACGGCGTCGAGGCCAAGTTCTTGTACTTCCCTGACGAGAACCACTGGATCCTCACCCCCGGCAACGCGCGGATCTGGTACGAGACCGTCTTCGCCTTCCTCGCGCAGCACGTGCTCGGCGAGGCGTGGGAGCGCCCCCATCTGCTCTAGGCCCGTAGGGTTAGGGCATGGCCCGCGCCGATCTGGACAAGCGACCCGGCGAGGTGGCGGCGATGTTCGACGCCATCGCGGGACGCTATGACCTGCTGAACGACATCCTGTCCGCGGGCCAGGTCAGGCTGTGGCGGCGCGCCGTGGCGCGGATCACCGGCGCGCGCCAGGGCGACCGCGTGCTCGACCTGGCCGCGGGCACGGGCACCTCCTCGCTGACCTTCACCGCGACCGGAGCCGACTGCGTGGCCTGCGATTTCTCCCTAGGCATGCTGCGCGCTGGCCTCGATAGGCACCGCAGCGGGCCACCGGGGGGTTCGCGGGGGGTGTCCCCCCGCGGGTCGGTCGTTCCCCCGGGGCGCCTGAGCTTCGTGGCCGGCGACGCGGTGCGGCTGCCCTTCCGCGACGGCTCGTTCGACGCGGTGACGATCTCGTTCGGGCTACGGAACGTGGCCAGCCCGGGTGCCGCCCTGACCGAGATGCGCCGGGTGACCCGACCCGGCGGGCGGCTGGTGGTGTGCGAGTTCAGCGCGATCACGATCGCCCCGCTCGATATGCTTTACCGGCGTTACCTGCTCCATGTCCTGCCCGCGGTCGCCCGGCGGACGGCCCGCAGCCCCGAGGCCTACGAGTACCTGGCCGAGTCGATCGCGGACTGGCCGGCCCAGCGTGAGCTGGCCGGCATCATCGAGGCGGCGGGCTGGTCGGCGGTGCGGTGGCGCGACCTGAGCCTGGGCGTCGTCGCGGTACACGTAGCCCGCCGTACCTGACCCGGCGGAAGGCCACGCCCGTGCCGGGCTAAAATAAAGGCAAAGAATTTGTGAAGCGGTTCACAAAGACCCCTGGATCTGACCAAGTGACCGAGCACGCTCCGCAAGCCACCCGCGCCAGCAACGGGCGCGGTACTGTCCCGCGCCCTGCCGAGGAGGCGGACGTCATCGTGGTCGGCGCGGGCCCGGCCGGCTCGACGACCGCGTACTACCTGGCTCAGGCCGGGCTCGACGTGCTGCTTCTGGAGAAGTCCAGGTTCCCGAGGGAGAAGGTCTGCGGCGACGGCCTGACCCCGCGCGGGGTCAAGGCGCTCGTCGGCATGGGCATCAGCGTCGGCGAGCAGGACGGCTGGGTCAGGAACAAGGGCCTGCGCGTGATCGGCGCAGGCAAGCGGATGGAACTCCCCTGGCCCGAGCTTTCCAGCTACCCCGACTACGGCCTGGTCCGGCCCCGCACCGACCTGGACGAGATGCTGGCGCGGCGCGCCCAGCACGCGGGCGCGCGGCTACTCGAGGGCGTCACCGTGACCGGTCCGGTCCTCGACGACCGCACCGGCCGGATTACGGGCGTCAGGGGCGTACGCGGGGACGGGGAGTCCCCCCGTGAGGGGGGCCGAGGGGGTTTGGAGGGAAAGGCTTCCCCCCAAGATCGGGGGGCCAGGGGGGTACGGGGGGACGGGGAGTCCCCCCGTGATCGGGGGGGTCCCGGGGGGTCGTCCCCCCAGGAATACAGGGCACGGGTCGTGGTCGCGGCGGACGGCAACTCCTCGCGGCTCTCGGTGGCCATGGGGCTGCGCAAGCGCGACGACCGCCCGCTGGGCGTCGCGGTCCGCACCTACTACCAGAGCCCGCGGCACGACGACGACTACCTGGAGTCCTGGCTCGACCTGTGGGACGGCGACCGGCTGCTCCCCGGGTACGGCTGGATCTTCGGCATGGGCGACGGCACCTCCAACGTCGGCCTGGGCCTGCTGAACACCAGCGTCGCGTTCGGTCATACCGACTACCACGCCATGCTGCGGGCGTGGCTGAAGGGGATGCCCGCCGAGTGGGGCTTCACCGAGGAGAACCGCACCCAGCCGATCCGGGGCGCGGCGCTGCCGATGGGCTTCAACCGGACCCCGCACTACTTCAACGGCCTGCTGCTCGCCGGCGACGCCGGCGGCATGGTGAACCCGTTCAACGGCGAGGGGATCGCGTACGCGATGGAGTCGGCGGAAATCCTGGCCCGGACCATCGCCCAGGCGCTGGCCCGGGCGCGGCGCGCGGAGACCGAGCGCGTGCTGGCCGGGTACCCGCAGGCGCTCGTGGACGCCTACGGCGGCTACTACGCCCTGGGCCGGGTATTCGTGAAGGCGATCGGCCGGCCAGGCCTGATGCGTTTCGCGACCAAGCACAGCATGTCCCGGCCGACCCTGATGGCCTTCGCGCTCAAACTGCTGGCCAACCTGACCGATCCGCGCGGAGATGCGGCAGACCGGCTGGTCAACGGCCTGTCCAAGCTCGCCCTTAACCCTAAGTGAAGGGTCACGCAGGTTGTCCCTAGGATAAGGGGTTGGCATCCGGCCCAGGAAGGGAGGAAACATCGATGAGGCTGTACGTTCCGATCCTCGTGTTGGCCGTGCTGGCCCTGCTCTTCGCTGCCTTCTCCGTCATCGTCCCAGGTCACTTCCTGGGGCCGAGACGGTGGAACCGGGCCAAACTGGAGAGCTACGAGTGCGGCGTCGAGCCGACGCCGCATCCGCCGGGCGGGGGCAGGATCCCGGTCAAGTACTACGTGACCGCGATGTTGTTCATCGTGTTCGACATCGAGATCATTTTCCTGTATCCCTGGGCGGTTACCTTCAACAAGCTCCGCACCTTCGGCCTGATCGAGATGCTGACCTTCGTGATCACCGTGCTGGTCGCGTACGCCTACGTCTGGCGGCGCGGCGGCCTGGACTGGGATTAGACATGGGTCTAGAAGAAAAGCTGCCGAGCGGCATCCTGCTGACCTCGGTGGAGAAAGCGGCCGGCTGGGCCCGGGCCCGTTCGGTGTGGCCCGCCACGTTCGGCCTGGCCTGCTGCGCCATCGAGCTGTTCCAGACCGGCGGGCCCAAGCACGACCTGGCCCGGTTCGGCATGGAGCGGGCGTCCAACACCCCGCGGCAGGCCGATCTGATGATCGTGGCCGGGCGGCTCAGCCAGAAGATGGCGCCGGTGACCAGGCAGATCTACGACCAGATGGCCGACCCCAAGTGGGTCATCTCGATGGGCGTGTGCGCCTCCAGCGGCGGCATGTTCAACAACTACGCGATCGTGCAGGGCTGCGACCACGTCATCCCGGTCGACATCTACCTGCCCGGCTGCCCGCCGCGCCCGGAGATGCTGCTCGACGCGATCCTCAAGCTGCACGACAAGATCATGAACATGAAGCTCGGCAAGGACCGGGACCGCGAGATCACCGAACTGGAGAACGCCCGGCTCGGCCTGGGTCCGCTGCGCCTGGCGCAGCCCGCAGAGGATGAGCTGTGAGCGGACCCGAGCAGCCTCCGAGGGTGGGCTCGGGAGGACAGGCAGAGCCTCCTGCCGAGACGGACGCTAACCTGCCCGCCCGGCTCGGCGAAGAGCGGCTGGCTGAACCGGTCGTCCGCCTCGGCATGTTCGGCGTCGAGGGCACCCCGGACACCTCCGGGTACGGAACGCTCCGGGTACGCCAGGCGCCCCTGCTGGACAGCCCGCGACCGTACGGCTCCTACTTCGACGAGGTCGCCGACGCCCTCGGCTTCTCTGACGCCATCGAGCACGTGGTGGTGGACCGCGGCGAGATCACCTTCTACGTCCGCCGGGAGCGCCTGCCCGAGGTGGCCGCGAAACTGCGCGACGACCCGGCGCTCCGCTTCGAGCTGTGCAGCGGGGTCTCCGGCGTGCACTACCCGGAGGACACCGGGCGTGAGCTGCACGCCGTGTACCACCTGCTGTCGATCACGCACAACCGCCGGGTGCGGCTGGAGGTGAGCGTGCCGGACGCCGACCCGCACGTTCCCTCGCTGGTCAGCGTCTACCCGACGTGCAACTGGCACGAGCGGGAAACCTGGGACTTCTTCGGCATCATCTTCGACGGGCACCCCGCGCTGACCAGGATCGAGATGCCGGACGACTGGAAGGGCCACCCGCAGCGCAAGGACTACCCGCTCGGCGGAATCCCGGTCGAGTACCGCGGCGCCAAGATCCCCGCGCCGGACGAGCGGAGGCACTACCAGTGAACGCAGGGCAGATGCCGCGCGCGGCGACCGGAGCGACCGACGCCGAAGCGGCCGAGGGCCGCGTCTACACGGTCTCCGGCGAGGACTGGGACGAGATCGTCGCCGCCGCGAACGAGGCCGGGGACTTCGAGTCCGGCGAGCGGATCGTGGTCAATATGGGCCCGCAGCACCCGTCCACCCACGGCGTGCTCCGGCTGGTCCTGACACTGGAGGGCGAAACGGTGGCCGAGGTGCGCCCGGCTATCGGGTACCTGCACACCGGCATCGAGAAGAACATGGAGTACCGGACCTGGACGCAAGGCGTCACGTTCTGCACCAGGGCGGATTACCTGATGCCGATCTTCAACGAGACCGCCTACGTCTTCGCGGTCGAGCGCCTGCTCGGCATCGAGGACCGGATACCCGAGCGCGCGCAGATCATCCGCGTCCTGCTGATGGAGCTCAACCGGATCTCCTCGCACCTGGGCGGGATCGCCCCGATGGGCCTGGAACTGGGCGCGACCACGATCTACACGCAGGGCGCACGGCTCCGCGAACGCACCCTGGACGTACTGGAGCTGATCACCGGCCTGCGCATGAACCACGCGTTCATCAGGCCCGGCGGCGTGCGCGAGGACCTGCCGCCCGGCGCGCTGGAGGCCATCCGCGTGTTCGACGAGTCCGGGCGGCGGCTGCTAGACCAGCTGCATACCCTGATCGACGCGAACCCGATCTTCATCGCCCGGAACAAGAACGTGGCCTACCTCGACCTGGAGAGCTGCATGGCTCTCGGCGTGACCGGCCCCGTCCTGCGGGCCACCGGGCTGCCCTGGGACCTGCGTAAGTCCCAGCCGTACTGCGGCTACGAGACCTACGACTTCGACGTGCCGATCCGCGACACGTGCGACGCGTACGGCCGGTACCTGATCCGGATGGACGAAATCGAGGAGTCGCTGAAGATCATCAAGCAGTGCGGCGACCGGATGGCGGCCCGCGGATCGGCCGACTCCGATCCGGTGATGATCCAGGACGCCAAGATCGGCTGGCCGGCCCAGCTGTCCCTCGGACCCGACGGCCTCGGTCCGTCGCCGCAGCACATCGCGCACATCATGGGCCAGTCCATGGAGGCGCTCATCCACCACTTCAAGCTGGTCACCGAGGGGTTCCGGGTGCCGGCCGGGCAGGCGTACGCGGCCATCGAGTCCCCCCGCGGCGAACTGGCCGCGCACGTGGTGAGCGACGGCGGGACCCGGCCATACCGGGTGCACCTGCGCGACCCGTCGTTCGTCCACCTGCAGTCGGTCGCCGCCATGTGCGAGGGCGGCTTCGTGGCCGACCTCATCCCCGCGATCGCGAGCCTTGATCCCGTGATGGGAGGCGTGGACCGGTAATGCCGTTCAGCGATCAGGTACGCGCCCGCCTCGACGCGGACGCGGCGCGGATCATCGGCCAGTACCCCGGCTCGAGGTCGGCGCTGCTGCCGCTGCTGCACCTTGTCCAGTCGGAGGAGGGCTACGTCTCCAAGGACGGCATCGAGTACTGCGCGGCCAAGCTCGGGCTGACCGAGACCGATGTCACCGGGGTGGTCAGCTTCTACACCATGTACAAGCGCCACCCGGTCGGCCAGTACCACGTTGGCGTGTGCACCAACGCGATCTGCGCGGTCCTGGGCGGCAACCAGATACTCGCCGAACTACGCGAGCACCTCGGCGTGGAGGACGACGAGGCCACGCCGGACGGCCAGGTCAGCCTCGAGCACATCGAGTGCAACGCCGCGTGCGTGTACGCGCCGGTCATGATGGTGAACTGGGAGTTCTTCGACAACATGACACCGCAGTCGGCGCGCAAGCTCGCCGACGACCTGCGCGCCGGCAACCAGGTGACCCCGACCCGGGGCCCGGCGCGCCTGGCTACCTGGCGCGAGGCGGCCCGGATCCTCGCCGGCTTCAACGACGACCAGGCCACCGACGGCCCGCCCGCAGGCCCGCCCGACCTGCTCGGCCTCAAGATCGCCAAGGAGCATGGCTGGACCGCCCCTGAGCCGAAGAAAACCGCGCCCGCTCCAGAGCAGGGGCAAGGAGAGAAGAAGTGACCGGCGTGCATTACGGCGAATGGCGCGGGGCGACGCCGCGCAATCGGCCGGTTCGCGAGGGGCCTCCGGCCCCTCCGACCGGGCGATACTACGGCGAGCACCGCAGCGGGGCGCGAAGCGCAGCGGGGGGTTCCGGGGGGTCGTCCCCCCGGGCTAGCACGTCGTCCCCCCGGGTTAGCACGGCGAAGCCATGACCGACCCCCTGACCCCGGTGCTGACCGCGCACTGGGACCAGCCCGACATCTTCACCATCGACGGGTACCGGCGCGCGGGCGGCTGGCAGGCGCTGCCGAAGGCGCTCGGCATGCCGCGCGAAGATGTCATCGCGATCGTGAAGAGCTCCGGGCTGCGCGGCCGCGGCGGGGCTGGCTTCCCGACCGGCGTGAAGTGGGGCTTCCTGCCGCGCGGCGATAACAAGCCGCACTACCTGGTCGTCAACGCGGACGAATCCGAGCCGGGCGCCTGCAAGGACGTCCCGCTGATGATGGCTACCCCGCACACGCTCATCGAGGGCTCGGTCATCGCCTCGTACGCCATCGGGGCCAGCCACGCGTTCATCTACGTCCGGGGCGAGGTGCTGCACGTCATCCGGCGGCTGCGGCACGCGGTGCAGGAGGCATACGAGGCCGGCTATCTCGGCCGGAACATCCTCGGCTCCGGGTTCGACCTGGACGTCATCGTCCACGCCGGGGCCGGCGCGTATATCTGCGGCGAGGAGACGGCGCTGCTGGATTCGCTGGAGGGCAAGCGCGGGCTGCCGCGTTACAAGCCGCCGTTCCCGGCCGCGGCCGGCGTGTACGCGCTCCCGACGAACGTGAACAACGTCGAGTCGATCGCCAGCGTGCCGTCGATCCTGCTCAACGGGGCCGACTGGTTCGCCAGCATGGGTACAGAGAAGTCCAAGGGATGCGGGATCTTCAACCTGTCCGGCCACGTGGCGACACCGGGCACGTACGAGGCTCCGCTCGGCACCACGCTGCGCGAGCTGCTCGACCTGTCCGGCGGGATGCGGGGCGGTCGCCGGCTGAAGTTCTGGACCGCCGGCGGCTCGTCGGCGGGGATACTGACCGACCAGCACCTGGACATGCCGATGGACTTCGAGTCGGTCGCCGCCGCCGGCTCCGGGCTCGGCACCAGGTCCGTGCAGATCTTCGACGAGACGACCTGCGTCGTCGGCGTGGTGCTCCGCTGGACCGAGTTCTACCAGCACGAATCGTGCGGCAAATGCACGCCGTGCCGGGAGGGCACGTTCTGGATGGTCCGCCTCCTTGAGCAGCTGGAACAAGGCCGGGGCACCGAGGAGGACCTGGAGAAGCTCCTGGATATCTGCGACAACATCACCGGCCGCGCGTTCTGCGCGCTCGGCGACAGCGCGACGCCCCCGGTCACCTCGGCCGTCCGCTACTTCAGGGACGAGTTCCTGCAGCACCAGAAGGAGGGCGGCTGCCCCTTCGACCCGGCGGCTTCGACGGTGTGGGCCGAAGGCCTCGGGGGGTCGTCCTTCCCAAGGGGGGTCCGGGGGGATGGGTCCCCCCGGGAAGGACAGGCAGCAGGGAGTACGACATGACCGTGCAGACCACGCAGGACACGGTCACCGTCACCATTGACGACTTCGAGATCGCGGTGCCGAAGGGCATGCTGATCATCCGGGCCGCCGAACTGCTCGGCATTGCGATCCCGCGGTTCTGCGACCATCCGCTGCTCGAGCCGATCGCCGCCTGCCGCCAGTGCCTGGTCGAGGTGGAGGGCCAGAGCAAGCCGGTGGCGGCGTGCATCACCCCGTGCTCGGACGGCATGGTGGTGCGGACCCAGCTCACCTCCGCGGTCGCGGAGAAGGCGCAGCGCGGCGTGATGGAGTTCCTGCTCATCAACCACCCGCTGGACTGCCCGATGTGCGACAAGGGCGGCGAGTGCCCGCTGCAGAACCAGGCCATGTCCAACGGTCAGGGCGAGACCCGGTTCACCTACGACAAGCGGACCTTCGACAAGCCGGTCGCCATCTCCACCGGGGTGCTGCTGGACCGCGAGCGGTGCATCTCCTGCACCCGGTGCACGAGGACTTCGGAGGAGATCGCCGGGGACCCGTTCATCGATTTCCTGGGGCGCGGCCCGGCGCAGATGATCGGCACCGCCGAGGGCAAGCCGTTCAACTCCTACTTCTCCGGCAACACCGTGCAGGTCTGCCCGGTCGGCGCGCTGACCGGCGTGGCCTACCGGTTCCGGTCCCGGCCGTTCGACCTGGAGTCAGTACCGAGCGTGTGCGAGCACTGCGCGGCGGGGTGCCGGCAGCGGACCGACATCCGGCGCGGGCGGGTGCTGCGCCGGCTGGCGGGCGAGGAGCCGGCCGTCAACGAGGAGTGGAACTGCGACAAGGGCCGCTGGGCCTTCACGTACGCGACCCAGCCCGACCGGCTGACCGCCCCGCTGGTCCGGGACGCCGCCGGGGTGCTCGTCCCGACCTCCTGGCCGCACGCGCTGGCGGTGGCCGCGGCCGGCCTGGCCGCGGCGCGCGACGCTCAGCGCGAGCGGCCGCGTGGCGTCGGCGTGCTGGCCGGCGGCTGGCGCACCCTGGAGGACGCCTACGCCTACGCCAAGTTCGCCAGGATCGCGCTGCGCACCAACGACGTGGACATGCGGGCCCGCCCGCACTCGGCCGAGGAAGAGCAGTTTCTCGCGGCCTGCGTGGCCGGGCGGGACATCACGGTCAGCTACGCCGACCTGGAGCAGGCGCCCGCCGTGCTGCTGGCCGGGTTCGAACCGGAAGATGAGTCGCCTATCGTCTTCCTGCGGCTGCACAAGGCGGTACGGCACCACGGCCTGCGGGTGTTCTCCGTGGCGGCGCTGTCCAGCCGCGGGCTGGCCAAGCTGTCCGGCGCGTTGCTGCCCACCCTGCCCGGGGACGAGGCCGCCGCGCTCACCGCGCTCACGGCCGGCGGCTCGGCCGGGGACGATGACCAGCTGTGGCGCGACGCGGGCGACACGCTGAAGCAAGCGGGCGCCGTCATCCTGGTCGGCGAGCGGCTCGCCGCCGTCCCGGGGGCGCTCGCCGCGGCGGCCCGGCTCGCATTCGCGTCGGGTGCCCGGCTCGCCTGGGTCCCGCGCCGGGCGGGCGAGCGGGGCGCGGTCGAGGCGGGCGCCCTACCGGGGCTGCTGCCCATCGGCCGCCCGGCCGCCGACGCCGGGGCCCGTGCCGAGGTGGCCCGGATCTGGGGCCAGGGCTCGCTGCCCGTCACCCCGGGCCGCGACACCGCCGCGATCCTCGCCGCCGCCGCCGAAGGCGAACTCGCCGGCCTGCTGGTGGCCGGGGTGGATCCGGCCGACCTGCCCGACCCGCGGGCCGCGCTGAACGCGATCGAGACGACGCCCTTCGTGGTCAGCGTCGAGCTGCGGGCCAGCGCGGTCACCGACCGGGCCGACGTGGTGTTCCCGGTGGCCGTCGTGGCCGAGAAGGCCGGGACGTTCGTGAACTGGGAAGGGCGCGGCGGCTCCTTCGCCCAGGCGCTGAAGGTGCCGGACGTCCGCACCGACCTGTACGTGCTCGGTGCGATCGCCGACCAGATGGATGTCCACCTGGGCCTGCCCGACGCCGCGGCCGCGCGGGCGGAACTCGCTGCGCTTGGCAGCTGGCGCGGCCCGCGCCCAGAGCCGCCGGTAGTAACGACGGCCTGGCCGGGCGTGCCCCCGGCTCCCCGCGTCGAAGGGACGGGCATCCTCGACGTCCGGCTCGCGAGCTGGCATCAGCTGCTCGACAGCGGGCGGATGCAGGACGGCGAGCCGTCGCTGGCGGGTACCGCGCGCCCGGCCGTGGCCCGGATGTCCGCGGCCACCGCGGCCGAGGCCGGCGTGGCCGACGGCGATAAGGTGACCGTGGCCACCGACCGCGGGTCGGTGACCGTTCCCGCCGAGATCGCGCCAATGGCCGATCACGTGGTTTGGCTCCCGGCGGCGGGCCTGCCCGGCGGAGCCACCATCCGCGCCGAGCTCGGCGCGGGCCACGGCGCCATGGTCACGCTGAGGAGGCCGGAATGATGCACGCAGGGGTGATCGCGGCTCCCGCGGCTGACCCTACGCTCAGCGACTTCAACCAGCTCATCTGGTGGCTGGTGCTGCTCAAGGTGGGCATGGTCTTCGTCTTCCTGCTGCTGGTCACCATCTTCATGATCTGGTTCGAACGCCGGGTCGTCGGCCGGATGCAGAACCGGCCGGGGCCGAACCGGGCCGGGCCGTTCGGCCTGCTGCAGCCGATCGCGGACGCGCTCAAGCTGCCGCTCAAGGAAGACATCGTCCCCCGGACCTCGGACAAGCTGGTGTTCGTCATCGCGCCGATCCTGTCGGCCGCGCCGGCCTTCATCAGCTTCGCGATCATCCCGTGGGGCCCGGAGGTCTCGATCTTCCACCACCACACGCCGCTGCAACTGGCCGACCTCCCGGTGGCGGTGCTGCTGGTGCTGGCCATGAGCTCGATAGGCGTGTACGGGATCGTACTGGCCGGCTGGGCCTCCGGATCCCCGTACTCGCTGCTCGGCGCGCTGCGCTCGGCGGCTCAGGTCATCAGCTACGAGATCGCGATGGGCCTGTCCTTCGTGGCCGTGTTCCTGTACGCGGGCTCGCTGTCGACCACCGCGATCGTCTCCGCCCAGCAGCACGAATGGTACGCCTGGCTGCTGCCGGTCTCGTTCGTCATCTACCTGTTCACCATGGTGGGCGAGACCAACCGGCTGCCGTTCGACCTGCCCGAGGGGGAGGGCGAGCTGGTGGCCGGCTACCACACCGAGTACTCGTCGATGAGATTCGCGATGTTCTACCTGGCCGAGTACAACAACATGACGACGGTCGCCGCGCTGGCCACCACGCTGTTCCTGGGCGGCTGGCGGGCGCCGTGGCCGCTGTCGCTGTGGGCGGGAGCCAACAGCGGCTGGTGGCCGGTGCTGTGGTTCGTGATCAAGGTCTTCATCATCTTGTTCTGCTACGTCTGGCTGCGCGGCACCCTGCCCCGGATCCGCTACGACCAGCTGATGGCCATCGGCTGGAAGGTCCTGATCCCGGGTTCGATCCTCTGGATCCTGCTGATCGCCACCGTGCGCACCTGGCGGCTCGACGGGCGCCTCACGATCCCGGTCGTGGCGGTGGGCTTGATCGTGCTGGGCCTCATCTTCATCCTGGCCGCGATGTGGGACACCGGCGCGCAGCAGCGGGCCGCCCGGTACGCGGCAGCGGAGTCCGCCAGTGCCAGCGAAGCCGGCCGGGACACGCCCTACGGCACGGGCACCTTCCCGGTGCCGCCGCTCGACCTGCCGCACTACCACGGCGTCGCCCTAGACCACCAAACCTCCACCCGGGAGGTCACCGGTGCTTAATTTCCTCAATCCGATCAAGGGCTTCGGGGTCACCTTTACCGAGATGTTCCGCAAGCCGGAGACCGTCTACTACCCCGAGGTGAAAAAGCCCACCGCGCCCCGGTTCCACGGCCATCACCAGCTCAACCGGTGGCCGGACGGGCTGGAGAAATGCATCGGGTGCGAGCTGTGCGCCTGGGCCTGCCCGGCCGACGCCATCTACGTCGAGGGCCGGGACAACACCGAGGACGCCCGGTTCTCTCCCGGCGAGCGGTACGGCTACGTCTACCAGATCAACTACCTGCGCTGCATCCTGTGCGGCATGTGCATCGAGGCCTGCCCGACGCGCGCGCTGACCATGACCAACGAGTACGAGATCGCCGACGACAACCGGGAAGACCTGATCTGGACCAAGGAGCAGTTGCTCGTGCCGCTGGTACCAGGCATGGAGGCGCCGCCGCATCCGATGCGGCTCGGCGACGACGAGAAGGACTATTACCGTCTCGGCGAGGCCGGCCTGACCGTCGGCCCCCGCGCGCCGGGCATGTCCGGTCCCGGCGGGCCGTCGGGCCCGGCGGTGTTCGCCACATCGCCGGACGCCTCGCTGTCGTGGCTCCCCCGCGAGGAGCGGCGCGAAGAGCACGAGGAACGGCGCGCGGAGCGGGACGAACGGCGCGTGGAGCGGGATGAGAAATACCTGGACAGGGGTGAGGGCACGTGAGAGGAGTCCTCGCGGCCGGCGGCACCAACACCAACTTCGTCGCCGAGCAGACCGTCTTCTGGATCCTGTTCTTCGCCTCGGTCGGCGCCGCGCTGGCCATGATCCTGGTCCGGCGGGCGGTGCAGTGCGCCATCATGCTCGCCGTGGTGATGATCTGCCTGGCCACCATGTACGCCATGCAGGGGGCGCCGTTCCTGGCCTTCGTGCAGATCATCGTGTACACCGGCGCGGTCCTCATGCTGTTCCTGTTCGTCCTCATGCTGATCGGCATCAGCTCGGCGGACTCGATCACCGAGACCATCAAGGGCCAGCGGCTGGCGGCGGGCCTGGCCGCGATCGGCCTGCTGGTGCTGCTGGCGCTCGGCATCGGGCACGCGGCCATCGGCGGGGCCGCGCCGCAGACCGCGGCGAACGGCGCGAACAACCTCACCGGGCTCGCGCAGCTGATCTTCACCACCTACGTGTTCCCGTTCGAGGTCACCGGCGCGCTGCTGATCACCGCGGCGGTCGGCGCGATGGTGCTCGCGCACCGCGAGCGCACCTCACCCAAGCCCACGCAGCGGGAACTGGCTGCCCGGCGGCTGGCCAGCGGCCAGCTCGCGCCCGACCCGGCGCCCGGCGTGTACGCGCTGCACGACGCCGCGGACCGGCCCGCCCTGCTGCCGGACGGCAGGACCTCCGAGTTGTCCGTCAGCTCGGCGCTGTCTCCCCGTGACCCGGGCGAGACACCACGGTTCGTTCCGCCCGAAGAGACCCTGGAGATCACGGCGGAAGGCGGCGAGCGGGAGATCAGCCCCGTGACCCCGTCCGGGAGGGCCGAGTCATGAGCCCCGTGCACTTCATCGCGCTGTCGGTGATCCTGTTCGTGATCGGCGGCGTCGGCGTGCTCGTCCGGCGCAACGCCATCGTCGTGTTCATGTGCATCGAGCTGATGCTGAACGCCTGCAACCTGGCCTTCGTCGCGTTCGCACGTGAGCACGGCAACCTGGACGGGCAGGTCATCGCGTTCTTCGTCATGGTGGTGGCCGCGGCCGAGGTCGTGGTCGGCCTCGCGATCCTGATGGCGATCTACCGGGCCCGCAGGTCAGCGTCGGTGGACGACGCCAACCTGCTCAAGTGGTGAGGGGATGACGACGTTGACCACCGTCGCGGCTACCGGTGCGCTCAAGCTGTCGTGGCTGCTGCTGGTGTTCCCGCTGTTCGGCGCGGTAGTGCTGCTGGTCGGCGGCCGGCGGACCAACCGGTGGGGGCACCTGCTCGGGTGCGCGATGCCGGTCGCGTCGTTCGTCTACGCCGCGATCGCCTTCTTCGCCCTGCTCGGCGACACCGACCGCAGCCAGGACCAGCACCTGTACTCCTTCATCTCGGTCGGCGGCCTGCATGTCAACGAGGGCCTGCTGATCGACCAGCTCTCGATCAGCTTCGCGCTGCTGATCACCGGGGTGGGCTCGCTGATCATCATCTACTCGGTCGGCTACATGGCGCACGACCGCGACCGGCGGCGCTTCTTCGGGTACATGAACCTGTTCCTCGCCGCGATGCTGCTGCTCGTGATCAGCGACAACTACCTGGGCCTGTACGTCGGCTGGGAAGGCGTCGGCCTGGCCTCCTACCTGCTGATCGGATTCTGGCAGTACAAGCCCGCCCCGCCGGTCGCGGCCAAGAAGGCGTTCGTGATGAACCGGGTCGGCGACGCCGGCCTCACCCTGGCCATCTTCCTGATGTTCGCCGAGTTCGGCACGGTCCAGTTCAACGGGGTGTTCAGCACGGTGCACTCCAGCGGCAACGGGGTGACCCTGGCGCTCGGGCTGCTGCTGCTGCTCGGCGCGTGCGGGAAATCCGCGCAGGTACCGCTGCAGTCCTGGCTGCTGGACGCGATGGAGGGCCCGACCCCCGTGTCGGCCCTGATCCACGCGGCCACCATGGTCACCGCCGGGGTGTACCTGCTGGTCCGGTCGAACCCGATCCTGGACCTCTCACCCGGCGCGCGTCTGGCCATCGCGATCGTGGGCGCGATCACCCTGCTCTGGGGCGCGATCATCGGCTGCGCGAAGGACGACATCAAGAAGTCGCTGGCCGGGTCGACCATGAGCCAGATCGGCTACATGACGCTCGGCGCCGGGCTCGGGCCCGCCGGGTACGTGTTCGCGATCGCGCACCTGCTCGCGCACGGGTTCTTCAAGGCCGGGCTGTTCCTCGGCGCCGGCTCGGTGATACACGGCATGGACGACGAGCAGGACATGCGGCGCTACGGCGCGCTGGCGCGGGTGATGCCGGCCACCTTCGTCACGTTCAGCATCGCGTACCTGGCCATCATCGGCATCCCGCCGTTCTCGGGGTTCTTCACCAAGGACGGGATCATCGAGGCGGCCTGGGACCGGGGCGGCACCGCCGGGCCGATCCTCACGGCCTGCGCGATCCTCGGTGCGGGCATCACGGCGTTCTACATGACCCGGATGATGCTGATGACCTGGTTCGGCAGGCCGCGCTGGCCAGGGGGGTCTGGGGGGATGGAGTCCCCCCAGGAGCGGGGGGATCCCGGGGGGTCGCCCCCCGGGGCCAGCACAGCGCCCGCCCCGCACCCGCACGAGTCTCCGTCGGTGATGGTCTGGCCGATGATCGTGCTGGCCGTAGGCTCCTTCGCCCTGGGCGGCCTGCTGATCGTGAACCGGCGGTTCGAGAACTTCCTCGCCCCGGTCACCGGGCTGCCGCCGACGGCGCACGGCCTATGGACCGTACCCGGCGGGATCGCCCTAGTGCTGGTGGTCGTCGGCGCGGCCATCGCCTGGCTGATGTACGGGCGGGTCCCGGTCCCGGTCACGGCACCGCGGGGGAACTTCCTGGTCGTCGCGGGCCGCAAGGAGCTGTACGGAGACACGATCAACGAGGATCTGGTGATGCGGCCCGGGCAGTGGCTGACCAGGCTCTCGGTGTACTTCGATAACCGCGGCGTGGACGGCCTGGTGAACACGCTGGCCGCGCTGGTGGGCGGGACGTCCGGCCGGTGGCGCCGGATGCAGACCGGGTTCGTGCGCTCCTACGCGCTGTCCATGCTGGCCGGCGGCGTGATCCTGGTCGCCTTGCTCCTGGCGGTGAGGCTCTGAGATGAACGGCTTCCCCTGGCTGACGATCGCGGGCGCGCTCCCGCTGCTCGGCGCGATCGTGATCACGGCGGTGCCCAGCCTGCCCGCGGACGGCGCGCCCGCCGACGTGAAGCGGCGAGAGACCCTGGCCAAGTGGCTCGCGCTGGTGTTCTCGCTGGCCACGCTCGTCGTGGTGATCATCATCGCGGTCAAGTTCCAGATCGGCGGGCCGAACTACCAGTTCACCGAGACCTACTCGTGGATCCCCGCGTTCGGCGTGCACTACGCGCTGGGCGTGGACGGCATCGCGCTGGTGCTGATCGCCATGTCCGCGGTGCTGATGCCGGTGGTGATCCTGGCCTCGTGGAACGACGCCGAGAGTGGCAAGCACAGCGTGAAGACGTACTTCGCGTTGATGATGGTGCTCGAGACGATGGTGATCGGCGTTTTCGCGGCCACCGACGTGTTCCTGTTCTACGTGTTCTTCGAGGCCATGCTGGTGCCGATGTACTTCATGATCGGCAGCTACGGGGTCGGGAAGCGGCAGTACGCGGCGGTCAAGTTCCTGCTGTACGGCCTGCTTGGCGGGTTCCTCATGCTGGTCGCGCTCATTGCGCTGTACGTGTACTCGACGCACAGCGCCGCGACCGGGCACCACGGCTCGTTCCTGTTCAGCGAGCTGGTCAACGTCTCGCTCAGCTCGACCGTGCAGAAGTGGATGTTCCTCGGGTTCTTCATCGCGTTCGCGATCAAGGCTCCGCTGTGGCCGTTCCACACCTGGCTGCCCGACGCGGCCGACTCCGCGCAGCCCGGCGCGGCCGTGCTGATGCTCGGCGTGATGGACAAGGTCGGGACGTTCGGCATGCTGCGGTACTGCCTGGAGCTCTTCCCAGCCGGCGCGAAGTACTTCACCCCGCTGATCATCACGCTGGCCGTGATCGGGACGTTGTACGGCGCGATCGTCGCGATCGGGCAGGCCGGCCTGAAACGGCTGATGGGCTACGTCTCCATCTCCCACTTCGGGCTCATCACGCTCGGCATCTTCGCGATGACCAGCCAGGGCCTGACCGGCGCGACGCTGTACATGGTCAACCACGCGTTCCTTACCGGCGCGCTGTTCATCCTGGTCGGGTGCCTGATCGTCAGGCGCGGGTCGGACCGGATCGCGGACTTTGGCGGCGTGCAGAGCGTCGCGCCGCTGCTGGCGGGGCTGTTCCTGATCTCCGGCCTGGCCGGGCTGTCGCTGCCCGGGCTGTCCTCGTTCGTCAGCGAGTTCCTGGTCCTGATCGGGACCTTCTCCCGCTATAAGGTGGCCGCGACCTTCGCCACCGCGAACATCATCCTGGCCGCGGTCTACATCTTGTGGATGTACCAGCGGACGATGAACGGGCCGGTGCGGGAGCAGGTCGCGGGGATGAAGGACCTGCGGCCCCGCGAGGTCCTGGCCGTCGCCCCGCTGCTCCTACTGATCATCTTCGTCGGGGTCTATCCCAAGCCGGTGCTCGACATCATCAACCCCGCCGTGCGGGTGACGATGGTCCAGACGCACGTGACCGATCCGGTCCCCGCGCATCCGGCGCCTGGGTATACCACGACCGCAGCGCAGAGGGGGGTCCTGCCGTGACCGGTGTCCTGGCCGTCTCGGCCGTCAACGGGGCTGCCGCGGTACACGCGGGGCTGGCCGCCGGCACGATCCGCCCGCCCAGTATCGAGTACAGCCAGCTCGCGCCGATGCTGGTCGTCTTCGGTGCGGCGGTGGCAGGGGTCGTCGTCGAGGCCTTTGCGCCGCGCTTCATGCGGCGCAGCGTGCAGCTGGTCCTCACCCTGGGCTCGCTGCTCGCCGCGTTCGTGCTTACCATCGTCGTTGCTGCCTCGCACACCATCTTCGCGGGCGGGAGCCCGGGCCACATCGCCGCGGCGGGCGCGGTCGCGGTCGACCGCCCCACCCTGTTCATCCAGGGCACGATCCTGGTGCTCGCCTTCGCCAGCGTGCTGCTGATCGCCGACACCAGCAACGTCCCGTTCGCCGCGCAGGCGGCCGCGCCGCCCGGCAGCCAGGAGGAGCGCGAGGGGCTGGCCGCCGGGGCGATGCACACCGAGATCTTTCCGCTGACGCTGTTCGCGGTCGGCGGGATGCTGCTGTTCCCCGCCGCCAACGACCTGCTGACCATGTTCGTCGCGCTCGAGGTGCTGTCGCTGCCGCTCTACCTGCTGTGCGGGCTGGCCAGGCGCCGCCGGCTGCTGTCGCACGAGGCGGCCATGAAGTACTTCCTGCTCGGCGCCTTCTCCTCGGCCTTCTTCCTGTTCGGCATCGCGATGCTGTACGGCTTCTCCGGCTCGGTCTCGCTGGCGGCCATCGCGTCGGCGGCGGCCAGCAACACCTCCAACGCGACCCTGCTGTACGCCGGGATCGCGCTGGTCGGCCTCGGGCTGCTGTTCAAGATCGGGGCGGTACCGTTCCAAAGCTGGAAGCCCGACGTGTACCAGGGCGCGCCGACGCCGGTGACCGCGCTGATGGCGTCCTGCACGGTGGTGTCGGCCTTCGGCGCGCTGCTGCGCGTGTTCTACGTCGCGTTCGGCAACTTGACCTGGGACTGGCGCCCGGCGCTGTGGGTCATAGCCATCCTCACGATGGTCGTCGGCGCGGTCATCGCCATCACCCAGACCGACGTGAAGCGGCTACTCGCCTACTCCTCGATCGCGCACGCCGGGTTCGTGCTGACCGCGGTCATCGCGGTCAGCACCGCCGGCCTGTCCAGCAGCCTGTTCTACCTGGCCTCGTACGGCCTGACCACGATCGGCGCGTTCGCGGTGATCACCCTGGTGCGCGACGCGGGCGGTGAGGCCGGGCACCTGTCCAGGTGGGCCGGCCTGGCCGGAGGTCGCCGGTGGTCGCGGGCATCTTCGCGCTCTTCCTGCTCGCGTTCGCGGGCATACCGCTGACCAGCGGGTTCACCGGGAAATTCGCCGTCTTCCAGGCGGCGATCGCGGCGGGCGAGACGCCGCTCGTGATCGTCGGCGTGCTGTCGAGCGCGATCGCGGCGTTCTTCTACGTCCGCGTGATCGTCCTGATGTTCTTCAGCGACCCGGTCCCCGACGGGCCGGAGGTGGTCGTGCCGAGCGTCTTCACCGGTACCGCGGTGGGGCTCGGCGTCGCGGCCACGCTGGTGCTCGGCATCGTGCCGGAGCCGGTCCTGAGCCTGGCCACCCATGCCGCGAATCAGCTGTTCGTCAGCTGATCGTGCCGCCCGCGGGGGGCCCAGGGGTGGGCTCGGGGGAAAAGCAGAGCCTCCCGCCGTGCGATACTACGGCGAGCACCACGGCGGGTATCGGGGGATCCGGGGGATGGCCCCCCTGGACAGATAAGGCATACTCGGGAATTTGAGGCGTTCGCGCGTGCCGATGACCTGGAGAGCATGTGATCACCGCAGTTCCGGTCGATTTCCCGGATTCCGCCCTGACGGCCGAGGTCCTTGACGATCTGGCCCGGGTGGAGGCGTCGCTGATGGAGACGGCGCATCCCGATGACAAGCTGTTCACGGAGGCGTCCCGGCACAGCATCGCGGCGGGCGGCAAGCGCTTCCGGGCCATGCTCGTGCTGCTGGCCGCGCAGTTCGGTGACCCGAAGGACCCGCGGGTCCTCCAGGCGGCGGTGGCGATCGAGCTCACCCACCTGGCCACGCTGTTCCACGACGACGTCATGGACGAGGCCGAAGTGCGCCGCGGTCGCCCCTCGGTCAACTCCCGGTGGAGCAACTCGGTCGCCATCTTGACCGGGGACTTCCTTTTCGCGGAGGCTTCGCGCATCCTCGCCGATCTCGGGCCGGAGGCGGTCCGGATCCAGGCGGAGACGTTCATCCGGCTGGTGGCCGGGCAGATGGCCGAGACCATCGGCCCGCGCCCCGGTCAGGATCCGCTCGACCACTACATGTGCGTGATCACGGAGAAGACCGGATCGCTGATCGCCACGTCGGGGCGGTTCGGCGCCATGTTCGCCGGTGCCCCCGGCGGGGTCGCGGCGCGGATCGCGGCGGCCTGCGAGCAGATCGGGGTGGCCTGGCAGCTCTCCGATGACGTGATCGACATCGCCAGCGACCCGGCCCAGTCGGGCAAGACGCCCGGCACCGACCTCCGCCAGGGCGTGCGGACCCTGCCCGTCCTGTACGCGATGCGCTCGGCCGGCCAGTCCGACGCGGACAACCGGCTGCGGTGGCTGCTCGGCGAGGCCGACCTGACCGACGAGGCGCTGCTGGCCGAGACGCTCACGCTGCTGCGCGGCCATCCCGCGGTCGCGGAGTCCCGCGCGGACGTCCTGAACTGGGCGCAGGGCGCCAGGAACGAGCTCATGGCGCTGCCCGACGTGCCCGCGCGGGCGGCGTTCCTGGCCCTGTGCGACTTCGTGGAGAAACGGACCGGCTAGACGCGCGGGCAGGAACAGGCTTCCGGCCGCTGGTGGTTGAACGTCCCGGAGGTGGACGTGATGGGGATTTTCGGATCACGCAAGACGCGGCTGGTGGAGCCGGACCAGGCCCTGCCGGGCCGGTCGCAGCCGATGCCGGTGGCCGCAAAGCACGTGGTGCTCGGCTCGCCGCTGGCACCGCCGTACCCACCGGGCACCGAGGTGGCGGAGTTCGCGCTCGGCTGCTTCTGGGGCGAGGAGAAGGCGTTCTGGCAGCTGCCGGGCGTAGTGTCGACCTCCGTCGGTTACGAGGGCGGGTATACGCCCAATCCCACCTACGAAGAGGTCTGCAGCGGCCGGACCGGGCACGCGGAGACGGTGCGGGTGGTCTTCGACCCCACTCGGGTGTCCTACGAGGGGCTGCTGAAGGTGTTCTGGGAGTCGCACGACCCGACGCAGGGCATGCGGCAGGGTAACGACCGCGGCACCCAGTACCGGTCGGCGATCTTCTATAAGTCCGAGGAGCAGCGCGAGGCCGCGCAGGCCTCGGCCGAGGCCTACGGCAAGTCGCTGGCCGCCGCCGGGTACGGGCCGATCACCACCGAGATCGTGCCCGCCGGGGAGTTCTACTTCGCCGAGGACTACCACCAGCAGTACCTCCATAAGGTTCCGTACGGCTACTGCCCGGACCACGGGACGGGCGTGAGCTGCCCTGTTGGCCTGAATCTCAGCTGACGGGACACCGGATGCAGAGGGCGCTCGCGGGGCACGCGGAGCGGTGCCGGGCACAATCAGGGCACATCGCGGCTGCCTGACGTCTTCCGGCTGGCTGCCGTGGGACGGGTGAAGAACAGTTCCATCGCCTTGCGGGCGCGCTCGCGGTCGTCGGGCATCATGTGCGAGTAGGTCGCCTGCACGGTCGCCTCGGCGTCGCCGAGGAACTCGGCGACCGCCCGCACGCTGATGGCCGCCGACAACCAGGCTGACGCGGCGGTGTGCCGCAGCACGTGCATCATGTGGTAGCGGTCGCAGTCGATCCCCGCGCGCTTCAGCGCGGCCCGCCACCGGTCGTTGACCGGCTTGCGGTGCATCGCCAGCCCCGGCCCGCGCGACAACAGGAGCGTGAAGGTGGCCCGGTCGCCGTCCGCCTTGGCCCACGGCAGCGTCACCCGCTCCGGCGGCCAGGCCCTGATGTACTCCGAGAGCATCACCACCGCGGCGTCGGTCAGCGGCACGTCATGGGTCTTGTCGTTCTTCAGCGGCGCGAACACCTGCTTCCCGCGGATGATCTTCACCTGCCGGCGGACGTGGAGTACTCGGCGAAGGAAGTCAATGTCCTTCTCGGTGTCGATCGCGAACATCTCGCCTTGGCGCTGCCCGGTCGCCGCGCCGAGGTAGGGGAGGATCTCGTACCGCGACGGCTTGCACCGGTCGCAGTCGGCCGGGCAGCCGGGCCTGTGGCGGAGCGCGAGCGATAGCGCGTCGAGTTCGCCGAGCGTCAACGGGATCGCCTCATGCTTGTCCGGGTTGGGTCGCGTCACGGACTTAGCGTGCAGCGGGTTCCGGGAGATCAGGCCGTCGTCGAGCGCGGCGGAGAACACCTCCGACACGCGGTCGATCACCTTCACCTTGGTGGAGTCACCTAGTTTGACGCCGGCTATCCACTGCTGGCACAGGCTGGGTCGCTTGGCTAGGTCGCGCAGCTTGTAGCGGCCCAGCGCGGGGCCGCCGCGCCTGCTGCGGCCCGGATTGTCGGGGTCAGAGTAGACGTGGAGCCGGAACTGGTGCTCCACGTTGATGCCCGTCGTCTCGCCGTGGGTGCGGGCTTTGCGCCAGTCCTCGGCGTACGCCTCGAACGTGGTGTCGCCGCTGCCCGGGTCGATGTACGTGCCAGCGTTGAGCTCGGCACTGACCTTGGCGTCGAACGCGTCGGCATGCAGGTCCGGATTCTTGCCCTCCTTCTTGGCAAAGTTCCTCTTCCGCTGCCTCTTGTTCTCGTCCCGCCAGCGGACCTGCCACCGGTCGCCTTTGCGGTGGTCCCGGCTCGGGTAGAGCGGGTGCCGGGCCGAACCGCACTTGCACGGCTGCTCACCCGGCTCCGGCTCCTTGTGCCACCGGTCAGACACGCTCACTCGCCAACCTCCCGCTCCCGACGGCTAGTCTTGCTCCGGTTCTTGTCGTGCCCGAGGTCACGCACTCGCGCCGTGAGTTCTCCGTTCGGCGGCGCGGCGGCTTGCGCCGGCTGCCTCGCGGGTGGCCCTCGCCAGGGCGACCGTCCGCACCCGCCACGCCACGCTAAGGTCCCGGTAGGCGTCCCAGATGGCCGCATCGTCCGTCCCGGCCCCGAAGACCTGGCCGCCTTCCAGGTCGCCCGCGTCGGCCATGTGCCGCGCCCCGGCGGCGGCAATCTCGGCGCGGACCTGGGCGAGCATGGCCGGCATGCGTTCCTGCGCGGCCGCCACCGCGGCGGCCGGGAAGCCGGGCGCCTCCCAGCGGGAATCCGGTGCCGCAGCCTCCCGGCGCCGGAGATCCGCGATCAGCCACACCCGCGCCGGTACCGTCATGCGGTCCGCGAGCGAATTCCAGGCCCAGGCATCGGGCGTGCCCTCCCCGAACAGGTCGGCGCCCCCGGGCCCGGGAATGTCCGCCGGGTCCGCGTCCGGATGCTGCCGGGCGTACTCCGCGGTCCACCGGCGCAAGTCCGCGTAGATGGCGTCCGCATAGGGGCGCGCATCGGCAAGGCGGTCCAGTTCGAGAGGCGGCAGCCAGCCGTCGTCGGCTGGACGCGGCGCCGCCGTGGTGCGGCCGGCCTCTACCTCGGGTAGCAAGAGCCGGCTGGGCGTCGTGTCCAGGGCGGTGGCGAGCGCCACAAGGTCATCGACGTCGACCCGGCGATCACCCAGTTCGATCTTGGTAATGCCGGTCGACGCGATCGGGTGCCCGATCTCTGCCAGACGCTGAGACAGCGCCACGGTGCTGAGTTTCCGCTCACGGCGCAAGCGTCGCACGTTCGCCGCCACATGCTGGCTCGACGGTCCCGCTTCCTTAGCTCTCCGTGCCATGAAGTAAACCATCCCAGAAACTCCGCAACGGTTGCGGAATCCTCGCGTCGCTTCCCGTACGATCCCAATTTAGCACTATTCTGATCCTAACTTGGAAGTACGGTGCTAGAGGAATTGAGGGAGGACCCATGAAAGATCGCCCGGGCGCGAGCCCGCGGATACCGCTCGCTACGCCCGGCCAGGTCGCCGATCACCTGCAGAAACCGGAAAAAACCCTCGCAGAATGGCGCAGCCGCGGTATCGGCCCGCGGTACCTGAAGGTTGGGCGCGATGTCCGCTACAGGTGGGGCGGCGACGAGGAGTGGCTTGCCGGCCAGCAGAACGAGCCCAGCTCCGCTGCCTAGCTGATCCCATACGGCCAGCGTGATCGGCGCGGTTCCGTGCGGCGCGCCCTCCCCGGCGGTGGGCAGGCCCGCAGCACGACCCCAGCGAGTACCGCGACAGCGCGCGCATGCGGACAAGGGACTGGTACCCCCCGCAGGCCTCACGATCCCCGAAAAGTGAGGCACGACCATGAACACAAAGATCGACGGCCCCCGCGCCGCCCAGCGCGAGAGCCGTCCAGACGTCGATACAGCCGCCAAAGCCACCGACACGGCCAGTCTACGCCGCACGTCGGCCGGAAGGCGGCGCAAAGCTGGCCGACAGCGCGAGACTGCGCTGACCTGCCGTGTCAGCTTGCTCGTCCCGAGCGGGCGCAGGACCCGGTGGTGGTACCTGGCGAGCTGCCCTGCGTGTGGCTCGCCGCACCTGGGCCGGGCCCGGGACCTGCCAGACGTGACAGGGACACGCCGGCTGCCGTGCGGCCACTACGTGGTCATCACGATCGCCAGGACCTACGGCCGAACGGAGGCCGCGGCGTGAGCGGAGCCGCGGTCACGCGCGTCATGGCTGCCCTGGTCAACCATGGCAGCCGCATCGAGCAGCGCGGCACGGACGCCTGGATGGTGCAGTGCCCTGCCGATGGCCACGACGATCGCACGGCCAGCCTGTCTGTTGCCCAGGGCGACGTGGGCGCGGTGGTGTGCTGCCAGGCTGGATGTGACACCAGAACGGCTGTACTGCCCCCGCTGGAGCTGGGATTCGCGGACCTGTTCGACCAGCCACGAAAGGCGCGGGACCGGGCGCCGCGCCGGGTCGTAGCTGAGTACCGGTACACCGACGAGCGTGGCGAGCTGCTCTTCGTCAAGGTCCGCTACGAGCCGAAGGACTTCGCTGTGAAGCGCCCGGATGGGCGCGGTGGCTGGACCTACCAGCTCGGCTCCGCGACGAGGCGCGTCCTGTACCGGTTGCCTGAGGTCTCGCCGCGGCCGAGGCGCGGCGGAACGGTGTACGTGGTCGAGGGCGAGAAGGACGCTGACCGGCTGGCGGGCTGGGCCTCGTGGCTACCTGCAACTTCGACGGCGCGGCCAAGGACGGGCAGCGGGCGAAATGGCGGCCCGAGTACGCCGAGACGCTGCGGGGCACGGACGTGAAAATCATCGCCGACCGTGACGCCCCCGGCGTCGCGCATGCCCGTGCCATCGCCGCCAGCCTGGCCGGCAAAGCCAAGAGCGCGGTGATCATGCAGGCCGCCGTCGACACCGCGTCACGCAGACGTGAGCGACCACCTCGACGCCGGGCTCGGCCTTGATGAGCTCGTGCCCGTAAGGCCCGACGCGCCGCCGAGTGCACTGGACGGCGACGGCGAGGGCAAGCGGTCGCAGGCGTCGCGGCTCGTCGAGCTGGCCATGGATCGCTTCGACCTGGTGATGTCCGACGACGGGCGTCCCTACGGGATCACCAGGAACGGGCCGAACATCGCCCTCCCGCTTCGCGGCAGCCGCGGCCTGCGGACGCGCCTGGCCGCGATCTTCGCCGACGAGACGCGAGGCACCGCGCCGTCGCAGTCGGCGCTCGCCGACGCGCTCGCGGTCCTCGAGGGGTACGCCGCCCGGAAAGACCCGGTTCCGGTCCACCTCCGGCTGGCCGCGCACGGCGACAGGATCGTGATCGACCTGGGTACGGCCGACGGCCGGTGCGTCATCGTCGGCCCGGGCGGCTGGCGCATAGAGGGCCGGTCGCCGGTCCTGTTCCGCCGCACCGCGCTCACCTCGGTCATTCCCGACCCGGTGCGCGATGGCGACGGGCTCGCCGCCCTCAGCGACCTGCTCAACGCCGACGAGGCGGCGTTCCGGCTGCTGGCAGGCTGGATGGTCAGCACGCTGATTCCGGACATTCCCCATCCGATACTGGCGTTCAAAGGCGAGCAGGGTACCGGGAAGACCACGGCCGCCCGCTGCGTCGTCCAGGTCATCGACCCGTCGCCTGCCCCGCTGCGCACGGCGCCGCGCGACGTCAAGCAGTGGGTCGTGGTGGCCGCCGCGTCGTGGGCAGTCTGCCTGGACAACGTGAACGCCATCTCCGGCTGGCTGTCAGAGACCCTGTGCCGTGCGGTGACCGGCGACGGCAACGTCGACCGGGCCCTGTACACCGACGATGACGTTACCGTGCTGGCGTTCCGCCGGGTGGTCATGATGACCAGCATCGACGCGGGGCATCTCGACGGGGATCTCGCTGAACGCCTGCTGCTGATCGAGCTGCAGCCCATGTCGGAAGGGGTGCGGCGCACCGATGCTGAGCTCACCGCCGCCTATCTGGCAGCGCAACCGGTGATCCTCGCGTCGCTGCTCGACCTGACCGCCGAAGTTCTCAAGCGGCTTCCGGGTGTCCGGCCGGAGACGATGCCGCGCATGGCTGACTTCGCCTGCGTGCTCCAGGCGGTCGACGAGGTACGGGGATGGGACACTCTCGCGGCATACGCGGCCGCGGCCGACACCATCGCCGCCGACGTACTCGAGGGCGACCCATTCGGCAAGGCGGTCGCAGCCATGGTCCGCGAGCAACCTGAGCACAAGTGGACCGGTACGGCCGGCCAGCTCCTCGAGCTCGTCACGCCGGATCGGGGCGTTCCGAAGAGCTGGCCGAAGGATGCTACCCGGCCGGCGGCAGGCTCAAGCGTGTCGCGCCCCTGCTGCGCCAGGCTGGCATATCGTTCGACGACTCCGAGCGAGAGCCTCACGGCAACAGAAGTCGTCTCTACACGCTCGCGGTAATCCCCGACACAGAGAACCGGGGCGATAGAGCGCCCACAGCACCCGCAGCACCCGCAATGGTGGTTGACCTGCAAGGCCACGCGGGTGCTAGCGCGGGTGCTGGCTTCGGCGCAGCGCCCGCAGCACCCGCGAGGATCGCGTCTGCGGGTGCTGCGGGCGCTGCCGCGGGCGCTCGGGATCACTCAGCACCCGCAGGCGGTACCAGTCTTGAGCAGCCGATACATGCCCTTCCCGGGTGCTGCGGGTGCTGCGGGCGCTGCAGTTCGGTCGATCTCTGAACCTGTACCCGATGACTGGCCGGATGCCCTGCCCGAGGACTGGGGTGAGTGGCCCGCATGACGACCGCCCTCATCGAGATGCTCACCCGGGCGCGCCGCGCTGGACTTGTCCTCGCGCTGCGTGCGGGCGGTCAGCTCGTCATCCGCGGGCCCCGGTCTTGCGAACCGCTCGTCCAGGCGCTCCTCGCGCGCAAGGCCGACGTCATCACCGTGCTAGCCGTCTACAACGGCCACGTGCCACGCCTGGACTGGCGCCGGGAGCCGATCCTCGACCACCTGCAGCCATGCGTACTCTGCCGCCGGCCCACCCTGCTGATCGAGCCGTACGACGGCAGGCCATGCCACAAGTCGTGTGCCGAGGCCTCGATCCGATGGGGCACGCTGCCAGGCAAGCAGGCAGACGGTGGCCATGCCGCATGACCACCACCAGACTGTCGACGCCAAAGCGGCCCGCTACCTCACGGAAGGGCGCCTTGTGGTGACCCGTGTCCTAGGCGACCAGGTGAACGCCGTGTGCATGGGCGATAGCGGAGCCTACGACCTCGGCCACAGCCCGTGCCGCGGCTGGTGGTGTTCGTGCCCCGCACGCGGCGATCGCTGCAGTCATCTGACCGCGCTGTGGCTCGTCACGATCCGTCGCCGTTCACCTGACCTCAGATCGTCTGATCGGAGTTCCGGCGGTCCGGCTGTCCCCCCTGCAGAAGCGCGATGACGGCCACGCTCAAGCTGCTCAGCAGTGCGGACCGGACCCGGCTGCTCAAGCGCCTGGACGAGCTGGGCGAACTCGACGCACTGATGCGGGAGCGCGGCACGCTCGCACGGCCGGCCGCTACGCGGCCTAGCGCCCGCGCTCGCGGCACAGACAACCTATGCTCGCCTGCTCCCGTACCGGCACGACCATGACCCCTAACCGCTACCGGGTCTCACCTCGGCCGAAGGTCCTCCCGAGCTCAGGCAGCACGTCGTGTTCGAGCGTCTGCATTGCCTCGTGCAACGTGTCGGCGAACAGCAGGAGCGCTTCGGCACCCGCTGCCGTGGCGAAAGCTCCTAGCTTTACGTCAGGCGACACGTCACCCATGGACGAGGTGCTTCCGGCCATCTGCTCGAGTTTCCAGAGCCATTGCCGCGCCTGCTCACGATCCCTGTCCCAGCTCACGCCTACCTCCTATCCCGGACGGACATGCCAGAGCCGGTATTCCCGCCCCGTGAGATCAGCAAGCCGACGCCAGGGCGCTGACCCCCCGTCCACCCCACCAAGGAAGGACCATCCCCAATGACCCGCACACCCACCGATCCGGGCACCTCATGACAGGCTTCGCCCGCGACCTGAACGGCACGCCGATCCCGCCCGCGTTCCGGCGCGTCCCCGTCCGCAAGGGCACGACCCTCACCGTCCGCGCCAGGCGCAACGCGCCGCCACCCACCCTCCCGGTCGAAGCAGCCGACGGCACCCCGCTCCTCACGATCAGCATCAGGCCCGACGGACTGCTCGACATGACCTACGACCCGAACAGGGTCACCGAAGCCGCCCGGCGACTCCTCATCGAGCTCGCGTGGCTCTTGGACCCGAACCACGCCGGCAGTGACCCCTCCATCGCGATCGCCACAGACGTAGCAGCGCCACCTCCATCCCAGCCGTGAGCACAACCACCCGGCCCACCACGAACCCAGCCACCCCGGCCGAAAACGCCCTCGGGACGAGACAAGCCTGAGGGCTGACCGGTCGCCTCGCGCGCGCGCGCGTTGCGCTCCAGTTCGGCTGCGACCGGTCGCAACGGCAGTGAAGCCCTCGCCGTCCTGCTTCGTCAGCTCCGGACGGATCGAGGGCTGGGCGCGCGCCGGCTGGCCGAGCGCGCCAGCGTGGCCCGGTCCACGATCCAGCGTCTCGAGCAGCCGAGATCCGCGCGCGGCCGTCGACCCTCAGCTGGATCGCGTGGGCACTCGACCCGGACCGGAAGACGGAGATCCGGGCTCAGCTCGTCGAGGCCGCCGGGGAAGGGATCGCGCCGCATAGCGACGTGTGGTCGCAGCGCCAGGTCCGCCGTGTGGATCACGGCCTCAAGGTGGGGTTCGTTCCGATGCCGGTGGCGTCGGAACGTCGGTATGAGGCTGACGGCTGCGAGCAATGCGATGATGAATGCGGCGATGGGGCTCACAGACAAGGCGGCGGCTATGCTTCGAGCGCCCTGGCACCGGCCGCATGGTCAATGAGCTGATTGCCCTGATCGGCCAGCTGAACGCTGAGTCGGAACGGCTGGCCAGGGGCGCCAGTGTCCGCTTCCCGGGTACGCCGACGCGCAGGTGGCGCGGTCATCCGGCCGATGCTCGGCCTACCGCCGACGCTAAACGACCTGAGCGCGGTCTGGCGGTGGCTGCGGGAGTGGCAGTGCAGGGAAGGGCGCCTACGGCCTCGGTCGGCCTGGGAGCGTGCGAGCGCGGCCACCGGCGAACGGGAACGGCGGAAGGTCAAGGACACGCCCAAACCGCCAGCCCGGGTCAGGACCCTCTCGGAACGGAGGGGATCACTATGAGCCGACGTCGGCTGCCACCGCTGGAGGCACCGGCCAAGCTGCTCAGTGAGATGACCCCGGAGGAGCGACGCGAGTACGCCCTAGCCCTGCGCCGCCAGGTGCGCGCCGAGCTGCGTGAGCTGGAGCGTCCCGCACGGGAGAAGCTGCTACGGCAAGGGCGCGCCAAGCCCCGGAACCGGCAGGAGTGGGAGATCTTCGCCGCCAACCTGGTCGACAAGACCGACGCTCGCACCGACCAGGCGGCAACGCCAGACTGATGTGCGCCTGCAACGTTGCCCCTCTCGCGCGCGCGCACGCGCGCGCGGAACATAGCGATGCTGCAACGAGCCCGCTGCGCGATGCAGCAGCCGCGTATGGTGGCGCCCATGAACCCGAGGATCTGCTTAGCATCTGTCGCCGTGGCCGCGGTGTGCGCCGCCGTCCCTGCCTGCTCATCGACTCCGGCGCCAAATCCGCGCGACGTGCAGGCGTGCAAGGACATCAAGGCTGACTTGGCCGCCGTGGACCAGGACCCGTTGCACTACGACATGGACGAGGCCATCGCCGTCAGCAAGCCCCTTCAGCAGGCGATCGGGGCGATCGGGAGTGCGATCGCGTTGCGTCCGCTGGTGGGCTACGGCGAAGAGAACGCGGCGATGAGCATCACGCCAAGTTGTGCAGCCAGGATGGCGTGTCCGGCGTAGGAGGGTAACCCCGGGCGGCTACCGGCCCCAGCGTTTCCACCAACTCGGCGCCGGACCGCGCGAATCGTAGAAGCGCGGTTTTCGTCCGGGGTGTCCGCCTTGTCCAACTCTTCGCGCCAGTCCCGACGCCGGGGTAATGCTCCAGGTACCGGTCATATTTGTAGTCGTAACCGGCAGAGTCCTCGAAGGCCAGCCGTTCAGCGATCCGGCGTAGGGCTAGGCGTCGCCGCGACCGCGGTTGGAACCATCCGATCCACTTCGTGACGATCGCAGTGGCGATGACGGCTAGGGTGGGTCCCAGCCAGAGACCGAGCGTCTCCATGGCTTGTAACGGTAGCGGTTGGTCGGCGCGATCCACCGAGCGCCGCGCCCGTGCGGTTCCACCACAGACGGTTACCTGCTGGCCGGGCTTCCTGTTGCCCGAATCGGGGTCCTGAGATGCGTCCGGGCGTGGGGTGACGACGCTCGTCCCATCCAATACATTTGAAGTAATTCAAAAGTCAAGCTAGTCTAATGACATGAGCGTCACCGAGGAAATCCCGTCTCGCAGCTCGTCCAGCATCCCAAGGACACGATGGCGAAGTTGGAGGAGAGTCCACGCCGCCGCATCCGGCTAGACCGGAGGGACGGTGAGGACCTAATCCTGGAGTCGGCCGCACGCGCCGAGGCCGAGGATGAGGCGCTGACCATGGCCAGCCGCATGTTCATTTCCATGATGAAGCATGATCCCGGGGCCCGCGCTCTGCTGCTCTCCCTCTCCGATGTCTTCCCGTGGGTACGGTTCTTGCCGCAAGAAGATGTCCAGGCGTTCCTCGTCGAGCTCGTCGACACGATGCACGCCTGCGTAGAGCTGGGTAACGTCGCAGCCCTCGCGCCGGTGATTGCCGCGTGGCATGCCACTGCCGAGATCTATTCCGACCCCGAGTTGCTCAAGCGCGCCACCAAGCCGCTTGATGGCGGTGACTACGGGGAGGTCCCGGAGGTCGCTGGCAAGTGAGCCCGAAGCGCCTTGATCGTGTCGCTCCGCCGTCCGTCGGTAACGAGTGGAACGTCCGGTTCGGCACGACCGAGGCCGCCAAGGGCTGGGACGACCTGTGTACGCACGCCACCGCGAAGACGCGGGAAGCGTACGAGATGATGCGGTCCAACCCGCGGCCACCCCAAGACGAGACGCACTACCAGCTTAGAGGCACGCTGGCGACGCGCTCGTACAACGGGAGGGCTCTGGAGCAATGGCAGGTCAAGGTGAGCGGCAGCGCCCGGATCTGGTACCTGCCAGACGACAGCACGCACACCGTCTGGGTCGTAGAAGCAAGCGCCGCCCATCCCAAGCAGACCGAGCCTCGGTCGGGGAAGAGGTGATGCGTAGACGGCGGCGGGGTGGTCATCCCGCTGCCGCGCGCTCCCGTTCCCACCGGGCCACGTAGCCACTGCGTTTCCGCGGCTTCTTGTCGGAGGCGCCCGGCTGGCGGCCGACGGGCTTGCCCCCGCCTGGCGGCGCGCGAGTCCGGGCTTGATCCGTTCGCTGCGCCTGGTGCTCTCCTGCTGTGCCATCCACCCGGCGAACGCCACGAGGACGTCCTGAACCTCAGGCGCGCCGTTCAGCCAGCTCTCCTTGACGGAGACCACGGTGCAGCCGCGCTCGCGGAACTTCCGGATGATCCGGAGCGCGCCCTCGGCACCCTCGCGGGTGATCCGGTCGAGGGCCCAGACGACGAGAACGGAGAACTTCCCGGCGTGCGCGTCGTCAAGGGCCTGCTGCAGCACCCGTTTGTACTCGCCGCCGTCCTTGCCGCCGTTCCACGCGCTCTCGCTCACGGTGTAGGTCTCGGCGACCTGGTAGCCGTGGTGCGCGGTAAAGCGCTCGAGGTCGGGCACCTGGTTATCGGAGTCCTGATGGCCAGTGGAGACGCGGAGCCAGACCGCTGCCGTGGTCATAGCTGCTGCAGCCGCTCAAGGCGCGCCTGCAGCTCGGCTCGCTCTTCCGGGCTGCGTACGGTGCCGCTGGAAGACGTTGCCTCAAGGGCCTGGCGGAGCCGATCGGCCCGGGTCTCTTCGCGCTGGCGGTGCTCGGCGATGGCCTGCTCGTGGTCATGGCGCGTCTGGTCTCGCAGGCGATTCTCGTCCCAGAGCGGCCGTGTGATCCTGTCAGGCTTAGGTTCGATGGCTGCGCGAAAAGTGGCCTGGTTTCCCGGCAGCAGCATTCGGTATACCTCAGCCAGGACCTCGGCGAGTTCCTGCTCGTCGTCGCACTCGGCTATCACCGCGGCTACGCGCTTGATGTCCATAAACAGACTCTAGCATATTTACTTGGTCTGGACTGGTGGCCAGCAAGCCCATGACCATTGGCATCTAAACGGAAGGCAGCACGGGCGCCGGGCGATGTTTATTTACTGCGTACGCCCATCGGCGTGGCATCTCTTGCCCCGTGTCGCCCGAATGCCACGATTGAGGCATAACTGGACACCGAGTTAGCTAGCTGGAGGTGCGGACCCGGCCTGGTGCCGAGGCGGAACGCCGACAGGTCCGTGAGTACAGCGAACGGCGAGAACTTCCTGGAGGAGCCCACCCCAGGGCAACCAGGCGTTGCCCCGACACGGGAAGCCGAGCACGCGAACGGCCATCAGGCGGCCGTCGTGATGCTCGGCGTTCGCTATCCCGAGGGGAAGCCCGATGCCTCGCCAGTTCTCCGGGCGCCAACTACGCGCCCTCCGTAAGGAACGCGACCTGACTCGCGAACAGCTCGCCGTCCGGGCGGGCATATCCGTATCCGCTGAGATCCGCTACGAACAGGGCCGTGCCGCGCCGGGAGTCAACGCCGCAGCGGCACTGGCTGATGCCCTCGGTGTTAAGGTCGACGATCTGCTGGACGCGGCGCCAGTGCCGACCAGCGATGCAACCTGATGGCTCCCGCGCAGCCACCAAGCCGCGTTTCGGACGCCCAGGGGGTGATCATCCCGCCGCACCTCGCCGACTTCGCCGCAGGCATGGTTGAGCTCGGCGTGCGATACGTGGAAAGACGCGATGGCATCCGCCCGAACGGGCGCCGGCTAGCAGCCCTGCGGAAGATCCTCGACACGGCCAGGGCATCCGCTAGCGGAAGGCCTCTTGTCACCCTGGAACCACAAGCACGGCCTTCTTACACGACACGTCAGGCGGCGGCCGTGATGGGGATATCCGAACGCCGGGTACGCCATCACGCCGCCACCGGGCGGCTCATCGCCCGCAAGGACGGCCGTGACTGGCTGATCGACTCCGACAGCGCCCGGGACTACCGGAGGAAGGAGCCCGCGTGACGACAACTGTGGCGCCGGGCGACGCCGACCGCGCGGCCGCGCAGGCGCGCCAGGCGGTAGACGACGCCGAGCGCGCCATCGCAGGTGGCAAGAGGGTGGGGCTGGACCGGCTCACCGAGCTGACCGTCCGCCGCCGCCATGCCGACCTGACAGCCCAGGCCAGCCGCGCCCAGGCCGAACGTGACCGCGAACAGGCTCGCCAGGAGGCGCTCGCCGACCTCGGCGACGAGATCGACCGGCTGGCCACCGATGGCGCGGAAGGCCTCAACGAGGCCCTGGCCGACATCGCCGATGCCGCGGCTAGGGCACGGCGCGCTGCCAGGAACTGGGACGACCAGCTCGCCGAGGTGGCGAGGGCCGCCAGGGAACTCGGCTGCAGCGCCCCAGCTCCGGGGGGCCCGCGCGAGGCTGACCAGCGCGTAGCAGTCCGCGATGACGGCTCGGTCTATCACGCCGGGATCAGGCTGAATCGCGTCAGCACCGAGATCGCGGCCGCCCTTCAGCAGGCGCTCGATCAGGACGTGGTAAGCGCCCAGGCCTCTGCCGCGGTGAAGACGATGCCCCGGATGCTGCCACGCGCCGATCACTACGTGCGCGGGCGCGGCGGCGTGGTGGAACCGGTCTTCGGCCACCTGAACGGCTTCCAGCTCAACCAGGTAACAGCCGGCGACCTGGTGGAGCTGAACGAAGGCCAGATCCGCGCCTACCTGGCAGGTGACACCGTGCAACTGACCAAAGAGCAGGAACGTGCTTACCAGGCGGCGCGCCGATGAGCGAGACCGACTACGGCACGGACATCGCCGCTCTGCGCGACCGCCAGCAGAAACTCAAGGAAGGCCTCGCAAGGGCGCTCGGCGTGAAGGAGGACCCTCCGGATCCCCGGCGGCTCACCACGGAGCGCGACAGAGCCCTAGCGGCAGTCGCCCAGCGGGACGCTACCATCCGGGACCAGCAGATCGAGGCAGCCGTCCTGCGCAACGCCAGCCGGTACGGCGGCAACGGGGCAGCCCTCGCCGACTCTGCCTCGTTTATGGCCAACGTGGGCAAGCTCGACCCAGCGTCGGACAGCTTCGCTGACGACCTGGGTGACGCGATCCGGGGTGCTGTGGAGTCGGGTCCGCGTTTCAGGGCAGGGATCCCCACCGCGACTCCGGGCCGCTCGGGCGCCGATTACAACGCCACTCCGGCCGCCAACCGCCAGTGGACCGTCGAGGATGTCCGGGCCCTCCCGAATACCCGGGACGGCAGGCAGAAGCTCAACGAGGCCATCGAGGCGGGGCTGCTCCGTGATCTCGGTGTCGGGCCGTCCCGGCGGCGCTGAAGCGATGGCCACGGCGAAGCGCCGCGCGACGCGGACCCAGGGCGACGGACGTGCACGCGCGACCGGCCGGAATACAGCGACGGCCGCGGCCGGGCAGGATCTCGCCGAAGCTCACCGGCGCGCCGCGGCTGCGACCACACCAATCGCGAAGGCGGCCACGCAGCGCGTCGTCGAGGAGAAGCTGGCCCTGTACTCGCCCGAGGCAGCCCGGCAGGCAGCGGCGATGGTGGGGAGGCCCGCTCAGTCGGCAAGCACGCCGAAGCGCCGAGGAACACGCGGGCAGCGGCGCGGTAGGTAGCAACACGGTCGGCACCGACGCGGAGGGAGGTGGTGCCCGGTGGCTGGCGAAGATGATCGCGGCTTCCGATTACCCGCATTGCCTCCGCTTATGTGGCGGTCTCGCTCGACGAGGACCAGCTCGACACTGACATCGCCGACCTGAACGCCAAGCTGGCAACCGGGATCCGCGACAGGGCAATCGCCCTGGGCCTGGACCAGGGCGCGGTCGACGCGGCGATCGCGGAGATACAGGCGAAGCTGCAGGCGATCCGCGACCAGAACGCCGGGGTGGGGATCAACCAGGGCGACCTTGACACCGAGATCGCCGGGATCCAGGCCAAGCTGACCGCGCTCGGCGCTGAAAAGGTCGACATCCGGGTCGGCGCGTCCGGGCTGCCGGAGACCACCGCCGAGCTCGGCGGCGTCGCCGCGGCGATGAAGGCCGTCCAGGACAACGCCGGCCCGCTCGCAGACGCGATCACCGGGGTCACGTCCCTGTCCGAGGCGGTCGACGCGAACGGCGTGAGCGCCCGGGACGTGCTGGCCGACTGGGCTGCGGCTGATACCGGGCTCAAGTCGCTGCGGGAGTCCGCGCTGGCTTCGGCGCAGACCTACCTCCAGCTCAGCAGCGCCAGCTCCCGGGCTGTCAACGGCCTCACGCTCGCCCTGTCCGATGCGGCGACCCTCGCGTCCAGTTTGCCGCTGCCCGAGGTCCGGGCTTTCGACACGGCCATGGGGCAGCTGGCCAGCCAGGTGAAGTCCGGCCAGATGAGCATGGAGGATTTCCGGGCCGCCGCGATCGCCATGGCCGAGGATGCGGGCATCGACCTGCTGGAAATCCAGGACGCGTTCAGGTCATTCGACCAGTCGATAGCCAATAGCCTGCGGTCGGCGCAGGTCAGCGAGGAAGTCATCTCGCAGTGGCGTGGCCTGGGCCAGCAGGTCCGCGAGACAGGCGACCAGAGCACCACGGCCGCAGCCGGCCTTCAGGCGGCCGGTAAGGCTGCCTCCGACGCCGGCCAGCAGGCCCACTCGGCGGGCGGCTGGTGGGGGGCGCTCACCAAGGAAGTCACCCTGTTCGGGGGTGCCCTCGGTGACATCCACATGGTCGGCACGATCCCGCTGTGGCACATCCTGCTCGACGCCGTGCTGGAGACGACGATCGCGTTCACCGAGGCGGCAGTCGCGCTGACCGCACTCGGGTTCGCGGCTGCGCCGGCGGTCGAGGACATCTTCCACCACATCCAGTCGGTCGACGACGTGGTGAAGACCCTGGGCATCGATATCCCGCCGGTGACCGGGCATCTCCATGATCTCGGGCGCGCGCTTGCGCCGCAGGTCGTCGAGCTGTACGGCGGGGCGCTGAACACCCTGTCGTCGAACGGGTCGGTGCTGGCCGGCATCGTCACGAAGATCACCAGCGGGTTCGACGACTGGATGGCCCGGCTCGACCTGTTCATGGACAAGCAGTCCCACGCCGACGGCCTGATCGCGGCCGGCGGCGACGTCCTGCAGCAGATGTCAGTCATCCTGGACAACCTCGGGGTGTCGCTTGAGAATCTGGTCAAGGCCGACCCGGGGACGGTGCATTTCCTCGGTGACCTGCTGGAAGGCGCATCGGATCTGGTCCGGGTCTTCACCGAGATCCCGGCCCCGATCCTGAAGACGGCACTGGCTGTCCACGCGTTCCTGCTGTGGGGCGGCCTGGTTGCCGACGTGGCCGTGAAGGCGGTTTCGCCGCTGTACTCGCTTGCCCTGGCCATCGGCGGGGTGAACAGGGCAACAGGGGCACTTGCGACTGTCGATGAGGGTGCGGGCGGTTTTACGCGGCTCGGCGCGATGGGTGCCGACTTGTCGGCCGTATTCACTAACCTGACCATGCGCATCGGGCTGTTCAGTTCGCGGCTGACCGCGGTAGGTCCCGCGGTCGCCGCTACGGGCACCGATATGGCCGGCGTCGGTGCCGAGCTGGCCGCGCTGGATCCCGAGCTGGCCGCTGTCGGCACCGAGATCGCCGCCATCGGCACCGAGATGACCGCCACGGGCGCCAAGATCGGCGCTGTCGGTACCGAGATGCGCGCAGGCCTCCTCACGACACTAAGCGATCTCGCGGTGAACCCGCTGACCTGGATCGGCGTAGCCGCTGCCGGGCTGGCCGCATTCACCGTAGCGGCACTGCTCAGCAAGGACGCTACCGAGCAGTGGATCGACACCCTGAACCAGGGGCTCGGCAAGGACACCTGGTTCAACACGCTGCCGAACAACATGGCGGCCATCACCGCGGTGAACGCGCGGCTGGCCACCACCCAGAAGCAGCTCGGCTCGGCGATGACGGGCAGCCAGGGCGCCATCAGCGGGGTGGCGCTGCGGTACAGCGGGTACTCCGAGGCCGCGCAGGTCGCGCAAGGGCAGGCGAGGGGCCTGAGCCAGTCGGTCCAGCAGCTGACCGCCGAGCAGTCCAAGCTGGGCACGACGCAGCAGGCGCAGATCGGGTTCCTGTCTGCCCTCGGGAAGTCCTACGGTACGACGCTGCTCCAGTCGATGGGGCTGGCCACGGTGGCCGGGGTGAACCTGGCCCAGGTCACCAAGGAAGGCAGCGCGGCCTACAAGGCGGCCGTGCAGGAAGTCGCGAACCTGGAGACCGGGTACAAGGACATGTCGGTGCAGGGCAACCTGCTGGCGACGTCGGTCAACGCCGTGTCGTTCTCGACCGAGCAGCAGGACTCCAAGGTCACCGACCTGACCCAGGCGTGGACCGCGTTCATCAGCATGGTGACCGGCGGGGAGTCGGCGTTCGACACGTTCGAGACCCAGGTCGCCGGGCTCGGCACCGCCGCGGATGACGTGTCGTCGATCGGGGTGTCGGCCGGGAAGGCCAGCCTGTCCATCAAGGCCACGGGGGCCACCGCGGCGAAGACGAGGGCTCAGATCGACCAGCTGTCGGCGTCGGGGCTGCAGCTGAACGAGACCTTCGGGCAGGGCATCACCGACGCAAACTCGATGATGAACGCCCTGCTCATGCAGGCGTCGGCCGCCGGGCTCGGTGCCAAGGGAACCCGGATGCTGACCCAGGCCGGCAAGGACCTCGTGGCGCAGCTGCTGCCGACCGCCGAGGGCAGCAGCGAGGCGACCGCCCAGCTGTACGCCCTCGCGCAGCAGGCGGCTACCAGGGCCCGGACGCGTTCCAGTCCCTGGTCACCTGGGTGGGTAAGACCGGCAATGCCGAGCAGAACCTCCAGGGCATCACCGCGCAGCTGACCGTGGCCAGCGCCAACCTGGCCAGCGACGTGCAGAACCTCGCCCAGGCGGTCGACCAGACCCTCAACCAGGCCATGGCCGCGGCAATCCTGCAGGCCTCCGGGGGCCAGGCGGCGTTCAACCAGTTCGCGAGCGCCGTCCTGGCCGGCCACGGCAACGTGGACAAGCTGAAGACGTCGGCCACGTCCCTGGCCACCGAGCTGCTCGACACGATCGGGAATACCCAGCAGGCCCACAGCGAGTTCGACACGTTCGCGATCGAGCTGGGGCTCACCAAGCAGCAGGCCGACAAGCTGTGGGCGTCGGTGGTCCGGCTGGCCGAGGCCGAGTCGCGGATCCCGGCGCACGTGACGAGCACGATCACGATCCAGGAAATCCTCGAGGGCGGTACTGCCACGGGCAGCGGCGGGGGAATGCACATCACCAATAAGGGCGCCACGGGCGGCCAGATCCGCGGCGGCTCGACCCGGCCCGGGGCTGACGACAACCTCGCGCTGCTGTCCCGTGACGAGTGGGTCATCCAGGCCCCCGCGGTGCACAAGTACGGGTCGCGGATGTTCGAGGACCTGAACGCCATGCGGTACGCCGCCGGCGGCCAGGTCGGCGGAGGAGGCGGTGCCGCATCGCCGGCGGCCGGATCGCCGACGGTGAATAACTTCTACCTGGAGTTCCACGGGAAGCGGCCCACTGATGAGGAGTTTTACGCGATCCAGCTGAAGCTCGCCTCGGCGGTCGGGAATGCCCCGTGAGCGGCGGCTTCTCCTACGCGGTGCTCGGTCCGAGGCCCGAGGCTGCCGACGCCGGCGAGCGCCCTTTCGTCACGCTGATCGCGCTGCCCGGGTCTCCGATAGGCGGCCTCCGTACCAGGATTTCTGCCGAGCTGGCTGCTGGAGGCATTACGTGCGGGTGCTCGCACCCGGCGGATGCCGTCTGGCTGAGTCTTCCAGGGCGCACCTTGTGCTGTCGTGACTGCATTTCGGCCGTGGACGCCGGTAGCGGGTCGGCCGACGCCGATAGCGGCCCGTGCGCTGCGTGCGGGGTGGATGGTGCCAGCACGTGGACGATCTGGCTGGCCGAGGTCGACCGCGTGAGCGTCAGAGCCCGGCTTTGCGCGGCTTGCGCCACGGCCGGGAGTGCGTCGTCCAACTAACCGAAAAGAGGCCTGATGGCTGACACCCACCACACCTCAGGAAGCCGGGCCAAGGTGATCCGGGCCGACGTCGTGACGTTGCTGGCCGATATGCGCCCAGGATCGCCGTTCAGCCACCGGGACGGCCGCTCGTTCACCGTCAACGAGGTCGAACTGGCGCTGACCGCTACCGACGAAGAGCGGATAGCCGGTGCTGAGGCCGGCCTGATCGCCTCGGTACCCGGCGCGGTCGGCCCCAGCGACGTCACGCGGATCCGCCGTCGCGGCTGGGCCAACCTGGTCGCCGAGGCCTCCGGGCTCCCGATCGCCGAAGTCAACGCGCTCATCAGCGGGCGTGACACCACCCCTTCCGGCAGCAAGGAGAACCAATGAGCCAGTCACCCGGGCCGCTCGCGGCCTCGCAGGTCGCCGCGATGGCAGACGGCACCCCCGCTGAGGTCGCGCTCGACGTCCACGGGGAGGCCTTCGCGCGCTGGCGCATCTCCTCAGGCCTGCGCAGCCCGTCGTGGTGGTCTGACTGGCAGCATCTCGGCTCCGGCGCTGTGGCCGTTGCGATCGCTCCGGCCGACAGGCAAACCGGCGGAGCCTACGTGACCGTGACTACGGGCGGCCGGTCACCGTCCGGCCGCGCGGTCTGGCTGCTGACAGCCCGCGGAATAGGAAGCACCGCCCTGTAAGCGCCGGGCGGCGCGAACTAGCGCCACGACGACCATGACGGCGATCAGCGTGATGAGCAGGGCCGCGGTCACATGGCCTCCGCTGGCAGCGATCAGCACGAGACCAACCGGCACCAACGCGAAAGCGACGATCCACCTGCCAACGATCGACTTCATCTCGTATCCCTCCCAGCGCGGAGCTGGTGTCCCTCTCGATTGTGAATCTAGCGCGACCGACCGACAAAGGGAGAGCCACCCGGCAGGCCAAAAGTGCGCATACATCTGGCCGGCCCGGTCGGGCATGTCAGAACGCGCGACGCCCGCGCGGCGAGGTGACGGCGGTGAAGACCAGGGCGAGTATCTGCCCGGCCAGCACCGCGGCCTCGGCCAGGGTCAGCTCGTAGTACTCGGCGTCGTGCACGAGGCCGACGTACGTCCGGCGCCCCTGTCCCGGGAACCCCCGCTCCAGGCGGGCCTGGAGCGGGACCTCCGGATGCCGGTGCCGGCAGGCGGGTAGTAGCGGCTGGTGTGGATGCCTTCGTCTTCCGGCCAGTCATGGGGGTGGCTGCACCACGGCGGGCAGTTGTCCGCGGCAGTGCTCCCCGATGACAAGGCAAGCGGTAGATCGTGGCCGTCAGTCGTGGCGATAGCGGGCGGCGTGTCGGCGGTGGGGCGCGTCTGGATGGAGTCGGCGGTCATGGTCATGCCGGTAATCCCCTCCTTTAACTGAATGCGTGCACGTTGTGACTTAGAGTTCCCTGACGAGGTGTACTTGGACTCGGCGAGGCGGATCTGTTCAGAGCCTGTGACCGATCCGTGTCCCGAACGGCCCGGGGACGGTGACGTACGGCCCTCTCGCGCTGGACCAGAACAGGTTGACGCCGCGGTGCCCGCGGGCGCGGCCGTGCCGGTAGTTCGCGTGGGCGTGGCCCGCGTGGTGACCCACGAGCAAGGCCAGGATGACGAAGATGGCGACGTAGATCATGACGGTTCGTTCCTCTCGATCGCGGTGCGGATGGTGGTAGCGCGCCAGCACGGGCCGGCCGGAAGTTCATAGCCGGCGAGCCATACGTCATAGTCGGCACCGCACCCGTTCGCGCATGCAAGCGTCTCGTGCGCGGCGCCGGGGACCGGCTGCCAGTCGTGCGGGCCCGTGGTCACCGGACGCGGAACCCGAGGAAGCTGCGGCCGACCTCGCCGCCTTCCTCCCGGGTCTCGTAATCGCGCAGCATCCGCTCGGCCTCGCGCTTGCTCCTGGCCTCGCCGGTGCTCCTGGTTGACCCGATGTACCTCCCGCGGGCGTACACCTTGCGGGGGAACCGCTCTTCCGGCTCGTTGCTCTTGCTGAACAGTCCCATGATCATTTCCCTTCGGTGATGGCGTCCCCGGCCGTTCCGGGGATCACGCCGCGCAGGACGCGGGCGGCCTGGTCCTCGCCGTCCGCGCCGTAGAAGTTCAGGTTCACCACGGGCGCGATCGCGGGCCGCTGCGCCAGGGGGATCGCGGACAGCCGCTCCGCGCGGGGCAGCTCCGCGGCGCGCCGCTGCGCCCACGCCGCGGCGTCACGGTCGTCGCGGGCCCGCGCCCACCGCATCAGCCACGCAACCGCCAGCGCGGTCACGACGGCCGCGGCCGCGGCCAGCCCGGTGATCAGCCACAGCCACGCCAGCAGCCACGCGGCGATCTGGGCCCCAGCGCCGGCCGCTACGGCGACGACGGCGAGCGGGAGGATGCCGTAGCCGGTGACTTTCCACGTGCCGTGCATCAGCGGTCCCTCCAGTCTTCCCAGGCTTCGAGCAGCGACAGCTTCAGCTTGTGCATGTGGTACGCGCCCCAGCGCCGGGTCAGCTGCTGGCCGCCGCACCGCCGGCAGAGCCGCTTGCGCCTGCGCCGCGGCCGCGGCTCGTGCCCGGCCAGCCGGGCCGGGAGGCTCCCGCCGATCAGGCCGCCCGGGCGGCAGTGCCGGCACTCCCGGTGCGTGCAGAAGTACACGCAGACCAGCCGGCCGAGGATGGCCAGCAGGATGAGCGCGATCAGGTGCAGCCAGCCGCCCGCCGCGGCGAGCAGGCCGGAGATGATCAGGTGCAGCATGTCAGCCGTCCCCTCCGTGCGGGCGCGGGCAGTTGAACATCCCGTCGAAGTAGGCCTTGCAGCCGTACCGCGGGCAGTCCATGTCGCCGCAGGTGCCCGGCTCGTGGCTGTCGCCCCCCCGGCGCGAGGGGGCCGTCCTGCGCTTCGCCGCCTGCCTGCGCGCTTTCTCGCGGGCCCGCCGCTCGGCCGCGGCCCGCTTGCGTCGCTCGGTCCGCCGCGCCGACGCGGCCTGGCGCTTCCGCTTCCGCTCGGCCTGCCGCCGCCTGGTCGCCTGCTTGCGCTTGCGGGCCTTGAAGTCCGACTTCGGGTGGCAGAGATGACGCAGGCCGCGCGGTTTCCCGCACCGCGGGCACACCCACGTGACCGGGTTCTGCGCGCGGTGACGGCGCCGCTTCCGGCTGCCAGGGTTGCACAGGTGCGTACCGAGGCCCCGGGGCTTGCCGCACGCGCCGCAGCGGATGACCCCCCGCCACTTCAACCCCATGGGTGCGCACTCCTCGTAATCGGCGCTCACGGCCCGGAACCGCAAAACCGCAGGTCGCGGCGCGGCACGGGGCGCGGCACGCCCCGCGCGGTGCCGCGCCTGGCAGAGTTTCCGCAGGTCAGCGCGTGCCGCGCCAGCGCGGCACATGTGCCGCGCCAGCGCGGCACATGTGCCGCGCCATCATGGCCGTGCCGCGGCGTCTAGAAGGGCCTTCTTATTCCCTTGCGGTTGGTGCCCGTACGCCCGGGCGGCCAGCGGACGTCGATCGACGGCACGCCGCGGGCCCGCGCTGATGCGCTCACGCTCTCGGCCGTGGCGTCGCCGTGGCGCATCGGGAAATGCGCCGCGAGCCGCTCGGCCGCCGTCTCCCACCACAGGCCGTCGTCGCCGCCCATCACCTCAAGCAGGTCGGCCACGATGTCCGACTCGGGCTCGGCCGCGCCGGCGCCAAGCGCGTCACCGGACAGCGTCCTGGCCTTCTCCCGGATCTTCCGCGCGGCCAGGCAGATGACCTCGGCGTCCTCGCCGTCGGCCAGGTAGGTCCGCACCGTCGGCGCGTCGTCGGTCAGGCCGTACAGGATGCCGATGCCCTTGAACTCGTCGCCCAGCGGCAGGCCCGAGCAGTCATACCCCTCGCCGTACGCCTCGTTCCCGAGGATGGCGTTGGACACGTCCCGGTTGGCGCACCGCAGCCCGAACCTGACCTGGTGGTTATCCCGGAAACGGTTGAACAGCCGCTGCACGTCGCCGGCGCCGACACCTGACGGCTTCTGCGACAGCGACATCAGGATGACGCCGACGCTCGGCCCCATCGCCCCGATACGGGACAGCAGGTTGGCGAACTCCTTGTTCAGCCTCTGATCGTCCAGCTCGAAATAGCACTGGAACTCCTCCATGATCAGCAGCTGCACGTGCAGGTCCGGGCGCCGGTACAGCTTCTCGGTCAGCTTCCCCTGCGGGCACTCGGACACGGGCAGCTTCTTGAGCTCGTCGTTGACGTGCTCGATGTGCCGGTCGATCGCGCGGAGCGCTTCGAGCGCCCGCTGCGCCGGGTTGCCGTCCCTGGTCGGGTAGGTGCCCTGGATGAACCGGTGGGCGACGTACCGCAGCGGCAGCCAGTCCGGCGACGACTTCCCGTCGATGAGCGTGATGTCGACCCACGGGTCAAGCGCGGCGTACAGGACCAGCTGCCGGCCGGAGAACGTCTTGCCGCGCCGCGGCTGGGCCCCTATCAGCATCGAGATCCACATGAGGCAGAGCGCGACCTTCAGGCCGAACTGGTCCAGGCCGAACGGCGCCTTCCGCCAGATCGAGCGCTGCTTGCAGTCCAGCAGCGGCGTGCGCCCGGCCGGCTCGCCGAGCGGGTCGGCGTCGAGCACGCGCAGCGTGTGACGGCGCTCGGACTGCTTGTCGCGGGTGAAGTAGACCTGCGACTCGGCCACGTCCAGGCCTGACGCGATCTTGGGCTTGGCGTTCACCACGGCGGCGAACGTGCCGCCGTACGGCAGGTAGATGACGACCTGGCTGCCCTTGTCCAGCGCGTCGCGGGTCATCGTGCTGCCGAACCCGAGGTGGTCGCCCGGCTTCTTCGGGTCGATACTGCACAGCCCGGCCCGCTCGTACGCGCGGATCACCGCGTCACCGTTAATCCTGCGGATCAGCGGCGTCGTCACCGCCGACTGCACGATCGGCAGGTGCGCCGGGTGCCCGTGATGGGCCAGCGGCGGCATCGCCACCGCGGCGACGATCAGCCACGCCTGCCAGGGAGCGAACGCGGCGATGAGCACCAGGGCGACCAGGACCGCGACCAGCTCGCCGAGCAGCACGAAACCGCGGAAGCTGCGGCGGCGGACCGCGTCGGAATGCAGCTTGCGCCACTCGCCCGTGTTGCCGTCGACGATGGTCTTGGACCGCAGCGGCGCCTGCTCGGTCACCCACCACCATCTCAGCTGGGCGCGGGCGATCTTGCCGAGGCCGGCGACCGCCCAGACGACGCCCAGGACCAGGTACATCGGCGTGCGCAGCGCGTGGAACGAGACGTGGAACCCGGCCGCGCCGAGGTATTTGCCTGCCGTGCTCTTGATGCCCTTCCGGGTGCGCAGGTGCGCGGGGATGATCTTGCGCCGCTCGCCGCCGAGCGACGGTATCGCGATGCCGTCACCGTCGTGGACGGGTACGGGCTTGCCCGCGGTCTCGTCAAGCGGATGCTCGAACGAGGTGTCGCGCGGGACCTTGAACGGGAGTATCTCCGCGTCTTGCGGCTCTTGGCCTTCCGGCGTCGGCTCGGCCATGATTGGTCACGCTCCTTCCGAGGAGTTGGAACCCGGTGCCGGGCAGGCTTTCCAGGGCATCAGCCCGGCACCGGGGTGGCTTGCTGTTCAGTTCTCCGGAGGCGGTTCCCCGGACTCTGGCGGGTGCTGTCCGTTGGTGTCGGCGAGCGCCTGCTGGCGCACTCTCGTTGCCTGCGCCCGGGTCAGCCCGAACCGCTCCGAAAGCTGGTTCTGCGACCACGGGTTCCCGGCCGCGATCGTGGCCCGCAGCGAAGCCAGCGCCGCAGTCTCGGCGGTGCCGGGAATAGGCGGCAAGACCGCGCCCAGACCGCCGGCGCCTTCGCCGGCCCTCAGGTGCCGCAGCGCGTCGGGCAGGCTGATCACCTGCTGCATCAGCGCGGCCAGCGCCAGCACCGCGGCGAGCGGCGGGGTCGCGGCGACGGCGTACCTGGCCCACTCCAGAGCGTGCACGGTGACGTGCAGCACGTTGAACGCGACCGAGGGCCCGGCGCCCATGCCGAAGTACACCCAGGCCCGCCAGTCGTGCGCGCGGTCGCGCAGCGTCGAGATCGTGATACCGAGCTCCCCGGCGAGGATGAACAGGTCCACGCTGGACGGCCACGCCCACGACTCGGGCCCGCGCAGTCCCGCGCGGACGGCGAAACTGTGCAGCCCGGCGTACGAGAGCCAGAAGCCGACCCCGGTCGCGATGACCGTGACGCTGGCCATGGTCGCGTAGCACGCGGTGAGCACCCGCACGCTGGCGGCGGCGCGCGTCACCGTGTCACCACCACTGGCCGCAGCCGCAGCCCGTCCCGGATGAGGCACCGCACCAGGAACAGCACGATGACCATGAGCGCCAGCACCACCACCACGGCCACCAGGCCGAGCAGCGGCACGCTGACCGGCTGGCCGAAGATGACGCCGCTGAGCCGGATCCGGGCCGACACGACTAGGGCGAGCAGGGCGAACAGAAGGGATAGCGGGGTGGTCACCGCACACCTCCCAGGTCGAACAAGGGCTGGTGCTGGGTGCCGGTGGCGAGCTCGGCGAGCGTGATGACCTGCCCGGCCGCCCTAGCACGGTCGAGCCAGGACCCGGCGAGCTCGCGCGTGGTGTCGATCGCCTCCTGCTTCCCGGCGCCATGGTTGGCGCCCTGGCAGATGCAGTGGCATTCGGGCCCCCAGGCGTTGTAGCACTTGGCGTCGCACCGGCCGATGCAGCCGTCACCGGTGTAGACGGCAATCAGGGCGGTCATCACGACGCGCATCCCGGCGGGAGCGCCCGGCGCCGGCCGCGCGGCCGGGTCTCGGTCGTGGCGGTGACGTGCACCGGCGGCGCGATCCGGGCCTCGACGTAGACGCGGACGAGCACCGACGCTCCGCGGTCGGGGTAGGGCGCCGAGATGGCCAGCACCTCGACGATCCCGGCCAGGCGCTCGGCAACCTCGCGGCACTCCTCCTCGGTGCCATGCAGGCGGATCTTCATCGCTTGCGCCCCTCATCCTGCGCCTCCCGGGCGCACGCCCCGCACGTCTCCGGGTCGCCCGCGATGAAGTTAGGGTGGTTGTGGCCCGGCTCGGGAACGGGCCCTTCCAGCGCGCAGCCGCAGGCCTTCGCGAACGCCGCGGCCATGTGCCAGCGGTGGGCGATGCCCATGCTCGACAGACCGAACATGTTCTCGCCGAGGGCGACCGCGAAGTCCAGCAGTCGGCGCTGCGACGATGAAGCGGGCAGGGGCCGTCCGGCTCCGCGCGGCAGGAAGCCGCGGTTGACAAACTCGCGGGCTCCCTCCCAGTTGAGGATGGCCACCAGGCCCGCTGCCCGCTGGGTGATGCACGCGCCCTTGAAGTCGGGGCGGCGCAGCCAGGTCTCGTGCCAGATCAGCAGCTCGACCGCTGCCTGCTCGTGCGCGGCACGACCGCGTGCCCAGCCGCGCAGGCCGGCCGCCAGGTCCTCGAAACTGATCTCGTTGTCGCTCATGACTGACCTCGCTCGTAGTCCTCGGGCATCACGTAGCGGTGCTCGCTCATCCCGCCCTCGTCGTCGGCCTCCGGGCCGGGGTCGTGCGGTGCGGGTTCGGGCTCGTCGGCCTGGTCCTCGTCCGGATCGGGACCGGTCTGCCCGCAGGCGCCGCACTTGCCGCCCTCGTGCCAGTCCCCGCAATGCTGGCCGTCGCTGGTCTCGGGGCAGACGTAGCCGCCGGCCTCGTCCGGGCGGAGCGGCTGGACGGGCGCCTCGCCGAAGGCCCAGGTCTCCGGCCGGTCAGGATCGGGGCGGCCGTCCGGCCGTTCCTCCGGTGCTTCCGTGAGGCGCCCCGTCGCCCGGTCCCACTCATCGCGGTCTTCCGGGCGCATCACGACGCCGGCCACGTATGCGTCAGCCAGGGCGAGTGCCGCGTGCACCTGAGCGCGGGCGATCTGCCGCATCTCATGCGGGCAGCCGGAGTGCGGGCAGCCGTACTCACACGGGTCTTCGCTGAGGATCAGGTCGGCCTCTTTCCAGTGCTCTGGGCCGGTCATGACTGGCCTCCGTCCTCGCCCGCGGCCTTAAGCGCCGCGGCGTACTCGTCGTCGCCCATGCCCGCGTACTTGTGCTGACCTTCGGCCCACGCGCGGTAAGCGGCCCGGGCGGCTTCGGCCGTGACGTTCCTGGCGGCCGCGATCTGCTCCCACGTCGCCCCGGCCCGGACGGCATGGTCAACGGCCGCCGGATGCCGGTAGTAGAAGGCGATCGCCTCGCCGAGCGCGAGCATCTCCAGGTGCTCGGCCACGGTCAGCGGCGGGTACGCGGCCGGATCGGGATGCTTGGCCGGGTCGTACTCGCCGCGGGCCTGCAAGCTCGCGATCACGCGGGCCATCAGGTCCCGGTCGGTCAGCTCCTCGTACCGGTCGATCTGGTCACGCAAGCTCAGGTCCATCGCCTCGTGATAGGTGGTTGGCTTGGTCACCGGGTCACCTCCGGGGGGCGCACCGTGGCCATGTCGAGGCCGTGACGGGCGGCGAACCGCTCCGCGTGCGGGGTGCACAGGAACGGGGCGACATGCCGGGTCCTGGGGGCGCCGCGCACCGCGTAGGTCAGCCCGGCGAGGTATCTGGCTGGACGCTGGCAGCGTTGCCGGTCGCAGTGCCAGCCGTGCTCCTCGTGCTCGCGGATCTGGACGGCACTCATGCTGGCCAGGGTGGCGCCGGGCCTGCTATCGGGCGCCATCCGGTGCTGCTCGGCTCCCGGTGGCGCATCCTCGAGGACCAGGCGGTGACGCGCGGCAAAGGCCTCGCCGTGCGCCGTGCACATGAACCGTTCGTGGCCGAGAGGCTCGGGTGAGCCCGCCTCGGCCCTGCGGTACCAGGCGTAGACCGTTACCGGTTCGCGGCACCGGCGGGTGTCGCAGTGCTGCCCCTCGGCCGCCATGTCAGCGACCTCGACCGGGTGCAGGCGCCGGGCCCAGTCCTCCGCCGCCGGGCGCGCGTTCACGGCTGGCCTCCGCTCACCACTCGCAGGTGGCCCGGGCGGTCCCCGCGGCGCCGGGACCGGCGGGCGGGCGCGGGCCTCGCGCCCGGTCTTCCGTCCGGAAACGCTGCCGCCAGGGTCTCCTCCACCCGCATGGCGACGACCTCCATCACCCTGGCGACGCGGGCGACCTCGGCCGTGAGCTCGGCGAACTCCCCGGTGTCGACGTTCACGACTCGCTCCCGACTACAGCCGCGCGGCGCAGCTCGGGCGACCGCGGCCTCAAGCGCTGCGAGGCGGTCCTGGGTCGTGGTCATAGCGCCCCGCCTGCCCGCAGCGCGAACCAGCGGTCGCACCCGTCAGCGCCGGAGGCGTCGGCGAGCGCGGCGACCAGCGCCAGGCCCTGGCCGAGGCCACGCGGCGCGGCCGGGCAGGGCGCGATGCCGCCCTGGTCGATGACGTCGACCCGGAGCGACCCGTCGGCGGTGCCGACGCTGACCGTGACCTGGCCGCCGGGAAGCCGCGAGGCCGAATACTGGATCGCGTTGGTGACCAGCTCGGAGGTCAGCAGCGCGGCGTCGGCCGCGGCCGCGGGGACGGGGAAGAACCCTGCGACCCACGACCGGGCCGCGCTGACAGACTCCGGGCGCCCCGGGAATGACCGGATGACGGCGGCCGGGCCGCAGGCGTACCGCGGGTGATCGCAGTCCGCGTCGGTGCACGAGGTGCAGTGCGCGGCGCACCCGGTGCAGACAACCCAGCCGTCGGCGTCCGTGAACGCCGCGGCGCCGGCCGGGATCTCCTCACGGCCGAGCGAGCAGAGACGCCCCCCGGCCGGGACGGTGTATGGGGTGAGCACCTCGGCGGAGGCGCCGCCGGGTGCCGCTGGCGGCCTGGCAGCCTTAGTGTTGGTCATTGGTCCTCTCCTGTCCTAAGCGGGATAGGTCCGACGGCCGGCTGCGGTGTGAGCGCACTGCGGCCGGCTCCTTCATTGCGTGCCCGGGCGGCACTGTCGACGCCCGGGTGATCGCGGCGAGTACGACGTCGAGCGCGTCAGCTTCAGGGCTTCCGGACCCGAACGCTTCTTGCGAGGCCGCGCGCGCCTCGGTCAGCGAAAGCGAGGTGGAGTTCCCGTCGCCACGGAACGCATGAACGGCGGCCATGGCGGCGCAGCCGAGGGCGTCATGCAGAGCGGCGAGGTCGAGGAGGGGGGCGCCTCGGTGTACAAGGGTGCGGGACATCTCAGGCCACTGCCTCGGGGGCACGTGCGGCGAACCACGCGCGGGCGATCTGCTCGATCGATCCAGCATGCTTAGGGCGCGCCGAGGCGAGCACCGCGCTGATGAAGCTCTCATATGTCGACCACTGGCCGCCGGGGCTGACCACGGCCGGGCAGTGCCCGGCGTCGTGCCAGAGGCGCAGGGTGTCGGGGGACCTGCCTAGGCGCCTTGCGGCTTCGGGAAACGGGACCAGGCTGTCCGGGCCGCTCACCGGGGTCATCGGCGCCTTCGTGGCGGTAACCGTCATGCTCGCCGTCCCTCGGGGGAATCGCCGGAGATTCCGGCTCTCTCCCTTACGCTAAGCCAACTTAGGGTATCAAGTCAAGAACTTGCTACCCTAAGTTGATCACCCGGGGGACCAGGTAGGGGTGACTTGTAATATCAAGTCCATGTCAGCGGATGAGTTCCCATATCAGCGCGTCGCTGACGGCGTGCGGCGCGACATTGAAGGCGGCCGTTATCAGGCCGGTGAGCAGATCCCCTCGGAGAACGACCTAGCTGAGGCTTACGGCGCGAGCCGGAACGTCGTGCGCCGGGCTCTGGCGATTCTCCGCGCCGAAGGGCTGATTACCACCGGACAGGGACGCCGGGCAAGCGTGCGGCCAAGAGCCCATGTCGGGATAACCGTCACTGGCTCGAACTACCGGCGGCACCGCGGCCTGGGCCTCCCCGGCTTCAATGCCCAGGCACTCGAGCAGGGCCAGCGGCCCCGCCAGGAGATCCGAGAGGTGGCCCGTATCGCCGCCCCGGTCGAAGTGGCGACCCGGCTTGACATCGGCGAGGGCTCGGACGTAATCGTGCGGCGCCTCACGTTCTGGCTTGAGGGCATGCCGGTGGCCCTCCATGCTGGCTACTTCCCGGTGGACCTGGTTGCCGGAACCGCCATCGAGCGGCCGAGCAGGATCCGTGGTGGTGCGCACGCCGTAATCGAGGATCCAGAGGGGCCGATCCACCGGCACATCGCGCGTTCAGTTGATGAGATTTCGGGCAGGATGCCTACACCGGGCGAGGCGCGGGAACTGGGGTTGTCCCAGGGTGTTCCCGTCTTCCGTATCCTGCGGACGGTCTACGACACCGAGGGCCGCCCGCTCGAAGTGCAAGACTCGGTTGCCGCTGCCGACCGGCACAGCTTCCGCTACGAGGTCGAGATGGGATGAGGCAATGGCTGGCCATCTGCGTATCGGGGCTTGCCTGTCGCTGTCCGGTAGGTTCGCGCAGTTCGGCCGCCAGGCCGCCCAAGGGCTGGAAACGTGGAGTGCCCTCGACGGTACCGCAGACATCCTCATCGAGGACGACGGCAGCGACCGGCGGACGCTCGAGGCGGTGCTGCCGGGTGTGGCTGCGCGCTGCGACATCCTCCTCGGGCCCTATTCCACGCAGCTGATGCGCGCAGCCGGCCGCATGGCCGCGGAATCCGGCTGGCTTGTGTGGAACCACGGCGGTTCCGGCGACGACGTGGAGAGCGCGATCCCTGGCCACGTCGTTTCCGTCCTGACGCCGACCAGCCGATACGCTGAGCCCTTCCTGCTGCGGCTGGCCAGCGAGCCGGGGGAGCGGCGCGACCTGTGCATCGTCCATGGACCGGGCAGCTTCGGCCGCCAGGTAGCCGATGGAGCCGAGGTCATCGCGCATCGGCTCGGTATCCGCGCGGTGCGCGCCTCTGGCCAGATCCCGCCACCAGGTATCTCGGCCGCCTGGGATCTCTTCAGCGCCGGAGTCTTCGAGCAAGATGCCGAGCTGGTCGGCAAGGCGCTTCGCTCAGCGACCCCGCCACGCGAGATATGTGCGATAGCGGCAGGCGTACGGGAATTCGGGCGCGTCGTGGACGACCCGGAAGGCGTCTTCGGCATCGCCCAGTGGTTCCCGGGCAGCCAGCAGGAGGTCGAGCTCGGGCCCACCGAGGACTGGTTCCTCCGTGCTTACGTCGGCCGGGTAGGCGCGGTGCCTGATTACCCGGCGGTGCAGGCCGCCGCTGGGGCGGTGATCGCTACCCACTGCGCGCGGATGGCTGGCAGCACCAGCCGCGACTCCCTGTGGACCATTGCGGCTGCCCTTGAAACGTCCACGCTGTTCGGCGGCTTCAGGATCGACCCTGCAAGCGGTACGCAGGTCGGGCACCGGACCGTCCTCGTTCGATGGGCGGACGGCGAACCTGCACCTGTGAGCACGTCAGCCCGAACGCCAGCCTGACGTCCCCGGGGCGCCGCGGTGCCGAATTCGGCACTCCACGTTGGGCAATCACGCGTGAAGCCAGGGCACTGCGAGGGCACATCGCAGCGGGAAGAAGCCGGACACGATGAGAAGCGTTAAGACGTAAAAATGCAGGCCAGAAACGGTTTCGACCATTCGTAGCAGGTCAGAGCAGGCCCCGTGCTATTCCGCCGAGGACTACCACCAGCAGTACCTGTCCGACGCCAAGAACCCGTACGGCTACTGCCCGGATCACGGTACCGGCGTGGCCTGCCCCGTCGGCCTGATGCGCGCCGACGGCTGAGGCCTGGGGGCTAGCTCAGAGCTGACTTCCCAGGTGTCGCTGCCGGCCAGCAGGGCGCCCAGGTCGCCCGGCCCGCTGCGGGCCCGGGCCGCCTCGATCTGCTCGGCCATGAGCCGGTCGTAGCTCGCCTGCTCCACCTGCCGGAAGACCCCGATCGGGGTGTGCCGGAAATCTGACGTGTCCAGCCGGGACAAGGCGAACGGATAGGACGGGTCGTCCCTGCGCGCGTCGTGGGTGATCAGCGTGTCCGGGTCGGCCCCGGCCACGTCGACGGCCTCGAGCTCGCCCTGACGGCCGAACCGCAGGCCCATGGACCCGGCCCCGAACCGGATGGGCTCGCCGTGCTCCAGCCTGATCAGCCGCTCGGCGCTCGCCTCTGGTCCCTTCAGCGGCTCGAAGGCGTCGTCGTTGAAGATGGGGCAGTTCTGGTAGATCTCGATGAACGCGGCGCCCTCGTGATCTGCGGCCGCCTTCAGCACCGAGGTCAGGTGCCTGCGGTCGGAGTCGATCGTCCGGGCGACGAAGCTCGCGTCGGCGCCGAGCGCCAGGGACAGCGGGTTGAACGGGTGGTCCAGCGAGCCGAACGGCGTCGACTTGGTGACCTTGCCCTGCTCGGAGGTCGGCGAGTACTGGCCCTTGGTCAGCCCGTAGATCCTGTTGTTGAACAGCAGGATCTTGATGTTGACGTTGCGCCGCAGCGCGTGGATCAGGTGGTTGCCGCCGATGGACAGCGCGTCGCCGTCGCCGGTGATGACCCAGACCGAAAGGTCGGGCCTGGACGACGCGAGCCCGGTGGCGATCGCCGGCGCGCGGCCGTGGATGGAGTGCATCCCGTAGCTGTTCACGTAGTAGGGCAGCCGGGAGGCGCAGCCGATCCCCGAGATGACAACGACGTTCTCCCGCGGCACGTCAAGCTCGGGCAGGAACGCCTGGAAGGCGGCCAGGATGGCGTAGTCCCCGCAGCCCGGGCACCAGCGCACCTCTTGATCAGACTTGAAATCCTTGGCTGCCGAACGGACGGTGGCTCGCGGGACCAGAGTCAGCGACGCCAGCCGGTGGCCAGGAGACCCGCGCATTCCCTCGCCGTCCTCTGGAGCGCCGTGGCCGTTCGTCTCAGACATGGCTGATCACATCCTCGATGACACCGGCGAGCTCGGCCGCCTGGAACGGCAGGCCCCGCACCTGGTTATAGGAGATCACATCGACCAGGAACCGCCCGCGCAGCAGCAGGGCAAGCTGCCCGAGGTTGATCTCGGGGACAAGCACCTTATCGTAACGGCGCAGCACGTCGGCCAGGTTCGGCGGGAAGGGGTTGAGGTGCCGCAGGTGGACCTGGGCCACGGGATGCCCGGCGTTCCGGACCTGCCGGACGGCCGCGCCGATCGAGCCGAAGGTGGATCCCCAGCCGAGGACCAGCACGCGGGCACTGCCGTCCGGATCGTCGACCTCCAGCGGCTTGATGTCGGCGGCGATCCCGTCGACCTTGGCCTGGCGCAACCGGACCATGCGGTCATGGTTGTCGGGGTCGTAGGAGATGTCCCCGCTGACGTCGGCCTTCTCGATGCCGCCGATCCTGTGCTCGAGCCCGGGGGTGCCTGGGATGGCCCAGGGCCTGGCCAGGGTGACGGGGTCCCGCCGGAACGGCTCGAACTCGGTCGTGCCGTCTCCGGGCGGCGCGAACGCGAACTCCTTGCTGAGGTCGGGGAGGCTGGCGACCTCGGGGATGCGCCACGGCTCCGAGCCGTTGGCGAGGTAGCCGTCGGAGAGCAGGAACACCGGGGTGCGGTACTTGACCGCGATCCTGGCGGCCTCGATCGCCGCGTGGAAGCAGTCGGCGGGGCTGGCCGGGGCGACGATCGGGACCGGCGACTCGCCGTTCCGGCCGAACATCGCCTGCAGCAGGTCGGCCTGCTCGGTCTTGGTCGGCATCCCGGTGGAAGGCCCGGCGCGCTGGATGTCGCACACGATCAGCGGCAGCTCGACCGATACGGCCAGGCCGACCGTCTCGGCTTTCAGCAGCATGCCGGGCCCGGAGGTGCTGGTAACGCCCAGCGAGCCGCCGAAGGCCGCGCCGAGCGCCGCGCCGACGGCGCCGATCTCGTCTTCCGCCTGGAACGTGCGGACCCCGAAGCGCTTGTGCCTGGCGAGCTCGTGCAGGATGTCCGACGCGGGCGTAATCGGGTAGGAGCCGAGGAACAACGGCAGCCCGGCCAGCTGGGAGGCGGCGATGAGGCCGTAGGCGAGGGCGGTGTTGCCGCTGATGTTCCTGTAGGTGCCGGGGGCCAGCGGCGCGGGCTTGACTTCGTACCTGACCGAGAACGCCTCGGTGGTCTCGCCGAAGTTCCAGCCGGCCTGGAACGCGGCCAGGTTCGCCTGCATGATCTCGGGCTTGCCCGCGAACTTGGCCTTGAGGAAGCTGAGCGTTCCCTCGACGGGCCGGTCGTACAGCCAGGAGAGCATCCCGAGCGCGAACATGTTCTTGGCCCGCTCGGCATCCTTCCTGGTGATGTCGAAGGACTCCAGGGCCTTGACCGTCATCGACGTAATCGGCACGGCGTACACCGCGTACTGCTCGAGTGAGCCGTCATCGAGCGGGCTGGCCTCGTAGCCGACCTTGGTGAGGTTGCGCTTGGTGAACTCGTCGGTGTTCACGATCAGGTCGCCGCCCCGCGGCAGGTCCTTGATGTTGGCCTTCAGGGCGGCGGGGTTCATCGCGATAAGCACGTCCGGGGCGTCGCCGGGGGTGAGGATATCGTGATCGGCGAAATGAAGCTGGAAACTCGATACCCCTGCGAGAGTCCCGGCCGGCGCCCGGATTTCCGCGGGGAAATTCGGCTGGGTGGACAGATCATTGCCGAAGACCGCCGTCTCCTGGGTGAACCTGTCCCCGGCAAGCTGCATGCCGTCACCGGAGTCGCCAGCGAACCTGATGATGACGTGATCGAGCTTCTGGACCTGCTTGGTCACAGCTGGAAGACCTCCTCCGCATGCCGCGGCCGAACGCTACGCAGCACCACCCCACGGCCGGGGGCATGAGTTAGAACGGGGTAAATCTTACGCCGAAAACAGGCGTGCGAACGTTCATCCGTCGGGCGATATTCCCAGGCCGGCGCCGATCTGGCGCGGCCAATGTAGTTTATGACAGATTCCGGTAAGAACTGGCAGCCAGGCATGTACAAAACGTTCTCCGACAGGCTGGCTGAGACGTATGTCACACCACTTGGAGAACGTGTCATCATGCCACTGCCGGGCAGGAACGCGGCCGTTGGGAGGTGCATGCCGTGGGCGGTGACCGACGGCGAGCGGCCGCACTGACCGTCGCCGCAGCCAGGCTCGCGATCGCCGTGGTCTTGCTGGTCGCCGGGTGCGCCGCGATCGGGTTCGCGGTCGCGGGCGAACCCGGCGCAGTCGTCGGGATCGCCCTGGCCGCCGTGCTCGTGACGGCCGCCTGCGTCTACAGCGACCGCCTCGCCCTGTCCGCGATGGCGGCTCGCCCGGTCAGCGAGGTGGAGCACCCCGATCTCTACCGCCTCGTGCGGGAGCTGAGCAAGGCAGGCAGGCTCCCCGTACCGAGCCTGTACCTGTCGCCGGCCGGCCAGCCGAACTCCTTCGCGGTCGGCCTTAGCCCGCGCAGCGCCGCGATCTGCTGCACCGAGGGCCTGCTGAGCGTGCTTGACGAGGCCGAGCTGCGCGGCGTGCTCGCACACGAACTCTCTCACGTGTCCGGCCGGGACATCCTCTCATCGACCGTGTTGGCGGGCCTGGCGACGGTCCTGACGTTCCCGGCCGGCCTTGCCAGGCTGCTGCCCGGTCGCGCCGGGACGGGCGGCCGCTCCGCGGCGGTTGACCGTCCCTCGGGCCTGGCCGTGTCCGAGTCCCTGCTGATGCTGGTGCTCGGCCCGATCGCCGCGCTGGTCGTCAGGCTGGCGGTGTCCCGGGAACGCGAATACCGGGCCGACGCGGCGGGCGCTCAGCTCGCGGGCGACCCGGTCGCCCTCGCGAGCGCGCTGCGCAAGATCGTCGCCGGGACGGAGGAACTCGCGCTCGCGGCGGACGGGCGGGTCACCTCGGTCGGCCACCTGATGATCGCCTGCCCGTTCCGCGCCGACGGGTTCGCCAGGCTGTTCCTCACCCACCCGCCCGCGGGCGAGCGGGTCCGCAGGCTTGAGGCCCTGGCCGGCTACCGCCGCTGACCGCCGCCGCCTTACCGGTAGTTAACGAACTGGATGGCGAAGTCGAAGTCCTTGCCCTTGAGCAAGGAGATGACCGCCTGCAGGTCGTCCTTCTTCTTCGCCGAGACGCGAAGCTCCTCGCCCTGGACCTGGGCGCGCACGGCCTTCGGCCCCTCGTCCCTGATGATCTTCGAGATCTTCCTGGCGTTGTCCTGGCTGATGCCCTCCTTGAGGGCCACGCTCATCCGGTATTCCTTGCCGGAAAGGCGGGGGTCGGCCGGATCCAGCGCTTTGAGTGATACGCCGCGCCTGACCAGCTTGTCCTTGAACACGTCCAGGACCGCCTTGGCGCGCTCTTCGCTGTTAGCCCGGATGTCGACGGCGTGCTCGCCGGACCAGGCGATGGACGCGCCGACGCCGCGGAAGTCGAAGCGGGTGCCGATCTCCTTGGCCGCCTGGTTGAGCGCGTTGTCGACTTCCTGGCGGTCGAGCTTGGACACGATGTCAAAGGAGGACTCTTGTGCTGCCACGGCTCCCAGGCTAGACGCCCCCGACGCGGGCCGTCATGGAGTACCCCGGCTCAGGACCGCGTTCGGCTTACCGTCCTGCTGCGTTGTGGGCTATTCTTCACTGTGCCGCCCGCACGGCGGCACACGGCAGGTTGCCCGAGTGGCCAAAGGGAGCGGTCTGTAAAACCGTCGGCTAAGCCTACGATGGTTCGAACCCATCACCTGCCACCACCAGCGAAAACGGCCCGCACGCTGCGGAAACGCGGCCCGGCGGGCCGTTTCCTTCTCGTCACGTCCTGTATCATGGTGCGTCACTGTGAGTCGATGCATGGCAGTGTCCACGGACATCTAGCGGACAGCGTCCGGACAAAACTAGCGGTCCGGCGAACCGCTTGCTGTCGCAGACGGTGACGGTATAACCCAGCCGGTTCTGTGCGGCCCGGCAGGATTCGCCGTCAGCGCTGGCCAGAGGGCCGTGCCTGCTCAGGGGCGGTCTGGCCGCTTGCAGACGGTGGCCGACCCGTGCACCGTCTCTGAGTGTTCGTGGACGACGCGCAGCCCGGGATCGTGAGCTGTCACCTGATCTTCGAACGTGCCTTCCGCGACGGCGACGGCACTGGTGATGGCGGTGTCGCCGAGTTCGCGCAGGGCGGTAGCGAGGTGGCGGCGCCCGGTCACCGTGCTGCCTTCCGCCCGCGCGTGCTGCTTGGCTCGCTTCACGGCCCGGTCCGCGGTGGGGGAGAACACGGTCATCCCACCCTGGATGACAGGTTCATCGGGTAGCGGCTGGGTCAGCGCGGCGACTAGGTGCGGCACGTCGGCCACGTCCTGTTCCTGCGCCGCCGCCAAGGCGATGGCCTGGCGCAGCACCGCGAGAAGCTCGTCAGAGAAGATCATCAGATTTCCGGTGGCACGTACTTCTTCTTTGTCTGGAGACTACACAGAAGCACTTCGTCGCTGCGTGCCAGGCTGCAGCCGGGGGGAGCGGGCGGGGCGAAGAAGCGGCCTCCGGTGAGGGATATCGTGAATGAGCCCTCGCCGACGTAATAGCCAGCACACAAGATGAAGTCGTCGCAGTGCCATATCGCGGCAGAGACGGTCACGGTACACCATGCGCGGGTGCACTCGCTGGTCTTCGCGATGCCCACGCGCAGGGCGTTCTTGATGACTTGCGCGCGGCTGAACATGAAATCCGACCACCCGCTCGGGCACCTGATGATGCTGATCGCGCTGGAATCGGTGCTCACCAGCGATTTCACCTTGCCGCCCGCATACGCCCAGCCGACAGTGGCGTTGACATCCCATGTGCACTTCCCCGCGGCACCGGTAACAGCGATCTGACCCTCCGCTGCCTGGGTCAAGGCGGCCTGCTCAGTGACGGCCGGGCCGCCGCCGACCGCAGGCGCAGCGTGCGCGCTCGGCCCGGCCATCAGCGTCGCGATCGTAACTGACGTTGCTACCAGCGGCTTAGCTGACCTGGTGAACCACCGTCTCATCTGTGAACCTCCGCAATCCTTGCTGTCACGCGGGTGATCGTGCTGGCTGCCGCGGGCGAGCCGTCCAGTCGCGTGCACAGGCCGTCCAGGGCGGCCCGGATGATGTGCGGGTCACCAAGCTGGCTGACTGGTAGGGAGGCCCGTTCCAGCCAGGCCAGCGCGCTGACGGAGACCGGGTCCGGGGCGCGGGACCGTTGCCGTGGGTTGAAGGCATATCCGTACAAGGCGGCGCGTAGCATGCTGACCGGTGGTCGGCGACCGGTTTCGCGGGTCAGCAACGGGGTGACGGTAGCCAGCGCGTCGGCCATGCTGGCCCGAAAATGCGCGGCCAGGTGCGGCCATTTCATCTCCGCATAGCCACCGCGTGCTGATACCAAGTGACGGTCGCCGGCTCCTGGGCGGCCCATGCCGCTGGCTCCCCGGTAGCGGGGTCGAACTCGAGGCCTTTGCGGGCGGCGCGGACCAGCTCCGCGCGGTAGCTGTCGGCCAGTGCCCGGGTAATGAGGCACCTGGACTTGTCGCGGCCGGCCACTCGCCAGCGGACCTCGAACATTCTCCGGCCGGGCCTGCGCCGGATCGCGAAGATCCGGACATCGAACGAGCTAATGGAAATCCCTCCCCTGAAGCGACGGGAACCTCGCGATTCCAGCCGATCACGGGAGAGTTTCAGCGTCACAAGCGCGTCCTGCTACATCGCCCCAGGGTGACCGCCGCGCAAGCTCGCGCCCGACAGGACCCGATGCTGAAGAAAATAGCGAGTTAGGCGTACCCAATCGTATAAGCCCAGGTCAGACATCGCGCGATTGGTTTTGAAGCGGTACCGGGTGTAGCGGTCTTCGGCCAGCTTGATGGCGTCGCGGTACCAGCGGGTCCTGTTACCGGCCTTGTCGCCTGCTACCAGCAAGATGGCCCGACGCTTCGGGTCGAAGATGAACAGGATCCGGATCTCGGTCTTTCCCGCGGACCCGGGTCGTAGCTCCTTGAGATTGTGCAAGCTGGAGCCGGTACACGCACCTGCAATGCCGACGCGACCTCGAACCAGAACCGCTCCGGCAAGCTCACCGTCCGGCACTACTACAACGAAAACAGGCACCGGCCGACTGGGCTACGTCACCAGCCCAACCTGCAGCATCGCCGGGACGTTCTACTACCACCGCAACAGGAGTCTTGGGGTGCCCCGGTACTTCCCGAACTCGTTGCAGCAGCGCATCGAGGCCATCATCTGGACCCTGAAATCTTCGGACGGCTCAGGGTTCGTCCGCGTCCCCCGGGCGGCTCTCGGCGATCGCGACGGCATCGCTGATCAGGTCCGGCAGCAAGCCCGCCTGCTCGCCGTTCCAGCAGATCCACTCCGGCAGCAGGGACAGAGCTCCGGCCGCGACCTCGTCGTCCCACCAGCTGGTGATCTGATCACGGAAGGCCGCCAACCGCCGGGGCGAGACCGCGTACTCGGTGCCTGGCAGCATGACGCCCAGCCACTCCTCGGCCAGCGCCTCAACCGCGTCCTGGTCAGGAACGTCGCCGTGCCGCGTGGAATACCAGGCGGTGAACGCCTCCCGCACGGCCACCGGGTCACCCTGCGGCAGCTCTGCGCGCCGCCCGCCGAGCTTCCGGGTGATGTCCTGGATGCGGCGGGGGCCGCGGAAGTAGTCGTCCAGCAACGCTCCCTGCTCTCGCTCCTCGATCAGCCCCTCGGAGTGCTCCGCGTGCGACAGCCAGGCCAGCACTTCCGGCGTGACCGGTTCCGTGCCCGGCGTACTGTCGCCGACCTGCTCCCGCCACGCGGCGACCGCCGACTCCGCGTCGTCGAACACGCCCGCGGCGGCCAGGCTGAGGTACTCGCTGGCGTCGAAACCGAGCAGATAGACCGACGGATCGACGCCGCCGCGGTAAGCGAATCCGGCGATCACGCCGAACCGGGTGCCGGACACGTCCCGCAGCACGTGCACGTCACCGGTCGCCCCGATGTCCGGCATCAACGCCAGCCAGTCCGGCTGCTGCGCCAGCGCCGCGCGCGGCAGGGACTTCGCGGCTTCCGCGGCCTGCTGCGCGGCGTACCCGCCAAGGCCGTACGAGCCGATCGAGGCGAGCCCGTGCAGCAGCCACCACGGCCCCTGCCAGGTGCCGTTGTTCCAGGCGGCGTCGGACAATACCCGGTTGCAGGCGGTGTCGATGAGATCGTGCGCCCACAGATCGAACCGCATGCCCTGGACTTCGGGGTTCCTGAGCTCGGCGCCGATGAGCCCGGCGGTTGCCTGTTCCAACGCCCGGGGACCGCCGGCCCGGGGCAGCGCAGCGGACGCGGTGAGTACCCGCCGGTGCGACGGGCCGAACCGATCCGGCCGCACATGCCGTGTCAAGACGTCGGCTAGCGGCGATCGCGGCAGCTCGATGCTCAGGCCGCTGTAGCGGGGATCAACCGCGGTTGCCCGCCCGGCAGCGGCCGACGGGCGCTTGTTCGTCCGCTTGGACTTACCGGACTTCGGCTTGCGGCCACGAGACCTTGGCGACACCAAGACAGCCTAACGGAGCACACCCAAGGCGTGGCCAGGTGCGCCGGTACGCTGCCCATCGGTCAGGTCATGATCGCGAAGATCCGCTTGCATGACTTGCGGCACATTCGGCGCTGGGCCTTTACTCTCCGAGATCGGAGCCAAGCTTGGCCCGCCGCTCCTCGAGTTCGGCCAACTCGGTCCGCAGGCGCCTGATCTCGCGGTTGACGCGCGTCCCGCCGTCGCAGACCGGCTGCATATTCCCGCCTCCGTCCCCGCAAGAAGCTGCAGAACGCCGCACCCGTCAGTCACGCGTGCCGGTGCGCCAGGGCAGGAACTCGGAGCCGGGCGCCTCCCACCCGGGCACCCAAGTCCGGCACGGTTGATCGCGGGTTCAATGCAGCAGGGGGCTCCACTCGGGTATGAGGTCGAGGAGTTCGACGGCGGGTAGCCCGATGCCGAGCCTCGCGCAGTCGCTCACCACACCTGACGCGCGCTCGGCCGCGTAATCCGGACTGTATTCCAGCAGCGTCTCGGAGTTGCCGTGACGGCAGTTGTACAGGCCGAGCAGGATGCCCGCCGCAAGTTCGACGGCTGCGGATCGCATGCCCAAGCCGGCCCGGCGCTGAAGGTCGTCCAGGAAGGGTTGCAGGGCCTCGTCCAGGATCTCATCCGCGGCCTCGGCCGGATGGACGTAACCCCGGCCCGGCCGGTAGCCGGCCCGGGTGTTCAGCTCTTCGATGCCCAGGCCCTGCAGGGCGTCCTCGACATCGCCGGCGACAGCCGACCGGTCGGCGTCCGTCATGACCTGGGCGGCGTAGGCTTCGGCCGGGTGGCGCAGGTCCGGCAGGGCAGCGAGCAACTCATCCAGCACGGCGGCTTTCTCGGCCGCGGACAGGGCGTCCAGCGCTGACCTCTTATCGCTCACCTGTGTTCCCCTCTTCGCCGTGGGCCGCTCGCTCCTGAATTTCGTCGGACGGGCGCCCGAGCGCGGACAGGTAGGACGCGCGCAACGGGCGGAGCTGCTCAAGGGCCGACTCCGGGTCACCGGTGCGCAACGCCAGCTCCAGCCCGGTAGTCAGCCATTCCAGGGCCCCGGCGTGGTCGCCGATGTCGCCGTACCCGATGCCAGCCTGCACATAGACCCAGACGTCGTCGGGGTAGTCGGCGCGAGCCTGCTGCCACAGGAGCCTGGCCTGGGGCTCGTACCCCGAGCGCAACAGCTTCTCCGCTAGCTCGCACAGCATCTCGGCGCCCTCGTGCAGCCGCTGCGGGTCGCGTCGCTGATCGTGCGGACCGCGTCGTCGACCCGGCCGAGCGCGAGATAGCTGCCGGCAAGGTCCTCGCTCCAGGCCGCGGCATCGAACCACGTCTCGCCTTCGTGGGCGCGCGCCAGGATCAGGTACTCCTCCAGCGCGGCGACCCGCTCGACATGATTGTGACCGGCCTGATGCACCCGGTCCATGATCTCCTCGATGCGCTCCTCCAGCGCCGCCGTCGGCCCCGGCGAGCGCCGGGACTCCTTCTTCGTCATCCGATGACGGAACGGGGGCGGCATACGCACTACCGTAGCGAACCGAGCCTTGGGGCTGGAGCGTTCGCGGCGAGCTCAGGTACGGCCCAGCCGGGCGTCGATGGCTGCGGCGCTGGCCTCCGGGTCAAGGCCAGTGATGGTGACCTGCAGGTCCGCCCGCTGATAGGACCGTTTGAAATAGGAGATGTCCGCCTTGATCTCCTTGAGGTAGAGGATCCGCTCCTCCCCGGTGAGGTGCTTTTCGATGCGCCGCGAGTCGATGTCGTAGAAGGTGATCCGCTCCAGGATGTTCTCCGGCGTGTCGTGGACGGCCACGGTCACGCCGGGCACGCGCCGGATGACCCGCAGGAGGGCATCTCGCAGGCCGCTGGGCGGCAGGGCGATCACGCAGTCGGGGTTGGCGGTCGCGATGCGCTCCAGCACCACGGCGCAGTCCTTCCGGTAGGAGTAACCGGTAAGGAACCGGGCCTGAAGCCGCTCGATGGATACCCCGAAGTGCCGTTCGATCTCATCGTCGAGGTCGAGGAAGGGCCAGCCCCGCCGATCAGCGAGGATCCTGCCGATCGTCGTGGTGCCGACGCAGCTTACACCGACCAGGCTGACCCGCAATTCAGACTCCTCACCGGCACACCGGCGATCCGAGGGCGTGCGGGTGCGGTGCCGGCGATATCGGGGCATCGGGGTAACGGCAGATAGTGAGGATAGTAGGGGCTACGCCGAGGAGCTCGCGCGCACGCTGCCCAGGCAGATCCGGGTTGAAGCCGGGTACCGCAGCCCGTGCGCCGTTTTGTTCCCTGGTTCTGTCGGCCTGGATGTGCATTGTCGGCGGCAACCGACCGGTGGAGGTGCCGTGCCATCGCGGCGTAAAACTCGTCACGATTCATCCGGTTTGGCATGACACCCGATCGTAGAGCTAGACGGCCGACTCCCGCAGGGTCAGGCAAGGTCACGCCATCCGCCGCTACCATGCTTCGGATACAGCGCATCGCCGTACAAGCCCAAGCCATCCCTGGGTTCTCGAAGCCCTCGCCAAGGGCCACACTCTCCGCCGTCCGGTGTACGGCCTAGCGGCGCAGCGCTTGCCTGGCTGGTTATTCAACGTGGCGTGTGACCGCAGCGGCCTGCCGCTTTCCGCTACGCGGCGCCGGATGCCATCGTCGCGGAGAATCTCCTCCGAGACGATCCGGTCCAGTTCGACCCAGGACATCTTCACGCCCTGGTATTCCCTCACCGGTCACACGCCCAGTGCCGGTAGGCGGCGATCCACTCCGCGCCTCTCGGCGGCCGCTTCGGCAGCGGCAGGTCGAGGACGGAGATCGCCTGGTGGTGGCCGTCGCGGACGCAGTCGGCGACGATGCCGGACTCCGTCTGGGTGACTTTCTGGACTGTCACCGTCACACCCAGGACCGTGGTCTCAAAGGGGATCTCCAGGCAACTCCACCGCCAATTTCCATCAAATAGATGTCCTATTGAACTATATTTAGATCAGGATCACGGCCACTACCCCTGCCTTGCCGCGGCAGGCAAGGTGACGGCCTGGGCCGACGTCGTAGAAGGGATCCTCATGACCGCCTCCCATTGGGCCGGGTCGGATTTCCAGTTCCCTCCTCAATCGGCCTCACCCGTCGCGCTGTGCGGCGCGTGCAGCCGCCTGGGGTCCTGCAGGCTCGGGCTCGGCCGCGAGGAACTCCAGCCAGACGGTTCGGTGCACACCGACCTGGTCTGCGGGCCGGAGAACGAGGGCGGCCCCGACGTCGCCCACGGTGGCTGGACGGCCGGCGTATTCGACGAGGTCCTCGGGCACGTGCCGGTGCTGAACGGGGAACTCGCGGTTACCGGCCAGCTCTCGGTCACCTACGTCAAGCCGGTGCCGGTCGGGCGTCCGCTGCACGCGCGCGCCTGGACGGTACGACGGGAGGGCCATCGCTGGTACGTCGCCGGCGAGATGACCCTGGCCAGCAGCGGGGCGGTGCTAGCCCGAGGCGAGGCGGTGATGGTGCTGCGCGACATAGGTCATTTCGCCCGGCATCAGGAATGGCTCGTCCGCCAGGATGGCGCGGCCCAGCACGGCCGGGGTGACGCGTCAGCATGATCCAACCACTGAATTTGGGAAAAAAGCCGCAAAAAACGTACCTGACTATGCTTAAGTACTGCTGAACCGGTCCAATCAGCAGGATCCGGGACTGCGCTTTCCTGATCTCGGCTCCCCGCCGGAATGAGGGACGCAGGGGGGGTAGTGCGAATGGTGACCAGCATGCGGTGCACCCGATTGCGTGCGCTGCGTATCCAGCCCGACCGTCACCGGGCTAGGCCCCTCCGGCTCGATGACCGAGGCTGCCTCAGCTTGACAGCCGAGACCACACTCCGAATTCTGAGCCGATCAATTGAGTCCTGGATCAATTGAGTCCTGACAAGAGGTGCCATGGCTGCCGAACCGCTACCGCCCCATACCAGGTCCGCGCGGCTGACGCTGATCAGCCTGCTCCTGATCCCGCTGCTGTCGCTGGCGGTGCTGTGGGGGCTCATCGCCAGCATCACGCTCGGCAACGTCATCCGCTACCAGCACTACAACACGGTCATCACCGCGATTAGCCCCAGCGTCACCGGACTGGAGCAGACGCTCCCGGTCGAGCGTGCGATCACCCTGGTCTGGCTGGGGAGCGGGCGCCGGTCGACGATTATGCTGGCGGAGTTGACGGCCGCGCGCCACAGCACCGACAAGTACGTCCCGGCCGTCCGCAGCGCGGTCATGTCGGTGCGCGGGTTGCTGAGCCCGAACGCCATCGCGCAGATGAACGTCTTCCTGGAGGACCTGGCCGGCCTGGGCCGGATCCGGGCGGCGGTCGACTCGGGGGCGTACGACACGGTGGCGGCGTTCAACGCCTACAGCGCCATCGGCAATGCCGAATACGAGTTCTTCCACATCTCCTCGCCGCCGGCCGACCCCGATCTCAGCCTCATGACGCAGGCGGCCATCGCGGAGGCCCGGGCGCAGGACTTCACCGGCGGCGCGATCGGCCTGATCGAGGGGGCGTTCACGGCGGGCGGCCTGATGTCGCAGCCCGAACGGGTGCTGTTCGCGCAGACGGTGGGGCAGCAGAACCTGGAGATCGCCGACACGTTCTCGCTGGCCAACCCGGCCCTGACCGCGGACTTCAAGCGGGTCTACGACTTGCCCGCATACCAGAGCCTCCAGGCCATCGAGAACCAGATCGAGGCCAGCCCGGCTAACCAGCCGATACCGGTGAATCCCGCGGCCTTCCAGGCCACCGCCCAGACGATCCAGACGGCCGTGCAGAAGAACGGGGCGCAGATCGGCGTCGTGCTGGCCGCGGAGTCGACGCACCTGCGCGACAGCACCCTGACCGAGCTCGTTCTGGCCGCCGGCCTCGGCCTGGTCGGGGTGGCCGCCTCCATCTTCGTCGTGGTGCGATTCGGCCGCAGGCTGCGGGTCGAGCTCAGCAACTTGTACGAGAGCGCCAGGCAGATGGCCCACGAGCGGCTGCCGCGGGTGGTCGAGCGGCTGGGCCGCGGCGAGGACGTTGACGTCCAGGCGGAGTCCCCACCGCTGAAGGCGGGCCGGATCACCGAGATCGCGGACGTCGCGCAGGCCTTCTCCACCGTGCAGCGCACCGCCATCGAGGCCGCCGTCGGCCAGGCCAGCCTGCGCAAGGGCGTCAACCAGGTCTTCGTCAACCTGTCGCTGCGGACCCAGTCGCTGCTGCACCGGCAGCTCGGCATGCTCGACACCATGGAGCGGGCCACCAGCGATCCGGCCGTCCTGGCGGACCTGTTCCGCCTGGACCACCTCACCACCCGCATGCGGCGGCATGCCGAGGGCCTGCTCATCCTGGCCGGGACCACGCCCGGCCGCGGCTGGCGCGACCCGGTGCCAGTGGTCGACGTGCTGCAGGCGGCGATCGCGGAGGTCGAGGACTACGTCCGGGTGGACGTGATCACCGAGTCCGCCGACGCGGTGGCCGGGATCGCGGTGAACGACGTCATCCACCTGATCGCCGAACTGGTCGAGAACGCCACCGCGTTCTCCCCGCCGAACACCCGGGTCGTGGTCAGCGGCGGCATCGTCGCCCACGGCTTCGCGGTGGAGATCGAGGACCGCGGGCTTGGCATGGCGCCGGACGCCATGGCTGCCGTCAACGAGCATCTGGCTAGCCCGCCCGAGTTCGACTTGACCAATAGCGAGCGGCTCGGCCTGTTCGTGGCCGGCCAGCTCGCCGCCAGGCACGGGATCAGGGTGTCGCTGCGGCCTTCCCCCTTCGGCGGAACCACGGCCATCGTGCTGCTTCCCCGGCAGATCATCGTGCCCGAGAACGAGGCGGACGCCTGGTTCGGGCCCGGCAGCACCCTCAAGCTGCCTGCGGCGGCCGTGAACGGCTGGGCGCACGATGCCGGGCCGGCCGGGAGTCAGGAACTTGGCCTGGCGTTCGGGATGACTGGCCGGCACCAGCTTGCCCTCTCGAGTTCCTCGCCGGAAAGCGGCCAGGCCGATGGGACCGAGCTAGACGAGCCAGGCCGGACCGCGCCCAGGCCGGCGCAAGCGCAGCCCGGATCGCTGATAGCGGCAGCTGCGGCCGCGGGCTGGGCTATCGGGTCGGCGGGGCCGGCGGGGTCCGGCGGGTCCGACCGGGCCTATGGCGAGCGCCGCATCCGGCCCTAGCCGGACCGCGAACGGGACGGCAGCCGACGAGACCTACCTGGGGCTGCCCCGGCGTGTCCGCCAGGCCAGTCTCGCCCCGGAGCTCCGCGGTCAGCCCGGCGCCGAGTCCGGCCGGCCGGCCGAGGCCGCCGAGCCAGCGGCACGTTCGCCCGAGCAGGCCAGCAGCCGGATGTTCGCGCTGCAAGACGGATGGCAGCGCGGACGCCGCGACGAGCTGGACTACCCCGACATCGGGCTGGACATCCTGGGCGAGCGGCCTGGAGGCGCATCCGGCGCGGAAGCGGAATCGAACGATAGTGGGGGGGAGTCATGACGCAGACCAAGAGCAGCGGGGAGCAGCTCGGCTGGCTGCTGGACAACCTGGTTTCCCAGGTAGCGAATGTCCGCCAGGCGCTGGTCCTGTCCAGGGACGGCCTGGTCGTGGCGAAGTCGCAGAACATGAGCCGCGAGCAAAGCGAACATCTGTCCGCCCTGGCCGCGGGCGTGCAGAGCCTGGCCCGCGGGGCCGGGCAGCAGGTCGGCGGCGGAGAGGTGCGGCAGACCATCATCGAGATGGACTCCGCGTTCATGTTCGTGATGGCGGCCGGGCAGGGCACCTGCCTGGCCGTGCTCGCCTCGGCCGACGCCAACCTGGGCGTGATGGCTTACGAGATGGCCATGCTGGTCCGCCGGATGGGCATATACCTGACCGCGGCGCCGCGACCCGCCGATCACGAACCGGTCGTGGGCTGAGGGTTCATGAGCGCTCCCAAAGACAGGTGGCTCGACCGGGACGCGGGACCGGTCGTTCGGCCGTATGCGATGACGAGGGGCCGGACAGAGCCCGCGTCCGGGTTCTTCGTCGGCCTGATCGACGTGGTGGCGGCGGTCGCCGGGGCGCAGCTCCCGGCCGACGCACGTCTCAACCGTGAGCACCGGCTGGTCCTGAGCCGCTGCCGTCAGCCCATCACGGTGGTGGACCTGGCCTCGGACATCGACCTCCCGGTGGGGGTGGTCCGCGTGCTGCTCAGCGACCTGAGCCAGTACGGGGCGCTCCGGGTCGTCGCGACTCTCCGGGGACCAGTTACCAATGAGCGTCTACTGAGGGACGTGCTCGATGCACTACAGGCACTCTGACACGGTCGAGGCGGAAGTGATGCCCGCCGCAGCCAAGATCCTGATCGCGGGGGGATTCGGGGTGGGCAAGACCACCCTAGTCGGCGCGATCAGCGAGATCCGCCCGCTGCGTACCGAGGAGTTGCTCAGCGACCGCAGCATCGGGATCGACGACATCAGCGGTGTGGACCGCAAGACCACGACGACGGTGGCGATGGATTTCGGCCGGATAACCGTCCGCGCCGACCTGACGCTCTATCTCTTCGGCACGCCGGGACAGGAACGCTTCTGGTTCATGTGGGACGATCTGGCCCACGGCACCGTCGGGGCGGTGGTAATGGCCGACACCAGGCGCCTAGCCGACTGCTTCGCCGCGGTGGATTACTTCGAGCACCGCGCGACGCCCTTCCTCGTCGCGGTCAACTGCTTCGACGGCGCCCCGACTTACCAACCGGAAGACGTCCGGATCGCCCTCGATCTGGCCCCGGAAACGCCCGTGGTGCTGTGTGACGCGCGGCAGCGCAACTCCGTCAAGAAGGTGCTCGTCACCCTGGTCAGGCACGCGATCGCCAGGAGCAGGGCGGCGAATCCGGAGTACCAGGGCAGGCCCCTGCCCGCTGGGTAAGCCTCCGCCGGGTAAGGCCGCGGCGCTCAAGGCCGCAGCACGCGGCCCGGGCGCGCCCCGGTGAGCTCGCCGCCAGCCTGAACGACGGCGCCGGCGACGACCGTATAGCGGTAGCCGCCCGCCGGGCGGCGCAGCCGCCGTGCCCCCTCAGGCAAGTCGGCGACGAAGACGTCGGCCGCCCAGTCGAGTTCATCCAGCCCGAACACGGCTAGGTCGCCCGCCGCGCCCTCGGTCAGCCGGCCCCGGCCGGTGAACCCGAACAGCTCCGCGAGCTGCCCGGTCATCCGGTGCACGGCCTGCTCGATGGACAGGTCGCCGCGTTCCCGCACGTGCCTGGTCAGCATCAGGGTGGTGTCACCGATGGCGCACATCATCTGCAGGTGCGCGCCCGCGTCGCTGTTGGCCATCACCGAGGCCGGATGGGTCAGGGTCTCGGCCACGCCGCCGGCGTCCGAGTTGGCTACCCCGACGCCGACGATGCCGGCATCGGCGTCATTTTCCAGCAGCCAGTCGGCCAGGACGTCAGACGGGTGGCCCCCGCGGTCGGCGACGAGATCGGCCAGCGTCGCACCCACCCAGCGCTCATTCTCCTGGCGGGTGACGGAGACCAGGCGGATCCGGTCGGCATGCTTGTGCGGGATCATCGTCCGCGGGACCCGGTCCCATTCCTGGCGGGCCAGCGCCCGCCACTGCGGGTCGCGCAGCATCGGCTTCTTCTCCGGCCGGGGCGCCTGCACCATCTTGTGCCAGCTGTTCTCCAGGGCGAACCAGGACATGCCGCCGTCCCAGTTCACGTGGATGTCCAGGGTGCGCGGGCTGACCTGCGGGTAGTTCGGCACACCCTGGGCCTGGAGCTGCGCGGCGAAGTCGAGCATGCCCCGCGCCCAGTCCGGGTGATCCTGATCGTGGAAGACGCCGATCCAGGTGCTCACCACCCCGCGCGG